>NZ_FXAG01000002.1:55233-336338 GCF_900177275.1 Pseudogulbenkiania subflava DSM 22618
TGGCGGCGCTCCTGCTGGCCGAAGCCTTCGCCCTCGCGGCGCGGCGGCTTGCCCTGGCCATGCGGCCGGCTATCCGGCTTCCGGTCGAAGTGCCGGCGCTCTTCCTGGCGCGGCGGCTTGCCGGCCGGGGCGTCATGGCCGGTGGTGGGAGCGGCTTGAGCCTGGCGGTCGCGGTGGGTCTGGTCGCGGCGCAGGTTGGCGCGCTGGCGGGAGCGGAAGCTGGACATGGAACATCTCGTGAAAATCAATCCCCTATTTTAAGCCAGATCGCCCTGCAGCGCTTGGAATTCCCATGCCCAATGCCGCGCTGCGTCTTGGTCGCGTCGGGGCTTTGCAGTACCATGTCCGGTTCGTTTCTCAGCAGGAAAAGCAGCATGGAAAGCGCCTTCGCCGAGCGCCTGATCGCCTGGCAGCAAACCCACGGACGGCACGGCCTGCCGTGGCAGGTGAGCGATCCCTACCGGGTTTGGCTGTCGGAAATCATGCTGCAGCAGACCCAGGTGAGCACGGTGCTGGGGTATTACGCACGTTTTCTCGAGCGTTTTCCCGACGTCGCCAGCTTGGCGGCGGCCCCGCTCGACGACGTGCTGGCGCTGTGGAGCGGGCTGGGGTACTACACGCGGGCACGGAATCTGCATAAGGCTGCGGGCATGGTGATGAGCGAGTTCGGCGGGCAATTCCCGCAGGAGCGCAGCCAGATCGAGCGTCTGCCCGGTATCGGCCGCTCCACCGCGGCGGCGATCGCCGCCTTCGCCTTCGGCCAGCGCGAGGCCATCCTCGACGGCAACGTCAAGCGCGTGCTGACGCGCTGCTTCGGCGTCGAGGGCTTTCCCGGGGAGAAGAAGGTCGAGCAGCAGTTGTGGGTACTGGCCGAATCGCTGCTGCCAAATCAAGGCATGACCGCCTATACCCAAGGCATGATGGATCTGGGCGCCACCGTCTGTACCCGCAGCAAGCCGGCCTGTACCGTGTGCCCGATGGTCGATCGCTGCATCGCCGCGCGCGACGGGCGCTGCGCCGAACTGCCGGCGCGCCGGCCGAAGAAAGTGGTGCCGACGCGGCGTACCGTGATGCTGCTGGCTGTGCACCAGAACCGCGTCTGGCTGGAGCGGCGTCCGCCCAGCGGCATCTGGGGCGGATTGCTGTCGCTGCCGGAGTTCGAGACTTCCGAGGCCGTCGACGTATGGCGGCGCGAGCGTGGCTCGGGCGACTTGTTGCCGGCCTGGCCCGAGCTGGAACACGTATTTTCGCATTTCCGGCTGATCATCACCCCGCAGCCGCTGCGTCTGGATATCTTGGACGGGCGCGTGGTGAAGGAAGAAAACGGCAACTGGCTGTCGCTGGCCGAGGCTCCCGACGCCGGGGTGCCGGCCCCGGTGCGCCGGCTGTTGCACAGGTTGGCCGAAGAGCGCTGAACCTTCAGCGTGCGATGTTGACGAAGAGGACGGCCAAGCGGCCGTCACGAGAATAGAGAATCATGGTTTCCGTAGTCCGTTCCGTAGCCGATACCCTGGCTGGCGCCGCCGATCCGCAGCGCTGGCTCGAGCACCTTTCCGCCTCGCAAAACGAGGCCGACCGCAGTGCGCTGGCCCGCGCCTTCAACAGCGCGCGCGAGCTGTACGCTGGCAAGCGTCTGACCCAGACCGGCGAGGACGTGTTCAGCCACGCCGTATCGGCAGCTGCCATCGTTGCCGACCTCGACCTGCTTACCGACGCCGTGGTCGCCACGCTGTTGTTCGCCGTGCCGGATTTCCGCGAAGACTGGCACGAATGGATGACGAACGAGTTCAACGCCACCGTCGCGGTGCTGGTGGATGGCGTCAACCGCGTGCGCCGGCTCACCGAGATCGCCCGCATCGACAAGCTCGATACCCCGGAGGAGCGTGCGCGCCAAGCCGAGACCATGCGCAAGATGCTGCTCGCCATGGTGGCCGATATCCGCGTGGTGCTGATCAAGCTCGCCTGGCGCACCCAGACCATGCACTACCTGACCGAGTGCCCCGAACCGGTGCGCCGCGCCATCGCCCAGGAAACCATGGACGTGTTCGCCCCGCTGGCCAACCGTCTCGGCGTGTGGCAGATCAAGTGGGAACTGGAAGATCTGGCATTCCGCCATATCGAACCGGAAAATTACAAGAAAATCGCCAAACTGCTCGATGAGCGCCGCCTCGGTCGCATCGACTACATCGCGCGCGTGCTCGACACCTTGCGCGGCGAATTGCGCGCCGCCGGCGTCAACGGCGAGGTGGCCGGCCGACCCAAGCACATCTATTCCATCTGGAAAAAGATGCGCAAGAAAAACCTCGACTTCTCCGAGCTGTACGACATCCGCGCCGTGCGCGTGCTGGTCGAATCGGTCAAGGACTGCTACACCGTGCTGGGCCTGATCCACAGCATGTGGCAACCGGTGCCGGGCGAGTTCGACGACTACATCTCTCATCCCAAGGCCAACGACTACCGCAGCCTGCACACCGCCGTCATCGGCCCGGAAGACCGCGTCATCGAAGTGCAAATCCGCACTTTCGATATGCACGAACACGCCGAATTCGGCGTGGCGGCGCACTGGCGCTACAAGGAGGGCGGCAAGGGCGATGCCGCCTACGAGGAAAAGATCTCCTGGCTCAGGCAACTGCTCGACTGGCGCGAGGAGGTCTCCGACCGCTCAGGCCTGACCGACGCCTTCAAGACCGAGCTGTTCTCCGACACCATCTACGTGCTGACCCCCAACGGCCGGGTGCTGGCGCTGCCCAGCGGCGCCACCGCGATCGACTTCGCCTACGCCATCCATACCGACCTCGGCCATCGCTGCCGCGGCGCCAAGGTGGAAGGGCAGATCGTGCCGCTGTCCACGCCGCTGCAGAACGGCCAGCGTGTCGAGATCCTGGTGGCCAAGGAAGGCGGCCCCAGCGTCAACTGGCTGCACGAAGGCTGGGTCAAGAGCCATCGCGCCATCGCCAAGATCCGCCAGCACATCCGGCTGCAGAACGCCGACGCGGTGCGCGAGAGTGGACGGCAGCTGTTCGAGAAGGAACTGGCGCGCCACCCCAACCTGCAGCCCAACCTGACCGCGCTCGCTGATAAGCTCGGCTTTGCGCGCATGGACGACCTCTACGGCGCGCTCGGCCACGGCGAGTTGTCCATCCGCTCCGTCGCCCAGGCGATCGAGAGCTTCGCCCCGCCGCCGCCGCCGGACATCGCCCCGGAAGACCTAGTCAAGCGCAGCAAGGGCGGGCACAACGCTGGCGGCATCCTGATCGAAGGCATCGACAACCTGATGACGCAGCTCGCGCGTTGCTGCAAGCCGGCACCGCCCGACGCCGTGGTCGGCTTCGTCACCAAGGGGCGCGGCATCTCCATCCACCGCGCCAATTGCCTCACGCTCAAGCGGCTGTCGGCGGATGCCCCCGAGCGTCTGATCGCGGCCGACTGGGGCGAGCAGAAGACCAGTGTGTTCCCGATCGACATCGAAGTGATCGCGCATGACCGCAACGGCCTGTTGCGCGATATTTCCGACGTCTTGTCGCGGGAAAAACTCAACGTCATTGCCGTGAACACGCTCTCCAAGGATCTCAAGGCGCGGATGCGTTTCACCGTCGAAGTGAGACAGGTCAACGACATCAATCGGGTGTTGTCGCATGTTCTTGATTTGCAAGGAATTCTCGAGGCAAGGCGCGTCTGATTCAAGCGTCTGTTGCAAATTTATACTGCACTGCACAAAAAATACTTGCGTAATCGATCACATATGCCGATAATCGGTACTGCATCAGGACGTTACATGCAACGTGTGCGTTTTGGTGTTGTCTCCTCCATCCTCCTTCTTAGGTGGAACTTGGCGCAATCTAACGGTTGCGCTTTTTTTTTGCCTGTCGCCAGGGCCCGGGAAAGGCGCTTCCCCCGTGCTTTGAGACCCCGCTTACCACACTTTCGCAAGCCCGCCCCACCTCGGCTTTTCTGTTGCCACACAAGGGTTTGACAGTCCCCAGGCACTGTAATAGAATCCGGAACTTTCAAGAATTTACGATGGAAGAGCTCCATGAAGACCTTTTCTGCCAAGCCGCATGAAGTAAAGCGCGAGTGGTACGTGGTCGATGCCTCGGACAAGGTGCTGGGTCGCCTCGCGGCCGAAGTTGCCCGCCGTCTGCGTGGCAAGCACAAGCCGGAATTCACCCCGCACGTTGATACCGGCGACTACATCGTAGTCGTTAACGTCGACAAGCTGCGCGTTACCGGTGCCAAGGCACTCGACAAGAAATACTACCGTCACACCGGCTATCCGGGCGGTATCAAAGAGCGTTCCTTCACCGAACTGCAGAACCAGTTCCCGGAACGTGTTCTGGAAAAAGCCGTCAAGGGTATGCTGCCGAAGGGTCCGCTGGGTTACGCCATGATCAAGAAGCTCAAGGTATACGCCGGTAGCGAACATCCGCACACTGCTCAGCAGCCGAAAGTGCTGGAATTCTGATTTAGAGGCAAAAGATGAACGGTAAATATTACTACGGTACCGGCCGTCGCAAGAGCTCGGTAGCGCGTGTATTCATGCAAAAGGGTTCCGGCCAGATCATCGTCAACGGCAAGCCGGTTGACGAGTACTTCGCCCGCGAAACCGGCCGCATGGTGATCCGCCAGCCGCTGGCTCTGACCGAGCACCTCGAGTCGTTCGACATCAAGGTGAACGTGGTTGGTGGCGGCGAAACCGGCCAGGCCGGCGCCATCCGTCACGGCATCACCCGTGCCCTGATCGACTTCAGCGCCGAGCTGAAGCCCGCTCTGTCCCACGCTGGCTTCGTTACCCGCGATGCCCGTGAAGTCGAGCGTAAGAAAGTCGGTCTGCGCAAAGCACGCCGCGCCAAGCAGTTCTCCAAGCGTTAATCCGCTGCTGGACTGGATCGAAAAAGCCACCGCGAGGTGGCTTTTTTGTTTTGTTGCGTTGGCTGGTTACTCTACTTAGACTGTCGTCTTTGCGACATTGTTTTACAGCTATGAGGAGTTGGGCATGATCAAGGTGGGTATTGTCGGTGGCACTGGGTACACCGGGGTGGAACTGCTGCGTCTGCTGGCCGGGCATCCGGCGGCACACGTCACCGCGGTAACCTCGCGCAAGGAAGCCGGCATGCCGGTGGCCGAGATGTTCCCCAGCCTGCGCGGTCGTGTCGACGTTGCCTTCTCCACTCCCGAGGAGGCCAAGCTGACCGAGTGCGACGTGGTGTTTTTCGCCACCCCGCACGGTGTCGCCATGGCGCAGGCGCGCGAGCTGCTGGAGGCGGGCGTCAAGGTGATCGATCTGGCCGCCGACTTCCGTCTGAAGGACCCCGCCGTATTCCAGCAGTGGTACGCCATGGAGCACAGCTGCACCGACCTCCTGGCCGAAGCCGTCTACGGCCTGCCAGAAGTCAACCGCGAGGCCATCAAAAAGGCACGCCTCATCGGCATGGCCGGCTGCTACCCGACCTCGGTACAGCTCGGCCTGCTGCCGCTCCTGGAAGGCGGCAAGCAGCTGATCGACGTCGACACCCTCATCGCTGACTGCAAGTCCGGTGTTTCCGGCGCCGGACGCAAGGCAGAGGTTGGCACACTGCTGGCCGAGGCCGGCGACAACTTCAAGGCCTACGCCGTCAAGGGGCACCGCCACTCGCCCGAGATCATGCAGGGCCTGTCGGCGATCCATGGCGCACCGGTCAAGCTGACCTTCGTGCCGCATCTGACTCCGATGATCCGCGGCATCCATTCCACCATCTACGCGCGCATCCGCCCCGAGGCCAGTACGACCGACTTCCAGGCCTTGTTCGAGCAGCGTTTCGCCGCTGAGCCGTTTGTCGACGTGCTGCCGGCCGGCAGCCATCCCGAGACGCGCTCGGTACGCGGCTCCAACACCGCGCGCATCGCACTGCATCGTCCGGGTAACGGCGACCTGCTGATCGTATTGGTGGTCGAGGACAACCTGGTCAAGGGCGCTTCCGGCCAGGCGGTGCAGGTGATGAACCTGATGTTTGGCCAGCCGGAAAACGCCGGTCTCGACATCGTCCCCTTGCTGCCGTAAGTACGGCGGACAGGGCAGAGCGGGCGCGTCAGCGGTCGGTTCCTGCGGTGCGCTGCAACGGGCTGTGGCGCGCTTTTTCGCCGCCGGGGATGTGGTGTGCGGCTTTTGCGCCCACCCGCCGTATTGAAAACTGGCCAGCCGGCCTAATATCCGACTAAAATAGTAGGATGAAAGCCGTGCTGACGGCATTTGTTTGTTTTGTGAGGTAAAAAATGACTGCTACGACCGAAATGCCGAGCCCGATCGTGTTCACCGACAGCGCCTGCTCCAAGGTGCGCGACCTGGTGGCGGAAGAAGGCAATCCGGACCTGAAACTGCGTGTCTTCGTGACCGGCGGCGGCTGTTCCGGTTTCCAGTACGGCTTCACTTTCGATGAAATCGTCAACGAAGACGATACCGCCATCGAGCGCGAAGGCGTCACCTTTCTGGTCGACCCGATGAGCTACCAGTACCTGGTCGGCGCCGAGATCGACTACCAGGAAAGCCTGGAAGGTTCGCAGTTCGTGATTCGCAATCCGAACGCCCAGACCACCTGCGGCTGTGGCTCGTCCTTCTCGGTATAAGCAATCCACGATAAGATAAGACCCGGGCTCCCGCCCGGGTTTTTTTATGTGGACTTCATGATCAAGCTGCCATCGATTGCCCTGCCCAAGGTCGAGTACACGCGTGAATTCGCCTTTCACGATGCCGATTTCGAACGCATCCGCAAACTGATCTACCGCGAAGCCGGCATTGCGCTGAATCCTTCCAAGAAGGACATGGTGTACGGGCGCCTGGTGCGGCGTATCCGCGAACTGAAGCTGCCCAGCTTTGCCGCCTACCTGGATCATCTGGAGTCGGTCACCGGGCAGCGCGAGTTCGAGCAGTTCGTCAACGCGCTGACCACCAACCTGACGTTCTTCTTCCGCGAAGAACACCATTTCCCCATCCTCTCCGAGCACCTGAAAAAGAAGGCGCAACAGGGAGGCGAGCTCGCCATCTGGTGCGCCGCCGCCTCGACCGGCGAGGAACCGTACTCGATCGCGATGACCGCGCTGGAGAGCGTGCCGGGCGCGCGCGTGTCGATCGCCGCCACCGATCTCGATACCACGGTGCTGGAAACCGGCCGCAAGGGTATCTACCCCGCTGACAAAATTGCACGTCTGCCGGCCGGCCATGCCGCGCGTTTTTTCGACAAGCAGGGCGACGGCAGCTACCAGGCCAAGGCCGCGTTGCGCAGCATGATCAGCTTCTCCCGCCTCAACCTGATCGACAGCAACTGGCCCTTGCGCAAGCAATACGACGCCATTTTCTGCCGCAACGTGATGATCTATTTCGATCGCGATACCCAACTGGCCGTACTGAAAAAGTTCGCGCCGTTGCTGAAGCCGGACGGCCTGCTGTTCGTCGGCCATTCCGAAAATTTTTATTTTGCCGCCGACCTGTTCAAGCTGCGCGGCAAGACCGTGTACGAGCTGGCTGCCAATGGCGCCGGCCGTTCGGTTTGAACATGCACCCGCGCCAGCCTTGCCCTCGAACCGTGCGCGGCGGGCATGACCCCCTCTTCGCTACCGTGAACGGAGCCGCACCATGAAGGTCGTGGTGTTGGGAGCGGGCATCATCGGCGTCTCGACAGCTTGGTTCCTGGCGCGTGACGGGCACGAGGTGGTGGTGCTGGAGCGGGCGCCGGGGCCTGCACGCGAGACCAGTTTCGCCAATGGCGGACAGATCTCGGTAAGCCACTCCGAGCCGTGGGCGCAGCCGTCCACTCCATGGAAAGTATTCAAGTGGTTGTTGCGGGAAGATGCTCCGCTGCTGTACCGGCCGCGCTTCGACAGTGCGCAGTGGGCCTTTGCGCTGCGCTTTCTGCGCGAGTGCCTGCCGCAGCGTGCGCACCGCAACATGCTGTGCATGCTGGCTCTGGGGCGCTTCAGCCGCGACACCTTCACGCTGATCCGCGAGGAAACCGGTATCGCCTTCGATCACTTGACGCGCGGTATCGTGACGCTGTTCGAGTCCCGCCGGGATCTGGAACAAGCCTTGCGCGCGGCCGAAACCATGCGTGAGTTCGGCGTCGACAAACGGGAGGTCTCGCGTACCGAGCTGCTGCGGATCGAGCCTGCCCTGGCCGCCAGCGCCGACCGCATTGCTGCGGCCTGCTACTGCGACAGCGATCAGTCCGGCGATATCCACAAATTCACGTCGGGGCTGGCTGCGGCCGCGGTGGCGCTGGGGGTTGAGTTCCGCTATTCCACCCGCATCAACGCCTTGTTGGCCGAAGGCGGCGACGTCACCGGGGTGTCGGTGACTCGGCCAGACGGTTACTTCGAGACGGTGAGCGCCGATGCCTACGTGCTGGCGCTGGGCAGTCACAGCACCCCGATTGCGCGCAGCGTCGGTCTCACCCTGCCGGTGTATCCCGCCAAGGGCTATTCGGTCACGCTGCCCATCCGCGAACCGGCGATGGCGCCCACGGTGGCTCTCACCGAAGAAAGCTACAAGGTCTTCATGTCGAGACTGGGGAACCGCCTGCGCGTGGCCGGCACCGCCGAACTCGCGGGGTACTCCTCGACGCTCAACCCGGTGCGCTGTGGCCTACTGGTGAAACGCGCGCGGGCGTTGTTTCCGGACGCTTGCGACTGGGAAGGGGAGGTCCAGTACTGGACCGGTCTGCGGCCCGCCTCGCCGGGCAATGTGCCGCTGATCGGGCGTACCCGCTACCCCAGTCTTTATCTCAACACCGGCCATGGCACGCTGGGCTGGACCGAAGGTCCAGGCTCGGGGCGGGCGCTGGCCGACATCATCGGTGGGCGCCGCCCGCCACTGGATTTTCCTTTTACCGGCTGCTGATGAAGCTCTGGCCTGGCTTGTGGCGCACAGGCGAGGTCGATTGCCAGGCAGCGCAACTTGGCAGGATAGAACGATGCAGGACATGACCCCCTTCCAACTGCTGGGCGGTGCCGGCGTGGTACGCTGGCTGACCGACCGCTTCTACGACATCATGGACAGCGACCCATCCGTGAAAGCGCTGCGCGATATGCACCCGGCCGACCTGACCGAGTCGCGCGACAAACTCTACATGTTCCTGTCGGGCTGGCTCGGCGGCCCCTCGCTGTATATCGAAAAGTATGGCCATCCGCGTCTGCGCGCCCGGCACATGCCATTTCCGGTCGACAGTGTCGCCCGTGATCAGTGGATGTCCTGCATGAGCCGTGCCATCGCCGAACTGGTGGTGGAGGAAGCACTGAAAGAGAAGCTGCTGGAAGCCTTTTTCAATACCGCCGACTTCATGCGCAATCAGCAAGAATAAACGAATAATTTAAGATGAAATAACTGCTTGAATGAATTTAGGGATGATCCATGCTGATATGAGTAGCGGCTTTCTGTCGACCTTGCTGGACGATCGCCATGAAATACTCGTTGTGCTGGATCATTGTGCTGTGCGGCTGTTTTTCCACGCCGGTACTGGCGAAATGTCCCGAGGGAGCGTGGATGTGCGCAACGCCGGGAGCGGCCTATGCCGGCAAGAGCGAAAGTCGGGTCGCTGCCGCAGAGACAGTGGTGTTGCGCTCGGGAGCGTTCGCCCTGGAGCGGATCGATTCTCCCGGAGGGCAAAGTCTCGATCTGCGGCCTAGCTGGCGTCTCGACGAGGACACCCGCCTGTCGCTCAAGGTCTCCAAGCATCAGACTGAGCTGCGTTTGAAGTGGCAGTGGTAAAGCACATTCGGCACAACACCGTGTGCCAACAAAAAACGGCCCGTGTGCGGGCCGTTGCCTTTGCCGAAATCAGTGCGGGCGGTGGCCGCGCTCTATCATGACCCCGACCTGTTTGACTCCCGGCAAAATGCCGAGCTTGGTTACCGAGACCTTGACCCACGGCGCGCCGAAATCCTCGCGGATGACCTTGGCGATGTATTCGGCCAGCGCCTCGATCAGCAGGAAATGCTGCTCGGCCAGCGCCTTGCGCAGGCGCTCGACCACCACGCCATAATGAATGGTATCGCCGATATCGTCGCTGTGGCACGGCACTTCGCTGGGAATGCCGATTTCCAGGTCGATCTCGATGACTTGCGGGGCTTGCCGCTCCCATTCGTAGACGCCGATGACGGTGTCGGCGCGCACCTCGCGCAAGAAGATGATGTCCATTGGAGCGCGGCAGTTGGGGATTGCCGCCTGATACCGTAAAATTCGAAGTCTTGCATTTTAGTGGATATACGATGACCACGACAGCTTTTGCTTTTCTCGTGGCGGCCTACCTTATCGGTTCGCTGTCTTTCGCCGTGATCGTCAGCCGCCTGATGGGCATGGCCGACCCGCGCTCCTACGGCTCCGGCAATCCGGGGGCCACCAACGTGTTGCGCAGCGGCAAGAAGCTGGCCGCCGTGCTGACCCTGCTGGGCGACGGCATCAAGGGCTGGGTGGCGGTGGCGCTGACGCAGTGGCTCGGCCCGCGTTATGGTCTGGGCGAGCAGGCGGTGGGCATGGCCGCCATCGCGGTATTGGTTGGTCACATGTGGCCGGTATTCTTCGGCTTCAAAGGCGGCAAGGGAGTTGCCACTGCGGTGGGCGTACTGTTCGGCTTTAACCTGTGGCTGGCGCTGGCCGCCGTGGCCACCTGGCTGTTCATGGCCGTCGTGGTGAAGATTTCCTCGCTGTCGGCGCTGACGGCAGCGGTATTGGCGCCGGTCTACGCTTTCTTCATCGTCGGGCCGCACAGCGTCTACTTCGGCAGTTCCATCATCATCGCCATTCTGGTGGTGCATCGTCACAAGTCCAACCTGATCAAGCTGCTGACCGGGCAGGAGGGCAAGATCGGCGAGAAGGCCGATGGCTCAGCCCGCAACGGATCCGGCGGGCAGTAATCGTCACGAATGAAAAAGCCGACGTAAGGTCGGCTTTTTCATGTCTGCAACGCGTAGAGGGGCCGGTCCGGTGCCTAGCCCTCCGACATTACCCGTAGGTGCGCCACCACGCTGCGCGCCAGTGCCGACAGGTCGTAGCCGCCTTCCAGCACCGAGACGATGCGGCCTTCGGCATGCTGCGCGGCCACTGCCATCAACTGCCGCGTCACCCACTCGTAATCCGCCTCCACCAGTCCCAGCGACCCCATGTCATCCTCGCGGTGCGCATCGAAGCCGGCCGAGATGAACAGCATCTGCGGCTGGAACTGGTGCAGCGCCGGCAGCCAGACGTTTTCCACCGCCTCGCGGAATTCGCGCCCGCCGCTCCCTGCCTTGAGCGGCACGTTGTGCATGTTGGGGCCGAGCGGCTGGTCGCCACAGTAGGGGTAGAACGGATGCTGGAACGTCGACACCATCATTACCCGCGGATCGTCGCGGAAGATCTGCTCGGTGCCGTTGCCGTGGTGTACGTCGAAGTCGATGATGGCGACCCGCTCCAGCTTGTAGTAAGACAAAGCATGGGCCACGCCGACGGCCAGGTTGTTGAAGAAGCAGAAGCCCATGGAGCGGTCGCTCTCGGCATGGTGGCCGGGCGGGCGCACGGCGCAGAAGGCGTTGGGCGCCTTGCCCTCGCATAGCAGGTCCACCGCTTTGACCACGGCGCCGGCAGCACGGAGCGCCGCCGGCAGTGTGCCCGCCGACATCGCGGTGTCGGGGTCGATGCGGAAGGTGCCGACCGCGGGCGCGCAGGATTCGATGTATTCGACGTAGCGGGGCGGATGGATGCGCGCCAGCTGCTGGTCGGTGACCAGCGGCGCCTCCACCTCCTGCAGGAAGTCGAACAGTTGCGACGCCATCAGTTGGTCGCGAATGGCGGTGAGCCTCTCCGGGCATTCCGGATGGCCGACCCCCATATTGTGCAGCAGACAGTCGGAATGGGTGATGTAGGCGGTCAGTCCGTTGTGCGGCAGGCGGTTTTTCAGCCAGTTGAACACGAGCGTTTCCTTGTTGCGTAGAATGGGACGCAATCTATGACTTTTTGATAAATAGTGCTCGGAACCTCCCGGAAATGCAATCTCTCGCCTTTGCTTATCGTCAACTAAATGCGTTGTTGCTCGGCAAGAGCGATGCCATCAAGCTGGCGCTGGCCTGCCTGGTCGCCCGCGGCCACCTGCTGATCGAGGATGTGCCGGGGGTTGGCAAGACCACGCTGGCACAGGGGCTGGCGCGTGTGCTCGGGCTCGACTACCGGCGCGTGCAGTTCACCAGCGACCTGTTGCCGGCCGATATCGTCGGCGTCAACATCTTCGAGCGCGAGGCCAGCTCCTTCCGCTTTCACCGTGGCCCGGTCTTCGCCCAGGTGCTGCTCGCCGACGAAATCAACCGGGCCTCGCCCAAGGTGCAGTCGGCCTTGCTGGAGGCGATGGAGGAGCGTCAGGTGTCGGTGGACGGCGTGACACACCCGCTGCCGCAGCCGTTTTTCGTCATCGCTACCCAGAACCCGCTCGAGCAGGTTGGCACGTTCCCCTTGCCCGAGTCGCAAATGGACCGCTTCCTGATGCGCATCGGATTGGGGTATCCGCCACCGCAGGCGGAGCGGGCCTTGCTGCTCGGTGAGGAGCGCCGCCGGGTGATGGAGGAACTGGTTCCGGCCCTGGAGCCGGTGCCGTTGCTGCAATTGCAGGCACAAGCCAGCCGGCTGACCGTGAGTCCCGCACTGGCCGATTATGTCCTGGCGCTGCTCCAGGCCACCCGGCAGGGGCGCCGTTTCGCACAGGGGCTGAGCCCGCGAGCCGGGCTGGCCTTGGTGGCTGCCGCGCGGGCCTGGGCCTTGCTGGAGGGGCGTGATTACGTTTTGCCGGATGACGTCAAGGCAGTGTTTCCTGCCGTCGCTGGCCATCGTCTGACGACCGCGCAGCCGGGGGGAGGGCCGGTGTCGGACGATGAGCTGGCCGCGTTGGTGGCGGGCGTTGCGATTCCGTAACCACCTGCAGGCCTGGCTGGTACGCCGCCTGCCGCCTTCCGCGCAGTGGACGCTGCGTCATCAGCGCATCTACCTGCTGCCGACCTCGTTCGGCTGGATGCTGCTTGGGGTGGCATTGGCAATCTGGGTCGGCGCTCTCAATTACGCGGTCAGTCTGGCCTATGCCTTGTCCTTCTGGATCATCGGCCTGTTGCTGGTGTCGGTGCTGATGGCGTATCGGCAGCTGGCGGGGCTGACGCTACAGGCGGGGACGGCCGACCCGGTGTTTGCCGGCGAGGTGACGCACTTTTCGGTACGGCTGGACAATCTCTCCAGCTGGCCACGGACCCTGCAAGGCCACCTGGTCGGGAGTACCGGACGCGCCCCGGCTTGCCCGTTGCCCCCCCACTCCAGTGTTTGGCTGTCGTTGCCACTGGCCACCACGCAGCGCGGCCTGCTTGCGATGCCGGCGTTGGCTCTTAGCAGCGACGTCCCGTTCGGACTGATCCGGGCGTTTGCCTATGTCCGTTTGCGGCAGCAGGCACTGGTCTATCCCGTGCCGCAGCGTGATGTGCTCGGTCTCCGGCAAGGAGTGAGCGGGGAGGGCGAGGCGGTGTCGACGGCGGGAGACGACGAGTTTTCCCATTTGGCGGCCTATCGTGACGGCGACACGCCGCGCCAGATCGCCTGGAAAGTTCTCGCCCGACGCGATGTCTTGACGAGCAAGCGCTTTGCCGGTGTGGCGGCGGGTGGCTGCCGCGTGCTGGACTGGCACGACTATCCGCTTGGGGACGATGTCGAGTCGCGGCTGTCGCGGTTGGCCTGGCGTGTGCTGGAGTGCGAGCGTGAACAGCACTGCTACCGGCTGCGCTTGCCGGGCACGGAGGTTGGTCCCCAGCCCCATCAACGGGAACAGGCATTGGCGTTACTGGCCCGCTACGGAGAGGCATCGTGACCGGGAGCGATGCGCTACGGCGGGTGCTGCCGGTGTTTCTCGCACTGGCGGTCACCGCCGCTCCCTTGGCGCGCTACCTGCCGGGCTGGGTGGTGGGCTTGTCGGCGGCAATGCTGCTGGCACGGGGCCTACTGCTGTGGCAGCAACGCCAATTGCCGCCGCGCTGGCTGGTGGCGCTGGCCGTGGCGGTGCCGCTGGTGCTGCTGTGGCTGACCCTGCGCACCCTGATCGGGCGTGAAGGCGGCAGCGCTCTGCTGTTGTTGCTGGTCGGCTTCAAGGCTTTCGAGACCTTCAGCCTGCGCGACTGGCGGGTGTTGCTGGCGTTGGGGTTTTTCCTGGCGGCGACGCCCTTGCTGTTCGACCAGTCGCCCCTGGCGGCCGGCTGGCTGGTGCTGAGTCTGTTTAGCCTGACTTGGGCGATGGCGGCGCTGCACGGTAAGCAGCCGATCTTCGCCAGTTTGCGGGCCACGCTGCAGGCCTTGCTGCTTTCCCTGCCGCTGATGCTGGTACTGTTCGTGGTGATGCCACGCCTGCCTGGACCGTTGTGGAGCATTCCGGCGGCGAGCGCGACGGCCAGCAGCGGGTTGGCCGAAGACATGGCTCCGGGCAGCATCAGCCAGCTGATCCCCAGCAATGAACCGGTTTTTACTGCCGTCTTTGCCGGGGCTGCGCCGCCACGGCACGATTTCTACTGGCGGGTGATGTTGTTCGACCAGTTCGATGGCCGCCGCTGGTTCAATGCCGGAGCGATAGATGAATCCGGAGGCCAGGTGCGGGGGGGATACCCCGTCAGTTACACGCTGACGGTGGTGCCGGACAAGGGGAGAGTGCCCGTCCTCGACCTACCGGGGGAGGTGGCGGAAGGGTTGCGGGAGCGCGCCGGCATGGTCTGGCAGCAGCAGCGTCCCAGCGACACCCGCATCCGCTACCGGGCCGGCAGCCGTACCGGCGCCCTGTTGCTGGAGCCCCTCGATGCCTCCCATCTTGCCTACTACCGCCATCTGCCGGCCGGCAATGAACGCACGCGCGCCCTGGCGGCTTCGATACGGGCGCGCAGTCAGGGCGATGAGGGCTATATCCGGAGCTTGCTGGAGCATTTCCGCCTGGAGAACTTCCGCTATACCCTGTCCCCGCCTCTGCTGGAGGGGGACATCGTCGACCAGTTCCTGTTCCAGACGCGGCAGGGGTTTTGCGAGCATTACGCCTCGGCGTTCGCATTCCTGGCTCGTGCTGCTGGCATTCCCAGCCGCGTGGTGGTGGGGTACCAGGGAGGAGAATACAATCCTGCGGGTGGCTACTGGCAGATTCGTTCTTCTGATGCCCATGCCTGGGTCGAGGTCTGGCTGGCCTCGCGCCAGAGCTGGTGGCGTGTCGATCCAACCGCGGCGGTGTCGCCGGACCGTATCGAGCACGGCGTAGAACAGGCGGTACCGGCGGTGCGCACCGCAGTGCCGATACTGGGTGGACAACCTCCCGCCTGGATCATGGCTCTGCGTCAGCACTGGCTGGCTGCCAACTTTGCATGGCAGCAATGGGTGGTCGGCTATGATGCCGGCCGGCAACGCTCGCTGTTCCGCTCGTTGGGCCTGGGGTCTGAGGTCGACACCGCCGCCGTACTCAAGGGATTGTTGCTTGGCGCCGTGCTGATCTTGCTGCCGCTCTGGTGGTGGTGGCGTAGCCTGCCACCACGCGAGCCCTTGCTGGCGGGGTGGCTGCTGCTGATGCAGCGCATGCGGCGGGCAGGGGTGGTGGTGACGTCGGCGGATACGCCGGCCGAGCTGCTGCAGCGCGGGACGTCATTGGGCGAAGCCGATCGCGAGCAATTGGCGGCCCTGCTGGATGCCTACGTCGGCTTGCGCTACCGTACCCGGGAAGAGGCGGCACCGCTGGCTGCTCGGAGCTGGCTCAGGGAGGTGAGGCGTTTTCATCCGTCGGCGAGGCGCTGAATGGCAAAACCCCGGTGCCCCGGGGTTTTTATCTGTTGCACTTGGTGACCCGCTTACAGCAGCAGGTCCTTGCCAATGCCCTTGCGACGCAGGATGCGGCGCAGTTGCTCCAGGCCTTCGATCTGGATCTGGCGCACCCGCTCGCGCGTCAGGCTGAGGGTGCTGGCCAGTTCCTCCAGCGTGCAGATTTCATGGCCATTCAGGCCGTAACGACGCTCGATCACCATGCGCTGCTTGTCGTTGAGCTGGGCCATCCACTCGTGGACGAAGTTTTCCAGCTGGGTATTGTGCAGCTGGATTTCCGGCTCGTCGTGCTGGTCGTCCGGGATCGACTCCCCGATCGACAGCATGGGGTCGATGTCCAGTGGAGCATCCAGCGAGGCCATCCGCTCGTTGAGGTTCATGACCCGGCGCACGTCTTCCACCGGCTTGTCGACCAGTTGAGCGATTTCCTCGACGCTGGGTTCACGCCCGATCTGGCTTTCCAGGTGGCGCGAGGCGCGCAGGTAGACGTTGAGTTCCTTGATGACGTGCACCGGCAGCCGGATGGTGCGCGACTGGTTCATGATGGCGCGTTCGATGCTCTGGCGTATCCACCACGTAGCGTAGGTGGAAAAACGGAAGCCGCGCTCGGGATCGAATTTTTCCAGCGCATGCATCAGCCCGATATTGCCTTCCTCGATCAGGTCGAGCAGGGCCAGGCCGCGGTTGATATAGCGTTTGGCAATGTTCACGACCAAGCGCAGATTGTGCTCGATCATTTTCTGGCGCGCTTCGAAATCGCCTTGCACCACCAGTCGCGCCAAGGACTGCTCCTCCTGAGGGCTGAGCAGGGCATTGTTGCCGATATCGTTCAGGTAGATCTGGGTGACGTCGGCAATGTCGTCATAGCCGGATGCGGCTTCTTGTACCTCTTCACTGTCGGCTTCCGCGACAGTGTCGTCGCTAGCCTCTTCATCCGCGGCAATGTCGTCGTCGTCGAGAATGTCCAGGTCGTTGCTCATTTCTACCCCCTTCGCTGTGATCCGACGGGGACGCGTCCCTGTCAGGATGTGCTGTCAAGATATTGCAACGGGTCGACCGGTTTACCGAAGCGGCGGATTTCAAAGTGCAGTTTCACCTGGTCCGCATCCGTATTTCCCATTTCGGCAATAGGCTGACCTTTCTTTACTGCCTGTCCTTCCTTGACCAGTAGCTGGCTGTTGTGTGCGTACGCCGAGAGGAACGTCTTATTGTGTTTGATGATGATCAGCTTGCCATAGCCCCTCAGGCCATTACCACTATATACCACCCTGCCATCCGAGGCGGCGAGAACCGGCTGGCCCATGCGCCCCGAGATATCCACTCCCTTGTTGGTGTCCGAGTAACCGCGCAACACCTTCCCTTTCACCGGCCAGCCCCAGGCGATGTCGCCATCGCCGCCTTTGTCCTGCGGCTCCGCCTTGGTGCCGTTTTCCGGCTTGGCCGTTCCTTGCGGCTCGGCCTTGGGCTCGGTCTTCGGCGTGGCCGGCACGATGGCGGGAGCCGCCGGCTTGGCCGCTGCCGGGGCACTACTGCCCTCGCTTTGCGCCGCCAGAGACTTGGCCGCCGCTTCCGAATAGGGCAACTTCAGCGCCTTGGGGTAGGCCTTGAGCGTTGTTTGCCCGTTTGTCGCCGCTGCCGGTGTAGCCGGCATCACCGGGCCTGCGCCAGCCGCCCTTGCAGGCTGTTTGGCTGGGGCGGTGTTGGTTTTGGTTGCCGGCTCACCATCTGGCGGCGTCAGGCGCAACACCTGGCCTACCTTGATCTGATTGTCGGGCAGGTTGTTCCAGGCCGCGACGTCCTGGTACTTGAGTCCGTTGTTCAGCGAGATGCGAAACAGGTTCTCGCCGGGTTGCACGATATGCGTCTTGGCCGCTTCCGTCCCGGTTTGCACGGGTTTAATGCTGCCGCCCTGCCGATACGGCGTGGTAACGGCGCCATTGCCGTTTGGAGCAGGGGGGGAGACCGCAGGAGGCTGCGCACTTGTCGCGCCGGCCGGTGTTCTCGTCGCCCCGCTTTCCACCGGGGCCGCCTCCTGGACCAGAGTGCTGCAACCGGTGAGCAGCGCGGCCGTCAGCAAGGTGATCAGGGTCGGAACTTTTCGGTCAAGCTGGATTCGCATGCTGGTGATGTTATATGTCAATAAGTTAAAGTTTGTAAATCGCCGACCGGTAGCCCTGTGGCGTTTTCACCCGGTTAGCCTCGACCGGGTAGAAGAGGGACGAATTTTACCGGGTCGAGCTTGGTTTTCTGCAGGCCCTGGGCGGTTTTCTCGATCAGCCAGAGGAATTGTTCGCCGTCTCCCATCGGCATCACCAGCTTGCCTCCCTCGGCCAGCTGGCTGACGAGGGCATCCGGGATGCTCTTGGCTGCGGCGGTCATGATGATGCCGTCAAAGGGCGCCGCCTCCGGCAGGCCAAGATGGCCGTCGCCATGTACCAGACGTGCGTGCACCAGGCGTGCGTTTCGCAGATGTTGTCTAGCTTTGTCCAATAGCGGCGCCAAGCGTTCCATCGAGAAGACCTGTGCACCGGTTTTCAGGAGCACGGCGGTCTGATAGCCGCAGCCGGTGCCGATTTCGAGAATCTTGCCGGGAGTGCGGCCGACGATCAGCAGCTCGGTCATCCGTGCTACCGTCAGCGGCTGCGAGATGGTTTGGGCATGGCCTATTGGCAGCGACACGTCGTCGTAGGCGCGGGTTGCCAGGGCCTGGTCGACAAACAGGTGGCGCGGGACCTCGTACATCGCGGCCAGCACCCGTTCATCGCGAATCCCTGCCTGGCGTAGCCGGTCGACCATGCGCATGCGGGTCCGGTCGGACAGCATGCCGTAATTCTGACGCGCCGGTGTCAGCTGTGAAGCCATGTCTTGATTCCGTCCAGTTGGCCGTAGGCGGTCAGATCGAGCATCAACGGTGTGACCGAGGCTTGGTTGTTGGCAAGTGCCCAGAAATCGGTTCCCTCGCAGGCGTCTTGGGCCGGACCGACCGGGCCGACCCAGTATACGGTATCGCCGCGGGGATTTTTTGCCTTAATGACCGGTTCGGCATAGTGGCGACGTCCCAGCCGGGTGACTGTCATACCCGCAAGCCGGTCAAGCGGAATATCGGGGACGTTGACATTGAGCAGTACCGGGGACTGAAACGGCGACGCCTGGAGGCGCTGCACCAGTTGATCGACCACCGCGGCGGCGGTGGCGAAGTGCGCCCCGCTTTTGCCTGCCAGTGACACCGCCACCGAGGGGATGCCGAGCAGAAAGCCCTCCGTTGCGGCCGCGACCGTGCCGGAGTAGATGGTGTCGTCTCCCACGTTCGGGCCGTGGTTGATGCCGGAAAACACCATGTCGGGACGAAAGTCCAACAACCCCGTGACGGCGACGTGGACACAATCGGTCGGGGTGCCGTTGACGTAGAAGAAGCCGTTAGCGGCCTTACGCACGCTCAGCGGCCGATCAAGGGTGAGGGAGTTGCTCGAGCCGCTGCGGTCGCGCTCGGGGGCCACGACCACCACCTCGCCATGCCGCGAGAGGGCTTCGGCCAAGGTGGCGATGCCGGGGGCAAAGTAACCGTCGTCGTTGCTGATGAGAAACTTCATGCCGTTTTCCTAGGGAGCCCCGGTAATTGTATCGCTGCGTGGAGCCTGCTGAAAACCTTCCTGTCATGGCACAGGGTCAAAACAAGAAACCCGCCAAAAGGCGGGTTTCTGGGTCAGGCGTAGTAGCGTTGGCTGAATTCCAGCATGCGCTCGATGGGCACCCGTGCGGCGTCCATCTGTTCTGTGCTGAGGTAATCGATGTGCGTACCGCCGCCTTGCTGGGCGCGCTTGACGGCCTCGATGGTGTTCATCTTCATGTAAGGACAGGAGTTGCACTGGCAGCCGGCATAGATCGGCGCCTGGCGGAGGTCCAGATCCGGTCGGGCCTGGCTCATGTTGTACAGGATACCGTCTTCGGTGGCGACGAAGATCACTTCCTCCGGGCTGCCCTTGAATTGCTTGACCCAATTCAGCATGCCCGAGGTAGAGCCGACGTAGTCGGCGCGCTTCAGCACAGGTAGCGGGCTTTCCGGGTGGGCGATCAGATGCGCCTTGCCGGTGACGGCGCTCAACGCTTCGTTGAGAGCGGCCTCGTTGAACTTGTCATGCACCTCACACACGGCCGACCACAGCGGCATGTCGTAGCCGTACTGGTAGTTCAGGTAGGCGCCCATGTTGCGGTCGGGCGAGAAGATGACTTTCTTACCCTGCTCGTAGAGATGCGCGATAATGTCATCGACGTTGCGGCTGGTGACGATCCAGTCCGACAGTGCCTTGTGCTCGGCACTGGAGTTGATATACGACACGTGAACGTAATCGGCGTGCTCTTCGCGCCAGGCTTTCAGCGCGGCGACGTCGGTCTGGGTGACCAGCGAACAGGTGGAACCGGCGTCCGGCAGGATCACTTCGGCCTGCGGGTTGAGGATTTTGGCCGTTTCCGCCATGAAGCGGACGCCGGCGAACACGATGATGTCAGCCTCGGCTTCACGGGCGTAGAGCGACAATTCCAGGCTGTCCCCCACCTTGTCCGCCATCTGCTGAATTTCAGGCTGGGTGTAATAGTGTGCGAGTGTGACGACGCGTTTCGTCATGATGACCTTGGCTCCGGCCGCGCTGGGGAAGCTTCGGCATCTTCCTTTGACGCGGCGCAATGAAGGTTTGTATCTAAAGGGTAAAGATTAACAATATTGAGCCCGGCTTACCAGCCGCTACGTGCGCTTGATGCCAAAGGCAAGCCAGGTTGTGGCACAGGATGGTTCTTGTCAGGCTATGTTCCGCATGATGGCGGGTTCTGGCGCGATCGTCGGTCTGAACGGCCGAGGAGAAGGATGCCGGGGTATCGTGGCTTGTTCTCCACCCGGGCTGACTGTCCGGCCCGATGCCCGATTGCGGGGGTGGCCGTGTACAGGCCCTCAATCATCTTAATGCCGGTTTTGCCGTGGTCGAAGCAGAGCAGTGACGGGTGTAGGCTCTGCGCATGTCGGGCTGGTGTGGTATATGTCGATGGGGTGCTGTGCCGTGCCGTGCGCCTCGGATTGGTATCGCCACGTTGCAGGCAAGGACGGTCCGGCTGGCCGAGTCTCAGCGCAGTTTGACGTATTGCTTTCACATCGATCACGTTACCTTGCAGGCCGAATGGTCTCTGACGCCTCCGTGGGAGGCCGGGTTCCGGTTCAGATCAGCACATCGGATGGGTTGCCATGAAACCGCACTATCTCACTTCCCTGTTTTCTCCTCGCGCCGTCGCCGTTGTCGGCGCCAGCGATACCCCCGGCTCGATTGGCCAGGCGGTGTTTGCGAGCCTGCTGGCGGGCAATTTCCAGGGCAAGCTGTTCCCTGTCAACCTCAACCACAAGGTGGTCGGGGGGATGCGGGCGGTGCCATCGGTACGGCTGATCGAGGACGAGGTGGAACTGGCCGTGGTGACCACGGCGCTGAGAAGCTTGCCTGCCATCCTGCGGGATTGCGGCAAGAAGGGCGTGAAGGCGGTGCTGCTGGCCAAGGAGTTCGCCGACAGCGAGCAGCTGGAGCGTGAAATTCTCAAGGAGTCGTTGTCGATCGCCCGGCACTTCGGCATCCGCGTGCTGGGTCCCAACGTGCTGGGGCTGATGCGTCCGGTGGCGGGCTTCAACGCTTCCAACTATTCCAGCAAGGTTCGTCCCGGCAACCTTGCGCTGGTATCGCAATCCAGCGCCCTGTGCACCGCGATGCTGGACTGGGCCGATAGTAAGGGCATCGGGTTTTCCAGCGTGATTTCGGTGGGTGAGGGGCTGGACGTCGATTTCGGTGAAATCCTCGATTACCTGGTGGCCGATACCTTCACCCAGGGCATACTGTTGCACGTCCACCACATCCACGATGCGCGCCGCTTCATCAGCGCGTTGCGTGCCGCCGCCCGTACCAAACCGGTGGTGGTGATCAAGTCCGGCCGCTATGAGGATGATGTGACCGGCCTGACCCATTCCAGCAACCTGGTCGAGAGTGCCGACGTGTTCGACGCCGTGTTGTCGCGCGCCGGTGTGCTGCGGGTAGGCTCGATCTCCCAGCTATTCACGGCCGCCAAGGTGCTGGCCGCCAGTTTCCGGGTGCAGGGGCGGCGCCTTGCCATCGTCACCAACGGCATCGGCCCGGGCGTGTTGGCGGCGGACAGCGCCTATCTCAACGGCGTGGAGCTGGCGAAGTTGTCGGAGCAGACCATGGAGCTGCTCAACGATGCGCTGCCGCGCAACTGGTCGCACGGCAACCCGGTCGACATCATCGGCGATGCCAGCCCTGTGCGTTTTCGTACGGCGGTCAAGACCTGCCTCGATGACGCCAATGTCGATGGCGTACTGGTCATCTTCACGCCGCAGGCCGGTACCGATCACCTGACCACGGCGCAGCTGATGGTGGGGCTGCAGCGCGAATCGACCAAGCCGATCCTGCTGTCCTGGTTGGGCGATGCCAAGGTCTCGGAGAGCAGGGAGCTGTTCAGCAAGGCCAAGTGTGCCCATTTCCGCGCCCCGGAGTACGCCGTGGAGGTATTCCGCAACCTGGCGTCCTACCATCACAACCAGCGCTTGCTGCTGCAGACGCCGGGGCCGCTCGAAGGCAAGCAGATTTCTCCCGACGTGACGCGCGCGCGCGCCCTGATCAATGCCGCCCTGGCGGAAGGGCGGGTCATTCTGTCGGAGCGCGAGTCGAAGGAGGTGCTGTCGGCCTTCAATATCCCGGTCAACCCGACCCGGCTGGCACGCGACCCCGACGAAGCCGTGAGGTTGGCCGAAGAAACCGGCTACCCGGTGGTGCTGAAGATCGACTCGCCGGACATCATCTACAAGTCCGACGTCGGCGGCGTCGAACTCAACATCAGTAGTGCGGCGGCTTTGCGAGAGGCGTTTGCCGCCATCGTCGAACGTTGCCGCCAGGCTCGCCCCGAGGCGGCCATCTCGGGGGTGTCGGTGCAGCCAATGCGCAGCCGACGATTCGCGCGCGAGGTGATGGTCGGCGTGACGCACGACAATGCCTTTGGCCCGGTCATCACCTTCGGCGCTGGCGGCATCGCCGTCGAGGTCATGAACGACCGTGCACTGGCCCTGCCACCGCTCAACCATTATCTGGTCGAGAGCCTGATCGGCAAGACACGCATTGGTCAGATTCTCGGCCCCTTCAAGAACCTGCCGGCTATTGATATCGACCAGCTGAAAGAGGTGCTGTTGCGGGTGTCGGAAATGGTCTGCGAATTACCCGAAATTCGCGAGATGGACATCAACCCCTTGCTGGCCGACGAGCAGGGGGTGATGGCGCTGGACGCCCGCATCATCGTGCAGAAGGGGAATGCGGGCGGCAAGCCGTACCGTCACATGGCGATCATGCCGTACCCCTCGCACATGGTGGTGTGCTCCCGCCTCAAGGATCAGACCCAGGTGACTATCCGTCCGGTGCGCCCGGAGGATGCACAGATGCAGCAGGAGTTCGTGCGCAACCTCTCCGAGGAAAGCCGCTACAACCGCTATATGTCCAGCATCAAGCAACTGTCGCAAAGCATGCTGGTGCGCTTTACCCAGCTCGACTACGACCGCGAGATGGCGCTGGCCATGACCCGCGAGACGGCGCAAGGGGAAGAGCAACTGGCCGTGGCTCGTTACGTCACCGACCCTGATAACGAGAGCTGCGAGTTCGCTCTGGAGGTAGCCGACCAGTGGCAGGGCAAAGGGATCGGTTTCATTCTGATGAGTGCGCTGTTCGACGCCGCCCGTGATCAGGGGCTGAAAGTGATGCGTGGCGAGGTGCTCTCCGGCAACAAAGGCATGCTCAAGTTGATGCACAAACTGGGCTTCGCCAGCGAGTACCATCCGGAAGACCGGGCACTGATGCTGGTCACCAAGGTGTTGCAGGCGTAACCGGGCCCGACACACGACCGGAATAAGCGCTTGCAAGATAAGGGAAAACTGCCCTAAAATCGTGGGCTTTTCTACGATACCGTTTTTATTCAAGGACAATCGACAATGGTAGTGATTCGTCTGGCCCGCGGCGGCTCCAAGAACCGTCCGTTCTACAACATCGTGGTGACCGACTCCCGCAACCGTCGCGACGGTCGCTTCATCGAGCGCCTGGGCTTCTACAACCCGGTTGCCAACGAGAAAGAAGAACGCGTTCGTCTCGCCGCAGACCGCCTGAACCACTGGATTGGCGTTGGCGCTCAGCTGACCGATGCCGTTTCCAAGCTGGTTAAAGAGCAAAAAGTAGCTGCCTGATCGCAGTCTGCTGATATACGCAGGGTCTGAGGCGCATGCGCAACGATGATCTCGTTTTGATGGGGTATGTGCGCGGCGCCTTCGGTGTTCGTGGCTGGGTGAAAATCCACGCCGACACCGAGTTTGCCGACAGCCTGTTCCAATACCCGGTCTGGTGGCTGGGGCGGGACGGGCAGTGGTCGTCGTATCGCTTCGAGGAAGGTGCGGTCCAGCCCAAGGCCCTGATGGCCAAGCTGGCCGGCGTCGATACGCGAGAGGCGGCAGAAGCCATGCGCGGCATGCAGATTGCCATTTCGCGCAGCGAATTCCCGGACACCGACGACGATGAGTACTACTGGTCCGATCTGATCGGCCTGGATGTCGTCAACAAGGACGGCCAGCGGTTCGGCCAGGTGGCGGAACTGATGGAAACCGGCGCCAACGAGGTGCTGGTGGTCCGGGAAGGGAAGAGCGAGTGGCTCATTCCTTTCGTCGGCCAGTTTGTGCTGGATGTCAGCTTGGCTGACAAGCGCATCACGGTGGACTGGAACCTCGACGACTGATGCAGATCGACGCTATCTCGCTGTTCCCCGAGATGTTTGACGCTGTTTCCCGCTTCGGCGTTAGCCGGCGCGCGCTGGAGCAGAACATCTGGGGTTTTCGTGCCTGGAATCCGCGTGATTTCACCACGGACAATTACCGTACCGTCGACGACCGCCCCTATGGCGGCGGCCCCGGCATGGTGATGCTGATCGAACCCTTGGAAGCGGCCATCGCCGCGGCTGAAGCGCGACAGCGTGAGGCTGGCGTGAAGCAGAGCCATGTGGTCTACCTGTCTCCACAGGGGCGGCCGCTGAGCCACGCCAAGGCGGTCGAGCTGTCGCAGCGACCCGGTCTCATCCTGCTGTGCGGGCGTTACGAAGGGATCGATGAGCGTCTGATCGAGCGCCGTGTTGACGAGGAAATTTCCATCGGCGACTACGTGCTGTCCGGTGGCGAACTGCCCGCGATGGTGTTGATGGACGCCGTCGTCAGGCTGTTGCCGGGGGTCCTCAACGATGCCCAGTCGGCTTACGAGGATTCCTTCGTGGACGGCCTGCTGGATTGCCCGCACTATACCCGACCCGAAGAATATCAGGGCATGCGGGTGCCGGACATCTTGATGTCCGGTAATCATGCCTTGATCGCAAAATGGCGGTTGAAACAGTCGCTGGGAAGAACGTGGAAGCGTCGTCCCGACCTGCTGCAAAACCGCCCTTTGACAAAACAGGAGTCTCGGCTGCTGGCAGAGTACCAGCAGGAACAAGATCTCCCGAAAAACCAGGAGCATTGACATGGATCTGATCCAGCAACTCGAGCAAGAAGAAATTGCCCGCATCGGCAAAACCGTTCCGGCTTTCGCCCCGGGCGACACCGTCATCGTTCAGGTGAAGGTAAAGGAAGGTAACCGCGAGCGTCTGCAGGCTTACGAAGGCGTCGTGATCGCCAAGCGTAACCGTGGCCTGAACAGCTCCTTCATCGTGCGCAAGATCTCCGCCGGCGAAGGCGTTGAGCGTACTTTCCAGACCTACTCCCCGCTGGTCGCTTCGATCGAAGTGAAGCGCCGTGGTGACGTGCGTCGCGCCAAGCTGTACTACCTGCGTGGTCGTACCGGCAAGTCGGCACGCATCAAGGAAAAGCTGCCGGCCCGCAAGCAAGGCTAATTGCCTGGCCGTTGGCTATGATGAGAGCGCAAGGCGTCGGCCTTGCGCTTTTTTTTTCGGACTTTGCCATGACCTATACCGCCGTCATCGAGGCGCCGTTCGGCCATCTTGGCATAGTGGCGCCGTTCCAGGTCGTCAGCCGCATCGAGTTTCTGGACACCTCGGTCCCGCTTGTCCCGCCCGAGCCTGGTTCCTTGGCCGAGGAAGTCGCGTGCCAGCTGCAGGAGTACTTCCAGCACTCCGATTTCCGTTTCGATCTGCCGTGCCGGCCGCAGGGCACTGCGTTTCAGCAGCGGGTATGGCAGGCGATTGCCGACATTCCTCCCGGCGCCACCGTCAGCTATGGCGCCATCGCCCAACTGCTCGACAGCTCCGCCCGCGCGGTGGGGCAGGCCTGCGGCAATAATCCTTTGCCGATCGTGATTCCTTGCCACCGGGTGCTGGCGCGTTCCGGCTTGGGAGGCTTCAATCATTCGAGTGCTGAGCAAACCTTGTTCATCAAGTTTTGGCTGTTGAGACATGAGCAGCAACGCTGAACAGATCGACCTCTTCCTCGACCAGTTGTGGTTGAGCGACGGTTTGTCGCGAAATACCCTGTCGGCGTACCGGCGCGACCTGCTCAAGCTGGCAGGCCGGCTGGATGAGTTGGGGGGCGTAACGTTGGTGGAGGCTGGGGTGGCGGATTTGCAGCAGGCACTGTTGCTGGGGGTCGAACAGGAGAAGGCCACCACCCGGGCAAGGCTGGTCAGTGCCATGCGCCGGTTCTACCAGTATCTGCACGCGAGCGGTCAACGGCAGGACGATCCCTCCGCCGCGCTCGAGCGCCCCAAGCACGGGCAGCCCTTGCCCAAGACCTTGTCGGAGAAGCACGTGGTGGCGCTGCTGGAGGCTCCGGATACGGCTACCCCGCTGGGCTTGCGCGACCGCACCATGCTGGAAGTGCTGTATGCCACGGGTCTGCGGGTATCGGAGCTGGTCGGGCTGACGTTGCAGCAGGTCGATCTGGCCAGCGGTGTGGTGATGACGCTGGGCAAGGGCGGCAAGGAGCGGCTGGTGCCGATGGGCGAGGTGGCCCAGGACTGGCTGGGGCGCTATCTGTCCACAGGACGGCCGGCAGTGCTGACGGGTGTGCCTTGCGAGCAGGTATTTGTCACCCGCCTCAAGGCAGGCATGACGCGCCAGATGGCGTGGCACCTGATTTCGGGTTACGCACGCCGTCAAGGCCTGCCGCCGGTCAGTCCGCACACGCTGCGCCACGCGTTTGCCACGCATCTGGTCAACCATGGTGCCGACTTGCGCGTGGTGCAACTGCTGCTGGGGCATTCTGATATTTCCACCACCCAAATCTACACCCATGTCGCCAGGGAGCGGCTGCGCCAGCTGCATGAACGGCATCACCCGCGTGGCTGACCGAGTAAAGAAAACGCCCGCGTCTGCGGGCGTTGTGTTGTCTGGTGTACGAGCTCAGGCTTAGAACCTGTTCACGATCTTGCTGCGCATCCCTGATCGGGGCTCATGTGCTGCTCAGAATCCTCATGTACTCCAGTACATTCCGGTTCCTGCGCTGCTCTTCACCCCGCGGAGGGCTGCTCGCGACAGATCGTGAACAGGTTCTTAGGCCGGTTCCGCCGCGAGAGGCGTCTTCTCGTCGAACTGCAACTCGACCTTGTCGTTGGCATCGATCGTCACGGTGACCTCGCCACCGTCCACCAGCCGGCCGAACAGCAGCTCGTCGGCCAGCGCCTTGCGGATGGTGTCCTGGATCAGGCGGGCCATCGGGCGGGCGCCCATCAGCGGATCGAAACCATTCTTCGCCAGGTAGCTGCGCAGCGTATCGGTGAAGTGGATGTCGACCTTCTTCTCGGCCAGCTGATGTTCCAGTTGCATCAGGAACTTGTCCACCACCTGCAGGATGATGTTCTCGTCCAGCATCCGGAACGGGATGGTGGCATCCAGCCGGTTGCGGAACTCGGGGCTGAACAGGCGCTTGATATCCGCCATCTCATCACCGGTCTGCTTGGCGTTGGTAAAGCCCATGCTCGGCTTGGACAGCGACTCCGCCCCTGCGTTGGTGGTCATGACGATGATCACGTTGCGGAAGTCAGCCTTGCGTCCGTTGTTGTCGGTCAGGGTGCCATGGTCCATCACCTGAAGCAGGATGTTATAGATGTCCGGATGCGCTTTCTCGATCTCGTCCAGCAGCAGCACCGCATAGGGATGCTTGTTGATGGCCTCGGTCAGCAGGCCGCCCTGTTCGAAGCCGACGTATCCCGGAGGGGCACCGATCAGGCGCGACACCGCGTGCCGCTCCATGTATTCCGACATGTCGAAGCGCAGCATCTCGACCCCGAGGAAGTAGGCCAACTGCTTGGCTACCTCGGTCTTGCCGACCCCTGTGGGGCCGCTGAACAGGAAGGAGCCGATCGGCTTCTGCGGGTTGCCCAGGCCGGAACGCGCCATTTTGATAGCGGTGGCCAGCGCTTCGATGGCCTTGTCCTGGCCGAACACCACGCTGCGTAGGTCCCGCTCCAGGTTCTTCAGCACGTTCTTGTCGTTGGACGACACGGTCTTGGCCGGAATGCGGGCGATCTTGGCGACGATGTCTTCGATCTCGGCCTTGTTGATGACCTTGCGCTGGCGCGACTTGGGCAGAATCTTCTGCGCCGCGCCGGCTTCGTCGATGACGTCGATGGCCTTGTCCGGCAGGTGGCGGTCGTTGATGTAGCGGGCCGCCAGTTCAGCCGCCGTCACCAGTGCGCCCTGGGTGTATTTCACGCCATGGTGCGATTCGAAGCGCGACTTGAGCCCCTTGAGGATTTCCACAGTCTGCTCCACGGTCGGCTCGTTGATGTCGATCTTCTGGAAGCGCCGCGACAGGGCGTTATCCTTCTCGAAGATGCCACGGAACTCGTTGTAGGTGGTGGCGCCGATGCAACGCAGCGAACCGTTCGACAGGGCCGGCTTGAGCAGGTTGGAGGCGTCCAGCGTGCCGCCCGAAGCCGCTCCCGCGCCGATCAGGGTGTGGATCTCGTCGATGAACAGGATCGCGTGCGGGTCTTCGGTGAGCTGCTTGATGACGGCCTTGAGGCGCTGTTCGAAATCGCCGCGGTACTTGGTGCCGGCCAGCAGCGCCCCCATGTCCAGCGAGTAGACGGTGGCGCGGTCGAGCACCTCGGGGACCTCTCCGTTGACGATACGGCGCGCCAGGCCCTCGGCGATGGCGGTTTTGCCGACACCGGCCTCACCCACCAGCAGCGGGTTGTTCTTGCGGCGCCGGCACAGGATTTGCACCGTGCGCTCCAGCTCGTGCTCACGGCCGATCAGCGGGTCGATCTTGCCTTCGCGTGCCAGCGCGTTGAGGTTCTGGGTGTAGTTCTCCAGCGCCCCGCCGACGTTGGCCGAAGCGTCCTCGGTTTCGCTCTCGCTGTTGTCGCGCTGTTCGTTGGGCGTCGGCTGCGAGCGCTGCTTGGTGATGCCGTGCGAGATGAAGTTGACCACGTCCAGCCGGGAAATACCTTGCTGATGCAGGTAATACACGGCGTGCGAGTCTTTCTCGCCGAAGATGGCGACCAGGATGTTGGCCCCGGTCACTTCCTTCTTGCCGGACGACTGCACGTGCAGGATGGCGCGCTGGATCACGCGCTGGAAGCCCAGCGTGGGCTGGGTTTCCACCTCGGTCTCGCCGGGTACGGTCGGGGTATGTTCGTCGATGAAGTCGGTCAGCTGTTTTTTCAGCTGATCGAGATTCGCTCCACACGCACGCAACACTTCTGCGGCGGACGGGTTGTCCGTCATCGCCAACAGCAGGTGCTCGACACTGATGAATTCGTGCCGTTTGCGTCGAGCGTCCATGAACGCCATGTGCAGGCTTACTTCGAGCTCTTGGGCAATCATCAGTTTTCCTCCATTACGCACTGGAGCGGATGCTGGTGAGCTTTCGCAAACTGCAACACCTGCTCAACTTTGGTCGCGGCGACATCTTTGGTATAAACACCACACACCCCGCGGCCCTGGGTGTGCACCTGCAGCATGATGCTTGTGGCCTGCTCCCGGTTCTTGTGGAAGAAGTGTTGCAGTATCTGTACCACAAAATCCATCGGCGTGTAATCGTCGTTCAATAACAAGACCTTATACATCGACGGTGGGCGTGTCTTCGCCCGCGACGCCTCCAGTTGGGCGTCGTCCTTGTACTGCGTGGACATGGCGGCTTTCAGCAATGAGGCATTTCACTTTTATTTTGGTTCCGCCGGGATTTTTTTCAAGGGGGGGAGGATTCTTTTCACCTTGGACTTGACGCTGGGGCCGCGGTTGCGTAGAAATGAGTCTGGTGCTTGGCTTAATTGAAATGAATGAGGTTTTCCCTAGGCAAAACCGAAGCGCTTTTAAGCTTTTGTTGGTCGGCCTCACCAGCCTGTTAAATGCAAGGAAGTAAAATGGCAACTGGTATTGTCAAGTGGTTCAATGATGCTAAAGGCTTCGGTTTCATCACCCCGGACGAGGGCGGTGAAGACCTGTTCGCGCATTTCTCGGCCATCAACACGCAAGGCTTCAAGTCCCTGAAAGAGGGGCAGCGCGTGAGCTTCGACGTGGTGAACGGCCCGAAGGGCAAGCAAGCATCCAATATCCAGCCGCAGTAACCGCCATGGTTATCGCCGGTCTTGGTTAATGGGGCCGGCGCTGGATGAAAAAACCCGCTATAAGCGGGTTTTTTATTTTGGTGGCAGCAAATTTAAATTAGACTAATTTACGCGTCTGTGCTTGCACTAATTGGCGGCGAATAGGCTGCTATTTTTTTGTCATCGTGCAATGAAAAAGAGCTTGCTCTTGGCAAGCCCTTTGCTCCCGCTATAGGGGGGATTACATGCGTGCGATCATCGCGTCGCCAAAGGCGGAGCAGCTTACCTCAGTGGCGCCATCCATCAGGCGGGCAAAGTCGTAGGTCACGATCTTGTCGGCGATGGCGGCTTCCATGGATTTGATGACCAGATCGGCGGCTTCTTTCCAGCCCAGGTGGCGCAGCATCATTTCAGCGGACAGGATCAGCGAGCCGGGGTTCACCTTGTCCTGGCCGGCGTATTTCGGTGCGGTGCCGTGGGTGGCTTCGAAGCAGGCATATTGGTCGGAAATATTGGCGCCCGGGGCGATGCCGATACCCCCAACCTGAGCGGCCAGCGCGTCGGAAATGTAATCGCCGTTCAGGTTGCAGCAAGCGATGACGTCGTACTCGGCCGGACGCAGCAGGATCTGCTGCAGGAAGGCGTCGGCGATGGCGTCCTTGACGATGATTTCCCGGCCGGTATTCGGGTTCTTGAACTTGCACCACGGGCCGCCGTCGATCAGCTCGGCACCGAATTCTTCCTGGGCCAGCTTGTAGGCGACGTCACGGAACAACCCTTCCGTGAACTTCATGATGTTGCCCTTGTGCACGATGGTGACCGATTGGCGGTCGTTCTCGATGGCGTACTTGATCGCAGCGCGAACCAGGCGCTGGGTGCCTTCGATGGAAACGGGCTTGATGCCGATGCCGGAGGTTTCCGGGAAGCGGATCTTCTTGACGCCCATTTCGTCCTGCAGGAACTTGATGACTTTCCTGGCACCTTCGGACTGGGCGGCCCATTCGATGCCGGCGTAGATGTCCTCGGTGTTTTCACGGAAGATCACCATGTTGACCAGTTCCGGCTGCTTCAGCGGCGAGGGTACGCCCTGGAAGTACTGCACCGGCCGCACGCACTGGTACAGATCCAGTTCCTGGCGCAGGGCCACGTTCAGCGAGCGGATGCCGCCGCCGACCGGAGTGGTCATCGGGCCCTTGATCGATACCGAGTATTCTTTCAGTGCGTCGAAGGTTTCTTTGGGCAGCCACTCATCCGGACCATACAGCCTGGTCGATTTTTCGCCGGCGTACACTTCCATCCAGTGAATCTGTTTCTGGCCGCTGTAGGCTTTGTCCACCGCCGCGTCGATGACCTTGATCATGACCGGGGTGATGTCGATACCGATGCCGTCGCCTTCGATGAACGGGATGATGGGGTTGTTCGGAATCGGCTGACCCGAAATGATCTTCTGGCCAGCGGCGGGAACCTTGATGTGGGATGCACTCATTGTTTCTCCTTCTCCTTCTGTATTGACCTGTTGTCTGCCATTTCCCGGTGCCTTCGCCGTTCTGCACTGCGGGAGCGGTGCTGGCTACTCTTGCTGGTTAGCTCAACGGAGATGCTCGCCGGGACAGCTACCCGATTTCCCGATGTATGTAGCGCTTATTGTAGCCGAGCACACGCTTGGCGGAACATGATTGTCCTCAATTGGCCGGCATGAAAAAACGCCAGGGGGTTCCTGGCGTTTGGTCTTGGCGGAAGGCTCGCGAAGCGGCCTCCGGGTCATGGTGCTCAGGCGCGCGTGGCGGCCAGGGCGGCATTGAGGGTGGCGCTTGGGCGCATCACCGCCTTGCACTTCTCGGCGTCCGCCAGGTAGTAGCCGCCGATGTCGGCGGGCTTGCCCTGCACGGCCTTGAGCTCGTCGAGGATGGTCTGCTCGTTGTCGCTCAGTGCCTTGGCGAGCGGTGCGAAGTGGGCCTGCAGTTCCTTGTCGGCGGTCTGTTCGGCCAGCGCCTGTGCCCAGTACGTGGCGAGGTAGAACTGGCTGCCACGGTTGTCGAGTTCGCCGGTGCGGCGCGACGGCGACTTGTCGTTGTCGAGCAGCTTGCCGGTGGCCTCGTCCAAGGTCTTGGCCAGGATCTTGGCCTTGTTGTTACCGGTCTTGATGCCCAGCTCTTCCAGCGACACGGCCAGGGCCAGGAATTCACCCAGCGAATCCCAGCGCAGGTGGTTTTCTTCCAGCAACTGCTGCACGTGCTTCGGCGCCGAGCCACCGGCGCCGGTTTCGTACATGCCGCCGCCGGCCATCAGCGGAACGATGGACAGCATCTTGGCCGAGGTGCCCAGTTCCATGATCGGGAACAGGTCGGTCAGGTAGTCGCGCAGGATGTTGCCGGTGACGGAGATGGTGTCGAGGCCGCGAGCAACGCGCTCGAGGGTGAAGCGCATGGCGCGCACTTGCGACATGATGTGGATTTCGAGACCGCTGGTGTCGTGATCCTTCAGGTAGGTTTCGACCTTCTTGATCAGTTGGTTCTCGTGCGGGCGGTACGGGTCGAGCCAGAACACCGCCGGCATGCCGGAGTTGCGGGCGCGGGTGACGGCGAGCTTGACCCAGTCGCGGATCGGCGCGTCCTTCACCTGACACATGCGCCAGATGTCGCCGGCTTCCACGTCCTGCGACAGCAGCACTTCGCCGGTGGCGAGGTCGACGATGTTGGCTACGCCGTCTTCCTGGATTTCGAAGGTCTTGTCGTGCGAGCCGTATTCTTCGGCTTTCTGCGCCATCAGGCCGACGTTCGGCACGGTGCCCATGGTGCGCGGGTCGAAGTTGCCGTGCCACTTGCAGAAGTTGATCATCTCCTGGTAGATACGGGCGAAGGTCGATTCCGGCATCACGGCCTTGCAGTCGTACGGCTTGCCGTCGGCCCCCCACATCTTGCCGCCGTTGCGGATCATGGCCGGCATGGAGGCGTCGACGATGATGTCGTTGGGCGAGTGGAAGTTGGTGATGCCCTTGGCTGAATCCACCATGGCCAGGCGCGGACGGTGTTCCTGGCAGGCATGCAGGTCGCGGATGATCTCTTCGCGCTTGGAGGCGGGCAGGGTCTCGATCTTCTCGTACAGGGTGGCCATGCCGTTGTTGACGTTGATGCCCAGTTCGTCGAACAGCTTGCCGTGCTTCTCGAAGGCTTCCTTGTAGTAGATCTTCACGCAGTGGCCAAACACGATGGGGTGGGACACCTTCATCATGGTGGCCTTCACGTGCAGCGAGAACAGGATGCCGGCTTCGCGGCAGTCTTCCAGTTCCTTCTCGTAGAACTCGCACAGCGCCTTCTTGCTCATGAACATCGAGTCGATGATCTCGCCGGCCTGCAGCGCGAGCTTCGGCTTGAGCACGATGTGCTGGCCGCTCTTGGTGGTGAGTTCCATCTTCACGTCACGGGCGCGGTCCAGAGTCATGGACTTTTCGCCGTGGTAGAAGTCACCGTGTTCCATGTGGGAAACATGGGTCTGGGACCACTGCGGCCATTCGCCCATCGAATGCGGGTGCTTCTTGGCGTAGTTCTTGACCGCGGCCGGGGCACGGCGGTCGGAGTTGCCTTCGCGCAACACCGGGTTCACGGCGGAGCCCAGGCACTTGGCGTAGCGGGCCTTGAGCGCCTTTTCTTCTTCGCTGGTCGGGTTTTCCGGGTAGTCGGGGATGGCGTAGCCCTTGGACTGAAGTTCCTTGATGCAGGCCATCAGCTGGGACACGGAGGCGCTGATGTTGGGCAGCTTGATGATGTTGGTGTCGGGGTCTTGCGTGAGGCGGCCCAGTTCGGCCAGCGTGTCCGGCACCTTTTGTTCGTCGGTCAGATAATCGGGGAACTCGGCCAGAACGCGCGCGGCCACCGAGATGTCAGCGGTATCGATATTGATGCCGGCCGGGTCGGTAAAGGTTTGGATGATCGGCAGGAAGGCGCTGGTTGCCAGCGCGGGCGCTTCGTCGGTGAGTGTGTAGATGATGGTCGGGCGTTCCGAAGGCATTACTCTATCTCCATGATTATTACGACGTCAGAGCGTAGCGCGGCCGGGCGGGTGAGGGTGCCGGCGCGATGAAAGGCGGCGAAAAGGCGGACGCGGTGCCGGGGTGCGGTGGTCGTCCGTAGACTCTCGGGGGCTTTTCAAAAGCGAATTATAGCGCTCTGTTCTGTTGCGTATCCGAACTTTGATGTCGCTTTCTGTGCGGGCTTGGTGTTCAAACGGTTGTTTGGGTGGAAGCTGTCCTCTATTCGGCACAAAATTGAAAATGCTGTCTTTCGAAAAATAGCGATAATTTTCATTAACTCACGGCAATTTACCGTTAAGAAGCCTGGTTTTGCGCCGTAAGCAGGGTAGGGAGCCTGGTGCGCCTCGGCTCGCCGGAATGTGAATAAACGAAAACAGGGGTGTGCCGTCAGCTCACCCATCCGGGCGCTGAGCTCCGGTTCGGGTGCGAACAGTCTCTGCCCGGCACCTGCAGGGCTTGTTATCATTCGCGCATTCCTGTGTTTTTGCCGGTGTGCCGCCATGCCCCAACTGATCCTGTTCAACAAGCCTTACGGCGTGATTTGCCAGTTCTCGCAGCACGAGTTGCATCCCACGCTGAAAGACCATCTCGACATTCACGGAGTGTACCCGGCCGGGCGGCTGGATACCGACAGCGAGGGCTTGTTGCTGCTGACGGGCGATGGCGAGCTGCAGCACCGCATCAGCGACCCGCGCTGGAAGCAGCCCAAAACGTACTGGGTGCAGGTGGAGGGGACGCCGGCCGAGGAGCAGCTCGAGGCGTTGCGCGCCGGGGTGAATCTGGGCGATTTCGTCACCCAGCCGGCCGAGGTGAGCCTGTTATCCGAGCCCCCGCAACTGTGGGAACGCAAGCCGCCGGTGCGCTTTCGCAAGACGGTGCCCGACGCCTGGCTGGAGATCATCATCAGCGAGGGCAAAAACCGGCAGGTGCGGCGCATGACCGCCAAGGTGGGGTTGCCGACGCTGCGGCTGGTGCGCGTGGCGGTCGGACCGTGGCGGCTCGATGGACTGCAACCGGGCGAGTTCCGTCGGCTGGAGGTGTCGCTTGCCGATTTGCCGCGTGCGGGGCATGCTAAACCCGTCGGCAAGGCGCCCGTGCAGCAGCCGGGGCGGCAGGCAGCCGAACCGGTGCCGGCCCGCCGTCCGGCACCGCGCTTCCGGTTTGCCAAGAAGTCATAGGGCGTGTTCTACGGTGAACACGTCCTAGTGCTCCTGTACGTTCGCCATGGCCGACAGACTGGTGATTGACGTCGGCCGCTCGAGGCGCGGCCTGGGCAGCAAAAGGCGAGCGTATGCAGATACCCGAATACTACAACCCGGTGGCGCGTGATATTGCTCAGGCGCTGATCGAGGGTTTCGACAAGCACTACCGGCTGTTCAGCGAGTGCAACCGTCAGGCCAAGGTGCTGTTCGAGGAGGGGGACTGGCAGGGGGTGCAGCAGGCCATCCGCGACCGTATCCAGTTCTACGACGAGCGCGTCAGCGAGACCGTGGCGCGGCTGCATACGGTTTTCCACGCCGAGTTGCTGGACGACGAAATCTGGCAGCAGGCCAAGCTGTACTTCATCGGGCTGTTGACCAACCACAAGCAGCCGGAGTGCGCCGAGACCTTCTTCAACTCGGTGTTCACGCGGATTCTGCATCGCGACTACTTCAACAACGATTTCATCTTCGTGCGTCCGGCGATTTCCACCGAGTACATCGAGGCCGACCCGCCGTCGTACCGCAGCTATTACCCGCTGCAGTACGGCCTGCGCCCGGTGCTGCGGCAGATCGTGCAGGATTTCGGCTGGAAGCGCCCGTTCGCCAGCCTGCGCCGCGACCTGAGCTACGTGCTGCGCATGGTGCGCGATGACCTGCAGGGACGTTGGCCGAAGCCCGAGGCCAATTTCCAGATACAGGTATTGTCGTCGGCGTTCTACCGCAACAAGACCGCCTACATCTTCGGCAAGGTGGTGAACGGCAATTCCAACTATCCGTTCGCGGTGCCGGTGCTGCACGATGCCGACGGCAAGCTCTATCTCGATACCGTGCTGCTCGAGCCGTGGCGCATCGGGGTGCTGTTCTCGTTCAGCCGGGCCTACTTCCTGGTCGACATGGCGGTGCCGTCGGGCTACGTGCAGTTTCTGCGCTCGATGCTGCCGACCAAGAGCAAGGCCGAGCTCTATACCATGCTGGGCTTGCAGAAGCAGGGCAAGAACATCTTCTACCGCGACTTCATCCAGCACCTGCAGCATTCCAACGACCAGTTCATCGTGGCGCCGGGCATTCGCGGCCTGGTGATGCTGGTGTTCACGCTGCCGTCCTACCCTTACGTGTTCAAGCTGATCAAGGACGTGTTCGGAATTACCAAGGAAGTCGATCACGATACGGTGCGCGCCAAGTACCGTCTGGTGAAGCGCCACGACCGGGTGGGGCGCATGGCGGATACCCTGGAGTTTTCCAACGTGGCGTTTCCCAAGGCGCGCTTCACCGAGGAGCTGCTGCGCGAGTTGCGCCAGCTGGCGCCATCGCAGATCGAGGAGGACGATCAGAGCATCGTCATCAAGCACGTCTACATCGAGCGCCGCATGAAGCCGCTTAATCTCTACCTGCAGAACGCCTCGCCGGAGGAGAAGGCCGAGGCGGTGCGCGACTACGGCAACGCCATCCGCGAGCTGGCTTCGGCCAACATCTTCCCCGGCGACATGCTGTTCAAGAACTTCGGCGTGACGCGCTACGGCCGGGTGATCTTCTACGATTACGACGAGATCGAGTACATGACCGACTGCCACTTCCGGCGCATCCCGGAGGCGCCCAATCCCGAGATGGAGATGTCGGGCGAGGTGTGGTACCCGGTCGCCAAGGGCGACGTGTTCCCGGAGGAGTTCGCCACCTTCCTGCTGGGCGATGCGGAGGTCCGGAAGGTGTTCCTGCAGTATCACCGGGATCTGCTCGACGCGGGCTTCTGGCAGACGCGCCAGCAGCGCATCCGTGACGGCTACATCGAGGACTTCTACCCGTATCCGCTGGAGATGCGTTTCGTCAACCGTTTTGCCGCCGGCTCCGCGCCGCGTCGCGTGCGTACCGAGCCAGTCCAGGTGGCGCCGGTGTGAGTAGCCGGGTAAGCGGAAATAGCGAAGGGGACGGCGTGCCGTCCCCTCGCTGGCTCTGGGGGGTCAAATGGCTTAGTGATTCAAGAGGGGAGCGCTGCTGTCTTCGAAGTAGGCAACCGGCCCGGCGCTGGTAAGGCCGACATGAAAGCGCGACGTTTCCGGGAATACCACCCCCGGGTGTTCTGCCGCCCGCACGATTTCAAACAGTACTTCCACTTCTTTGAACTTCTTGACGATCTCGCTATTGCCCTTGAGCCATTCCCGGATCGCCTCGGCTTGCGGGTGCTGACTTTCCAGCACCAATTCGCCGTCCTGCCCTACCAGACTGAGCGCAGGCGGGATGGTAATGGTTCGTTGGGCCAGCTGCTGCTGTGCCAGGGCGACAAATCGGGATAATTGTTTGTTGGCCCGTTCACGAATACCGGCCAGCGAAACCGCCGAGCCAGAATCCGCCTCGCCGAACAGTCTGGCCAACCCCGGGTTTGCCACAGCACTTTCCGACTGCATTATGTCGCTCTCCTTTACAAGTGGTGTATCCGGTTTTCATTGTAGGCAACGGGGCCTGATTTGCTGACCTAATTCAGCATCGTTTTCAAGGCGTAGAGCAGATCGAGCGCCTGGCGCGGGGTCAGCTCGTCGGGTTGCAGCTCGGCCAGCCGCTCCAGCGCCGGGTGCGGCTCCGGATCGACGGCAGCGGCGGGCAGCGGCGCGGCGAACAGGTCCGGCTGCTGGGCCGAGGCGGACTGGTTTTCCAGTTCGGCCAGGCGCCGTCGCGCTTCGCGGATCACTTTGCCCGGTACGCCGGCCAGCTGCGCCACCGCCAGACCGTAGCTCTGGCTCGCCGGGCCGTCTTCGACGTGGTGCAGGAATACGATCTTGTCCTTGTGCTCGATGGCGGAGAGGTGGACGTTGGCGACGCCGGGGTAGTCGCTGGCCAGCCGCGTGAGTTCGAAGTAATGGGTGGCGAACAGGGTGTAGGCGCGGTTCTTTTCGATCAGCGCCTTGGCGATGGCCCAGGCCAGCGCCAGCCCGTCGAAGGTGGAGGTGCCGCGGCCGACTTCGTCCATCAGCACCAGCGATTTGTCGCTGGCGTTGTTGAGGATGTTGGCGGTTTCTGTCATCTCTACCATGAAGGTCGAGCGGCCGCCGGCAAGGTCGTCGGAGGCGCCGATGCGGGTGAAGATGCGGTCGATCGGGCCGAGCACCGCGGAGTCGGCCGGTACGAACGAGCCGACGTGGGCCAGCAGCGTGATCAGCGCGGTCTGGCGCATGTAGGTGGATTTACCGCCCATGTTGGGGCCGGTGATCAGGAGCAGCTTGCGGCTGTCGGCGAGGCAGGTGTCGTTGGCGATGAAACGCTCGACTTCGGCCTCGACCACCGGGTGGCGGCCTTCGACGATTTCCAGCCGCACTTCGTCGACGAATTCCGGCTCGACGTAGTTGCGCGTCGCGGCGTGACGGGCGAAGGCGGCCAGCACGTCGAGCGTGGCCACCGCCTGGGCGATCAGCTGCAGCTCGGCGATGTGCGGTGCCAGTTCGTCGAGCAGCGCCTCGTACAGTTGCTTTTCCAGCGCCAGAGCGCGGTCCTGCGCCGACAGCGCCTTGTCCTCGAATTCCTTCAGTTCCGGCGTGATGTAGCGCTCGGCGTTCTTCAGCGTCTGGCGGCGGCGGTAGTCGTCCGGCACCTTGTCGCCCTGCGCCTTGCTGACCTCGATGTAGAAGCCGTGCACGCGGTTGAACTCGACCTTGAGCGAGGGAATGCCGGTGCGTTCGCGTTCGCGCGCTTCCAGCTGCAGCAGGAATTCGCCGCAGTTGGTCTGGATGGCGCGCAGTTCGTCGAGGGTGGGGGAATGGCCATGGTTGATCACGCCGCCGTCGCGCAGGAAGGTGGCGGGCTCGGGCAGGATGGTGCGGCCGAGCAGATCGGCCACCGGGCTGTCGGCCGGCAGCAGCACGGCCAATTGGCGCAGCAGTTCGCTGTCGAGTTGTTCGGCCAACCCTTTCACCGCCGTCAGCGCCTTGAGCGAGTCGCGCAGCGCGGCCAGGTCGCGCGGGCGCGCCGAGCGCAGCGCCACGCGCGCGGTGATGCGTTCGATGTCGGCCACCTCGGCAAGCTGCTCGGCGACCTCGCCGTGGCGCGCCAGCAGCGCGCGCACCGCGCCGAGGCGCTCGCGGATCTTGCCGTGGCGGCGCAGCGGGTGGTGCAGCCAGTGGCGTAGCAGGCGGCTGCCCATGCTGGTGGCGCAGCAGTCGAGCAGCGAACCCAGGGTGGGCGAGGGCTCGCCGCGGATGGTCTCGGTCAGTTCCAGGTTGCGGCGCGTGGCGGCGTCCATGCGGATCAGGTCGCTCTCGTCTTCCACCGCCAGGCTGGCGATGTGCGCCGGGTTCACGCCCTGCGTGGCCTTGACGTAGCCCAGCAAGGCGCCGGCGGCGCCGATCGCCACGGTCAGCTCTTCGGCACCGAAGCCGGCCAGGTCGCGCGTGCCGAAGTGGCGGATCAGCGTCTCCAGCCCGGACTGCTGATCGAATTGCCAGGCCGGCAGCTTTTTCTTGGGGATGGAGAGCTGCTCCAACAGTCCGACCTGGCTCTCGTCCGGCAGCAAGAGCTCGGCAGGCTTGAGGCGTTCCAGTTCGCTCGCCAGTTCGTCGACGCTGGTTTCCATCACCTTGAATTCGCCGCTCGCCAGCGACAGCCAGGCGAGCCCCAGCTTGCCGCGCACGCTGTTGAGCGCGAGCACCAGGTTGTCGCGCTTGTCGTCGAGCAGCGCCGAGTCGGTCAGCGTGCCGGGGGTGACGATGCGCACCACCTTGCGCTCCACCGGGCCCTTGGCGAGCGCCGGGTCGCCGATCTGCTCGGCGATGGCCACCGATTCGCCGAGCTTGACCAGCCGCGCCAGGTAGCCCTCGGCGGCGTGGTAGGGCACGCCCGCCATCTTGATCGGGGTGCCGGCGGTGGCGCCGCGCGTGGTCAGCGTGATGTCCAGCAGCCGTGCTGCCTTTTCGGCGTCCTCGAAGAACAGTTCGTAGAAGTCGCCCATGCGGTAGAACACCAGTTTGTCCTGGTGCTCGCGTTTGATGGCGAGGTACTGCTGCATCATCGGGGTGTGCTGGGGTGTGGTCATGCCGAGTCCGTGGAAATCAGGAGCAGACGGTCTGCGGGGCCGTCCGACGGGTAAAAGCGGGCATTCTACCGCAGTTGCCGCGGCGCTCCGAAGGGAGATGGCCAAGGCGATCGGGCGCGACATTTAGCCGCAGGCAAGGCGGCTTGCAAGAAAAATAGTGCGGGTCTATGATCTATATCAAACTTTCAGAAATTACTGAAAATTGGAGAAAGATGAACCTGCCACCCCTGACCCAATCCTTCGTGCTGCATTTCGGCGAGATGGGCAGCCATTGGGGCATCAACCGCACCGTCGGCCAGATTTATGCCCTGCTGTACGTCTCGCCCAAGCCGCTCAACGCCGACGACATCGTCGAGGCCATCGGCTGCTCCCGCTCCAATACCAGCATGGCGCTGAAGGAGCTGCAGGCCTGGCGCCTGGTCAAACTACAGCACCTGCCTGGTGACCGGCGCGAGTACTTTTCCACGCCGGACGACGTGTGGGCAATCTTCAAGACCTTGGCCGAAGAACGCCAGAAGCGTGAGGTGGAACCGACCCTGACCATGCTGCGCGGGGCGATCCTGGAGCGGCCGAGCAGTGAGGAAGAGCGCCACGCCCAGGCGCGGATGAAGGAGATGTACCAGCTCATCGAGCTGGTGACCAAATGGTTCGCCGACATCCGCGACATGGACGTCGAGACCCTGCAACGGCTGATGAAGCTGGGGGCGCAGGTGCAGAAGGTGCTGCAGTTCACCCAGAGCCTCGGCCGGCTGACCGGCCGCGACGGCGGCAAGGAGGAGTGAGTCATGGAGTTCGATCCCGTCACACTGGCCCGAATCCAGTTCGGCGCCAACATCAGTTTCCACATCCTGTTTCCGACCATCAGCATCGCCATGGGCTGGGTGCTGCTGTTCTTCAAGTGGCGCTTCAACGCCACGCGCGACGAGGCGTGGATGGAGGCCTACGGCTTCTGGGTCAAGGTATTCGCGCTGACCTTCGCGGTCGGAGTGGTGTCCGGCATCACCATGAGCTTCCAGTTCGGCACCAACTGGCCGGGCTACATGCGTACCGTCGGCAATATCGCCGGGCCGCTCTTGGCCTACGAGGTGCTCACCGCGTTCTTTCTGGAGGCGACCTTCCTCGGCATCATGCTGTTCGGCCGCTCACGCGTGTCCAACCGCGTGCACACCCTGGCCACCTTCCTGGTGGCGTTCGGCACCACGGTGTCGGCGTTCTGGATCATCGCCCTCAATTCCTGGATGCAGACCCCGACCGGCTTCTCCATGGTGAATGGCCAGGCTCACGTCACCAACTGGCTGGAGGTGATCTTCAACCCGTCGATGCCGTACCGGCTGACCCACATGCTGCTGGCCTCGGGCCTCACCGTGGCGTTCCTGGTGGCGGGGTTGTCGGCCTACCGCTGGGGGCGCGGCGATCGGGTGAGGGCGGTGCGCCACAGCCTCACGACCGGCGTCTACCTGGCGGCGCTGCTGATCCCGTTGCAGATCCTCGCCGGCGACGCCCACGGCCTGAACACCTTCCATCATCAGCCGGCCAAGCTCGCGGCGATGGAGGGGGTGTGGCATACCGAGCGCGGTGCGCCGCTGCTGCTGTTCGCACTGCCGGACGAGGCGAGCCAGTCCAACCGTTACCAGATCGGCATTCCCAAGCTGGCGAGCCTGATCATTACGCACCAGCAGGACGGCGAGATCCGCGGCCTGGGCGAATTCGCCGGCAAGCATCCGCCGGTGGGCAAGGTGTTCTGGAGCTTCCGCGTCATGGTGGCGGTGGGCGTGCTGATGCTGGCCACGGCGTGGCTGGCGGTGTGGCAGCTGCGGCGCGGCGAGCCGGCCGGCTGGACCACGCGGCTGCTCACCGCCATGACCTTCTCCGGCTGGCTGGCGACGCTGGCGGGCTGGTACGTCACCGAGATCGGCCGCCAGCCCTGGCTGGTGACCGGCGTGCTCAGCACCGCCGACGCCGCCTCGACGGTGCCGGGCGGCATGATCCTCTCCACCTTGCTGATGTACCTGGCGCTGTACCTGGTGCTGCTGACGAGCTACGTCTCGGTGGTGTTCTATTTGGCGCGCAAGGCGGGCAAGCACGATGACCTCCCGCTTTCGGCCAACCTGGCAGGAGAACAAGCATGAACGCGGAACTGTGGTTGCCGGTGGTGTTCGCCGGCCTGATGGCGATCTCGCTCCTGGCCTACGTGATCCTGGACGGCTACGACCTGGGAGTGGGCATCCTGCTGCCGCTGGGCTCGGAGGCGGAGCGCGACACCATGATCGCCAGTATCGGGCCGTTCTGGGACGCCAACGAAACCTGGCTGGTGTTGGGGGTGGGGCTGCTGCTGGTGGCCTTCCCGCTGGCGCACGGCATCATCCTGGGCGAACTCTACCTGCCGGTGGCGCTGATGCTGCTCGGGCTGATCCTGCGCGGCGTGGCGTTCGACTTCCGCGTCAAGGCGCGCGACCCGCACCGGCCGTGGTGGAACGCCGCCTTCGCCGCCGGTTCGCTGCTGGCGGCGCTGAGCCAGGGCGTGATGCTGGGGCGCTACCTCACCGGCTTCGCCCCCGGCGCAGCGGCGTGGGGCTTCGCGCTGTTGGCCGGGGCCGGCCTGGCGGCGGCCTACGCGCTGCTCGGTGCCGGCTGGCTGATCATGAAAACGCGCGGGGCGCTGCAGGCACGCGCCATCGGCTGGGCGCGCCGCGCGCTGTACGGTACCGGGCTGGCGGTGCTGGCGGTGTCCATCGCCACGCCGCTGGCGAGCGCGCACATCGCCGCCAAGTGGTTTGTGCTGCCCGATTTCCTGCTGCTGTTGCCGCTGCCGCTGGGTTCGCTGGCGCTGTTCGCGCTGCTCGCCCTGAGCCTGCCGCGGCTGGCGCGGCGCCAGGCCGCCGGCAACGACTCCCTGTGCTGGCTGCCGTTTGCCGCCACCGTCGGCATCGTGCTGCTGTCGTTCTGGGGACTGGCCTACAGCGTCTTCCCCGACATCGTCATCGGCCGTCTCACCATCTGGCAGGCGGCGTCCAGCCCCGAGGCGCTGCGCGTGATCCTGTGGGGCGCGGCGGTGGTGCTGCCTACTATCGTCGGCTACACCGTGTACGCCTACCGCGTGTTCTGGGGCAAGGCCGAGGGGTTGAGTTACTCGTGAGCGGGGCTGTGGGCGGGGGCTCAGGACGTCCCCGCCAACTCCGCGAGAAATCGCTCCAGGATCAGGTTGGGGCGGCGTCCCTGGCGTGTCACCACGGCGAGCGTGATGTCGTCGTAATAGCGGCTGCAGCAGGGCGCGGCGCGGGCCCTGTGCCACCCAGCGTTCCGCGTAGTGGTCGGGCAAAAAGCCGATGAAGCTGCCGCATTCCAGCACGGTCTTGAACAGGCGCAACAGGCGGAGGTTGAAATCGCTGACCGGGGCGAGGGAGTGTGTCTTGCCAATGGGTGAGTAAAGTCAAAACTGAACGTAAGAAGAATGTGATTTAACTCGTCTTGCAGCTTGGTGCAAGCTAGGCACCGCTTCTTCCACTTCCTGTGCCACTTTACCGTTTCGGGAGCCGTGCCATGAATTCCCCCCAGCCTGCCGTACCGCCCGTCGCCGCCGGTCTCGATCTGCGTGCGCACTGGATGCCGTTCACCGCCAACCGCAATTTCCAGCGCGACCCGCGCCTGATCGTCGCCGCCAGCGGCAACTATCTGACCGATGCCGATGGCCGCCAGATCTTCGATAGCTTGTCGAGCCTGTGGTGCTGCGGCGCCGGCCATGCCCGCAAGGAGATTGCCGAGGCGGTGTACAAGCAGCTCGGCACGCTGGACTACTCGCCGGCGTTCCAGTTCGGCCACCCGCTCTCGTTCAGGTTGGCCGAAAAAGTCGCCGCCATGACCCCGGCCGGGCTCGACCACGTGTTCTTCACCAACTCGGGCTCGGAGTGCGCCGACACCGCGGTGAAGATGGCGCGTGCCTACTGGCGCCTGAAAGGCCAGGCCAGCAAGACCAAGCTGATCGGCCGCGCCCGCGGCTACCACGGCGTCAACATCGCCGGCACCAGTCTGGGCGGCATCAACGGCAACCGCAAGGCCTACGGCCAGCTGCTCGACGTCGACCACTTGCCGCACACGCTGCTGCCGCAGAACGCCTTCAGCCGCGGCCTGCCCGAGCACGGCATCGAACTGGCCGACGACCTGCTGCGCCTGATCGAGCTGCATGACGCCTCCAACATCGCCGCCGTCATCGTCGAGCCGGTGGCGGGCTCGGCCGGGGTGATCGTGCCGCCGGCGGGGTATCTGAAGCGCCTGCGCCAGGTCTGCGACCAGCACAACATCCTGCTGATCTTCGACGAGGTGATCACCGGCTTCGGCCGCATGGGCACGCCGTTCGGGGCGGACTATTTCGGCGTGGTGCCGGACATCATGAACCTGGCCAAGCAGCTCACCAACGGCGCCGTGCCGATGGGGGCGGTGGTGGCGAGCAACGAGATCTACGACACCTTCATGAACCAGAACATCCCCGAGTACGCGGTGGAGTTCACCCAGGGCTACACCTACTCGGCGCACCCGGTGGCCTGCGCCGCCGGCTTGGCTGCACTGGACATCCTCGAGCGCGAAAACCTGGTGGCGCGCGTCGCCGAACTGGCGCCGCACTTCGAAAAGGCCATCCACGGCGTCAAGGGCAGCCGGCACGTGGTGGATATCCGCAACTGCGGCCTGGCGGGCGCGATCCAGCTCGCCCCGCGCGACGGTGACGCCATCGTGCGCCCCTTCGAGGCGGCGATGAAGTTGTGGCAAGCCGGCTTCTACGTGCGCTACGGCGGCGACTGCCTGCAGTTCGGCCCTCCGTTCACCAGCACCCCGGCCGAGCTCGACCGCCTGTTTGACGCCGTGGGCGAAGCCCTCAACGAGGTGGCCTGAGATGACGGAACGTCCCAAGGCCGTACCTACGGTGCAGATCGACAACGACCAGGTGGTGGTGACCGAGTGGCGCTTTGCCCCCGGTGCCGAAACCGGCTACCACCGCCACGGCATGGAATACGTCGTGGTGCCGATCACCAACGGCGAGTTGCTGCTGGAAACCCCCGAAGGCGAACGGCGTGCGGCGCTGGTCCTGGGGCAGAGCTATACCCGCCAGATCGGCACCGAGCACAACGTGATCAACCCCTGCGAGCACGAAGTCGCCTTCATCGAGATCGAACTCAAATCACGGTGAACGCATCGGCCGGTAACCAGGCCGGGCCCGCACGGAACAACGGCCTCTCCGGCAGGGAGAGGCCAAAGGGGGAAGGGCGCCGCAAGCCCTCCTTCAACCCTATTCAGCGAAATAGAGACGGACCATGAGCATCCTCAATCATTTGATCAACGGCGAACTGAGCGCGGGCGGCAGCCGCACCGCACCGGTATTCAATCCCTCCACCGGCCAGGCCGCGCGCGCGGTGGCACTGGCCGACGTCGCCACCGTGCAGCAGGCCATCGCCGCCGCCCAGGCCGCCTACCCGGCCTGGCGCAACACCCCGCCCGCCAGGCGCGCGCAGGTGATGTTCCGCTTCAAGCAACTACTGGAGGCCAACGAGCAACGCATCGCCCAGCTCATCAGCGAGGAGCACGGTAAGACCCTGGAGGACGCCGCCGGCGAACTGAAGCGCGGCATCGAGAACGTCGAGTACGCCTGCGGCGTGCCGGAACTGCTCAAGGGCGAATACAACCGCAACGTCGGCCCCAATATCGATGCCTGGAGCGACTTCCAGCCGCTCGGCGTGGTGGCCGGCATCACCCCGTTCAACTTCCCGGCCATGGTGCCGCTGTGGATGTACCCGCTCGCCATCGCCTGCGGCAACACCTTCATCCTCAAGCCGTCCGAGCGCGACCCGAGTTCGACGCTCTTGATCGCCCAACTGCTGCACGAAGCCGGCCTGCCCAAGGGCGTGCTGAACGTGGTGCACGGCGACAAGGAAGCGGTGGACGCGCTGATCGAATCCCCGGATGTGAAAGCCCTCAGCTTCGTCGGCTCGACCCCGATCGCCGAGTACATCTACAGCGAAGGCACCAAGCACGGCAAGCGCGTGCAGGCCCTGGGCGGCGCCAAGAACCACGCCGTGCTGATGCCGGATGCCGACCTCGACAACGCCGTCAGCGCGCTGATGGGCGCTGCCTACGGCTCCTGCGGCGAACGCTGCATGGCGATCTCGGTGGCGGTGTGCGTCGGCGACCAGGTGGCCGATGCGCTGATCGCCAAGCTCACGCCGCAGATCCAGGCGCTGAAGATCGGCGCCGGCACCTCGTGCGGCCTGGACATGGGCCCGCTGGTCACCGCCGCCGCCCGCGACAAGGTGGTCGGCTACATCGACGACGGCGTGGCGGCCGGCGCCGAGCTGGTGGTGGACGGCCGCGGCTACCGCGTTGCTGGCCATGAAGGGGGGTACTTCGTCGGCGGCACCCTGTTCGACCGCGTCACTCCAGACATGCGCATCTACCAGGAAGAAATCTTCGGCCCGGTGCTGTGCGTGGTACGCGTGAACAGCCTGGAGGAGGCGATCGCGCTGATCAACGCCCACGAATACGGCAACGGCACCTGCATCTTCACTCGCGACGGCGAGGCGGCGCGCCTGTTCGCCGACCTGATCGAAGTTGGCATGGTCGGCATCAACGTGCCGCTGCCGGTGCCGGTGGCCTACCACAGCTTCGGCGGCTGGAAGCGCTCGCTGTTCGGCGACCTGCATGCCTACGGCCCGGATGGTGTGCGCTTCTACACCCGGCGCAAGGCGATCACCCAGCGCTGGCCGCAACGCGCCAGCCACGAGGCCTCGCAGTTCGCCTTCCCCAGTTTGTAAGAATCTGCTCTCGGTCTGTCGCGAGCGGCCCTCAGCGGGACGAAGAGCAGCACAGAAACCGGAATGTACTGGAGTACATGAGGATTTCGCGCAGCGCATGAGCCCCGATCAGGGACGCGCAGCAAGACCGTGAACAGATTAAAGACCCACACGGTGTGAACTTGATAAGCCCAACCTCGGTTGGGCTTCTTTTTTGGGCGCGCGGCTAGTGGCGGCAACGCTCCGGATCGAGGCCATGCCAGTGCAGCTTGTCGTACAGCGTTTTGCGCGGCAGTTGCAGCAGCTCGGTGGCCTTGATCACCTGGCCGCCGGTGCTGCCGTTTCCGCTTCCAGCCCGTCGCCCAGGCCCAGGCAGTAGCGCTCGGCGACGTTGCGTAGCTCGCGCACATTGCCCGCGGTATTGGACAGGACACTCGGCGGCGTCCTTGCCGTACTGGATTGCAGGAGGCATATCATGCTGGGGTGTTTAGTAAGTTTTTGAATTTTGTGTGTTTGTTTTTTTTTACTGGTGTGTCGCTGTGTGCCAAAGTCCAGACAGGGGCAGGGGAGTTGTGCGGTTTTTTGCACAGGGTGGTGGGGGGCGGTTTTGTCCAGAAGGTTGGTGGAGGTGCAGGCTTTGCCGGTTCCGCTCGTCAGGCGGGTCGAGGGGCTTGTCTCGCCAAGCCCCTCGACGCTCCCAAGGCGAGCCCACCGCTGCTTGTCTCCGTCTGGCTGGAGAATGGCAGGCGCGGCGGGAACTAGCCGGGCGCTAACGTCGCCCGGCGTCGGACAGCCCGTGGCTTAAAACCTCGCCATCCCCCATCCAGCCGGCGCGGCAGAAGGGCTGATTGGAGGCGTCGGCAATGTTTTGGCACAGGTGGAGCCGGCTCCCACACCCTCGCCAGCGACACAAGAAGAAACAGCTGAATCAATGAAGCCACTGCTTCCCCACCGGGTGGAAGCGGTAATTAAGCTCCCTCGAGACAGCACGGTAGAGGAGAGGATGGTTAGGTAAGAGCCGAAAAGCCCACGAAAGAAACAACAACGCCCCGGCAAGCGGGGCGTTGGATGGCGGTGCTGGAGAACGATCAGCCGACGTGCGGGGCCAGGGTGTGCAGCAGCTGCGCCAGCACTTTCGGGCTGCCGGCCACGATGTCGCCGGATTCCAGCCAGCCATCCTCGCCCTTGAGGTCGGTCACGATGCCGCCGGCTTCCTGCACGATCAGGCTGCCCGCCGCGATGTCCCACGGCTTCAGGTTGAGTTCCCAGAAACCGTCGACGCGGCCGCAGGCCACGTTGCACAGGTCGAGCGCGGCCGAGCCTTCGCGGCGTACGCCGGCGGTCTTGGCCAGCACGTCCTTCAGCATGCCGAGATACTGGTCGATGTAGCTCTGGTCGGTCACCGGGAAGCCGGTGGCGATCACGCACTCGTTCATGGCGATGCGCTTGGAGACGCGGATGCGGCGGTCGTTGAGGAAGGCGCCGACGCCGCGCGAGGCGGTGAACAGGTCGTTGCGGTTGGGGTCATACACTACGGCCTGCTGGATCTGGCCCTTGTGCATCAAGGCGATCGAGACCGAGTATTGCGGGTGGCCGTGCAGGAAGTTGGTGGTGCCGTCGAGCGGGTCGATGATCCACTCGAATTCGGCGTTGCCCAGGCCTTTGGCGCCGGACTCTTCTGCTAGAATCCCATGCTTGGGGTAGGCGTCGAGAATGGTCGAGATGATGGCCTCTTCGGCGGCGCGGTCGACTTCGGAGACGAAATCGTTGTGCTGCTTCTTCTCGACGCGGATGGTGTCGACGTTGTGCGACGCGCGCTGGATGACGCTGGCGGCGCGACGGGCGGCTTTCACCGCGACGTTGAGCATGGGATGCATTGACGGCCTCTAGTAAAGACACAGCCTCGGCTTTCCCGGTAGGGAAAATCGCAGCTGGAAACAATCTGGGTTAAGGAACGAAAAAACCCGGCTCGTGGACGGGCTTTTGATAAGCCGTCCATTTTAATGCGAAATGGCCAATGAAGAAACCCGAAGTCCCTGATTTTTTGAAGAACATTCGTGTGGTGCTGGCGCGACCGAGCCATCCGGGCAATATCGGCTCGGCGGCGCGGGCGATGAAGACCATGGGGCTGTCGCGGCTCTACCTGGTCGAGCCCAAGACCTTCCCGAGCCCCGAGGCCGACACGCTGGCCTCCGGCGCGGTCGACCTGCTGCAGCACGCGGTGGTGGTGAACACCCTGGCCGAGGCGCTGTCCGATGTCACCGTGGCCTGCGCGCTGACCAGCCGCCGGCGCGAACTGACCACGCCGCTGTCGACGCCGCGTGAGACCACGCCGGAACTGGTGGCGCGCGCGCGCGACGGCGAGCAGGTGGCGCTGGTATTCGGCAACGAGACCTTCGGCCTGTCGATCGACGAGGTCGAGCTGTGCAATCGGCTGGTGACCATTCCCGGCAACCCCGAGTATTTCTCGCTCAACCTGGCGATGGCGGTGCAGGTGATGACCTACGAGCTGTTCAGCCACACCGGCGTCGGCGTCGACTACCTGCGGCCGGAAGGCGAGAGCGCCACGCGCGACGAGGTGGACGGTTTCTGCGGCCACCTCGACCAGACCCTGGCCGACATCGGCTACTACGAGCGTCGCAACGGCGAGCGCCTGATGCGCCGCCTGCGCACGCTGTTCAACCGCGCCAACCTGCTGCGCGAGGAGGTCGACATCCTGCGCGGCTTCCTCAAGCAGGTGCAGCGCGTGGCCCAGCGCGATGATGGACGGCACCAGCAGTAGCTCCTTCTACCTGCCCTACGCGCACCCCGCGGTGCGCGACCTGGCCTTCCTGCTGACGGCGCCGGCGCCCTGGCTCACCGGTGCCGACATTCTGCCCGAACGCCTGCTGGGCGACGCCGGCCCGCAATTGCTGGCCGAACTCGATCACGATCCTCGCCCGCTCGTTGACTGGCTCGCTGCCCGTCCCACCACCCGTCTCGGCCGCTATGCCGAAAACCTGCTGGCGTTCTGGTTCGAACTCGTGCCGCACATTGAGTGCGTGGCGGCCAACCTGCAGGTGCAGAACGGCGAGCTGCGCACCATCGGCGAGTTCGACTTTCTGCTGCGCATCGACGGCGAGCCGTGGCACCTCGAGACCGCCAGCAAGTTCTACCTGATGCTGGGCGAAGGGCGCCATACCCTGGTCGGCCCCAGCCTGCGCGACGCCTGGGCGCTGAAGGCGGCCAAGCTGCAGGATCAGCTCGCGCTGTCGCGCCACGCGGCGGCGCAGGCATTGTTGCCGCCCGGCTTCGTCGGCTGCCGCACTGCGGCAAGGCTGGCGGGCTGGCTGTTTTATCCCCATGCAGTGCTGCTGGAACCGCCGCTGGCGCCGGACCCGCTGACCGGCTGGGCGCGCCCCTTGCTGGCGCCGTGGCCGCGGCGCTCGCTGGCATCGCGCTGGGTGTGGCTGCCGCGGCTGCGCTGGCTGGCACCGGCGCGGGTGGACGAGGCCGAGACGCTGGACGAGGACGCGCTGCGCCGCCACTTGGCGGCGGCAGAGGCGCCACAGCTGGTCGCCGAGGTGTTGCCACTGGAGAACGGGAGCTGGGAAGAGGTCGCGCGCGGTTTTGTCTGCCCGCCGAACTGGCCGCCGCCGGCGCGGCTGGCCGAGTTGCTCGACACGGTGCAGGAGCTGGCCAATGGCAAGGCGGGAAACGGGGGGCGCTGAACGCCATCCATGCCGCGGCGGCCGGAGGGCCGCCCGCGGGCGCTAGGATCGCGGGGGAGCGGAAAGGCTCAGTGGTTCGGCGTCGGGTGGGCGTTGGCGCAGCCGGCGACCAACTGCTTGAGCTGCTCGGGCTGCACCAGCTGGATGTGCTTGTGGTCCACCGCGATCCAGCCCTGCTGCTGGAACTTGGACAGGGTGCGGCTTACCGTCTCCAGCTTGAGCCCCAGGAAGCTGCCGATCTCCTCGCGGCTCATGCGCAGGATGAAGTCGTTGGAGGCGAAGCCGCGCACCGTCAGGCGCTGCGACAGGTTGATGAGGAAGGCGGCCAGCCGTTCCTCCGCCTTCATATTGCCCAGCAGCATCATCACGTTGTGATCGCGCACGATCTCGCGGCTCATCAGCCGGTAGAAGTGGTGTTGCAGCGAGGGAATCTCCAGCGCCAGGTTCTGCATGCGGCTGAACGGCAGCTCGCACACCTCGCTGTCCTCCAGCGCGACGGCGTTGCAGCCGTGCACGTTGGCCGAAATCCCGTCCAGCCCCATCAGTTCGCCCGACATGTGAAAGCCGGTGACCTGCTCGCGCCCGTCCTGGCTGGAGATGCAGGTCTTGAAGAAGCCGGTGCGTACCGCGTACAGTGACTTGAAGCCCTCGCCGCTGCGAAACAGCGCTTCGCCACGCTTCAGGCGCCGGCTCTGGCGGATCACCGCATCCAGTCGTGTCATTTCCTCACGGTTCAGACCCAAGGGCAGACACAATTCGCGCAGCGTGCAGTTGGAGCAGGAGACCTTGAGGGCTTGCAGGGGAACAACAGTCGAGTCAGTCATGCGGCATGTCCGCTTCTGTTAAGTAAGCCTTGATGTTGGTCAAAGCGTTGGGCCTTGATGTCGGTCAAAGCGTTTCCGGGAGGTTTGCCGCAAATTTACCAGCCCACCACTGGTTTTTCCATCGCGAGACATCATGAATACCACCCACCCACCGTTTTCGCCCACACGTTGCGAGTTCGACCGCGCCCTGATCGCCCGTCTCGACGGCGCCGGCCCGCGTTATACCTCGTATCCGACGGCAGACCGCTTCACCGACGACTTCAGCGCCAAGGACTACCGTCACTGGCTGCAGCAGCGCAAGATCGGCGCCAACAGCCGCCCGATCTCGCTCTACGTGCACCTGCCGTTCTGCAACACCGTGTGCTATTACTGCGGCTGCAACAAGATCATCACCAAGGACAAGAGCCGCGCCGACCGCTACCTCGATTACCTGGAGAAGGAGGTCGGCCTGGTGGCCGACGTGTTGGGGCCGCGCGAAAAAGTCATCCAGCTGCACTTCGGCGGCGGCACCCCGACCTTCCTGTCGGACGAACAGCTGGAACGGCTGATGGGGATACTCCGAACCCGCTTTGAATTCTTGGCGGAGGGAGAATATTCCATTGAGATAGATCCGCGCAAGGTGACGCGCGACACCGTGCTGCATCTGGCGCGCCTGGGCTTCAACCGCATGAGCGTCGGGGTGCAGGATTTCGAGCCGCGCGTGCAGCAGGCGGTCAACCGCATCCAGAGCGAAGAGGAGACGCGCGTGGTGATCGACGCCGCGCGCGAGGCCGGTTTCCGCTCGGTCAGCGTCGACCTGATCTACGGCCTGCCGCTGCAGACCCAGGCCTCGGTTGCGGCCACGGTCGACAAGGTGATCGCCATGGGGCCGGACCGCATCGCGCTCTACAACTACGCCCACCTGCCGACCGTGTTCATGCCGCAGCGGCGCATCAACGAGGCCGACCTGCCGCTGCCGCCGGTCAAGCTCGACATCCTGCAGCACTCGGTGGAGCAGCTGTCCACCGCCGGCTACGTGTTCATCGGCATGGACCACTTCGCCAAGCCGGAGGACGACCTCACCGTGGCGCTGCGCCAAGGCCGGCTGCAGCGCAACTTCCAGGGCTATTCCACGCACGCCGACTGCGACATGATCGGGTTCGGCGTGTCGTCGATCGGCAAGGTCGGCCCCTGTTACAGCCAGAACGAGAAGGATCTCGAGAGCTACTACGCCGCACTCGACGAAAACCGCCTGCCGGTGCTGCGCGGCATGGTGCTGGACGGCGACGACATCCTGCGCCGCTCCATCATCCAGGCGCTGATGTGCCGCTTCGCGCTGTCGGTGGAAGCCATCGAGCAGGTGCACGGCATCAACTTCGCCGAGTACTTTGCCGCCGAGATGCCGGCCATCCGCGAGTTCCAGCAGCAGGGCCTGCTCACCTTCGACGGCGACTTCCTGATGGTCCAGCCCAAAGGCCGCTTCCTGATCCGCAACATCGCCATGGCCTTCGACCGCCACCTGCGCGAGCGTCAGACCAAGGCGCGCTACTCGCGCACCATCTGATCCACTCCCTCGTCGCCACGGCCGTCTTGCGGCCGTGGCGTGTGTGCGCTGTGGGTTCCCATTCCGCCGCGACGACGTCGCCCGGCGTCAGCCGATGCGCCGCCACAGCCGCATCGTGCTTTTTCTCCCGATTTCCGCGCCGTGCTCTTGCAGCCAGGCCTGCGCCCGCTCGCGCCCGGCGGCAAACAACTGCTGCACCAGGCCGTGATGCGGCGTGAGCTTGCTCAGGCTGTCGAGCGCGCCGGTGGTGGCGTCCGCATCGATATGGTGCAGGCGCAGCTGGCGCAGGTGCCGCTCCAGCCGGCCCAGGCCGAACAGGCTTTTGCCGGCTTCGCGCTTGGCGATGGCGAGTCCCTGCAACTCGGTATGCAGCGACGAGCCGAAACTGATGTCGTTGAGGCGGCGCTCGACCGCACCGGCCCCCCCAGGCGTCTCCTCCCACTGTTGCGGCACCAGCGTCACCAGCACGATATCGCGGGCGCGCCCCTGGTAGGCCAGCGGAAACAGCGGCGGGTTGGCGGTGAGGCCGCCGTCCCAGTAGGCTTCGCCGTCGATGTGCACGGTGTGGTGCAACTGCGGCAGGCAGGCGGAAGCCAGCAGGTGCTCCACGCTCAGCTCGTGGGCATGGAACAGCTTGAGGCGCCCGCTGTTGACGTGGGTCGCGGCGATGAACAGCTGGATCGGGGTGGTGCGCAGCCGGGCGAAGTCGATGCTGCTGGCGATCAGCTCGCGCAGCGGGTTGTAGTCGAACGGGTTGAGCTGGTCCGAGGTCAGGAAGTGCGACAGGTGCAGCAGCCCTTGCAGCGCGGCGGGCGGGGCGTGCTCTGCCGGCCAGGGGTAGAGCGCCGAGAGCCGTTGCCAGAACTGCCCCAGCGCCTCGCGCGCACCGTCGTAGCCGTCCTCCATCCAGCCGTGGACCAGCAGCGCCGCGTTCATGGCGCCGGCACTGGCGCCGCTCAGTGCGGCGGGGTGGTAGCGGCGTGTTTCCAGCAGCCTGTCCAGTACGCCCCAGGTGAAGGCGCCGTGCGCGCCGCCACCTTGCAGGGCCAAGGCGATCTCAGTGGTCTTCATGAATGTTCCCTTTCTCGAAGAAGCCAGCCTGCTACAGGCTAGGGCCGTTCTGTTGCGGGGATGTGTTGCCGGGGCTATCTGCAACGCTGGGTGAGAGGTGGCGGGGGCCGCTCAGGCGGAGCTGGGTGGTCGTCGCATGACGCCGACCCAGTTTAGGCAAGCAAACTACCGGCCATGTTCCATAGGGGGGGCGATGGGCGGGAGATGCCGGCAGGGCAATGCGCAGAGGCTCGGGCGGCGGCTGACGTGGTCAGGCCGTCCCGGGGAAGCGCGGTGGCCTGGTAGTCGGAGCCGCGCGGGTCAAGGGCCGCTCGATGCGGAGAAGCGGGGAGATGGTGTGCGTAGCGAGACCGATGGGATGTCGCGCGGAGCGGCGCCGTGCCGGCGTCGAACCGAGTGGGGAGGCGGGTGGCGTTAGAGCCTGTTCAAAGTCTTTTTCCGACTGCGCTGGTCTGGCAAATGGCCAGATGCTAGGCGGACGGTGCAGGCCTTAGTCATTCTAAGGTCAAGTCGTCCAACACCGCAGCTGGCCGTTTGCCGGGCCAGCCCTTCGGGGCCGGGTACTGCCGGCGCATCGCGTTGTCGTTCGTCCCTGGCAGTGAATGACACTGCGGCGGGACTCTCTTCTCGCGCTGCATCCGGCTGTACTCGGCCGCCGCCGAAAAAAGACTTTGAACAGGCTCTTAGGAGACAGTGCCCGGCTCCAGCGGACGGGGCCGGCGGTGCAGGCGGACGATGGCCTCGCCGGTCGGCGCAGCGACGGCGGAGGCCAGCGTGAAGCGGTTGAGCGCCTCGAAGAAGGCGGTGAGGCCGACGTCCAGCGCCGACTTGAGCTGGCAGCCGCTGCGCAGCGCGCAAGGAGGCTCGGCGCAGTCGATCAGATCGCTCATGCCTTCCAGGGTGCGGATGACGTCGCCCAGCCGGTAGTGATCGGCCGGGCGCGCCAGCGCCAGCCCGCCGCCCTTGCCTCGGGTGGTGACCAGCCAGCCCTGCTGCGCCATGAAGTGCACCACCTTGACCAGATGGTTGCGCGACACGGCGAAGCGCTCGGCGATTTCCGGGATGGTGACCGGGGTGTCGCGTTCGCGGTGGGTCAGGTACATCAATACCCTGAGGCCGAGGTCGGTGAAGCGGGTCAACTGCATGATCGGTTCTGTCTCGAATGATGCGGGCAGGATACCCCTCCCACCCGCGCGGCACAATCAGCCGGCTATGGTATGCGAGCCGAACACTTCGTAGTGGATGCGCCCGCCGTCCACCCCGGCTGCCAGCAGCCAGTCGCGCTGCGCCAGCATGAACGGCAAGGGGCCGCACAGGTAGTAGTCGGCGTCGGGCAGCAGCACCTGCTCGCGCACGGCGCCCAGGTCGACGCGGCCTTGCAGGTCGTAGTCTTTGCCCTGGCGGTCGTCGGCACCCACTTCTTCGTAGAACACCACCTTGCTGACGTTGTCGCATTCCGCCGCCAGCTGGTTGACGTGGCGCTTCATGGCGTGCACCGCACCGTTGCGGCAGCCGTGGACGAAGGCGACGCGGCGCGGGCTTTGCGTCAGCACCAGGTGGTTGAGCATGGCGATCATCGGCGTCTGGCCAACCCCGCCGCTGATCAGCACGACCGGGGTGCTGCGTTCTTCGTGCAGGAAGAAGTCGCCGCCCGGCGGGGCCAGTTCGAGCTGGTCGCCTTCGTGCACGGTGTCGTGCAGCAGGTTGGAGATGCGTCCGGCCGGGGTGGCGCCGTTGCCGGGTTCGCGCTTGACCGAGATGCGCAGGTAGTCCTGGCCTGGCGCGTCGGACAGGCTGTACTGGCGCGGCTGCAGCAGCCCCAGCTCGGGGACGTAGCGTTTCAGCGTGATGTACTGGCCGGGACGGAAGCCGGGCACCGCGCCCTTGTCGGACGGGGAGAGGTAGAACGAGGTGATCTCGCTGCTTTCCGCCACCTTGCGGGTGACGGTGAAGCTGCGTACGCCGGACCAGCCGCCGCGGCTCAGCGCGCCGTCGGTGTAGAGCTGTTGTTCCGCCGCGATCAGCAGGTCGGCAAGCTGGCCGTAGGCCAGGCGCCAGGCTTCCAGCAACTCGTCGCTGGCGGCCTCGCCCAGCACTTCGCTGATAGAGGACAGCAGGTGATGGCCGACGATCGGGTAGTGCTCGGCCCGGATGCCCAGGCCGACGTGCTTGTGGGCGATGCGCATCACCACCGGCGCCAGCACCGAAGGGTCGTCGATGTGTTCGGCGTAGCCCAGTACCGCCAGCGCCAGCGCCTGCTGCTGCTGACCGGCCTCCTGTTTGGCCTGGTTGAACACGTGCTTGAGTTCCGGGTTGTGGCTGAACATGCGGCGGTAGAAATGGCTGGTCAGGGCGACGCCGTGTTCGCGCAGAACCGGTACGGTGGCTTTGACGAGTTCGCGGTGCTGGCTGCTGAGCATGTGAAGTCCTTATAAGTTGTCAAAAAAATACATCTTATCGGCGATACCTATATCAGCATGTTCTGATGCTGGACGCGCCGTCACTAAAGATGTATCAATAGTACATGTTTAAAAAGGATGCTGTCACCTGGCACGTGCAGCGCCGTCGGCAAAAGGTGCGAATCATGCAACAAGGAATGGAACGTATTGCCCTGGTCACCATGCTGGTGTCGTTGTCGGTGTTCAGCGTCGGGGTCTACACCGCCTATTTTCGCGACGCGGAGGTGGCGATGCCGCTGCTGATCGCCGCGCACCTGTCGCTGACGGTCGCGGCCGGTCTGTTCAAGGTGGGGGCGGTGGTGCTGATGGCCTGCCGCAAGGCGCGACGGACCGCGTGACGAGGTTGGCCGAAGGGCTTCGGCCAACCTTTGGCCTTTACTGGCGCGCGGTGCGCACGTTGGCCGGCGCCGGCTCGCCGCTATTGCTGCGGAAGGGGTTGATGTCGAGGCCGCCGCGTCGGGTATAGCGCGCGTACACGGTGAGCTGCTGCGGCTGGCAGGCGCGCAGCACGTCGGTGAAGATGCGCTCCACGCACTGCTCGTGGAACTCGTTGTGCTGGCGGAAGCCGATCAGGTAGCGCAGCAGGCTCTCGCGCTCGATGCGCGGTCCGATGTAATGGATCTGCACGCTGCCCCAGTCGGGCTGGCCGGTCACCAGGCAGTTCGACTTCAGCAGGTTGGAGCACAGCGTCTCGCTGACGATGTGCGACAGATCGGCCGAGAGCCGTGCCGGATCGGGGTGATAGTCGCAGACGTCGATGTCGATGTCGTCGATGTACTCGCCGGCCAGCTCGTCGATCCGTTCCCGCGCAAAATCCTGCGGACTCGCCAGGCTGACGGCGACCGCGCCACCGGCCGCGCGCGACAAGTCCAGGGCGAGCTGGGCCTGCAATTGTTCCATGCTGTCGAGCCGGGTCTGGTTGAAACTGTTCAGGTAGAGCTTGAACGACTTCGACTCGATCAGGTTCGGGGTGTCCGCCGGGATGCGGAAGGTGGCAATCGCCACCTGCGGCTTGCCGCGGGCGTTGAGCCACGACAGCTCGTAGCCGGTCCAGATGTCGACGCCGGCAAACGGCAGCGCCGAGCCGTCCACGCCGATCTCGTCGCGCTTTTGCTGGCGCGGAATCGGGAACAGCAGCTCCGGTGCGTACTGGTCCTGGTACTGCACGGTCTTGCCGAGCGGCGACTGTTCGGGGGTCTTGGTGTTGTTCGCCATCGTCTCGTTACTTTCCTTATTCCGGACAGGGCCAAGGCCGGCCCTGTCCCGTTGCTCAGTGTTCGCGGCGCATGAAATCGCTGGGTCGGAAACCCTGTGCGAACAGCAGGCCGAAATACATCACCACCCCGGCCATGATGATGGCCGACAGCCAGGTCACACGCAGCCAGGAATGGCCGTGCCAGTTGATCGGCAGCCACAGCGCTGCCACCAGCAGCGCCGCCATGCCGCCCACCGCCACGCCCAGGCGCAGCAGGAAGGAGCGCCAGCCCGGCTGCGGTTCATACACCCCCTGCTTGATCAGCAGGTAGAGCAGCAGCCCGGCGTTGAGGCAGGCGCCCAGTCCGATCGACAGCGCCAGCCCCGCGTGTTTGAGCGGAAACACGAAGGCCAGGTTCATCAGTTGGGTCAGCAACAGGGTGAGGATAGCGATCTTCACCGGCGTCTTGATGTTCTGGCGCGCGTAGAAGCCGGGTGCCAGCACCTTGACCAGGATCAGCCCCAGCAGGCCGATGGCGTAGGCGATCAGGGCGCGCTGCGTCATCAGCGCGTCGTGCGCCGAGAACTTGCCATACATGAACAGCGTCGCGATCAGGGGCTGGGACAGCACCGCCAGGCCAACCGTGGCCGGCACCGCCAGAAGCAGCGACAGGCGCATGCCCCAGTCCAGCAGCTTGGAGTAGTCGTCGGCGGAATTGTTGGCGGCGTGCTTGGACAGCGACGGCAGCAGGATGGTGCCGAGCGCCACGCCCAGCACCCCGGTGGGGAACTCCATCAGGCGATCGGCGTAGTACATCCACGACACGCTGCCGGAGGCCAGGAACGAGGCGAAGATGGTGTTGATCACCAGCGAGATCTGCGCGATCGACACCCCGAAGATCGCCGGCCCCATCTGCCGGATGATGCGCCATACCGCGGCATCCTTCAGCGCCAGGCGCGGCCACGGCAGCATGCCCACCTGCTTCAGGTAGGGCAGCTGGTAGGCCAGCTGCAGGATGCCGCCGATGAACACCGCCCACGCCAGCACCAGCACCGGCGGGTGGAAGTAGGGCGCCAGCACCAGGGCGCACAGGATGAAGGAAATGTTCAGGAAGGTCGGTGTGAAAGCCGGCACCGAGAAACGGTTCCAGGTGTTGAGCACGCTGCCCGCCAGCGACGACAGCGAAATGAACAGGATATAAGGGAAGGTGATGCGCAACAGCTCGACGGTCAGGTCGAACTTGCCGGTATCGTTGGCGAAGCCGGGTGCCGAGATCCAGATGATCCACGGTGCGACCAGCATGCCGAGCGCCGTCACCACCAGCAGCACCAGCGCCAGCATGCCGGACACCGCGGCCAGAAAGTGCCGCGTTTCGTCCTCGCCGCGCTGCTGCTTGTATTCCGCCAGCACCGGCACGAAAGCCTGGGAAAACGCGCCTTCGGCAAACACCCGGCGCAGCAGGTTGGGGAGCTTGAACGCCACGAAGAAGGCGTCGGTGGCGAGCCCGGCGCCGAAGACGCGGGCGATGATGGCGTCGCGGACGAAACCCAGCACGCGCGACACCATGGTCATGCTGCTGACGGTGGCAAGAGCCTTGAGAAGGTTCATTGGGCGGAAAAACCGGTTGGGAGGATTTGCAAGCCGGCTAGTTTACGCGGGACGCATTGCTGTTGCAAAACCAGAGTATAGGGCTTAGAATCGCGGGTTTCAGATTCCGCTCATCAGGAGAAAGTTTCATGGCTAATAGCGCACAAGCTCGCAAGCGTGCACGCCAGGCTCTCAAGCAGCGCGCGCATAACGCCAGCCTGCGTACTGCGTTCCGTACCGCAGTGAAGAAAGTGATCAAGGCTGTTGAAGCCGGTGACAAGGCTGCTGCCAAAGACGTGTTCCAGGCTTCCGTTAAAGTGATCGACCGCATTGCCGACAAGGGCGTGTTCCACAAGAACAAGGCTGCTCGTCACAAGAGCCGTCTGTCCGCCCAGATCAAGGCCATGGCTGCCTGATCCGTCCGCAAGGACAGCGAATATGCAAAGGCCCCGCGATGCGGGGCCTTTTGTTTTTCGGAACCGCCGGTGCCGGCTGGGGGTCATACCTTCTTTTTTTGCCGATGACGCCCATGTCCATTCTGCGCTGGCTGCCGGGCTTGCCGCTCCTGCTGCCGCTGATGAGCCATGCCGAGAGCGCCGAGGAGGCGTTGGGCCGATGCGCCGCCTTGCCCGCGGCCGAGGCGCGGCTCGCCTGTTTCGACACTGCCGCCATGGCGGCCCGGCCACCGGTCGCTACCATCGCCGCCGCGCCGGCCCCGGCAGAACCCGCCCCGAATCTTACCGAAGCGATGCCCGCACCCGCTGCCATTCCACCTGCCGCGGAAGAGCGTGCCGAGCCGGTGCCGGAGAGCACGGCGCTGGCCAAGCTGTGGGATCTGGATCGGGACGCCCCGCACCGTACCTTCCTGCTGCGCGGCCACCGGCCATCGTATTTCCTACCCGGCTGGTACCAGGTTGCTCCCAACTCGACACCGTCCACGCCGACGCACGGCGTCGCCGGACAGGATCTCGACCACACCGAAGTCAAGTTTCAGCTCTCGTTCAAGAGCAAGATCTGGCAGAACGTGCTGGGCACACCGGCCGACCTGTGGTTCGGCTATACCCAGCAGTCGCACTGGCAGCTCTACAACAAGCCGCAGTCTTCGCCGTTTCGCGAAACCGACTACGAACCCGAAGTCATGGCCAGCCTGCCGGTCGATTGGTCCGTGCTGGGCTGGCGGGTGCGTCTGTTGGGCGGCGGCTTCGTGCATCAGTCTAACGGCCAGAGCGACCCGTTGTCGCGCAGCTGGAACCGGGTGTACGGTATGCTGGGCATGGAGCGCGGCCCGCTGACGCTGACGGCGCGCTTGTGGCAGCGGCTGCCGGAGCCGCTAGAGAGCGACGACAACCCCGACATCCTGCGCTACTACGGCTATGGCGACCTACAGGCCCAGTACCGCTGGAACGACCATACCCTGGCGGCGCTGGCGCGCTACAACCCATCGTCCGGTAAGGGCGCGCTGCAACTGGGCTGGACTTTTCCGCTGGCCGGCCGCCTGCGCGGCTACTTGCAGTATTTCAATGGCTACGGCGAGAGCCTGATCGACTACAACCATCGCAACCAGGGCATCGGCTTCGGCCTGATGCTCAACGACTGGGCGCAGGGCTGACGTCGGCGCTCAGCCCAGCAGCGCGGCGGCGCTACGCAGCATTTCGCCTTCCTCGTCGGTGGGGATCATCCAGGCGCTGCGCGGGCTGGCTGGCGTCGTCAGGCGGCGCGCTTGCGCCAGGTTGGCCGAAAGATCCAGTTCGAAGCCGAGCCAGCCCAGCTGCTTGACGACGCGGGCGCGGATTTCCGGCGAGCGCTCGCCGATGCCGGCAGTGAAAATCACTGCGTCCAGCCCCTTCATCGCCGCCGCCAGTGCGCCGATTTCCCGTACCACGCGGTAGCAGAACAGCTCGACCGCCTCGCGTGCCGCCGGTGCGTGGCTGGCGAGCAGTTCGCGCATGTCCGCCGACAGCCCCGATACCCCCAGCAGACCCGAGTTCTTGTAGAGCTCGCGCCGCACCTCGGCCACCCCCATGCCCTCGTGCTCCATCCAGTACAGCAGCACTTCCGGATCGAGCGCGCCGGGGCGGGTGCCCATCAGCAGGCCGTCCACCGCGGAAAAGCCCATGCTGCTGGCAACGCTGCGCCCCTGCACCATGGCGCAGGCGCTGGCGCCGCTGCCAAGGTGGCACACCACCACCTTGGCTTCGGCCAACCCCAGTTCGGGCAGGCGGTGCGCGATGGCGGCGTAGGAGAGGCCGTGAAAACCGTAGCGCCGCACGCCCTCCGCATGCCAGTGGCGGGCGATGCCGAAACGTGTCGCCACCTCCGGCTGGCTGGAGTGGAAGGCGGTGTCGAAGCAGGCGATCTGCAGCAGCCGCTCGTCCAGTGCGGTGAAGGCGTCGATCACCGCCAGGCTCACCGGCTGGTGCAGCGGGGCGAGTGCGACGAATTCCTCCAGGCTGACGCGCACCTGCGGCGTGAGCCGGACCGGTTCGCTGAAGCGGTTACCGCCGTGCACCACGCGGTGCAGCACCGCCGCCACCGTCAATTGGCGGTCGGCCAGGGCGTTGATCACCGCCGCCACCGCCAAGTCGCGGCCGGTGCCGGCCAGTTCCTGCTTGAGCAGCGGCAGCCCCTTGCCATCGGTCAGCGTCAAGCGCCCGCCGTCCTGGCCGAAGTGTTCCACCAGCCCCTTGACCAACAGGCCATGGCTGTCGGCGGCGTAGGCGCGGAACTTCAGCGTGGCCGAGCCGGCGTTGATCGCCAGATGCACTTTCCTCATGCCAGCGACTCCCGCCTTTGCTTGCCGTGCGCCAGCAGGTTCGCCACCGCGGTGGAGGCGAGCCGGCCGTTGGAGTCGTCGGCGCGACTGGTGAGCACGATCGGCACGCGCGCGCCCATCACGATCCCGGCCGAGGCGGCGGCGGCGAGGTAGGACAGCTGCTTGGCCAGCATGTTGCCGGATTCCAGATCGGGCACCAGCAGGATGTCCGGGTCGCCCGCCACCGGTGAGACGATGCCCTTGGTCGCCGCCGCCTCGCGCGAGATGGCGTTGTCGAAGGCGAGCGGGCCGTCCAGGATGGCGCCGGTGATCTGGCCGCGGTCGGCCATCTTGCACAGCGCGGCGGCGTCGATGGTGGAGCGCATCTCCGGGTTGATGGTCTCCACCGCCGACAGGATCGCCACCTTGGGCCGGGCGATGCCCAGGGCGTGGCACAGGTCGATGGCGTTCTGGCAGATGTCGCGCTTGGCGGTGAGGTCGGGCTCGATGTTGATCGCCGCGTCGGTGATGAACAGGTAGCGCGGGTAGCTCTCCACCTTCATGATGAACACGTGGCTGATGCGGCGCTCGGTGCGGATGCCGCTGCTGCGCGCCGTCACCTCGGTCATGAATTCGTCGGTGTGCAGGCTGCCCTTCATCAGGATGTCGGCGTAGCCGTCGCGCACCAGCGCCACCGCCTGCTCCGCAGCGGCGTGGCTGTGCGGCACGTCGATGGTCTCGAAGCGCGTGAGGTCGACGCCGAGTTCCTCGGCCAGTTTCTTCAGCTTGACCTGCGGCGCGATCAGGATCGGCCGGGCGATGCCGTGGTCAGCGCTCTCCACTGCGCCCATGAGCGCCTCGCGGCTGCACGGATGCGCCACTGCCATCGGCAACGGCCCGAGCTGCTCGGCCTGTTGCAGGATATCGTCGAAGGCTTGATCGTCATGCGTCATGCTCGGTGCCTCTCTTAGGCCATGATGTGGTAGCCGCCGTCGACATAGAAGGTGTCACCGGTCAGCGAACGCGCCGCGTCCGAAATCAGGAAGGCGCAGGTCTGGCCGACGTCCTCGATGTCCACCAGGCGGTTCTGCGGCGCGCGCGCGATGGCGTCGTCGATCAGTTGGTCGAAATGCGCGATGCCGGAGGCGGCGCGGGTTTTCAGCGGCCCCGGCGACACCGCGTGCACGCGGATGCCCTGGCTGCCCAGCTCGTGCGCCAGATAGCGCGTGACGCTCTCCAGCGCCGCCTTGACCGGTCCCATGATATTGTAGTTCTGCACCACTTTGTCGGCGCCGTAATAGCTCATGGTGATCAGCGTGCCGCCGTGTTTCATCAGCGGTTCGGCCAGGCGCGCGGTTTCGATGAAGGAATAGCACGATACCTGCATCGCCTGCTGGAAACCGGCCAGCGACACGTCGGTGACGCGGCCGTGCAGATCCTGCATCGGGCAGAAGGCGATGGAGTGGATGACGAAGTCCAGTTCGCCCCACTGCTGACCGATGGCGTCGAACACCGCGGCGAGCTGGCCCGGCTGTTCCACGTCGAGCGGCAGCACCAGCGGCGCCGCCAGCGTGTCCGCCAGCGGGCGCACGTACTTCTCGGCCTTTTCGTTGAGATAGGTGACGGCACACTCCGCTCCCTGCGCCTTGAGCACTTTGGCGCAGCCGTAGGCGATGCTGTGCTCGTTGGCGATGCCGATGATCAGGCCCTTCGTGCCGGCGAGCGGTGACTGACTGTTTTTCATGAGCTTCCCTTTCCTGCTGACGCGTTCAGACAACAGCTTCGCCGTGTGGGATTGCGGTGGTGTGACGAAACAGTATTTTTGTGTTGCACTGGCAGTCAGATATAATCACTCGTTTGTGGACCGCTGCTTGCGTTGCGGTGGGATGCCCCCACCTGAGCGGAAGCCAGTACTGGCAAGCGTTCACTGTAGCAAGAAACATGCCGTCTATGCCATTGTCAATGGCGGGTGAAGGAGAGAAACATGCCGATTTATGAATACCGTTGCGATGCCTGCGGGGTTGCCAAGGAACACCTGCAGAAAATGAGCGATGCGCCGATTGCCGCCTGCCCCGAGTGCGGCAGCCACGACTACCGCAAGCAGCTGAGCGCGGCCGGTTTCCAGCTCAAGGGTTCGGGCTGGTACGCCACCGACTTCAAGAACGGCAGTTCCCCGGCGCCGGCCGGCGGCCACAGCTGCGGCACCGGCGGCTGCGGTAGCTGCAGCTGATGCCGCGTCTGCAGCTCAATTTCAAAGGGCACCTGGTCACGGGCCTGCTGATCTGGCTCCCGGTGGCGGTGACGCTGTGGGTGCTGAACCTGATCGTCGGCACGCTGGACCAGACCCTGACCCTGCTGCCGGAGCACTGGCGTCCGGAGGCGCTGATCGGGTTCCACATCCCCGGTCTCGGTGTACTGCTGTCGGTGTTGATCCTGCTGGGCACCGGCATTCTGGCCGCCAACGTGCTGGGCCAGCGGATGTTCAGTTTCTGGGACGCGCTGATCTCGCGCACCCCGGTGGTGAAGTCGATCTACAGCAGCGTCAAGCAGGTTAGCGACACGCTGTTGTCCGACTCCGGCAATGCGTTCCGCCAGGCCCTGCTGGTACAGTTTCCGCACCAGGGCGCCTGGACCGTGGCATTCCAGACCGGCACCCCGGCGGCCGACGTGGCTTCGCACCTGGACGGTGAGGAATACGTCAGCGTGTACGTGCCGACCACGCCCAACCCGACTTCGGGCTACTTCATCATGGTGCCGAAGAAGGATACGCGCGAACTCGACATGAGCGTGGATGCCGCGCTGAAGTACGTGATTTCCATGGGGGTGGTAGCCCCCCCGGGCAAGGACGAATAAGGGGCTCATTAGGCGGCTGCGCCTGCGCATCTTGAGCGCCGGTAATGTTCGGAATCCTCATGTACTTTGTGTACATTCCGGTTCCTGTGCGTTGGCGGCACTCAACCTGCTTTGGCTCGCTCGCCTACTGAAATGGACTCTGAAGCTTTACCGAATTTTTACGATTGAATTCAGGATATTATGCGAACCAATTACTGCGGGCTGATTGACAAGGCCTATCTCGGCCAGACCGTGACGGTGAAGGGCTGGGTGCATCGTCGTCGCGACCACGGCGGCGTGATTTTCATCGATCTGCGCGACCGTGAGGGTCTGGTGCAGGTGGTGATCGATCCGGACACCCCGGAAGCGTTCAAGACCGCCGACAGCGCGCGCAACGAATACGTGCTGTCGATCTCCGGCATCGTGCGCGAGCGCCCGGCCGGCACCGCCAACGCCCACCTGGTTTCCGGCGGGATCGAAATCCTGGCCAAGGACATCGAGATCCTGAACTCGGCCGCCACCCCGCCGTTCCAGATCGACGACGAAAATCTGTCGGAAAACGTGCGTCTGACCCACCGCGTGATCGACCTGCGCCGCTCGGCGATGCAGAAGAACCTGCGCCTGCGCTACCGCGTGGCGATGGGTGTGCGCCAGTTCCTCGACCAGCAGGGTTTCATCGACATCGAAACCCCGATGCTGACCCGCTCCACGCCGGAAGGCGCGCGCGACTACCTGGTGCCCTCCCGCGTGCACCCGGGCGAATTCTTCGCGCTGCCGCAGTCGCCGCAGCTGTTCAAGCAGCTCCTGATGGTGGCCGGCTTCGACCGCTACTACCAGATCACCAAGTGCTTCCGCGACGAAGACCTGCGTGCCGACCGTCAGCCCGAATTCACCCAGATCGACCTGGAGACCTCGTTCCTGAACGAGGACCAGATCATGGACATCACCGAAGGCATGGCGCGCCAGATCTTCCGCGACGTGATGGACGTGGAACTGGGCGACTTCCCGCGCATGAGCTACGCCGACGCCATGCACTACTACGGCTCCGACAAGCCGGACCTGCGCGTCAGCCTGCAGTTCACCGAACTGACCGACCTGATGAAGACCGAGGAATTCAAGGTGTTCCGCGGTGCCGCCGACCTGCCGAACGGCCGTGTCGTGGCCCTGCGCGTGCCGGGCGGCGCGGCGCTCTCCCGCAAGGAAATCGACGACTACACCCAGTTCGTCGGCATCTACGGCGCCAAGGGGCTGGCCTACATCAAGGTCAACGACAAGAGCAAGATCAGCAACGACGAGAACAGCGGCCTGCAGTCGCCGATTGTGAAGTTCCTGTCGGTGAACGCGCTGAACGAGATCATGGCGCGTACCGCAGCCGACAACGGCGACATCATCTTCTTCGGCGCCGACAAGGCCAAGGTGGTGAACGAGGCGATCGGCGCGCTGCGCATCAAGATCGGCCACGAGCGCGGCCTGGCCGGCGGTTACTTCGTCAAGGAGTGGCGTCCGCTGTGGGTGGTCGACTTCCCGATGTTCGAGTACGACGAGGACGACGATCGCTGGACCGCCTGCCACCATCCGTTCACCAGCCCGAAACCGGGCCACGAGGACCTGATGGACAGCAACCCGGGCGCCTGCCTGGCGCGCGCCTACGACATGGTGCTCAACGGCTGGGAAATCGGCGGCGGCTCGGTGCGTATCCACCGCGCCGACATCCAGGAGAAGGTCTTCGCCGCCCTGAAGATCAGCCCGGAAGAGCAGCAGAACAAGTTCGGCTTCCTGCTCGACAACCTGAAGTTCGGCGCCCCGCCGCACGGCGGCCTTGCGTTCGGTCTGGATCGTCTGGTCACGCTGATGGCCGGCGCCGAGTCGATCCGCGACGTGATCGCCTTCCCGAAAACCCAGCGCGCGCAGTGTCTCTTGACCAACGCGCCGGGCGCGGTGGACGAGAAGCAGCTGCGCGAACTGAACCTGCGTCTGCGTCAGAAGACCGAGACCAAGGCCTGAGCCTTGATCTCACCATGACAAACGGGAGCCTTGGCTCCCGTTTTTTTTATGGTGCTTATAGCGGGTCGCTGGAAGTCGTGTCGGCGTACGGTGGTCGTCTCAGGCCTGAGATGCGGGGCCGGCGGCTCGCTCGATCCTCAGCGGCAGCGAGGCGTAGCCGCTGGCCGGGTAGCTCGCCCGCACCGGAGCCTTGCCTGCCACGGTTCCGATCCGCTCCGTTTGACTGAGCAGGGCTTCCATCACGATCTTCAATTCGAGCCGGGCCAGCGGAGCGCCGGGGCAGACATGAATCCCTGCGCCGTAGAGGAGGTTGTCGGCCGGATCGCGGTCAAGGCGGAATTCGTCGGCGTCGCCGAAGACGGTTTCGTCGCGATTGGCCGAAGCCCATATCAGAGTGACTCGTTCGCCGGCTTTCAACTGGCGGCTGCCGATTTCCACATCCCGGGTGGCGATTCTGCGGTTGGCGATCAGGGGCGCATGGATGCGCAGGATCTCGTCGATGGCGGCTGGCAACAGCTCCGGCTGCCGTCGCAGCCGTTGCTGCAACTCGGGCCGTTCGGCCAGGTACTTGGTGAGAATCCCGACGCAGGAGGAAATGGTGGACAGCTCGCCGACCGTCCAGTTGCGCACGATGCTGACGATCTCGGCGTCGCTCAGTGTCCGGCCCTGCAGCGTTTCCCCGAGGAGGCGGCGGGTCACGTCATCGGGGGCCTGGCCGCCCGCCGCCCGGCGGGCGTCGAGTTGCGCCCGGATGTAGCCGTCGAATTCGAGCGCGACGGCCGCCATGGCCGCGCGATCCGCCGCCAGCGTGGCTGCGCGATTCCGGTGGGTCCAGCGGCGCAGGGGTTCGTGCAGCGCCACCGGCCACCCCATGAAGGCGCACTGGATTTGCAGGGCGAAGTCCTCGGCGAATTGCTCCATCAGCTCCACTTCGCCCGCTGACGGCAGCTCGTGCACTAGGTCTGCGGCGATACGCCGGCACACCGGCTCGAATCGGGCCATGGCCTCGGGGGCAAAATAAGATTCGATCAGCATGCGGTAGGCCGTGTGCTCGGGTGGGTCCATGCCATTGGGGATGGACGGGTAGCTGGAAACCGCGTTGCTGAAGGTCTTGGGGTCGGCCAGGGCCTGCATCACATCGTCGTGGCGGAACAGCGACCAGTTCAGGTACTCGCTGTAGGCCACCGGGCAACGATGTCGCATGTCGTCGTAAGCCCGAATCTGGTCCTGGAGGACGGCAGGGGCGCGGGCATCCCAGTCGGGGCTTGGCCGTTGCGCCCCGGCGTCCCGAGGCGCTGTCTGCTTTGTGTTCATGTGATCACCTTTCATTGCTGCGCTGAAGCGGCGCCCGTCCGCCCCGACGAGGAAGCGGCATCGTCCATCGTGGAGGACAAGGGCTGCCGTGGCAAAGTGCGGGGTAAGGCACCGGTCGGGCCTGGTTGGCTTCCCGAAACACGCCCGTCGATGCTGCGTAATGTTGAGTAATTTACTCGGATATTCGGCCGCAGCATTGATGCCGGTCAACGCTGTCCGGATCACTGACGAATTGACCGGCGGTGTTACCAGTGCGACCATCGCTTGCCGCCACTCCGCCATGATCAGTGCCTCCGGGTAACCCGTCCTTGCTACCCGTGCATGGGGCATCGCTCCGAATCCGGCGTCCTTTCATGTCTTCTTGTGCGGACGTTGCGGTGGCCTGTTGCTGATGTGCGGAGGATCCACCTTGGCGCTACTTGAAAAACCGCCATGCGGGTACCACAACGATAAGACTCCACTACGGTGGCCAATATGATTGGCATTCGCTATCGGCATGATATGGAATTCCAATTGGCGGCGACCGTTCACCCTGATTTATAAAACCCCGCATTGACGATGGCCGCCCGCTGCTAGTGGACGGTCCATCCTGTGATGACCTGAAAGGAGCAATTCCATGGCTGTACTGGTAGGCAAACAAGCCCCGTTCTTCGATTGTGCCGAGAAGACCTTCGCTGCGGTTCAAGGCGATGGCCAGATCGTTGAAAACTTCAACTTCAAGAACGCTACCGCCGGCAAATACGCTGTGGTGTTCTTCTACCCGCTGGACTTCACCTTCGTCTGCCCGTCCGAGCTGATCGCTTTCGATCACCGCCTGGAAGAGTTCAAGAAGCACAACGTGGAAGTGATCGGCGTGTCCATCGACAGCCACTTCACCCATGCCGCCTGGCGTAACACCCCGGTGGACAAGGGCGGCATCGGCGCCGTTGGCTACACCCTAGTGGCCGACATCCAGCACGAACTGTGCAAGGCCTTTGACGTGGAAGCCGACGGTGGCGTGGCGTTCCGCGGTTCTTTCCTGATCGACAAGTCGGGCGTGGTGCAGCATCAGGTGGTGAACAACCTGCCGCTGGGCCGCAACATCGATGAAATGCTGCGCATGGTCGACGCGCTGCAGTTCTTCGAAGAGAACGGCGAAGTGTGCCCGGCCGGCTGGAGCAAGGGCAAGAAGGGCATGCAGGCGAGCCCGGAAGGCGTGGCCGCTTACCTGGCGGAAAACGCCAAGGACCTGTAATCCGCCACGCGGAGCACGGACCACGAAAAACCCCGCAGCGTGCTGCGGGGTTTTTTACGTCCTTTTGGGGTGGGGGCGGCGCCGTGCGCGTGGACGCGCCGCCTCAGGGCGCGCCCAGCACGGCGGCGAATTGGGCCAGCCAGGCGGGATGGGCCGGCCAGGCCGGCGCGGTGACCAGACGGCCGTCGGTGACGGCGGCGGTCACGGCGATCTCCATGTACTCGGCTCCGGCCAGCCGCACTTCGGGGGCGCAGGCCGGGTAGGCCGACACCTTGCGGCCGCGGATGACATCGGCGGCGGCCAGCAGCTGCGCGCCGTGGCAGATGGCTGCGATCGGTTTGCCGGCGTCGGCGAAGTGGCGCACCAGACGCAGCACCTGGGCATCCAGGCGCAGGTATTCGGGGGCGCGGCCGCCGGGCACCAGCAGGGCCTGGTAGCTGGTGGCGTCGATCTGGTCGAAGCTGGCGTTGAGGGTGAAGTTGTGACCCGGTTTCTCCGAGTAGGTCTGCGCGCCTTCGAAGTCGTGGATCGCGGTCTTGATCTGCTCGCCGGCCTGTTTGCCGGGGCAGACCGCATCGACGGTGTAGCCCATCGCCTGCAGGGCCTGGAACGGGACCATCAGTTCGTAGTCTTCGACGTAGTCGCCGCAGATGATCAGGATGCGCTGTGCCATGTAGTTCTCCTTGGTGAGTGCCGCTCGGGCTTCTTCACTGTAGAAGGTAAAGTGCCGCGCCGGGTAGCTGGCGTGGCTGGGCGTGTTCACTGACCAGGTTGGCCGAAGACGGGCTCAGAACCCGTTCACGATCTTGCTGCGCTTCCCTATCGGGGCTCATGTGCTCTGCGTGCCAAGCTATCGCAGAGATTGGCTCTGTGATCAGAAATCCTCATGTGCTCCAGTCCATTCCGGTTTTTGCACTGCTCTTCACCCCGCTGAGGGCTGCTCGCGACAGGCCGTGAACAGGTTCTTAGGACAGCGGCAGCTTGGCACGCACCGTTTCCATCATGCGCGGCTGCACCTCGGCGCTCGGATGGAGACCGTCGTGCTGGAACTTGCTGGTGTCGGCCTCGAAGTCGGCCATCAGGCGCGGGACGTAGTTCAACTCGTACTGCCGTGCCAGCGAGTCGTAGACCGCGTGGAACTCGTCGCGGTATTTCGGGCCATAGTTGGGGGGCAGGATCAGGCCGACCAGCAGCACCTGCGTCTTGCCCTGTCTGGCGAGGCGGATCATCTGCTCCAGGTTGTTCTTCATCGCCGTGAGCGGCAGGCCGCGCAGGCCGTCGTTGGCGCCCAGCTCCAGCACCACCACGTCGGGGCGGTGGCGCGCCAGGGCGGCGGGCAGGCGCGAGAGTCCGCCGGCGGTGGTTTCGCCCGACACGCTGGCATTGATCACGCGATGGTGCGGTGCCAGACTGTGTTCCAGCAGTGTCACCCAGCCTTGGCCAGGGGAGAGGCCGTAGCCGGCCGACAGGCTGTCGCCGAACACCAGTACCGTTGCCGCCTGCACCGGCAGGGCCATCAACAACAATGCGATCAGACGCAGATAACTGAACATGCTCACATCCATCGATGACAAGGCGGTATTGTCCGCCGTGGGGATAGCCAAGCAGGTGGAGTTTCACGGCGAATCGCTGTCCATCCTGCGCTCTGCCAGTCTGACCCTGTACGAAGGCGAAAGTGTTGCCATCGTCGGGGCGTCCGGCTCCGGTAAATCGACCCTGCTGTCGCTCCTGGCCGGGCTCGATCATCCGTCGGCTGGCGAGGTGGCGCTGTTCGGGCAATCACTGACCCGCTTGTCCGAGGATGATCGTGCGCGCCTGCGCCGCGACAAGGTCGGCTTTGTGTTCCAGAACTTTCAGCTTATGCCACAACTGACGGCACTGGAAAACGTCATGCTGCCGCTTGAGCTGGCCGGCCGGCGCGACGCGCGCGAGGCCGCCCGCGCCATGCTGGAACGGGTTGGGCTCGGGCAGCGGCTGCAGCATTATCCACGGCACCTGTCCGGCGGCGAGCAGCAGCGCGTGGCGCTGGCGCGCGCCTTCGTCATCGAACCCCTGCTGCTGTTTGCCGACGAGCCGACCGGCAACCTCGACCCGGCCACCGGGCGTCAGATCATCGACCTGTTGTTCCAGCTCAACGCCGAGCAGGGCACGGCGCTGGTGCTGGTGACGCACGATGCCGAACTGGCCGGGCGCTGCGACGCCATCTACCGGCTGGTGGACGGCAAGCTGAACGGAGCCGGGCGATGACGTTCTGGGGGCGCTGCCTGCTGGCCTGGCGCTTCACCCGCCGCGAACTGGTGGCGGGCGAGCTGACCGTCCTCGGCCTGGCGCTGCTGGTGGCGGTGGCGGCGATGAGCAGCGTGGCCTTCTTCTCCGACCGCGTCGAGCGCGCGCTCACCGACCACGCCAGCCAGCTGCTGGCGGCGGACCTGGTGCTCAACAGTCCTGAGCCGGCGCCGGCGGCGATCCGTGCCGAGGCGCAGCGGCGCGGCCTGACGCAGGCCGAAAACATCAGCTTCCCTTCCATGGTGTTCGCCAACGGCCAGGCGGCGCTGGCCACGTACAAGGCGGTGAGCGACAACTACCCGCTGCGCGGCGAAATCAGCGTCAGGTTGGCCGAAGGCGGGGTGATGAGCGGGGCGTTGCACCCGCTGCCGGGCACCGCCTGGGCCGATGCGCGCCTGATCAGCCGGCTCAAGCTCAAGCTGGGCGATGCGCTCGAGGTGGGCAACACGCGGCTGACGCTGGCGGGCGAGATCCTGCGTGAACCGGACGGCACGCTCGATCTCTACAACTTCGTGCCGCGGCTGATGTTCAACCGCGCCGACCTCGCCGCTACCGGGCTGGTGCAGCCGGGCAGCCGCCTGCGCTGGCGGTTGATGCTGGCCGGCGACAGCGCGGCCGTGGCCGGCTTCCGGGTTTGGCTCGAACCCCAGCTGAAAAGCGGCATGCGCCTGGAGAGCGTCGAGGAGGCTCGGCCCGAGATTCGCACCGCCCTGGAGCGGGCGCGCCGCTTCCTCGGACTGACCGCCATGCTGACGGTAGCCCTCGCCGCCGCCGCGGTGGGCATGGCGGTGCGCCGTTACCTGGCACGGCACTGGCAGCCGGTGGCGGTACTGCGCTGCCTGGGGCTCAGCGCCAACGAAGTATGGGGGTTGTTCGCCGGGCTGTTCCTGCTGTTGGGGCTGCTGGCCGGTGGGCTCGGCACGCTGGCCGGCTACGCCTTGCAGAGCGGCCTGATGCAGTTGGCCCAGCAGTGGGTCGGCGGCTTGCTGCCCGCGCCCGGACGACTGCCGTGGCTGAGCGGGCCGCTGTCGGCGCTGGTGTTGCTGCTCGGGCTCGCCTTGCCGCCGCTCTTGAGCTTGCGCCAAGTGCCGCCGCTGGCGGTGCTGCGCGACGAGCTGCGTCCCTCGCCTCCGGGGCGGCTGGCGCCGCTGGCGGCGGTGGCGGCGCTGCTGGCTCTGACGGCGTGGCAGGTGGGGGATCTGACGCTGGCCGGCTGGTTGTTCGGCGGCCTCGCCGGCTTCCTCGCCGCGGTAGGGCTGGTGGCGTTCGTCGCGGTATGGCTGATGCGCCGCTTGCCTACCGGCGTGGGCGTCGGCTGGCGCTTCGGCATCGCCAACATGGCGCGCCGGCCGTGGCTGGCGGTGATCCAGATCGTGGCGTTGTCAGTCGGGCTGATGGCGCTGTTGACGCTGACCGTGGTGCGTGGCGACCTGATCGCCGCCTGGCAGCAGAGCGTGCCGGCGGATGCCCCCAACAAGTTCGCCATCAATATCCAGCCGGCGCAGATCGAGCCGTTCAGGGGAAGCTTCGTCGGCCACGCTCTGCCGGCGCCGGAACTATCGCCGATGGTGCGGGCGCGGCTCACCGCCATCAACGGCCACCCGGTGCGGCCGTCGTCCTACGCCTCGGAGCAGGCGCAGCGCCTGGCCGAGCGCGAGTTCAACCTGTCCTGGCGTGCGGCGCTGCCGACCGGCAACCGTGTCAGTGCCGGACAGTGGTGGGGCGAGCGCGCGAAGCCCCAGTTCTCGGTCGAGCAGGGCCTGGCCGAGACGCTGGGCATCCGCCTCGGCAACAGCCTGACCTTCACTATCGGTGGCACGCCGTACGAGGCCCGCGTCACCAGCCTGCGCAAGGTGTCGTGGGACAGCTTCCGCGTGAATTTCTTCGTGGTGGCGCCGCCCGCCTGGTTTGCCGACCAGCCGGCGAGCTACATCACCAGCTTCCGCCTGGCGCCTGCCGACGAGGACTTCGTCAACCAGCTGGTGGCGCAATTTCCCAACGTCACCGTGATCGACGTCAGTGCCATCCTCGCCGAGGTGCGCGCCATGGTCGACCAGCTGTCGCGCGCTGTCGAGGCCCTGTTCGTGCTGGCGCTGGCTGCCGGCGTGCTGGTGCTGTGGGCGGCGCTGGCCTCGACCCGCGACGAGCGGTTGTTCGACGTCGGCCTGATGCGGGCGCTGGGCGCCTCGCGGCGTCAGGTCCGCAGCGTGGTGCTGGCCGAGCTGATGTGGCTGGGGGCCCTGACCGGGCTGATGGCGGCGCTGGGCGCGACGGCGATCGGCGCCATCGCCGCGGTGAAGCTGTTCAACCTGCCGCTGTTCGTCAACCCCTGGCTGTTGCCGCTCGGGGTGATCAGCGGCATGCTGGTGGTCGGTCTGGCTGGCTGGCCGCTGGTGCGGCGGGTGACGCGCAGTGCGCCGGCGGCGGTGCTGCGCGCGTTGTGAGCAAGAAGGTTGGCCGAAGCCGGTTCGCAAGCCATAAATCAGAAGAGGCCCGTTTTCCGTACCGGGAGGGCAGGGCGAGGAGGAGCAGGAATGGATGCTGCGGTAGTGGAGGGAATGGCCAAGTGGCCTAACGTCCCGGCCGTCTATGGCTGGCTCAGGCTCGATGCGCGCGGCCAGTGGTGGCTGCGCGAGGAGCGGCTCGAGCACGCCGGGATGGTCGAATTCTTCAACCGTAATTACAGCCGGGACGCGCACGGGCGCTATTACGTGCAGAACGGTCCGCAGAAGGTTTACGTCGCGCTCGACAAGGCCCCGTTCGTGGCGCGCCTCGAGGGCGAGGGCTGGCGCACCGTGCCTTATACCGAGGACGATCGCTCGCGTACCGTCTACCTGACCCCGGGCGGTGAACTCTACCTGGAAATCGGCGGCGAGCTGGCGCTGGTGGACGACCGCGACCTGCCGGCCATCTGCAACGCCTTTCCGGCGGATTGGGATGGTTCCCCCGCGCGCCTGCCCGCCTCCCTAGAGGTGGCGGGGCAGGTGCTGCCGCTGGTGATGATCGAGCCCGCCGCGCTGCTGGCGCGCTATGGTGTCGACTGCCACCCCGCCGCGCGCTAGCGGCGGGGCTTCCTTGTCTTCGGTCCCCGGCCCCGGCGAACCGGGTTGCGTTGTGGCAGCCTGACGTTGCCCGGATCGGGTTATCGGCTATCGTAAAAAGACTGTCGTTGCCGGCACGGGCTGACGGGCCAGCCCCAGACGGTCGCCCCGGTCCCTCTCAACATCAGGAGCCTGTCCATGACGCTTTCCATGTATCAAGCCTCGATCCCGGTCCTCATCCGTGGCCTCAACAACCTTGCCGCCATCCTCGACAAGGCCGCCGCGTACGCGGCGACGAAGAACATTGCGCCGGAGGTCTTGCTCAATGCCAGGCTCGCCCCCGATATGTTCCCGCTGGTGCGTCAGGTGCAAATCGTGTCCGACACCGCCAAGGGCTGCGGTGGGCGCCTCGCCGGGGTCGAGGTACCGAGCTTCGCCGACACCGAAACCAGCTTCGCCGAACTGGGAGAGCGCCTCGCCAAGACGGTGGCGTTCTTGCAAAACCTGACGCCGGAGCAGGTCGACGGCAGTGAGGAACGGCCGATCACCCTCAAGGTGCGCGGTCAGGAAATCCATTTCACGGGTCAGACCTATCTGCTGGGGTTCGCCCTGCCCAACTTCTATTTTCACTTCACCACCGCTTACGGCATTTTGCGGCACAACGGTGTCGACATCGGCAAGGTGGATTATCTGGGCAGCGTCTGACGCTGTGGCAAGGAAAGGCCGGCGGGAGCACCGCCGAGGTGGTGCGCCCTCCGCCAGCGATCAGCCGGCCGGGCGACCCTCTGCGCTGAGCCCCCGCAGACGTATCGATACGGCCCGCCGGGCGTCATCCGCCCGGCGGGCCGTGTGCGTGGCCGCGTTGACCGCTACTTCTTGACCCACTGGCCGTCCGCGGAGCGGACGTAGGCCCCCGGCGCGGCCTTCTCGATGGCTTTCTGGCCGGCCAGCGCCGCCACCTGGTCCAGGGTGGCGCCGTTCTTCTTGGCGATGGCATCGTAGGCGGCGCGCCGCTTGGCGTTGATGTCCGCGGCCAGTTCCACCGCCTCCGGCGTGGCCTTGACCACGCCCAGATAGCCGTTGGGCTGCTCTCCGACCAGCCCTTGCGACTTGGCGCCGTCCAGATCCAGTGCCATGGCCAGTGTGCTGCAGACGAGCAGCAGCAGCGCCATCCCTCGTATCGTCGTCTTCATGGCGAGCTCCTAGAACAATGCGCTGTCTTCGCTGATGAGTTTATCGACATCCTTTTCCACCTTGAGGCGAATTTCGTGGTCGATCTTCACGTTCAGATTGATCGTGATCGGTTCCTTGGGGGCCTCCAGTGCGACCCGGGGAGTGCACGCGGCCAGGAGCAGCAAGGCCGGCACGGCCAGCAGCCAAACGGGGTTCATGATGAGTCCTCCAACGTCATGTCAGTGAGAACGCTCCGCCGGCTTTCGGTTCAATACCCGGCGGGAGAGTTCATCGCCGATACGCAGGCTGCGTAACAGCTCGAACAGGTTTTCCCGATGGGTATAGTTTAGTACGACCGGCTGGCCATTTTGCTGCGGGTTCTGCCCCTTGATGGTCACCGCCGCGTCGAGCCAGCCGTCCGGCGGCATGTCCAGGCGAGCCTGGAAATCGTTGATCGCCAGGTGCCCCAGCGTGTCCAGCGCCAGTTGCACCGCGCGGTTGGACTGGCCCATGGCGCCGACGCCGGCAGAGGGCTGGACCTTGAGCACCAGCGGGCCTTCATTGCGGATCAGGCCTCCCTGCAGCGCCAGGGTGTCTTTCATCAGTTGCAGCGGCAGCACCCCGCCCACGCGGCCGGCGAGCTGCACGGTCGGCTCCGGATCGTTTTGCAGCGCGGCCACCTCGGCCAGGTCGATGTGGCTCACCGTCACCGGCTGATACTGCGGCGAGGGCCATTGCAGGCTGGCGGCGTTCATCTGCCCGCCCAGTACCTCGGCGTGGACATCGGCGAGCTGCCAGGTGCTGAGGTCGGACTGCGCCGTCAGGCGGACGTTGCGCACGCGCGTGCCGAGGCCGAGCTCGGCCAGCGTGATGGGGCCGGCGCTGACCAGCTTCAGGCCCGCCTGACCCAATTCGACATGTGCGCTGCCGCTGCCCCCCGTCGCCTGGATGCCGCCCCAGTCGAGCGCGACCCCAGAGGCCGAGAGCGTGCCTTGCAGCTGTCCGCTCCCCAGCCACTGCCAGCGTCCCTGGCCGGTGACACGGCCTTGCTGCAGGGTGACCCCAAGGCCGCGACTCATGGCGGGCGACAACGGGGTATTCAGTTCCAGCGTGCCTTGCACTCCGGTTTTCTGGCCTTGGGCAAGGCGCGCGGCGCTCACGGTAAGGGTGGCTTGCCATGCCGGGATACGCAGGCTGGCGCGGCCCTGCAGCCCGCCCGCGCTGAGTTGTCCGTCGAGCGGGGGTAAGGTTCCGCGCGTTGCCACGATGCCATCCGCCTGCAGCCGCAATTCGCCGAAGACGCCTTGGGGAGAGACGCGCAGCGGCGTGCTGGCGCTGACGGCGATCGGCTTGACCAGGGTGCTGCCGATCAGTCCCTTGGCAAGCGTGACGCGGCTGCCCCGATCCAGAAACCACCGGCCCTGTTGGCCGTACCAGGGCAGGACCAACTTCAGCTCGCCGCCCTGGGTGTAGAACGGCAGCCGCGAGCGGCCATCCAGCGTGCCTTGCCAGCGCTCTCGCTCGTAGCCGACCTGGAGCGTACCCTGGAGCGGGAATTGGCCATAACGGCCATCGAACGCGACCGGCGCCGCCCAGCGTGGCGGGCGCAGGCCGGCTACGGGTACGCGCAGCGCCAGCTTGAGGTCGGGCCGGCTCAGCGAGAGGCGGGCGGGCGCGCCGCTCAAGCCGTCGGCATCGATACGCCCTTGCCACGTCCCCGCGAGATTGATGCCGGCGCTGTTGCCGGCGAGGTCGAGCCGTCCTTGCCAGTCCCACCGGGCCTGCTGCCAGGACAGGCGGCTGTCGACGGTGTTGACGCGTAGATTCTGGTACTGCACTTCGGCGGTGATGGCGCTGTCGCCGCGCGCGGCGAGCGGCACGGTGAGGGGGCGGGGCCAGCTCAGGCGCAGCTCGCCGGGAAGTCGGATTGCCGCCGGCAGCAGCACCAGCTGTCGCCGGCTCCAGCGCAAGGGCACCTCGCCGGCCAGGGCGGGGCCGGCGAGCGTGAGCCGGCCCGGGCCGTGTGCGACCCCGGCACCGGCGGTATCGAGCTCGAGGCGTACCTTGCCTTGCGGACCGCTCGCCAGCAGGTCCAGATGCAGCGACTGCACCCCTTGCAGATCGCCACTGGCGTGCAGTCCCTGCCGGGCTTGCAGGCTCCAGTCCGCACCGAGCGCCAGCGGTGCGCCCAGTTCGGCGTCGAGCTGCCAGCGCCGGGCGGCGAGGCGGGCCGAGAGTGCCGCGTCGGCGCGGCGGGCCTGACCGGCATAACCCAGCTGCCTACCCTGAGCCTGCAACGATCCTTCCAGACGCTGTTCCTGCCACACGCCCTCGCCGGCCACGGCCAGCGCGCCCAGCAGGGGCGGGGAGAGGTCGGCCGCCTGTATCTGTCCTTGCAGCGTCCAGTGCCCGGAGCGGCGCTCGTAGAGCGCACGGGCCTGGCTGTGGCGGAACTGCACCTGCGCCTGCCAGCGTTGCGCGCGCTGACTCACCGTCACCGCCAGCGGCGGCAGGCCGGGCAGGGAGAGGGCGTCGATGGCGAGGTCTAGCGGCGGCATCCAGGGGGGCGGCGCCGGCTCCTTGAACGGTCCGGCGGCGCAGCGGGGCAGGATCATACGGTCGACATGGAGCGTGAGCGGATACCAGCGCGTGACCCGCAGGCGTTCGCCCTGGGCCTGGACGCAACCGTTTTGCAGCCGCTGCCAGCCGGTCAGTTGCAACCCGTTCTGCCAGCTCACCTGCTGGGCACGCACGCCGAGGGTATAGGCGGCCGCCGCCACCGCCAGCAGCAGGCCGAGCGGGAGCAGCGCCAGCACGATCAGCCAGCGATAGCGGCGAAAAGGAGACGCGAGTCCAGAACCGATGCCCATGTACTGCCCATCCGTTGCGGGGTTGGCGAGGGTGAAAAGGTTTGCGGCGAGCCGATGCTCATCCCGCTTTTGATGATATACGCGTGGCGGTCGTCTGTTGCCTGATTCAGGCTACATGGCTCCGCCACGCCGTCGGGAGTGGTGCCAGGAGCGGGCGGCGGCGGGCTCAGGCGGCGGTGCCGGAATCCCGCGCGCGCCAACGGCAAACCCCTACCAGCACGCTGCCGAAGACCAGGTGGGCGAGCAGCGTCACGCCGCCGCGCGAGGCCGAGAACCAGGGAAAGAGCGTGGTGAAACCGTACAGGTTGACGCCGTAGATGATCGCCCCGTAGCCGGCGCCGGCAAGGAGCTCGACGCCAGCCCGCCGGCGTCCGGCCAGCAGGCTCACCGGCACGGCGTAGGCGATGGACAGGGCGAAGTGGATCAGTGTCGCCATCAGCCACACGTCTCCGCGCCACGCCGGCACCGGGGCGAGTACGCTCACTCCCATGGCGATGGCGGCCGTCAGGCGCGCGTCGCGCAGCAGGGTTGCCAGCAGGGGGACCGACGTCAGCCACCACAGCGCCAGTTGCGCTGCGGTGGCGACGCTGCCGGCCACGATGCCGGCGAGCACCGCCGTGGTGGGCCACGCCCGATGACGACGGGGCGGATGGTGGAGTTGCATGTCCCTCGCTTTCCTCGTCTTGGTCGTTCCTGGCGGCCGTAGCAGGAGGCAAACCGGGATGACCGCTCCGTCCTGGGAGGCGAGGGCGGAGTCGGTTTCGACGTCGGACGGGCTGGCCGTCGGTCAAAGTCCGTATCCTGCCCCTTCCTTGCCGACGGTGGGCTTAGCCGATTCGTGCCTCGGCGCTGCCGACCCCGACGAAGTCGACACGGACCGTGACCGGCAGCCCCACCGGGTGCATCCCGTTCCAGGCGCCGGTCGCCACGATGTCTCCCGCCTGCGCCCCGCCGACGTGCTCGATCCACCACGGCAGGCAGAAGAACAGGTCGTCGAGCGGCGGGCGGCCTTGCGTTTCGGCGCGCAGTCCGCCGTTGGCCGAAACACGCACGGTGAGCGCGGCAAAATCCAGCTCGCGCCAGTGCGGAATCGCGTCGCCGACGATCAGGCCGCCATTCACCAGATTGTCGGCCAGGCTCCACAGCGGACCGGCCACCTTGGGCGCGGCGAGCCGGGTGTCGATCAGTTCGATGGCGACGTGGACGCTGGCGATCGCGTCGAGAATCTCGTCGCGGGTATAGCGCGTGGCACGTGGCGGCAGGTCGTGGCCGAAGCGCACCGCAATTTCGGCCTCGATCCCCAGGCCAAGAAACGACGCGGCGGGTAACGTGGCACCAGAGGCGGCGAGGCGCTGTGGAAAGATCGGCGCGGCGGTGGGTTCGGCCTCGCGCGTCGGGGCGCCCACTTTCCACGCCGTTGGGCGGGCTCGGCCGACCAGGGTTTGCCAGATCGCCCGTTGCGTGGCATAAGCCTGTTCGCGGCTGGCGGGGCCGGCGTCGGCGGCCACCGTCACGGCACGATGCTCGCGGTAGGCCTGGAGCAGGGGAGCGGCGAATGTCTTGGTATCCATGCCCGGTATCATAGCGCGGCGGCGGCTGGCGCGGGTCGCCGCGAGGCGTTGCGGAGGAGACGAACTTGCCGCGCCCCGCCCGGTCCCATTCGGGTTCGCGGCGAAACGTGCGCAAGAGGCGACATGGTATGATTGATGCTTCGCCAAACCAGTCGGACCCGCCGCCGGCCACTCCGTCCAACTTGATCTGAACATGATGCACACGTTTTTCTTCCGCATGACTGCCACCCTGGCGGCACTGCTCGCGCTGTGGCTCGCCTGGGTGGTGGCCGTGCCGGTGCCGCTGCCCAAGGCGCCTTACAGTATCGCCGTCGGCGCCAACCGCACGCTGGGCCAGGTGGCGCGCGCGCTGGACCAGGACGGCATGATCCGCAACCGCTGGGTGATGGTGGCGCTGATGCGCATCAGCGGCACCGACCGCAAGGTCAAGGCCGGCCTGTACGAATTTTCCCGCCCGGTGGCGATGTGGGAAGTGCTGCGCCGCTTCGCCCAGGGCAACCCGGACCAGGCCAGCGTGACGGCGATCGAGGGCTGGACCTTCCGCCAGTTCCGCCAGGCCCTGGCCAGCGAGCCCGACCTGCAGCACGTCACCGCCAGCTGGAGCGACGAGCAGATTTTGCGCGAAATCGGCGCCAGCGAGGCTCATCCTGAAGGCCTGTTCTTCCCCAGCACCTATTTCTACGTGCCGGGCTCGAGCGATCTCGAGGTCTATCGCCGCGCCTACCGCACCATGCAGCAGAATCTGGAAAGCATCTGGCTCGCGCGCCGGCCGGATCTACCCTACGCCTCGCCGTATGAACTGCTGATCATGGCGAGCCTGGTCGAGAAGGAAACCTCGCGCGAGAGCGACCGGGCGCAGGTGGCGGCGGTGTTCCTCAACCGTCTGAAGATCGGCATGCGCCTGCAGACCGACCCGGCGGTGATCTACGGCATGGGGGCCAGCTACCAGGGCAACATCGGCAAGGCCGGTCTGCGCCGCGACACGCCGTACAACACCTACACCCGTTCCGGCCTGACGCCGACGCCGATCGCTCTGCCGGGGCGCGCCGCGCTCGACGCCGCGGCACATCCGGCGGACACGCGCGCGCTGTACTTCGTCGCCCGCGGCGACGGCACCACGCATTTCTCCGAAACACTGGACGAACACAACGGCGCGGTGCGCCAATTCATCCTGAAGAAAGGCTCCTGATGCGGCGCGGAACATTCATCACGCTGGAAGGCGTGGACGGGGCCGGCAAGAGCACCCAGCTCGCCGCGGTGCGCGACTGGTTGGCCGAACAGGGCATCGACGCCGTGTTCACGCGCGAACCCGGCGGCACGGTGCTGGGCGAGAAGCTGCGCGAGCTGCTGCTGGCGGTGGACACCGAGGTGACGCTGGAGACCGAGACGCTGCTGATGTTTGCCGCGCGCCAGGAACACATCGCGCGCGTGATCGAACCGGCGCTGGCCGCCGGCCGCTGGGTGGTGTCCGACCGCTTCACCGACGCCACCTTCGCCTACCAGGGCGGCGGGCGCGGGCTGCCGTTCGCACGCATCGAGGCGCTGGAAGACTGGGTGCAGCAGGGGCTGCAGCCGGACCTGACGCTGCTGTTCGACGTGCCGCTCGAGGTCGCCGCCCGGCGCATGGCCGGTGGCGAGCGCGTGCTCGACCGTTTCGAGCAGGAGGCGGCCGATTTTCATGCCCGCGTGCGTGCGGCCTACCTGCAGCGCGCTTCGGCCAACCCGCGTATCGCGGTGGTCGACGCCAACCGTTCCGCCGAACAGGTGCGCGCCGAGGTGATGCGCCGCCTCGACGCCGTGCGGGAGCGTCGCTGATGCTCTATCCCTGGCAAGCCGCCGACTGGCAGCGCCTCAACCGCGAACGCGAGCGCCTGCCCAACGCCTGGCTGTTCACCGGTCCAACCGGCATCGGCAAGCTGGCTTTCGCCGAACATTTGGCGGCCTCGCTGCTGTGCGAATCGCCGCGCCCCGACCACGCCGCCTGCAGTCAGTGCGAGGCGTGCCGCTGGTTCGCCCACGGCAGCCACCCGGACTTCCGCCGGCTCACTCCGCTGGGCGACGAGGAGGACGAGGCCAAGGAGGGTAGCAAGCCGACACGCAAGCTGCCGGTGATCAAGATTGAGGCGGTGCGCGAGGTGATCGACTTTGCCCACCTCACCGCGCACCGCGCCGGACGCCGCATCGTGCTGGTGGAACCGGCCGAGGCGCTCAATCCGGCGGCGGCCAACGCGCTCCTGAAGATCCTCGAGGAGCCGCCCGCCGAGGTGCTGTTCCTGTTGGTGGCACACGCCCCGCAGCGGCTGCTGCCGACCATCAAGAGCCGCTGCCGAGCCTTTCCGCTGACCGCGCCGACGGAAAGCGAGGCGCTGGCCTGGCTGGAAGCAGCCGGGGTGGACAACGCCCGCACCGAGCTGGCGCACCACGGCGGCACGCCGCTGTTCGAGCACGACGCGGCGCTGGCCAAGCTGCGCCAGCAGTTTCTCGACGTTCTGGCGCGGCCGACGCTGGCCGACGCCATCTCGCTCGCCGAGCAGATCGACCGCCACAAGCTGCCGCTGGCGCTGCCGCTGGAGTGGCTGCAAAAGTGGCTGCACGATCTGGCCGGTTTGAGGCTGGGGGGCCAACTCCGCTATTATCCCGATCATCAGGCGGCACTGCAGGCCCTGGCCGAGCGTGCCGACCTCGCCTTGCTGATGGGTTGCTACCAGAGCCTGATTCAGCTGGCCCCGTTCGGTCAGCACACGCTGAACGTACGCTTGCAGCTCGAAGCGCTGTTGATGGACTATCTGAACGTGTTCGCGGCCCGCACGGCCGCGCGCTGAAACCACTGCAAGGGAAGCCCGGCGCATGGAACTGGAGAAAGAGAACGTCGTTACCCGCCCGGACGGCAACCGCCCCGGCGTCATGTCGCTGCACATCAAGGAGCGCGGCGCGCTCTACGCCGCCTACATGCCCTTCCTGCGCAACGGCGGCATCTTCATCCCCACCGGCAAGGCGCTGGCGCTGGGCGAGGAGGTGTTCCTGCTGCTGACGCTGATGGACGACCCGCAAAAGGTGGCGGTGCAGGGCAAGGTGGTGTGGATCACCCCGGCCGGCGCCAACAACAGCCTGGCCCAGGGCGTCGGTGTCGAGTTCGCCAGCAGCGACGAGGGGCGCCAGGCGCGCAGCAAGATCGAGGCCTTGCTGGGCGGTGTGCTTAATTCCACCCGTCCCACCCATACCATGTAAGGGCCTGTTCACGCTCTTGCTGCGCGATCCCTGATCGGGGCTCATGTGCACTGCGTGCCAATCTATCGCTGGGCAAATCAAAGATTTGCACGCAGAGATTGGCTCAGCGATCGGAAATCCTCATGTATTACTTGTACATTCCGGTTTCTGCGCTGCTCTTCACTCGGCTGAGGGCCGCGCGCGACAGATCGTGAACAGGTTCTAAGCGGCGCGCTCTGCCCGCCGAGAAAACATTACGCGCCCGCCCGGCGGGCGTGCAGGATGCAACCATGCTTGTCGATTCGCACTGCCACATCAATTTTCCCGACCTTGCCGCGCGCCTGCCCGAGGTGCTGGCCAACATGCGCCACAACGGCGTCAGCCACGCCCTGGTGATCGGCGTCAGCCGTCCCAAGTACCCCGAGGTGCTGGCGCTGGCCGAGGCGCACGACAACCTGTACGCCACCGTCGGCGTCCATCCGGACGACCCGGACGCCGAAGAGTACAGCGAGGACGAACTGGTTGCCCATGCCGCCCATCCCAAGGTGGTCGGCATCGGCGAGACCGGGCTCGACTACCACTGGTGCCAGGGCGACCTCGCCTGGCAGCACGAGCGCTTCCGCACCCACATCCGCGCCGCGCGCCGCGTCGGCCTGCCGCTGGTGATCCACACCCGCGAGTCGGCCGCCGACACGGTGCAGCTGATGCGCGAGGAGAACGCCGGCGAGGCGGGCGGGGTGATGCACTGCTTCACCGAGAGCTGGGAAGTGGCGCAGCAGGCGCTGGACTTGGGCTTCTACATCTCGCTGTCCGGCATCGTCACCTTCAAGAACGCGCTGCAGGTGAAGGAAGTGGCGCAGAAGGTGCCGCTCGACCGGCTGCTGGTGGAAACCGATTCGCCCTACCTCGCGCCGGTGCCGTTTCGCGGCAAGACCAATGAACCGGCGTACGTGAAGCATGTCGCAGAACATATCGCCGAACTGCGCGGGCTGAGCTTCGAGGCGGTGGCCGAGGCCACCACCGACAATTTCTTCCGCCTGTTCGCCAAGATTCCGCGGCCGTGACCCGGTGCCTGACCGGCCCCGGCCTTCGGCCAACCCTTTGACGAGTGATTCCAGGCAACCGTCGAAACGAGACAACGCAGCCCGGCAGGATGGGGTGCTACAAAACCGAGGCGCAGGCTAAAGAATGCCGCCGACGGTATTGTCGTTTCGAGGGCGTACTGGAATGAAAGCGAGTAGTCGTGTCGAGTGTCGAATTGACCGTCCTCGGCTGCGGGTCCAGCTCCGGAACCCCGGCCATCGGCTGTGATTGCCCCACCTGCACCTCGCCGGACCCGAGGAACCGGCGCAGCCGCGCCAGCGCCTACCTGCGCGTCGGCGACACCGCCTTTCTGATCGACACCGGGCCGGATCTGCGCCATCAGGCGTTGCGCGAGGGCATCACCCGGGTCGACGCGGTGCTCTATACCCACCCGCACGCCGACCACCTCAACGGCATCGACGACCTGCGCGCTTTCTGCTACGTGAAAAAAGGGGCGATCACCCTGTTCGGCAACGGCTTCACGCTGGCCAACGTTCGTTCCCGCTTCGACTACGCGCTGCACGCGCCGTCCAAGGCCTGGGACAAGCCGGTGCTGCTGACCGAGGAGGTGGGCGGGCCGTTCGAATTCGGCGGCGTGATGGTGACGCCGATCCCGCTGATGCACGGCAGCTGGCCCTGCCTGGGCTGGCGCATCGGCAACGTCGCCTGGCTCACCGACCTGTCCGACATCCCCGAGCACAGTCTGGAGAAGCTGCAGGGCCTCGAGGTGCTGTTCCTCGACTGCCTGCGGCGCGAGCCCTATCCCTCGCACCTGTGCGTGGCCGACTCGCTGCGCTGGGCCGAGCACATCGGCGCCCGTCGCACCATCCTGATCCACATGACGCACGGTCTGGAATACCATGCGCTGTCGGCGGAGTGCCCGCCGGGGGTGGAGGTGGGCTACGACGGACTGCGCGTCAGCGTGCCGCTGGCCTGATCCTCTTCGCTGAAACGCTTCGGCCAACCTATCCCGGTTGGCCGAAGCGTTTGGGGCCCTCACAGCGGCGTCTGTCGCCCCTGGTACAGCTTCATCTCGCTCGCGACGAAGTGCCCGATCATGGTGCGATACACCGCCGCAGTGAGTTCCGGGTCGGCACCGAGCTCGCCCGCCAGCCGTGTCACGCGGCGTATCACCTGATCGACGCGCTTGCCGCCCTCTACCTCGGCCGTGCTGTTCTTGAAAGCGGCCGCCTGCTCCACGTACAGGCCGCGCTCGGCGATCAGCGCGACCAGCGCCTGGTCGATGCGGTCGATCTGCTCGCGCACCTCGTCCAGGCTCTGGCATTGGTAGATAAAATCCATGGGTACTTTCCTTCGATGTGAGTGCTTCGGCGCCACCGCAACACACGCCTTGAGAGAGGCTGTGGCCCGGCCTGGCATCGGAGCTGGTGAGGCACCCGGTAGTCGTACGGCGGCCGGGATCAGTAGTAATTCAACCCCATCGCCGCTTTGACTTCGGAGAGCGTCACGGCGGCCACCTGGCGCGCCTTGGCGGTGCCTTCTTTCAGCATGGCGAGCACTGCCGCCGGATCGCGGGCGTATTCCTCTCGGCGCCGGCGGATCGGTTCCAGCAGCGCCTGCAGCTTGTCTTCCAGCCGAGACTTGAGCACCGAGTCGCCCAGCCCGCCGTGGCGGTAGTGCTTCTTCAGCTCGGCCACGGCCGCAACGTCGTCGTCGAAGGCATCGAGGTAGCTGAACACCACGTTGCCCTTGACCTGGCCCGGGTCCTCCACGCGCAGGTGATTCGGGTCGGTGTACATCATCTTCACCGCTTGGCGGATTTCGTCGGGGCTCGCCGACAGCGCCAGCGCGTTGCCGAGCGACTTCGACATCTTCGCCTTGCCGTCGATGCCCGGCAGCCGTGCGCCATGCTCCGGCACCACGGCGCGCGTCTCCACCAGCAGCTCCTGGCCAACGCTGGCGTTGAAGCGGCGCACGATCTCGTTGGTCTGTTCGATCATTGGCACCTGGTCGGCGCCCACCGGCACCATGGTGGCCTTGAAGGCGGTGATGTCGGCGGCCTGCGCTGCCGGGTAGGTCAGGAAGCCGGCCGGGATGTCGCGCTCGAAGCCGCGCTGCTTGATCTCGTCCTTGATGGTCGGGTTGCGCTCCAGCCGCGCCACCGTTACCAGGTTGAGGTAATAGGACGCCAGTTCGGACAGTTCTGGCACCAGGCTCTGGATGAAGATGGTGCTCTTGGAGGGGTCGATGCCGACGGCGAGGTAGTCGAGCGCGACCTGCAGCACGTTGTCGCGCACCTTCAGGTAGTTGCCCATGTTGTCGGTCAGCGCCTGGGCGTCGGCCAGCAGCAGGAACTGGGTGCAACGCTCCTGCAGCAGGACGCGGTTACGCAGCGAGCCGACGTAATGGCCCAGGTGCAGCGGGCCGGTAGTGCGGTCGCCGGTGAGGATGACGTCGTTCGGGCTGATGCTGTCGAGATTCATGCTGTGCTCCACTAGGGTTCAGGGAGACTGCCAGCAAGGAGGGGGTGGAAAACGAAAACCCCGGAGCGCCTGCTGGCAGCTCCGGGGTTTTCGGGTGTACGCAACCGCGGTGCCGCCTAGGACAGGCGCCACCAACCAAACGAGAAAGCGATTGCGAATGAGGTATTCATGTTTTTCATCAAACCATGGCGACCGAAGCGGCGTCAAGCACCATCAGTGCGGACGGCTCAGAACCGCCGCGTCAGGTTGGCCTTGTGCATGATGGTCGAGGCGATTTCCTCGATCGACTTGTGCGTGGTGCTGATGAACGAAATGGCGTGGTGGCGGAACATCGACTCGGCCTCGTTCACCTCGGAGCGGCAGTTCTCGATGCTGGCGTATTTGGAGTCCGGGCGGCGTTCGGAACGGATGTGATGCAGGCGCGCCGGGTCGATGGTCAGGCCGAAGATCTTCTGGCGGAACGGCAGCAGCATCTTGGGCAGCGTCGGGCTGTCCAGGTCTTCCGGGGTCAGTGGGTAGTTGGCGGCCTTGATGCCGTATTGCAGCGCGAGATACAGGCAGGTCGGAGTCTTGCCCGAGCGCGACACGCCGACCAGGATCACGTCGGCCTCGTGCAGGTCCTTCAGCTTCACCCCGTCGTCGTGGTTGAGCGAGTAGTTCACCGCCTCGATACGGTGATCGTACTGCGACTCGTTCATCATGCCGTGCGCCTTGCCCACCGACAGCGTGGCCTTCTGGTGCAGTTCCGCTTCCAGTTCGCCGATGAAGGCCTCGAAGAAGTCGATCACCAGCGCATGGTCGACGCGCAGCGCCTGGCGCACCTCGGCGTTGACGATGCTGGTGAATACCACCGGCTTCTGGTGATCGTCGGCGGTACGCTGGCGAATCATCTCGGCCACTTCCTGCGCCTTCTCCACCGTGTCGACGAAGGGGATGGTCTCGCGCTTGAATTCGATGGTGTCAAACTGCGTCAGCAAGGTGTTGCCCAGGGCCTCGGCGGTGATGCCGGTGCGGTCGGAAACGAAAATGGCGGAGCGGAGGTGTGGCATGAATGCACCTGTCGAAAAGAAATAGCGGAGAGTCGTGAGCCGATTATACCCGTCCCGCCGCCGCCGTCAGCGTTCTCACCGCGCAGCCCGCCCCCAGTGGGGCCAATCTCCCGCCCCGTTTGGCTTTACAGTAGTGTTAACACTACATGACAAAAGGCTTTTTCCCGCCGGGCGGGTGCGATGGTGCCAGAACGGCAGGATGGAAGTCCTTGATTAAGGGCAAATCCTTACCTTGTGCAATGCAAAAGACGCTACGCAAGCCGGGCGTTAATCGGCTAGAATGCGGCTTTCTATCGTCTCCAATCCAATACAGGAAGTGAAGTGATGGCAGAGAACTACGTCATCTGGTTCGAGAAGCTGCGCATGACCGACGTTGAACAGGTAGGTGGCAAGAATGCCTCCCTGGGCGAAATGATCAGTCAGCTGGCCAACTCGGGTGTCCGTGTACCCGGCGGTTTCGCCACGACGGCGGATGCCTATCGTGATTTCCTGCAGCATAACGGCCTGGCCGAGCGCATCAGCGCCGCGCTGGCCAAGCTGGACATCGACGACGTGACCGAACTGGCCCGCGTCGGCAAGGAAATCCGCCAGTGGATTATCGATACCCCGTTCCCTGCCAAGCTTGATGCCGACATCAAGGAAGCCTGGGACAAGATGGTGGCCGATTCCGGCGGCGCGGACATCTCCGTCGCCGTACGCTCCTCCGCCACCGCGGAAGACCTGCCGGACGCCTCGTTCGCCGGTCAACAGGAAACCTTCCTGAACATCCGTGGCCTGGACAATGTCAAGGAAGCCATGAAGCACGTCTTCGCTTCCCTGTACAACGACCGCGCCATCTCCTACCGCGTGCACAAGGGCTTCGCCCATGACGTAGTGGCTCTGTCGGCCGGCGTGCAGCGCATGGTGCGTTCCGACTCCGGCGCGGCCGGCGTGATGTTCACCATCGATACCGAATCCGGTTTCGAAGACGTGGTCTTCATCACCGCTTCCTACGGCCTCGGCGAGACCGTGGTGCAAGGCGCCGTGAACCCGGACGAATTCTACGTTCACAAGCCGACCCTGAAGGCTGGCCGCCCGGCCATCCTGCGCAAGACCCTGGGCTCCAAGCTGATCAAGATGGAGTTCACCGACGCCTCGCAAGCCGGCCGTTCGGTGAAAACCGTCGACGTGGCCGACGCCGACCGCAAGCAGTTCTCCATCACCGACGCCGAAGTGGCAGAACTGGCCCAGTACGCGCTGATCATCGAGAAGCACTATGGTCGTCCGATGGACATCGAGTGGGGCCGCGACGGTCTGGACGGCAAGCTGTACATCCTGCAGGCCCGCCCGGAAACCGTGAAGTCGCAGGAAGACCGCAAGGACACCCTGCGCCGCTACCGCCTGAACACCAAGTCCACCGTGCTGGCCGAAGGCCGCGCCATCGGCCAGAAGATCGGCCAGGGCACCGTGCGCCTGATCAAGGATGCGTCCGAGATGGATACCGTCAAGGCCGGTGACGTGCTGGTGACCGATATGACCGACCCGGATTGGGAACCGGTGATGAAGCGCGCCGCCGCCATCGTCACCAACCGTGGCGGTCGTACCTGCCACGCCGCGATCATCGCGCGCGAACTGGGCATCCCGGCCGTGGTCGGCTGTGGTGACGCTACCGACGTGCTGCGTGACGGCATGCAGGTCACCGTGTCCTGCGCCGAAGGCGACACCGGCAACATCTACGACGGCCTGCTCGAAGTCGAAGTCATCGACCTCGAACTGGACAAGATGCCGGAATCCCCGGTCAAGATCATGATGAACGTCGGCAACCCGGAACTGGCCTTCGACTTCGCGCAGCTGCCGAACGAAGGCGTGGGTCTGGCGCGCATGGAGTTCGTGATCAACCGTCAGATCGGTATCCACCCGAAAGCGCTGCTCGAGTTCGATACGCTGTCGGCCGACCTGAAAGCCACCATCACCGATCGCATCGCCGGTTACGCCAGCCCGGTCGACTTCTACGTCGACAAGATCGCCGAAGGCGTGTCCACCCTGGCGGCCGCGTTCTACCCGAAAAAGGTCATCGTGCGTATGTCCGACTTCAAGTCGAACGAGTACGCCAACCTGATCGGCGGCCAGCTGTACGAACCGCACGAAGAGAACCCGATGCTGGGCTTCCGTGGCGCCGCACGCTACGTGGCCGAGAGCTTCCGCGACTGCTTCGAGCTGGAATGCCGCGCCATCAAGAAAGTGCGCGACGTGATGGGCCTCACCAACGTGGAAGTGATGATCCCGTTCGTGCGCACCCTGGCCGAAGCCGAGAAAGTCATCGAGATCCTGGCCGCCAACGGCCTGAAGCGTGGCGATAACGGCCTGCGCCTGATCATGATGTGCGAACTGCCGACCAACGCGGTTCTGGCCGAGCGCTTCCTGGAGCACTTCGACGGCTTCTCCATCGGCTCCAACGACATGACCCAGCTCACCCTGGGCGTGGACCGCGACTCCGGCGGCCCGATCGCTTCGACCTTCGACGAGCGCAACGACGCCGTGAAGGCCATGCTGCACATGGCGATCCAAGCTTGCCGCAAGCTGAACAAGTATGTCGGCATCTGCGGTCAGGGCCCGTCCGATCATCCGGACTTCGCCAAGTGGCTGGTGGAAGAGGGCATCGAGACCATCTCGCTGAACCCGGACACCGTGGTCGAGACCTGGATCTACCTGGCCAAGGAACTGAACGCCTGAGTCGTCGCCCGTCGATGACCCACGAAACCGCCCCTCGAGGGCGGTTTTTCTTTGCTCGCAGCGCCGATGCAGCTGGTCAGGCCTAGGCAAGGTGACCATGAAGGCGGGCGTGATCGACCGAGCATGGTTGGCGGGAGGGATTAGAATCGTCCTGCATTTGTCGTTGCGGGCGCTATGCTGAAGTTGTGCCCGCCTGACGGGCTTTCCTCATCTCCAGGGAGAACAACATGAGCAAGCACGTCTACAAGATGGTGGAACTGGTCGGTTCCTCCTCCGAGGGCAGCGACGATGCCATTCGCACCGCCATCACCAAGGCCGGTGCCACGCTGAAGCACATCGACTGGTTCGAGGTGCTGGAAACGCGCGGCCATGTTGTCGACGGCGCCATCGCCCACTGGCAGGTGACGATCAAGGTGGGTTTCCGCGTCGAGGATTGAGCCTGACCGGTTCGCCGCTGTTGTTCAGGAATGGCGCTCGTCGTCGCCCAGGATGGTGCGCAGGCGCGGCACCACCAGTTGCAGGAAGGCTTCGTACTTCTTCGGCATCGGGTGGCGATAGGGGTAGACCAGGAACACCGGCCAGCCGGAAGTGCGCCAGCCGGGCAATACCGGGATGAGTTCGCCGCGTGCCAGCTGCGGGCTGACCACGTATTGCGGCAACAGGCCGATGCCCACGCCGGCACAGGCGGCGTTGGCGATCACCGCGTACTGGTCGCACAGCAGCGTCGGCCGGATGGCGAGCGAAACGAACTGGCCGTCCTTTTCCAGCCGCCAGTCGAGGCCGGTTTCGTTATAGCTGTTGTGTAGCAGCTGGTGCTTGAGCAGGTCTTCCGGCGTCTGTGGGATGCCGGCCCGCTCCAGGTAGGCCGGCGCGGCGTACAGCTCTTCCCAGACGAAACCGATCGATTTGGCTACCAGCCGGTCGTCGTGTACCGCCCGGGAGCGCAGGCAGAAGTCGAGGCCGGCGTCCACCGGGTCCTGCAGCCGGTTTTCGGCCACCAGCTCCATCTCCAGGGCGGGGTGGAGCTCGGCCAGCTCGCCCAGCAGCGGCGCCAGGAGGTATTGCGCGAATGACATGGTCGAGCTCACGCGCAGCGGACCGCCGATGGCGCCCTGGGCTTCCTCGATGTCGGGTCGCACCTTGTCGAGCATGCTGCGCAGTTGTGCAGCATGGCAGGCCAGGCGCCGCCCGGCCTCGGTCAGCGCCACGCGCCGGGTGTTGCGCAGCACCAGCACCGTCCCCAGATCGTGCTCCAGATCCTTCACCAGCTGACTGATCCGGCTCTTGGCGCAGCCGATGGCCTCGGCCGCTGCGGTAAAGCTGCCGAGCCGCGCCAGGGCGTCGAAGGCGAGCAGGGCGTCGGGGGAGGGGATGTGTGGGTTTGTTTTCATACCAGAACAATGTGTTGCTTTTGTCGCTATTTTTATCAGTTTAATGGCTAACTATGCTTTGTGCATGCCTATTTTCCGAACAGTGAGGGCATCATGCACAAATCCTCCTCGTGTGCTGCCGGGGTTTGCCTGGCGCCTGCTCCCAGCTTGGCGCTTCGTTTCGCTAGCGTCTTCCGGCAAGCGTTTTTACTCCGCTGGCGGCGGCGCCACGCCTTGCCCGCCATGCCGGACCAATACCACGCCGAACTGGAGCGGCTGGGCGTGCGGCTGCGGCCGATCGAGCCTCCCTCCGTGTCGCTGCTACGCCTGCCGCCGCCGTAGCCCGCGACTGGGCAGCGGGTATGCCGTCTACGTTCGACAATCGCCAGCCGTCTTTGCGACAATACACTTGTCTATTCAACTCGGCCACCTTTGCCTGGTGGCCGCTTTTGTCATTGTTCAAGGACCGTCATGCTGCCGTACCTGGCCCTGTCGCTCGCCATGTTGTTGTGGGCAAGTTCGTTCATCGCGCTGAAATATGTATTCTCGGTGTTCGACCCGATGGTGGTGCTATTTGCCCGCATGGTGATCGCTACGCTCTGCCTGCTGCCTTTGATGCTGCGTCCCGGCGTACGTCGACGTTATCAGCAAGGCGACTGGAAATGGCTCGTCGCGCTGGCGCTGGCCGAACCCTGCCTGTACTTCCTGCTGGAGGCGCGCGCGCTGGTGTATACCAGTGCCTCGCAGGCCGGGGTGATCACCGCCACGCTGCCGCTGTTGACCTCGCTCGGTGCCTTGCTGTTTCTCAAGGAACGGCTGGGGCGCACGGTCTGGTTGGGTATCGCGGTATCGTTCGCCGGTGTGTTGTGGCTGACGCTGACCGGCGAGCAGAGCGCCGACGCACCGAATCCCTTGCTCGGCAACGCGCTGGAGTTCCTGGCGATGGTGTGTGCCACCGGTTATATCCTGATCGCCAAGAAGCTGTCGGTGCGCTATTCGGCGCTGGTGATCACCGCGGCGCAGACGGTGCTTGGCATGCTGTGGTTCGGCGCGCTGCTGTTCACGCCGTGGGTGACGCTGCCGCAGACCTTGCCGCTGTGGCCGAGCCTGTGGGTGCTGTACCTGGGGGCGGGAATCACGCTCGGCGCCTATGGGCTCTATACCTGGTCGGTGAGCCGCGTGCCGGTGGCGATGGCGGGGGCCTTCGTCAACCTGATTCCGGTGTTCACGGTGTTGCTGGCCTGGATCATCCTGGGGGAGACGCTGTCGGCTCAGCAGCAGCTCGCCTGCCTGCTGGTGTTCGGTGGGGTGCTGATCAGCCAGCGCAAGCCGGGGGCGCGCGCCCAAACCACGCAGGCTTGATTCGCCACGAGGCGGGTCGCTACAGTTCGGCATGACAAAACGCTGAACAAGGAAACCCGCTTCATGACTCGAACCGTTTCGCTGACGGCCCGCCTGCTGGCTGGCGGCCTGGCGCTGCTGATCGGCACGGCTCAGGCCACCGAATCGCCCCCCATCGCTCCCCAGGCCGCGCCGGTATCCGTCCACGCCGACGAACATGGCCATAGTTCCGAGCTGGCCCAGGTGAAGGGAGCGGTCGACGCCATCGTCAACGCCAACCTGCGCTACATGAGGACGCACGCGCCGGGCTACTTCGAGCGCTTTGCCGACAAGCAGACGCCGCGTGCCACGGTGGTCACCTGCTCCGATTCGCGAGTGCAGGCCGACGCCTTCTCTGCCGATGCCGTCAATGAACTGTTCATGGTGCGCGACATCGGCAATCAGCTGGCCACGGCGGAAGGCTCGGTGGAGTATGGCGTGCGCCATTTGCACACACCGCTGCTGCTGATCGTCGGCCATGCCGTGTGCGGCGCGGTGAAGGCGGCCTCCGGCGATTATTCCGGCATCGAGCCGGCCATCGCCAAGGAACTCGCCACCATCAACATTCCCAAGGGCATCGACGTCACCGACGGGGTGTTGCTCAACGTCAACAACCAGGTGGACGCTGCGCTGCTGAAGTTCGCGGGCGAGGTGGAGTCGGGCAAGCTCGCGGTGATCGGCGCCTTCTACGACTTCCGCAACGATCTGCGTCAGGGCTACGGCAAGCTGGTGCTCACCAACATCAATGGCGAGACCGAGCCGGCACGCATCCGCGACATCGTCAAGAACGGCCGCTTTTTCCAGCTCAGCGAGGCGCAGCCGTAACACTCTTTGCTCGTCATCATGCCCAATGACCCGCCCGGCTCCGTGCCGGGTTTTTCATTCCATGGCCAGGGCTGCCTCCAACTGCGAGGTGAGTTCGGCCGCCTGCTGTTGCAGGGCTTTTGCGAAGTGTTCGGCCAACTGCGAAGAGGGGCGGTGCTCGGGGCGCACCACACTGACGGTGAACGGGATCGACACCGTGAAGCGGCGTATGGAGAGGCCGTGGCCGGCGTAATCGAGCGCGGTGAGCGGGTTGATTACGGCCACGCCGAGTCCGGCGCGTACCATGGCGCACACCGAGGCGGCGCTGTGCGTTTCCACTACCAGCCGACGTTCGATGCCGGCCTGGCCGAACAGGCTGTCGAGCTGCTGGCGGTAGGGGTCGGTGGCCGACAGGCTGATGAAGTTCTGCCCCGCCAGGTCGATGGGTGCCAGCGCATTTTTCGCCAGCAGGGGGTGGCCATCCGGCAGCACGCATACCTCGTCGGCCCGCAGCAGCGGGGCGATGCGGGTGCCGGCCGGGGCGGTGCCGTGCTCGGTCAGCCCTAGGTCGTGGCGTTGCGCCGACAGCCATTCCTCCAACAGCGGCGACTCCTGCGGCACGATGCTCAGGCTGACCTCGGGATAGATCTCGAGGAAGCGCCGGCACACCTCGGGCAGTAGCGATTGCGAGAAGGCCGGCAGGCAGGCGATGGAGAGCTGACCCTGCTGGAACTGGCGGATCGAAGCGGCGGTATTGCGGATGCGCTCGAGCCCGAAGTAGGAGCGCTGCACCTCCTCGAACAGCATCAGTGCCTGCGCCGTCGGCTGCAGCCGGCCGCGCACGCGGTCGAACAGGGTCAAGCCGGTCAGCGTTTCCAGCCGCGCCAGTTCGCGGCTGACGGTGGGCTGCGAGGTGTGCAGCAGGTCGGCGGCGCCGGTGACACTGCCGGAGGTCATGACGGCCCAGAAGATTTCGATGTGGCGCAGACTGAGGGACATGGCATGGAGTGGCGGTAGCGAATCAATCCATATCGTACATGAATAACCATGGTGAAAAACGATATTTTATGAAATGGCTGCACTAGGGCATGATGCCTATCGATGCTGCGGCGTTCCGCGCCGCCCCCGATAACCGTGCCGCGCCGGTCGCGGCCCAGGAGCCTTGCCGTATGACGACCCCTTCTCCCGAATTGCTCGACGCCATTGCCCGTGAACACGGTACCCCGGTGTGGATTTACGATGCTGCAGTGATCCGCGAGCGCATCGCCCAACTGCGTGACTTCGACGTGATTCGCTTCGCGCAGAAGGCCTGCTCCAACACCCATATCCTGCGCCTGATGCGCGAGGAGGGTGTGGTGGTCGACGCGGTGTCGCTGGGTGAGATCGAGCGTGCGTTGGCCGCCGGCTTCAGCGGGCGGGGTGAGGAACCGTCCGGCATCGTGCTTACCGCCGACCTGCTCGACCAGGCCACGCTGGCGCGCGTGGTCGAGGAGCAGATTCCGGTCAACGCCGGCTCCATCGACATGCTGCGTCAGTTGGGTGCTGTGTCCCCTGGGCATCGCGTCTGGCTGCGCATCAACCCGGGCTTCGGCCACGGCCACAGCAACAAGACCAACACTGGTGGCGAGAACAGCAAGCATGGCATCTGGCACGAACAGCTGTCGGACGCGCTGAAAGTGATCGGCGAGCACGGTCTCAAGCTGGTCGGCCTGCACATGCACATCGGCTCCGGCGTCGACTACGGCCATCTGCAGCAAGTGTGCGGCGCCATGGTCGAGCTGGTGGCTGGCATGGGGCACGACCTCGAAGCGATCTCGGCCGGCGGCGGCCTGTCGATTCCGTACCGCGAGGGCGATGCGCGCATCGACACCGCGCACTACTTCGGGCTGTGGGACGCGGCGCGCAAAGAGATCGAGGCTAAGCTGGGCCACCCTGTGCGCCTCGAGATCGAGCCGGGCCGCTTCCTGGTGGCCGAATCCGGCGTGCTGCTGGCCGAAGTGCGTGCGGTCAAGGACATGGGCAGCCGCCACTTCGTGCTGGTAGATGCGGGCTTCAACGATCTGATGCGGCCGTCGATGTACGGCAGCTACCACGGCATCTCACTCGTCGCCCAGGGCCGGCCGCAGCCGGCGGCCGATGTGTTGGTGCCGACTGTGGTGGCCGGGCCGCTGTGCGAATCGGGCGACGTGTTCACCCAGGAGGACGGCGGCGTGGTGGTGACGCGCGATCTGCCGCCGTGCCAGGTGGGCGATTACCTGCTGTTCCACGACACCGGCGCCTACGGTGCGTCGATGTCGTCCAACTACAATAGCCGCCCGCTGTTGCCCGAGGTGCTGATCGACGGCGACTTCGCGCGCCTGATCCGCCGCCGCCAGACGATGGTGGAGCTGTTGGCGCTGGAAGCGGTGTAAAGCGCATTCGACACCGCGTGAAAAAGCCGTGCTCCCAAGGGGCACGGCTTTTTTGTCGCTCTTGTCCGCGGGGAGGCCGAGGCGGCGGATCGCCCCCGTCAGGGGGCATCCGCCCTACTGCAGCTCCTTCAGCAGTTCCTTCACCCGCACCACGCGCAGGCCCACGTCGTCGACCTTGACCTCGACGCGAAGCTTGTCCTGGCCGGCGAGCTTGTAGTTCTTCTTGCTCTGGATCAGCGTGATGATCTTCATCGGGTCGATCGGCGGGTTCTTGACGAAGCTGAGCTGGATCGCCGCCTCGCTGGCGTCGAGCTTCTGCACGCCGAGCCGGCGCGCGGCAAGGCGCAGGCGGTGGCTCTCGACCAAGGTCTTGACGGTCTGCGGCGGCAGGCCGAAGCGGTCGATCAGTTCCTCGTGGATGGCGTCGATCTCGGCTTCGGTCTCGCAGCTGGCAAGCCGCTTATAGAGCACCAGCCGTTCGTGCACGTCCGGGCAGTAGCCTTCGGGCAAGAGCGCGGGGCTGTGCAGGTTGATCTCGGTGGTGACACCCAAGGGGGCGTCGAGGTCCGGCGTCTTGCCCTTCTTCAGGTCGCGCACCGCTTGTTTCAACATTTCGGTGAACAGCGCGAAGCCGACTTCCTGCATCTCGCCCGACTGCCCCTCGCCCAGCACCTCGCCGGCGCCGCGGATTTCCAGGTCGTGCATCGCCAAGTAGAAGCCGGCGCCCAGTTCTTCGGACATCTGGATCGCCTCCAGCCGCTTCTGCGCGTCGCGGGTCATGCCGTCCGGCGTCAACAGATAGGCGTAGGCCTGGTGGTGCGAGCGGCCGACGCGGCCGCGCAGCTGGTGTAGCTGGGCCAGGCCGAACTTGTCGGCGCGGTTGATCAGGATGGTATTGGCGTTGGGGATGTCGATGCCGGTCTCGATGATGGTCGAGCACAACAGCAGGTTGAAGCGCTGCTGCAGGAAGTCGCGCATCACCTGTTCCAGCTCACGCTCGCGCAGCTGGCCGTGCGCCACGCCGATGCGCGCCTCGGGCAAGAGCTCGGCCAGCTTCTCCTGCATGTTCTGGATGGTGTCGACCTCGTTGTGGAGGAAGAACACCTGGCCGCCGCGCTTCAGCTCGCGCAGTACTGCCTCGCGGATCACGCCGTTGGCGAGCGGGGAGATGAAGGTCTTCACCGCCAGCCGGCGCGAGGGCGCGGTGGTGATGGCGGAGAAGTCGCGCAGGCCTTCCAGCGCCATCGACAGCGTGCGCGGAATCGGTGTGGCGGTCAGCGTCAGCACATCGACGTTGGCGCGTAGCCGTTTCAACTGTTCCTTCTGGCGCACGCCGAAGCGGTGCTCCTCGTCGATGATGACGAGTCCCAGGTTCTTGAACTGAATGTCAGGCTGCACCAGCTTGTGGGTGCCGATGACGATGTCGACGCCACCGTCGGCTAGCCCGGCGAGCGCCGCCTTGCTCTCCTTGGCGCTGCGGAAGCGCGACAGCTCGGCGATCTTCACTGGCCAGTCGGCGAAGCGGTCGGAGAAGTTCTGGAAGTGCTGCTCGGCCAAGAGCGTGGTCGGCACCAGCACCGCCACCTGCTTGCCGCCCAGCACTGCGACGAAGGCGGCCCGGAGCGCGACCTCGGTTTTGCCGAAGCCGACGTCGCCGCACACCAGACGGTCCATCGGCTTGCCCGAACACATGTCGGCGATCACCGCCTCGATGGCGCTGGCCTGATCCGGCGTCTCCTCGAAGCCGAAGCCGGCGGCGAAGGCGTCGTAGTCGTGGTGGCTCAGGCTGAAGGCGTGGCCCTCGCGTGCGGCGCGCTGGGCGTACAGGTTCAACAGTTCCGCCGCGGTGTCGCGTGCTTTCTCGGCCGCCTTCTTCTTGGCCTTGTCCCAGGCCGGGCTGCCCAGCCGGTGCAGTGTCAGTTGTTCGGTGGCGCCGCCGGCGTAACGGGAAATCAGCTGCAACTGGCCCACCGGCACGTAGAGCTTGGCGCCGTCGGCGTACTCCAACTGCATCAGCTCGGTTTCGCCTTCGCCTAGATCCATCGATACCAGGCCCAGGTAGCGGCCGATGCCGTGCTGCTCGTGCACCACCGGGTCGCCCACCTTGACCTCGGCCAGATCGCGCAGCATGGCGTCGGAGCCGGCGCGGGCGCGCGCCCGGCGCGTGTGGCTCCTGGCCACGTGCTGATAGAGCTCGCTCTCGGTGACGATGGCGAGTTGCGACTCGGCCACGGCGAAGCCGCTGAACAGCGGCGCCACGGTGAGTGCCAGCTTCATCTCACCGTCGGCGAATTCGGCCCAGTTGTCGATCGGCACCGGCTTGATGCCGTTCTCGCTCAGGAACTGGTGCATGGTCTCGCGCCGCCCCAGGCTCTCGGCGGAGAGCAGCACGCGCCCAGGATGGCTGGCGAGATAGTCGGCCAGCTTTTGCAAGGGGTTGTCGGCGCGCCGCTCCACAGCGAGTGGCGGCAGCCCGGTCGGGGCCGGCTCGGCCGGGCACTCGAAGCGCGGGTAGGGCTTGAGCGCGGCCATCAGTTCGTCCGGGCGCAGCACGATCTCGCCCGGCGCCAGTACCGGACGCTCGGTATCGCCGCGTGCCATCAGGTGGCGCTCCTGCACCTCGCGCCAGAAGGTGTCGGCGGCGGCGCTCACGTCGCGGTGGGTCACCACCAGCGCATCCTCGCCGAGGTAGTCGAACAGCGTCGCGGTGGCGTCGAAGAACAGCGGCAGGAAGTATTCGATGCCGGCCGGCGACATCCCGGCGCTGACGTCGCGGTAGATGCGGCTCTTGGACGGGTCGCCCTCCATGCGCTCGCGGTAGTGCTGGCGGAAGGTGGTGATGCCGGCTTCGTCGCTGGGGTACTCGCGCGCCGGCAACAGGCGGATCTCCGGCACCGGGTAGAGCGTGCGCTGGCTGTCCGGGTCGAAGGTGCGCAGGGAGTCGATTTCGTCGTCGAACAGGTCGATGCGGTAGGGCAGCGCCGAGCCCATCGGGAACAGGTCGATCAGGCCGCCGCGGATCGAGAACTCGCCCGGCGCCATCACCTGGGTGACGTGGGCGTAGCCGGCGGTGACCAGGTCGGCGCGCAGCTGGTCGGCATCGAGCCGGGCCTTGGCCTTGAGGAAGAAGGTCCGCCCCAGCAGGTAGCCCACCGGGGCCAGCCGCGTCATCGCGGTGGAGACCGGCGCGATCACCACGTCGCATTCGCGCTGGCGGATCTGCCACAACGTCGCCAGCCGTTCGCTGACCAGATCGGCGTGCGGCGAGAAGTGGTCGTAGGGCAGGGTCTCCCAGTCCGGCAGCAGCGCCACGCGGCAGTCCGGGGCGAAGAACGGAATCTCCGCCTTCAGGCGCTGCGCGCTCTGCGCGTCGGCCGCCAGCACCAGCACGATGGGGCCCTGGCCGGCGAAACGGGCGAACAGGGCGGCGTCCAGCCCTTCGGGCAGGGGAGCGAGCCGGGTTTTCTGGCCGGCCGGCGGCAGCGGGGGAGGAGTGGTCAACATACGACTTCACAAGGAGGGGACTCGCGGTATTATACCAGCCTGCCTTCCCGTGCAGCCGGGCGGCATGATGCGGCCAACGCGACGATAACAATGACAAGGGCCCGCCGACATGGCGGCCCACTGCAGAGGATTTATGGTGAACAGAAAGGAGTGGCTGGCTTCCTGCCTGGCGCTGCTGGTATTTCTTTCCTCGCTGCCCCTGTGGCCCGCCACGGCCGGTACCCTGCCGGGTCCGGCCAGCTTCATTCCGCACGGCCTGTTCCTGCTGTGGGTGGTGCGTCGCCCCGCCAGTTCGGTCTGGTTGTGGCCGTTGCCGGCCTGGGCGCTGGCGAGTCAGTGGGCAGGGCCGCTGTGGGCCGGCAGCCTGGCGCTGTCGCTCTATCTGGTGGTCGGAACCGCTCGGTTCGCCGGCATCCATCGCTCCCGGTTTGCCCTGGATTCGCTCTCGTCGCTGCTGCGGCTGCTGGCGGTACTGCTGCTGGGGCCGGCCGTTGTGGCGGTTCTGCTGCTGTGGGGGGTACAGGGATACTCCGGTGTCAAGGTACCGCTGCCGCAGGCCTTGCTGCACTACGGCGCGCTGGCCCTGGCGCTGGTGTTGTGCGTGCCGGCGGCGTTCGCCGGCGTCGAATACAGCCGGCGTCGCTACGTTGAGCTGATGATCATCGCGCTGGTGACGCTATCGCTGTGGGCGACCGCGCTTGGCGTCGGCCATCTTCCCCTGATACCGATCTACCTCTTGCTCTACCCCTGCCTGTTGTGGGCGGCCTGCCGCGCCGGCATCGGTGGCGCGACGCTGCTGGGACTGCTGATCCTGGTGCTGGCGGCGTTTCTCGACGGCCCGTCGTTTCAGCCGGTCCCCCTGCCGGCCAACGGCATCGTGCTGAACCTGGCGCTGGTGCTGTCGGCGCAGCTGGTGGCGACGCAGTCGGAAGCGGCGGTGCGCCGTATTCGTCAGCTGCAGGACTCGCTGGCGCGTTTCGAAGCCTGGCTGCGGAACAGCCCCAACGTGATGTCGCTGAAGGATCTGGAGGGGCGTTACCTGCTGGTCAACCGCGCCTACTCGCGGGCGCTGGGCAAGGCCCCGGCCGAGCTGATCGGCAAGAAGAGCGCCGATTTCCTGCCGCCGGAGGAGGCGCAGGCGACGGCCGAGCAGGACCGTCAGGTGCTGAACGCGCTGGAGTCGCGCCAGTACGAGCAGACGCTGACGCTGGACGGCCTGCCCGGCGATTTTCTGGTGACCAAGTTTCCGCTGTTCGACGCCGACGGCCTGCCGGCCGGCATCGGCTGCATCGCCACCGACATCACCCAGAGCAAGCGCGAGCGGCAGGCCAAGCAGGAGGCGGAAAACCGTTATCACGCCCTGATCGAGCAGTCGCTGGTCGGCATCTACATCCTGCAGGACGAGCGCCTGGCCTACGTCAACGACAAGCTGGCGGAGATGCTCGGTTACCCGGGCGAGGACTTGCTGGGGAAGCGGATCGAGACGGTGCTGGCGCACGAGGAGCGTCAGCGGTTGCGCCAGCAGATCAACCAGCGTCTGAGCGAGAACATTTCCATCATGCACTTTTCGGCGCGGCTGGTACGGAAGGACGGCCAGTTGCTGGACGTGGAAATCCACAGCCGGCTGTTCGAGTATCGCGGCCGCGCCGCCATCATCGGCGTGGTGGTCGACATCTCCGACCGGGTGCAGGCCGACGCCAACCAGAAGCTCGCCAGCAAGGTGTTCGAGAACGCCGCCGAAGGCATCCTGATCACCGGGGCGGACTACCGCATCATCGCGGTGAACCAGGCCTTCACCCGTATCACCGGCTATCAGTCGGAGCAGGTCATCGGGCGCGTGTCGCGCATCTTCCGTGACAATACCAGCTGGAGCGTGGCGATGCTGGACGGGCTGGCGCGGCACGGCCACTGGCAGGGCGAGATGCTGGACCGGCGCCGCTCGCACGAGTGGTACCCGGCCGAGCTGTCGATCTCCGCGGTGCGCGACGATGCCGGCGTGATCACCAACTACGTCGGCGTGTTCGCCGACATCACGGTGCGCAAGCAGGCCGAGGAGCGGCTGCAGTTCCTCGCTAACCACGACCCGCTGACGCGCCTGCCCAATCGCAGCTGGCTGATCGCGTGCCTGGAAGACCGCATCCAGCAGATCGCCGGTTCCGGGCAGCAGGTGGCGGTGATGTTCCTCGACCTCGACCGTTTCAAGCTGATCAACGACTCGTTCGGCCACCAGACTGGCGACGAGCTGCTGCGCGAAACCGCCAGCCGCCTGGAGCAGGTGGTGGGGGGGCGCGGCCAGATCGCCCGCCTTGGCGGTGACGAGTTCACGCTGCTGGTCAGCCATTTCGCCTCGCAGGCCACCTTGTCGACGTTGGCCGAAGACATCCTGGCGGTGCTGGCGCAGCCCTTGTGGCTGGAGGGACAGGAGCTGATCGTCACCGGCAGCCTCGGCATCAGCGTCTACCCCTGCGACGGCAGCGACGCCCGCACCCTGCTCAAGAACGCCGACGTGGCGATGTACCGCGCCAAGGAGGCGGGCAAGAACACCTACCAGTTCTTCGCCGCCGAGATGAACGCCCAGGCGATCGAACGGCTGCAGTTGGAGAGCGGGCTGCGCCAGGCACTCGAGCGCGGCGAGTTCGAGCTCCACTTCCAGCCTATCGTGGCGGCGGAGACGCACCGCCTGGAAGCGCTCGAGGTGCTGCTGCGCTGGCGCCACCCCGAGCTGGGGCTGGTGCCGCCGGTGCGCTTCATTCCGCTCGCCGAGGAGACCGGGCTGATCCGCCCGATCGGCGACTGGGTTATCCGCCAGGCCTGCCGCCAACTGGCCGACTGGGACTGCCTGGGCCTGCACGTGCCGCGCCTGGCGATCAACCTGTCGGCGCGCCAGTTCGAGCAGCAGGCGCTGATCGTGCAGGTGGCCGGCGCACTGGCCGAGGCCGGCATCGCTGCCGGCCGGCTGGAACTGGAAATGACCGAGAGCATGGTGATGCAGAACCCGTGCGAGGCGGTATCGCTGCTGGGCGAGCTCAAGGCGCTCGGGGTGCGGCTGTCGATTGACGACTTCGGCACCGGCTATTCCTCGCTGTCCTACCTCAAGCGCTTCCCGCTCGACACGCTGAAGATCGACCGCTCCTTCATCGAGGGGTTGCCGGGCGACGGCGACAATGCGGCGATCGCCGAGGCGATCCTGGCGATGGCGCGCAAGCTGTCGTTCAGCGTGGTGGCCGAGGGGGTGGAAACCGAAGCGCAGGCGGCCTTCCTCTCCGCCAAGGGCTGCCAGCTGCTACAGGGGTATCTGTTCAGCCGGCCATTGCCGGCAGGGGAGCTGACGGCCTGGCTGCGCCGGCAGACTCCGCAGCCGCGTACGGCCGACACCGGCACGATGGCAAGCTGAGGCGCGGCGATGGCGGTACAATAGCCGCCATTTCCGTTTTCAGGCTTTTCCCTCATGAGCAACAAGCGCCTCATCCACGGCTTCCACGCCGTCAACGCCCGGCTGTGGCAGAACCCCAAGAGCCTGCTCGAAATCTGGCTCGCCGGCGGCCGCCAGGACGCCCGCGCCCAGGCGGTGCTCGACAAGGCCGCTGTGGAAAACATCAAGCTGCACATCGTCGACAAGGCGCGTCTGGACAGCATGAGCGGCAACGCGCGCCACCAGGGCGTGGTGGCGATGATCGACGCCAGCCGCAGCCACGTCAGCCTGGACGACGTGCTGGAAAACCTGTCCGAACCCCCGCTGCTGTTGATCCTGGACGGCGTCACCGACCCGCACAACCTCGGCGCCTGCCTGCGCGTTGCCGACGCCATGGGCGCGCACGCGGTGATCGCGCCCAAGGACCGCTCCGCCACGCTGAACGCCACTGTGTCCAAGGTGGCCTGCGGCGCTGCCGAAGTGGTGCCCTACATCACCGTCACCAACCTGGCGCGCACCCTGCGCGACCTCAAGGACGCCGGGGTGTGGATCGCCGGCACCACCATGGAAGCCGACACCGACCTCTACCACTTCGACGCCGCCGGCCCCCTGGCCTGGGTGATGGGCTCGGAAGGCGAGGGCATGCGCCGCCTGACGCGCGAGCATTGCGACGTGCTGGTGTCGATCCCGATGTTCGGCAGCGTCGAGAGCCTCAACGTCTCGGTGTCGTCCGGCATGGTGCTCTCCGAGAGCCGGCGCCAGCGCGTGCTGAAGGGCGAGGCCAAGGGCTGACCATGCCCTCCTGCGTGCGATGACGCAGGAGGGCCGCCAAAACAAAACCACCCAGTGTCTGGTGCGAGCACGGGGTGGTTTTGGGTCAAGGTGACGGCCGCCTCGTGGAGAGGGTCACACCTGGTACTGCGAGACCGTTTCCAAAATGTGGCGGGCCTGCTGGCGCAGTTGATCCGCCGCTTCGGCCGAGCCGCTGGCGGCCGCCGCGTTTTCTTCCGCCATCTGGGCGATCTGTTCCACCCGCTGGGCAATGGTATTGCTGGCCGTGCTCTGCTCGACGATGCTGTCGGAGATGTCGCGCACCAGCTCCTGCGCACGCTGGGTATTGCCCTGGATCTGTTCTATGGCCTGATTGGCCTGACGGGCATTGCCGGTTTCCTGGCTTACCCGCTCCACGACTTCCTGCATGCTGTTGACCGCTTCGTGGGTTCCTTCCTTCATCTGGGTAATGACGTTGGCGATCTCCATGGTGGAGTGGCTGGTCCGTTCGGCCAGCTTGCGCACTTCGTCGGCTACCACGGCAAAACCCCGTCCCATCTCGCCGGCACGGGCCGCCTCGATCGCCGCGTTGAGGGCGAGCAGATTGGTCTGCTCGGCGATGTCTTTGATGACACTCACGACCGAGGCAATGGTCTCGCCGTCATTGCGCAAACGGGCAATCTTGCCAGCGGTGCCGTCGATGGCGCCGGCGACATCGGTAATGCCGTGGGCTGTGGCCAGAATCACGGCTCCGCCTTGACTGGCCATCTGCCCGGCTTCTTCCGTTTGCTGGCTGGCGTCCCGCGCGCGGTCGGCCACGTGGTTGATACTGACGGTCAACTGTTCGATCGCAGCCGCCATGCTGGAGGCCGACTCGCTTTGCACCTCCGAACTGCGGGCGATCTCGGTGGTGTTGCAGGCCATGCCTTCCATGGCCTGATCGATGGCGCCGATGCTCTGGCGGATATCCCGGAAGCTTTGCTGCAGCTTGCCCAGCAGTTCGTTGAAGGCGCGGGCGGTCAGGCCGATTTCATCCTGCTTGTCGGCCTTGGCGCGCAGGCGGAAATCCAGTGTCGTGCCAACCTGCTGCATGGTGTCCTGAATCTCGGCCAAATGGCGGCGAATCTGGGTGAAGAGCAGAAAACCCAGCGTGCCGCAGATCAGGATGGCCGCGGCGATGATGGTGACGGAAAGCGTGATGGCATTGGAGTAGGCGGCTGCATTTTCCTTGCCGAGTTTGTCGGCCTGGTCAATGTTGAACTTGACGTGCCGTTCCAGCGCATCGCGTACCGCGGTGGCGCTGCGAGCCATCTCGCCGTTCACCAGTGTTTCTTCTGCTTCCTGGTTCTGGTGGGTGCGCGAGAGTTGCAGAAACTGTGCTCGGCTATCGCGGTAACGCCTGAGCGCCTGGCGGTCGTTGTCGAGCTGCTTGCGATCTTCCTCGTTCGAGATCAGTTCCTTCTCGTAGCGGTTGAGGGTGTCGTCGAGATGCTTGTCCTGCTCGGCAATGACCCGTTCCTGTTCGACCTTTCTGTCGTCGCCATTATGGATGGCGTGGCGAAAGGTGGCCAGACGGCTGCTGGCCAACGCCGATTTGGCTTCGTTCAGGGTGGCGATGCTGGGGAAGGTATTCTCCTTCATGTAGACAAAACGGCTATTGGCATTGCCTTGCTGCCATAGCGCATTGCCGCCGATGCCTAGCAGTGAGAGCAATGCCACGGCAAGGGTTAGCAGGATTCGCTGGGAAATATTCATGTAGTGACCTTCTGTAATGACGATATCTTGTTTGATAATTTTTTGTCATGAATTTGGCGCGCATTATATACAAACGTTGTGCTATTGAAATTAACCCAAATGAATTATTTGGAGTGGCGCACCATCCAAACTGATGGTGCTTTTCCTGCCATTTCTTATTGATACAGAGGCTGTAGTTGCCATTATTCCAAACGAATTATTTTTGACGCTGTGCCAGCTGGTGTGGTAGCGATTGCGATCCCAGTATCCGCAGGGGGAGCGATGGGAGCATGCTGCTGCGGCGAGAGGCATGGTGATGTTGCGGTGGGTTGATTTTGTCGCCTCTTCGCTTTCTTTTAATACCCTATAGGGGTATATTCACTGAAAGAGTCTGGAAGGAGAACCGCATGCACCGTCGTCGTTTCCTGGAGTTGTCGCTGGGGCTGGCCACCCTGCCGCTGATCGTGCGCCAAGCCTGGGCCGCCACGCCCCCCGCCATGCCGGGCATGGACCATGGCGCGCATGCCGGCCATGACATGGCGGCGATGGCAGACGCAGCCGGCGGCGTCACGCTGCCCGAAGGACAGCCACTGCCGCCGCTGCAGCGGCTGGCCAATCGCGGCGGCGGCGGACACGTGAGCGGCGAGCTGGTCGCCGCGCCGATCAAGCTGCCGCTGCTGCCGAGGCACCAGCCGACCACGTTCTGGGCCTACAACGGCAGCGTGCCGGGGCCGCTGATCGAGGCCTACGAGGGGGATACGGTCGAGATCGCCTTCACCAACCGGCTTGCCCAGCCCACCACCATCCACTGGCACGGCATGCCGGTGCCGGCCGAGCAGGACGGCAACCCGCACGATCCGGTGCCGCCGGGCGCCGAGCGCCGCTACCGCTTCACCCTGCCCAAGGGCTCGGCCGGCACCTACTGGTACCACCCGCACCCGCACGGCTACACCGGGCAGCAAGCCTACATGGGGCTGGCCGGGACCTTCATCGTGCGTCGTCGCGACGACCCGCTGGCGCACTTGCCGGAGCAGTTGCTGGTGTTGTCCGACCTCAAGCTGGATGGCGACGGCGGCATCGCCGCCAACTCGATGGCCGACCGGCACGACGGCCGCGAAGGCCAGTTCGTGCTGGTCAACGGCGCGCTTCGGCCAGCCTTGGCGCTGGCCGAGGGTGAACGCCAGCGCTGGCGCCTGTGGAACGCCACCAGCGCGCGCATCCTGAAGATCGCGCTGCCGGCGCACGAGGTGCACCTGGTCGGCACCGACGGTGGGGCCATCGCCGCGCCGCGCCGCATCGAGCACCTGCTGCTGTCGCCAGGCGAGCGCGCCGAGCTGGTGGTGACCGGGCGTTTCGGCGCCGGCCAGACGCCCGGCCTGGTGGCGCTGCCGTACTCGCGCGGCAAGGCGATGCACCCGGAGCAAGACGCGGTGCTGCCGCTCCTGACGTTGATCCGTCACGGCCGCCGCGCCAGTGCCCCATTGCCGGCCCGTCTTGCCGAAGTGCCTGCCCTGCCGGCAGCGGCCGTGAAGCGGCGCGTGGAGTTTTCCGAGAACATGGCCGATCCGAAGGCGATGTTCCTGATCAACGGTAAGACCTACGACATGGCGCGCATCGATTTCGAAGGCAAGGTGGGCCAGGTGGAAGAGTGGGAAATCGTCGGCAACGCCCATATGGACCACCCCTTCCACCTGCACGGCACGCAGTTCCAGGTGCTGGCACGCACCGAGGACGGCCAGTGGCGTGACGAGCCGTACCTGGCCTGGCACGACGTGGTCAACGTGGCGGCCGGCGAGAGCGTGCGGCTGCGCTTCCGCCAGAATCTGCCCGGCCTGCGCATGTTCCACTGCCACATTCTCGAGCACGAGGACCAGGGCATGATGGGGCAGCTGCTGGTGCGCGCCTGACTGGCCAGAAGCCTAAACTGATAACAGGGGCGGCCTTTGACCGGGGCGCCGGATGCGTCACAATGCCGGATTGTGTTTCCCTCCGAGGAGTCGTCATGCAGCAGTGCTGTGACCAGGAATCCCCGGGCAGCGACAAGCTGGTCGTGCAGCCCAACAAGAGCGCCTTGCTCAAGCGCCTGGCGCGGATAGAAGGGCAGGTGCGCGGCATCAGCGGCATGATCGAAGGCGATCGCTACTGCGTCGACGTGCTGACCCAGATCGCCGCGGTGAAGTCGGCGCTCGACGCGGTGTCGTTGCAACTCTTGGAAAACCACATGAAAGGCTGCGTGGCGCAGGCCTTGCGCGCCGGCGACGCCACCGGCGTGGTAACCGAGCTGATCGACGTGGTAAAGAAGGTGCGCTGACGCTGTCGCCACCGGGCGGCGGGAGGTGAACATGGACAGGTTGGTGCGCGCGCTCTTGCTCGCGCTGTGGTGCGGACCGCTCGCCGCGCTGGCGGCGCCGATTCCATTCAGCGTCTTCATCCGGCTCGACACCGGCATGAGCGAGGCCGAGGTGCTCGAGCTGACCGGGCCGCCCGATTACGTCAGCGACGGCGGCTCGGTCCGTTACCGCACGCGGCACGGCTTTGGCTACGGCGACCGCAAGATCATGACCTGGTACGCGGATGGCGTTGAGCCGCATACCACCACCATCACCTTCCGCAACGGGCGGGTGAGCGATATCGAGCGACACAAGAAATTCTGAACAAGGAGGCTTCATGGAGAAAATCATCCTGCACGTCGAGGGCATGACCTGTAACGGTTGCGCCAACAGCATCAAGAACGCCCTGGGCCAGCTGGAAGGGGTGCGCCAGGTCGAGGTCGACCTGGCGAGCGGCAAGGTCGAAGTGTTGTGCGACGCCGGCATGCCGACGCGCGACAGCCTGGCCGAGGCGGTGAGTGATGCCGGCTACGACGTGGTCGGCTGAGAACCCGCTCACGATCTTGCTGCGCGTCCCTGATCGGGGCTCATGCGCTGCTCGAAATCCTCATGGACTCCATGTCCATTCCGGTTTCTGCGCTGCTCTTCACCCCGCTGAGGGCCGCTCGTGACAGATCATGAACAGGTTCTACGCGTGTGCAAATTAATCTGCTGTGCCCCCCAATCCTGGCCCTGCGATGCTCGCCGTACCATTTGTACGGCTGTGCTTCTCGTACCAGCCTTGGGGCGCGGCGATGACCGCAGGGAATCCCTGTGGGGCGATTTCTTCGACAAGCTCTGGGCTCGTGATTGAGACGTTTCGCTATCCACACCACAGCCGCCAGCCCAAATCATTGGGGCGGCGGCTGTTTTTCGTTGCCCTGTCCGATAAAGGTGCGTAGAATTCTGCGGTTCTCAACCCTTGCCTTTCTGCTACCGCATGGCGGAAAGGCTTTATAGCCACAAGGAGTTCACATGCGTCATTACGAAATCGTGTTCATCGTCCATCCGGACCAGAGCGAACAGGTTCCGGCCATGATCGAGCGCTACAAGGGCATGGTTCTGGCCGCCGAAGGCAAGATCCATCGTCTGGAAGACTGGGGCCGCCGTCAACTGGCTTACCCGATCCAGAAGCTGCACAAAGCTCACTACGTTCTGATGAACGTCGAGTGCCAAGCAGAGACCCTGGCCGAGATCGAACACGCGTTCAAATTCAACGACGCCGTTCTGCGCCACCTGACCATCAAGCTGGACCGCGCCGTGACCGAAGCGTCCCCGATGATGAAGGACGAGAAGGCCAAGAATCTGCTGGAACCGCAACAGCCGGCCGCCGAGGCTGAAGTCGCTGCCTGATCGCGACTCCACCTTGCAGAACCAGCTGGTACTGACCGCCGCTGTCGAACGCGAAGACGCCCTGAGATACACCCCCGCCGGCCTACCGGTGCTGGAAATGTGGCTCAGGCATCAGTCCCGGCAGCGTGAAGCGGGGTTCGAAAGGGATGTGAATTGCGAAGTGCAGGCACTCCTGATCGGCGAAGTGGCCCGGAAGTTTTCCGGCAATCTGGCAGGCAAGATGGTGACCGTCAGCGGTTTCCTCAGCCAGCGCAGTCTTCGCAACCCTCGGTTGGTACTGCATATCGAACACGTTGAATTTGTTAAAGGTTAGTCAAAATGGCTCGTCAACTCTTCAAGCGCAAGAAGTTCTGCCGCTTCACGGCAGAAGGCATCAAGGAAATCGACTACAAATCCGTTGATCTCCTGAAGGATTTCATCGCCGAAAACGGCAAGATCATCCCGTCCCGCATCACCGGTACCAAGGCCCGTTATCAGCGTCAGCTGACCACCGCGATCAAGCGCGCGCGTTTCCTGGCCTTCCTGCCGTACACCGACCAACACTAAGCCGGGAAAGGATACGACAAGATGCAAATCATTCTGCTCGAAAAAGTGGCCAACCTGGGTCAACTGGGTGACGTGGTTAAGGTCAAGGACGGTTACGCTCGTAACTTCCTGATCCCGCAAGGCAAGGCCAAGCGTGCCAACGCCGCCAACCTGGAAGCTTTCGAAGCTCGCCGCGCCGAACTGGAAGCCAAGCAAGCCGAAATCCTGGCCGACGCTCAGGTTCGTGCCGAGAAGCTGGCTGACGCTACCATCACCATCGCCCAGAAGGCCGGTGTGGATGGCCGTCTGTTCGGCTCCGTGACCAACGTCGACATCGCTGAAGCCGTGACCGCCTTCGGCGTGCCGGTGAAGCGTTTCGAAGTTCGCCTGCCGAACGGCCAACTGAAGGCCATCGGTGAATACGACCTGGAAATCGCCCTGCACCACGACGTGGTTGTGGCGATCAAGGTTGTTGTAACGCCGGAAGCCTGATTCCCGCATTTGCCGGAATCACCAAAAAGCCCGCACACGTGCGGGCTTTTTCTATTTCTGCATCCGGGTGGATCAAGCTGACTTGAGAGCCGCTGACAAAACCCAATGCTGCGGTCTTGGCCTGGCATGCGGCTGCAGACAGTACGAGTCGTACGGCCAAGCCGCCCCACAACGCCAAGAGGATTTTGTTAGCGGCGTTTAGTCGTTCTGCAACACGAGGCGCGCCTTGAGGCCGGGGGCGCCGGCTTCGGCGATGGCCAGCAGGCGGTCGATATTGGGGTGCTTGCCGGGGTTGAGCCGGGCGTCGGTGGTGTGCTCGGCGTAGAGTGCCAGCCCTTCTTGCGCCGCGGTGCGGTCAATGTGGCCGAAGCGCTGCACCAGCGCGTAGTAGACCTTGACCGAGCCGGCGGTACCGGGCTGGTTTTCCAGGCGAGCCTGCGGTTCGTCGTGTTCGTCGAGCAGGACCAGCGCGGCGATGCCGGCGGTGTCGGGCAGGGATGCCAGAATGTCCTTGAAGCTGGCGGATGTGGTCATTGCTTTTTCCTTGATGTCATCGGGGTGCCGGGGCGCTTGCTGCTGGCGCCAGTCCTGCCGGCGCTCAGCATGCCTCGAGTGGGATATCGGCGGTAGTTTACCATCGTGTTGACCGCAACCGTTTTGCTGCCGACTCTGTACCGGAGGCGGTGCAGGGCGATCATTGAAGTCGTGGGCGCGGGTTCGTGGCATCGTGGTGGTCACCGTCAGCGCATGGCCGCAGGGTGTTGAAGAAGGGGATGACACGATGGAAATGCCTTGGCCGGCCGTTTGCAGATGTCCTGGCACGACTCTTGCTAAATAAGCGGTGGTTATCCAGCGTGCCGCCGCTTCGATGCGGGGTAAAGGGGAGGGCTGCACCTGTTTGGCGCCTTTTCCTGCGTCGTTATGGTGATAAATGCACCATGGTAGTGCACGCAGCAGAGCCAAGTCTGCACTTCTGCTCGACAGGGCCGGAAGTGGAAGTAATAGAGGAGAACTAGAACGGCTCAGCCGTCATCTCGAGAAAGACAAGGTTGGCCGAAGCCTCTTCGGCCAACCTTTTGTTTTTTAGGGCGTCGTGTCCTGCTGCGGAGCACTGGCCTGTCCACGGCCTGCTCTCGCCTCTGCCGCCAGGCTTTCGATCTGGGCTTACTCGCTTGCGAACCTGGCCATCGCCACCGGTCTTGTGCGCCAGGCTCTGCCGGTTTTCAGGGTTGCGTGCCCTGCAAATAGCGCTTGCTCAAGTTGCGGAACAGCTCGGAGCCGGCTTCGCGCAGCATTTCGAACAGAACCATCTCGCGGCTCACCAGCACCGCGCCGGCGTCGCGCATGCGTTGCAGGCCCAGCTCGAGATCGCGCGCCGAGCGGCTCGTCACCGCGTCCGCCACCACGAATACCTGTTTTCCCGCCGCCAGCAGTTCCAGCACCGTCTGCAGCACGCAGACGTGGGTTTCCATGCCGCAGACGATGACTTGGGGACGCGCCAGCAACTCCTCCGGCAGGCAGTTCCCGGCGACGCAGGAGAAATGCCGCTTCGCCACTACCGGAGCATCGGGAGCGGCCGCCAGCAGTTCCGGTACGGTGTGGCCGAGGCCCTGTGGATACTGTTCGGAAAACACCACCGGCAGGCCGGTATCGTGCGCCACGCCGAGCAGCCAGCGCACCCGTGCCACCACCCCGCCGGGGTCGATCACCGCCGGCACCAGTTTCTGCTGGATATCCACCACCAGCAGCGTGGCCTTGTCGCGTTGCATCAGCATGGTCGTCTCCTTATTCCCGAAGCGTCAGCCAGAGCCTAGCAGCCGTGCCGCGCGGGCGGCAAGACCGCGCCGGACCAAGGGCTATCCCTTGATGGGCCGGAGGATGAAATGTGGCACCATCGCGTTCATCGACACGATAGAACGCGTGCGGGTGCTGGCGATCCGCTACGCAGGAGGAGAGAGGGCCATGTTGCAGGGAGCGTATCGCGAGTTTCACCACCGCTTGCAGGAGCAGATCGACTCGCGGCGGATCTATACCGACCCGCTCTCCACCCTGGCCTACGGCACCGACGCCTCCTGCTACCGCCTCACCCCCAAGATCGTGGTCAAGACCCAGCACGAGAGCGAGGTGCAGGCCATCCTGGCGCTGGCGGCGGAACTCGCGCTGCCGGTGACCTTCCGCGCTGCTGGCACCTCGTTGTCCGGCCAGGCAGTGAGCGACTCGATCCTGGTGGTGGCGAGCCACGGCTGGAAGGGCATCGAGGTGCTGGAGAACGGCGCGGCGATCCGGCTGCAGCCGGGCGTGGTCGGCGCCGCCGCCAACGCCGCGCTGGCGCCGTTCGGGCGCAAGATCGGTCCTGATCCGGCGACGATCAACTCGGCCATGATCGGCGGCATCGTCAACAACAACTCCAGCGGCATGTGCTGCGGCACGGCGCAGAACAGCTACCAGACGCTGCGCGCCATCCGCGTGGTGCTGGCCGACGGCAGCGTGCTCGACACCGCCGACGCCGCCAGCGTGGCGGCGTTCCGCACCAGCCACGCCGGCCTGCTCGGGCAACTGGCGGCGCTCGCGGCGCGGGTGAAGAGTGATGTCGAACTGGCTGCCCGCATCCGTCGCAAGTACAAGATGAAGAACACCACCGGCTACAGCCTGAACGCGCTGGTGGACTTTACCGATCCGCTCGACATCCTTACCCACCTCATCGTCGGCAGCGAAGGCACCCTGGCCTTCGTCTCCGAGGTGATCTACCACACCGTGGTGGAGCATCCGCACAAGGCCTCGGCCCTGGTGTTCTACCCCACCATCAAGGCCGCCTGCGACGCGGTGCAGGTGCTGGCGCAGCACAAGGACGTGGTGGCGGCGGCGGAGCTGCTGGACCGCGCCAGCCTGCGCTCGGTGGAGAACAAGGCCGGCGTCCCCGAGCTGATCAAGACGCTGTCGGAGGACGCCGCCGCGATCCTGATCGAGACCCGCGCCGCCGATCCGGCAGCGCTGGCGGCCAACACCGCGGCGATTGCCGGCTTCATCGGCCACATCGACACTCTGACCGGGGTAGCCTTCACCGACGTCGCCAGCGAGTACACCCAGCTGTGGAACATCCGCAAGGGCATGTTCCCCAGCGTCGGGGCGATGCGCGCCGCCGAGACCACGGTGATCATCGAGGATGTGGCGTTTCCGATCGAGCACCTGGCCGAGGGCACGCTGGCTTTGCAGGCGCTGTTCAAACAGTTCCATTACGACGAGGCGATCATCTTCGGTCACGCCCTGGAGGGCAACCTGCACTTCGTGTTCACCCCCAACTTCTCCGGCGCCGAAGAAGTCGCCCGCTACGAAGCCTTCATCGAGGCGGTGTGCCGGCTGGTGGCAGTGGACTACGAGGGCGCGGTCAAGGCCGAGCACGGCACCGGCCGCAACATGGCGCCGTTCGTGGAGATGGAATGGGGGCCGGTGGCGTACCGCGTGATGCAGGAGATCAAGGCGATCTTCGACCCCCAGGGCCTGCTCAACCCGGACGTGATCCTGACCAGCGACGCGCTGCTGCACGTCAAGGACCTCAAGCCGATCCCGGTGGTCGACGCGCTGGTCGACAAGTGCATCGAATGCGGCTTCTGCGAGGTGATGTGTCCGAGCCGCGCCATCACCCTGACGCCGCGCCAGCGCATCGTTGCCAACCGCGAGATGGCGGCGCTGCGCAGCGCCGGGGACGCGCCGGACCGCCTGGCCGAGCTGGAAGCGCTGTACCAGTACGCCGGCGACGACACCTGCACCACCTGCGGCCTGTGCGAAACCGCCTGTCCGGTCGGCATCAACACCGGCAAGCTGACCACGCAGATCCGCCAGGGCCGCCAGAGCGACACCGGCTGGGCGGCGGCGAACTGGCTGGCCGGGCACTACGACAGCGCCACGCGCGGGGCGCGGCTTGGCCTCAAGCTGCTCGATGCGACGCACGCCGTGGCGGGCGACGCCGCCACCGGCGCCGTGATGCGCGGCCTGCGCCGCGTGTTCGGCCGGCGCGTGCCACACTGGACGCCGTACTTCCCGCGTGCCGCAGGGAAATTCAACTACGCGCAGGGTTCCGGGCTTGATGCCGCAGCAGCACGCGAAGGCAAGCGAGCAACGACGAGACAGTACGAGCAGTACGGCGAGGAGTCGCGCAGCGCCGCCGACAAAGTGATGCAAAGGCAGCAGGCTCGGAACAAGGTTGTGTACTTGCCATCCTGTCTGACCCGCACTTTCTCCCCGTCCAGCGCCATGCCCGACCCGCGCCCGCTCAACGAAGTGGTGGCCTCGGTGCTGGGCAAGGCGGGCTACCAGCTGCTCTACCCGGCGGGCTTGGACAACCTGTGCTGCGGCACGCCGTTCAAGTCGAAGGGGGCGCTGGACGCGGCTGCCGTCAAGCTGGCCGAACTCAAGGCAGCGCTGCTGGCGGCGAGCGACAACGGCCGCTGGCCGGTGATCGTCGATAACGGCGTGTGCACCGCGGCGATGCTGGAGGGCATCCAGGACGAGCGCCTGCGCATTCTCGACGTCACCACCTTCATCGAGACCGAGGCGGCCGCACATCTGCACTTCACCCCGCTCGACGAACACGTGGCACTGCACGTGGTGTGCTCGATGAAGAAGCTCGGCCAGGGCGCGACGCTCAACGCGCTGGCACGGCGCTGTTCGAGCCGGGTCACCGAGCCCGCCGGCATCACCTGCTGCGGTTTCGCCGGCGACAAGGGCTTCACCTATCCGGAACTGAACGCCTCGGCGCTGACCGGGCTGAAGGAGCAGGTGGGCGGCTGCTGTGGCGGCTTCTCCACCAGCGCCACCTGCGAGATCGGGCTGTCGGAACACGCCGGCATTCCCTACCAGCACCTGATGTACCTGGTGGACCGCGCCACGCATCGCCTCGGCTGAGCCTGTCGAGATCCAGCTACCAGCCGCCTGCGGGCGGCTTTTTCGTGCCCACGGCGCGGAGGTGACGCGTCCTGGCTGGGCGGGACGCGGTTTTTATGTCATGGTCGAACGTCGGGCTGGCGCGGCGCGATCCGCGGCGTTGCCTGCCGTTCCCTTCTCGAGGAGATTCCATGAGCTACCCCATCCGCCGTGCCGACGTCGCCGACGCCCCCGCCTTGCAGGTCCTGTTCAGCTGCCCCTCGGTAGTGCGCAATTCGCTGCAGCTGCCGTATCCCTCGCTGTCGCACTGGCAGACGCGCCTGGCGGAGTTGCCGGACAGCACGCACGCACTGGTGGCGTGCGACGCGGAGGACCGTGCCATCGCCTACGGTGCCCTGATGCGCCCGCCGCAGCTGCGCCGCGCCCACACCGCCTCGCTGGCGCTGGCGGTGCACGAAGACTGGCAAGGCAAAGGGGTGGGGCGCCAGTTGTTGGGGGCGTTGCTGGAGTACGCCGACAGCTGGCTGGGACTGACCCGGCTCGAACTGCACGTCTATGCCGACAACGAGCGGGCCATCGCGCTGTACCGGCAGCTGGGTTTCGAGGAGGAGGGACGCTTGCGCGCCGATTCGTTCCGCGACGGCGAGTTCGTCGATGGCCTGCTGATGGCTCGCCTGCGCGGGCCTCTGGCTGGGCGCAGCTGAGGCGCCGGAGGGCAGCGCCGAGCCCGTCGGGGGAAACCGTCTGCCCAGCGCGCGGGGCACAAAAAAAGCGCCATCGAACCGTGGCGCCAATACTGACGGAGGAGAAAGACAGCGGTTTCAGCGCTTGCCGAAGTGGTAGGGCGACGAGCGATAGAACGGGTTCATCGGATGGTAGCCGGCGTAGGCCTTGCGCTGCTCGGCAAAGCGCGCCCGCAGCATGCCGCCGAGGAAGGCCAGTGCGCCGCCCAGCATCGGCAGCAGCAGGAAATAGAGCAGGCAGAAAGCGATCAGGGTACGCATGGCGGGGTTCCTTCGATTGACTGGATACATTGTTCCAGCCTGGCGCGCCAGGGTCGTTCACGATCAGGACATTGTTATTGTGCATTGCGACATTTTTGCGGGCGGCCCGGCGTGACCATGAAAAAACCCGCCTCGTTGCCGGGGCGGGTTGGCGTTGTCAGGTTGGCCGAAGCCGCTGTTACAGGTCCTGTCCCTCGACGATGCCGTCGTGGGTGGCGGCGTGACGGGGCAGGATCAGGTTCAATACGATCGCCAGCAGCGAGCACAGGCCGACGCCGGCCAGCCCGAACGAGCCCAGCTTGATCTCCAGGCCGCCGATGCCGGCGGTCAGCACCACCGAGATGATCACCAGGTTGCGCGGCTCCATCAGGTCCACCTTGGCTTCGATCAGGGTCTTCAGGCCGATCGAGGCGATGGTGCCGAACAGCAGCACCATGATGCCGCCCATCACCGGCATCGGGATCGACTGCAGCAGCGCGTTGAACTTGCCGAAGAAGGCCATGGCGATGGCGAACAGGGCCGCCCAGGTCATCACCACCGGGTTGAAGTTGCGTGTGATCATCACCGCGCCGGTCACCTCGGCGTAAGTCGTCACGGGAGGCCCGCCGATCAGGCCAGCCAGGCACACGCCCAGGCCGTCGCCGGACAACGTGCGGTGCAGGCCCGGGGACTTGGTGTAGTCGCGGCCGGTGACGCCGCCGATCGCCATCACGCCGCCGATGTGCTCGATGGCCGGGGCGATCGCCACCGGCAGCATGAACAGCGCCGCGGCCCAGTTCACTTCCGGGCTGTGGAATTGCGGCACGGCGAACCACGGCGCGTTGGCCAGCTTGGCGAAATCGACCACGCCCAGCAGCGCCGCGACGATGTAGCCGGCCGTGACGCCGGCCAGGATCGGCACCAGCTTGAACATGCCGCGCGCGAAGATCGACACCACGATGGTGGTGGCGAGCGACACCGCCGCCAGCAGCAGCGAAGTCTCGTACGGCATCACCTGCTGGCCGCCGGCGCGCCCCATCGCCATGTTCGAGGCGGCATTGGCCACGCTCAAACCGATGATCATGATCACCGGGCCGATCACCACCGGTGGCAGCAGGCGGTTGACCAGCTCCATGCCGCGCCATTTGACGATGGCGGCGAACACGAAGTACATGAAGCCGGCGCAGAACAGGCCGAACATGGTGGCACCCATGCCCCAGGTCTGCATCGAGTAGATGATCGGGCCGATGAAGGCGAACGAGGAACCGAGGAAGATCGGCACCTGGCGACCGGTGCACAGCTGGAACAGCAGGGTGCCGACGCCGGCACCGAGCAGAGCCATGGCCGGATTGAGCCCGGTCAGAAGCGGCACCAGTACCAGGGCGCCGAAGGCGACGAACAGGATCTGGGCTCCCGATACCGCCGTCTTGAGTTGTTGGAACATGAAAGAATCCTTGTTGTTAGATAGAGCGCGAATCAGAGCGACGTCCCGTGGCCGGCGTCACACCGTGCAGTACATGATGGCCTGCGCGATGATGTTGTCCTGGCCTTCGGCCAGTCGGCTGCGGCCGCGAAAGGCTTGCACCATGGCCTGTACCCGCTGGTAGGTCTCGTAGTTGGGGCGTGCCTGGTAGGCAATGTCGATGCCGAGCTTGGCGGCCAGCTTCTTGATGGTGGTGGGCTTGATGCATATCTGGCGCTCGGGGTCGCTGTAGGCCAGAAAGCAGGTCACCACCGGCCATTTCGCCGCATGGGTTCTCGGATCGTGCCGGCACAGCGTCAGGACATCGACGAACGCCTCGAAGTGCTCGGGCGAAAAATGATGCAGCACGTCGTTGAGCGCCGCCACGAAAGGCAGGTGCACCTCGCCGTATCCCAGGTAGTTACGGAACGCCATCTTCTCGAACGTGCTGACCGTGCTGCAGCGGCCGATGATCTGGCGGCAGCAATCGATGACGGCGGCCGTATTGCCGGTGACGAGGGCCCGCTGCAGCACGGGCTCGGTCAGGCCCTCCCGGCACAGGCGGATCACACTGTCGATACTGCGATGCTTCTTCCCCTGCGCCAGCCAGTCCGGGTCATTCAGCGCGCCGGGAAAACGCAGCAGGAAGTCGTGATCTATCTGTTCGAACGCATCCATGCGTCGCCTTTCGTCGTGGGGCAGGAGAGAGCAGACAGCACCGGGCCGGCCACGCTTCGGTGGCAGACCGCCGGCGAGTGTCAGCCGTGCTTGGTGCCGAAGATCTTGTCGCCGGCGTCGCCCAGGCCGGGGATGATGTAGCCGTGCTCGTTGAGGTGGCTGTCGAGCGAGGCGGCGACGATTTGTACGTCGGGATGGGCCTCGTTCACCACTTTCACGCCTTCCGGTGCCGCCACCATCACCACCGCCTTGATCTGCTTGCAGCCCTTGCGCTTCAAGAGGTCGATGGTGGCGACCATCGAGCCGCCGGTGGCCAGCATCGGGTCGATGATGATGGCGATGCGCTCGTCGAGGCTGTCGACGAACTTGTCGAAGTAGGGCACCGGTTCCAGTGTTTCCTCGTTGCGGTAGAGTCCGACCACGCTGATCTTGGCCGACGGCACCAGGTCGAGCACACCATCCAGCATGCCGAGGCCGGCGCGCAGGATCGGCACCACGGTGACCTTCTTGCCCTTGATCTGCTGCACCTCGATCGGGCCGCACCAGCCCTCGATGGTGACGGTTTCCAGTTCGAAATCGCGGGTGGCCTCGTAGGCCAGCAGGCGCGCCAGCTCCTGGGTCAGCTGGCGGAATTTCATGGTGCTGATGGCGCCTTCGCGCAGCAGCCCGAGCTTGTGCTGTACCAGCGGGTGGTGCACTACGGTGATGTTCATGCGGCTTCCTTCGCTCGTGAAAAAACAGCCGGGTCGTCCCGTTTCGGGATACCGGCTGTTTGGCATTGTGTCCGTGAACGGCGGGGTCGCCGCCGTTCACGTGGGATTAAATGGGTGTTTACACCATGTTGCGATTTTAGCCTTTTTCCCACTGGTAAATCCACGGCAACAAGCCTTCGGCGGGCTGCGGGGCCGAGCACAGATAGCCTTGCACTGCATCGCAGCCCAGTTCGCTCAAGAGTGCCAGGTCGGCGCTTTCCTCGATCCCCATGGCCACGGTGAACAGGCCGTGCCGCTGCGCCAGGAGCAGGTTCTCCTGCAGGATGGCGCGCAGGTGAGGATTGCTGCCGGCACCGTGCACGAAGGCGCGATCGATCTTCATCGTCGAGAAGTGCTCGCCGTTGAGGCGCGTCGCCAAGCCGCTGCCGATGCCGTATTCGTCGACCGCCACGCCGAAGCCGCGCTCACGCAGCTGGCCGAGCTGCGGTTCGGCCAACTCCCAGTGCTGACGCAGGGTGTTCTCGGATAGCTCGAGGATCAGGCTGGAGGACGGCAGGCCGGCGATGCGGCACTTGCTTTCCAGCAGCCCCGGCAGGTTGCGGTCGGTGAGCGACAGGGCGGACAGGTTGATCGACACCGTGAGCTTCTGGCCGTGATCGAGCCAGTCGCGACAGGCGTAGAGCGACTTCTCGAGGATCAGTTCGGTCAGTTCGCGGATCATGCCGCGCTCTTCCATGATCGGCACGAAGGTTACTGGCGACAGCACCCCCAGTGCCGGGTGGCGCCAGCGCGCCAGGGCCTCGACCCCGAGCACCTTGCGCGAACGCAGTTCGACCACCGGCTGGAAGTAGGGTACTAGCTGGTCGTTGACCAGCGCCCGCCAGATTTCGTCGATGGACATGGCGCTGGCAGAGATCAGGCGGTCGTCTTGATAAGGCAGGAATTCGTCAGTCATGGTGTCAGGCGATGCGGGAGACTCATACACGTTTTTCATTATATGACGAATGAAAAAAACCTGTCTGGTGCGGGCAACAAAAAACCCGGCGCAGCGACCGGGTTGTGGCGTCTCAGGCGCATGGTTACGCCTGGGCGATATCCTTCAGCAGTTCCTGCAGTTCGCCGGACTGGAACATTTCGTACATGATGTCCGAACCGCCGATGAATTCACCCTTGATGTAGAGCTGCGGAATGGTCGGCCAGTTGGAGAAATCCTTGATGCCCTGGCGGATTTCCGGATTCTGCAGCACGTCGACGGTCAGAAAGTCGTCCACGCCGCAGGCCTTGACGATCTGCACTGCGCGCGCGGAGAAACCGCACTGCGGGAACTGGGCCGAGCCCTTCATGAACAGTACGACCGGGCTGCTGGTGACGGTTTGCTTGATGGTTTCCTGGATATCCATGGATGGCAGAATCCTTGCGTTGGTTGAGGCTGGCGCTCCGGAACAGGCAACCCTGTCTGGCGACGCAATACCCGAGCGTTTCGATGGGGTATTTTACGGTCCGGCCGGCGGCGGGTCAATTTGCATGCGGCCACGGCGCTCATCCTGTCGCGCCGGCGACGGCATGAATCCATCCGACAGCTGGTGGTACAGCGCCGGGCTCAGGCGGGCGCTGATGAAGCGCGCCAGCACGCAGGCCGCCATCAGGCTGATCACCATGCCATGGTTGTCGATCATTTCCATCATGATGATGGCCGAGGTGAGCGGCGCCTGCGTCACCGCGGCGAGAAAGCTCGCCATGCACAGGGCGATGATGACGTGCTGGCCGGCAAGGGGAAAGAGCCAGCTCGCCAGATCGTTGCCGATGCCGGCGCCGACCGCCAGCGAGGGGGCGAAGATGCCGCCCGGCACGCCCATGAAGTAGGTCACCAGGGTGGCGCCGAAGCGCAGCAGCGGGGCGTGCCAGGGCAGGGTGGCGCTGCCGTCGATCAGGTGCGAGGTGGCGGCGTAGCCGCTGCCGAACGAACTGCCGCCGCTCAGCCAGCCCATCAGCGCCAGCAGCAGCCCGCACAGTCCGGCGAAGCGCACCGGGTGGGCGGCGCGCCAGCGCCACAGGCGGCTCCCGGCGTAGCGCTGCGGCCACAGCATGGCGCGGCTGAACAGCGCGCCCAAGAGGCCGCAGCCAATGCCGCAGACGATGATCGGCGTGATGATGGCGCTGCTCAGTGCCGGGATGTGCAGCGAGCCGAAGTAGCTGTAATTGCCCAGCAGGGAGATCGCCATCAGGCCGGAGAGAATGATGGTGGACAGCAGCACGCCGCTGGTGCGCGACTCTAGGCGCCGCCCCATTTCCTCCACTGCGAACACGATGCCGGCCAGCGGGGTGTTGAAGGCGGCGGCGATGCCGGCCGAGCTGCCCGCCAGGATCAGGTCTTGCGGGCGGATGGTGCGGCCGTGCGGCAGCCAGCGGTGCGCGGCGTGCATGATGCTGGCCGCCACTTGCACCGACGGCCCTTCGCGTCCGGCCGAGATGCCGCCCAGCAGACCGAAACAGCCGACCAGGATCTTGCCTACGGCGATGCGCAGCGAAACCAGCTGGTGTACCGGCTGGCGTTCGCTGCTCAGGCGGATCGCGGCGATGGCCTGCGGAATGCCGCTGCCCTGGCTGCCGGGGAAGTAGCGCCGGGTCAGCCACACCGCCAGCATTGGCACCGCGACCGGCAGTAGCCAGGCGCACAGCGGGTTGAACGCCACCAGGCGCAGGAAGCCGTGCTGGGCTTGTTCGGACAGCACGGCGAAGCCAGCCACTACCAGCCCGGCCAGCGCGGCGGTAATCCAGAGGGTGAGGCGGGTGCGCCAGCGGAATTGGTTGATCAGGTCGTGCAGCAGCACCAGGCGGCGGTTGCGGCGGCGCCATTGGGGGGCAATGTATGGCATGGTGGTTAAATAACACAGGCCGCCTCGGGGGCGGCCTGTTGTCGGGCGGGTGGATGAAAGCCTATATCAGGGTTTCATCATAGACTCACGCTTTTTGTTTGGCCAGCACGGCGGCGAAGAAGCCGTCGGTGTTGTGTCGGTCCGGACGCAATGCCAGGTAGTCGCCCATCTCCAGCGGAATCTTCTGTTCCGCCAGCACGTCCGACACCGGCACTAGCGTGAAGTCGGGGTGCTCGGCCAAGAAGGCTTCGACGATGGCCTGGTTTTCCTGCGGCAGCAGGCTGCAGGTGGCGTACACCAGGCGTCCGCCGGCCTTCACCAGGCGGCTCGCCGAGGCGAGGATGGAGGCCTGCTTGGCGTTGAGTTCGGCCACGCTTTCCGGGCTCTGGCGGAATTTCAGGTCGGGGTTGCGGCGCAAGGTGCCGAGGCCGGAGCAGGGGGCGTCCACCAGCACGCGGTCGGCCTTGCCGGCCAGGCGCTTGACGCGGGTGTCGTTCTCGTGCGCGATCAGCTGCGGGTGCACGTTGGACAGGCCGGAGCGGGCCTGGCGCGGCTTGAAGTTGGCGAGGCGCTTTTCCGACACGTCGAAGGCGTAGAGGCGGCCAGTAGAGGCCATCTGCGCGCCCAGGAGCAGCGTCTTGCCGCCGGCGCCGGCGCAGAAGTCCACCACCATCTCGCCGCGGCGCGCGCCGGTGATCAGGCCCAGGAGCTGGCTGCCTTCGTCCTGCACTTCGATGCTGCCGTCCTTGAACAGCGGGTGGCGGTTGAGCGCCGGCTTACCCTTGAGGCGGATGCCGATGGGCGAGAACGGCGTCGGTTCGGCGTCGAAGCCGTCGCGGCGCAAGGCCAGCAGGGCGTCGTCGCGCTTCATCTTCAGGGTATTGACGCGCAGGTCGAGCGGCGCGCCCTCGATCATGCCGCGTCCCAGCGCGATGATCTGTTCCGGGGTGTCTTCGGCCAACCTTTCGATTACCCAGGCCGGCAGTTCGGCCTGTACCGCCAGTTCGTCCGGCAGTGTCTTGCCCTTGAGCTCGGCCACCCAGTTGCGTTCTTCTTCCTTCAGGCTGCCGCCAAATTCCTTCAGGTTGAGCCCGCGCACGCGCGCCAGCGTGGCCAGCGCCAGACGGCGCGGGGTGGGCTTCTGCGGCGCGATCACCGCCTTGAGCTGGCTGAAGCGGCGCAGGCAGGCGAAGGCGGTTTCGGCGATGACGTGGCGGTCGTTGGCGCCGAGGTTGGCGTGCTCGCGGAAGTAGGCGCTCAGCACGGCGTCGGCGGGACGGTCGAAGCGGACCATCTTGCCGAGCACGGTTTCGATGTGGAAGAGCTGGGTCTGGTTGATCATCGTGGTTCCGTTAGGGGTTTTCCGACAGAGACCAGACGGTCTTGCCGTTGATGTCGATGCGGCGGGCGCGCTGGTCCAGTGTCTTGTCCTTGTCGATGCGCAGGATGCGCACCGGCAGGTTGGCAAAGTCCGGCGCCAGCCAGAATTCGGTCACGTCGTCGCCGTTCTTGGCGCGGAATACGACCACGCGCAGCGTGCCGTGGTCGGGCGGGTAGCGGGTTTCGCCACCTGGCGCCAGCGGATAGTCGTACACCTTCTTGCCGGTGGTGATGCGTTGTTGTGGCGGCAGCAGGCTGCCGCCGGTCAGCGCCAGCTGGTAGCCCAGGCTCAGGATGTCCTGTGTGCCCGGGGCGAGTTCGGCCTGCTTGTCGCCGTGGTCGCCGTAGGCGAGGGTGTTGGCGCTCCAGTCGAAGCGCGCCGATTCGCGTTCGGTGTCGCCGCGCCAGGCCTGGTAGGCGAGCGGAGTCAGCCCGCGCTTGCCGATGCTGCCGCGCGACTGGTAGCGCAGGTGGGGGCCGATGATCGGCGTCAGGCGCGCGTCCAGGGTGTAGTTGGCGCCGCTGCGTTGCCAGCTGATCTCGCCGTGGCCGGCCATCAGGCTGCCGTAGTAGATCTGGTAGTCGACGCGCGAGCTGTCGGGAAAGCGGCGCGTCTTGGCGGCGCCCTTGGCTTCCAGTCCGGTGCTGTCGTCGGCTTGCGGCGGCGGTGCGGCGGGGTCGCTGTTGTCGTTGGCCGGCTGTTCCGCCGACGGCGTGGCGGCCGGGGCGGGGCTGGGCTCGGCGGCGGCCGGCACGTCTTTGGCGGCAGGGGTTTCCGTGGCGGCGGCCAGCATGTCTTTGCCTGCCGGAGGCGCTTCGGCGACGGGGGCGGACGCGGCATCGGCGCGATGCGCGGCGCGGGCGCGGTGGTGGCGCTTGACGCCCGGAGCGTGCCCGGCCGGGACGGCCACCAGCCCGGTGGACGGGGCCGCGGCCGGCGCGGGGCCGGCTTCCGGTTCCAGTGTCATCGCCTGCATCGCCACAGACAAGGGCTGCAGCTTGGCCGGTTCCGGCAGGCTCGCCGCGTGCGGCAGATGACCGGACAGCAGCACGCCCAGGTGTAGCAGCAGCGAGAGCGCCAGTGCCAGGAGCAGGGGGCGGTAGAGTCGCATGGCTATTCGAGCGGCGCGGGAGGCAGGACGTTCCCGCCAAGCGCCATGGCTCAGTTCAGAGAGGGCGAAATCAGCCATTGTGTGGCGTCCTGGGCGCGGCCTTTGACGCGGCCGTCGACGATGGCCAGCTCGCCGGCGACGAAGCGGCGCACCGCCTCCGGGTACATCTGGTGCTCGATCTTCAGCACGCGTGCCGCCAGGGTGTCCTCGCTGTCGTCGTCCTGCACCGGTACCACTCCCTGCGCCACGATCGGGCCGTGGTCGAGGTCGGCGGTGACGAAGTGCACGGTACAGCCGGCCACCTTGCAGCCCATGTCGATGGCGCGCTGATGGGTGTGCAGGCCGGTGAAGGCCGGCAGCAGCGAGGGGTGGATGTTCAGCATGCGGCCTTCGTAACGGCGAGTGAAGTCCGGGGTCAGGATGCGCATGAAGCCGGCCAGCACCACCAGGTCCGGGGCGTAGCCGTCGATCAGCTCGGCCAGCGCGACGTCGAACGCCTCGCGGCTGGCGAAGGCCTTGTGGTCGAGCGTGGCGGTAGGCACACCGCGTTCGGCCGCCCAGGCGAGACCCGCAGCGCCGGGGCGGTTGCTGATCACCGCGGCGATGCGCGCGCCGGGAATCTGCGCCTCGACGATGGCTTGCATGTTGGAGCCACGGCCGGAAATCAGGATGACGATGTTTTTCATGGTGGTTGAGCGTAGGCAAGCGTCCTTGCCGTACAGACTACCAAAGACAAACGCCGCCAGCCCGTCAGCCAGCGGCGTTGTGTTTCAAACGGGAGACGCTCAGTTTACCTGGGTCTGGTGCTCGTCGCCGTTGCGCGCGCGGATCACGCCGATGCGCGATACCGTTTCGCCCTGTTCGGTCAGGATGGCCGCGGCCTGGTCAGCGTCGGCGGCGTCCACGATCACCACCATGCCGATGCCGCAGTTGAAGGTGCGGTACATCTCCTGCGCGTCGACATTGCCTTCGGCCTGCAGCCACTGGAACAGCTTCGGCAGCTCCCAGCTCTTGGCGTCGATCTGCGCCACGGTGTTTTCCGGCAGCACGCGCGGGGTGTTCTCGGTGATGCCGCCGCCGGTGATGTGGGCCATGCCCTTCACGTTCAGCTGCTGCATCAGTGCCAGGAGCGGCTTCACGTAGATGCGGGTCGGAGCGATGATCGCCTCGCGCAGGGTCTTGCCGCCGTCGAACTCGGCGTCCAGTGCCGGCTGGGCGCGCTCGATGATCTTGCGCACCAGGCTGTAGCCGTTGGAGTGCACGCCGTTGGATTTCAGGCCAAGTACCACGTCGCCCGGCTTGATGTCGCGGCCGGTGATGACCTTGCTCTTTTCCACCACGCCGACGGCGAAGCCGGCCAGGTCGTATTCGCCCACCGGGTACATGCCCGGCATCTCGGCGGTTTCACCGCCGATCAGCGCGCAACCGGCCTGCTCGCAACCCGCGGCGATGCCCTTGATCACGTCGGTGGCCTGCGCCACATCGAGCTTGCCGCAGGCGAAGTAGTCGAGGAAGAACAGCGGCTCGGCACCCTGCACCAGGATGTCGTTGACGCTCATCGCCACCAGGTCGATGCCGACGGTATCGTGCTTGTTCCAGTCGAAGGCGAGCTTGAGCTTGGTGCCGACGCCGTCGGTGCCGGAAACCAGTACCGGTTCCTGGTATTTCTTGGAGATTTCCACCAGTGCGCCGAAACCGCCGAGGCCGCCGAGGACTTCCGGGCGCATGGTGCGCTTGGCGAACGGCTTGATGTTTTCGACGAGCGCGTCGCCGGCGTCGATGTCGACGCCGGCATCACGGTAACTGAGGGACGTGGTGTTCAAGGTCAGCTCACTTTCTGTTCATAATCTTGCTGCGCGGCCCGGGTCTGGGCGGCTGCGCCGTGCGACAGCCTCATTGACCGGTTCAGTCAATTCCGGCGTCTGTGCTCTTCACCCCGCGAGGCCCGCGCACGGCGGAGTCCGAGCCGGCGCCAGGCGCCGGTTTCAGCTCCCGGGAGGCGCTCGCCGGGTGAAACAAACCGATTCGGGTAGTCGCCGGCAACGGGTTTTCCGGTCGCGGGCGAAAAAAAGCGCCTGTATTTTAACCGAATTTTGCCGGGAACGCTGCTGTGCCGCCGCTTTTTTGCCGTCGCGGACGCGCTCGGGCGTTGCGAGCGTGGCCTGCGGGTTTCGCGACCCCGCCGGATCAGCGTAAAATCAGGCTTTTGACGACTTGAAGCCTATTTCAGCAAGCGAGCGAGCCAAAGCAGGTTGAGTGCTGCCAGCGCACAGGAACCGGAATGTACATGAAGTACATGAGGATTCCTGATCGCTGAGCGAATCTAAAGATTCGCACGCAGTACTGCCGGTGCTTAAGGCGCAGCCGCCTGACGAAATGGGCTACTTATTTCGGCCCTGCGCTTATTTTGGACCAGCTGATTCTCGATCTCACGCCCACGCCGCTTCCCGCTTTCGACAACTTCGTCGCCGAACGCAACCGGGAAGTGATCACGGCGCTCACCCATCCGGGCGACGAGCGGTTCATCTACCTGTGGGGCGAACCGGGCAGCGGCAAGACCCACCTGCTGCAGGCCTGGATCGCCCACGCCGAGACGCTGGGGCGCGCCTCGATCTACCTCGACGGCCAGCGCGAGCATCTGCCCGACTTCGCGCGCGAAGCCAGCTTCATTGCCGTCGACCACGTCGACGACCTGGCGCCGGACGACCAGATCACGCTGTTCTCGTTCTACAACTCGCTGAAAGAGGGCGGCGAGAGCCGCCTCTTGATGGCCGGGCGCCTGCCGCCGATGGCGCTGGCGGTGCGCGACGACCTGCGCACCCGCCTGGGCTGGGGGCTGGTATTCGAGGTCAAGCCACTGTCCGACGCCGACAAGCTGGCGGCCTTGCACGCCCACGCCGCCGAGCGTCAGCTGGCGATTCCCGACGACGTGTTCCGCTACCTGCTCACGCACTGGCGGCGCGACCTCTCCAGTCTGATCGGCATGCTCGATCTGCTCGACCGTTACTCGCTGGCGTTGCGCCGTCCGATCACCGTGCCCCTGGTCAAGAACATCCTCCACACCGCCCCGACGCAACCATGAACCTCGCCCTTTTCGACCTCGACAACACCCTCATCGCCGGCGACTCCGACACCGAGTGGCCGAAATTCCTGATCAAGCGCGGCCTGCTCGACCCCGAGCACCACGCGCGCCAGAACGACTACTTCTACGAACAGTACAAGGCGGGCACGCTCGACATCTACGAATTCCTCGACTTCCAGCTGCAGCCCCTGACGCGCTTCAGCCGCGAAGAACTGGCCGAGCTGCACGCCGCCTACCTGGAAGAGCACATCAAGCCGATCATCCCGCAGAAGGCGCGCGATCTCCTGGCCGCGCACGAGGCGCAGGGCGACGTGGTGCTGATCATCACCGCCACCAACCGCTTCATCACCGGCCCGATCGCGGCCGAATTGGGCGTTGAGCACCTCATCGCGGTGGAGCTGGAAGTGGACGAGAACGGCAACTACACCGGCAAGCCCACCGGCGTGCCGAGCTACCAGGACGGCAAGATCACTCGTCTCAACGACTGGCTCGCCCAGCGTGGGGAGACGCTGGCAGGCTACGACAAGAGCTTCTTCTACAGTGACTCGCGCAACGACATCCCGCTCTTGTCCATCGTCAGCCACCCGGTGGCGGTGGACCCGGACCCGACGTTGCAGGCGCATGCTGAAGAGCACGGCTGGCCGGTGATCACGCTGCGCGATTGATTTGGAAGGACAGGGCCGGGCGACCGGCCTTTTTCTTTGAGCCCGGCGCCTGGGTAGGATGGCCGGAACCCATCAACATGGTGCAATGGATTGCGCGGAGCTCCGCCCACCCTACGTGCCAGGCTCCTCTCGAGCGGCCATGGCTCGCGGGCCTACTGAAACTCTTTGGTAAGATAAAGGCCGGTTATCCGGCCTTTTTTACGCCCGCTGTTTGCGCTGCCCAGGCCAACCTTCAAGAGAAAGAACGAGACTCATGGACAAGCTGGAATCCTTCCTCGCCCGCGCCGAAGCCCTGCTGGCGCGCCTCGAACCGCTGCTGCCGCCGGCCCGCCCGGAGCCGGACTGGAGCGCCCGGGCCTTCCGCTGGCGTCGCCAGGGCATGGCGGGCTGGCTCGAAGCGCTGCCCGCGCCACATAGCGTGCGCCTCTCCGATCTCACCCACATCGACCGCCAACTCGCCCAACTGGTGCGCAACACGCGCCAGTTCATCGAGCGCCGCCCGGCCAACAACGTGCTGCTGTCCGGCGCGCGCGGCACCGGCAAGTCGTCCTTGATCAAGGCGCTGCTGCCCGAGTTCGCCGAGCAGGGGCTGCGCTTGATCGAAGTCGACAAGGACCATTTGGCCGACCTCGCCCAGATCGTCGACCTGGTGGCCGCCCGTCCCGAGCGCTTCATCCTGTTCTGCGACGACCTGTCGTTCGAGGAAGGCGACGACGGCTACAAGGCGCTCAAGACCGCGCTCGACGGCGGCCTCGCGCGCCGTGCCGACAACCTCTTGGTGTACGCCACCTCCAACCGCCGCCACCTGTTGCCGGAGCGCATGAGCGAAAACCGCCAGACCCAGCAGCACGACGGCGAAATCCACCCTGGCGAGGCGGTGGAGGAGAAGGTGTCGCTGTCCGACCGCTTCGGGCTGTGGCTATCGTTCTACCCCTTCGACCAGCGCGCCTACCTCGCGGCAGCGGGGCAGTGGCTGCAGCACTTCGGGCTGGAGATGGATGCCGAGGCCGAGCGTGCGGCGCTGCAGTGGAGTCTGACGCGGGGGAGTCGCTCGGGCCGGGTGGCGTGGCAGTTTGCTTGCGACTGGGCGGGGAGGGGGGAGGAGGAGCGGAGGGCGGAGTGAGGGGGAGGTTAACGTGCAGAATCACTGGCCTGCGCGGCTTTTCGCGCAGGTCAGGTGGAATGATGGGTTGGGCGGGTTTGCCCTTATGGCCTGAGAGGATCACCATTTCCCATGCGGATGAGATAAAGCCCGATGGACATTAGTAGGTCCAGAATATCGCCGGGCTCCATAAACGAGAAAAGCACTTCCGTTCCATTTAACGCAGGTTCAATTTCAAAGTCTGATTTCAAGTCGCTCCTTATCCAGGCAAGCCGATTGTGAGCGGGAAATTTTGTGAGGCTTGACGGATTGTCGATCCTGAATCGATTTCCGTGAGCAATACCATTTCTTAGATGGCGAAGCAATTCCAGTTCGGGCGCACGATCAAAGTACTGATGCTGCGCCAATGCATCGCCGACCCGCAATAGGGTACCGGCAAACCAGACCCGCTCTAGTTCCGCAGCAATTAGATCGTCACTACTCGCAAGTGAAAGGAAGTGAAGGAAATGAAACACGTGAGCTGTCCCATCCTTCCGCTTCACGTCTGCCACTGGCACAATCTGGCCCGGTTGAATTTGTGGCGCGAGTTGTGCGGCCCTGGGATCAGTCGCGACTGAAATTGCCGCTAGATGTGCATAGTAGCCTTGGGATAAACGTTCGGCTAATTGCCCAACGTCGAAAGCTGCTTGATTTAGCTTCATCAGGATTACGCCGCCCAACGTGAACGATAACCGGTGAGCGTCAGCGCGTCCGTGTTGATTGATGGGTTAGGCACCATACCAATCATTCCGGAATGCTCGACGCCCACGAACTGCCCGAAGATAAGTGAAAAGGGAGCGTGTCGATAACTTCCTTAGGCCCCCGTACATCCCAAGAAAATACGCAGCCCCCCCGTTCATTGCAGACACGTACGAAAGCCGCTTCTGGTTCAACTCGAGCCAAAACTCCGCTTCCTCAACCTCTCCTGTGTTGTCAACCAAAGCGCAGATGGATGCGCGAGTTTCCATATACAGCACCTAACGTCTGACCTGAGGGGCCACCGTAGCGGCGAAGCCGTGAAGGGTATCTACAAGCGCAGCTTGTGGGCGGTTCCTCTCGACAGAATTGTTAGAGTGATGAGTGATCGCGCACTTTCTCGATTTGAACGTTGCAGTGAGATGCCATGAACTCAACTTCTTGCATCGAAATGGGCTCCATTGACTCAATCCGAAACCTATGCGTGATCGAAGATACTTCGTCGCGCAATCTGACCTCAGTTGACATGCCAAGAATTACTACGCGCTCGATGCCAGGCAGCGTTCGAATAAGTTTCAATAGCTCTCGAATGGACTCTTTTTCGCCGCCAGCGTATACGGTGTATCTAAATGGAAGTTGACGCGGCTCTTCTCGGAGCTGCGATCTATGCCGTAGTTCGTTTACCGACGACTCAATGTAATCAAGCTTCTTAAGTAAAAAGCTCTGTGCATCATCAGCTTGAGTGACTTCTCGCATTACCTTGGTTTGAGCCACTCTGTACACCGGATTGTCAGGTTCGCTTTCGCTAAGAGCCGAATCAATAGCCGCTCTCAGTCTTGGCTTGAGGTCGACGGCTCCATGCATGTCGTTATGGAAGAAAACAGTCCTTTCATCTGAGATATCAAAAGGAAGTTTTGTGCCACTTTCTGCTAGAACAACAATCGGCAAACCAACGCAATGCCGAACCGCAAGTTCATACATTACGTTTGGGTTAAGTTCAGTCAGGTTTGCGACGACAAGTTCATCATAAAGAATATGCTCAATGACCTGTCTCGTGATCGAGCCAGGCGTGGCGATCTCATGCGCTACGTGAGCTTCAAACCCCATTTCTTTCAAGGTTGGTTTAATCACTGCGCTGATTAATCCATCAGCGGCTCGCCGTGTTGGAGAGTTGTCAGCTCCAATGGGTGTAACAACAAAACAACTCTTTGTGTCTTTTTCTTCTACGGCCATTTTTTATCGCTCGTAAGTATTGAACTCTAACTAGAAGTAGGCGTCCTAAAAGACGTATTTCATTGCATCATGATGGGCCTGTTCCATGCTGTAAGCCTTGTGGAGCAAGCGTCTATAACTTTGAATATTCAATAATCATACAGCAATTGCGTCGTGCCATGATTGATGGTGTGTTGCGTTTGCCGGTCCCGCGCCGGCTGGCGGGCAAGGAGGCTTTGCGTGGCCAAAGCCCCCTTGCATCCCCAAAGGCCACCCCGTTTGTGCGGCCGGCGGCTTCCCGGTCGGGGCCTGTCACTGGCGAGGCGAGCCCGTAACTAGCCGGGCGCTTAAAACCTCGCCAGCGCCACCCAACCGGCGCACAAAAGGGGCCGGGGTTCATTGGTGCGGTTGTAGCAACCAAGCTAACGGGAGTTTTGGCCAATCTTTGATCATTGGGAACACGTCTGTCGGTAGCTAGGGTTGGCCCCTTTGATCCCCGCCGGGCGCAAGTTGGCTGGCAAGGTTTTAAGCTGGCGGCTGTTTGAGCCATTCGACGTTAGCGAATGGCGAGTTCCGCCAGCGCCTTGCCAGACGGCTTGTGACAGGGAACCCGAAGGGCGGGGATCCTGGGGGTGGCCTTGGGATTGTCAAGGGAATTGGCCATGCAATTCCCTTGACCCGCCTGCCGGGCGGGACCGGCAAACCTTACAAATCAACAACCCCAACAAGGCTAAAAGGTTGGCCGAAGCCCAATATCAACGGCGGCAGTGTTGGGCTTCACGGTGTTCAGCCCAACCTACGAGGCTGCCGGGCGGAACCGGCAAGCCCTGCTAATCAGCCACCTTCCCAAGGCTCTAAAAGGTCGGCCAGCATTTAGCGAGGCAATGCCGGGCTTCGCTGTGCTCAGCCCAACCTACCAGGACGCCCGGTAATAGCTATGCACCGCCACCCCCGTACTGAACGTCCGACTATCCACCAACCGCAACACCGTCTTGTCCGGCGTCTCGGGAAACAAACGCCGACCGCTGCCGAGCAGCACCGGGAAAATCATGATGCGGTACTCGTCGACCAGATCGTGCGCCATCAGCGTGTGTACCAACAGCCGGCTGCCGATCACCAGCATCGGGCCGCCCTCCCGCTGCTTGAGCCGGGCGATTTCCCCGGCGACGTCGCTGCCGATCACGTGCGAGTTGTTCCACTGCGGATTCTGCAGGGTGGTGGAGACGACGTGCTTGGGCATGGCGTTCATCTTGTCGGCGAACTGCTGCATCTCGCTGCGCTGCTCGGCCACCCGCTCCAAGTCCGGGTCGGCGCCGTGGCTGGGTTGCGAGCGCTGCGGCCAGGCGGCGGCGAACGATTCGTAGGTGATCCGTCCGATCAGCAGCGACTCGGCCTCGAGCACTTCGTCGAGCTTGTAGCGCAGCTGCTCGGGGCCCATGAAGTCGCGCACCCAGCCGGTGTGCGGGTGGCCGGGTTCGCCGCCGGGGGCTTCCATGACGCCGTCCAGCGTCATGAACTCGGATACGATGATCTTTCGCATGAGGGCTCCTTTTCGCGCCCGCCAAGAAGGCCGGGGCGTTTTTGATCGTCGCGCCCGCACGGGCCAGGGGCTGACCTGGTGTCAGCGTGGCGTGCCGGTGATGACCCGATAGTTGATGTGCGTGGCGAGCGGCGAGTGGCTCACCGTCGTCTGCTCGACCTTGAGTTGGTCTGGCCCCAACTGCTCGAACAGCCCCACACCCCCGCCCAGCAGCACCGGCGCGAGGTGCAGGGTGAACTCGTCGATCAGGCCGGCGGCGAGGTACTGGCGGATGGTGTCCGCGCCGCCGGAGATGCGCACGTCCTTGCCGGCGGCGGCGGCCCGCGCCTGGGCCAGCGCGCTTTCGATGCCGTCGGTGACGAAGTAGAAGGTGGTGCCGCCGGGGCGCACCCACGGTTCGCGCGCGCTGTGCGTCAGCACGAACACCGGGGCGCGGAACGGCGCGTTCTCGGGCCAGCCGACCTCGCCTTCGTCGAACATGCGCCGGCCCAGCACGTAGGCGCCGGCGCGCTCGAACACGTGCCGCACCAGCGCGTCGTCGGGCGAGGCTTCGCCGCCGCTGCCGCCGAGGCGTTCGTGGAAGGTGGCGGTCTGGAACATCCACTGGTGCAGGCCCCGCCCGCCGTTACCCAGCGGGTTGTGCGGGTGGGCGTGGGGCCCGGCGATGTAGCCGTCGAGCGAGACGGCAACGTCGAAGAATACTGTGCTCATGGGGCGATCTCCTGCTGCGCGGTCCGGCTATCGTTCAGCCTATGCCACGGCGGCGGCTTCGGCCAACCTTTCCTCGTCCGGCCTCGACCGGGCGGAGAATCCTGCTAGAACCGGCACTTATCCGCCCCGTCCGACACAAAGCCGCCCCGACGCGCTATCATTCCGGCCATCCATCGCTTTCCGGTTCCCCCATGCAGTCCGATCACAAAATCATTCCCGTCGTCGCCGGCGCGCTGATGCGCCCGGACGGCTCGTTCATGCTCGGCAGCCGCCCCGAAGGCAAGCCCTACGCCGGTTACTGGGAGTTTCCCGGCGGCAAGGTGGAGCCGGGCGAGGCGCCGTTCGCGGCGCTGGTGCGCGAGTTCCACGAGGAGATGGGGATTACCGTCACCCACGCCACGCCGTGGCTGACCAAGGTGCATCACTACGAGCACGCCTCGGTGCACCTGACCTTCTACCGCATCTGGGCCTGGGACGGCACGCCGCAGCCGCACGAGGGACAGGACTTCGCCTGGCAGGTGCCGGGACAGTACACCGTGGGGCCGATGCTGCCGGCCAACGGCCCGATCCTGAAGTCGCTGGAGCTGCCGGACGTGTACGCCATCAGCTGCGCGCACGAGATCGGCGTCGAGGCTTTCCTCGACGCGCTGGAAGCTCGGCCCGAGCTGACGCTGATCCAACTGCGCGAGCCGCAGCTGGGGCGCGACGAACTGGCGGCGCTGGCCGAGCGCGTGGCGGCCATCGTGCACCCGCGCGGCGGCAAGGTCGTGGTCAACGCCGACCCTGCCTGGCTGGCCGGTTGGCCGGTGGATGGCGTACACCTGAACGGTCAGCGACTGGCCGAAGCCACGGTGCGGCCGGACTTCGCCTGGGTCGGTGCCTCTGTGCACTCGACGGAAGAGTTGAACAAGGCCGCCGAGCTGGGGCTGGACTACGTCCTGCTGGGCCACGTCAAGGCCACCGCCAGTCATCCGGGCGCGGCACCGCTGGGCTGGGACGGCTTCGAGTGCCGGCTGGCAGGCGGCACGCCGCTGCCGGTGTACGCGCTGGGCGGCCTGAGCGCGGCCGATCTGGGCGATGCCCGCGCGCACGGCGCGCACGGCGTGGCGCTGATGCGGGGGGCGTGGCGATGACCCGCACGCAGCTGAAGTGGGCCACCATCGGCGTGGCGCTGGTGTTGCTGGGGGCGGTGAAGTTCGCGCTGATCAGCTGGTACCTGAGCCGTCCGGCGGAGGCCGCGGTGCAGGAGGTGGCGTGCGACCCGGCGCAGACCAGCTGCCGGCTGCCCAACGGCATGCAGCTGCAGTTCGCCAGCGCGCCCCGCTCGGGACTGCCGTTCCAGATCCAACTGACCGGGGCGGCCAAGGAAGCGCCGGGAGCCGAGTTCAGCATGCGCGACATGGACATGGGCTTCAACCGCTACCGCTTCGTGGCCGCGCCGGGCGGCTGGCAAGCGCGCGTGACGCTGCCGATGTGCGTGAGCCAGCGCCAGGACTGGATCATGACGCTGGAGGTGGAAGGGCAGCGTTATCGCCTGCCGTTCCGCACCTCATGAGAACCCATTCATCATCTTACTGCGCAGCCCTGATCGGGGCTCATGCGCGCTGCGTGTGAATCTTTCGCTGGACCAATCGAAAATTGGCACGCAGAGATTCGCTCAGCAATCGGAAATCCTCAGGGACTCCGTGTCCATTCCGGTTTCTGTGCTGCTCTTCACCCCGCTGAGGGCTGCTCGCGACAGATTCTGAACAGGTTTCGAGGGGCCTGTACCCAACAAAAAAACGGGCCGTCTGGCCCGTTTCGTGTTTTTGCCGGATGGCGATCAGCGCAGCAGGAAGTCCAGCACCAGCCCGGCGAAGATGGCCGCGCCGACGCGGTTGTTGTCGAGGAAGGACTTGAAGCAGCGCTGGCGGTCGCGCCCGCGGATGGCGAAGTACTGCTGCACCATCAGCAGCGCGGAAATCGCCAGCCCGGCGTAGTAGGCGGCGCCCAGATGCGCCTCCTGGCCCACCAGTACCATCAGTGCCAGGAACACGGCGTGGCACAGCATCACCGCCGCCACGTCGTAGTCGCCGAAGGTGATGGCCGAGGTCTTGATGCCGATCTTGAGGTCGTCCGGCTTGTCGGTAATGGCGTACTCGGTGTCGTAGGCCAGGGTCCAGAAGGTGTTGGCCAGCAGCAGCAGCCAGGCGAGACCCGGCACGTGGCCGGTGAGCGCGGCGAAGGCCATCGGGATGCCGAAGGAGAAGGCGATGCCCAGATACGCCTGCGGAATCGGCAGGAAGCGCTTGGTGAACGGGTAGCTGCCGGCGAGGAACACGGCCGGCACGCTCAACAGCAGCGTCAGCGGGTTGAGCGGCAGCACCAAGAGCAGCGCGACCAGCGACAGCCCGCCGGCCAGCAGCAGCGCCTCCTTCTTGCTCACCGCGCCGCGCGCGAACGGGCGCGCCTTGGTGCGTTCCACCTTGCCGTCGAAGTCGCGGTCGGCGTAGTCGTTGATGACGCAGCCGGCCGAGCGCATCAGGAAAGTGCCGGCGATGAAGATCGTCACCACCATGGCGTCGGGGCGGCCGTTGCCGGCCAGCCACAGCCCCCACAGCGTCGGCCACAGCAACAGCAGGGTGCCGATCGGCTTGTCGATGCGCATCAGCTGGCTGTAGACGGTGAGGCGGTCGCTAAGGTGGGCGTTCATGGCAGGAATCTCTCCAGTGCCGGCAGGAACAGCTCGCACACGATCAGCGGTGTGTTCACCAGCAGGAAGCGCGAGCGGCGCGCGGGGTAAAGGTTGGCCGAAGCCGGGTCGTGCGCCTGCGCCAGCGCGAACAGCGGGTGGGAGGCGTCGATCTCGCGATAGGCCAAGGGCTCGCGCACGATGCCGGCGTGGCCGCCGAACAGGGTGAAGCCGAGCGAGCGGCTGCCGCGTTGCAGGATCGGGTGCCAGGCCGGGCAGGCGAGGCGGGTGACGCTGCGCGCCACCACCACCGGGGTGTCGTCCAGCGTCAGCGCCACGTGACGGGCGTAGAGCGCGGCACCGGCAGGCAGTCCGAGCAGCTCCACCTCGTCGTCGTGGACGCGGTCGTCGCCCTGCGCCAGCACGCGGACGGCGAAAGCGTGGCCACAGTTCATCAGCCGCTCGGTGAGCGAGCCGGGCTCGGTCAGGCAACTCGACAGGGCCGGCGGCAGGGAGGGGGGCGTGGCAGCCCAAGCGGTATCCGGAAGCATGGCGCGCATTATGCCAAAGCCGCCGAACGCTGTCCCGTTTCAGCCTGCGGCCCGGCCCGGGGTGTCGCGTTCGAGGGTTAACCCGCGGTCGTAGAGACGCGGTGATTTTGTTATGGTGGAAGGCCTGTCGCAGGAGCCGGCGGCACCGTGGCGTCTTGGGTTCTCCGGGATGGGCGGCAGCCCGTTCCCGGCTGACGCGGTGCCGATATGGCTCGGTGGGCGCCGGCCCCAGTCAATCCGGGCGGGGGGCTTTACGCCACCCCCGAAGTGTCTCCGCGCCCCGGCGGCTTTGGCCCGCGCGTCTGCTGGAGTGGGCGTTATCTCTGTTGACCTTGATTGGATCGAATCGTGATCGAAACCCTGATCTGGCTGATCGGCTACCAGCTCGCCGGCGAGCTGATCTGTCGCAGCCTGGCCTTGCCGTTGCCCGGCGCGGTGCTCGGCATGCTGCTGCTGTTTCTGACGCTGTGCGTGAAGAAGGGCATTCCTACCAGCCTGAACACGCACGTGCCGCAACTGCTCGGCCATTTCTCGCTGCTGTTCATCCCGGCCTGTGCCGGGGTTATCGTCTACTGGTCGTTGCTGACGGCGCACGGCTGGTCGCTGCTGGCGACGCTCGCCGGCGCCACGCTGATCACGCTGCTGGTGCCGGCGTTGCTGCTCAAGCTGCTGCTGGCGCGCCGGCGGCGGGGGGGCGCGGCATGAACGTCACCGCGGCATTGGAATGGCTGCGCGGCTCGCCGCTGCTGGGCCTCGGCCTGACGCTGGCGGCCTACCGTCTGGCGCTGTGGCTCAACCGCCGCGCCCACGGCCATCCGCTCACCAACAGCGTGCTGATCGGCAGCCTGCTGGTGATCGCGGTGCTGCTGGGCTGCGGCATCTCGCCGGCCGAGTACATGAAGGGGGCGCAGTTCATCCAGCTGTTGCTGGGCCCGGCCACGGTGGGGCTGGCGATTCCGCTCTACCACAACCTGTCGCGGCTCAAGCGCGCCGCGCTGCCGTTGACGCTGACCCTGCTCGCCGGCAGCCTCACCGGCATACTCAGCGCGGTGGGACTCGGCGCGGCGTTCGGCTTGCCGCACGAAATCCTGCTGTCGCTGATGCCGCGCGCGGTGACCACGCCGATCGCCATCGGCATCGCCGAACACATCGGCGGCATCCCGGCACTGGCAGTGACCTTCGTCATCGTCTCCGGCATCTTCGGCGCAGTCGTCGTCAAGCCGCTGTTCTCCCGCCTGCGCCTCGACGACGACCTGGTGATGGGCGTGGCCACCGGCATTGCGGCGCACGGCATCGGAACCGCGCGCGTGTTCCTTTTGTCGGAAACGGCGGGCGCCTTCGCTGGCCTGGCGATGGGCCTGAACGGGCTGGTGACGGCGGTGCTTGTGCCGATCGTGCTCGGCTTCATGCGCCTTTAAGCGCGTTGACACCAAGCTGACATCCGGTCTGGTTACACTGCCCGTCTGCCTGCCCCGGCGCTATGCTGGAACGGGGCGATAACGACAAGGAGCGAGGACAACATGGACCTGATTTTGTGGCGCCACGCCGAGGCCGAAGACGGTGCGGACGATCTGGCGCGGCGCCTGACACGCAAGGGCCAGCAGCAGGCGCACCTGATGGCGGCCTGGCTGCGCGTGCGCCTGCCGCGCGAATTCACCCTGCTGGCGTCGGAGGCACGCCGCTCGCAGCAGACCGCCGCCTTCCTGATGAAGAGCTACGAAGTGGTCCCCGAGATCAATCCCGATGCCTCGCCGGCGAGCGTGCTCGAGGCGGCCGGGTGGCCCGAGCCGGGCAAGACCGTGGTGGTGGTCGGGCACCAGCCCTACCTCGGCCGGCTGGCGGCGCAGCTGATGTCGGGCCAGCCCGACCTGTGGAGCGTGAAGAAGGGGGCGATCTGGTGGCTCAACCACCGCGAGCGCCACGGTTTCGAGTCGGTGCGGCTCAAGGTCATGATGACGCCGGGCATGCTGACCAGCAGCGAGTAGGTTTCGGCCAAGCTTGGCCCTTCCAGATTGTTGATAAGTCCTCTCGAGCGTAGCGAGGCTCCCTTGCAGGGCAAGGGCAGAGGGATTGGGAATAGATGGGAAGGCTGCTGGATCAACTACTGGGTGGAGAGGCCCGGCTTTGCCGGGTCCTGTAAATACGTATCAAAGTACTTTGTTTGCAGCCTGAGGGCACCGTCTGGCGACGCTGCCCTTTGTGCATTTTACGGCGATGCTCAGACCACGGTTTCGGCCAGGCGGGCACGCAGGCGGCGCGTCACCGCCACCATGTTCGCCAGCGCCGCTTCCACTTCCGGCCAGCCGCGCGTCTTCAGGCCGCAGTCGGGGTTGACCCACAGCCGCCCGGCCGGGATCACCGCCAGCGCCTTCTCCAGCAGGTTTTCGATCCCCGCCTCGCCCGGTACGCGCGGGCTGTGGATGTCGTACACGCCGGGACCGATCTCGTTGGGGTAGGCGAAGTCGCCGAAGGCGGTGAGCAGCTCCATGTCCGAGCGCGAGGTTTCGATGGTGATTACATCCGCATCCATCGCGGCGATCGCCGGCAGGATGTCGTTGAACTCCGAGTAGCACATGTGGGTGTGGATCTGCGTGGCGTCGTCAATGCCCGCAGTGCTCAGGCGGAACGCCGCGCTGGCCCAGGCCAGATACCCCGGCCACTCGGACTGCTTCAGCGGCAGGCCCTCGCGGTAGGCCGGCTCGTCGATCTGGATCACGCGGATGCCGGCGTTTTCCAGCTCCAGCACCTCGTCGTTCAAGGCCAGCGCGATCTGTTGGCACACCGTGGCGCGCGCCAGGTCGTCGCGTACGAAGGACCACTGCAGCATCGTCACCGGGCCGGTCAGCATGCCCTTCACCGGACGCGTGGTCAGGCTCTGCGCGTACACCGCCCAGCGCACCGTCAGCGGGGAGGGGCGTTCGACATCGCCGTAGAGGATCGGCGGCTTGACGCAGCGGCTGCCGTAGCTCTGCACCCAGCCGTGCTCGGTGAAGGCGTAGCCGGACAGCTGCTCGCCGAAGTATTCCACCATGTCGTTGCGCTCCGCTTCGCCGTGCACCAGCACGTCGAGGCCGAGTTCCTCCTGGCGGCGGATGGCGAGTTCGATCTCGCGGCGCATCGCGGCGTCGTAGCCGGCGGCATCCAGTTCGCCGCGCTTGCAGGCGGCGCGCGCGGCTCGGATTTCGGCGGTCTGCGGGAACGAGCCGATGGTGGTGGTGGGCAGAAGGGGCAGGTCCAGCCAGGTGCGCTGGGCGGCGGCGCGTTGCGGGTAGGGACTGTGGCGCCGGTCGCTGTCGCCGGAGAGAGCCGCCCGCCGCGCCTGCACCGTGGGGCGGTGGATGCGCGGGCTGGTGCGGCGCGAGGACTGGGTGTGGTCGCTGCCGGCCAGTTCCGGCGCGATGGCGTCGCGGCCGTCGAGCAGCCCCCGCTTCAGCAGCTTCAGCTCGTTGAGCTTCTGCACCGCGAAGGCGAGCCAGGTCTTCACGTCGACGTCGAGTGCGAGCTCCTGTGCCAGGTCGACCGGGCAATGCAGCAGCGAGCAGCTCGGTGCCAGCCACAGCCGCTCGCCCAGTCGTGCCCGTGCCGTTTCGAGCCGCGTCAGCACGGCGCCGAGGTCGGCGCGCCACACGTTGCGCCCGTCGATCACCCCGGCGGACAGCACCTTGTGCTCCGGCCAAGCGGCGAGGAAGACGTCGAGCTGCTGCGGGGCGCGCGTCAGGTCGAGGTGCAGCCCGGCCACCGGCAGCTTCTGCAGCAGATCAGCGTGCTCGGCCACGCTGCCGAAGTAGCTCGCCAGCAGCAGTTTCACCGGGGCTTCGGCCAACCTTTGATAGCTCGGCGCGAAGGCGCCGAGCCAGTCGGCCGGGAGGTCGAGCGCCAGGATCGGCTCGTCGATCTGCACCCACTCGGCGCCGGCGGCGGCCAGCGCGGCCAGCAGCTCGCGGTAGCACTCGAGCAGCGCCGGCAGCAGGTGGAGGCGGTCGAACGCGGCGCCCTTGACCTTGCCCAGCCACAGCAGGGTCAGCGGACCGACCAGTACAGGCTTGGCCTTGAGGCCCAGCGCCTGCGCCTCGCGCAGCTGCGCCAAGAGCGGCGCCGGGTTGGCCGAAAACGCCGTGTCGGCATGCCATTCCGGTACCAGGTAGTGGTAGTTCGTGTCGAACCACTTGGTCATCTCCAGAGCCGGCTGGCGGGCGTTGCCGCGCCCCAGCTCGAAGTACTGCGCGGTGGTGAGGGTGGCAGCGTCGAAGCCGAAGCGCGCGGGCAGGGCGCCCACCAGGATTTGCGCGTCGAGCACGTGGTCGTACAGCGCGAAGTCGCCGACCGGTGCCAGCTCGACGCCGGCCCCCTTCTGCAGCAGCCAGTGGCGCTGGCGCAGCTCGCGCGCGCCCTTGAGTAGCGCGGCTTCGTCGATGTCCTGTTTCCAGTAGCTTTCCTGCAGCTGTTTCAGTTCGCGCCGGGCGCCGATACGCGGGAAGCCGAGCAGATGGATGGTGGTCATGGTCATGCTCCTTCTGGCCTGCTTCATTCGGCCGCGATGCCTTCGATCTTGAGTGCCGGCAGTACGGCGTGCGAATCCAGTGCTGAGCCAATCTCTGCATGCAAATCCAGCGCTGAGCCAATCGAAGATTGGCACGCAGGGATTTGCTCAGCGATAGATGGGTTCGCAGGGATTCGCTCAGCGATACGGAATCCTCATGGACTACGGGTCCATTCCGGTTCCGGTGCGCTGCGGCGCTCAAGCTGTTTTGGCTCGCAGGCCTGCTGAAACAGGCTCGTTCGATGGGAAAAAATCACGGGAGCAAGGATGCGATGTTTTGCTATATGATACAAACTCATTATTTTGACGGTTTGTATCGATTTCATTCATGATCAACAGCGCACTGGAAATCCGCCACCTCAAGACCCTGCTGGCGTTGGCCGAAACCGGCAGCGTGTCGCAGGCGGCGCGGCGCGTGTTCCTGACGCAGTCGGCGCTGTCGCACCAGCTCAAGCAACTGGAGGAGCACTACGGCTTGGCCTTGTTCGAGCGCAAGACCCAGCCGCTGCGCTTCACCCTGGCGGGCGAGCGGCTCTTGGCGCTGGCGCGCGAGCTGGTGGGCAAGGTGGCGGCGGCGGAGCGCGACCTGGCGCGGCTGCGCCAGGGCGAGGCGGGGGAGCTGCGCGTGGCGGTGGAGTGCCACACCTGTTTCGACTGGCTGATGCCGGCGATGGACGCCTTCCGCCAGCACTGGCCGGCGGTCGAACTTGACATCGTGTCGGGCTTTCATGCCGACCCGGTCGGCTTGCTGCTGACGCGGCGCGCCGATCTCGCCATCGTCTCCGAGGCCGAGGCGCAGCCCGGCATCGTGCACCAGCCGCTGTTCGCCTACGAGATGGTGGGTATCGCCGCGCGCGACCATCCGCTCGCCGAGCGGCGCAACTGGTCGGCCGCGGACTTCGCCGGCGAGACGCTGATCAGCTACCCGGTGCCGGATGACATGCTGGACCTGATGCGCAAGGTGCTGGCACCGGCTGGCGTCAACCCGGCGCGCCGCACCAGCGAACTCACCATCGCCATCATCCAGCTGGTGGCGAGCCGGCGCGGCGTGGCGGCGTTGCCGTTCTGGGCGGTCAAGCCCTACCTCGAGCGCGGCTACGTGGTGGCGCGGCCGATCGGGGCGGCCGGGCTCAAGAGCGAACTCTATGCCGCGCTGCGTGAGAACGATGCCCAGAGCGCCTACATGCAGGACTTCCTCGCCACGGTGCGCGAAACCAGCTTCGCCACGCTGCCGGGGCTGTCGGTGCTGTAAGTGTCGGGCAAACCAAACCGCCCGCGCGACGCATGGCGGGGGAAGCCTCCCGTCGCGGGGTCGCGACGGGAGAGGGCGCTCAGCCGTGGTTCATTTCCTCGCCGTGCGCCGCTTCCATGCCCAGCTCCTGGATCTTGCGCGTCAGCGTGTTGCGGCCCCAGCCCAACAGGTGTGCCGCCTCCACCTTGCGCCCGCCGGTGTGCGCCAGGCCGCTGCGGATGCAGGTTTCCTCGAAGCGCCGCGTCAGATCGTCGATGATGCCGATCTCGCCGGCGCGCAGGCGGCGCGCCACTTCGTCGGCCAGTCCCTTCATCCAGTCACCGCCGAACACCGCGGCAGGGCCGGCCGCACCCTCGCCACTGGCTTCCAGCACCGGGTGCAGCGCCGGGTCGCGGATGTCGGTGGGCAGGTCGCTCAGCTCCACGGTCTGCCCCGGCGCCATCACCGTGATCCACTGGCACAGGTTTTCCAGCTGACGCACGTTGCCGGGGAAGGGGTAGTGGCGCACCAGCTCCATCGCCGCGTCGGACAGGCGCTTCGGCTCCACTCCCAGGTTCTTGGCGCTGCGCAACAGGAAGTAGCGCGTCAGGATCGGGATGTCCTCGCTGCGCTCGCGCATCGGCGGCAGGCGCAGGCGGATCACGTTCAGGCGATGGAACAGGTCCTCGCGGAACTGGCCGTTCTTGACCCGCTCCTCCAGGTTCTGGTGCGTCGCCGCGATCACGCGCACGTTGGCCTTGATCGGGGTGTGGCCGCCGACGCGGTAGAAGTGCCCATCCGACAGCACGCGCAGCAGCCGCGTCTGCAGCTCGATCGGCATGTCGCCGATTTCATCGAGAAACAGCGTGCCGCCCTCGGCCTCCTCGAAGCGGCCGCGGCGCGAGGCCAGCGCGCCGGTGAAGGCACCCTTCTCGTGGCCGAACAGCTCCGACTCCAGCAGGTCTTTCGGGATCGCGGCGGTGTTGAGCGCGATGAACGGCTTGCTGGCGCGCACCGAGTGGCGGTGCAGCGCCTCGGCCACGCGCTCCTTGCCGGTGCCCGATTCGCCGGTGATCAGCACCGTCACGCTCGACTGGCTCAAGCGGCCGATGGCGCGGAACACGTCCTGCATCGCCGGGGCCTGGCCCAGCAAGGCCGGCATCTCTTCCTCGCCGTTTTGCGCCTCGGAGGGCTCGCGCGTCTCCGCCAGCGCGCGCTCGATCAGCGCGGTGGCCTGGTCGACGTCGAACGGCTTGGGCAGGTATTCGAAAGCCCCGCCCTGGAACGCAGCCACGGCCGAGTCCAGGTCGGAGTGGGCGGTCATGATGATGACCGGAATCTCGGGATGCTCCAGCTTGACGCGCGACAGGAACTTCAGGCCGTCGGTGCCGGGCATGCGGATGTCGCTGATGATGACACGCGGACTGGCGTCGTACAGCGCGTTGAGCGCGTCGTCGGCGCTGGCGAAACTCTCGAAGCCGATGCCGCCGCGTGCCAGGGCCTTTTCCAGGACCCAGCGGATCGCCTTGTCGTCGTCAATGATCCAGACCGGGTTTGTATGCATGGTGTCCCTCTCGGTGTTTTCGAGCCGCTAACAAAACCCTCTTGGTGTTGTTGTGCGGCCTTGCCGTACTATTTGTACTGTCTGCGGCCGCGCTAGGTGCCCAGCGGCAGCATCACGGTGAAACAAGTGCAGCCCGGGCGAGACTCGAACTCGATGCTGCCGCCGTGCTGGTGGACGAAGGCCTGCGCCAGCGTCAGGCCGAGGCCGGTACCCTCGGCGCGCCCGGTGACCAGCGGGTAGAAAATGTGGTCGCGGATTTCTTCCGGAATGCCCGGGCCGTTGTCGATGATTTGCAATTTCAGTGCCAGGGTGTAGCGCTTGCGCGCCAGCGTGACCTGGCGCGCCACGCGCGTGCGCAGGATGATCTCGCCCTTGCCCTTCATCGCCTGGATGGCGTTGCGGGTGATGTTGAGCACCACCTGGATCAGCTGTTCCTTGTCCGCCACCAGCGTTGGCAGGCTGATGTCGTAGTCGCGCCAGATGATCAACCCCTGCGGGTATTCGGCCAGCACGATGCTGCGCACCCGTTCCAGCACCTCGTGGATGTTGATCTCGCTCGAGACATGGCGGCGATGCGGCGCCAGCAGGCGGTCCACCAGCGACTGCAGCCTGAGCGCCTCTTCCTTGATGACTTCGGTGTATTCCTTGAGGTCGTCGCGCTCGCCCAGCTCGTGCTCCAGGAGCTGCGCTGCGCCGCGGATGCCGCCCAGCGGGTTCTTGATCTCGTGCGCCAAGTTGCGGATCAGCTCGCGGTTGGCCTGCTGCTGCAGCAGCAGCCGTTCTTCGTTGGCGATTTTCAGTTGCTGGTCGAGCGGGCGCAGTTCCACCAGCGCGCGCGAACCGTCGTTGTCGATCGGCGTGATCGACAGGGCGACGTGCAGCGGCTGCTCGTTGTGCAGCAGTTTCAGTTCGAGGTCGTGTTCGATGAAACTGACGTTGTTCTTGAAGGCGGTATCCAGCGCCTGCTTCAGCGCTGCACTGCTTTGGAACAGTCCGGTCAGTTGATGGCGCAGCAGTTCGCGCCGTCCCAGTGCCAACAGATTTTCACTGGCGGGATTGACGTAGTCGAGCGAACCGTCGGTCCGCACGATCAGCACCGGGGTGTCGAGCAGCTCGAGCCCGGCAAAGCTGGATGGTGTCATGGAAATCCGGTCGTGAAGAGTGTGTCCGCTATCCGTATAGCAATATCCACGCCAGCGCGGCAAGCGGACTCAAGCCTCTTTACCGGGATGCTATGCCTTATTTTGGTGCATTGGAAGCGGACTGCCCCAACTCGCGTCGCAAGGCTTCCACGTTCTTCTGGTGCTCGGTCACCTGGTCCTGCAACTGCTGCACCCGGTCAAGGTATTTCTGGTAGTTGCGCTCGTTGCCAAGCCGGGTGGCTCGGCCTTCCTCCAGCGCCTTCTGGGCCTCGGTCAGCGCCTTCTGCTCGTTGGCCAGCTCCTGTTCCAGAATCTTGCGCCGGCCGTTGTCGCGCTGCTGCTGGGTGGCATTGTCGACGTTGGGATAGCGGCCGCTGCTGAAGGGCGGCGTGCTGGGGGTGGTGGACGGCGCCGAACTGCTCGGCTTCGCTTCCTCGCTCGAATACGTCGACAACGGCGACAATTTCACCGGCACGCCGCCTTTCATCGGGGTATTCGAGAAGGTGACGTGACCGCTGGGGTCGACGTACTTGTAGATGGTCTGCGCCTGCGCCAGGCTGCACGCCAGCAACAGGCCGAAAATCATGGTCTTCATGGGTGGGGGGAAACCTGCATGATCTATCCTGATAGGTGATTTCATCATAAGCAAATCCGCGTCATCCGTCACATGGGGGATAATCCGCCGCCCTGTCGGCGGGCCGTTTGGCAGCGCAGGAAAACAAAAAACGGCAGCCGAGGCTGCCGTTCGATTAGGGTACAGGCCGTGAATTACAGGCTGTAGTACATCGAGAATTCCACCGGGTGGGTGGTCATGCGGGTCAGGTTCACTTCCTGCATCTTCAGTTCGATGTAAGCGTCGATCCACTCGTTGGAGAACACACCACCGCGGGTCAGGAACTCACGGTCGGCGTCCAGCGCGGCCAGGGCTTCGTCGAGCGAGGCGCACACGGTCGGGATCAGCTTGTCTTCTTCCGGCGGCAGATCGTACAGGTTCTTGTCGGCGGCATCGCCCGGGTGGATCTTGTTCTGGATGCCGTCCAGGCCGGCCATCATCAGCGCGGCAAAGCACAGGTACGGGTTGGCCAACGGATCCGGGAAGCGGGCTTCGATACGACGGCCTTTCGGGCTCGCCACGTGCGGAATGCGGATCGAAGCGGAGCGGTTCTTGGCGGAGTAGGCCAGTTTCACCGGCGCTTCGTAGTGCGGAACCAGACGCTTGTACGAGTTGGTGCCCGGGTTGGTGATGGCGTTCAGGGACTTGGCATGCTTGATGATACCGCCGATGTAGTACAGGGCGGTTTCGGACAGGCCGGCGTAGCCGTCACCGGCGAACAGGTTCACGCCGTCTTTCCAGATCGACTGGTGCACGTGCATGCCCGAGCCGTTGTCGCCGACGATCGGCTTCGGCATGAAGGTAGCAGTCTTGCCGTAGCTGTGGGCCACGTTGTGCACCACGTACTTCAGAATCTGGGTCCAGTCAGCGCGCTGGGTCAGGGTGCTGAACTTGGTGCCGATCTCGTTCTGGCCGGCGGTAGCTACTTCGTGGTGGTGCACTTCGACCGGCACGCCCAGTTCTTCCAGCAGCAGTACCATGGCGGAACGCAGGTCTTGCGAGGAATCGACCGGCGGGACGGGGAAGTAGCCGCCCTTGATGCCCGGACGGTGGCCCATGTTGCCGCCTTCGAACTGTTCGGCGGACGCCCAGGCCGCTTCTTCAGCCTGGATCTTGACGTGGCAGCCGGACATGTCAGCGCCCCAGGTCACGGAGTCGAACACGAAGAATTCCGGTTCCGGACCGAAGTAGGCGGTGTCACCGATGCCGGAAGCCTTCAGGTAGGCTTCGGCGCGCTTGGCGATGGAGCGCGGGCAGCGGTCGTAGCCCTTGCCGTCGGCCGGATCGATCACGTCGCAGGACATGAAGACGGTCGGCTCGTCGTAGAACGGGTCGATCTTGGCCGTGGCCGGGTCGGCCATCAGCAGCATGTCGGAAGCCTGGATGCCTTTCCAGCCGGCGATCGAGGAGCCATCGAAAGCGTGGCCGTGTTCGAACCACTCTTCGCCGTCATCGAGGACGACGTGGGCCGGGATGGAAACGTGCTGCTCTTTACCGCGGGTATCGGTAAAGCGCAAATCTACGAATTTGACGTCGTTGTCCTTGATCAGTTTCAAAACGTCTGCAACCGCCATGGTGTTCTCCTGTTGGGCTACGTGCATCAGAGTATGCGTTGTACTAAGGGTTTGCGACTAAAACTAGCAGGAAGCGTGCCAGCCCATTCCGACGGGCTTGCCCATTGTGGCACAAGCCTCGTCGGACTTGCACGCGCCACGGAAGGCCCCGGTTTGGTGCGTCACATTATTGCCGTGATCGATATTGGTGCATGTGGCATGGTTTGCGCCGGAGCGGGGCTTTCCCGATAATCACTGTAAACAAATAATGTAATCCCCTTGCAAGGAGAGTGATGATGAGCAAGATCAACGAGATTCTGCACCGGGCCGGCGAGCGCGGCAGTTCCCAGGGGCTGCCTTACGCCGGCGCGGTGACGCCGGACGAGGCGTATGAACTGTTGCAGGGCATTCCCGAAGCGGTGCTGGTCGACGTGCGCAGCCAGGCCGAATGGCAGTTCGTCGGCGTGGTGCCCGACGCACTGCGCATCGAATTGCGCAGCTTTCCCGGCATGGTACCCAACCCGAATTTTGCCAATCAGCTGATGCAGCAGGTGGACAAGGAAAAGGTCGTGCTGTTCCTGTGCCGTTCCGGTGCCCGCTCCGACGAAGCCGCGCGTCTCGCCACGGCTTCGGGCTACGCCACGGTCTACAACGTGCTGGAAGGATTCGAGGGCGACAAGGACGCGGAGCAGCACCGCGGCCGGATCAATGGCTGGAAAGGGCGGGGTTTGCCCTGGATTCAGGGATAAATGGTTGATGTTTGTCGGGCTTCGCGGCAAAGTGCAGAGTTGAAAGAATTACCATTAATGACGCCGCCGCGCGCTAGCAAGCGTATTGGCCGTCGTTGAGCAATATCGAGAAAGCAGAATCATGACCGACCGTTACGCCGTCATCGGCAATCCCATCTCCCACAGTCAGTCTCCGTTCATCCATACGGAGTTCGCCCGCGCCTGCCAGCTCGATATCCAGTACGAGAAGCTGTTCGCCGAGCTCGACAAGTTCGAGCAGGTCGTCGCCGAGTTCGTCGCGGCGGGCGGCAAGGGCATGAACGTCACCCTGCCGTTCAAGGGCAACGCCTATCGCATGGCGACCGAACTGACCGAGCGCGCGCGCGCCGCCGAGGCGGTGAACACCCTGAGCTTCCGCGACGGCAAGGTCTACGGCGACAACACCGACGGCGTCGGCCTGGTGCGCGACATCGTGGAAAACCTCGACTTCCCGATCGCCGGCCAGCGCGTGCTGATCCTGGGCGCGGGTGGTGCGGTACGCGGTGTGCTGGCGCCGATCCTGGAGCAGAAGCCAGCCGCGCTGACCATCGCCAACCGCACCCTGATCAAGGCCGAGGCGCTGGCGCACCAGTTTGCCGCCTGGGGCGAGATCAGCGCCACCGGCTATGAAAGACTGGAAGGCAAGACTTTCGACCTGGTGATCAATGCCACCTCGACCAGCCTCAGCAACGAGCTGCCGCCGGTCCCGTACGGCGTGTTCACCGCCCGTACCCTGGCCTACGACATGGTTTACAGCAAGGGCCTGACGCCGTTCCTGAAGCGCGCCCAGTCGGAAAACGCCGGCATGCTGGCCGACGGCCTGGGCATGCTGGTCGAGCAGGCCGCCGAATCGTTCTCGATCTGGCACGGCGTGCAGCCGGAAACCCGCAAGGTCACCAACATGCTGCGAGACGTGCTGGCCTGATGCGTCTCCTGTTCAAGATCGGGGCGGCCCTGGTGGCCGCCCTTGTGCTGTATAACCTGTGGATTTTCGGGCATGTGCTGTACTGGCGCACCAACAACCCGTCCGCCAGCGCCTTCATGAACGAGCAGCTGGCGCGCCTGCAGGAAGAGAACCCGGACGCCGAACTGCACCACAAGTGGGTGCCGTATCAACGCATCTCGCCCAATCTCAAGCGCGCCATCATCGCCGCCGAGGACGCCAAGTTCGTCGACCACGAGGGCTTCGACTGGGACGGCATCGAGAGCGCTTTCGAGAAGAACCTGAAGCGCGGCAAGATCGTGGCCGGCGGTTCGACCATCAGCCAGCAGCTGGCCAAGAACCTGTTCCTGTCCGGGCACAAGACCCCCTGGCGCAAGCTGGAAGAAGCCATCATCACGGTGATGCTGGAAGCGGTGATGGACAAGCGGCGCATCTTCGAAATCTACCTCAACGTGATCGAGTGGGGTAACGGGGTGTTTGGCGCCGAGGCGGCTTCCCGCTACTACTACCGCACCGCAGCCAGCAATCTGTCCGCGTCGCAAGCCGCCAGGCTGGCCGCCATGGTGCCGAATCCGCGCTATTACGACGAGCACCGCGGAGCGCGCGGTCTGGCGCGCAAGGCGCATATCATCCAGCGCCGCCTTTCCTACGCCGAATTGCCCTGATCCGGCGCGCTTTCCCCGGGTTTCCAGCTGGAACCCGGGGCCTTCACGTGCTAGAATCCCGCCTTTCTTTTCGTTTGGCCGTGCCCGCACGGCATTAACGCATGGACTTACCCAGTTATCCTGTAACGAAATCCCGTTACTCTATTATCGAATAATCCCCGCCTTCAGGACCGCAGTGCGCGTGCACTTCCGCTGAGGCGGAAGGAGGCGTGCATGACGGTTGTCGAAAAGAAACAACCCACTGATCGTCTGCAGGAAAACCTGAGCCAGGTGCAGCGCCTGATCGAGCGCCACCGGCTGGTCGAAGACTTGGTTCATCGCCAGGAGATGGAAAAGCACGACCTGGTCGAGAACCTGGTTCACAAGCAGAACCTGGTCGAACTGCAGCACAAGCTGAGCCAGCTCCACCCCGCCGACATCGCCCACATTCTGGAGGCGCTGCCGCTCGAAGACCGTTTGCTGGTATGGGATCTGGTCAAGACCGAGCAGGACGGCGAAATCTTGCTGGAAGTCTCCGACGCGGTGCGGGAAACCCTCATCGAGTCGATGGAGCAGCACGAGCTGGTGGCTGCTGCCGAGCAGCTCGACACCGACGAACTGGCCGATCTCGCCGCCGACCTGCCGCGCCAGGTGGTGTACGAGGTCATGGGCAGCCTGGACGAGCAGGAGCGTGCCCAGCTGCAGTCCGCGCTGTCCTACGACGAGGACCGGGTCGGCGCGCTGATGGACTTCGAGCTGGTGAAAATCCGCGCCGACGTCAGCTGCGAAGTGGTGCTGCGTTATCTGCGTCGTTTCGACGAGCTGCCGTCGCACACCGACAAGATCTTCGTGACCGACGAGGAGGGCGTGCTCAAGGGCGTGCTGCCGGTGCGCAAGCTGCTGGTCGCCGACCCGGACGCCCTGGTGCAGGACGTGATGGCCACCGAGGTGGTGACTTTCCATCCGGAAGAAGAGGCCGCCGACGCCGCGCTGGCGTTCGAACGCTACGATCTGGTGACGGCGCCGGTGATCGACGACAAGGGTTTGCTGATCGGCCGTCTGACCGTGGACGAAATGGTCGACGTGATCCGCGAGGAGTCGGAGAGCGAAGTGCTCAACCTGGCCGGTCTGAAGGAAGAGGAAGACCTGTTTGCCCCGGTCATCGACTCGGTGAAGAACCGCTGGGCCTGGCTGGCGATCAACCTGTGCACCGCCTTCGTCGCCTCGCGCGTGATCGGCGCGTTCGAGGGGTCGATCCAGAAGATCGTCGCGCTGGCCGCGCTGATGCCGATCGTCGCCGGCATCGGCGGCAACTCCGGCAACCAGACTATTACCATGATCGTGCGCGCCCTGGCCATGGGGCAGTTGCAGCCGGGACAGGCGGCGCGGCTGTGGCGCAAGGAACTCGGCGTCAGTGCCATGAACGGCCTGGTGTGGGGCGGGATGTTGGGCCTGCTGGCGTGGGCCTTGTACGGCAATCTGGCGCTGGGCTTGGTGATGGTGGCGGCGACCACCCTCAACCTGATGCTGGCCGCCACCATGGGGGTGTACATCCCGCTCACCATGGAAAAGTTCGGCAAGGATCCGGCGGTCGGCTCCAGCGTGATGATCACGGCCTGCACCGATTCCGGCGGCTTCTTCATCTTCCTCGGTCTGGCGACCCTGTTGCTGCTGTAAGCCCATCATGACCATCGACGAAGCCCTGCGCCGTTATCCCTTGCCGCGACTGGAGTCGCGCCTGCTGCTGATGCAGGTCACCGGTTTCGCCCCGGCCAAGCTGGTCGGTTATCCCGAGCTGGAGCTGAGCCCGGAGCAGGAGTCGGCCTTTGTCGCCCTGGCCGAACGGCGTCTGAGCGGCGAGCCGATCGCGTACCTGCTGGGCGAGCGCGAATTCTACGGCCGCCCGTTCCTGGTCTCGCCGGCGGTGCTGATCCCGCGCCCGGAAACCGAGCACCTGGTCGAAGCGGCGCTGGCCAAGGTTGGCCGAAGCCCGGCACAGGTGGTTGATCTGGGCTGCGGTTCCGGCGCGATCGCGGCGACACTGGCGCTGGAGGCGCCCGAGTGGCAGGTGAGCGCGGTGGACGTGTCCGACGCCGCGCTGGCGATCGCGCGCCAGAACGCGGCGCGGCTGGCGGCTCCGGTGACGTTCTTCCTGGGCAGCTGGTATGCCCCCCTGCCTCAGGGCGCCATCTTCGACCTGATCGTGTCCAATCCGCCCTACATCGCCGCGGCGGATCGCCATCTGGGCGAAGGCGACGTGCGCTTCGAGCCGCGCCTGGCGCTGACCGACGAAAACGACGGGCTGAGCTGCCTGCGCGAGATCGCCGCCGGAGCTCCAGAGAGGCTGGTGCCGGGCGGCTGGCTGATGGTTGAGCATGGCTACGACCAGGGGGATGCCGTGCGTGCCTTGTTCCGTGCCGCCGGTTTGGCCGAGGTCGAGACCCTGGCCGATCTGGCGGGGCTCGACCGGGTGACGCTGGGGCGCAAGGCAACCTGATGACGTCGCGGGTCTGCCGCCTGTGGCCGCTGCTGCTCGTGCTGCCGGCCGTCGTGTTGGCGCTATGGCCCGACTGGAACCAGCGCCTTTTCCTGCTGTTGCACCAATCGGCCCGCTCGATGCCGGGGGCTCTCTGGCGGCTCGCCAGCGTTTTCGGCGACTGGAAAACCGTCATCGCGTTGCTGCTGCCGCTCGCCTGGCGCCAGCCTCAGCGCTTGCCGGCACTGATCACGGGACCGTTCTTGGCGATCCTCCTGGCGATCTTGCTCAAGGCGTTCTTCGCGGTGCCGCGCCCGCCGCTGGTTCTGCCGACGGGGACGGTGCAGCTGCTGGATGCCTTGCCGCGCAACGCCTCCTTTCCTTCCGGTCATGCCATGGCGTCGGCGCTGTTGGCAACGGCCTGGAGTGCCGACCCGAAGGCGGGGCGCGGGAGTACCGCATTGCTGATCGTGGCTGCGGCGCTGGTCGGGTGGTCGCGCCTTGCGATCGGGGTGCACTGGCCGCTCGATGTGCTGGCCGGTGCATTGCTGGGCTGGGGTGTGATGCGGCTGGCGCTGCGCCATGCCTGGCCGCAAGGATGGCCGGCGAGAGTGACGGAACGGCTGTTGGCGGTGCTGAGCGGGCTATTGCTGCTGGTGATGGCGTTTGCGGCCGTGCGAGGTTGGCCGAAGCATCATGAGGAATACGTGGTGAGGCTGGTCATCGGAACCGGCGTCGCCCTGCTGGGCTTGCTCCGGTTCCGGCGCTGAAGCAGGCGGCACGAAGGCCGCCCGGGATCAGTGGTGGTGGCCGTGTTCGCCGTGGGCGTGGCCGTGACTGACTTCGTCGGCGCTGGCGGCGCGAACTTCCACCACCTTGGCGACGAAGCGGATGGTCAGGCCGGCCAGCGGGTGGTTGGCATCGACCACAGCCTTGCCGTCGGCGATGTCGGTGACACGGAACAGCAGAACATCGCCGGTTTCCGGATCGTCGGCCTCGAACATCATGCCCACTTCGACGTCTGCCGGGAACACGTCCAGCGGTTCGACGCGGACCAGCTCTTCTTCCGGCGTGCCGAAGGCATCATCCGGCTCCATCTTCACGTCGATGGAGTCGCCGACCGCCTTGCCTTGCAGTGCCTCTTCCACCAGCGGGAAGATGCCGTCGTAGCCGCCGTGCAGATAGCTGATGGGCTCCTCGGTCTTGTCGAGGAGGGTATTGTCAGCGTCGAACATCTCATAGTGGAGGGTAACGACGGTATTTTTGGCGATTTGCATGAGAGTTGTCCGTGCAATAAATAGATAAATTCGACAGGCGCGGAACGCCTCGCGTTCCCTGTGCCTGCAGCAAACAGATGCTGGGCGGTACCGCCTGAAGCGTATTGTAAACCATTGCAGCACCCGCTAACCGAGAAACTGCCATGACTCCCCTGAGCCTCCTGGGCGGCATCACGCCCGAGCAATTCCTGAAAGAATACTGGCACAAGAAGCCCCTGTTGATCCGTGGCGCGCTCAAGGAGGTCGGGCCGCACGTCGACTTCGACTGGCTGGCCGAACTGGCCATGCAGGACGATGTCGAGTCGCGCCTGATCGAATTCAACCAGGGGCGCTGGAAGCTGGAGCGCGGTCCGTTCCGCCCCTCCCGCTTCAAGCGCCTGCCGGCCAGCGACTGGACCATCCTGGTACAGAACGTGAATCACCATGTGCCGCATATCGACGAACTGCTGTGGCGCTTCAACTTCATCCCGTACGCTCGTCTTGACGACCTGATGATCAGCTACGCCCCTCCCGGCGGCACGGTCGGTCCCCATTTCGACTCCTACGACGTGTTCCTGCTGCAGGTTGGCGGCCAGAAACGCTGGCAGATTTCCTCCCAGAAGGACGAGACCTTCATCGAGGATGCCCCGATCAAGGTACTGGAGCACTTCGAGGCGGAGCAGGAGTTCGTGCTGGAGCACGGCGACATGCTCTACCTGCCGCCGCGCTATGCCCATTACGGTGTCGCACTGGAGCCGGGCATGACCTACTCCATCGGCTTCAGGGCGCCTTCGGTTCAGGAGCTGACCACCCAGTTCCTGGTCTACCTGCAGGACCGGGCTTGCTTCGATGGCCGCTACGCCGACCCCGACCTCCAGTCGCAGCCGGCCGATCCGGCCGCCATCGGTGACGCCATGGTGGCCCAGGTCGAGCGCATGCTGCAGCTCATCAAGTGGGATGGCAACACGGTTGGCGATTTCCTCGGCCACTACCTGACCGAGCCCAAGCCGCACGTGTTTTACGATGCGCCAGACGAGCCGCTCGAGTTCGACGAGTTTGTCGAACAGGCGGCCCTGGCCGGGGTGGTGCTCGACGCCAAGAGCCAGATACTGTTCCGTGGCGAGGCGCTGTACTGCAATGGCGAGCGCTTGGAGGTCGATGCGGCCGACGTGGTGGACTGGCAACGCTTTGCCAACGCCCGCAAGCTGGCAGGGCAGGCATTTTCGGATGCGATGACCGATGTTCTTTATGAGGGCTATTTGTCAGGGTTTTGGCATATCGCTGACAGTGTTGCATGATTGCAACATGATATTGGTTGTTTTGCCTCAATGCTGGTTCGGAAGCGAATAGCTATGTGGGAAAACCCTTGTTTGGAGCCGTTTGCTGCACTGCAAGAAAAAATTCATGGGGCTGTGGCCGTTTTGCCGACCGTGCCCTCTGTACAGCCGTTTTTTTCATGCTACAATTTGCCCACTGAAAAATTTCAGTCGCTTCCGGTTAGCCAGGAGCGATTTTTGCTGAAAAATTGTTCTCATTACTTAAAGTCAAAGGTCTTAAAAATGAAACAGTCGCTCCTCGTTGCTGCCCTGCTCGCCGTTGCTCTGTCCGCTTGCGGTAAGAAAGAAGAAGCTCCGAAAGTAGAAGCCTCCGCTCCGGCCGTTGAAGCTTCGGCTCCGGCTGCTGCTCCGGAAGCTTCGGCTCCGGCTGCTGCTGAAGCCTCCGCTCCGGCTGCTGCTTCCGCTGCTCAGTAATCTGGTGCTGTTCAAAAAACCGACCCTAGGGTCGGTTTTTTTATGCCCGGCGTATTGCCGGGCATAAAAAAACCCGCGCGAAGCGGGTTTTTTTTATGGTCAGGCAGGGGCTTACTGGAGCTCGGCCTGCAGCTTGCCAAGCGCCGTACGGGTCTGCGCCGGCGGCAGCGGTTTGCCTGCCTTGTCGGTGAGGGCAATCTGGGTCTTGCCCGGACTGTCTTCCTTCAGCTGCACCAGGAACTCCTCGTCTTTCGGTGCTGCCTCGTTCTTGTCGCCACTGCTCCAGAACGCGAGGCTCGACCAGAAGCCGCCGGATTTCTCGGTCTTGCCGCCCTCCGCCTCGCCCTTCACCGGCTTGACGTAGTAGATGCCCTGGGCGCGGTTGCGATCCGACACGGCAAGGCCGATGCGATCCAGCGCCAGGCCGACACGGCGCCAGGCGCGGTCGAAGCCATCGTTGACCGTCAGGGTGCCGTTCACGATCTGGCTGTTCGGGGCTTCCGGGGTCTGGGTCTGCTTGATCGCTTCCTTGGCTCTTTCCTCGGTCTGGCCGAGGCGGATCATGAAGCGGCCCAGCAGCTCGGCTTCCAGTTGCGGGTCGGCCGGACGTGGTTGCCACTTGGTTTCCGACTTGCCTTCGTCGACAAACACTTCGTACATGCCGCGGTGCGAGAAGTACACCTCGGTGCCGGCGGCGGTCTTCTCGACGCGGATGCGGAATTTGTCGCGCTCGGCGGTGGAGTAGACGTTGCCCAGGCCCACGGTTTCCATGAACTTGCGGATCACGTCGTTAGGCAGCTTGGCGCGGTTCTCGGCCCAGTCCGTCTCCATGATGCCCAGTTGCGGGTCTTCGGTCTTGATCACGAAACCATTGTCTTGCCAGAACGCCTTGAGCACCGGCCAGAGTTCCTCCGGCTGCTTGTGCTCGGCGACCAGCCAGCGTTGCGAGCCGGCCCGTTCCATGCGCACGTTGTCGACCTTGGTGACGGCCGCCTCGGTGCTGGCCGGTGCTTTGCTACTGCCCTGAGCCTGGTTGAGCTCGTTCAGCGAAGCCACCCCCGAGCGCGGCAGCTCGTAGCGGTTCTGGATCTGCGGGGCGGTCAAGTCGGGCGGAACCTCCAGCTTGTTGGTCTGGGCCGGTGCTTCCGACTTGTAGTCGAGCTTGTTCTGGAGCGGTTCGGAGGTACTGCAACCGGCCATCAGGCCGGTCAGCAGCAGAATCGCGGCAGGCGCGCTTCGTTTCATGCGTTCTCCCATTGAATGGGGGTTTTAGAGGACTTCCGCCTGCTGCATTGCGGCGCGGACGGCCGCGGTTGCAGCGTCGGTCAGCGGGGTCAGCGGCAGGCGCAGCCCGGCAGGGATCCGTCCCATCTGCTGCAGTGCCCACTTGGCCGGAATCGGGTTCGGTTCGATGAACAGCTGCTTGTGCAGGCCTTGCAGCTTGTCGTTGATGGCGCGCGCGCGCGCCGTATCGCCTGCGAGCGAGGCTTTGCACAGCTCGCTCATCAGTTTCGGCGCGACGTTGGCGGTGACGGAAATGACACCATGGCCGCCGCACAGCATGAAGGCCATGCCTGTGGGGTCGTCGCCCGAGTAGAGGGCGAAACCTTGCGGCGCACGCAGCGCCAGGTCGCAAGCGCGGCCGATGTCGCCGGTGGCGTCCTTGATGCCGACGATGTTGGGAATCTGGGCCAGGCGCAGCGCGGTATCGTTGTTCATGTCGGCGACGGTGCGGCCCGGCACGTTGTACAGGATGACCGGGATGTCGACCGACTCGGCGATGGCGCGGAAGTGCTGGTACATGCCTTCCTGGGTCGGCTTGTTGTAGTACGGCACCACCGACAGCGTCATGTCCACGCCGACCTGGCGGGCATGTTCGGCCAACTCGATCGCTTCGGCGGTGGAGTTGGCTCCGGTGCCGGCGACGACCTTGACGCGCTTGGCTGCATGCTTGACCACGGTTTCGACGACGGCGATGTGCTCGTCGACACTGAGGGTCGCCGATTCGCCGGTCGTGCCGACCGCGACGATGCCGTCGGTGCCGTTGTCAATGTGGAAATCAACGAGACGCTTGAGGGATTCGAAGTCAACCTGACCATCCTCGAGCATCGGGGTGACCAGCGCGACCAAGCTACCGGTAAGCATAGTTCAGCCTATTTATTAGGGTTTCGAGAGGCCTTCGATTGTAGCGGAATTCCCCTGCATGGCAAAAGGGCGTGCGCCCGATCGGTGCGGTGATCGCGGAAGGGTTGGCGAATGTGCTAGAATCCTCCGTTTTTCCGATACTTACGGCGATCTGGCTGAAGGATCCACAGCGTGATTAGTACACAGAACATTACCATGCAGTTTGGCGCGAAACCTCTGTTCGAGAAGGTTTCGGTCAAATTCGGTGAAGGCAACCGTTATGGCCTGATCGGCGCCAACGGTTCCGGCAAGTCCACCTTCATGAAAATCCTGGGCGGCGACCTCGAGCAAACCTCCGGCGAAGTGGCTATCGAGAATGGCGTGCGCCTGGGTAAGCTGCGTCAGGATCAGTTTGGTTACGAAGACAAGCGTGTGCTTGACGTGGTGCTGATGGGGCATACCGAGATGTGGGCGGCGATGAGCGAGCGCGATGCGATCTATGCCAACCTCGAGGCCACCGAAGACGACTACATGCACGCCGCCGAGCTGGAGGCGAAGTTCGCCGAGTACGGCGGCTACACCGCCGAGGCGCGCGCCGGCGAGCTCCTGCTCGGTGTTGGCATCCCGCTGGAATTGCACAATGGCCCGATGAGTGAAGTCGCTCCGGGCTTCAAGCTGCGCGTGCTGCTGGCCCAGGCCCTGTTCTCGGACCCGGATGTGCTGTTGCTGGACGAACCGACCAACAACCTGGACATCAACACCATCCGCTGGCTGGAGCACGTGCTGAACGAGCGCAACTCCACCATGATCATCATCTCGCACGATCGCCACTTCCTGAACGAAGTGTGCACCCACATGGCCGACCTGGATTACAACACCATCCAGATCTACCCGGGTAACTACGACGACTACATGATCGCCTCGACGCAGGCGCGCGAGCGCCAGCTGTCGAGCAACGCCAAGGCCAAGGAGCGGATCCAGGAGCTGCACGAATTTGCGGCCCGTTTCTCGGCCAACAAGTCCAAGGCACGTCAGGCGACCAGCCGTCTCAAGCAGGCCGACAAGCTGAAGGCCGAAATGGTGACGGTCAAGCCGTCGAGCCGCCAGAACCCGTTCATCCGCTTCGAAGTGGAAGACAAGAACAAGCTGCACCGCCAGGCGGTATCGATCGAGGGTTTGTCCAAGTCCTTCGACAAGCCGTTGTTCAAGAATCTCGATCTGATCTTCGACGCCGGTGAGCGCCTGGCCATCATCGGCCCGAACGGTGCCGGTAAGTCGACGCTGATGAAGCTGCTGGCGGGTGCGTACGACGCCAAGTTGGCCGAAGGGGTCGTGGCCGACGCCGGCCAGATCAAGTGGGCGGAGAAGGCGCAGGTAGGCTACTACGCGCAGGACCACGAGGCCGAGTTCGACAGCGACAAGACCCTGACGGAATGGATGCGTGAATGGGGTCAGGACGGTGACGACGAACAGGTCATCCGCGGCACGCTGGGCCGCCTGTTGTTCGGCGGCGACGACGTGACCAAGGCGGTGCGCGTGCTGTCGGGCGGCGAAAAGGGCCGCATGCTGTATGGCAAGCTGATTCTGACCAAGCCGAACGTGATGCTGATGGACGAGCCGACCAACCATATGGACATGGAGTCGATCGAGTCGCTGAACATGGCGCTGGAGTCGTTCAAGGGCACCCTGATTTTCGTGTCGCACGACCGTCAGTTCGTCAGCTCGCTGGCGACCCAGATCCTGGAATTGGACGGCAAGGGTGGCTACGAGCATTACACCGGCGATTACGAGTCCTACCTGAGCAGCAAGGGTCTGGAATAAGGGTAACCGTTTGTAAACAAGGCTTTGTCCCGTGAACGGGATAGGCTATATTTTTCGTGGTGCGGTGCACTATGTGCGCTGCATCACGAGTTTTGCATCAGAACAACAATAAAAGTCTATGGCGACCCTGGGTTAAGGGTGATGGTGGAGCCGACGTCCTGCCCAAGTTCGGGTTGCTAGTCTCACGTGTTATGAAGGGAATGCTATGCGTTTGCGAGGGAAAGTATCGATCATTACCGGTGCGGCCAGCGGCATCGGCAAGGCCACCGCCGAGAAGTTCGTCAAGGAGGGTGCCATCGTGGCGGTATGCGACTTGAACATCGACGCGGTCAACGCAGTGGTGGACGAGTTGAAGGCCGCCGGCGGCGAAGCGGTGGGCTATCAGGTGAACGTCACCAATCGAGGCCAGATCGCTGATATGGTGGGTGATCTGAAGGCGCGCTACGGCCGTATCGATGTGCTGGTGAATAATGCCGGCATCGTGATGGATGCGCAGCTGACGAAGATGACCGACGAGCAGTTCGACAAGGTCATCGACATCAATCTGAAGGGCGTCTACAACTGTGCCAAGGCCGTGGTCGACACCATGATCGAGCAGGGTGGCGGCGTGATTCTGAACGCGTCGTCGGTGGTGGGGGTGTACGGCAACTTCGGCCAGACCAACTACGCCGCGTCCAAGTTCGGCGTGATCGGCTTCGTCAAGACCTGGGCCAAGGAGCTCGGCAAGAAGGGCATTCGCGCCAACGCCGTGTGCCCGGGCTTCGTTGCCACGCCCATCCTGAAGTCCATGCCGGAAAAAGTGATCCAGGCGATGGAAGAGAAGGTACCGATGCGGCGCATGGCCGAACCGTCGGAAATCGCCAACGTCTACGCCTTCCTGGCGTCCGACGACGCCAGCTACATCAATGGCGCGGCGATCGAGGTGACGGGCGGCCTGACGCTCTGATCCGGTCTCTTTCGGGGATCGTCCAAACGCCCCGCCAGCGTGATGCCGGCGGGGCGTTTTGTTTTTTTGCAGTCGGGCCTAGTCGCTGTCGTGTTCGCTGGCGAGCAGCGCCGCGTCGATCTCGCGGCGGTGCAGGTGGGGGGCGAACAGTTCGATGAAGGTGTAGGCGAAGCCGCGCAGATAGGCGTCGCGGCGGATGCCGATCTTGGTCACGGACGGTTCGAACAGATGGCTGGCATCGATGGCGGTCAGCGCCACGTCCCGCTCCGGTTCGTAGGCCATGCTGGCGATGATGCCGACGCCGAGGCCCAGCGAGACGTAGGTCTTGATCACGTCGGTATCGATGGCGGTGAGCACCACGGTGGGGGTCAGGCCGGCGTCGGTGAATGCCTGGTTGATCTTGGAGCGACCGGCGAAGGCGAAGTCGTAGGTAATGATAGGATGGCGGGCGATGTCGGCCAGGGTGAGGGGGCGGTCGAGCTGACTCAGTTCGTGGCCCTTGGGCACCACCACGCAGCGGTTCCATTCGTAGCAGGGCAGCATCGCCAGCTCTTTGTAGAGCGAGATGCCTTCGGTGGCGATGGCGAGATCGGCTTCGCCGGACAGCACCATGTCGCAGATCTGCGTCGGACTCCCTTGCTTGATCGACAGGCGTACCTTGGGGCAGCGCTTGAGGAATTCAGCAATGGTGGGAGGCAGGGCGTAGCGCGCCTGGGTATGGGTGGTGGCGATGGTCAGTGCGCCTTCCGATTCGCGCGAGAATTCGTCGCCGACACGCTTGAGGTTCTGGGCTTCGCGCAGGATGCGCTCGGCGATGCGCAGCACTTCCTTGCCGGGTTCGGATACCGATACCACGCGCTTGCCGTTGCGGATGAAGACCTGGATGCCAAGCTCGTCTTCCAGCAGGCGAATCTGCTTGGAGATACCGGGTTGCGAGGTGTGCAGTTTCTCGGCCGCTTCGGACACGTTCAGCCCCTGCTTGGCGACTTCGACCAGATAACGTAGCTGTTGCAGCTTCATGATGGACATCCGCGTTAAAACCAGAAGTAATTAAATACTAACACATTAGTCTTTTAGGAATATAAGGATGTTCGTTAGCATGGTAAAAGTTTACGTTCAGGTTTCTATGGAGTGCGTTTGATGACCCTTGAGGCAAAGCTGGCCCAGACCGAGGCCCTGCTGCAGGAAATCGCCCGCGATCATGCGCCGGCGGTGCTGGCCAACAGTTTCGGTGCCGAGGACATGGTGCTGACCGATCTGATCGCCAAGCTCCAACTGCCGATCGGCATTTTCAGTCTGGATACCGGCCGCCTGCCGGCCGAGACCTACACCCTGATGCAACAGGTGCGCGAGCGCTATCCGGCCAACCCGGTGCAGGTCTATTTCCCCAACACCCCGGCGGTTGAATCTTTCGTCAACGAATTCGGTATCAACGCTTTCTACGACAGCGTGGAGAACCGCAAGTCCTGTTGCCATATCCGCAAGATCGAACCGCTCAAGCGTGCCCTGGCCGGGCAGAAGGCGTGGATCACCGGCCTGCGCCGCGAGCAGTCGCCGACCCGTCAGGATCTGGGCGACCGTGAGTTCGACGCCGACAACGGCCTGATGAAATTCAATCCGCTGATCGAGTGGAGCGAAAAGGACGTATGGGCGTATATCCGCGAAAACCAGGTGCCGTACAATGAGCTGCACGACCGCCATTACCCGTCGATCGGCTGTGCCCCGTGTACCCGGGCCATCTCCGTCGGCGAAGACATCCGTGCCGGACGCTGGTGGTGGGAGAACCCCGAGAACAAGGAATGCGGCCTGCACGTGAAGCAGTCCGCCGTTTCCATCATCAAGCGCTGAACGGCCTACAGACAGAGTAAAGCCACACCATGTACCGTTACGACGAAGTCGATTACCGCATTGTTCGCGAGCGCGTTGCGCAGTTTCGCGACCAGACCCGCCGCTTTTTGGCGGGCGAGCTTTCCGAGGACGAGTTCCGCCCCTTGCGGCTGATGAACGGCCTCTACATCCAGCGCCACGCGCCGATGTTCCGCATCGCCATTCCCTATGGCCACCTGGCGAGCCGCCAGCTGCGTAAGCTGGCGCACATCGCCCGCACTTACGACAAGGGCTACGGCCACTTCACCACGCGCCAGAACATGCAGTTCAACTGGCCGGCGCTGGAGCGCGTGCCCGACATCCTGTCGGAACTGGCGGATGTCGAGATGCACTCCATCCAGACCTCCGGCAACTGCGTACGCAACACCACCACCGATGCCTTCGCCGGTGTGGCCGCCGACGAGCTGATCGATCCGCGCCCCTATTGCGAAATCATCCGTCAGTGGAGCACGCTGCATCCGGAGTTCGCCTTCCTGCCGCGCAAGTTCAAGATCGCGGTGTCGGGATCGGTCGAGGATCGAGCCGCCACCCTGGTGCACGATGTCGGTCTGCACGTGGTACGGGCGGCTGACGGCGAAATCGGCTTCAAGGTGATCGTCGGCGGCGGCCTCGGTCGTACCCCGATTGTGGGCGAGGTGATCCGCGAGTTTTTGCCGACCCGCCACATCCTGACCTATCTCGATGCCATCCTGCGGGTCTACAACCGCTATGGCCGTCGCGACAACAAGTTCAAGGCGCGTATCAAGATCCTGGTCAAGGCGCTCACCCCGCAGGGCTTTGCCGCCAAGGTCGAGGACGAGTGGTTGCACCTGAAGGACGGCGCGGCCACGCTGCGCGACGAGGATGTGGCCCATTACGCCAGCTTCTTCGGTGCGCCGGCCTACGAAACGCTGCCCCCCAACCCGGAAGCCTTTACCGCCAGGTTGGCCGAAGAGCGCGCCTTTGCCCGCTGGGTGGAGCAGAATACCCGCACCCATCGCCAGCCGGGCTATCGCTCGGTGGTGCTGTCCCTGAAGAAGACCGGCGTGCCGCCGGGCGACATCACCGCGGAACAGATGGAAGCGGTGGCAGATTGGTCGGAGCGCTTCGGCTTTGGCGAGGTGCGCGTGGCGCACGAGCAGAACGTGATCCTGCCGGACATCAAGGAGAGCGATCTTTACGAAGTGTGGCAGCTGGCGCGCAGCCAGGGTTTTGCCACGCCGAACATCGGCCTCTTGACCGACATCATCTGCTGCCCGGGGGGCGACTTCTGTTCGCTCGCCAACGCCCGCTCCATTCCGGTGGCGGAGGCGATCCAGCGCAAGTTCGACGACCTCGATTACCTGCACGATCTGGGCGAGATCGACTGCAACTTCTCCGGTTGCATGAACGCCTGTGGCCATCATCACATCGGTAACATCGGTATTCTCGGCGTCGACAAGAACGGCGAGGAGTGGTACCAGATCACGCTGGGCGGCAGCCAGGGCAACCATACCGCCATCGGCAAGGTGATCGGGCCGTCCTTTGCCCAGGCCGACGTGCCGCTGGCCTTTGAAAAGATCATGAGCCTCTATGTGGAGCAGCGCCTGGATGGCGAGCGCTTCATCGAGACCGTGCGCCGCATCGGCCTCGAACCGTTCAAGGAGCGTGTTTATGCGAAGCATCATTAAAGATGGTCAGGTAGTGACCGACAGCTGGGCGGTGCTGCGTCCGGACGAGAACGGGAAACTGCCCGAGGTGGCCCCCGAGCGCGACGTGATCGTGCCGTTCTCCGCCTGGAAGGCCGAGCCCTCGGCGTGGCAAAACCGCGCCGGGCAAGTGGCGGTATGGCTGGCGCCGGACGACGAACCGGGCGAACTCGCCGCGCACCTGGCTTCCTTCCCGCTGTTGGCGGTAGACTTCCCGGCATTTACCGACGGCCGTGGCTACAGCATCGGCCGACTGCTGCGCGAGCGTTACCACTACCGGGGCGAACTGCGCGCACTGGGGGACGTATGGCAGGACCTGGTGCATTACCTGTGGCAGGTCGGCTTCAACAGCTTCGAGATCAAGGAAGGCAAGGCGCTGGAAGACGCGTTGAAGGGATTTGGAACCTTTAGCGAGCGCTATCACTCTACCTGGCGTGAGCCAGAACCACTGTTTCGCCGACGCAACATCAACCACAAAAGTGTTGCGTAGTTGAAACAAAAAGCCGGCGCAAGGTGTAAGAATAACAACACTTTCGCGCCGGCTTGGTATTTTGGCGTCACCCGCGTTATTGACAGGTCATGACCGGATTTCTATAGTGCGGTTTGAATGCATAAACACAGCTTTGGCAATCTTCCTGTTGTTTTGTAGTTTGCAGTAAGCTGATAGGCGCCATTGCGCTTCGTCGCACCGAGATGCGTATTGTTAAAGAGGGAATAACATGAACAAGCAGTTGAAACTGAGCGCGTTGGTTGCCGCTCTGCTGGTGTCCGCCAGCGCCTTCGCCGCCAAACCGGGCTACACCGCCGATCAAGCCACCGACGCGGTAACCCGCAACAACTACGGCGAGTGCTGGAAGAACACCTACTTCGACAAGGCCACCGAAGGTCTGGTCGAGTGCGGTGACAAGGAAGCCGCCAAGCCGGCTCCGGCTCCGGTAGCTGAAGCAGCGAAACCGGCCATGGTTGCAGTGAAAGAAAAAGTGACCCTGTCCGCCAAGGTTCTGTTCGACTTCAACAAGACCAACCTGCGCGCTGATGCCAAGAACGAACTGGATCCGCTGGTTAGCCGCCTGAAGGGCGACGCCAACCTGAAGTCGGTCGAAGTCGACGGCCACACCGACTACCTGGGTTCGGAAAAGTACAACCAGGCTCTGTCGCAGAAGCGTGCCGACGCCGTGAAGAACTACTTCGTGGCAGCTGGCGTGCCGGCCGAGAAGGTGACCGCTGTCGGCAAGGGCGAAAGCGAAGCCAAGCTGACCGACGAGTGCAAGGCCAAGAAGTTCAAGAAGAAAGCCGCTCTGCAGGCTTGCCTGGAAGGCGACCGTCGCGTCGAGCTGACCATCGACACCTTCAAGGAATCCGTGATCCAGAAGTAATTCTGGCCGGATCTCCTGCGCAAAAAGCCCTGCCGAGCAGGGCTTTTTGTTTTTGCGGCAGTGCGGCGGAATGGCTGGACGCTCGGCATTGTCGACCGCTACAATCGGAAGTTTTCGGAATGCAGAACGGGTGATGCAGGTATTCCTTGGAGATCCTCGCCGTTTTGGCCTGCCGGCCTGCGCACTGACCATCGGTAATTTCGATGGCGTGCATATGGGGCACCAGAACATGCTGGCCCGCTTGCGCGCGGAAGCGGATGCCCGTGATTTGCCGGCAGCCTTGCTGACGTTCGAGCCTCATCCGCGCGAATTCTTTGCCCGGAGCCAGCCGCCTGCCCGCTTGTCCACGCTGCGCGACAAGGTGCTGTTCCTGCGTCAGCTCGGCTTGATCGATTACCTGTTCGTCTACCGCTTCAACCACGGCTTTTCGCGCATGGCCGCACAGGATTTCGTCGGGCAGGTGCTGGTCGAGCAACTGCAGGCCCGTTATCTGCTGATCGGCGACGATTTCCAGTTCGGTGCCGACCGCAAGGGGGACTTCCGGCTCCTCTCAGCCTGTCCAGGCTTTGTCACCGAGGCGATGCCGTCGGTGCTGGTGCAAGGCGAGCGTGCCTCGAGCACCCGGGTGCGGGAGTGTCTGGCAGGTGGTGATCTGGCCGCCGCCGAGCGCCTGCTCGGCCGGCCCTACCAGTTGTCCGGGCGTGTCATGCACGGCAAGAAACTGGGCCGCACCATCGGCTTCCCCACTGCCAACGTCCATCTGCCGCATCGCAAACCGGCGCTGCAGGGGGTGTTCGTGGTCGAGGTGGATACGCCGGACGGACGCAAGGGCGGGGTGGCGAGCCTCGGGCTCAACCCTACCGTCAGCACCACGCCGGACTACAAGCTGGAAGTGCACCTGTTCGATTATGCCGGCGATCTCTACGGCCGGCGTCTGAGCGTGCGTTTTCTGAAGAAATTGCGCGATGAAGCGCGTTACGACAATTTGACTGAACTGGTAGCCCAGATCGAACGCGATGCTGCCAGTGCCAAAACCTATTTGACCAGTTTGCAGCGAGAGCAGGCATGAGTATCGATTACCGCAAGACCGTCAACCTCCTGGATACCCCGTTCCCGATGCGCGGGGACCTGGCCAAGCGTGAGCCGGGCTGGCTCAAGCGCTGGAGCGAGCAGAAACGCTACGACAAGCTGAGAAAGCTTGCCGCCGGGCGTCCCAAGTTCATCCTGCACGACGGCCCGCCGTACGCCAACGGCGACATCCATATCGGCCACGCGGTCAACAAGGTGCTCAAGGACATCATCGTCCGCTCCAAGACGCTGGCCGGCTTCGACGCACCCTACGTGCCGGGCTGGGACTGCCACGGCTTGCCGATCGAACTGATGGTGGAGAAGCTGCACGGCAAGAACATTCCCGCCGCCAAGTTCCGCGAGCTGTGCCGTGAATACGCGCACGAGCAGATCGCACGCCAGAAAAAGGATTTCATCCGCTTGGGCGTCTTGGGCGACTGGGACAATCCCTACCTGACCATGGATTTCAAGACCGAGGCGGACATCGTGCGCACCCTCGGCAAGATTTACGAGAACGGTTACCTGTTCAAGGGCGAGAAGCCGGTGCACTGGTGCATCGAGTGTGGTTCGGCGCTGGCCGAGGCCGAGGTGGAGTACGAGGACAAGACCTCGCCGGCGATCGACGTCGGCTTCAAGGTGCTGGACGGTGCGCGTCTGGCGGAAGCCTTCGGTCTTTCGGCCAACGTCGACAACGCGCTGGCCGTGATCTGGACCACCACGCCGTGGACGCTGCCTGCCAACCAGGCGGTGGCGGTCAATGCCGCGCTGACCTATGGGCTCTACGATACCCCGCTGGGCAAGCTGGTGCTGGTGAAGGAACTGGCGGCCGGCGCGCTCAAGCGTTACGGCTGCGAAGACGCGCCGCTCTTGGCCGAAACCGTCGGCGAGCAGCTCGAGGGTTTGCAACTGCAGCATCCGTTCTACGAGCGCGTGGTGCCGATCGTCTGCGGCGAGCACGTCACCACCGACGCCGGTACCGGCCTGGTGCACACCGCACCGGCACACGGCCTGGAAGACTTCCAGGTGGGCCAGGCCTACGATCTGCCGGTGGAAAACCCGGTGATGGACGATGGCCGCTATGCCTCGACGACGCCGCTGTTCGCCGGGCTGTCGGTATGGGAAGCCAATCCCAAGGTGATCGAGACGCTGGCCGAGCAGGGCACGCTGCTGCATCACACCAAGCTGGCACACAGCTACCCGCACTGCTGGCGCCACAAGACGCCGATCATCTTCCGCGCCACGGCGCAGTGGTTCATCGGCATGGACAAGCAGGGCAACGGCGGCGAGGTGCTGCGTCAGCGTGCGCGCAGCGCGGTCGACGCTACCGAGTTCTTCCCGGGCTGGGGCCGCGCCCGCCTCGAAGCGATGATCGGCAACCGCCCGGACTGGTGCGTGTCGCGCCAGCGCAATTGGGGCGTGCCGATGACCTTCTTCGTGCACAAGGAAAGCGGTGAGCTGCACCCGCGTTCGGCACAGCTGCTGGAAGAGGTCGCGCTGCGCATCGAGCAGCAGGGCATCGAAGCCTGGTTCAGCCTCGACGCGCACGAGCTGTTGGGTGACGAGGCCGAGCAGTACAAGAAACTGTCCGACACCCTGGACGTCTGGTTCGACTCCGGTTCGACCCATTTCGCCGTGCTGAAGCAGCGCTCGGAGCTGGCGTGGCCGGCCGACCTGTACCTGGAAGGTTCGGACCAGCACCGCGGCTGGTTCCAGTCGTCGCTGCTCACCGGTTGCGCCACCATCGGCCGCGCGCCGTACCAGCAGTTGCTGACCCACGGCTTCGTGGTGGACGGCAAGGGCCTGAAGATGTCCAAGTCCAAGGGCAACGTGGTGGCGCCGCAGAAGGTCAACGACAGCCTCGGCGCTGACATCCTGCGCCTGTGGGTGGCGTCGACCGACTACTCCGGCGAGCTGGCGATCTCCGACGAGATTCTCAAGCGCGTCACCGAGAGTTACCGTCGCCTGCGCAACACGCTGCGCTTCCTGCTGGCCAACCTGTCCGATTTCGACCCGCTGGACAACGCGGTGCCGTTCGCCGACCTGCTGGAAATCGACCAGTACGCCATCCTGATGGCCAAGGAACTGCAGGAAAAGGTGGCCGGCGAGCTGTATACCCGCTACGCCTTCCACTATGCGGTGCAGGAAATCGTCGGTTACTGCTCGGAAGATCTCGGCGCCTTCTACCTCGACGTGCTGAAGGACCGCCTGTACACCACTCAGGCCGATAGTCGTGCCCGCCGTTCGGCGCAGACCGCGCTGTACCACATTACGCGCAGCCTGCTGCTGTTGATCGCGCCGATCCTGTGCTTCACCGCCGACGAGGCGTGGGAAGTGCTGACCAAGAGCGAGGAGGAGAGCACGCTGTTCCACCTCTGGCACGAGTTCCCGCTGCCGGAGGCCGAGCAGGAGGCGGCGCTGGTGGCGAAATGGAGCGCGCTGCGCGCTTTCCGCGCCACGGTGAACAAGGACATCGAGGCGCTGCGTGCCGAGGACAAGCTGGGCTCCTCGCTGCAGGCCGAACTGGACATCGAGGCCGACGCCGAGCTCTATCCGCTGCTGGCGTCGCTGGGCGACAGCCTGAAGTTCGTGCTGATCGTGTCGCGCGCCACCGTGCGCCAGGCCGAGCAGACGCGTGTAGCGGTGACGCCGTCGGAGCACGCCAAGTGCGAGCGCTGCTGGCACTACCGTGACGACGTCGGCGCCCACGCCGGCCACGACAACGTGTGCGGCCGCTGCGTGGACAATATCGACGGCAAAGGCGAGGCGCGTGTTCATGCCTGATAGCGCAGCACTGGCCGCCGGCCGCAGGGGTTATCTGAAGTGGTTCGCGCTGGCACTGCTGGTGATCGTGCTCGACCAGCTGAGCAAGGTGTACTTCAACAGCCAGTACCAGTTTGGTGAGGTGCACGAGGTCGTGCCCGGCTTCTTCGGCTTCACCCTGTTGTACAACCCGGGTGCGGCGTTCAGCTTCCTGGCCAGCGCCGGCGGGTGGCAGAAGCATCTGTTCACGCTGCTGGCCTTCGCCGTGTCCGGCTGGCTAGGCTGGAGCATCGTCAAGGGCCATTTTTCCTGCCGCATGAACCTGGCCGCCGCCTTCATCATGGGCGGGGCGCTGGGCAACGTGATCGACCGGATGATTCACGGCCACGTGATCGACTTCATCCTGGTGCACTACTACAACGCCTGGTACTACCCGGCGTTCAACCTGGCCGACTCGTTCATTTGCGTCGGCGCCGGGCTGATGGTGCTGGACGGACTGAAAAAGCCGTCACGGTGATGGCCAGGTTGGCCGAAGGCGCCTTTGCTGGCGGCCTGGCCGGTCTGTACGCGGAATACTGGAAGGGCAGTGCCTGAGCCTCGCTGCCCGAGCTGACGAGGTCGGCCGTGCCCTTCCGACAAACTACGATGCTGATAAGGATTAACCGATGACGAAGACCATCATGCTCGCCAACCCGCGCGGTTTCTGCGCCGGGGTGGATCGTGCCATCGCCATCGTCGAGCGCGCGCTGGAGCTCTACGGTGCGCCGATCTACGTGCGTCACGAGGTGGTGCACAACCGTTTCGTGGTGGACAACCTGCGCGACAAGGGCGCGATCTTCATCGAAGACCTGGCCGACGTGCCGCGTGGCGCCACGCTGGTCTATTCGGCGCATGGTGTGCCGCTGTCGGTGCGTCAGGAAGCCGAGGAACGCGGACTGACGGTGTACGACGCCACCTGTCCGCTGGTGACCAAGGTGCACGTCGAGGTCAAGCGCATGCACCTGGCCGGCATGGAAATCATCATGATCGGCCACGCCGGCCACCCCGAGGTGGAGGGCACCATGGGCCAGGTGGACGGTGACATGTACCTGGTGGAAAACGTCGCCGACGTGGCGACGCTCGTCGTGAAGAACCCCGACAAGCTGGCCTATGTCAGCCAGACCACGCTGTCGGTGGACGAGACGCGCGACATCATCGCCGCGCTGCGCGCGCGCTTCCCTGCCATCGCCAACCCGAAGAAGGACGATATCTGCTACGCCACGCAAAACCGCCAGGATGCGGTGAAGGTGCTGGCCGAACAGTGCGACCTGGTGATCGTGGTGGGCTCGCCCAACAGCTCCAACTCCAATCGCTTGCGCGAGGTGGCGGCGCTGAAAGGGGTGGCGGCGTACATGGTCGACAACGCCACGCTGCTGGAGCCGCAGTGGTTCGAGGGCAAGAGCCGGGTCGGCGTCACCGCCGGGGCCTCTGCGCCCGAAGTGCTGGTGCAGGCCGTGATCGCCCGCATCCGCGAGCTGGGGGCCGATAACGTGACCGAACTCGACGGCGTCGAGGAGACCACGACCTTCGCCCTGCCGCCGGGCTTGCGTGCCGCCTCCTGAGCCCGTTGCCTGCGTTCCCCGATACGAAAAAACGCCCTGCCGGTCAGGGCGTTTTGCTTGTCTCGGCGCTGTCTGCCGTGCCGGCGTAGTGCAGCCACTGCGTCAGGCTGCGGCCGGTATGGCGGCGATAGAGCCGGTCGATCTCGCCCTGTTCCTTCATGCGGGTGAGCACCGCATCCAGTGTCTTCGGTAGCTCCGGGTGGCGCGCCGCCAGCACGGCGTACACCGGCTGGCGCGCTACCACCGGATGCAGCGGGCGCAGCGGTAGCCTCAGCGTGGCGTTGCTCTGTTCGAACGCCAGCAGGTCGAGGAACACCGCGTCGACACGCTTGCGGGCGATCAGGCGGTAGGCCTGGGTCGGGTCGGTGGCCGGCCAGGCGTGCGCCTGGATGAAGGCTTGCAGCGGTTCGGGATAGAGGTAGCCGGTGATCAGCGCGAGGCGGGCCTGTTCGAAGGCGGCGAGGCCCTGGTATTGGGTGAGCGGCGAGTCCTGGCGCACGATGGCAGCGATCTGCCAGTACTCGGTGGCCTCGTGTGCCTGCGGCAGGCCAGGTAGTTCGTTGTCGAGCACGAACAGCTTCATGTCGACCAGCCCTTGCTTGAGCTGTTCCGAGCAGCGGTTGTACTGCATTTCCTTGAATGCCACCGTGGGAACCCCCGCCTGGCGCAGCGCCTGGCGGTAGATGTCGATGCTGGGGCCGTAGGCCTGGCCGGTCCTGCTCAGCTGGGCGTAGGGTGGCCACTCCTCGAAACAGACGGTGAAGGTGCCGGCAGCATGGCTGCTGGCCGTGGCCAACAGCAGCAAACACCAGAGGGTGGGGAGGAGTTTGCGCATGGGTTCCGCTCAGTGGTTTTGTGTGTGCCGGGGCGTGCTCGTGCTCCTGATGCAGTCCGGAACCGGAGGCCCGGGCTGGGCCAACAGCATACACGATGCCTGCCGGCACTTGAAATAGCGCCTTATGCCTCTACTTCCCCCTCATTCCGTCAACAACTGTGAAACGACACCATGAGCGCACAGAAAGAAACCCTGGGCTTTCAGACCGAAGTCAAACAGCTTCTGCACCTGATGATCCACTCCTTGTACTCGAACAAGGAAATCTTCCTGCGTGAACTCATCTCCAACGCTTCGGACGCGTCCGACAAGCTGCGCTTCGAGGCGATCGCCAAGCCTGAGCTCTTGGAAGATGACGCCGAGCTGAAGATTCGCGTGAGCCTGGACAAGGAAGCCCGCACCGTCACCATCACCGACAACGGTATCGGCATGAGCCGCGCCGAGGTCATCGAGCACATCGGCACCATTGCCAAGTCCGGCACCAAGGCTTTCTTCGAGTCGCTGACCGGCGACGACAAGAAAGACGCCAACCTGATCGGCCAGTTCGGGGTCGGTTTCTACTCCGCCTTTATCGTTGCCGACAAGGTGACGCTGACCACGCGCCGCGCCGGCGCGCCGAGCAGCGAGGCGGTGTGCTGGGAGTCGGAAGGGCACGGCGAGTACACGCTGGAGCCGGTGGAGAAGGCCGCGCGCGGCACCGAGATCGTGCTGCACCTGAAGGAAGGCGAAGACGAGTTCCTCAACGACTGGTCGATCAAGCGCATCGTGCGCACCTACTCCGACCACATCTCGATCCCGATCCAGATGAAGCAGGGCGCCAGCTTCGACGAGGACGGCAAGGAAGTGGTGTCGGACGAGTGGGAAAGCGTCAACGCCGCCTCGGCGCTGTGGACCCGTTCCAAGAACGACATCAGCGACGAGCAGTACCGCGAGTTCTACAAGCACACCGCACACGATTTCACCGACCCGCTGGCGTGGAGCCACGCCCGCGTCGAGGGACGCCAGGAGTACACCGAGCTGTTGTACATCCCGTCGCGTGCCCCGTTCGACCTGTACGAGCGCGAGCGCAAGCAGGGCGTCAAGCTGTACGTGCGCCGCGTGTTCATCATGGAGGACACCGAGAAGCTGATGCCGCACTACCTGCGCTTCGTGCGCGGGGTGATCGACAGCAACGATCTGCCGCTCAACGTCAGCCGCGAGATCTTGCAGCAGAGCAAGGACATCGACGCCATCCGCGCCGGCTGCGTGAAGAAGGTGCTGGCGCTGCTGGAAGATTTGGCTGCCAACGATGCCGAGAAGTACGCGACCTTCTGGCAGGAGTTCGGCCAGGTGCTGAAGGAAGGCGTCGGCGAGGACTTCGCCAACAAGGAGCGCATCGCCAAGCTGCTGCGCTTTACCTCGACCGTGAGCGAGGGCGACAAGCCGACGGTGTCGCTGGCCGACTACGTGGCGCGTATGAAGGAAGGTCAGGAGAAGATCTACTTCATCACCGCCGAGACGCTGGCCGCCGCCAAGAATAGCCCACACCTCGAGGTGTTCAAGAAGAAGGGCGTCGAGGTACTGCTGCTGACCGACCGCGTCGACGAGTGGGTGAGCGCCAGCCTGACCGAATTCGACGGCAAGCCGTTGCAGTCGGTGGCCAAGGGCGCGCTCGATCTGGGCAAGCTGGAGGACGAACAGGACAAGGCGGCGCAGCAGCAGGCTGAAGAGGCCGCCAAGCCGGTGCTTGAGCGTATCAAGAGCGCGCTGGCCGAGCGCGTGCAGGACGTGCGCGCCACGGCGCGCCTGACCGACAGCCCGGCCTGCCTGGTGGTGGGCGAGCACGATATGAGTGCGCACCTCGAGCGCCTGCTCAAGGCCGCCGGCCAGAGCGTGCCGCAGGCCGCCAAGCCGACGCTGGAGATCAACCCGGAGCACGTGCTGGTGAAGCGTCTGGCCGAGGAGCAGGACGAGGGCCGTGCCAGCGATCTCGCCCAGGTGCTGTACGACCAGGCGCTGCTGGCCGAAGGCGGCAAGCTGGACGATCCGGCTAGCTTCGTCAAACGCATCAACAAGCTGTTGCTGGAACTGTCGGTCTGATTCAGGGCTTCGGCCAACGTTGGCCGAAGGCGCCGTCGCGACCGCTCTCCCGTCACTGGGAGGGCGGTTTTTACATGAGGGCCTGGCAGGCGTCGCCATCCTGGGCTAGTTAGAGAGGGCGAGCCCACGGCGGTGACGGGTGGGCGGGGAGGGCGAAATGTGGCTGGCAATGGGACGGCGTGGGGCGGTGGCCAGGTTCGACGGGGCCGCCGGCGCGCCGAGTGGGCGCCGCCGCGGACCCTGGCCCTGCGCTTGCTGCCCTTGCGTATGCCCGCCATTGGGCTGGCGTGACGGCGGCGGGGCGGCGACGTGATCTATCGTCTGCTGGCCGATGCCGTGTTGTTGCTGCACCTGGGGTTCATCGTGTTTGCGCTACTGGGCGGCTTGCTGGTGTGCCGGCGGCGCGGCTGGCTGTGGTGGCACCTGCCGGCCGCCGCATGGGCGATGGCGATCGAACTGAGCGGCGGAATCTGCCCGCTGACACCGCTGGAAAACCGCTTGCGTGCGCTGGGCGGGGCGGCCGGCTACCCGGGCGGCTTCGTCGAGCACTACCTGCTGGCGCTGATCTATCCCGAGGCCCTGACCCGTGCGCTCCAGCTGGTGCTGGCCGGGCTGGTGCTGGCGGTCAATCTGGCGGTGTACGGGTACGTCATCCGGCGCTGGCGCCGGGGTCAGCCGCCCGGCGGCTAGGGTGAGTCGTTTTGATGAAGGAGTGATGTGAGATGCAATTGGTTTGCCCGTCCTGCGGTGCCCGCAACCGTGTTCCCGACGAACGTCTGCTGGAGTCGCCCAAGTGTGGCAAGTGCGCCGGCGCGCTGCTCGCCGCCGCGCCGCTGGCCTTGTCCGACACCGCCTTGCCGGGGTTTCTCGCCGGCACCGAACTGCCGGTGCTGGTGGACTTCTGGGCCGGCTGGTGCGGTCCGTGCCAGATGATGGCGCCGCAGTTCGCCGCCGCCGCCAAGGCGCGGCCGACGCTGCGTTGCGTCAAGGTCGACACCGAGCAGGCGCCGCAGGCGTCGCGGCACTACCAGATCCGCAGCATCCCGACCCTCATCCTGTTCTGGCAGGGGCGCGAGCTGGCGCGTCACAGCGGTGTGATGCAGGCCTCCGAACTGCTGCAGTGGGCCGAGCGCCAGCTGCAGGCGGCGGGCGTGCGCTGAGCGCGGCGCTGGTGTTCTGTGCCGGCGCCGCGTACACTCGGCCGGCCTTCATTCCCCGCGCCGGTGCCTGTCTTCCCATGACCGCAGAACAACACTTGTCCAAGGACGATATCCGTACCCTCCCGAGCTATCCGGGGCTGGCTCCGATGGCGGTGAGCGTGGTGGCGAACGAGGCCGAGATGGAAGCCGCGTATCACCAGCTCAGCGTATGCCGCGTGCTCGGCTTCGATACCGAGTCGCGCCCGACCTTCCACAAGGGCGAGACCTCGAGCGGCCCGCATCTGGTGCAGCTCGCCACCGCCACGCACGCCTACCTGTTCCCGGTGGAGCGGCTCGCCGACCTGACGCGGCTGCGGATGATCCTGGAGTCGCCGGCAATCCACAAGGTTGGTTTCGAGCTGGGCTCCGACGTGCAGCGGCTCCGCGCCAAGCTGGGCATCGAGTGCGCGGCGCTGGTGGATATCGGGCGGCTGTTTCGTCAGCCGGGCGAGCACCGTACCGTGGGTGCGGTGCAGGCGGTGGCGCGCTTGTTCGGCCAGTGTTTCCGCAAGTCGAAGCGCCAGTCGACCTCGAACTGGGCGAGCCCGGTGCTGAGCGAGGCGCAGTGCGTGTACGCCGGCAACGACGCCTACGTGGCGCTGCAGGTATACCGTGAGCTGGAGCGACAGGGGCGGGTCTAGGGCATGGGCGTGCTGGATGACACGCCTTAGAACCTGTTCACGATCTTGCTGCGCGTCCCTGAGCGGGGCTCATGTGCTGCTCGGAATCCACATGTACTCCAGTACACTCCGGTTCCTGCGCTGCTCTTCACCCCGCTGAGGGCCGCTCGCGAACAGAGCGTGGACAGGTTCTTAGGGCAGCAAAAAGCCGGGGAAAACCCCGGCTTTTGTTTGTCTGGTGTGCAGCGCCGCTTCAGGCCGTCGGCGGTACGGTGTCGACGAAGGACTGACGTGCCGACAAACGCTGGTAGTAGTCGGCGAGGGTGGGGTGGCTGGTGCGCCAGTCCAGCGTGGCGAAGCGGAAGTCCAGGTAGCCCAGGCAGCAGCCGACCGCGATGTCGGCCAGGCTATAGCCTTCGCCGTTGCACCACGGGCGTTCGCCCAGATCGTGCGCCAGCGCTGCCAGGCCGCGCTCGACTTTCTGCTGCTGGTGCGCCATCGCTTCCTCGCTCTGTTTCTCCGGCGGGCGGCGCCGTTCCATGACGATGGCGACGGCCGCGTCGCAGATGCCGTCGGCCAGCGCTTCCCAGCGCCGGGTGGCGATGAACGAGCGGTTGTCCTGCGGCAAGAGGCGCGACACTGGCGAGATGTTGTCGAGGTACTCCACGATCACGCGCGAGTCGTACAGCGTGTTGCCGTCGTCCAGCACCAGCACCGGCACCTTGCCGAGCGGATTGTAGCGAGCAACTTGCGAATCGGCCTCCCAAGGCTGGTCGATCAGGATCGGGCAGTCGATTTTCTTTTCGGCGAGCACGACCCGCACTTTGCGGGCGTAGGGACTGGTGAGTGACGCGATCAGTTTCATGGCATGAACAGGGTGCTTGGTCGTGGGGGAGCCGGTCGACCTCGACCGGCGGGTAAGCAGGTTTACTTTAACGTATCGGCGGGCCGCCTCAAAGCGCTTTAGTGTCTATCCCGATCTGTCGGCAGCGCCTGCGCCGCTTGTGTGTCGGCAGCTCACTGAGCGTGCGAGTCTCTGTCCAGAGACTCGCTCAGCCATGATCCTCATGTGCCTTGTGGCCATTCCGGTTGCTGTGCTCTGGCGACACCCCAGCTGCTTTGGCGCGCTCTCCGGCCGGGACAGACTCTTAACGCAGTTCCAGCTGGCCGTTGACCTGCAACTGCAACTGGCTGCGGCCGGGCTGCCATTCGGCCGGGGCGACTTCGGCGTCGGCGGCCATGGCCAGCGTCTTGCTGCGCATCAACAGCGGTACCGGCGGCGGCATCTGGTTGCCGATGGTGAGCTGGTGCATGTTGAGGGTGTTCTTGCCCAGCGCCTTGGCCGCGATCTGCGCCTGCTCCATCAGCGCGGCGATGGCTTCCGGGATCATGGCCTTTTCCGCGGTGTGGCGGGCGTCATCGGACACCACGAACTGCACGCCTTCCAGCAGCATGTAGCCCTGCAGCTTGGCGATCAGCTCGCTGCCTTGCGCCATGTCGCGGGTTTTCAGCTTCAGTTCGGCGCGGCCCTGCCAGCCGTCGATCTTGCCGCTCTTGTTGTAGGCGGGCCAGCTGTTGTAGCTGCCGCTGCTGACTTCGACGTTCTTGTAGCCGCGCGCGTCGCTCTGGGCGCGGTTGATGAGCTGGTTGAGGCGGTTGGCCAGCACGCCCGGCTGCGGCTGACGGTCCTGCACATACAGCGTGGCGATCATCTGGTCGTTGGCGATCTCGCGCTGGGCGCTGGCCGACAGGTTCAGCACGGTGGCGGCCGGGTCGGCCCGTTCGGCGGCCGGCGCCAGCGGGGCCAGCAGGAACAAGGGGGCGGCCAGGCTCAACAGGGTGGTGAGGCGGGTCATGGGGGCTCCTGTCTCGGGAAGGCGGATAATGACAGTATCGCTCAGCGGCGCGGCACTGTCGTGACAAGAGACTATGACGATGGCGGGCGCGATGAGTTCAGTACGGCGCCAACGGTGTCGGCCAACCCGATGAGTTCAGCCGCGCGCCAAACGCTTCGGCCAACCTTCAAAGGTTGGCCGATGGGGCGGAGATCAGCCCAGCAGCAGCGCGTCGTCGGCGATCGCTTCGCCGCGGGTGCGTTCGAACATCGCCAGCAGATCGGGCACGTCCATGCGGGCGCGCTCCTCGCCGGATACGTCCAGCACCACCCGGCCCTGATGCAGCATCACGGTGCGGTCGCCATGATCCAGCGCCTGTCGCATCGAGTGCGTCACCATCATCGCGGTCAGCTGGTTCTCGCGCACGATCTGGTCGGTCAGTTCCAGCACGAAGGCGGCGGTCTTGGGATCGAGCGCCGCGGTGTGCTCGTCCAGCAGCAGGATCTGCGACGGCTTGAGCGAGGCCATCAGCAGGCTCACTGCCTGGCGCTGACCGCCGGAGAGCAGGCCCATGCGGTCTGACAGGCGGTTTTCCAGGCCCAGCTTCAGCGTGGCGAGTTTGTCGCGGAACAGGCTGCGCAGCGAGGCATTCAGGGCGCCTTTCAGGCCGCGCCCTTCGCCGCGCTGCCAGGCGATCGCCAGGTTCTCCTCGATGCTCAGCGCCTCGCAGGTGCCCGCCATCGGGTCCTGGAACACGCGGGCCACCAGGCCGGCGCGCTGCCAGGCGTTGAGCCGGGTGACGTCGCGCCCGGCGATCTCGATGGTGCCCTGGTCGACGATCAGGTCGCCGCTGATGGCGTTGAGGAAGGTCGACTTGCCGGCGCCGTTCGAACCGATCACGGTGACGAACTGGCCTTGCGGGATGTCCAGCGAGGCCCCGCGCAGCGCCGGGTTCTCGATCGGGGTCCCGGGGTTGAAGGTTTTGTAGAGGCCGTTAGCGCGCATCATGAGCAGTGCTCCCCTTGGTGACGGCCGAGCGTTTGGCGGCGAATTTGCGTTTGAGTGACGGCAGTACCAGCGCGAAACCGACCAGCAGCGCGGTGATCAGGTTGAGGTCTTGCGCCTGCAGGCCGATGAAGTCGGCGTTGAGCGCCAGCGCGATGAACAGGCGGTACACCAGGGCGCCGAGCACGGCGGCCAGTGTCGCCACCATGATGGTGCGGCCCGGGATCAGCGTCTCCCCTATGATCACTGCCGCCAGCCCCACCACGATGGTACCGATGCCCATCGAAATGTCGGCACCGCCCTGGGTCTGCACGTACAGAGCGCCGGCCAGCGCGATCAGGGCATTGGAGATGGCCATGCCCAGCAGCACCATGCGCTCGGTGGCGACGCCCTGCGCACGCGCCATGCGTGCGTTTGCGCCGGTGGCGCGCATCGCCAGGCCGGACTGGGAGGCGAAGAAGGCGTCCAGCGCCAGCTTGGCGATCACCACGATCACCGCCAGTACCAGCGGCTGGATCAGGTATTGCGAGTCGGGCGCCCGGGCGATGAACGGGCTGAACACGGTGTCGGCGCCGATCAGCGGCATGTTGGGTGCGCCCATGATGCGCAGGTTGACCGAGTAGAGCGCGATCATCACCAGGATACTGGCCAGCAGTTGCAGGATGTTCAGCCGCACGTTGAGCCAGGCGGTGATCAGGCCGGCCACGGCACCCGCCGAGGTGCCGGCCAGCGTGGCCAGCCACGGGTCATGGCCGCCGGCGATCAGGGTCGCGGCGACGGCGCCGCCCAGCGGGAAGCTGCCGTCGGCGGTCAGGTCGGGGAAATTCAGAATGCGGAAGGAAATCAGCACACCCAGCGCCACCAGCGCGAAGATCAGGCCGATTTCCGTGGCGCCCAGCAAGGCGATCAGGGACATGAAACGACACCTCGTGAAACGTTCGCTCCCCAGGCCGGGCTTGTGGCCCGACCCGGGGAGAGGGAGCAGACTTCGGGGTTGGCCGAAGCCTCAAGACAGACTTACTTGATGACTTCCTTGGCGGTTTTGATCAGCTCGGGCGACAGCTTGATGCCCTGCTTCTCGGCCGCGGCCGGGTTGACCACCAGATTGAGCTTGGTGCCCACTTCCGGTGCGATCGCGCCCGGCTTCTCGCCCTTCAGGATGCGCACCACCAGCTTGCCGGTCTGGCGGCCCATGTCGTAGTAGTTCTGGCCGAGGGCGGCGACGGCGCCACGCTTGACCGTGTCGGTATCGGCGGCCACCAGCGGCAGCTTGCTGTCGACGGCGACCTTGTACAACGACTCGTAGGCCGACACCACGTTGTTGTCGGTGGTGGTGTAGATCACGTCGACCTTGCCGACCAGGCTCTTGGCGGCGGACGGCACGTCCACGGTGCGGGCGGCGGACGCTTCCACCAGCGACATGCCCTGCTTGGCGAGTTCGGCCTTCAGTTCCTTGGCGACGATGGTCGAGTTCACCTCGCCCGGGCTGTACACCATGCCGACGTGCTTCACGCCCGGCTTCACCTTCTTGATTAGCTCGATCTGCGGGGCCAGCGGCAGCGCATCGGAGACGCCGGTAATGTTGGTGCCGGACGGCTTCCAGTCCTTCACCAGCTTGGCGGCAACCGGATCGGTCACGGCGGAGAACACCACCGGGATCGACTTGGTCGAGGCGGCCAAGGCCTGGGCGCTCGGGGTGGCAATGCCGACGATCACGTCCGGGGTGTCGCCGACGAACTTGCGGGCGATCTGCGCGGCAGTGGCGGTGTTGCCCTGGGCGCTCTGGAACTGGTACTTCAGGTTCTTGCCCTGAACAAAGCCGGCGGCCTTGAGCTCGTCCTCGATGCCTTTGCGGGCGGCATCGAGCGCCGGGTGTTCGACGATGGCGGTGACCGCCACCGATTTCATCTCGGCGGCCAGCAGCGGGGAGGACAGCGCCGTGGCGGCAGTGGCCAGCAGCAGCGAGCGGGAAAACAGCGACTTCATGCAGACTCCTTGTGCGGTATGGGCCGAAACCGGGACTCATGTTGCGGCATCGTGGCAATTTTATGGCAAAGCACAAAAAAAATTTGCCGTACGCGCGCAATGAAATGTCTTGTTTGATGGTGTTATTGCAAGAATATTGTCTGTTTTGCCATGGCGCGGGGGCGAGGCTGCGCCCGGGGGCCGTGCCGTGGTGAATCATGGCAAAGTATTTTGTCTACAGTATTGTCTTTTCTTAGACAAAACCGCTGCCAGAGAAGGAATGGCCAGGTGAAAGGACACGAAAAAGCGGCCCTTGACGGGCCGCTTTGCGTTGAGCAAAAAGACGCTCTTTCGCCTCGGCTCTTACAGCGCGTGTGCCTTCTCTACCTGGCGCCAGTGGTGCAGCAGCGGCTCGGTGTATCCGGACGGCTGGGCGCAGCCCTGGAACACCAGGTCGCAGGCGGCCTTGAAGGCGATCGAGGTGTCGAACGCCGGAGCCATCGGCTGATAGGCCGGATCGCCAGCGTTCTGGCCGTCCACCACCGCGGCCATGCGTTGCAGGGTTTCCTTCACCTGCGCCACGGTGACGATGCCGTGGCGCAGCCAGTTGGCGATGTGCTGGCTGGAAATGCGCAGCGTGGCGCGGTCTTCCATCAGGCCGACGTTGTGGATGTCCGGCACCTTGGAGCAACCCACGCCCTGGTCGATCCAGCGCACCACGTAGCCCAGGATGCCCTGCGCGTTGTTGTCGAGCTCCTGCTGGATGTCTTCGGCCGACCAGTTCGGATTGGCCGCCACCGGGATGGTCAGGAGGTCGTCCTGCACGTCGACGTACTGGCCTTCCAGCGCCTTCTGCACTTCCTGCACATCGACCTGGTGGTAGTGCAGCGCGTGCAGCACGGCGGCGGTGGGCGACGGCACCCAGGCGGTGTTGGCGCCGGCCTTGGGATGGGCGATCTTCTGCTTCAGCATCTCGGCCATCAGGTCCGGCATCGCCCACATGCCCTTGCCGATCTGGGCGTGGCCGCGCAGGCCGCAGTCGAGGCCGACCTGGACGTTGTTGCGCTCGTAGGCGGCGATCCACTTCGAGGTCTTCATGTCGCCCTTGCGGATCATCGGGCCGGCTTCCATCGAGGTGTGCATCTCGTCGCCGGTGCGGTCGAGGAAGCCGGTGTTGATGAAGGCCACGCGGTGACGGGCGGCAGCGATGCACGCCTTGAGGTTGACGCTGGTGCGACGTTCCTCGTCCATGATGCCGAGCTTCACGGTGTACTGCGGCAGGCCGAGCAGCTGTTCCACCTTGCCGAACAGCTCGTCGGCGAAGGCGACTTCGTCTGGGCCGTGCATCTTCGGCTTGACGATGTAGATCGAACCGGCGCGCGAGTTGCCGCTGCGCTGCTGGTCGTGCAGCGCGATCAGCGTGGTCACCACGGCGTCCATGATACCTTCCGGCACTTCGTGGCCGTCGCCGTCGAGGATGGCCGGGTTGGTCATCAGGTGGCCGACGTTGCGCACGAACATCAGGCTGCGGCCATGCAGCGTCAGCGCGCTGCCGTCGGCGGCGGTATAGCGGCGGTCCGGGTTGAGGGCGCGGGTGAAGCTCTTGCCGCCCTTGCTCACTTCTTCGGTCAGCGTGCCCTGCATCAGGCCGAGCCAGTTGCGGTACACCACGACCTTGTCGTCGGCGTCGACCGCGGCGACCGAGTCCTCGCAGTCCATGATGGTGGTGATGGCGGCTTCCATCACGATGTCCTTGACCCCGGCGCCGTCCTGGGCGCCGATCGGGTTGCTCTTGTCGATCTGGATCTCGAAGTGCAGGCCGTTCTGCTTGAGCAGCACCGAGGTCGGCGCGGCGGCGTCGCCGTTGTAGCCGAGGAACAGCTCCGGCTGCTTGAGCGAACTGGTGCGACCGTCCTGCAGCTCGACCTGCAGCTGGCCGCCGGCCACGCGGTAGGCCGCGGCCTGGTGGTGAGAACCGGTTTCCAGCGGCGCGCTGGCGTCGAGGAAGTCACGGCCGAAGGCGATCACCTTGGCGCCGCGCACCGGATTGTAGCCGCCTTCCTTGCCGGCGCCGCCTTCTTCGCTGATGGCGTCGGTGCCGTACAGAGCGTCATAGAGGCTGCCCCAGCGCGCGTTGGCGGCGTTCAGGGCATAGCGCGCGTTCATCACCGGCACCACCAGCTGCGGGCCGGCCTGCTCGGCGATTTCGCTGTCGATGTTGCTGGTGCTGATGCGGCCGTCGGCCGGCACCGGCTTGAGGTAGCCGATGGAAGTGAGGAACGCCTTGTAGGCGGCCATGTCCGCGATCGGGCCCGGATGCTGGCGGTGCCAGGCATCGATTTCGCTCTGCAGGCGGTCGCGCTCGGCGAGCAGGGCGCGGTTCTTCGGCGCCAGTTCGTGCACCAGGACATCGAAACCGGACCAGAACGCGGTGGAGCCGATGCCGCTACCCGGCAGGACTTCCCGTTCGATGAAGGCGTGGAGGACGGTGGCAACCTGCAGTCGATGGCAAGGGGTTCGTTGGGTCATGACGTTACTCTCTCTCGTTTCCGTTGGGGCTGGTCCCCGATCAACCGGCCTGGGTTTTCGTGGCGACACCAGGGGAATATTCCCTCTTAATTTGACATAAATGGTATCGCGATGCGCTGGGATCAGTTTAGTGATGTTTATATGACAAAAAAAGACCTAAGATGCCATAGCATCTTTTACTTTTTGTGAGCTAATGGACACGTTCAAGCAACTCGAAACCCTGGTCGCGGTGGTGGCACACGGCAGCCTGTCGGCGGCAGCGCGCATCGAGGGGGTGGTGCCGGCCGTGATCGGCCGCCGTCTGGATGCCCTGGAGGAGCGCCTCGGCGCCAAGCTGCTGGTGCGCACCACGCGCAGCGTCACGCTGACGCAGGAGGGCAGCGCCTTCTACGAGGAAAGCCTGCGCATCCTGGCCGAGTTGGCCGAAGCCGAGGCGGCGGTGGCGTCCGGCAGCGCGCGTGCGCGCGGCCACCTTCGGGTAAGCGCTCCGGCCGGTTTCGGCCGCCGTCACGTTGCCCCGCACGCCGCCAGCTTCCAGCTGCTGCACCCGGACGTGAAGGTGACGCTCGACCTGTCGGACCGCCTGGTCGACCTGGTGCGCGACCGCGTCGACTGCGCCATCCGGATTTCGGACCTGTCCGATTCCAGCCTGGTGGCGATCCGCCTGGCCGAAAACCATCGCGTGGTGGTGGCCGCGCCAAGCTACCTGGAGCGCCACGGCACGCCGCGCACGCTGGACGACCTGGCGCAGCACAACTGCCTGTCGCTGGGCGAAAGCCAGAGCCGTGGCTGGACCTTCACCCGCGACGGCGAACCGGTCAACCTCAAGGTCTCCGGCACCCTGGAATGCAACGACGGCGCGGTGCTGCACGACTGGGCGCTGAAGGGGTACGGGCTCACCTGGCGCTCGTTGTGGGAGGTCAAGGATGACCTCTCCGAAGGGCGGCTGGTGACAGTGCTGGACAGCTTTTCCTCGCCGGATTACCCGGTGTACGCCATGGTGCCGCAGCGCAAGTTCCTGCCGCTGCGGGTGCGCCACTTCATCGACCATCTCAAGGCCTGCTACGCCGAACCGGGCTATTGGGGTTGAGCGCGGCGCTGCGCATGATCGGCATGCCCGGTACCCCGCGCGTGGCGTCGCCTTGGCGGTGTTTTGGCGGTAGGGCGTTCGGCTGCTCGCAGTGTCGTTCGCTGCGGCATATGGTGGCCTCGCCGGCACCTTCGCCGTGTGGCGGAATAAGGTGTGAAATTGCGCTGGATCAATGGATCGGGGTGCAGTGTTTCCGATAGAGGGCAAAGGCTGCTATTTTGCGCGCCTGTTTGCCGGATTGTTGCAGCCTGGGCCATGGCGGCTATGACAGCGGCGAGTATGGGGTATGAGTTTTACCTTGTCTGGCCTGTGCATTGAGGTAATATCACGCCGTTTCGTCTTCGTGTAGGTGGCTTTATTGGCTGTCTTCGCGCATTGACGAGTTATTTTCGGAGCGCCGTGTGCCCTGACCCATTTCTGCCATGCGCCCGCCTCACGGCGGGCGCATGGCATTTGGCACACCGTGAACACTCGGGGACTGTTTGAAACATGAGCTTGATGCGCAAGAAGAGCGTGAGGGGCATGCTGTCTGCCGCCCACACCTCACAGGGGCTCCGCAAGGAGCTGTCCGCTTTTGACCTGACCATGCTGGGTATCGGCGCCATCATCGGCACCGGCATCTTCGTCCTGACCGGCACCGGGGCCACCGTGGCCGGCCCTGGCCTGGTGCTGTCCTTCGTCATCGGCGCCATCGCCTGCGGTTTCGCCGCGCTGTGCTACGCCGAATTCGCGTCCATGCTGCCGGTGTCGGGTTCCACCTATACCTACGCCTATGCCACGCTGGGCGAGCTGATCGCCTGGATCATCGGCTGGGACCTGATGCTGGAATACCTGCTGGCGTCGTCGGCGGTGTCGGTGGGCTGGTCCGGCTACTTCCAGAGCCTGATCGCCGGTTTCGGCCTGCATCTGCCCGACGCCTTGACCGCGGCGGCCGGCGCCCGCCCCGGCGTGGAGACGGTGTTCAACCTGCCGGCGTTCGTGATCGCCATGCTGATCACCGCGCTGCTGGCGTTCGGCATCAAGGAGTCGAAGAAGGTCAATAACGTGGTGGTGATGATCAAGGTGGCGGTAGTGGTGCTGTTCATCGCCATCGCGGTGTGGCACGTCAAGCCGGCCAACTGGAATCCGGCGCTGCCGTACGGCATGACCGGCGTGTTCCACGGCGCCGCCATCGTGTTCTTCAGCTTCCTCGGCTTTGACGCCGTGACCTGCGCCGCGGAAGAGGTGAAGAACCCTGAGAAGGATATCCCGAAGGGCGTGATCTGGTCGCTGGCGGTGTGTTCGGTGCTGTATGTGATCGTTTCCGCCATCATGACCGGTATCGTGCCGTTCATGCAGTTCAAGGGCATCGACCACCCGGTGTCGCTGGCGCTGCAGGTGGCCAAGCTCGACTGGTTCGCCGGTTTCGTCGATCTGGGCGCGATCCTGGGCATGCTCACCGTGATCCTGGTGATGACCTACGGCCAGACCCGCATCCTGTTCGCGATGTCGCGCGACGGCCTGTTGCCCAAGGTGTTCTCCGAGGTGCATCCGAAATACGGCACGCCGTACAAGGCCACCTGGCTGATCGGTACCATCATCGCGTTGATCGCCGGTTTCGTGCCGCTGGGCACGCTGGCCGAGCTGGTGAACATCGGCACCCTGGCCGCGTTCTCGCTGATCGCCGCCGCCATCATCCTGCTGCGCAAGCGTGAACCGGACCTGCCGCGCAAGTTCCACTGCCCGGGCGTGCCGTACATTCCGGCGCTGGCTATCGTGTTCTGCGTGTTCCTGATGACGCAGCTCGCGGCGCTGACCTGGCTCTGTTTCGTGGTCTGGCTGGTGCTGGGGCTGGTGGTGTACTTCGGCTATTCGCGCCGCCGCTCGCTGCTGCACGTGCGCGCCTGACCGAGGCGACGCTCCGTAGGCATCCAGGGCCGGCTTTTGCCGGCCTTTTTGCTGGGCGGCCGGCGGATTGAGGCCAATCGGTCGGCCGGGTGTCGCCGCCGGCCGGCCCATGGCCTGAAGGCTGCGACGACCTTGTGTCCGGTTGGCGCGGGGAACAGCAGGAGTGTGCCGGTAGAGGTGCTGCTGATTCGTTTGAGATCAGGGCCGCGCGTAGTGGCCACCTGCCAGGATGGGCGGTCCCCCGCGTGATCTTGTTGCGCCGGGAAACAATAGAGCGATGCCTGGATGGCGCCGCAACGAAAAACCCCCGCCGAGGCGGGGGTTGCTTGACACAGACGGCAGGGTCGAATTGCCGTTCAGTCGAACGCTTGGATCTTAGTGGAACTGTTCTTCTTCGGTCGAGCCGGTCAGCGCGGTCACCGAGGACTTGCCGCCCTGGATCACCGTGGTGATGTCGTCGAAGTAGCCAGTGCCGACTTCTTGCTGGTGCGAAACGAAGGTGTAGCCACGTTCGCGGGCGGCGAATTCCGGCTCCTGCACCTTCTCCACGTAGGCGGACATGCCGCGAGCCACGTAGTCTTGCGCCAGATCGAACATGTTGTACCACATGTTGTGGATGCCGGCCAGGGTGATGAACTGGTACTTGTAGCCCATGGCACCCAGTTCGCGCTGGAACTTGGCGATGGTGGCATCGTCCAGGTTCTTCTTCCAGTTGAACGATGGCGAGCAGTTGTAGGCCAGCAGTTTGCCCGGGTGCTTGGCGTGAACGGCTTCGGCGAAGCGGCGGGCGAACTCGAGGTCCGGGGTACCGGTTTCGCACCATACCAGGTCGGCGTAGTCGGCGTAGGCCACGGCGCGGGCAATGGCTTGCTCCAGGCCTTTACGGGTCTTGTAGAAGCCTTCGGCGGTGCGCTCGCCGGTCAGGAACGGACGATCGCGCTCGTCGCAGTCGCTGGTCAAGAGGTCGGCCGCTTCGGCGTCGGTACGGGCGATCACCAGGGTCGGCACGCCGTAGACGTCGGCCGCCATACGGGCAGCGATCAGCTTCTGTACGGCTTCCTGGGTCGGTACCAGCACCTTGCCACCCATGTGACCGCACTTCTTCACCGAAGCCAGCTGGTCTTCGAAGTGCACGCCACCGGCGCCGGCGCGGATCATCGCCTTCATCAGCTCGTAGGCATTCAGCACGCCGCCGAAACCGGCTTCGGCGTCGGCCACGATCGGGGCGTAGTAGTCGGTGTAGCCGGCGTCGCCGCGCTCGATACCCTTGGAGTGCTGGATTTCATCGGCACGGGTAAAGGCGTTGTTGATGCGCTCGACGACCTTCGGCACCGAGTCAACCGGGTACAGCGACTGGTCCGGGTACATCGCGGAGTATTCGTTGTTGTCGGCGGCGACTTGCCAGCCGGACAGGTAGATGGCCTTGATGCCGGCTTTCACCTGCTGCATGGCCTGACCGCCGGTCAGCGCGCCAAGGCAGTTGATGTACGGTTCGTTGTTGACCAGGTTCCACAGCTTTTCAGCACCGTTACGAGCCAGGGTATGTTCCACCAGAACGGAGCCGCGCAGGCGTTCTACATCGGCAGCGGTGTAACCACGCTTGATGCCTTTCCAGCGCGGATTTTCGTCCCAGTCTTTTTGGATGGCGGCAATGCGTTGTTCGCGAGTCGTCATGCTTGAATCCTTCTCGATTACGTTTTTTAGTAAACCGGTAAATTAAGCCGGCATTCCTCTGGCTATGATGAATCGGTTTTACCGTCACCTTTTATTGACAACGTGTTTTGCCCGTTGTCTTTTCGACCGCCGAAGCCTATTCCGTAAGGGAGACAGACCTGCTGGTCGTCGTGTGCTGTGAGTCCATTTAAACATAAAAAAAACGTAATGTGTGCAGTGCAGCACAAAAAAATCCTTTGTTTTCAAAAGGTAACAAAACCGACAAAAAACGAATGAAATGCCATGCTGTTTTTTTCCATTTCCGAAAGCAAAAGTTCCCAAACGAGCGGTTGCTTGGTTCGCTTGCGCGTCGACCGCGCTCTCTTGAAATTTTCGCCAAAGCCCCTACCTAGCGTCAGGTCATCCTCAATCGCCTAGCTAACAAGGGAATCGTCATGCAGGAAAACCAACAGAATCCGGTTAACGAGGCCGTGGACAGCACCGCCGCCCAGGCTCCCGCCGATAGCGCGGTCGAGCCGACCACGGAGGCGCGCGTTGCCGCACTGGAAATCGAGTTGGCCGAAGCTCGCGAGCAGTTTCTGCGCTCCCGCGCCGAAATGGAGAACCTGCGCCGTCGTACGGCCGAAGAGGTGGTAAACGCACAGAAGTACGCCATCAACAAGTTTGCCAACGAGTTGTTGGCGGTGAAGGACAGCCTGGAGATGGCGCTGGCCGACCAGAGCGGCCAGTTCGACAATCTGAAGTTTGGCGTCGACCTGACGCTGAAGCAGCTGGTGTCGGCCTTCGACAAGGCCCAGATCAAGGAAATCAACCCGGTCGGCGAGGCGCTCGATCCGCACCGCCATCAGGCGATCAGCATGGAAGAAGCGGACGCCGAGCCGAACACCGTGCTGCGCGTGATGCAGAAGGGTTACCAGGTGGCCGACCGCGTGCTGCGTCCGGCCATGGTGGTGGTCGCCAAGGCCAAGAGCCAACAGTAAAAAGGTTGGCCGAAGCCCTCTTGAAAACGTGGGCATAGCCATTACCTATCCAGTCAACAGGCGCTGACTATCGCGATTGCGGTACGCCGTAAAGAGTCAAGGAAAGGAATTAAACATGGGCAAAATCATTGGTATCGACCTGGGCACCACCAACTCCTGCGTGTCGGTGATCGAGAACGGCCATCCGAAGGTGATCGAGAACGCCGAAGGCACTCGCACCACCCCGTCCATCATTGCTTACATGGAAGACGGCGAGATCCTGGTCGGCGCCCCGGCCAAGCGTCAGGCCGTGACCAACCCGAAGAACACCCTGTACGCCATCAAGCGCCTGATCGGCCGCCGCTTCGAAGAAAAAGAAGTGCAGAAGGACATCGACCTGATGCCGTTCGAGATCACCAAGGCCAAGAACGGCGACTCGTGGGTCAAGGTGCGCGACCAGGAACTGGCGCCGCCGCAGATTTCCGCCGAAGTACTGCGCAAGATGAAGAAGACCGCCGAAGACTACCTCGGCGAAGAAGTGACCGAAGCCGTGATCACCGTGCCGGCCTACTTCAACGACAGCCAGCGCCAGGCTACCAAGGACGCCGGCCGCATCGCCGGTCTGGACGTCAAGCGCATCATCAACGAGCCGACCGCAGCCGCGCTGGCCTTCGGCCTCGCCAAGCAGGAAGGCGACCGCAAGATCGCCGTGTATGACCTGGGGGGTGGCACCTTCGACATCTCGATCATCGAGATCGCCGACGTGGAAGGCGAGCATCAGTTCGAAGTGTTGTCGACCAACGGCGACACCTTCCTGGGCGGCGAAGACTTCGACCAGCGCCTGATCGACTACATCGTGACCGAGTTCAAGCGCGAGCAGGGCGTGGATCTGAAGAACGACGTGATGGCGCTGCAGCGCCTGAAGGATGCCGCGGAAAAGGCCAAGATCGAGCTGTCGTCCGCTTCGCAGACCGAAGTCAACCTGCCGTACATCACCATGGATGCTACCGGTCCGAAGCATCTGGCGATGAAGATTACCCGCGCCAAGTTCGAGAGCCTGGTGGAAGACCTGATCGCCCGTTCGATCGAGCCGTGCCGTGTCGCCCTGAAGGACGCCGGCGTGTCGATCAACGACATCTCCGACGTGATCCTGGTCGGCGGCCAGACCCGCATGCCGAAGGTGCAGGATGCGGTGAAGGAGTTCTTCGGCAAAGACCCGCGCAAGGACGTGAACCCGGACGAAGCCGTGGCCGTGGGTGCCGCCATCCAGGGTTCGGTGCTGTCCGGTGACCGCAAGGACGTGCTGTTGCTCGACGTGACCCCGCTGTCGCTGGGTATCGAGACGCTGGGCGGCATCATGACCAAGCTGATCCAGAAGAACACCACCATCCCGACCAAGGCGCAGCAGACCTTCTCCACCGCCGATGACAACCAGACCGCGGTGACCATCCACGTGCTGCAGGGCGAGCGCGAGAAGGCCTCGGCCAACAAGTCGCTGGGCCAGTTCAACCTGTCCGACATCCCGGCCGCGCCGCGCGGCATGCCGCAGATCGAAGTGACCTTCGACATCGACGCCAACGGCATCCTGCACGTGTCGGCCAAGGACAAGGGCACTGGCAAGGAAGCCAAGATCACCATCCAGGCGTCCTCCGGCCTGTCCGAGGAAGAAATCCAGCGCATGGTGAAGGACGCCGAGGCCAACGCCGAAGAAGACAAGAAGCTGCACGAGCTGGTACAGGCCCGCAACCAGGCCGAAGGCATGATCCACTCGGTGAAGAAATCGCTGGCCGAGCACGGCGACAAGGTCTCCGCCGACGAGAAGGCCGCCATCGAAGCTGCTCTGAAGGAAGCCGAGGAAGTGGTGAAGGGCGACGACAAGGACGTCATCGAAGCCAAGGTGCAGGCACTGATGACCGCCTCGCACAAACTGGCCGAGCAGATGTACAGCCAGTCCCAGGCCGAAGCGGGTGCGGCCGAGGGTGCAGCTGGTGCCGGCAAGCAGGACGAAGGCGACGTGGTGGATGCCGAGTTCGAAGAAGTGAAGGACAAGAAGTAAGCGTTCTTGCGCCTAGGGCCGGCTCCGATGCTGCGTGTCGGCGGCGGCTCTAGAGAGGCACAGGGTTCCGAGGGCTTTCCTCCGGCCCCTGTGCCTTTCCTGTTTCGGAATCCCCCTTTTCGGCCAGCCCTGGCGGATGGCCCCAAGGTAGAACAGCATGTCCAAACGTGATTATTACGACACTCTCGGCGTGAACCGCGATGCCTCCGACGACGACGTCAAGAAGGCGTACCGCAAGCTGGCGATGAAGTACCACCCGGACCGCAATCCGGACAGCAAGGACGCCGAGGAGAAGTTCAAGGAAGTCAAGGAAGCCTACGAGATCCTGTCTGACGGGCAGAAGCGTGCGGCCTACGACCAGTTCGGCCACGCCGGGGTCGACCCCAACGCCGCCGGCGCGCGCGGCGGCCAGGGCTTTGGTGATTTCGCCGACGCCTTCTCCGACATCTTCGGTGACATCTTCGGCGGCCGTGGCGGCGGCGGTGGTGGGCGCTCCAACGTCTACCGTGGCGCCGATCTGCGCTACAACATGGAGATCACGCTGGAAGAGGCGGCGCGTGGCTGTGAGAAGCAGATTCGCATTCCATCGCACGAGAACTGCGACGTCTGCCACGGCAGCGGCGCCAAGCCGGGCACCCAGCCCAAGACCTGCCCGACCTGCGGCGGCCACGGCCAGGTGCGGGTGAGTCAGGGCTTCTTCTCGATCCAGCAGACCTGCCCGACCTGCCACGGCAGCGGCAAGCAGATCACCGACCCGTGTAACAAGTGCCACGGTGCCGGCCAGGTCAAGACCCACAAGACGCTGAACGTGAAGATTCCGGCCGGCGTCGACGAGGGTGACCGTATCCGCCTCTCCGGCGAGGGCGAGGCAGGACAGAACGGCGGCCCGTCGGGCGACCTGTACGTGGTCACCCACATCAAGGCGCACCCGGTGTTCCAGCGCGACGGCATGGACCTGCACTGCGAGATGCCGATTTCGTTTGCTACGGCGGCCTTGGGCGGCGAGGTGGAAATCCCCACGCTGGACGGCATGGCCAAGGTCAAGATCGCCGCCGAGACGCAGTCCGGCCGCCAGTACCGGCTGCGTGGCAAGGGTATCAAGGCGGTGCGCGGCGCCGACTACGGCGACCTGATGTGCCACGTCGTGGTGGAAACGCCGATCAACCTGACCGAGCGCCAGAAGGAATTGCTGCGCGAGTTCGAGTCGATCAGCCAGGGCGATACCGCCATGCACAACCCGCGTGCCAAGTCCTTCATGGACAAGCTGAAGGACTTCTTCGGCTGAACCGAAGGCATGGCGATAAAAAAACGGCGACTCATCGAGTCGCCGTTTTTTCTTGTCGGGGAATGCGTTATGCCGACTGGCGTGCGGTCTTCAGCGCCGGCTCGCCGCTTTGGCGGTGGTAGCCCAGGACATAGTAGAGCACCACCAGCAGCACCAGCCAGCCCGGCCCGATCACCAGCGCGATGCGGGTGTCCGGGAAGTAGGCCATCAGACCCACCACCAGCACCAGGAAGGCCAGCGCGATGTACGAACCGTACGGGAACAGCGGCATGCGATGCTCGAGGGCCGACAGCTGAGCCGGGCTCAGGGTGCGGCGGAACTTGAGCTGCGACAGCAGGATGATCGCCCAGGTCCAGATCGCGCCGAAGGTCGAGATCGCGGTGAGCCAGGTGAACACTTCCTTCGGTGCCAGGTAGTTGAGCAGCACGCCACCCAGCAGCATCACCACCGAGATCAGCACGGCGGCGTTCGGCACGCCGTTCTTGCCCACCTTGGCGAACACCGGCAGCGCCTGCCCTTGCTGCGCCAGGTTGTACACCATGCGGCCGGTGCTGAAAATGCCGCTGTTGCACGACGACAGCGCGGCGGTCAGCACCACGAAGTTGATGATGCCGGCGGCGGCCGGGATGCCCATCTTCTCGAAGGTCATTACGAACGGGCTGCCGCTGGTGCCGATCTGATCCCACGGGTAGATCGACATCACCACGAACAGGGCGCCGACGTAGAAGATCAGGATGCGCCAGAACACCGAATCCACGGCACGAGCCAGGGTTTTTTTCGGGTTCTTCGCTTCGCCGGCGGTCAGGCCGATCATCTCGACGCCGAGGTAGGCGAACATCACCATCTGCATCGACATCAGGATGCCCTTGACGCCGTTGGGCATGAAGCCGCCGTGCGTCCACAGGTTGGCGATGCCGGTGGCGAGGCCGCCGTTGCCGAAGCCGAACACGATCATGCCGAGGCTGGAGATGATCATCAGCACGATGGTGACGATTTTGATCAGCGCGAACCAGAACTCGAACTCACCGTAGGCCTTGACCGCGATGAAGTTCACCGAACCCATCACGACCAGCGCCGATAGCGCCCAGATCCAGTGCGGCACGTCCGGGAACCACACGCCCATGTAGACGCCGACCGCGGTGATCTCGGCCATGCAGGTAACGATCCACAGGAACCAGTAGTTCCAGCCGGTGAGGTAGCCGGCCAAGGGGCCGAGGTAGTTCTGCGCGTAGCGGCTGAACGAGCCGGCGACCGGATTGTGGATCGCCATTTCGCCCAGCGCGCGCATGATCAGGAAAATGGCGAAGCCGCCCAGCGCGTACGAGATCATGATGGCCGGGCCGGCCATCTTGATCGCGCTGGCCGAGCCCAGGAACAGGCCGACGCCAATGGCGGCGCCGAGCGCCATCAGGTTGATATGCCTCTCTTCGAGGCCTCGGTGCAAGTGGTCTTGCTGGTTCTGCATCAGGTTTCTCCATCTTTGAGCAGGGGAGGGCGTCCGGGCCGATCTGGCCGCGGCGCCGCCTTATTTGTCGCAGCACTGAGCGGCTGCTTGTTATGGACCGGCCGAGCGCTGGTGGGCACTCGGAGCGGTCGTTTTCGCGGGAATAGGGTGTCCAGCGAGAAGGCATAGTATAAAAACTAACAGTATAGTTTTTTCACTATATATTTTTATTTTTATGGATAAATACACTTATATTTTGCATTTTGTCAGGTAGTGCTGCATATGCCATTGCAGGGGTGCGCTGGCCACAAATGCCACTTGGCATACGCCACGGCAGCCCGGGTCTGGCGCTCCCGCTGCGTCGGCGGCGGCCTTAAGGAGGCGAATCGCCGGTCGGTACAAGGTGCCGGGCTCGGATGGCAAGGCGTTGTATAGGTATCGCCGGCGTGGTGGCCTGGCTCAACATTGCCGCGATCCTGGTGTGGCAGATATCGGTCCTTATCGTGCTGCGTGACGACGAGGCACAGAAGGCGTAGGGGGGATCCTGTGTTCCATCCCGAGAAGCTCGGTATCAAGAACGCCGACTACGGGACCGGCCGCTAGGCAGAAGACAAGCTGGAAGCGGAGCGCCAGCACGGCGGCCAGCCGGTCTACGAGAAGAGGTAAGCCTGCTGCGCCAATCCCTTACCCGAACGCCGGATCGCTCCCGGCATTTTTTATTTGCAGCGACAGATCGACACCGCTTTTCCCCGGTAATCCGGGAAGAGCCAAAAAAAAATCCCCCGAAATCGGGGGCAAGGGAACACACTCCAACCAAAGGAGCCAGTCAGGTTAAAACGTTGGCGTCATCGGGGCCGATTGCCTGCCGCCTGCTGCAGCAAAAACTGCACCAGCAGCGGAACCGGCCGGCCGGTGGCGCCGCTCTTGTCGTCGCGGCCGGTGGCGGTGCCGGCGATGTCGAGATGCGCCCAGCGGTAAGCGCTGGCGAAGCGCGACAGGAAGCAGGCCGCGGTGACGCTGCCGGCGGCGCTGCCGCCGATGTTGCGCATGTCGGCGAAGGTGCTGTCCAGCTGCTCCTGGTAGTCGTCGAGCAGCGGCAGTTGCCAGGCGCGGTCACCCGCTTCGATGCCGGCGGTCAGCAAGTCGCGCGCGAGATCGTCGTCGTTGGCGAACAGGCCGGAAGTGACGTGGCCCAGTGCGGTCACGCAGGCACCGGTCAACGTTGCCACGTCGATCACCGCGGCGGGGTTGAAACGCGCCGCGTAGGTCAGGGCGTCGCACAGGATCAGGCGACCCTCGGCATCGGTGTTGAGGACTTCGACAGTCTGGCCGGACATCGTCGTGACGATGTCGCCGGGGCGCAGTGCGTGGCCGGAGGGCATGTTCTCGCAGGTGGGGATGACGACGCGGAGGTTGATCGGCAGCGCGAGTTCGACCGCCGCCTGAAACGCCCCCAGCACCGCGGCGGCGCCGGACATATCGTACTTCATGCCCTCCATGCTGGCCGGCGGCTTGAGCGACAGGCCACCGGAGTCGAAGGTGATGCCCTTGCCGACCAGCACCACCGGGCGCTCGTCGGCCGATGCCGCGCCGCGATACTGCAGCACGATCAGACGAGCGCCAATCGCGGAGCCCTGGGCCACGGCCAGGAAGGAGTGCATGCCGAGGGAGTCGATGGCGGCCGGCTCCAGGATCTGCGCCTCGGCGCCGAGCCGCTCGGCCATGTCGCGGGCGGTGTCGGCCAGGTAGACCGGGGTGCAGACGTTGGCCGGCAGGTTGGCCAGGTCGCGCGTCAGCTGCATGCCGCGGCCGATGGCCTGCGCCCGTTCCAGGCCGGTGCGGTTGGCACTGTCGCCAGCGGCAAGCAGCAGCGTCTTGAACGGGCGCTTGTCGTCACCGGCCTGGGTCTTGAAACGCTCGAAGCGATACAGCGCCTCGGACAGGCTGAGCGCTGCCTTTTCCACCTTCCAGTCGTGGTCGTGTCCGGTCACCGGCAGTTCCGGCAGGTAGCTGGCGACGCTGCCGCACGGGTTCTTGGCCAGTATCTTGGCCGCCGCGCGGCAGATCTTGAGGTAGTCGGCAGCGCCGAGATCGTCGGCCGTGCCCAGACCGACCAGCAGCACGCTCCTGCCGGGCAGTTGCGGCACGCAGTGCAGCAGCAGCGAGCTGCCGAGCTTGCCGTCGGCCTCGCTGCGCTGCAGCGCCTCGCTGATCGCTCCCTGGCTGGCCTGGTCGAGGCTGGCCGCTGCCGGCGACAGCGTGCGCGGGGCGTAAAAGCCCACGATGACACAGCCGGTGGCGAGGGTCTCGGGGCGTGCGCTTGTCAGATCGAATTCCATGTGTCGTTCAACTCCCTGGGGGTGGTGAAGGGCTTGGCGGGACCGGGTCGTCCTGCCCCGCTCGGGGCGGCCGTGCTCGGGCGGCTTTTCCTGGTGCCGAGTCGCCCGGGCTGAGAGCCTCCGGTAGGGCCCGGCCGGTCAAGGCGGACGGCGCGTCCACTGGTTCTGACCCTTAGTATTTCAGATCACAACTATCATATCCACTTATAAAAAATTAGAATCAATAACCAAATGTTAATCATTGGTCGGTGACGAGCATTAGGGCTGTCGAGGAAGGGAGGGGCTCGCGTCGAATGTCATGCCGGGCGTGGTGCAACCAGGGTGATCCACGATCAGGCTGGTAAAGAGCTTGAGCAGGGGGGCTCTGTCGCTTCGGCGACTCTCTCGATGATCCCCGGCGCACGTGGCTATGCCATCAGCACGGGCGCAGGGCGGCTGTGTCTTTCATGGCGCCATTTCGCCGTCTCACGGCTTGGTTTGTTCGGTAGCGGAGCGCGGCAGCTGTTCTTTGCGGTAGGCGGACAGTTCGCCCAGCTTGATGCCCTCCGGCGTGTCGCGGTGCTTGGCGTGGCCGATGCGCTGCGAGCGGTAGATGCCGGTGTGCCCGGAAAACAGGTAGCTCACCACGCAGGCCATGCCGGCGTAGACGCCGACCTGTGGCCCGAACAGCTCGATCGCCATCAGCGTCGAGGCGATCGGGGTGTTGGCGGCGCCGGCGAACACCGCGACAAAACCGATGCCGGCCAGCAGAGGCAGGGGCATGCCGAGCAGCGGCGCCAGGGCGTTGCCCAGCGTCGCCCCGATGTAGAACAGTGGAGTGACCTCGCCGCCCTTGAAGCCGCTGCCCAGCGAGACGATGGTGAAGGCCATCTTGGCGGCGAAGTCGTACGGCGCCAGCGGCTGCTGGAACGCCGACACGATGGTCGGAACGCCCAGCCCGAGGTAGCGGTCGGCACCCAGCAGGTAGGCGGCGGCAGCGATCACGATCCCCCCCAGCAACGGCCGCAGCGGGGCGTAGCCGATGCGCTGCTTGATCCAGCCGCCCAGGCCGTGGGTGAGGTCGGCGAAGACCTTGCCGGTGAGGCCGAACAGCATCCCGGCGATCACCGTCGCCGTCAGTCCCCAGACCGATAGCGGCGGGATGAAGGGGATGGCGTAGTGGGTGTGATGCACGCCCCACAACAGGCCGACCTGGTCGGCCACGATTGCCGCCACCATGCAGGGCAGGATGGCGTCGTAGCGCAGTCGGCCGATGGCGAGCACTTCCAGCCCGAAGATGGCGCCGGCCAGCGGCGTGCCGAACACCGAGGCGAAGCCCGCGCTGATTCCCGCCATCAGGATGATGCGGCGATCCTCGTGGCGCAGCTTGAACAGGTGGGTGAACTGGTCGGCCAGCGCACCCCCCATCTGGACCGCCGTCCCCTCGCGGCCCACCGAGGCGCCGAACAGGTGGGAGAGTACGGTGCCGCCCAGCACCAGGGGCGCCATGCGCAGCGGGATGACCCTGTTCGGGTCGTGGATTTCGTCGATCAGCAGGTTGTTGCCGGCTTCGACGCGCTGCCCGAAGCGCAGGTAGAGCCAGCCGACGCCGAAGCCGGCCAGCGGCAGCAGCGCAATCAGCCAGCGCTGCGCGACGCGGCTGGCCGTGGCCCAGTCGAGGGCGAACAGGAACAAGGCGGAAGCGGAACCGGCGAGCGCGGCGACGGCGCTGGCCAGCAGCAGCCATTTGCCGAGGTAGGGCAGCAGGTCGATCTGTTCGGGACGTTGGGTGTGTTTCATGCGTGTTCAGTGATTGTGGGCTGAAGGCACAAACCTGGACAGGCAGCGGGCTGTCGGATACGTACCTACACCTCCTGCCAGTCGAGGAATCCGTGTAGGCATCATCAGCCCCGAGGGCGGTTACAAGGAGGCATGCCATCTCCTGTCTCTGGATTCTACCGGCAAGCCGTGCGGCAAACCATCCCTTCGATGCGGCGCATTCTTGCGGGAACAAAAAAAAAGCCACCGTGTTCACGGTGGCAAAGTGGACAGGACCAGCAAAGCTTGTGATCAGAAATTGTGCTTGGCCATCAAGGTGAAGACCGAGGATTTGTCGTCGGCATGGCCCAGCACCGTTTGTGCGCCTTTGTCTTCCTTGATCACACCGTAAGAGGCCTGCAGCAGGGTGTGCTTGCCGAGGTTGTAATCCAGTCCCAGGGCCCACTGCTTGGCACCCCAGTCCTGAGTGTTGCCGTTCACCTTGGCGTCCTTGCGCTCGGAGTAGAGGAAGGAGGGCTTGAAGGCGCCGAGCTGGTAGGCAACGTTGACGGCCCAGGTCTGGTTCTTCAGATTGGCTGCGGTATCGGCAATGCCCAACGCGGTGGCGTCACCGTAGAGGTCTACCCACTGGTAGGTGGCGGCAAGGTACAGGTTGTTGGCGTCGTAGCCGAATTCGACGCGGTGCGTCTTGCTGTCCTTCTCCGGCACGGCGTTCCGCTTGCCCATGAAGGCATAGGCGCCGAACAGGCCGATATCGTTGCGGTAGGCCAGACGGGCGCCGACGGTATCGCCGGAGTTCTTGCCGTCCACCTTTTTCTCCCCGGCGCCATACTGCAGCATGGCGTTCACGCCGTGCCAGTCGGGGGAGTCGTAGCGGACGGAGTTCTTGACGCGCAGGTCGCCGTAGGTGCCGAACAGGTCGTAGCCCTCGTAGAGCGGGAAGTTGCTGCCGGAACCGTCGCGACGCGGGCCGTACAGGTTGTCGGTGGCCTCGGTTTCGGCCAACACGTCGTCGAGGTAGCCGAGGCGAATCTTGCCGAACTCGCCGCTCAGTCCGATAAAGCTGGCGCGGTTGGCAAAGGTGCCGCTGCCCGAGCCGGAGGTGGCGACGCCGTCCACGGCGAAGCCGTTTTCAACCTGCCACAGCGCCTTGAGACCGTTGCCGAGGTCTTCGTTGCCCTTGAAGCCCATACGGCTGCCGAAATCATCGATGCCGGAGACGTTCTTGAAATCGGTGCCGGCATTGTTCACGGAGGAATAACCCGCGCGGATCGAGCCGTAAATGGTGGTGTCGGCCTGGGCCATTACCGGCAATGCAGCCGCCACGGCTGCAGCAATGAGCAGTTTCTTCATTTCTTCCTGATTTCCCTTTGTAGGTTTTGTTTTGCTTCATTACCGGTTGGGTAATAAAGACACTCAAGCCTTTATCCCGCGCTGGTAGCGCTGCATAAATCTTGAGCGGCTGAGTGTGTGAATTACCGCCAAATTACGTCAAGCAATAATTTATTATTATTAAAACGCTGATTGTATAATCAAATGTTATACATAATATACAATCGGAAATGTATGTTTTCGGGAAGAGGAAATGAAAGTCGGGTTAATTCAGGAGAAACAGCGGGTTAAACGGTTGTGCGACATTAGCCAATTTTGCCGCTGAGTAAAAAACAAATTATTTGAATGGCATTTTTTCTGCCGGCGCCCTGTTGCATTTTTTTGACGCATGGGTTGCCGTGGCATCTCTACGCAAGGCGGAAGCGAGCGGCCAACTCGGCGTAAAATGAAAATATCGAAATCACTGGCCGGCGCATGCCGGCACGGACAAGAGGTTGGCCGAAGCATGGATATCTTTCACAGCACGTGGTTCTGGGTGGTGGTGATCGGGGCGCCGCTGGTGTCGGTGATCGGCACCCTGGCGCGCCTGGCGCACAAGGAGCCGCCGATCAAGCTGCCGCCAGGCGTGGTGCCGCAGCCTTATAAATTCGACGACGAGGAAGAGGGCGAGGACGACGATTGGGGCAAGAAGCCGGAACCGGCTGCCGGAGAAAAGAAGAACGAGACCGAGGGCCAGAAGAAGGACAGCGATCACCCGCGCTGAACAGCCTGTTCTCCCCGCCGGCTGGCCGGGCGGCGGCGGGCTTGTTAAGCTAACGTCTTTGCGCGCCCGCCGCCACCCCGGGCGCCTTGCCACGTTCCGACAGGACCCGAATCACGATGATTTTCGCCAACCGTTTCTTCCCCGCCACGCGCCTGCGCCGCATGCGCAAGGACGACTTTTCGCGCCGCCTGATGCGCGAGAACGTGCTCACCGCCAACGACCTGATCTACCCGGTGTTCGTGCTGGAAGGCGCCAACCGGGAAGAGGCGGTGGCCTCGATGCCGGGCGTGGTGCGCCAGAGCCTGGACAAGCTGCTCTATACCGCCGAGCAGGCGCTGGAGCTGGGCATCCCGATGCTGTCGATCTTCCCGGTGATCGAGACCGGCAAGGACAACGCCGGTGCCGAGGCGTACAACCCGGAAGGTCTGGTGCCGACCGTGCTGCGCGAACTCAAGGCGCGCTTCCCCGAACTGGGACTGATGACCGACGGCGCGCTCGACCCGTACACCATCCATGGTCAGGACGGCATCATCGACGAGTCCGGCTATGTGCTCAACGAGGAGACCATCGAGGTGCTGGTGAAGCAGGCGTTGTGCCACGCCGAAGCCGGTTCTGACGTATTCGGCCCGTCCGACATGATGGACGGCCGTATCGGCGCCCTCCGCGAGGCGCTGGAAGAGGCCGGCCACATCCACACCAAGATCCTGGCCTACTCGGCCAAGTACGCTTCGGCGTTCTACGGCCCGTTCCGCGATGCTGTGGGCTCTTCGGCCAACCTCGGCAAGGCCGACAAGTCCACCTACCAGATGGACCCGGCTAACCTCGAGGAGGCGATCCAGGAAGTGGCGATGGACCTGGAAGAGGGCGCCGACATGGTGATGATCAAGCCGGGCATGCCCTACCTCGACGTGATCCGCCGCATCAAGGACACCTTCCGCGTGCCGACCTACGCCTACCAGGTGTCGGGCGAGTACGCCATGCTCAAGGCCGCGTTCCAGAACGGCTGGCTCAACGAAGAGAAGTGCATGATGGAAAGTCTGTTGGCGTTCAAGCGTGCCGGCGCCGACGGCATCCTGACCTACTTCGCGCTCGACGCGGCACGACTGTTGAAGCGCTGAGCCTGCCTCCGTGTCGCTGCTGCCAGAACCCGCCCGCGTGGCGGGTTTTGTTTTGGCGGCGCGGGCCGCCGTCATGATCGCGGGCCATCGCAGCGGGGCGTGCAGACGCCATCAGGACAGTGACAGCCACCCCCGCCAAATCGCCGGCAACTGTGCCTGATCAGCGCGCCGGGGCTGGTCTAGAATGGGGTCAGAACGATGACGGCCGGATGGCGGAAATCCCGCGCCGGCCTCCACGCCGACCACACAGGGAATGTGCCCGATGAACCATACCTATCTCGCCCATCTACAGGCGACGCTGGCGCAAATCCGCGCCGACGGCTTCGAAAAACCCGAGCGCATCATCGCCAGCCCGCAAGGGGCTGACATCGCGCTGGCCAACGGCCACCACGTGCTCAACTTCTGCGCCAACAATTACCTGGGTCTGGCCGACGACGCGCGCCTGATCGCCGCGGCCAAGCAGGGGCTCGACGACTACGGCTACGGCTGCGCCTCGGTGCGCTTCATCTGCGGCACGCAGCAGGTGCACAAGGACCTGGAAAAAGCCATCGCCGACTTCCTCGGCACCGACGACACCATCCTCTATTCCAGCTGTTTCGACGCCAACGGCGGCGTGTTCGAAACCCTGCTGTCGGAAGAGGATGCGGTGATCTCGGATGAACTCAACCACGCCTCGATCATCGACGGCGTGCGTCTGTGCAAGGCCAAGCGCTTCCGTTACAAGAACAACGACATGGCCGATCTCGAGGCCCAGCTCCAGGCGGCTGACGCGGCCGGTGCGCGCTTCAAGCTGGTCGTCACCGACGGCGTGTTCTCGATGGACGGCATCATCGCCGACCTCAAGGGCATCTGCGAGCTGGCCGACCGCTACGGCGCCATCGTCATGGTGGACGACTCGCACGCGGTGGGCTTCATCGGCGAGCACGGCGCCGGCACCCCGGACCTGTGCGGTGTGGCCGACCGCATCGACGTCTACACCGGCACCCTGGGCAAGGCGTTGGGCGGCGCCTCCGGCGGTTACGTCTCCGGCCGCCAGCCCATCATCGACCTGCTGCGCCAGCGCTCGCGCCCCTACCTGTTCTCCAACACCCTGGCGCCCGCCATCGCCGCCGCCAGCCTGAAGGTGTTCGAGATACTGAAAAGCGAAGGCACCGAACTGCGCGCCCGCCTCAAGCGCAACGCCGAGCTGTTCCGCCACGGCATGAGCGCCGCCGGTTTCTCGCTGATTCCCGGCCAGCACCCGATCATCCCGGTGATGCTGGGCGACGCCAAGCTGGCCGGCGAGATGGCTGCCGCGTTGCTGGCCGAAGGGGTGTACGTGATCGGTTTCTCCTATCCCGTGGTGCCCAAGGGCAAGGCGCGCATCCGCACCCAGATGTCGGCCGGCCACACCCCGGAACAGGTGGAACAGACCGTGGCGGCCTTCATCAAGGTCGGCCGCGAGCTGGGCGTGATCCGCTGATTTCCGAATGACTCCCGTGCCGATCCCGAGCGCTACAGCCGCCAGACGGGATCGGCCTTAAAGGCTGGTCGAAGCGATCCTTCGACCGCCCTCGCCACAGGATGACACCATGAAGGCGCTTGCCAAACTGAAAGCCGAACGCGGCCTGTCGATGACCGACGTTCCCGTGCCGGAAATCGGCCACAACGATCTCTTGATCAAAATCACCAAGACCGCCATCTGCGGCACCGATATTCACATCTGGAACTGGGACGAGTGGGCGCAGAAGACCATCCCGGTGCCGATGCACGTCGGCCACGAATACGTCGGTGTGGTCGCCGGCATCGGCTCGGAAGTGCAGGGATTCACGCTCGGCCAGCGCGTTTCCGGCGAAGGCCACATTACCTGCGGCTATTGCCGCAACTGCCGCGCCGGGCGCCGCCACCTGTGCCGCAACACCATCGGCGTCGGCGTGAACCGTCCCGGCGCGTTCGCCGAGTACCTGGTGATCCCGGCGTTCAATGCCTTTCCGATCCCGGACGACATTTCCGATGATCTCGCCTCCATCTTCGACCCGTTCGGCAACGCGGTGCATACTGCATTGAGCTTCAATCTGGTCGGCGAGGACGTGCTGATCACCGGCGCCGGCCCGATCGGCATCATGGCGGTGGCCATCGCCCGCCATGTCGGCGCCCGCCACGTGGTGATCACCGACGTCAACGACTACCGCCTGGAACTGGCCCGGAAGATGGGCGCCAGCCGCACCGTCAACGTCGCCACCGAGGACCTGAAGACGGTGATGGGCGAGCTGCACATGACCGAGGGCTTCGACGTCGGCCTGGAAATGTCCGGCAACCCGCAGGCCTTCCGCCAGATGCTGGAAACCATGAACCACGGCGGCAAGATCGCGCTGCTGGGCATTCCGCCCGAGAACACCGCCATCGACTGGAACCAGGTCATCTTCAAGGGCCTCGAGATCAAGGGCATCTACGGCCGCGAGATGTTCGAGACCTGGTACAAGATGGTGGCGCTGTTGCAGTCCGGACTGAAGCTCGACCCGATCATCACGCACCACTTCAAGGTCGACGATTTCGAGCAGGGTTTCGCCGCGATGCTGTCGGGCCAGAGCGGGAAGGTGATTCTCGACTGGCAGGGGGTGTAGGGCGAGTCGGGGGGGGGCTATCGCAATTGACCAGTAAGCTCGGTGAGTGGCCCGAACCGCCCTTCCGCCGCGCCAGCTGCCAGCCAGACGGAAACAAGCGGTGGTGGGCTCGCCTTGGGAGCGTCGAGGGGCTTGGCGACGCAAGCCCCTCGACCCGCCTGCCGGGCGGGACCGGCAACCCCCGTATGGCGGGCCACTGCATCAACGGGCAGCAACAGGGGACTTAACTGAATAGCATTTCGCCACGAAAGCCCAATTTCCTGCACACGGCAGGCCGTTTTGGCCTGCCGTTTGCTTTTCCCGCCCCACGGTAATCGGTAGAATCGGCCTTTACCCTTCACTCGTGATACGCGACATGCTCACTTTCCAGGAAATCATCCTCACGCTGCAGAACTACTGGAACCGTCAGGGCTGCGCACTGTTGCAGCCGTACGATACCGAAGTCGGTGCCGGCACCTCGCACACCGCCACCTTCCTGCGCGCCTTGGGCCCCGAGCCGTGGGCCGCCGCCTACGTGCAACCGTCGCGCCGTCCCAAGGACGGCCGCTACGGCGAGAACCCCAACCGCCTGTTCCAGCATCACCAGTATCAGGTGGTGATCAAGCCGTCCCCGCCCAACCTGCAGGATCTCTACCTCGGTTCTCTGAAGGAACTGGGCATCGACCCGACCGTGCACGACATCCGCTTCGTCGAAGACGACTGGGAAAACCCGACGCTGGGCGCCTGGGGCCTGGGCTGGGAAGTGTGGCTCAACGGCATGGAAGTGACGCAGTTCACCTATTTCCAGCAGGTCGGCGGGCTCGAGTGCAAGCCGGTGCTGGGTGAGCTGACCTACGGCCTGGAGCGTCTGGCGATGTATCTGCAGGGCGTCGAGAACGTCTACGACCTGGTGTGGGCGCGCATGCCGGACGGCCGCACGCTGAGCTACGGCAACGTGTTTCTGCAGAACGAAGTCGAGCAGTCGCGCTATGCCTTCGAGCACAGCAACGTCGCGCTGCTGTTCCAGCAGTTCACCGACTACGAGGCGGAAGCCAAGCGCCTGCTGGAAGCCGGGCTGCCGCTGCCGGGCTACGAGACCATCCTCAAGGCCGGCCACACCTTCAACCTGCTCGACGCGCGCGGCGCCATCTCGGTGACCGAACGCGCCGCCTACATCGGCCGTATCCGCAATCTCGCCCGTCAGGTCGCTCAGGCCTATTACGACTCGCGCGAGGCGCTGGGCTTCCCGATGTGCCAGAAGGCCTGACCACATGAAGACGTGGGTCGGACTCTGTCTTGCCGCGCTCGCGCTGTCCGCCGGGGCGGCGCCGCTCGCCGACTGGTCGGTGTACCGCCAGGGCGAGGCGCTCGAACTGGCGGTGGACCTGGCGTCCATCTGGCGCGAAGACGGGCTGATCCATTTCGTCAACCAGGAGCGGTTTGCCGAGCGCCAGTACGAAAAAGGCTACGACGTGAACTTCCACATCCGCCGTACCACCGGCTATGCGGATTGTGCCAAGTACCAGTACGCCTTCGTCTCCTCGGCCTACTACACGGCGTCCAACCGCCACGTGTGGTCGACGCTGTACCCGCTGCCGCGCTACAGCTGGACCTGGCAACCTGTTTATGAAAACTCGGTGGCCGATGCCATGATGCGCGTCGTCTGCACCGCCGGCAAAACCGCTTCCAGCAAGAAATCCAACAGACCATGAACCCGACCCTGCTGATCGAACTCCTCACCGAGGAACTGCCGCCCAAGGCCCTGCCCAAGCTGGCGGCAAGCTTTGCCCAGACCATCACCGACGAACTGAAAAAACTGCAGTTCGTCGCTGCCGACGCCAGCGCCCACGTGTTCGCCTCGCCGCGCCGTCTGGCGCTGACCCTGCCCGCCGTGCTGGCGGTGCAGCCGGATCAGACCATCGTCAAGAAAGGCCCGGCGGTTGCCGCCGGCATGAAAGACGGCCAGCCGACCCCGGCACTGGCCGGTTTCGCCCGCTCCTGCGGTGTCGAGGTGAGCGAGCTCTCCACCATGAGCGACGGCAAGCAGGACGTCTACGCCTACCGCAGCGTCAAGGCCGGCCAGCCGCTCGCCGCCGTGCTGTCCGACATCGTCGCGCTGGCGCTGAAGAAGCTGCCGGCGCCCAAGCTGATGCGTTGGGGCGATTCCGACTACCAGTTCGTACGCCCGGTGCACGGCCTGGTGCTGCTGCATGGCAGCGAACTGATCGCCGGCGAGGTGCTGGGGCTTGCCAGCCGCCGCGCCACGCTGGGCCATCGCTTCCTGTCCGCCGGTGAAGTGACGCTGCCCGATGCCGACAGCTACGCCCGCGTGCTGTACGAGCAGGGCAAGGTGGTGGCGAGCTTCGAGGCGCGCCGCGAACTGATCCGCCATCGCCTGGCCGAAGCCTCGGGCAAGCTCGGTGCCGTGATCGCCGCCGAGCAGGCGCTGGTCGACGAGGTAACCGCGCTGGTGGAGTGGCCGGTGGTGCTGGAGGCTGGCTTCGAAGCCGAATTCCTCAAGGTGCCGCAGGAATGCCTGATCCTCACCATGCAGCAGAACCAGAAGTATTTCCCGCTGCTGGATGCCCACGGTAAGCTGATGAACCGCTTCCTGCTGGTGTCCAACCTCGAGGCGGCCGACCCGTCGCACATCATCCACGGCAATGAGCGCGTGCTGCGCGCGCGTCTCTCCGACGCCAAGTTCTTCTTCGAGCAGGATCAGAAGGTCCGCCTGGAATCGCGCCTGCCGCGCCTGGCCGACGTGGTCTACCACAACAAGATCGGTAGCCAGCTCGAGCGTGTCGAGCGCCTGCAGAACCTGGCCGGCACCATCGCCGGCAAGCTCGGCGCCAACGTCGACGACGCCCGCCGTGCCGCCTATCTGGCGAAGGCCGATCTGGTGTCGGACATGGTCGGCGAATTCCCTGAACTGCAGGGCATCATGGGCATGTACTACGCCCGTCATGACGGCGAACACGAAGCGGTGGCCGCCGCCATCGAAGGCCACTACCACCCGCGCTTCGCCGGCGACAGCCTGCCGCACGGTCCGGTGGCGCTCTCCGTGGCGCTGGCCGACAAGCTGGAGACCATCGTCGGCATCTGGGGCATCGGCCTGGTACCGACCGGCGACAAGGACCCGTTCGCTCTGCGCCGTGCCGCGCTCGGCGTGCTGCGCATGGTGCTGGATACGCCGCTCGACCTGAAGCAGCTGATCGTCGACACCCATGATTCGTTCCCGGCGGGCAAGTTGTCGGCCAGCGTGGTCGACGAGGTGTTCGCCTTCTGCCTCGAGCGCCTGAAGAACTTCCTCGCCGCCGACTACAAGGTGGATGAGATCGAGGCCGTGCTGGCGCTGGAGCCGACCCGTCTCGACGAAGTGCGCGCGGTGCTGGCCGCCGTGGCCGAGTTCAAGCAGCTGCCGGAAGCCGCCACCTTGGCAGCGGCCAACAAGCGGGTGAAGAACATCCTGAAGAAGGCCGAGGGCGAAGTGGGCGTGGTCAACCACGCGCTATTGGCCGAAGACGCCGAGAAGGCGCTGTACGCCGCGGTGCAGCAGCTGGCGCCGCAGGTCGCTGACAAGTTCGCCGCGCACGACTTTGCCGGTGCGCTGGCGCAGCTCGCCAGCCTGAAGGCTCCGGTGGATGCCTTCTTCGACGGCGTGATGGTGATGGCCGACGACGCTGCGGTGCGCGCCAACCGCATCGCGCTGCTGGCGAGCCTGGCCGAGCTGTTCAACCGCGTGGCGGACATTTCGCTGCTGGCCGACTGAGTCTGCCACCGCGTGGCGCGGACCGGCCGGCTGGCGGGTCCGCGCCTTTGGCCGTTTTACCGACAGAAAAAACCTGCCATGAAACTAGTCATCCTGGATCGTGACGGCGTGATCAACAAGGATCGCGACGATTTCGTCAAAAACTCGCTGGAGTGGGAGCCGCTCGACCATAGCCTGGAGGCCATTGCCAACCTGACCCAAGCGGGCTGGCGCATCGTGGTGGCGACCAACCAGTCGGGCATCGGCCGCGGGTTGTTCGACCTGCACGCGCTGCACGCCATGCACACCAAGATGCACCGCCTGGTCAACCAGGCCGGCGGCCGCATCGACGCCGTGGTGTTCTGTCCGCATACCCCGGACGACAACTGCGACTGCCGCAAGCCGTTGCCGGGCATGGTCAAGGAAGTGACCGAGCGCTTCAACGTCAAGCCCGATGGCCTGCCGATGGTTGGCGACAGCCTGCGCGACCTGGAGGCGATCGCTGCGGTGGGCGGCCAGCCCATCCTGGTCAAGACCGGCAAGGGCGAAAAGACCTTCGAGAAGGGCGGTCTGCCCGAGGGCACGCTGGTGTTCGACGACCTCTACGACGCCGCCGAATACCTGATCCAAACGCATCACTGACTGTTTTTCACAAGGGCATAGCGCCGTAATGTTTATCTGGATTCGTACCCTGGTCTACTGGGTGGGCCTTGCCTTCCTGACGACCTTCTGCTTCCTGCTGATCCTGCTGGGCTGCATCGCGCCACATCGCGTACGCCACAGCTTCGCCCAGGCTTGGGTGAAAGGGTTGCTGTGGCTGCTCAAGCACGTCTGCGGGCTGAGCTACAAGGTGGTCGGCGCCGAGAACATCCCCGATACGCCGTCCATCATCTGCTCCAAGCACCAGTCCGGCTGGGAAACGCTGGCCCTGCAGGCGATCTTCCCGCCGCAGGTGTTCGTGGCCAAGAAGGAACTGCTGTGGATTCCGTTCTTCGGCTGGGGCCTCGCCTTGCTCGACACCATCGCCATCGACCGCTCGGCCAAGACCAAGGCCAGCCAGCAGATCGTCGAACAGGGGCGGGATCGCATTGCCAAGGGCTACTGGATCGCGGTGTTCCCGGAAGGCACGCGCACGCCGCCGGGCGTGGCGGGCCGCTACCAGCAGGGCGCGGCGCGCATGGCCAAGGCGTTCGACGTGCCGATGGTGCCGGTGGCGCTCAACGCCGGCGAGTTCTGGCCCAAGAACGCGTTCCGCAAGTTTCCCGGCGAGATCACCGTGGTGATCGGCAAGCCGATCCTGCCGCAGGACAAGAGCTCGGCGGCGATGACGCGCGAGGCGGAAGAGTGGATCGAGGCTCGCCAACTGGAAATCGGCGGCGTCGGCCCGTTCGCCCATCCGGACCAGCGCAAACGGCGGCCAGGTGATTCTCAGCCTGCCTGAGGCCGACATCCCGGTCGCGCTGATCCGCCGCGCGCGTCAGAGCATCGGCATCCGCATCAAGCAGGGGCGGGTCGAACTGATTGCCCACCCCGCGGTGCCGATGAGTACGCTGCAGGCGGTGCTGGATAAGCGCCGCGACTGGATCCGCCAGCATTGGCTGGAACAACAAAGGCGTTGTGCCGAACTGGCGGCGCAGCCGCGTCAACTGCGTCTGGCCGGGGAGCCGCTCGACATCGTGTACATTGCCGGGCAACGTCCGGCAGCCCGGATCGACGGCCGGATACTGCAGGTGGCCGGGGTTGCGGCGCACGAGCGTGAGCGGTTCGACGCCACCGTTGCCGCCTGGCTCAAGCGCGAGGCGGCGCGCCGCTTTCCCGCTCGGCTCGCCGAGGTGGCTCGGCATAGCCGCCGCCAGCCTGCCTCGCTATCCTTGTCCTCGGCCCGCACGCGCTGGGGCAGTTGTTCCGCCAGCGGCGCCATCCGCCTCAACTGGCGGTTGGTGCAGGCGCCGCCGCATATCCTCGACTACGTGCTGGCGCACGAACTGGCTCATCTGGTGCACATGAACCACTCCGCCGCGTTTTGGTCGGAAACCGAGCGGATGTTTCCACAGTGGCGCGCGGCGCGCCAATGGCTGAAGCAACACGGTGATACCCTGTTCGCGTTCGGCTGATCTGATTTCTACGGAAGGAAAACATCATGCGTCTGCTGCATACCATGCTGCGAGTTGGCAATCTCGAGCGTTCCCTGGCGTTTTATCAGGAGGTGCTGGGCATGCGCCTGCTGCGCCGCAACGATTACCCCGAAGGCCGTTTCACCCTGGCCTTCGTCGGTTACGGCGACGAGTCGGCGCACACCGTGCTGGAGCTGACCCACAACTGGGATACCGACAGCTACGAGCTCGGCAACGCCTATGGCCACATCGCCATCGAGGTGGACGATGCCGCCGTCGCCTGCGACATGGTGCGCGCCAAGGGGGGCAGGGTGGTGCGCGAGGCGGGGCCGATGAAGCACGGCCACACCGTGATCGCCTTTGTCGAGGATCCGGACGGTTACAAGATCGAGTTCATCCAGAAGCATCACTGAGCCGGGTGTGGCAGGCCTGCGCGGCCATGCCACTCGGTTTTCTGCACCGATAACCCCGATGCTGAAGGGGATTTCCTCCCGAAGGAAATAAGCGCATGGTATGCTGGGGCGCGGGCATGCTGTCTCCGGCATGCACCCCTGTCCCCGATGTGGCGCTGCCGCAGCGTGTCAGGCCAACCCCCTGCATAGAGTCATTCCGTGTCCAACACTGCGTCATTCTCCTTTCCCGCCCCCGGCCCGGGTGAGCGGGGGCAAGCCGTGTTGCGCTTGTTGCTGCTCGTCAGCGCCTACGTCGGTAGCGGGCGTCTCGGTCTGGCCATTCCCTATATCGGTTCCAACATCACGCTGGTCTGGCTGCCGACCGGCATTGCCGTGGCCGCGCTGGTGCGCTGGGGATGGCGCTACTGGCCGGGTATCTGGCTCGGCGCGTTGCTGGTCAACCTCTCGATCGGTTCGTCGTGGCTGGTCGCGGGCAGCATTTCCCTCGGCAACACCCTGGGGCCGCTCGCCGCCTGGTGGCTGTTGCAGCGTCTCGATTTCCACCGTGCTTTCGACCGCCAGAAGGATGTCGCCCTGTTTGTCCTGGGAGCCGGCAGCGGCATGCTGCTGACCGCCTCCGGCGGGGTGGCGAGTCTGTGGCTGACCGGACTGGTCCCCACCGAGCTGGCCGGCAGGGCCTGGCTTACCTGGTGGCTGGGCGACACCGTCGGCATCCTGCTGGCCGGCCCGCTGCTGCTCACCATCAGCCGGAGCAGCCGGCAGGCCCTCTCCTGCCGCCGCTCCGAACTGGCGGTGTGGTGTCTGCTGACGTTGCTGGTGGCCTGGGGCGCCTTCATCCTCAATGCCGGGCAGGGCACGGGGGCGTTGCCCCTGGCCTTCCTCACGCTGCCGCTGGTGGTCTGGGCGGCCTTGCGCTTTGGCGTCACCGGGGCTTCGCTGGCTGCGCTGCTGTTGTCGGCGATCGCGACCTGGGGTACGGCGCACGGGCGCGGGCCGTTTTTCCTGAACGATGTGCACCAGGGGCTGATGCTGTTGTGGGCCTTCATGGTGGCATTGGTATTGATCGGCCTCTTGATCACCGCCTTGCAGGCGGAAGGCAGCCGGGCCGAAGCCGAGATCAAGAGCAGCCAGGAGCGCCTGAGCAGCCTGATCGAGGCGATGCCCGACGCCATCTTCTTCAAGGACGGGGCCGGCCGTTGGCTGATTACCAACGGCCCGGCGCAGCGCCTGTTCCAGTTGCAGGGTAACGAGTGGCTGGGCATCACCGATGCGGCCTTGGGGGCCGCCAGGCCCGAATTCGGCGATCTCAGCGCGGCTTGCCAACGCGACGACGAGTTGGCCTGGCAGGCCGGCAAGGTGTGCCTGTTCGAGGAACAACTGCGCGACGCCGAAGGGAGACCGCACCAGTTCGAGGTGCGCAAGGTGCCGATTTTTGAGAGCGATGGCCGGCGCAAGGGGCTGATCGTCATAGCCCGGAATGTTACTGAAGAGCGTAACGCCTTGCGCGAGATCGAGCAGCTGTCGCAACGCAACGAGCTGCTGTTGATGGCGGCGGGCGAGGGCATCTACGGCCTGGATGAGCAGGAACGCCTCACCTTCATCAACCCGGCCGCGCAGCGCATGCTGGGTTACCGTGCCGACGAACTGATCGGCCAGGTGCCTCCCTGGCGGCACCCGGAGCAGGCTGCCGATGATCGGCCGAACGAGTGCCCGGTGCGGCAAACCCTGGCGGACGGCCTGCCGCGGCGGGGCTGCGAAGCGTGGTTCCTGCGCCGGGACGGCCGTGGCTTCCCGGTGATGCTGACGGTGTCGCCGATCGGGGAGCCGGGACAGCTGAGCGGGGCGGTGGTGACGTTCCAGGATGTGACCGAGCGCAAGCAGGCCGAGGCGGACATTCACCGCCTGGCGTTCTACGATCCACTGACGGGTCTCGCCAACCGCCGCTTGCTGCACGACCGCCTGGCCCAGGCGTTTGCCAAGAGTGCGCGGCAGCGCGGCCACGGCGCCGTGCTGTTCATCGACCTGGATCATTTCAAGGCGCTCAACGATACCCTCGGCCATGACGTCGGGGATGTGCTGCTGGTCGAGGTGGCCCGTCGGCTGGTGGAGGCGGTGCGCGAGGAGGATACCGTGGCCCGTCTCGGCGGTGACGAGTTCGTGGTGATGCTGGAGCGGCTGGGTGGCGAACTGCTGCCGGCGGCTTTCCAGGCCGAACGTGTGGCGGAGAAGATCCGCACCGCGCTCAACCAGCCTTATGTGCTCAAGGGCCAGCCGTATCGCAGCTCTCCCAGCATCGGCATCAGCCTGTTCCTGGGGGAGCAGAAAACCCGGGACGAGCTGCTCAAGCACGCCGACATCGCCCTGTACCGGGCCAAGAAGGCGGGGCGCAATACCATCCGCTGTTACGACGTCGCCGACATGGTGGAACGGGGAAGCGGAGCGGGACAGCCGATTGCCTGAGGTGCCGGCGACAGGACGGCCATCGCGGTGTGGAACTTTCTTCCACCTGCACGGCCGGACTCAAGGCGCGGCACTGCGCGGCCCGCGTGCCGGTTTCAATGGCCGCCTGCGGCCTTCTGTCTGGGCAGCGACAGCGCTGTATCCGGGACGTTTACCTTCACCACCTTCGTCCGCGCCTGCTTCAGGGCGGGGAGCGTCTTTATTTTTTCCAGGAGATACGATGACCCGGAAACTGCTGGTGTCTGCCTTGCTGTCGCTGTTGCCCGCGCTGGCGCAGGCCGCCGAGCTCGACGGCGCTTCGCTGAGCCTGCTGTGGGCGCTGCCGTTCTGCGGCATCCTGCTGTCGATTGCCTTGTTCCCGATCTTTGCTCCGGGGCTCTGGCATCACCACTTCGGCAAGATCACGGCGCTGTGGAGCGTGTTGTTTCTGCTGCCGTTCACTCTGGCCTTCGGCCCAGGCAGCACGGCGTCCTTGGTCGCGCATGCGCTACTGACCGAATACCTGCCCTTCATCGTGCTGCTGCTGGCGCTCTACACTGTGTCGGGCGGCATCTTGCTGTGGGGCAACCTGCACGGCTCGCCCCGGCTCAATACCGTCTTGCTGGCAGCCGGTACGTTGCTGGCGTCGGTGATGGGCACCACGGGGGCTGCCATGCTGCTGATCCGCCCCTTGCTCAAGGCCAACGACAACCGCCGTCACAACGTGCACGTGGTGGTGTTCTTCATCTTCCTGGTGGCCAACGTGGGCGGCGGACTGACGCCGCTGGGCGACCCGCCGCTGTTTCTCGGTTTTCTGAAGGGGGTCGATTTCTTCTGGACCGTCCGCTTCATGGGGCTGCCGGTGCTGGCGGCGGCCCTGGCGCTGCTGGCCGTGTTCTACCTGGTGGACAGCTACTATTACCGCAAGGAGGGCGTGCTGCCGCGCGACCCGTCGCCGGACACGCCGTTGCGGCTGTACGGCCAGTTCAATTTCCTGCTGATCGCCGGGGTGGTCGGAGCAGTGCTGCTGTCCGGTCTCTGGAAACCGGGGCTGAGCATCGACGTTCTCGGCACGCCGCTTGAGCTGCAGAACGCGGTGCGCGACCTGATCCTGCTCTTGATCGCGCTGCTCTCGCTGGCGTTGACCCCGCGCCAGGTGCGCGCCGGTAACGATTTCAACTGGGCGCCGATGCTCGAGGTGGGCAAGTTGTTCGCCGGCATCTTCATCACCATCGTGCCTGCCATCGCCATTCTGCGTGCCGGCAGCGACGGACACCTGGCGACGCTGGTGGGACTGGTCTCGGGTGAGGACGGCATGCCGGTGAATGCCATGTACTTCTGGCTTACCGGGCTGTTGTCGAGCTTCCTCGACAATGCGCCGACCTACCTGGTGTTCTTCAACCTGGCCGCCGGCGATGCCCAACTGCTGATGAAAGAACTGCCGCAGACCCTGCTGGCGATTTCGATGGGGGCGGTGTTCATGGGGGCGATGACGTATATCGGCAATGCGCCGAATTTCATGGTCAAGGCGATTGCCGAGCAGCGCGGGGTGGCGATGCCGGGGTTCTTTGGCTTCCTGCTGTGGTCGGGCGTCATTTTGCTGCCGCTGTTTGCGGGGCTGACCTGGCTGTTTTTCTGAGCTGCCGGGCACTGCTCGCCTCATGGTGCGCGGTGTTGCCGGCTTGGGGCTGGCTTGAGGGGGGCGACAATCCCGCGTAAGCTAGCCGCTTTTGGCGCGTCAGCGCCGCGCTAGTCCTGGACTTTCTTCTTCATGCATATCCACATCCTCGGAATCTGCGGCACCTTCATGGGAGGTCTTGCCGCCATCGCTCAGCAGGCCGGCCACAAGGTGACCGGTTGCGACGCCAACGTCTATCCGCCGATGAGTACCCAGCTCGAGGCCATGGGCATCGAGCTGACCCAGGGCTTCGGGACGGAGCAACTGGCCATCGGCGCCGACGTGTACGTGATCGGGAACGTCGTCAAGCGCGGCACGCCGCTGATGGAAGAGATCATGAACCGCGGCCTGCCGTACATTTCCGGCCCGCAGTGGCTGGCGGAGAACGTGTTGGCCGACAAGTGGGTGCTGGCGGTGGCCGGGACACACGGCAAGACCACCACCAGCTCGATGCTGGCGTGGATTCTGGAGGACGCCGGCCTCGCGCCGGGCTTCTTGATCGGCGGCATTCCGCAGAATTTCGGCATTTCGGCACGTCTGCCGGGTACGCCGGCGCTCGACCCGGCCAGCCGTAGCCCGTTCTTCGTGATCGAAGCCGACGAGTACGATACCGCCTTCTTCGACAAGCGCTCCAAGTTTGTCCACTACCACCCGCGCACCGCGGTGCTGAACAACCTGGAATTCGACCACGCCGACATCTTTGCCGATCTCGCGGCGATCCAGACCCAGTTCCACCACCTGGTGCGCACCGTGCCGGGCAATGGCCGCCTGATCAGCAATGGCCGCGAGGCGAGCCTGGACGAGGTGCTGGAGCGTGGCTGCTGGACGCCGGTGGAGCGCTTCGGCGTCGATGCCGGCTGGCAGTTGGCCAACGTGGACGAACAGGGGCATTTCGACGTGCTGCTGGTCGGCGAGTTGCAGGGGCGGGTGTGCTGGGACCTGTTGGGCGAGCACAACCGCCTCAATGCGCTGGCCGCCATCGCCGCCGCGCGCCATGCCGGTGTCGCGGTGAAGGATGCCATCGATGCCCTGGCGCGTTTCCAGAACGTGAAGCGGCGCATGGAAGTGCGCGGCGTGGCGGCCGGTGTCACGGTGTACGACGACTTCGCGCACCATCCCACCGCCATTGCCACCACGCTGGAAGGCTTGCGCCGCAAGGTTGGCCGAAGCCCGATCCTGGCCGTGCTGGAGCCGCGCTCCAACACCATGAAGCTGGGCACCATGAAAGCGGCGCTGCCGGGGGCTTTGGCGGAGGCTGACCAGGTGTTCTGCTACGGTGCCAACCTGGGCTGGGATCCGGCCGAGGCGCTGGCGCCGCTGGGCGACAAGGCGGCGAGCTTCAACGATCTGGAGCGGCTGATCGCGGCCATCGTGGCCCAGGCCGAGCCGGGAAGCCACGTGCTGGTGATGAGCAACGGCGGTTTCGGCGGCATTCACCAGAAACTGCTGGACGCGCTGGGCGTGCGTTAAAGGTGGAGGGACACTCCCGGCAGCGCGCGGGTCAGTCCGTATCAGAGCAAGGGGGCCGCATGGCCCCTTGTCATTTCAGCTTTGCATGATCAGCTGGTTGCCGCCGCGTGCCTGGGCGACCTGCAGCGCCAGATCCATTCTTTCCAGCATTGCTTTGGGCGAGCGTTCCTCCTGCCGCAGGCTGCTGCCGCCGATGCTGGCGGTGTGATGCTCTTCCCTCCCATTGCGCACCAGCGTCAATTGCGACAGCGAGCGCAGCAGGCGCAGGGCGAAGAGCTTGCTGCCATCCAGCGTGGTGTTGGGCAGAATCATCACCAGGGCGCCGTCTTCCCGTTTGGCGATCAGGTCGCTCTCACGCGAAGCCTGGATGCACAGGCTGCTGGTCAGCTGATGCAGGTGGGAGAGGCTGTTGTCGTTTTCCTGATCGGTCTTCGGGTCGGGTTCGTCGAGCCGCAGCAGCAGGCCGGCGAGAGGGCTGCCATAGCGGTGGGCGCGCCCCACCTCGGTCTGGGTATTGCTCATCAGTGAGCGGATTCCCATCACACCGCTGACCGAATCTTCCAGCTCGTGTTGCTGGATTTCTTCGCGCAGCGTCTTGACCAGCTTGAGGGTGCGGTTGAGCAGCTGGCGTTCGTAATCGAGCAGCTGGCCGAGAATCTTGTTTTCCGACTGGTCGCTGAAGCTGACCACCAGCACCGGGCGGTCGATCTGCGGCAGGCGGCGCATCAGCAGCGAGACCTGGAACGGGCGGCCGCTGGACGAGCGCAGCAGACAGGGGTGGTTGTAGAGCATGCCGCGCTGTTCCAGCGCCTGCATCAGCATCCGTCCGTCCGGGTCGTCGGCGAGGAAGGGAAAGAACGGCTGCCCAGCCAGCTCATCGTAGGGTATCCCGAGCAGGATGGACGACAGCTGGTTGGCGTGAATGATGCGGCTATCGTCGGCATCGATCAGCAGGACCCCGCCGGGCAGGGTGTCGATGAGGGGCTGCAGGACTTCTTCGGGTAACTGCATGGCATCGTCCATAAAAGGGCTGTTGTCGTCCAGCCGGCATCGGTCGAACCGTTTCACGCTGCGATGGCGTACTCTATCCGGGGCCCCTTGCTACAGTTTGCTCACGACGCTTTCCGCGCTGGCTTCAGGGTTCGAGGCAGTTCAGTGCCCGTGCCGGGACGACGCGGTTACGTCCGGTTTCCTTGGCCTGGTACAGCGCCAGGTCGGCGAGCTTGAACAGCCGGCCGATCAGCAGCGGCCTATCCTGCGGGCTCCAGCAGGACACTCCGATGCTCAAGGTGACCCTGATCCTGTCATCATGATAGCTGATGATCAGTTCGGCGATCTTGCGTTTGACCTGTTCGGCCAGCTCGATGGCTTGGGCATAGTCGCAATGCGGCATCAGGATCGCAAATTCCTCTCCACCCAGGCGTCCCAGCTGCTGGCCCTCGCCCAGGCAGCTCTCGCAGGCCATGGCGACCTGCTGTAGCACCAGATCGCCGGCATCGTGGCCGTAGGTGTCGTTCACCAGCTTGAACATGTCCAGATCGATGATGGCCAGGCCGAGCGGTGTCCCCTGGCGCAGCGCCTGGCGGTAGGCTTGCTGCGCCTGCTGCAGGAAGTGCGGGCGGTTGGCGACGCCGGTGAGGTCGTCGTGGGTGGCCCGTTCGTACAGTTCGTGCTGCATTTCCTGCAGCTGCTTCACCAGGCGCTCCGTTTCCTGCTTTTCCCGCTGCAGCTGCTGGTTATGGCTCATGCGTTCGCTGATGTCGACCACGCTCATGACGATGCTGTGGTGGTCGTTGAAGCGCACCCGGCGCATCGAAACCTGGGACCAGAAGATTTTGCCGCCGCCGTCTCGCAGCTGGATTTCCCGGTCGCTGATCCCGAGCCCCTGGTCGAGCAGACTCTCGCAGCCTTCGACGTCGGCCGGCTCGGCGAGCAGGCTGAGGATGCTGCGCCCGATCAACTCCGAGATGTGCAGGCCGAACAGGCGGCCGGCCGCCATGTTGGCGGTGGTGACCTCGTGTCTGTCGGGATGCAGGATCAGCACCCCGACCTGGATGGTATCGAGCAGCGCCTGGAGGTCCTGATGCGTCGAGGCGAGCTTGTGCAGTTTCTTCTTCAGGTTGGCATTGGACAGCGCCAGCAGTGCGGTGTGCTCGTCGAGCTGCCGGCGTTCCCGGCGTGCCTGGTGGTGCAGACGGTTGCCGACGATGCCGAAGAAGACTAGCAGAGCGCTGAGCAGTGTGCTGCCCAAGAGCAGCAACGGCAGGCTGCGATCGGTGCTCCAGGTGCCTCGGGTGGAGACGGCCACGGTAATGCGCAGCGGGATGGAGGGGACGAGGGCGCTCGCCTCCATGTGGGGCGACGGCAGCAGCGTCAGCCACTGGGCGAGACGTCGCCAGCTCGAGGGGGACTGGGTCTCGGCGGGGGCCGGGGTGGACTGGATGAGCAACTGGCCAGCGCGGTTGAACAGGCGGATCTGGCTGCCGGGAGTGTCACGCAGCAGCGCCGGCAGCCAGTCGGAGGCATTGAAGCTGCCGTAGTAGCTCGCGCGGCAGGCGCCGCTGCGGTTGCAGGCCGGCAGCAGGAAGGGGATGCGTTTGCTGATGGAAAACTGCAGCGGCGGCGGGAGGAGGACGAACGGGGCGCCGTCGGCGGGACGGGAGACGAGCCCCCGTGCCAGGGCCTGGATAGGGAGGGGAGGGCGGTTGGAGCTGCCGCCCAGCGCACGCGGCGCGCCTTGCTGTGGGATCAGCCAGAGTTCGTCGAGATTGTCGATTGGCGCTGGCAGCGCACTCGCCTCCCGCTCCAGCGCGCGGTGCTGCAGTGCCGTCCGGAGCAAGGTGAACTGCTGTTCGAACTGGATGCTGGCCAGGTTGAGCTGGGCCTGGGCCATGTTTTGGGCATGCTCTTCGATCGAGCGCGAGCGTGCGTGAAACAGGGCCGCGGTCATGAGCCAGATCAGGGCTAGGCAACACAGCAGCAGGCCGAGCAGAAGCGTGCGCCACTCATGGCTGAGTCGGCGGCCATAGAGCTTCGGATCATCCGTGGTTAAGGTGAGGTGCATGAATCATTCCGACGCAATGATGATTTCATCATAAGTCGTTCCGTGCTGGTTGGGAATTGTCCGTGCCGAGTAAACCTTTTTTAAAGATAGACGGTTATTTTTAAATTGTTTTTTGATGTTGAATCAAGATGGGGTGACGAATGCCGGAGGAGGGGGATCAGCGTTCCTGAATGGCGCGGCGGTGGCGGCGGAACACCCACTTTTCCCATTGCAGATGGCTGGTTTTGTCGAAGGAGGGGCGGATGTCGGCTTGCAGCAGGTAGCCGGGCTGATCGGGCGAGGGCTCGCAGGCGTCGATGCTGCCCGCCAGGCGCAGGCTGAGGGCCGAGTCACTGTTGGGGTAGAGCGTCAGCAAGACCGGTTCGCCGACCGGGTAGGCGCGCTCGGAATGCCAGGCGATGGCGTCGAGGCCGAGCCGGCAGGGGGTGATGGCGGGGCGTACCGGGTAGCGCGAGGCGAGCACCAGTTCCAGCGTCAGGTCGATCTTGGCTTCCAGCCGCAGCAACAGCGGGTCGGCGTCGTCGGGGACTTCACCCGGCGAGGCGAGCAATTGCAGCGCCAGCCGGGTTTCGCGGTCGAGTCGGCCCTGGTAGGCAGTGTCGGCCAGGCGCTGGCAGGACAAGGGGAGGTCGGCATCGAAACTGGCGGTGGCCAGCGTGGGTAGTCTGCTCATGCGGTGTTCCTCCCTTTGCTCGGTCATGCGAACAGGTTGACGACTCCTTCCAGGCCGACATGGTTGAGCGCCACGTCGGCCTGGGTGCGTACCACCGGCTTGGCCTTGTAGGCCACGCCGAGGCCGGCTTCGGCCAGCATCTTGAGGTCGTTGGCGCCGTCGCCCATGGCGATGACCTGATCCGGCGCCAGCCCCAGCTGCTGGCGTATCTCGATCAGCAGCCTGGCCTTGGCGCTGGCATCGACGATGTCGCCCTTGACGCGTCCGGTGAGCTTGCCGTCGGCCACTTCCAGCACGTTGGCGAAAGCGTAGTCGAGCCCCAGTTCGGCTTTCAGGCGCTCGGTGAAGAAGGTGAAGCCGCCCGAGACCAGCATGAAGCGCACGCCGTTGGCCTTGCAGGCGGCGAGCAGGGTGTCGGCGCCGGGCGTCAGCCTGACCCTTTCACGATACACCGTTTCCAGCGCGCTTTCTTCCAGCCCGGCCAGCAGCGCCACGCGTTCCTTGAGCGAGGCGGTGAAGTCGAGTTCGCCGCGCATCGAGCGTTCGGTGACTTCCGCCACCAGGTGCTTGACGCCCACCATGTCGGCGATCTCGTCGATGCATTCGATGGTGATCAGCGTGGAGTCCATGTCCGACACCACCAGGCCGAAATCGGCGAAGCGGCGCCCGCTCGGGACGAAAGCGGCGTCCAGGCCGTGCTGTTCGCAGTAGGCGGCGATGTCGGCTCGGCGGGCGGGATCGACGCCGTGCAGGCGGGCCACGCTGTCGGAAACGCGTTCGATGTCGGAGGTGCCGCTCAGCTCGGCGACGGCGGCGAGTGGGCTGGCGGAGAGGAGCGGGGCCTGGAGGACGAGGGTGTAGGACGAAGACGGCATGGTTCGAGATTCGGTTGCAAGCGAATATTCGATTATGCCACGCGTCCGGCGCATTCCAAAAAGCATTGGCCCGAGAACGCCAGGACATGGCACGTGTTCGCCGGGTCCGCGGCGATCCGCACGCTGCCGGGACAACAATGCCGGCTCTGTGGTCGTGTCCAGCGCGAAGGGGGATCAGTCGTCCTGTTGCGGCCGGCTCCACCACGACAGCAGCCGGTCGAGCGACAGCAGGCCAGGACCGCTGCAGGCGATGACGGCCAGCAGCATGCCCCAGTAGTAATGGAACTGGCGCGTGGTGTCGGTCAGGCCGGGGTAGCTGATCACGGCCATGGTGTTGACCACGAACAGACCGGCGGCGGCGAAGCGGCCGGTAAGGCCCACGGCCAGCAGCGACGAGAACACCAGTTCGCCGAAGGTGCCCATCACCGCCGCCACGGCCGGAGGCAGCAGCGGCACGTGGTATTCCTCGGTGAACAGCAGCAGGGTGGTGTCCCAGTCGGCGATCTTGGTCAGGCCAGAGGAGAAGAACACGTTGGCGACCCACAGCCGGATGAACAGCAGCACGAGCGGCCGCAGGCCGTCGGCAAGACGGACGAGCGGGGATGCAAGCTGCTCGACGCGCAGGATCAGGGTTTTCATGACGGCCCTCCGGGTAGCTGGATGGACGACAGCAGGGCGCGTTCGAATAGCTGGCCGAGCAGGGCTTGCAGGTCGAACGACGGGTCTGGTTGCAGTGCCGCGTTGGTGGCGGCTTCCAGCATGGCGCCCTGCTGCAGCGCCAACAGGAAGGCCGCCGTGGCCGGATCCAGGCGCTCGACCTTGACCGTGCCGGCCGAACGTGTCACCAGCGCGGTTTCGGCGTGGTCGCCGAGGCGCTCGGGCAGGGGCACGCCGCTGTCCGGCTGGTGCGCGAGCCAGATCGTGGCGATGGGCCAGGGAGAGGCGACGACGGCCACATCGTCGGCCAGCCCGAAGCGCAGTTCGCCCCAGCGCTCCGGTTCCAGCGTGGCCAGCACGGCGAGGTCGGGTGGGGTGGCGTCGGCGGCGTAGTAGCTGCGGTGCACGTGCCACTCCAGCCGCGCCACGTCGGCCAGGTAGGGCAGATGGCGGACGTGTTCGAAGCTGTCGAGAAAGTCGCCAAAGGCGGCGCCGTAGCGGTGCAGGTTGCCGGAGTGCGAGGCGTGGCGCTTGACGTACTCGCGCGCCAGCGCGCGGAAGAATTCCTCGCCGACCAGCTGGCCCAGTACCGGGTAGGCGTAGGCCAGGGTGTCGATCAGCCCGACGCGGTAGTTGTTGCGGTACACCGCGAGCCCGGCCGCGGACAGGCCAAGGTTGGCCGAAGGGGCGTGCCGCTCGGGGTCGGCGATGGCCTCGAGCAGCGCGCTCGACCAGTCAGTCCACGAGATCATGGTGCCGCTCCTGCAGGATGGCCTGGGCTTTGGCTGCCTCGCCGCACAGCACGTCGAGCGGCGGGATGTCGATGTCCCATTCGATCAGCGTCGGGCGCGGACCGAGCCTGGCGATGGTGGTGCGGTACAGCTGCCACACCGCCGCGTAGACCGGTTGGCTGTGGGTGTCGACCAGCAGGCCGTCGCGCTCCGAGTAGCCGGCGAGGTGGATTTCGCCGATGGCCTCGGGTGGCAGCGCGGCGATCACCGCGTCCACGTCGGTGCCGAGGTTGACCTGGTTGACGTAGAGATTGTTGAGGTCGAGCAGGATGCCGCAGCCGGTGCGGCGTACCAGTTCGGCGAGGAACTCGCCCTCGTGCATCTCGTTGCCGGGGTACTCGACGTAGCTCGACAGGTTTTCCAGCAGGATGGGCCGGCGCAGCGCGTCCTGGGTCTCGGCGACGTGGGCGCTGACGGCATCCAGCGCATCGCGGGTGTAGGGCAGCGGCAACAGGTCGTTGACGAAACGCGTGGCGGAGTGGTTGAGGCACAGGTGCTCCGACACCGCCGCCGGCTCGAGCGCATCGACCAGCCGTTGCAGCGAGGCCAGGTGTCCGGCTTCGGGGCGTTGCGGCGAGCCCAGACCGAGGCCGACGCCGTGCAGCGACAGCGGGTAGCGTTCGGCCACGCGGTGCAGCATGGCGAGCGGCTGGCCGCCGTCGAAGAAGTTCTCGCTGTGCACTTCCACCCAGCCCAGCTCGGGTTGCTGCTGCAGCACCTGCTGGTAGTGCGGGGCGCGCAGGCCGATGCCGGCGCAGCGCGGGAGGCGGCTCAGGGACATGATTCGCTTTCAGGGGAGAGGCGCGCCAGCCGTGACGGGGCGGTCGCGGCTGGCGCGGGGATGGGCTTATTTCTTCGGCGCCTGCAGCGTGCCCCCCATCTGGGTGCAGCTGCCCTTGGCGACGAATTTCCAGTCGGTGGGATCGTTGTCGACCTTGGACTGGCCGGCGCAGGCGTGGGTGCCGACCACCGAGGCGCAGTCGTTCTTGCCGGCCTTGGCGACGCCGAAGCACTTTTCCTTCTCGGCGGCCATGGCCGGGGCGAGGCTGCCCAGCGCCACGAAGGCGCCGAGGGCGGAAACGATCAGGGTACGGGAGGTGTTCATGGTGGCGCTCCTGTCAGGGGGAAGGGCCACGGCGGGCCCGATGTGCCATTCGCTTGTAAGCCAGGATTCAGCGAATCCTTACTTCTTACCCGGCTGCAGCAGGCCTGCCATCTTTTCGCAGCTGCCCTTGGCGACGAATTTCCAGTCGTTCGGATCGTTGTCGACCTTGGCCTGGCCGGCGCAGGCGTGGGTGCCGGCGGCCGAGGCGCAGTCGTTCTTGCCGGCCTTGGCGACACCGAAGCATTTTTCCTTCTCGGCGGCGCTGGCCGGGGCGGCGGCGAGAGTGCCGAGCGCGACGACGGCGCCGAGGGCGGAGGCGATCAGGGCACGGGATGCAGTCATGGTGTTACTCCTTGTTGGTGTGAGTGATCCGGCGCCTTGCCGGACTTGAGCGTTGGTCGTACCGCCGCGGCGTTTCTTACAGGATACCGCCGGGCGGTTGCGACGGGGCTGTTGATTGGTCTGGCGGCGCCGGCTTTCATTACAGGGATCAACGAAAAAAAGATCGTTACCTTCCGATGGACAAGCAAAAAGCCGGAAAATCCGGCTTTTCTCGAGCGGGGCGTCCCCGGCCTCAGCGTATCTGCAGCACCTTGTGGGTCTGCACCGACAGCCGCCATTGCGGCTGCGCCATGCAGTAGGCGATGGCGGCGCGGGTGTTGGCGACGACGTCGGGGCCGTCCATCGGCTGCAGGTAGAAGTTCTGAAAGGCAAGCCCGGCCACGCTCTCCGGCGGCAGCGTCGGCTGGGGATAGACCAGTTTCAGCTCGTGGCCGGTGGTCTGCAGCAGCGGCGCGCCGGCCTTGGGGCTGACGCACAGCCAGTCGATACCGGGCGGGGCGGCCACGGTGCCGTTGGTTTCCACCGCGATTTCGAAGCCGCGCGCGTGCAGCGCGTCGATCAGCGCCGCATCGAGCTGCAACAGCGGCTCGCCGCCGGTACAGACCACGAACGGCGTGCCGCCGGCGCCGGCCGGCCATTCGCGGGCGATGCGCTCGGCCAGTTGCTCGGTGGTCTTGAACTTGCCGCCGTCCGGGCCGGTGCCGACGAAGTCGGTATCGCAGAACTGGCAGATGGCTTTGGCGCGATGGCGTTCCTTGCCGCTCCACAGGTTGCAGCCGGCAAAGCGGCAGAACACCGCGGCGCGGCCGGCCTGGCGGCCTTCGCCCTGCAGGGTGTAGAAGATTTCCTTCACCGTGTACATGGTTTCCCCCTTGCTACAGCAGCGGCCAGCGCATGTTGTCCTTGAACAACACCGAGACCCCGCGCTCGTCGCGCTCCATCAGGTCGACGCGCGCCAGTTCCGGCACCAGCGGCGACAGCTCGGCGTGCACCCATTCCGCCACCGAGGCGGGGTGGCCGTTGCGGATGCCGGCGAGGCGGTCGAGCGGGTTGTGGTCGAGCTGGCGGTAGACCGGCTTGAAGCGGTCCTTGACGTCGCCGAAGTCGAGCAGCCAGCCCATCGCGCCGTCCAGCTCGCCTTGCAGCATCAGCCGGATCAGGTAGCTGTGGCCGGTGTAGTTGCCCTCGGCATCGAACGGCACCGCACTCTCGAAGTGCTGTTCTTTCCAGATGCGGAAGCTGTGGCCGTCGAACTGGCTGCCGGCGGTGTGCGTCTCGCGCACCTCGACCCAGGCCAGGCCGGCGAGATCGGCCGACAGCTCGCGGTAGATCCACTGCGCCAGCACCTCGCTGGTGGGGTTGGCGAGGCCGGGGATGTCGTTGAGATAGCGGTGGTTGAGGCGCAGGAACAGCCGGCCCCAGGCTGCCGCCAGGTCGATGTGGTTGGCCGAAGCCGCGTCCGCCACCAGCCGCACCCCGAAGCCGTGGCCGTGCAGGCGGCCGCATTTGTGGCCAGCGGGCACGTGCGGCAGCTGGTGCGCCGCCTCGAAGCCGGCGTTGAGCCAGACCAGGCGGGTGCCGTTGTCGAGGATCACGCCGCGTTCCGGGGCGCTCGTGAGCGTCAGGCTGTGCGGAAAGCTCAGCTGTTCCGACAGGTGTTCGGCGATGGCCAGGTCGTCCACCGACGCCATGTGCTGGTTGAGCGAGGCGTAGTTGAGCGGCTGCACCGCGCGCTGCAGCGTCTCGGCCAGGCCGGCCTGGTTCGTGTGGATGTTCTCCACGCGCAGCTGCACGCGGAAGCTGTGGCCGTGCAGGCTGGCGAACTGCGGCTCGAACCAGTCGGCGGGCAGCTGGCGCGCGGCTTCGAAGCGCGCGCCGGCGAGAAGGTAGGATGCGTGCATGATCAGCCCTGGCGGAAAAGTTCGACCAGCGGGTCGGCGACGCCGGCCTCGGCAAAGCCCTTGGCGCGCAGCTCGCAGGCGGCGCAGTGGCCGCAGGGTGGCTGCTCGCCGTTGTAGCAGGTGTGGCTGTAGGCCAGCGCCGCCATGGCCCCGACCTGCTGTGCCAGGTGCACGGTATCGGCCTTGGACAAGTACATCAGCGGGGTGTGCAGCTCCACGCGCGCATCGAGACCCAGGCGCAGCGCCAGCTCCAGCGCCTTGAGCGTGTTCTCGCGGCAGTCCGGGTAGCCGGAGTAGTCGGTCTGCGCCACGCCGGTCACCAGGTGGCGCGCGCCGCGGGTGTAGCCGAAGGCGGCGGCGAAATTCAGGAAGATCAGGTTGCGGCCGGGCACGAAGGTGTTCGGCAGCTCGGTATCGTCGTCGGCGCGGGCGCCTTGCTCCGGCGTGATGCTGGCATCGGTCAGCGCGTTGCCGCCGATGGCGGCGAAGGTGTCGATCGGCAGCACGGTGTGCGGTACGCCGGCGAGTGCGGCGATGGCGCGCGCGCTGTCGAGCTCGACGCGGTGGCGCTGGCCGTAGTCGAAGGTGACGGCTTCCACCTTGTCGGCGCCGAAGCGCTGCAGGGCCCAGTACAGGCAGGTGGTGGAGTCCTGGCCGCCGGACAGGACGACGAGGGCTTTGTCGCTTGAATTCATTGCGGTTTCCATCGAAAGACAGTCGAGGTCACGCGGCACGCGGGATCGGTCTCACCCGGCACCGGCGGCGTCCCCGCAAGGGGCCGGCCGAACCCGCTAATGTAGCAGAAACGCGCCGTTGCGGCCAGACGATGACGTGGGTATGGTTCGCCTCCCCGCTCTCGTTATGGCCCATGGCGCTGGCGTCTGCCGCATGGGGCCGCTCAGGACCTGTTCACGATCTGTCGCGAGCAGCCCTCAGCGGGGTGAAGAGCAGCGCAGAAACCGGAATGGTCTGGAGTACATGAGGATTTCCGATCGCTGAGCGAATCTCTGCGTGCCAATCCATCGCTGAGCCAATCGAAGATTGGCACGCAGGGATTGGCTCAGCGATAGATTCGCACGCAGTGCACATGAGCCCCGATCAGGGATGCGCAGCAAGATCGGGAACGGGTTCTCAGCCGTGCAGCGTGTCGGCCAGTACCTGCCACAGGCCGGCTTCGCCGCATTGCGCCACGTTGAAGCGCAGGTGGCGGCTGGGGGCGCCCGCCGGGCTGAAGTAGCGCCCCGGCGCCAGCAGCAGCGAGGCGGCGCGGGCGCGTTCGACCCAGGCGTCGAGGTCGACCCCGGGCGGCGCCTCGGCCCACAGCAGGAAGCCTTCCGCCGGTTCGTGCCACAGCGTGAAACCCAGGGCCTTGAGGCGGGCGATGGCGTCGGTGCGCAGCGGCTCCAGCCGTTTGCGCAGGCCGTCGACGTGACGCCGGTAGCGTCCGCCGGTGAGCAGGCGGTAGACCAGGGTTTCCACCGCTTCCGGCGTGGTCATGCCGCTGATCAGCTTGATGTCGGTGAGGCCGGCGATGCGGCCGGGATCGGCGGCGATGTAGCCGCAGCGCAGGTTGGCCGACAGCGTCTTGGTGAAGCTGGCGAGGTAGATCACCCGCGACAGCCCGTCGAGCGCCGCCAGCCGCACGCCGGGGCGGGCTTCGAAGTCGGCGTAGATGTCGTCCTCCACCGCCAGGCAGTTCCACTGCTCCAGCAGCTTGAGCACCCTGTGCGCCACCGGCAGCGTCAGGGTGCTGCCGGTCGGGTTGTGCAGCGCGCTGACGGTAAGGAACAGTCGCGGCCGGTGCTGGCGCAGGGCTTCGGCCAACCTTTCGGTGTCCGGGCCGTGCGCGGTGCGCGGAATGCCGACCACGTTGACGCGCGCCAGCCGGAGCGCGGCGTGGAAGTTGTAGAAACCGGGGTCGTCCACCAGCACGGTGTCGCCCGGCGTGGTGACGAGGCGCAGGATCAGGTCGAGCGCATGGGTGGCGCTGCTGGTGGTGACGAGCTGCGCCGGCGACAGCGTCAGCCCCTGTCCCTCCAGTTTCTGCACCAGCGCCTCGCGCAGCGGCAGATAGCCCTGCGGGCAGCCGTAGCCGACCAGGCGTGGCGCGGCCTGGGAGAGGGCGCGCCACTCGGCGGCGAGCGGGCCGTCGGCCAGCCACGCCGAGGGCAGGCTGCCGACGCCCGGCTGCCAGCGCAGTTGGCCGGACAGGTTGAGCCGCATCAGCTCCACCTCTTGCGCCAGCGCGCTGTCGGCCGGGTGCGCCTCGCGCCCGTGCGGCGTGCTGCGCTGGCCGGCGACGAAGTAGCCGGCGCCGTGGCGGGCCTGGATCAGGCCGCGCGCCACCAGCCGCTCGTAGGCCTCGGCCACGGTGAAGCGGCTCACCGGGTAGCGCTCGGCCAGGGCGCGGATCGACGGCAGGCGCGCCCCGGCCGGCCACAGCTGGCGGCGGATGTTGTCGCTGCAGAAGTCGACGATCTGCGTGGTCAGCGGCACGGGCTGCGCGGCGGCGATCGGCCAGTTGTCGGCGCAAACTGTCATGGTGGTATGGCCTGTACAGTGGGGGAGTGATCGGTATGACTGTCTGGATTATGGCAGACAGTTTGGCGTTACGCTCAAGGCTCTTCAACCTGGGGGGCGCATCATGAGCACGACGACATCGCAGCCGCTGGCCGGCCTGTTGTGGGGGTTGGTCGGCGTGGCCTGTTTCAGCGGTACGCTGGTGGCGTCGAGGCTGGCCTCGTTCGAGCTCGACCCGATCTTCATCGGCTTGGGCCGCGCCTTGCTGCCCGCCGTGCTGAGCGGCCTGCTGCTGTGGCTGACCCGCGCCGCGCCGCCGACCGGGTCGCAGTGGCGCCGCCTGGCGCTGGTGGCCGGCGGGGTGGTGATCGGCTTCCCGCTGTTTTCCTCGCTCGCGGTGGCGCGGGTGCCGGCGTCGCACGCCGCCGTGTTCGGTGGCCTGCTGCCACTGGCGACCGCGGGCTTCGCCACCTTGCGCGGCGGCGAGCGGCCGCGCCCCTTGTTCTGGCTGTTCGCACTGGCGGGCAGCGCGCTGGTGGTGGGCTACGCCTGGTGGCAGAGCAAGGGCGACTGGCAGGCGGCGGACGGCCTGATGCTGATCGCCATCCTGCTGTGCGGCGTCGGCTACGCCGAGGGCGGTCGGCTGGCACGCGAACTGGGCAGCTGGCAGACCATCTGCTGGGCCTTGCTGCTGGCGGCGCCGTTCCTGCTGCTGCCGGTGTGGCTGACGCGGCCGGCGGCCATCACCCATTGGCAGACCTGGGCCGGTTTCGCCTACGTCAGCCTGGTCAGCATGTTCATCGGCTTCTTCATCTGGTATCGCGGCCTGGCGCTGGGCGGCGTGGCGCGGGTCAGCCAGGTGCAACTGCTGCAGCCCTTCGGCATGATGCTGTGCGGCATGCTGGTGCTGGGCGAAGAGCTCAATACCGGCATGCTGCTGGTGACGGCGGGGGTGGTGCTGTGCGTGGCGCTGGGACGCAAGGCGGTGTGAGAGGCCGCCACGACAAAGGTTGGCCGAAGCCCGTTCCGACAGGGCTTCGGCCAAGCTGCCGGCGCGCTCAGTGCGGCAGGCGGCGCAGTAGCGCTTCGGCCACGGCTTCCGACGAGGCGGGGTTTTGCCCGGTGATCAGCAAGCCGTCTTCCACCGCGAAGGATTGCCAGTCCGGCCCGCGCTGGTACTGGCCGCCCTTGGCTTGCAGCGCGTCTTCGAGCAGGAAGGGCACCACGTCGGCAAGCCCGACCGCCTGCTCTTCGCTATTGGAGAAGCCGCTGACGCGGCGGCCGGCCACCACCGGCAACCCTTCCGGGGTGAGCGCCCCGAGCAGAACCGCCGGGGCATGGCACACCGCGGCGACCGGCTTGGCCTGCGCCAGGAAGGCGGTGATCAGGGCCTGCGAGGTGCCGTCGTTGGCCAGATCCCAGAGCGGGCCGTGGCCGCCGGGGTAGAACACCGCGTCGAAGTCGTCGGCGCGCACCGCGTCCAGACGCAGCGTTGCCGCCAGTTTGGCTTGCAGCGCCGCGTCGGCGTTGAAGCGTGCGGTGGCCGGCGTCTGCGATTCCGGCAGCGCGCTCTTCGGGTCGATCGGCGGCTGGCCGCCTTTGGGCGACGCCAGCGTCACCGACACGCCGTGGTCGACCAGCGCGTAGTACGGCGCGGCGAACTCTTCGATCCAGAAGCCGGTTTTATGGCCGGTGTCGCCCAACTGGTCGTGACTGGTGAGAACGAACAGGACCTTGCTCATGATCGACCTTTCTCAATGTGACGCTGCCAGCGCCGGATAGTCGGTATAGCCCTCGGCGCCGCCGCCGTAGAAGCTTTCCGGACGTGGCGGGTTGAGTTCGGCACCCTGCGCGAAGCGCTCCGGCAGGTCCGGATTGGCGATGAAGGGGCGGCCGAAGGCCACGGCGTCGATCAGCCCGGCGCGGATCAATTCCTCGGCCTTGCCCACAGTGTAGCCACCAGCGGCGACGATGGGGTGCGGGTAGGCCTGGCGCACGGCGCGGCGGAACGCGTCCGGCCATTTCGGACCGCCGGCCCAGTCCGGCTCCGACAGGTGCAGGTAGGCGATGTGGCGTTTGGCGATCTCGCCGATCAGGTACAGCGCCATTTCCTGCTGGTCGATTTCCGACAGGCCGTTGAACACCCCCAGCGGCGACAGGCGGATGCCGACGTGGGCGGCGTCCCACTCCGCGATCACCGCGTCCAGCACCTCCAGCACCAGGCGTGCGCGGTTTCCCACGCTGCCGCCGTACTGGTCGGTGCGCTGGTTGGCCGCCGGCGACAGGAACTGGTCCAGCAGGTAACCGTGTGCGGCGTGGATTTCCACCAGGTCGAAACCGGCGCGGCGCGCGTTGTCGGTGGCGCGGCGGTAGTCGTCCAGCAGGTCGGCGATTTCCGCGGTTTCCAGCGCGCGCGGGGTCGAGGTGGGGGCGCGCACCAGCTCCCCGTTTTCGTCACGGATGTTGGTATTGCTGTCGGCCTTGATCGCCGACGGCGCCACCGGCGCCTCGCCGTTCGGCTGCAGGCTGGTGTGCGAGATGCGGCCGGTGTGCCACAGCTGGATGGCGATCTTGCCGCCGGCCGCGTGCACGGCGTCGTTGATCTCCTTCCAGGCGCGCACCTGTTCCTCGCTGTAGATGCCCGGCGCTCCGGCGTAGCCCTTGGCGGTCGGCGAGATGTGGGTGCCCTCGTTGATGATCAGGCCGGCGCCGGCGCGCTGGCGGTAGTACTCGGTGGCGAGCGGCGTGGGCAGGTCATCCGGCTCGGTGTTGCGCAGGCGGGTCAGCGGCGCCATCAGCACGCGGTTGTTCAGGGTCACGGCGCCAAGGCGCAGCGGGGTGAGCAGTTTGTCGGCTTGCATGGGGAGTCCTCTGGCTGAGTTGGGGTTACTGGTCGAATCCGAAGCCCTGCTGGCGGGCCACCGGGGCCACCTGCGGGAAATACACCTGCTGGTAGTAGCGCGCGGTATTGCTGCTCCACGGCTCGCCGTCGTCGCGGCCGATCCGTTGCCAGTGCGCGGCCAGCTGGGCGTCGTAGGCGGCGATGTGGCCGGGCAGATCGGCGGCGTTGTAACGCTCGCGGTGCGCGAAGCTCGCCAGCGGCAGGCGCGGCTTGATGTCACCTTCGTCGGCGGCGTAGCCGATGGCCACGCCAGCCAGCGGGAAAGTGAGTTCCGGCAGCTGCAGCAGGTCGATCATCGCCGCCGGGTTGCGGCGGATGCCGCCGATCGGCACCACGCCGAGACCGGCCGAGCGCGCGGCAGTCATCAGGTTGCCCAGCGTGATGCCGGCATCCACCGCCGCCACGGCGAAACCCTCCACACTGTCGTGGATCACCTGTTGCTTGCCGGCCCGCTCCACGCCGAGGCGGGTCTTGTAGAAGTCGGCCACCACGGTGATGAACACCGGCGCCTGGGCGATCCACGGCTGGCCGCCGGCCAGCTCGGCAATCTTCTGGCGGCGTGCCGCGTCCTGCACCACCACCAGCGACACCTGCTGGCCGTTGATCGAGGTGGGGCCGTGCCACGCCGCCTGGATGATGGCGTCCAGCACCTCGGCCGGCACCGGCTTGTCCTGGTAGCTGCGGATACTGCGGTGTTGCTGCATCTGTTCGAGTGTCGCGTTCATGGATCGCTCCGTCGTTTCGAAAAGATTAGACCGGTCGTCTAGTTTCGGTGTCAAAAAAACCGCCTGCTCGCCGGCAAACGGTATCGTTGTCAGGCCGCGCTGCAGGGCAGCAGCAGGCCTTGGGTATGGATCATCGCGGCCTGCAACGGCTGCAGACTGTGCTGTGTCTTGTACATCAGTGCCGCACCCAGCCACAGGCTGTAGAGCGCGTAGGCGGTGTCGTCCGGCGGCAGCGAGGGCTTGATCGAGCCGTCGGTCTGGCCTTCGCGGAGGCAGGCGGCAAGCCGCTGCACGATGGCCAGCATGCCCTCGTCCAGCGCCACGCGCATCGGTTCGGACAGGTCCGACACCTCGGCCGCCAGTTTCACCGCCAGGCAGCTCTGCGCCTCGCAGCGGGCGTGGTTGTCCAGCCATTGCTGGAAGTAGGCCAGCAGCCGCTCGCGGCCATTGCCGACGCTGCCGTCGGTCAGCAAGCCGCCGACACGCTCGCGGTAGCCGCTGAAATAGCGCGTCAGCATCGCCACGCCGAAGTCTTCCTTCGACTTGAAGTAGTGGTAGAACGACCCCTTGGGCACCCCCGCCTCGGACAACAGCTCGGTCAGGCCCAGCGCGGTAAAGCTGCGGCCATGGATCAGCTCCTCGCCGGTGGCGAGGATGTGTTCGCGGGTGTCGGGGTATAAGCTGGGTCGTGCCATGGACGAAGAATAATAGACCGATCGTCTAGTTGCAAGAAGAACGGCCTCGGGTGTGGTTTTTTGTCTTCTTTTTTCTATCGATTAAAGACCGCTCGCCCGTCAGCGGTTGGTCCGGCCGGCGGAGCGGTCGTCCCAGCCGCTCGGCCGCGATAGTTCGAAGTTGGTTTCCGACCGGGTTCGGCTGTACCACTTGCCGCCCATGCGGGCGATGATGTCCAGGCGAGCCGGGTCGACGCGGCCGCGCTCGTCCAGTATCGACTCGTCGATGTGCGCGAGCAGCACTTCTCCCAGAATGATGTGGCACGACGGCTTGTGCTCCGGGTAGGGGTACAGCGCGGCCATCCTGCATTCGAAACTGACGCTGGCGCCGTCGACCCGCAAGGGCTGGACGCGTTCGGCCGCCTGGCTCGGGATGTGGCAGCGCTCGAACTCGCTGATGCCGTGCTCGTAGCCGAAGGCGGTGGCGTTCATCTGGTCTGCCATGGCAAACGGCACCAGGTTGACGACGAACTCCCCTGTGTCCTGGATGTTGCGTACGGTGTCCTTGGGGCTGCCGTCGCCTTGCACCAGGGGGGATAGCATTACCGTCGGCGGCGTGCCGGTCACCACCTGAAAGAAGCTGAACGGCGCCAGATTGCTGATGCCCTGGGCCGAGCGCGTGGATACCCAGGCGATGGGGCGTGGGGTCACGGTGGCGGTGAGCCATTGGTACGCCAGCAGCGGATCGGTCTTGGTGAAATCGATAATCATCGCGTCGACTTGATTGGTGGCGCGCCTGCCGATGCGGCCGGCCTGCCGGGTAGGCAAATGAGGGGGGGGCGAGGGCGGTGCCAAATGCCGGCGCCGGCCGTCGGCAGGCGGCCCGCTCTCATCCCGGCCACGGGCATCATAACGGGAAAACCGGCGGCGTGGCGGCGCGACTGTCTGCGCGTGCTGATCCGGAATAGAGGAGGAGCCCCGCTGTGCCATGGCGCCGCGTGGCGGGCTCCGGCCAGCGGGTGTGATGAACTGACGCCCTGAGGCCCCCCCTGGGCGTTGCCGCGCTAGTGATGCCAGGCGGAAGGGGCTCAGGGCCTGACGACGATCAGCTCCGGGTCGTCCGCGTGCTCGATCAGGATCTTCTCTACCCGGGCTTGCCAGAGTTCGGCGAATTCATGGGCTTCGGCCAACGTGGCGGTGCCGGCCATGATCCGTTGCAGCAGGGGGCCGCTGAGCGGGCTGGGCGGTACCCGGCTGAGGTCGACGCCAAGCTGCACGGCGGCGCCGTTGTCTTTGCGCTGGAAGCGGACTTCGCCTTCGATCGCGGCATCGAAATGCAGCAGGTCGTGCCGCTTGAAGCGTCCCCCGATACCCTTGAACCCTCCCGGTCCGGCGGCACCGGTGATCAGGCCGATCACGCTGGCGATGACGCCGGTCACGCCCTCGTCCTGCGACTTGGCGAAGCTGACGTCGATCTCGCCGCGCTCCGGCACATCGTCGGGAAACAATACCTGCAAGGCGCGCCTCGCCATCAGGTAGGCGCTCGCCACGGTGGGGCAGGAGTGCCCGGCCAGGCGCACGGCGTCGACGTAGTGATAGGTCAGCATGCCGTCGCTGCTGGCGCCGAGCAGGCCGGCAAGCTTGTCGTGGACCAGGATTGGGGGAACGGCGTCGAAAAAGGCGGGATAGCTCATGGTGGCGATACTCGGTGTGACAGTGACAACGGGAAGGTCGATGGCGATGCCGTGCGGCAGCCTAGCCGGCCTCCGTTCCTGGCAGGATAGGAGGCCGCTTCCGCTTAGAACCTGTTCGCGATCTTGCTGCGCGTCCCTGATCGGGGCTCATGTGCACTGCGTGCCAATCTTCGATTGGCTCAGCGATCGGAAATCCTCATGTACTACTTGTACATTCCGGTTTCTGCGCTGCTCTTCACCCCGCTGAGGGCCGCTCGCGACAGATCGTGAACAGGTTCTTAGCCAATGGTGTAACCGCCATCGACCACGATTTCCTGCCCGTAGATGTTTTTGGCCGCATCCGACGCCAGGAACACCGAGGTCTCGGCGATGTCGTCGGGTTGGCCGAACTCCCCCGGAATCAGCCTGGCGGTGACCTGTTCCGCCACCTGGCCGAGCACCTCGGGCGGCAGGCCGACGGTGCCCCACAGCGGGGTGCCGATGGGGCCGGGGGCGATGCAGTTCACCCGGATGCCTCGGGGCGCCAGTTCCGCCGCCAGCGTTTGCGACAGCGACTTCAGTGCCGCCTTGCTGGCGCTGTAGATGGCGAGTCCGGGAAAGCCGACTTGGGTGAGGAAGGTGGTGATGAACTGGATCGTTCCGCCCGGGCGGATGTGCGGCAGAAAGAGCCGGGCGGTTTCGGCGGCCCCGAACAGGTTGACCGAGAATTGCGTGTTGAACGCCTCGGCGCTGCTGTCCGCAAACGGCACCACGCGCGCGATGCCGGCATTGGGAACCAGGATGTCGATCTTGCCGACCTGCCTGGCGGTCTCCTCGACCAGTCGCTGCAAATCCTCCTGGCGCGTCACGTCGCCGGCGACGGCGACCACCTGTCCGGGATGCGCCGCCGCCAGTTCCGCGAGCGCCTCGGCGTTGCGGGCGAAGGCGACCACTCTGGCGCCTTCCGCCACGTACCGCGTCACGATCGCGCGCCCAATCCCGCTGCTGGCCCCGGTGACGACGGCCACCTTGCCTTGAAGTCTGTGCTGCATGTTCGGTTACTCCGCTGATGTTGGTGAGGGGATAGTGGCGAAGCGGCGCGCCGCTTTCATTGACTGCCATCAACCGGTTCGGCATCCGGCCGCAGCACCCCGATGGCCGGCGTACCGGCGGCATTCCCCGTCGTCGACGCCACGCCGGGTGGGGCGCTCGGCGCGGCCTTGACCGTTGCGAAGACCTTTCTCACCGGGGCGGCATGTGCCACGCTGAGAGGGTCGGCCATCGAGCGCAACCAGGGAGGAGGAAGATCATGTTCGACAAGGATCGTTTCATCCAGGACTGTCTGAAGGCGGTGGCCGACGGGCAGGGGGCCATTCGCGAGCTGGTGCAGGAGGCGGTGGCGGATAGGCAAGGCGTGATGGCCGGGCTGGGCGAGCCGCAGCATGCCGGCATTACCCCGCTCTATGTCGGCCCGGAACTCACCATCCTCAACTTCGTCTGGGCGCCGTGCATGAGCCTGATGCCGCACAACCACCAGATGTTTTCCGTGATCGGCATCTATTCCGGCCGCGAAGACAACGTGTTCTGGCGCCGCACGGCAGGCAGCATCGAGGCGGCCGGGGCCCAGTCGCTCGGCGCTGGCGAGGTGGCGACACTCGGTCGCGACATCATCCATTCGGTGCTGAACCCCATCGGCAAGATGACCTGCGCCATTCACGTGTATGGCGGCGACTTCTTCCATCCCGCCCGCCCGAGAAGCGAATGGGACCACGAAACGCTGATCGAGCGCCCCTGGGACGTGGAGGGGGTGAAAACGCTGTTCCGCGAGGCCGAAGCGCGTTTCAACGCCACCCGGACATGAGCCGCGCCCTTGGCGCAGCCCGCTGCCGCGAAGGCGGCGCAAGATACGCTACAATTTCGGCCACGCTGCGGCGAGCCGCATTGACCGATGACCGAATCAACGAGAGTGCTTGATGAGTAACGAATTACAGGTTGTGGACATTCAACCGGGCGACGGCAAGGAGGTGGTCAAAGGCGCCTTGATCACCACCCAGTACACTGGTTTTCTCGAGGACGGCACCAAGTTCGACTCCTCGTACGATCGCGGCCGCCCCTTCCAGTGCGTCATCGGCACCGGGCGCGTGATCAAGGGCTGGGATCAGGGCCTGATGGGCATGAAGGTCGGCGGCAAGCGCAAGCTCTTCGTGCCGGCCCATCTCGCCTACGGCGAACGGCAGATCGGCGCCCATATCAAACCCAACTCCAACCTCATTTTCGAGATCGAGCTGTTGGAGGTGTTGACGCGGGACGACTGAGGGCGCCCCGGCCGGCCCCGTGTGGGCCGTCCGCATCCACCTTTCCCTTTCCTGCGCCAATCCGGCCGTTGCGCCCGCATCGTGCACCTCCGGCGTGGCTGGGTCGCGCCAGTCAACGCCTTCCTTGATGTAAATCAGCTTCTGCCGCGTGGGTTTTCGACAGCGTGATATATTGCTGTATATTACGCTCGATCGACACATGACTCGGAGACCGAGATGCCGCTCCCACTGACGAAACGCCTCCTGGCTGCCGCCGCCATCATTGCCGTTACCGGCCTGGTGCATGCCGGCGAACTGACGGTATCCGCCGCCGCCAGCCTCACCAACGCCTTCAAGGACATCGCCCAGGGTTACGAGGCCAAGTATCCGGGGGCCAAGGTGTTGCTGAACTTCGGCGCCTCGGGCGCGCTGCTGCAGCAGATGGCCAAGGGCGCCCCCGTCGACGTGTTCGCCTCGGCCGATCAGGAAACCATGGACCAGGCCGTGCAGCAGAAGCTGGTGGCGGCGAGCGAGCGGCATGATTTCGTGCGCAATAGCCTGGCGCTGATCGTGCCCGGCGACAGCAAGCTGGCGCTCAAGCGGCTGGAGGACCTGAGCCAGGGTAGCGTGCAGAAGGTTGCCATCGGCAACCCGGCCAGCGTTCCGGTCGGCCGCTACACCAAGCACGCCCTGGAGGCCGCCAGGCTGTGGCCGGTGCTGCAAGCCAAGGCGGTCACGACCCAGAACGTGCGCCAGTCGCTGGACTACGTGGCGCGCGGCGAGGTCGATGCCGGTTTCGTCTACGGTACCGACGCCGCCATCATGAAGGACAAGGTGAAAGTGGCGTTCACGGTGCCGCTCGACATCGCCATCAGCTACCCGATTGCCAAAACCGTCAGCAGCGCCAACGCCGACGAGGCCAAGCGTTTCGTCGCCTACGTCCTGTCGCCGGCGGGTCAGGCGGTCCTGGGCAAGTACGGCTTTTCGAAGCCCTGAGCGAGGACACATGGAATCGGCATGGACGGCGCTGGCGCTGTCATTGAAGGTGGCCGGCTGCGCTACGCTGCTCAATCTGCTGCTCGGCGTGGGTGTCGGCTTCCTGCTGGCGCGGGTGCGTTTCGTCGGGCGCGACCTGCTCGACACCGTGCTGACCCTGCCGATGGTGATGCCGCCCACGGTGCTGGGCTTCTACCTGCTGGTGCTGGTGGGACGGCGCGGCTGGCTGGGCGCCTGGCTGCACGACAGCTTCGGCATCAATCTGATTTTCACCTGGCAGGGCGCGGTGATCGCCGCCTCCATCGTGGCCTTTCCGCTGGTGTTCAAGCCGGCCCGGGCGGCGTTCGAGGCGGTCGACGGCCAGCTCGAGCAGGCGGCGCGGGTGCTGGGCGTCTCGGAGGCCGCGATCTTCTTTCGCGTCACCTTGCCGCTGGCTTGGCGCGGCATCCTCGCCGGGCTGCTGCTCGCCTTCGCCCGAGCCCTGGGCGAATTCGGCGCGACGCTGATGGTGGCGGGCAGCATCCCGGGCAAGACGCAAACCCTGTCGATCGCCGTGTACGAGGCGGTGCAGGCCGGGCAGGACGACGTGGCCAATACCCTGGTGCTGATCACCTCGGTGGTGTGCATGGTGGTGCTGCTGGCGGCGGGACGCCTGGCCCCCGGCCGCATCGCCAACCAGTAGGAGAGCGGCGCATGCAGCTCGATATCGATATCCGCAAGACCCTGCATTCCGGCAAGCGCACCTTCCAGTTGCAGGTCCGTTTTCAGTCGGTGAGCCAGCGCATCGTCATCTTCGGGCCGTCCGGTTCGGGCAAGAGCCTGACGCTGAAGGCGATAGCCGGTCTGATGCGGCCCGACCACGGCCATATCCGCCTCGACGGCGAGACCCTGTTCGACGCCGGCGCCGGCATCGACCTCGCGCCGCAGGCGCGCAAGGTGGGCTACCTGTTCCAGGACTACGCGCTGTTTCCGCACTTGAGCGTGCGCCAGAACATCGGCTTCGGCCTGAAACGCGGCTGGTTCAACCCGCGCGCCGCCGAGAAGAGCGAGGCGGTCGATTATTGGCTGGAGGCGCTGCATCTGAGCCACCTCGCCCACCAGATGCCTGGCGAGTTGTCCGGTGGGCAGCGGCAGCGCACCGCGCTGGCGCGGGCGCTGGTGGCCGAACCCCGGGCGCTGCTGCTGGATGAACCGTTTGCCGCGCTCGACCCCCTGCTGCGTCAGCGGATGCGGGAGGAGCTGGACGAATTGCAGCGCCGCCTGCAGGTGCCGATGGTGCTCATCACGCACGACCCGGAGGACGTGGCGGTGTTCGGCGAGCAGGTGCTGGCGCTGCACGACGGCATGATCGCTCCGCCCGAGGCCAGCCCGCAGCCGGGCGTGCTGCCGGCCTAAGCGTGTTGACCCGCGTGCCCTACCCGGCACCGGCGGACGCGCCGGCTGCGCGGTCCCATGACCTACCCACCCACCTCGACACCTGAAAGGCTTGCGATATGAGTGCTCTTTCTCCCTCCACGGCCACGGTGCCGCCGGTCCCCCGCGACGAGTCGGCGTTGTTGGACCGGGCGATCGCTGGGGTGCTGCGCCATGCCCAGGACGGCGACTTGCCGCTGTTCGCCTGGACCCTCGGTCTGCCGCAGCCGGCGCTGCTGGCGATGCTGGCGCAGCGCTTTCCCGAGCTGGACCGTCTCGAGCCGATGCCGGAACCGGATTACGCCAGCGTCCGCGCCGCGACGCCCGCCGGCTTTGCCGAGCTGGTCGCCTTGCTGGGGGCGCACCGCGCGCCCGATGTGCCGGAGGCGGAGGCCGAGTGGCTGGCGCACGCCGTGGCGGCGGCCTGCTTTGGCGAGCGGCCGTTGTCGGAAGACCTGGGGCTGAGCGGGCGGGAGGCGGTGTCCCGGCTTCTGGAGCGCTATTTCCCGTCGCTGTCGCGACGCAACCCCGCCCGCCGCAGCTGGAAGCCCTTTCTGTTCGCCGAGCTGGCGGCCGCGCGTGCTGCCACGGCGACGCCGGGAGACGCGGCGGGTCCGGGTCAGCAACGTGGCTTTTCCGATTCAGACAGGCGAGGGCGCTAGCAAGCCATGGATACCAAAGACAACAGCATCGCCTTGTGCGGTTCGGTGTGGATGACGGTGGGTGGCGAAAATTTCGGCGGCGCCGGTCGTATCGAATTGCTGGCCAAGATCGCCGAATGCGGCTCCATCACCCGGGCCGCCAAGGCCATCAAGATGAGCTACAAGGCGGCCTGGGACGCCATCGACGCCATGAACAATCTGGCCGGCGAGCCGTTGGTGGAGCGGTTGGTGGGCGGCAAGGGCGGCGGCGGCACGCGCCTGACGCCGCGCGGTGAGCAACTGGTGGAGAATTTCCGCATCATCGAGCGCGAGCACCGCCGTTTCATCGAGCAGTTGGGGCGGCAGGCCGACAGCCTCGCCGACGATTATGTCCTGATCAGGAGGATGGGGATGAATACCAGTGCGCGCAATCAGTTCCTCGGCAAAGTTACGGTGGTGAAACACGGCGCCGTCAACGACGAAATCGAGCTGGAAGTCACGGGCGGGCAGACGATCGTGGCCACGGTCACCCATGAAAGCACCGAAGGGCTGGGCTTGCGTCCGGGGGCCGAGGCGTTTGCGCTGGTGAAGTCGTCGTCGGTCATCGTGGTGACCGACGAGGCAGGCGCCCGTTTCTCCGCACGCAATCGTCTCAGCGGCACCATCGCGCGCATCGTGCCCGGAGCGGTGAACACCGAAGTGGTGATCGATCTGCCCGGCGGCATCGCCGTGGCCGCCATCGTCACCAACGACAGCCGCCAGGCGCTCGACCTCGCCGTGGGCAACACCGCCACGGCGATCTTCAAGGCGTCGAGCGTGATCCTGGGGGTACCGGCGTAAGAACCTGTTTGCGATCTGCTGCGCTTCGGCGATACGGCGTTAAAAACGACTTCGGAATGCTCATTTACCCCGTGTAAACTCCGCTTCCTCAGCCGTTTTTGCCTTGTCTCGCTCTAGCTCGCGAGATCGTAAACAGGCTCTAAGCGTCGGCCGGGCTGCGCTCAGCCCACCATGTCCTGTGGCTTCACCCAGGCATCGAACTGCTCCGCCGTGACGAAGCCGCTCGCCAGTGCTGCCTCGCGCAGTGTCAGCCCCTCCTTGTGCGCCTTCTTGGCGATGGCCGCCGCCTTGTCGTAGCCGATATGCGGATTGAGCGCCGTCACCAGCATCAGCGATTTTTCCAGCAGCTCGTCGATGCGGGCGCGGTTCGGTTCGATGCCGGCCGCGCAGTGCTCGTTGAAGCTGGTCATGCCGTCGGCCAGCAGGCGCACGCTCTGCAGGAAGTTGTGGATGATCAGCGGCTTGAACACGTTGAGTTCGAAGTTGCCGCTGGCGCCGCCGATGTTGACCGCGACGTCGTTGCCCAGCACCTGGGCGCAGGCCATGGTCAGCGCTTCGCTCTGCGTCGGGTTGACCTTGCCCGGCATGATCGAGCTGCCGGGTTCGTTCTCCGGGATGGTGATCTCGCCGATGCCGCAACGCGGCCCGCTGGCCAGCCAGCGCACGTCGTTGGCGATCTTCATCAGTGCCGCCGCCAGCGTCTTCAGCGCGCCGTGGCCATGCACCAGCGCGTCGTGCGTCGCCAGCGCCTCGAACTTGTTGGGGGCGGAGACGAAGGACAGGCCGGTGTCTTCGGCCAACCTTTGCGCCACGCGCACGGCGAATTCCGGATGCGCGTTGAGCCCGGTGCCGACCGCGGTGCCGCCCAGCGCCAGCTCGCACAGGTGCGGCAGCGCGTCTTCGAGATGGCGCCGGCAGTGCGCCAGCTGCGCCACGTAGCCGGAGAACTCCTGCCCCAGCGTCAGCGGCGTGGCATCCTGCAGGTGGGTGCGGCCGATCTTGACGATGCCGGCGAACGCCAGCGCCTTGGCGGTGAGGGCCGTGGCCAGCGTATCCAGCGCCGGCAGCAGGCGTTGTTCGAGCGCCGCCACCGCCGCCACGTGCATCGCGGTGGGGAACACGTCGTTGGACGACTGGCCGCGGTTGACGTGGTCGTTCGGATGCACCAGGCGCGTCTCGCCGCGCTCGCCGCCCATCAGCTCGCTGGCGCGGTTGGCCAGCACCTCGTTCATGTTCATGTTGGATTGCGTGCCCGAGCCAGTCTGCCACACCGCCAGCGGAAACTCGTCCGGATGCTGTCCGGCGATCACTTCGCCGGCGGCGGCCTCGATCGCCCCCGCCAGCTCGGGTGCCAGCAGGCCGAGCTCGGCGTTGACCCCGGCCGCGGCACGCTTCACCTGGGCCAGCGCCTCGATCAGCTCGGGTGGCATTTTCTCGCTCGAGATACGGAAGTTTTCCAGCGAACGCTGGGTCTGGGCACCCCACAGCCGCTTGGCCGGGACGGCGATCTCGCCGAAGGTATCGCGTTCCATACGGACGGACATGACAGTCTCTCCTACACGAGAAGCATTTTCCGAACCTGCTTCACGAGATGTCGAGAGCGGATCGTGGATCGAGGTAGAGCGTAGGATGGGGGAACGTAGCGAAACCCATCGTCGATGAGCGCCGGCTGGCGCTCCCCGGTCTGCGGGATCACGCCCAGGGACGTCCAGCAAGATCGTGAACAGGTGCTTCATGAAGCCTAGCAGCCGGTCCTTGGGGCGACAAGGCGGAAGCCGGCGCCGGAACGGTGTTACAATCACCGGCTGGGCCGCTAAGCCCACTGCCTGCCGGTTGCCTGGCGGGCCGTGCGCTTAGCGGCTCCCGCGGCCAGCCCGCTGGCCACTCGTCATCACCCGTTTTTGCGAGACAGCCTCATGACCATCATCCGTCAGGAAGACTTCATCCAAAGCATCGCGGATGCCTTCCAGTACATCAGCTGCTACCACCCGAAAGACTACATCGACGCGCTGTACAAAGCGTACCAGCACGAAGAAAGCCCGGCCGCCAAGGACGCCATGGCGCAGATCCTGATCAACAGCCGCATGTGCGCCGAAGGCCGCCGGCCGATCTGCCAGGATACCGGTATCGCTGTAGTGTTCCTGAAAGTGGGCATGAAGGTGCAGTGGGACAGCACCCTGAGCGTGCAGGAGATGGTCAACGAAGGCGTGCGCCGCGCCTACAACAACCCGGACAACAAGCTGCGCGCCTCGGTGCTGCTCGACCCGGCCGGCCTGCGCAAGAACTCCAAGGACAACACCCCGGCCGTGGTGCACTTCGAGATCGTCGAAGGCGACGGCGTCGAAGTGATCTGTGCCGCCAAGGGCGGCGGCTCCGAGAACAAATCCAAGTTCTACGCGCTCAACCCGTCCGACTCCATCGTCGACTGGGTCATCAAGACCGTGCCGACCATGGGCGCCGGCTGGTGTCCGCCGGGCATCCTTGGCATCGGCATCGGCGGCACCCCGGAAAAGGCCATGCTGCTGGCGAAAGAATCGCTGATGGACCACGTCGACATCCACGAGCTGAAGGCCAAGGCCGACAGCGGCGCGGAACTGACCAAGGTCGAAGCGCTGCGCCTGGAAATCTTCGAGAAGGTCAACGCGCTGGGCATCGGCGCCCAGGGCCTGGGCGGTCTCACCACCGTGCTTGACGTCAAGATTCTGGACTACCCGACCCACGCGGCTTCGCTGCCGGTTGCCATGATCCCGAACTGCGCCGCCACCCGTCACATCCACTTCCATCTGGACGGCAGCGGCCCGGCCCACCTGGAAACGCCGAAGCTGGAAGACTGGCCGGAAATCACCTACGACACCAGCAACGGCAAGCGTGTCGACCTCGACAAGATCACCAAGGAAGAAGTGGCGAGCTGGCAGCCGGGCGACGTGCTGCTGCTCAACGGCAAGATCCTCACCGGCCGCGACGCCGCGCACAAGCGCATGGTCGACATGCTGAACAAGGGCGAGAAGCTGCCGGTGGACTTCACCAACCGCTTCATCTACTACGTCGGCCCGGTCGATCCGGTGCGTGACGAAGTCGTCGGCCCGGCCGGTCCGACCACCGCCACCCGCATGGACAAGTTCACCCGCCAGATGCTGGAACAGACCGGCCTCCTGGGCATGATCGGCAAGGCCGAACGCGGCCCGGCCGCGATCGAAGCGATCAAGGACAACAAGGCCGTGTACCTGATGGCCGTCGGTGGCTCCGCCTACCTCGTCTCCAAGGCGATCAAGGCCTCCAAGGTGGTTGGCTTCGAAGACCTCGGCATGGAAGCCATCTACGAGTTCGAAGTGAAGGACATGCCGGTGACCGTAGCGGTCGATTCCAACGGCACCTCGGTGCACAACACCGGCCCGGCCGAATGGCGCGTCAAGATCGGCAAGATCCCGGTCGCTACTGCCTGATGGCGGAGCGTTCTTGAACGCTAGCTGAATCGCTTCGGCCTACGTGGGCCGAAGGACAAAACAACACCCCCGCCTGCGATGCAGGCGGGGGTTTTTGCTTTGTGGGCTCCTAGTGTGCAGGTGGGGGGCTTGAGTTGGAGGAAGTTGCATACCTGTCTGAGAAGCCAGGGAGGAGGGGGCATGACGTATTTCCCCGAAATTTATTTCGTACTCTTTCGTCATATATTGTTCTGTGGCATGCTATCCAGCATGATTATTGCCATGCATTCTAGATGGTGACGAAAAAAATACGTCTTTATGGGACGTCTAATAGAAAGCTATGCGCATTACCAATCAGCACGGAGTTAAATATGAATTCAAAATACACAGGGCAGTGTCTTTGTGGCGAAATCCACTATTCAGTCGATGTCGAACCATTATTTACTGGAAACTGTCACTGCAAAGACTGCCAAAGAACTTCGGGTAGTGCTTTTATTCCTGCGATGCTTTTCCCCGAAAAAAATGTTGTTGTTTCCGGCGAGGCAAAATATTTTGAGTCAACGGCCGACAACGGAAATATGCACAAAAGAGGCTTCTGCCCGAATTGTGGCTCTCAATTGTTCGCAAAATTCAGCAATCTTCCCGGTATGCTGGGTGTAAAGGCAGGTACGTTAAACGAAGCATCGCACTACGTGCCAAAGTTAGACTTCTATGTGGCAAGCGCCGCGACTTGGGACTTTATGAACCCCCAACTCCCCAAAAAACAAGGCGCGGCTCAAGGGTAGAGAGTATTCGCATAACAATTCGCTGCACCGGACGAGCCTACCAGCTCGTCGGTGAGCTCAAATGTTAGACGTGGCAAATTCAAGCAGCTTCGTAGCGTAGCATCTGGAGGTATACATATGCGAAAGTACTTGATCCTTCTCTTACACTTACTGCCATTTGCCGCCTACGCCTCAGGCGACATGATTGTTTACCCACACGGTGTTGGGAGCCATGGGGTTTATGTACCTGGGTTTAGGACCTATTCTACAAACTGGTACAGCACGTCTAGTCAGAATGTAGTTTTATTGAAAGAACTGAAACAGAGTATCCCACAGATACGAATCGCAGGGTTCGGAGCAGCATCCCCCGGCAAGACGACACTTTTCTGTCGGCTCAGTTTTCCTGTTTATCTTCCTGATAAGATGGCTCATGAGATTTTTCTTGCGGAGGCAATGCGGGCTGAACTGCTCGAAGCAGGGCTCTATAGTGAGGACGCTACCGTTTCTGTAACCGGTCACTTGGTCTCGATGGATTTCAACTCGTTCGGGACGGGTAAGTGGATAATAGAGGCAAAATTCGAGGTCGAAGGTAAAGAGCCGGTTACAATCAAATACGAATATACCTATCCGATATCGATGACTGCGGTTAATGCATGCGGAGATGTAAGTCGGGCATTGGTTCCAGCTTTGCAAGGCTTTCTATTCACAGTCTACAGTGATGCAGGGTTCAAAGCATTGCTACAACCAACAGCGCGGTAGGTTGGGCTTCATGCAATGAAGCCCAACGTTCGCCACCTCTACCTTGGACCATGGTCGATGCGCTATCGAAGAGGCGGGTGCCAAACCTAATTGTCCCCAAACAGAAGGACGCTCGTTATGAAAATCACCGTTGAAACCACCGTCGCGGCCCCCATCGAGAAAGTTTGGAGTGCATATACAACTCCCGAGGACATTAAGCAGTGGAATGCTGCATCTGATGATTGGCACACCACCGCGGCCACGGTGGATTTGCGCGTCGGCGGCACCTTCTCGTCACGAATGGAAGCCAAGGATGGCAGCATGGGATTCGATTTCGCCGGAACCTATACCGCTGTGGTAGCACACAAACTGATCGAATATTCCTTTGGCGATCGCACTGCGCGGGTTGAATTCGCTGATAGTCCGAAAGGCGTTATGGTACGTGTGACTTTTGATAGTGAGCCAATGCATTCCATCGAACAGCAGCGTGATGGGTGGCAGACCATTTTGAATAATTTTACTCGTTATGTTGAAACAGGCAGGTAGCAGTAGACGCACTGTGCTGCCTAACTCCTTTATATGGAGTTCAACGGGCTGTGTCCGTCGGCCGCCGCTCCTGTCAAACGTTTGATATTCATACAAAGGGGTACTTCATGTTCTCCCACATCTTTATCGGCGTGAGTGACTTCGACCGTGCGCTGGCTTTTTATGAACCACTCATGGCGACCCTCGGCATCAAGCTTCGCTTTTGTGATCGAAGCCGCCCTTGGGCGGGTTGACAGCGCCCTCCCGCGCAGAAACCGTGGGGTCAGGTTGTCGCCTGTGTTCGCTCGCTGGAGGGCACTCTCGTTGAGTTATGCTCACCCGTGAGCGGCTGACCCAGTGGTCAAGAGATTACCCGCAAACCGAGCTTGAAGGTTTTTCCCGCAAGAGCTGTACGAAACTCCGCTTCGATTAAAAAGGATTTGAGTTCACACGAGATAGGGCGTTAACAATGAACCTGATTCGTACCTTATTGCTTTTATCCGGCCTATTTCCCACGTGGTTGGCTGTCGCGGATGATTTCAGCCCGATGCCAAGCGTTTCACGCATGACGGATGTGGCCAAAGCCGCTGTACCGTTTGATCTGGACATACTCAAGCGCAATTGGGGGCAGCGTATTGTGGTTATGCGCTCAGCAGGTGTCATGCCGATCATCGACATTGAATCAAACTTGGGTGAGGAGCTTGACCTCCAGGCCTTTGCGCACCGCATGGATCAAGAAGGCGTGGCGCTGATCGCGTTTTCGGGCATAGCCAGGGGGCGAGGCTGGAGCGACGCTGCCAGATATGCGGTGGCGGCAGACCCTTGGCGCTACATTCCCGCCGGCGATGGTGGATTGCCGCCAGACTGGAAAAGAAACCCAACAGGTTTTGCCAAGGTTTCCAAAGAACGCATCATCAGTGATGGTTATCCGATGATGGGTGAATATGAGTTCCGCCACTATCCTTCACCTGATCAGATCCAGCGCGGCAACATGGAGCGCGATGAGTATCTGCCCATCGATAGCCCCGCTGGGCATCAGTTGTTCCAGTTCTCGGAAGAAAGCGGCATCTCGTTCCAGATCCATCAAGAAATAGAAGACCAGTATTTGCCGCAGCTGGAGAAGATGCTTGCGCAGTACCCCAAAGCCAAGGTCATCTGGTGCCATCTTGCGCAAATGCGCTATCAGGCCAGAAATACCGTTTATGGGCCTGACTATGTACGTAAGCTGATTGAACAATATCCCAATCTCTACTTTGATTTGTTCTCGGGTCCGCCAGACCATATCTACCCAGGGAGCAAGGAATATCCCGGAAAATATTGGGATCGCACGACCGGCAAACTCAAGCCGGAATGGGCGAAATTGATTGCCGATCATCCTTGGCGTTTCATGACTGCACTCGATCTCAATCCGTTCATCATGCAAGAGTTCTCGCGCAAGGTTGGCATGCAGCGAGCTGTTCTAGACAGCTTGCCGGTGCCGGTGAGGGAGATCGTTGCCTATAAGGCTGCTTGGAAGCTCTTGTTCAATGAAGAGATATGAGTGCCAAGGCTGCTATGGAAGTGCGGTCATCTCGTCCTTGATCGACGGCAGCCCAATGTCGGTCGCCGATCTCGAACGCGACCAATCTTTCCCTGGGTCGTAAGCCGTATGAATCATAAGGGGCGGCCGAAGCATCGTGCATGGCGTCACAGCCTCAAGTGCCAGAGGCGTCTAAGCTGGTAGTCATGGCAACTCGCCCATGATGAGGGCCGAAAAGGAGACGCATCATGCAGAGCATTCAAAGGATCACCCCCTGTCTGTGGTTCGACGGTCAGGCCGAACCGGCGGCGGGGTTCTATATCGCTATCTTCAAGAATTCCCGGATCGTCGGCATCATCCGTTACGGCGAGGCGGGGCATGAGATTCACGGCCGGCCGGCGGGCTCGGTGCTGACCGTGGAGTTCGAGCTGGACGGGCAGGCCTTCACCGCCCTCAACGGCGGGCCAGTGTTTACCTTCAACGAGGCCGTGTCGTTCCAGGTCAACTGCGAGACGCAGGAAGAGGTGGACTACTACTGGGAGAAGCTGTCCGCCGGCGGGGATGAGGCGGCGCAGCAATGCGGCTGGCTCAAGGACAAATACGGCGTGTCCTGGCAGGTGGTGCCGACGGCGCTGCCCAAGATGCTGAGCGATGCCGATTATGCCAAATCCGAGCGCGTCATGACCGCCCTGCTGCGGATGAAAAAGCTCGATATCGCCGCCTTGCAGCGCGCCTACGACGGGATGGCTTGATTGGAAACGTCCCCCGCCAGCGGAGGGTGTGCAACCCCGCATTTCATCCGTTGCCTTCTCCGTGAAGTGGGCCGATGACATCGCCTGTGGGCACGTGCCGCTTTGACGGGCCAGAGGGGGTGAGTCGGCGCTAAACTGGCATGCCAATTGGCTGGCCGCTGAGCCGCTGTTGCCAGCTGCCGATCGTTCATTTCCCAGGAGCAGAGAATGGCCCAGTACACCGCCGAAGTGCTTTGGCAGCGCGGCGAGCAGGATTTCCTCGGCAACCGTTACAGCCGCCGCCATGTTTTGCGCTTCGATGGCGGCGTGGAAGTACCCGGTTCGTCGTCTCCCCACGTCGTTCCCGTCCCGATGTCCGACGCCTCCGCCGTCGACCCGGAAGAGGCCTTCGTGTCGTCGCTCTCCAGCTGCCACATGCTGTGGTTCCTGTCGATCGCTGCCAAGCGCAAGTTCTGTGTCGACCGCTATTTCGACGCCGCCGTCGGTGTGATGGAGAAGAACGTGGCCGGCAAGATGGCGATGACCGTCGTCACGTTGCGGCCGGAGGTGACGTTCTCCGGGGAGCGTGTCCCTACTCGTCAGGAACTCGACGCGATGCACCACGAAGCGCATGAGGAGTGTTTCATCGCCAACTCGGTCAAAACCGAGGTACGTTGCGAGCCGGTGTACGGGGAGCTGTAAGCTGGCGCGCTCGCGGAGCATGCGGCCGCCAACCATCGTCAAGCCAGGGAGAAAACCATGAAACCGCGAATCAGTATGATTACGCTGGGTGTCAGCGATCTCGACCGTGCCACCCGGTTTTACGAAGAGGGGCTGGGCCTGCCGCGCTATCCGATGGAGTCCGCCGGCGTCGCCTTCTTTGCACTGCAAGGCACCTGGCTGGCCCTGTATCCATGGTCGGCGTTGGCCGAAGACGCCACTGTGTCGGCCGAGGGCAGCGGTTTTCGCGGCTGTGCCCTGGCCCACAACGTGTCGACGCGGGAAGAGGTCGATCAGGTGCTGGAGCAGGCGGTGAATGCCGGCGCGCGCTTGGTGAAGCCGGCACAAGATGCCTTCTGGGGAGGCTATAGCGGCTACTTCGCCGATCCGGATGGCCATCTCTGGGAAGTGGCATGGAATCCGTTCATGGCGATCGGTCCGCAGGATGAGTAAGGGGAATCAGAGCTCATCACGGGGGAGGGGGCGATGCGTATTGAACCGCTGGCCGATCACCGGCAACTGATCGCCGAGATCGCGGCGTTGCTCCACGCCGAGTGGGGTGATCTGGCGCCGTGGGCGTCTCGGGACGAGATCGAGCGCCGTTTCGCCGGGCAGGCGAGCACGGGACATGCGCCGTTCACGCTGGTGGCGCTGGCCGATTCGGGTGAACTGCTCGGCACGGCAAGCGTGAAGCTGTTCGAACTGCCCTCTCATCCAGACAAGGCGCATTGGATGGGCGAGGTCTTCATTCCGCGTGCGTTGCGTGGGCGGGGCATCGGTTCGGCGCTGGTACTGGCCTGCATCACGCAAAGCCGGGCCTTGGACCTCCCGGCCCTGTACCTCTACACGCCGGATCAGCAGGCTTTATACGAGCGCTTCGGTTGGCAGGAGATCGCCCGCGAGGTGGTCAACGACGAGCTTGTCAGCATCATGGTCTTGGCGCTGACAGAAACCGTTCCTGATGATGCCGCGTGTCGCGGCCAAGAGCCTGAAGAGTTGGACATGGAAGGAGTCACATCATGATTTACCATGGAAGCTGTCATTGTGGGCGGATCGCCTTCGACGTGGAAGGCGATCTCAGCCAGGTCATGGATTGCAACTGTTCTATCTGCCGTCGCAAGGGGGCATTGTTATGGTTCGTGCCGCGCCAGCAACTGCGCCTGCTGACGCCAGAGGCGGACATGAGCACCTACACCTTCAACAAGCACGTCATCCAGCACCATTTCTGTCCGACCTGCGGCATGCACCCATTTGGCGAGGGACGCGACCCGGCCGGGAACGCGATGGCGGCGGTCAACGTGCGCTGCCTCGACGATGTCGATCTGGACTCGCTCACGGTCAAGCACTTCGACGGCAGGGCGCTGTGAGCGCTGGCGCAGCTTGCACCACGGGTGGGCCCGCGCCTATGCTGCCGGATTACCATTGATCGGGATTCGCATGGTTGTGATCGCCAAAACCCTCGCCTTGTACATCGCCACGGCGCTGGCCGAAATCATCGGCTGCTATCTGCCGTATCTCTGGCTGAAAAAGTCGGCGCCGGCCTGGTACCTGCTGCCGGCAGCGCTGAGCCTGATGGCATTCGCCTGGCTCTTGACCCTGCATCCTCAGGCGGCGGGACGGGTTTACGCCGCCTACGGCGGGGTCTACGTGGCGGTGGCGCTGGGCTGGCTGTGGGCGGTGGACGGCATCCGCCCCTCGCTGTGGGACGTGGCGGGCAGCGCGGTGACCCTGGCCGGGATGGCGATCATCCTGTTCGCGCCGCGGCCAGGCTGAGGGCGGGGCGCTTGATCGGGGAGGGAGGATACGATGCCGGTGTATATCGTCAGATTGGGTAGCGAGCGGCAGCAGGACGAAGGGTTGCGCATCGGCACGGTGCGGCGCCCGCCGCGCGGCGTGCCGAAGAGCGAGTTCGCCACGCAGAACTGGTACGACGTGTGGTACCCGAACCTGGCGCCCAGCGCAGAAACGGTGAAGCTGGCGCAGCAGGCCAAGACGGACCGCGACTGGGCGGCCTTCATCAAGCAGTACCGTGCCGAGATGGCGACGCCGGAGAACAGCCGCACGCTCGATCTCCTGGCGGCGCTGTCGCACCACAGCAGCTTTTCCGTCGGCTGCTACTGCGCCGAGGAGGCGCATTGCCACCGCTCGGTGCTGCGCCTCTTGCTTGCCGAACGCGGTGCCGACGTGCGCTGACGCGCACAGGTTGGCCGAAGACGGTGCGTAGGCCGCGGGCCGGCGCTTGCCGGATGGCGCGCCCTGGGCCACCATCACGGGTTTTCTTCGTGGAGTGGCCGATGGCCCTGTTTCTCAAAGCCCTGCTGGGCTCGGCGGCGGTGCTGCTGATCGCGGTGCTGTCGAAGAGCAAGCACTACTTCATTGCCGGGCTGGTGCCGCTGTTTCCCACCTTTGCCCTGATCGCGCATTACCTGGTCGGCACCGAGCGCTCGGTGGCCGAGCTCAAGACCACCATCGTGTTCGGCATGTGGTCGCTGATTCCCTACTTCGTCTATCTGGCGGCCGTGTACCTGCTGGCCGACCGCCTGCGCCTGGGCTGGGCCCTGTTCGTGGCGGCCCTGTGCTGGGCCGTGGCGGCGTGGGGGCTGGTGCTGGCTTGGGGACGCTGGCACGGCTAACCCTCCGCGGGACCGGGCCACAGCTTCACGCCGAGGGCGGCAGCTCCGTCAGATAGCTGGCGATTTCCTCTTCGATCCAGGTGCTGAAATCCTGTTGCTTGGTGTGCGAGCTCTCGCGTTGCGGCCATACCAGCCAGTGCGGGTAAGGGTAGGGCACGCGGATATCGGTCAACTGCACCAAGTCCCCGCGCTGCAGGGCGCCATGCACCAGGCTGCGCCGCTCCAGCGCGACCCCCATACCGAGGCGTACCGCCTCCAGCACCAGGTTGGAGTCGTTGATCCACAGCGCGTGGTTGCCCGGTTCGGCCACCCCGGCGGCATTGCACCAGGGTAGCCACGATTCCACGGTGCGGACGATGGGACCGGAGACGACCTCCTGCGCCGTTTGTGGCAGGCGGCCGCCGTTGAAGGCGGGGGAGGCCACCGCCACCAGCTCGTCGTCGAACAGCCTTTTCTGCGCCAGCCCTTCCCAGCCGCCCTGGCCCATGCGCACGCCGATGTCCACCAGCCCCTGGCGCAGGTCCTGGATGTCGAGGCTGGCGCGCAGGCTGACGCGGTAACGCGGGTGGCGGGCGTAGAAGCGGGGCAGGCGCGGCAGCAGCCAGTGCAGCCCGAATGAGGGCAGTACCGCCACCACCACCTCGTCCACGCGCGGCCGGGCGCGCACCAGCCGTGTGGCCTCGGTGATTTCCCCCAGCCCGATGCGAATCTGCAGAGCGTAGAGCCGACCGTCCTCGCTCAGCTTGAGGCCGCGCCCCTCGCGCGTGAACAGCGCCACCCCCAGCCACTCCTCCAGCTGCTTGATCTGCTGGCTGATGGCGGAGTGGGTGACATGCAGTTCGTCCGCCGCCAGGGTGATGCTGCCGAGGCGGGACACGGCTTCGAAACTGCGCAGCGCGGGCAGGGGAGGAAGTGTGCTCATGTAAGTAAAACTAACATGAAAGACAAATAAATATCGATTTTTTCTGCCTCTTCTGGCGCTTATAGTGAACCCAGAACGTCAACAGGAGAGCGATCATGCAACATCATCTACGTGTCGAATTGGCCAATCACGAACTCTTGGCGATCGAATTGCCGTCCGCAGTCGAGGTCCGCGCGGTGTCTGGCTACCATTGGCTGACGGTGGATGGACTGGACGTCTGTCTCGCTCCGGGAGAACGGGACACCGTTCCGGCCGGGACAATCCTGGCAGAGGGGCGGGGCCAGCTGGAGTTCTCGCCGTCCTCTGCCGTGCGGGCTCACGGCGCAGAGGACCGTGCCGCGCAGGGGACGATGCTGCTGGGCAAAGTCTGCTTCTGACAGGAGAAAACACGATGCAATTGATCGGCATGCTGGATTCGCCCTATGTGCGCCGGGTGGCCGTCTCGCTGCGGCTCATGGGGGTCGGGTTCGAGCACCAGGCGGTCTCGGTGTTCCGCACCTTCGAGCAGTTTCACCGGATCAACCCGGTGGTGAAGGCCCCGACCCTGGTCTGCGACGACGGCACGGTGCTGATGGATTCGACGCTGATTCTCGACTACGTCGAAACCTGCCTCGCCCCGGCCAAGAGCCTGATGCCGGTCGCGCCTGCCGGGCGCCAGCGTGCCTTGCGCCTGATCGGGCTGGCGCTGGCGGCGTGTGAGAAAAGCGTGCAGATCGTCTACGAGCGCCAGTTGAGGCCGGCCGAGAAGCAGCACCAGCCCTGGCTGGAGCGCGTCGAGGGCCAGGTGCTGGCGGCCTACGGCGAACTGGAGCGCGAATTCGAGCGCGCGCCGTTGGCTGCCAGTGCGGAGGGGATCGACCAGGCGGGCGTCAGCGTCGCGGTGGCGTGGCGCTTTACCCAACTGATGCTGCCGGACGTGGTCAAGGCGGCCGATTTCCCGCTACTGCAGGCGTTTGCCCAGCAGGCCGAGCAATTGCCCGCCTTCATCGACACCCCGCCGCTCTAGTCCCGCTTCGGAAGCGGGGCGTGATGGACATTCCTCCGCCTGTCCATCTAGTCCCGGTCCCTCATTAGAGAGTGAATCGCTGCGTGCCAATCGCCGATTTGCGCGAGAGATTCGCCCGCAGTCCGCCCTGGCCCAGCAAGGGGCTTCACTGGCTCATGACTCACCATCCGCAGCGCTGCCTGGATCAGAACTTCCAGCGAGCCGTGACTTCGGCCGTGCGCGGGGCGCCCGGCATGTTGTAGTCGTTGGCACCGCTGTGGGCGGAGATGTAGTACTTCTTGTCGAACACGTTCTTCAGCGTGAAGTTCACCTCCAGCGACTTGCCGCTGTAGCCGGTGCCGAGGTCGAAGCGGGTATAGCCCGGCAGCTTGACCAGGCTGTCCGGCGAGGCGTAGCGCTCGCCCTCGTAGCGCAGGCCGGCGTTGACGTTGAAGCCACCCGGCAGCTTGCGCTTGAGGAACAGGTTGGCCGAATGGCGTGGCGTCAGCGCCGGCTGGTTGCCCTGGAACGGCGTGCCGATCTTGGTCTTCTCGGTAGACTGGGTGATCTCGCCGTCGAGGTAGGCGTAGCCCGCGATCACGTCCCATAACGGGGTGATGGCGCCAGCCACCGCCAGTTCCAGCCCGCGTACGCGCTGCTCACCCACCGACAGCGCCTTGTTGCTGTCGCTCGGGTCGGCGGCCTGGATGTTGCTGCGCGTCATCTCGAACACCGAAGTGGTCAGGGTGAGGTTGTCGAACAGATCGATCTTGCTACCGACCTCGTAGTTGATGGTCTCCTCCGGCTTCAACTGGTCGCTGTTCTGCTTGAAGGTGAACGAATCGGCGATCGGCTGGAACGACTGGCTGGCCGAGGCATACAGCGACACGCGTTCGGTCGGCTGGTACACCACGCCCAGGCGTGGGCTGATGGTGTTGTCGGTACGCGCCAGGTCCTGGTTCTTGCTGGTCTTGTCGTCACGTGTCTGCGTCAGGTGGTCATAGCGTACGCCGGCCAGCGCTTTCCAGTGCTCGCTCAGGCTCATCAGATCCTGCAGGTAGAGCGCAGCGATGTCGATGTCGGTGGCGTTGTCGTTGCCGGGTGCGGCGCTGGTGTTGATCGCCGGCAGCTCGATCAGTTGGGGATCGAACAGGTCGTAGGTGGCGGCGTTCTTGCGTGTCCACAGTTTCTCGGTCTTGTGCTGCTTGCCCACTTCCAGGCCGTACAGCAGGGAGTGCTTGGTCACGCCGAGGTCGAGATCGTGGCTCAGCTCAAACTGGTTGTAGAAGCCATGCTCGTCGCGCAGCCGCTTGGTGCGGTCGATGGTGACGGTGTTGGCGACCTCGTCGACCTTGTTGATCGTGGTGTAGTTGCGGTCCAGCGAGAAGTCGTAGGTGCGGAACACGTTGTGCAGCTTCAAGCCGCTATCGAACCGGTGGTCGAAGGTGCCGGTGAAGCTGGTGACGTCGCTCTCGTTGGCGGTCTGGTCGCGGCCGTTGGCCGAGCCGTAGTAGGTCTCGATCGGCACGTCCACCGGCTTGCCCTTGTAACCCGGCACGCCCTGGTCGGCCAGGCGCTTGTCCTGCAGGTAGTCGGCCTGCAGCAGCAGCGTGGTGTTGGGCGAGAAGTTGAACTGCACCGACGGCGCCACCGCCTCGCGTTTCAGGAAAGACTGGTTGCGGAAGCCCTCGGAATCCTCCACCGCACCGGTCAGGCGGAAACGGGCGAAGTCGTCGTCGCTGCTGGCGCCGACGTCGAACGACAGGCGCTGCTTGCCCTGGTCGTCCAGGCTGAGCGCCAGTTCGTGCACCGGCTCGGCCAGCGGCTTCTTGGTAATGCGGTTGATCAGGCCGCCCGAGCTGCCGCGCCCGTACAGCACCGAGGACGGACCTTTCAGCACTTCCACGCGCTCGACGTTGGACAGGTCGCGGTAGTACAGCGCGTCGTCGCGCACGCCGTCGACGTACTGGTCGTTGATCGCCGAGAAGCCGCGGATGCTCACCTGGTCGCGCTGCGCGTCGCCGACGCTGAAGCTGACGCCGGGCACGTTGGCCAGCGCGTCCTGCAGCGAGCTGGCGTTCTGGTCCTTCAGCACCGCCGCCGGTACCACGTTGACGGTCTGCGGCACGTCCTTGAGCGGGGCGGCGATCTTGGTAGCACTGGTCGAACTGGCGCGGCTGTAGCTGGTGGCCGGATCGGCGTCCTGGCTGGCTTCCACGCGCACGGTGGGCAATTCGGTATCGGCCAGCGCCGGCAGAGCGCCGAAGGTGCCGATCAGGGAAATGAGGGTGGATAGCGTCTTCTGCTTCATGATTTTGCTTTGGGTTATGGTCCGTAAACAGGGCCGGCGGGGCCGGCCGAACGATCGAACACGAGCATCCCAGAACGTCGCGGCCTCCTCGTCGTACCGCGTCAGGCAACAGCAGGCCCTCCTCCCTGCCGAGGCGGGTGGAAACGGTGTGTTGCCTGGGGTTTGGATGCCTCGGTTGATGCAGTGCAGGAACCGAGGTTTTGAAGGAGGCGAGACGGTTATGGCGACTCAGGTTGGTGGGTCCGTTACTCAAATATATTAATGCGAATCATTATCATTACATTTTTTTACAAAAGCAACAGGAACTTTTCGTTCGGATCGCCGACGTCGGTTTTTTCCGGCATGGCAGCCGCCGTGCCGGGTGGTCGGACGAGGAGGCTTCCATGGCCGTGGTGCTCACTGCCGATCGGTGGACATCCGGCGCAACGCTCCGGCATGGCCTGAACCGTTCGCGCACTCCTTGCTCTTGTTTTTCGTTCAGCCGGGTGTCATGCTCGCCCGATAATGACGCGGGTTCGATTATCGGCTGCTGTTTTCCCTGATGGCATCGTGCCGAAAAGGGAGGCAAGGTAAGCGAATACGGTGTCCCATACGCCGGGGGGAGGAACTCGATGACAATAAGAACACGCTTGATCGTGCTGCTGCTGACCGCCTTGCTGGGCTTGGCGCTGGTCGCGGTTTTCGGCTACCGCGGCATGCTGTCCTCCGGGGCCTCGATGGCCGAAGTGGGCGAACAGCGCATGCCGGCAGTGATCGCGCTCTTGGATGCGCGCTCCAACTTCAACCGCACCCTGTTGCGCAATCTGCAGGTGTCGGTGCGGGCCACCGACAATTCGCTGGAGTCGCGCAAGCTGTTTGCCGACACCTTCAAGGGCAAGCAGCAGGCGCGCCAGTTGTTCGACGACGCGCTCAAACGTTACGCCGCCTTCCCGCGCAGCGAGGAAGAGAACAAGCTGTGGCACCAGTTCGGTCCGCTGCTGCAGGAGTGGCAGCGTACCGACAAATCGCAGGACGAGCTGCTCGACAAGCTCGCCAAGGGCGTGACGCCGGAAGAGCAGTACGCCGTCTTCCGCGAATTCTACGCCAACGCCCAGGTGCAGCTGCCGGTGGTGGAGGGCATGGACGAGCTCTTGCGCAAGATGGTGGCGGTCAACGACCGCCTGGCCCAGACCAGCGTGGAGCAGGCCAATGCCAGCTCGCGCCAGAGCCTGCACTGGATGATCGCGGTCAATGTGTTCGCGCTGCTGTTGTTGCTGGTGAACGGCACCTCGGTGCTGGCGGCGGTATTGCGCCCGCTCAACCGGGCACGCCGCACCGTGCTCGCCATCGCCGAGAGCAACGATTTCACCCAGCGTATCGACGTCAAGAACAAGGACGAGGTCGGGCAGATGGTCAGTGCCCTCAATAACCTGATCGGCCGGGTGCAGGAGTCGTTCCGCGAGATCCAGCAGAGCCAGGCCGACATCCGCCTCGCGGTGAGCGGCCTGTCGGCGGCGTCGGAACAGCTCGCGGCCAGCTCGGCGCAGCAGAACAGCTCGACCGGGGCGATTGCCGGATCGGTGCAGGAGATGACCGGCAACATCCACGGCGTGGCCGAACACGCCGACGCGGCGATGCAGCTGTCGCTGGAGGCCGGTGAGGTGTCGCGCCAGGGCTGCCAGGTGATCGCCCAGACCACCGACGGCATGGCCAGCATCGCCGACAGCGTCACCGCGGCCTCGAAGGTGATCGAGCAGCTGGGGCAGGAGTCGCGCCAGATCAGCAGCGTGGTGCAGGTGATCCGCGACATTGCCGACCAGACCAATCTGCTGGCGCTGAACGCGGCCATCGAGGCGGCGCGCGCCGGCGAAACCGGCCGCGGCTTTGCCGTGGTGGCGGACGAGGTGCGCAAACTGGCCGAACGCACCGCCAAGTCCACTTCCGATATCGGGGTGATGGTGACGGCGATCCAGAACGCCGCTAACGGCGCGGTCGAGGAGATGCGCCAGGTGGTGGAGCAGGTGGGCGAAGGGCGCGCCCTTGCCAGCGGTGCCGGTCAGCATATCGCCGAGATCGAGGGGCAGGCGCAGCGCGTGGCCGACGCGGTGGCCGACATCACCCGCATCCTCAAGGTGCAGGGCGAGGCGAGCGAGGCCATCGTCCATCACGTGCGTACCATCTCGGATATGGCGGAGCAGAACCACGCCACCTCCAACGAGACCGCCGACAACGCACGCCGGCTCGACCAGCTGGCGGCACGCGTCGGCGAGACATTGCAACGCTACAAGGTGTAGCGTGGCACCTGTCAGGTTGGCCGAAGCAAAAAGCCGGAGCGTTCTGCTCCGGCTTTTTTGCGCCCATCATTCGCTATGCGGGCCGGGGGCGCTTACCCTACGTCATCTCTTCGGCTCAGACCCGGCCGTGCTTCTCTTCCAGGTCCGACAGCAGGATATTCAATGCGTCGGACGACTTCCTCAGCTCGACCAGAGATAGCGCCAGCGACGCCATCATCAGCAGCAGGCTGACTCCGAACGTGTACTGCGCGCTGATCGCCATCTGCACGTAGATCTGCAGCATGGTGACCACGCACAGGAACAGGCTGCCCACGCCGAGAAACTGCATCCACTTGATCAGGTTGATGCGGCTGCGCAGGTTGCCGATCTGCTGGATGATCTTGTCCTCGGGGTTGTCCTGGTAGTCGTTGAACAAGTGACGGATGATGCTGGCCAGGCCGAGAAAGCGGTTGGTGTAGGCCAGCAGCAGCAGCGAGATGGCCGGGAACAGCAGGGCCGGGGTGGTCAGCGACAACGGGGTGTTCATGCCAGCTCCTCGCTCCACGGCGTGGCCGGCAGCGCGGCGAAGGTTTCCTTGATGCCGCGTCCCCAGGCGGCGCGCAGCTCGCGGAAGTAGCGGTCGTCCTCGCCGATGCGCAGCGGCGCGCGCGGCGTGAAATCGTCGTTGTGGTGCCACATCAGGTGGATCGGCAGCGCCACCGACAGGTTGGAGCGCATGGTCGAGTCGAGCGAGATCAGCGCGCAGCGGATGGCTTCCTCCAGCGAGGAGCGGTAGTTCAGCACGCGATCGAGGATCGGCTTGCCGTACTTGGTCTCGCCGATCTGGAAGCAGGGCGTGTCCGCCGTCGCCTCGATGAAATTCCCCTGCGGGTAGATGTTGAACAGGCGCGGCCGCTCGCCGGCCAGCTGCCCGCCGAGCAGGAAGCTGGCTCCCAGGTCGACCTGGCCGTCGCCGCCGCCGTCGCGGGCGATGACCTCGCGCAGCGTTTGCCCCACCAGTACCGCCGCGTCGTACAGCGAGCCGATGCGGCGCAGCGAGCCGGGCCCGTCCTGGCGGCTTTTCAGATCGAGCAGGCTGGCCACGCTCTGCGAGGTGGCGAGGTTGCCGGAGGTCATCATCACCAGCCGCAGCCGGCCGGCAATCTCGAAGGTATACATTTTCTGGAACGTGGCGATATTGTCCACGCCCGCGTTGGTGCGGGAATCGGAGGCGAAGATCAGGCCGCTCTCCAGCCGAATGGCCACACAGTACGTCATGGTCGGGAAATCCGTGAAGACCGGGAAGCGACCCTCGGTCGGACTTCCCGGTTGCAAGCGTTAATGGTTGTGTTGTTCTACCGCCGCGTGGGCGTGCATGGTTTCGCCGGCGCCGCCGCGGCGCATGCCGCGCACCGGGCAGGCGTCGAGGTAGTCGAGACCGACCGCCAGTTTAAGGTGATGGTCGCCCGGCGTACACCGGTTGCTGATGTCGAACGCCAGCCAGCCGCCGTCGGTGTAGACCTCGGCCCAGGCATGGCTGGCGGCGTGCTCGACCGTCCCGCTCAGCAGATAGCCGCTGACGTAGCGTGCCGGGTAGCCGAGGCGGCGGCAGGTGGCGATGAACACCTGGGTGTGGTCCTGGCACACCCCGGCCCCCAAGGCCAGCGCGGCGGCGGCCGTGGTGGAGGCGTCGGTCACCCCGGCGGTGTAGGGCATCCGAGCCAGTACCGCCTCGGCCAGCGCCGTGAGGCGCGTGGCGGCCTTGCCCCCGGGCCCGGCGGCCTGGCGCGCCAGGTCATCGATCGCGGCGTCGGCGCTGGTGAGCGGGGTTGGCCGAAGAAACACCCGCGGATCGAGGCGGCAGGCATCGTCGTCCCAGCCGTCGGGGTGGGTTTCGACTACCCCTTCTGCCACCAGCTCGATGCTGTCGTGCGGCGCTTCCAGCGTCATCAGGTGGGTGATGTTGCCGAAGGCGTCGACGCTCTGGCTGGCCGGCCCCGGCAGCGTCAGGCGCCAGCTCAGCACCTGCTGATGGCGGCTGGAGCGCGGGGTGAGGCGCAGGTACTGGGTGCTGCGCGAGGCCGGCTCTGCGTACTGGTACAGCGTGCTGTGGCGGATGGAGAGCTTCATCACGCCGCCTCCAGGTAGGCACGCTGGATCGATTCGCCCAGTCGGTTGATCTCGCCCAGCATGCGGCGCAGGAAAGGGTGCATCCCCTCGTCGAACACCTCGTCCATCGCCGTGAACTCCAGCGCGGCGTTGAGTTCGGTGGCCAGGCGCCGTGCCGGGCGGCCGTTGTCGCCCTGGATTTGTGCCAGCGCCTGGCGGATCTCGTCGAAGCAGGCCCTCAGGCTTCTCGGCATGTCCTCGCGCAGCAGCAGCAGGTCGAACACGCGCTTGCCGTTGAGCGTGTCGCGGTAGGTCTCGTGGTAGGCCTCGAACGCCCCCAGCCCGCGCAGCAGCGTGCTCCAGGTGTAATAGTCGGTGCTGTCGGCGCTCTGCTGGTCGGGCAGCAGGTGGCTCTTCACGTCGAGCAGGCGCGCGGTGTTGTCGGCGCGCTCCAGGAAGGTGCCCAGGCGCAGGAAATAGAAGGCATCGCTGCGGCGCATGGTGCTGTAGGCGGCGCCGCGGAACAGGTGGGCGCGCTCCTTGACCCAGTCGAAGAACAACTGGAAATCCTCGCCCTGTTCCGCCAGCTTGCGGCCTTCCAGCCAGCTGGCGTTGAGCGACATCCACATGTCCGAGCTGATCTTGCCGCGTACCGCGTGGGCGTTTTCGCGCGCGCTGCGCAGCGCCGACAGGATCGACGCCGGGTTGGTGAGATCGTAGGCCATGTAGTGCAGTACCTGGGCGGGCTCGGTGTGGTCGTGGCGGCTCTGGAAATCGTCCAGCCTGCCGGTCAGCGCCAGCGGTGCGCTGATCTCGGCGCCGCCGTTGTGCGAACGCGGCATCAGCGAGATGGCATGGCTGACTTCGAGCAGGCGGGCGAGGTTTTCCGCCCGTTCCATGTAGCGGCCCATCCAGAACAGGTGGTCGGCAGTACGCGATAGCATCATGATTCAGTCCTCCAAAACCCAGGTGTCCTTGGTGCCGCCGCCCTGCGACGAGTTGACCACCAGCGAGCCGGCTTTCAGCGCCACCCGCGTCAGGCCGCCGGGCACCATGGTGATGTCCTTGCCGCTCGACAGCACGAACGGCCGCAGGTCGAGGTGGCGCGGCGCGATGCCGGCCTCGACGAAGGTCGGGCACGACGACAGGCACAGCGTCGGCTGGGCGATGTAGCCGGCCGGGTCGGTTGCGAGCTTGTCGCGGAACAGCTGCTTTTCCTCCTCGCTCGCCACCGGCCCGATCAACATGCCGTAGCCACCGGCGCCGTGCACTTCCTTCACCACCAGTTCGTCGAGGTGTTCCAGCACGTACTGTAGGTCTTCCGGCTTGCGGCACTGCCAGGTCGGCACGTTGTTGAGCAGCGGCTCTTCGCCCAGGTAGAAGCGGATCATCTCCGGCACGTAAGGGTAGATCGACTTGTCGTCGGCCACGCCGGTGCCGATGGCGTTGGCCAGGATCACGTTGCCCTGACGGTAGGCCGAGAGCAGACCGGGCACGCCGAGCATCGAATCGGGGCGGAACGCCAGCGGGTCGAGGAAGGCGTCGTCGATGCGGCGGTAGATCACATCCACCTGCTTGTGGCCGGCGGTGGTGCGCATGTAGACATGGTCGTCGCGCACGAACAGGTCGCGTCCTTCCACCAGTTCCACCCCCATCTGCTGCGCGAGGAAGGCGTGCTCGAAGTAGGCGCTGTTGTAGTGGCCGGGGGTGAGCACCACCACGGTGGGGTTGTCTATCCGGCTCGCCTGGCGCAGCGTCGACAGCAGCAGCGCCGGGTATTGGTCGACCACACCCACGGCGTGGCGGGCGAACAGCTCGGGGAACAGCCGCATCATCATCTTGCGGTTTTCCAGCATGTAGGACACGCCGGACGGCACGCGCAGGTTGTCTTCCAGCACGTAGTACTGGCCGTCGGCGTGACGGATGATGTCGACCCCGGTGATGTGGGCGTAGATCTGGTCGGGCAGATCGATGCCCTGCATCGCCGGCTGGTACTGGGCGTTGGTGAACACCTGCTCTGCCGGGATGATGCCGGCCTTGACGATGGCGTGGTCGTGGTAGATGTCGTGCAGGAAGGCGTTGAGCGCCTTCACCCGCTGACGCATGCCGGCCTCCAGCGCGCGCCACTCGGCGGCGGGCACGATGCGCGGGATGGTGTCGAACGGAATCAGCCGCTCGGCGCCGGACTCGTCGCCGTACACCGAGAAGGTGATGCCGACGCGGTGAAAGCGCTGGTTGGCCTCCTCGCGCTTGCGCGACAGTGCTTCCGGGGTCTGGGCCTGCAGCCACTCGGCAAAGCCCTGGTAGTGGGGACGGACGGCGCCGCTGGAGAGCAGCATTTCATCGTAGTGGGATGAATGGGGCAGTGTTAGGGCGTGCATGGGAATCTCCCTTGTCTTGATGTTTTTCGGGCGGGCCAGCTGGAGAGATGGCATGGCCCTGAACAGGACTTAGCAAGCCATGTGCCATGACGAAGGGGGAATTCGGAGGGAACCGGGGTGGCGCCTGCACCAGAACAGCGTCATGGGGCACCGCGAATGGGATTCGGGGCGTTCAGCGAGCCATCGTGGTGCGGCGCGGGGATAAAGGGCTTCGGCCAACCTGGGGCGGCTGGCGCAAGGGGGGTCAGCCGTTTTCGTCGATCAGCACGTCGGTGCCAAGTTCGGCCTGCTGGAACAGCTCGACGACATCGGGGTTGCGCATGCGCACGCAGCCGAGTGAGGTCGGGGTGCCGAAGGCGACGTGCTCGCCGGCACCGTGGATGTAGATGGCGCGGTCGTAACTGTCGACGTCGCCACCCTGATTCTTGCCCGGCTCCATGCCGCACAGCCACAGGATGCGCGTCAGGATCCAGTCCTTCTCGGGGTATTGCGCGTGCAGTGTCGGCGTGTATTTCCACTGCGTGATCTGGCGCCGGAAGATGATGGTGTTCTCCTCGGCGCCATCGCCGATTTTTTCACACACCCGATGCCAGCCACGCGGCGTCATGAAACTGTTGGCCAGCTCGCCGACGCCATTTCGGGCGGTGGACACGCTATAACGGTGCTGCATCAGACCCCAGCCGTCGTAGAAGGTCAGCGATTGCGATTTCACCCCGACCACGATCCACGGCTTGCCGTACTGCTGCGGGTTGGGATGAGTGGGCAGCAGCGGGCCGGCGGTTTGCTGCGCCAGGATGAGGCTGGCCTCGGCGGGCAGCGGCGGGGTGTTCTCGCCCTCGGCCGCCTGCAGCAGGGCCGACGCCAATGCCAGGCCGGCGGCCGCAACCAGCTTAAGCCGGCTCATGCTCGACGATCTCCACAGGGGTCCCGCACGGCACCAGATCGAACAGTTCGATGATGTCGCTGTTACGCATGCGCACGCAGCCGTGCGAGCCGGGATGGCCCAGCTCGATCTGATCCGGTGTGCCGTGCAGATAGATGTAACGGCGCATGGTATCGACCTGCCCAAGACGGTTGCGCCCCGGCTCGAGCCCGGATAGCCACAGGATGCGGCTCAGGATCCAATCGCGTTCGGGTTGGGCCGCGTAGGCCTCTGCCGTGCAGATTTCCCCGGTCCAGCGGCGCGCCTTGAACACTGCCCCGACGGGCATGCCGGCGCCGATCTTGGCGCGCACGATGTGGCGCCCGCGCGGCGTCTGATAGCTGCCGCTGCGCTCGCCCGCCCCCAAGGCGGCGGTGGATACCGGGTAGCGGCGCAGCACACGGCCGTCGTCGTCCCGCAGTGTCAGCGCCTGTTCGGCGATTGAAACACGAATCTTCATCGTTTCCTTCATGCTCAGCCGGCAGCACGGCGCTGCCGGAAAAACTCGCTCAGCAGCCGGCCGCAGGCCTCTGCTTCCACCCCGCCGAATAGCGCCGTCTGGTGATTCAGGGCGCGTTCATTGAACAGGTTCAACACGCTGCCGGCGGCGCCGATCTTGGGGTCGGTGGCGCCGTAGATCACCCGGTCGAGCCGGCTGTGCAGGATCGCCCCCCCGCACATCGGGCAAGGCTCCAACGTCACGTACAGGTCGCAGCCGTTCAGGCGGTAATTGCCGAGCGCCGCGGCGGCCTCGCGCAACGCCACCATCTCGGCGTGAGCGGATGGATCATGGCTCGATACCGGGCGGTTGAAACCGCGGCCGATGATGCTGCCCTCATGGACCACCACTGCGCCAACTGGTACCTCACCTTGCGCCGCGGCGGCCTCGGCCAGGCCGATCGCCTCGGCCATGAAACGTGCCGCCTCGGCCGCTGACGGTGGCAGGCGTACTGGCGGATGGTCGTGCAGCACCCGTAGCAATTGGGCACGATCGGTGTCATCGAGTTCCTGCCAATGCACGCCGCGCGCCGCCGCCTCCAGCGCGAACAGCAGGCGCTGCGTCACGGTATGGCCGGCCGCCTTCAGCAGTAGGAAGACATGCACCACCCCCTGCGCACGCAGCGCGTCGCGGCTGGTGATGCCCAGCGCGGCCAGATGGGAGAGGGTATTGGGGGGAAGGGGGGGCGAACTGAGAGCCGTCATGGCGCCGATTATAACGCCAGCGCCCGGCGGCTCACAGGCGCGACCAGAGCTTGCGCGCCGCTTGCCACAGCACAAAGGCCCGGGCGCCACCCAGCAGCAGCCGGCGCAGGCGCTTACTGGGAAGCACGCCGCCCAGCGCGCCGAACACCGGGCCGAGCCGTCGCAGGCTGCCCCAGGCGTGCCAGCCTTCTCCAGTCAGACTCATCGGCCGCTTGATGGCTTTCAGCTCCATGCGCAGCTTCAGACGCAGCGCCTCGCCCTTCATCAGCAGCAGTTCTTTTTTCAGCGCGCGTTCTTGCGGGGTCATGGCCTACTCGCGTCCACTCAGGGTTTTCCAGTCCTGACGCACCGCGGCCAGGGTTGTGGCAAACGGCGCCGATTGTCGCCGCAGGCGGCGCAGCAAGAGCAGCAAGGCGCCGAAACCCAGCGTGGCAAACAGCAGGGTAAGCAGCCCCAGCATCGTCACGCGCCAGGCTGGCGGGGTGAGCAGCACCACGAACAGTAGCGCGGCCAGCAGGCCGATGAGCAGGAAGATCAGCGCCGCCGCCCCGATCAGGGTGTTGTGCAGCAGCTGTTCTTTCTGCTCCTGGGCCTCGAGGGTGAACAGTTCGGACCGCGTCAGCGCCAACGCCACAAAACCGTCCAAAATCGAGCGCAGCGAGCCCGGGCGGGGCGGTGTCGGAGTATGTTCCGGCATCGGGATGGACCGGCTCAGCGGCGGGAAACCAGCAGGCCCAGCAGGAAACCGAGCACGGCAGCGATGCCGATCGACTTCCACGGGTTCTCGTGCACGTACTGGTCGGTCGCCTTGGCTGCCACTTTGGCCTTGCCTACCACCACCTGCTCGGCCTCGGTCAGTTTTGCCTTGGCTTCCTTCAGCTTGTCGGCCAAGCGCTGACGCAGCTGTTGGGCCTTCTCGCCACCTTCTTCTCCGGCCGCCGAAAGCAAATCCTCGGTGCTGGACAGGACGTGGCGAACATCCTGCAGCAATTGTTCCTTCTCGGCGGCAAACGTTTGCTCGTTCATGGTGATCCTCCTGGTGCGTGGTGAAACGGGAAGAGGAGGGAAGTGGCGGTTCCGCCACTCCCTTCAGCATGGAAACATGCGATTACCCTAACAGTCTATGACATCAGGCGTCGAGTCCAAGCGGTTGGGGGACGATAACATCACCGATGTTGTCGGCCAACAGGCAAGAAAAAGCCCTGCGCAAAGGCAGGGCCATGGTGTTCATGCTGCAAAGGGAGAGGGCTTATTCCCACTCGATGGTTGCCGGCGGCTTGCCGCTCACATCGTAGACCACGCGGTTGAGGCCGCGCACTTCGTTGATGATGCGGTTGGACACCTTGCCCAGCAGGCTATACGGCAGTTCCGCCCAGTGCGCGGTCATGAAGTCGCTGGTGATCACTGCGCGCAATGCCACGACGTAGTCGTAGGTGCGGCCGTCGCCCATCACGCCCACCGACTTCACCGGCAGGAACACGGCGAAAGCCTGGCTGGTGAGGTCGTACCAGTTCTTGCCGGTCTTCTCGTCGACGGTGTTGCGCAGCTCTTCGATGAAGATGGCATCGGCGCGGCGCAGCAAGTCGGCGTATTCCATCTTCACTTCGCCGAGGATGCGCACACCCAGGCCTGGGCCCGGGAACGGGTGGCGGTACACCATGTCATGCGGCAGACCGAGCGCCACGCCCAACTGGCGCACTTCGTCCTTGAACAGGTCGCGCAGCGGCTCCAAGAGCTTCAGGTTCATGTCTTCCGGCAGGCCGCCCACATTGTGGTGGCTCTTGATCGCGTGCGCCTTCTTGGTCTTGGCGCCGGCGGATTCGATCACGTCCGGGTAGATGGTGCCCTGTGCCAGCCACTTGGCGTTGGTGAGCTTGCCGGACTCGCGCTGGAACACTTCCACGAATTCGGCGCCGATGATCTTGCGCTTTTTCTCCGGGTCGGTCTCGCCAGCCAGCTTGCCCATGAACTGCGCGGTGGCATCGACGTGGATCACCTTCACGCCGAGGTTCTGCGCAAACATCTCCATGACCATCTTGCCTTCGTTCAGGCGCAGCAGACCGTGGTCGACGAAGACGCAGGTCAGCTGCTCGCCGATGGCGCGGTGGATCAGCGCCGCCGCCACCGAGGAGTCAACGCCGCCGGACAGGCCGAGGATGACTTCTTCGTCGCCCACCTGCTCGCGGATCTTCTGGATCGCTTCCTCGATGTAGTTCGGCATGGTCCAGGACGGCTTGGCGCCGGCCACGTGCAGCACGAAGCGGTGCAGCATCTCGGTGCCGCGCTTGGTGTGGGTCACTTCCGGGTGGAACTGGACGGCGTAGAAGCCGCGGTCCTCGTCGGCCATGGCGGCGACCGGGCAGGACGGGGTCTCGGCGATGACATGGAAGCCGGCCGGCAACTCCACCACCTTGTCGCCGTGGCTCATCCAGACGTCGAGGTAGCCGTTGCCGGCGTCGTCGATGCGGTCCTGCAGGCCTTCGAAGACCTTGGAGTGGTGGCGTGCCTTGATCTCGGCGTAGCCGAATTCGCGCTTGTCGCCGGCTTCCACCTTGCCACCCAGGGTCTGGGCCATGAACTGCATGCCGTAGCAGATGCCCAGCACCGGCACGCCCAGTTCGAAGACTTTCGGGTCGGCCTGGTAGTCGGACTCGTACACCGAGTTCGGACCGCCGGACAGGATAATGGCCTTCGGATTGAACGCGCGGATCTCGTCGATCGGCATGTCGAACGGATGCAGTTCGCAATACACGTGGGCCTCGCGAACGCGGCGGGCGATGAGCTGACTCACCTGGGAGCCGAAGTCGAGAATGAGGATCTTGTCCATGCCTATCCTTGATAATGGAGAACGGGCCTTGCGGCCCTCAATCGTCTAATAGATGTCAGTACCGGCTCAACGCCCGTCGCCATTGAGCTGTCGTTCCGGTACACGCTGGCGCTGGCTGCGCTCCGGGATGCGGTCGCTGCGCGCCAACAGCAGCAGGATTCCCATCAATACCATGCCCAGCGACAGCACGTGGCTCAGGCGCAGGCCGGCCGAGTCGTACAGGTAAACTGCGGCGCCGCCGTACATCAGCATCGGGCCGGTGACCAGCGACGACTTGTTGAAGCCGTCGATGATGAACAGGATAACCCCTGCCGTCGTCAGCAACAGGGCGAGCAGGGTTGAGGTTTCGGGCAGCAGGTAGGTGCTCTTCAGAAACCACAGCGAGCCCAGCGTGATCAGTACGATCGGTAGCGAAACACTGGTTTTCATGGCCTACCCCCGGTCTCGCAGGAAACGCTGCTTCTCGCGGTCGAGTTCGCGTTCCTTGGCGCTGTCGCGCTTGTCATGCAGCTTCTTGCCCTTGGCCAGCCCGATTTCAGCCTTGATCATGCCCTTGGTGTAGTGCAGGTCGAGGGCGACCATGGTGTAGCCGGCTCGCTCGACCTTGCCGATGAACTTGTTGATCTGGGCCTGGTTCAGCAGCAGCTTGCGGTTGCGCGTCGGGTCTGGCTTGACGTGGGTCGAGGCGGACTGCAGCGGCGAGATATGGCAGCCAAACAGCCAGAAGGCGCCATTCTTCCAGATGACGTAGCTCTCCTTGAGCTGCACCCGGCCGGCCCGGATCGCCTTGACTTCCCAGCCTTCCAGCACGAGGCCGGCCTCGAGCTTTTCCTCGATGAAATAATCGTGGTAGGCCTTGCGGTTGTCGATGATGCTCATGGGCATGTGTGGGTAAGAGAATCCGGTATTCTAACAGATACCGGTGCCATCGCTAAAGTCGAGTCATTTCAGCGGTTTGGCTCCGTTGGGCCTGGCTGCGTCCAACTCGGACATGGCGGGGGAGGCGCGCTTGGTGTACCTTTACTCCTTTTGCGTTTTCCCTTGCCATGCTGGTTGTCGAAAAGAATGTCCTGGTGCCCCATACGGTAGAACAGATGTTTGCCTTGGTGGACGATGTCGAGCACTATCCCCGCTTCCTGCCCTGGTGCGGCAAGGCCGAGGTTCATGAACGTGTGGGCAACCAGCTGGTGGCCAGTCTGCATATCGACTATCTGAGGATTCGCCAGCATTTCACCACCCGCAATGTCAATGTCGATGGCGAGACGATCAGCATGGAACTGGTCGAGGGGCCATTCGAGCATCTGCAGGGACGATGGCATTTCCACCCGCTGGGCGAGATCGGCTGCAAGATCGAGTTCCGCCTCACCTACCGCTTTTCCAGTCATCTGCTGGAAAAACTGATCGGACCGGTATTTGGCCATATCTCCGGTTCGCTGGTGGATGCCTTCATCAAGGAAGCAGACCGGATTTACGGCGATGACTAATACCATCGAGATTGAAGTCACGTACGCGCGGCGCGAGCGCCAGCAGATCATCGCGCTGACCGTTGCGGCAGGCACCACGGCACGTCAAGCGGTGGAACTGTCGGGTATCGCCGGGCAGTTCCCCGAGATCGACCTGGCCCATCTCCAATTGGGGGTGTTCGGCAAGGCGGTGAAGGAGGATTTCGTCCTGCGTGCGCATGATCGGGTGGAGATCTACCGTCCCCTGATTGCCGACCCCAAGGAGGTGCGCCGGCGTCGCGCCGAGGCTGGAAAGGCCATGAAGAAGGGCGGTGGCCCGGTGGCAGAGTGAGCCCCAACGTAAAAACGGCCCATTTGGGCCGTTTTTACTTGGCTGAATGCCATCAGGTCGCGGCAGGGGATTCTTCCGCCTCTGCGGAGCAGACCCGGTTCTTGCCGGTGATCTTGGCCTGGTACATGGCCTGGTCGGCCCGTTCGATCACGTCGGTATCGCGCTCGCCCAGATGCCATTTGGCGACCCCGGCACTGAAGGTAATCAGCAAGCGGTCGTTATTGGCCAGGAAGAAGGTCTTGGTCAGCTCTCGCTGCAACCGCTGAATGGCCTGGATGGCTTCCGGCGCGGGAGTGTCCGGCAGCAGAATGACGAACTCTTCGCCACCGAAACGCGCCACGATATCCGAAGGGCGCATGGTGTGGCGGGTGACGTTGACCAGGTGTTTCAGCGCGTCGTCGCCGGTCAGGTGGCCATAGTGGTCGTTCAGTTGCTTGAAGTTGTCGACATCGATCAGCGCTACGCACAACGGGCTGTTGGTTCGCTCGGCGCGGCTGATTTCGCGCTGGAAGTGTTCGGCCAGGCCGCGCCGGTTGTAGGCGCCGGTCAGCTGGTCTTCCTTCACCTTGGCGCTGGCCGCCTCCAGTGCGACTTCCAGTTCCTTGATGCGTTGCTCGGCGGATTCGACCTGTTCGCGAGAGGACAGCAGCTCGTCACGCGACCTGACCAGGTTGAGCTGCATCGTCGAGGTGTCTTCCATCAGCGAACTGATGATGGGGGTGAGTTCTTCGACGTTCTGGATCTGCCTGAGCCGCGTGCTGTGTGTGCTGATCTTGCTGTGAAACTCGTCGGTGCTGTCGGTCATGCTGGCAAGCCGCGACACGAAGCGATCCAGCAGATTGCGCAGCGAGCTGGCCGCCTCGTCGAGCGAGTTCTTCAGCGCACCCTGCTTGCGGATGACTTCCTTCAGGCTGGTTTCCAGCTGGTAGATCTGCTGCATCGACAAGGGTTCTTGCGACAGCACCTCCTGCAGCGTGGCGATCTGACCGACCATGTAGCTGTCGGAGCGGTTGACCTCGGCGATATTGTCGAGCAACAGTTTGAGCAGGTTCGACAGCCCGGTGACCAGGCGTCCTTCCTGCTGGGTGTAGAGTTCCACCTTGATCATGAAGGCGCGCAGCCGCGGCAGCAGGCTGTTGAGCGCCGCCTCGTCGGCCAGGCTCTCCACCTCGCCGATCATGGCCTCGAGATTCAGTACCAGATCGGGGTAGGGCAGCAGGCGTGGTTCCAGTCCGTGTTTCAGCGCGAAGCACAGAACGCGCTGCCAGGTACCCCAGCTGGCAGGCAGTTCCACGACGGCCGTAGGCTCATCGGACGAGTGCGCTTCTTCCTGTGCCAAGTCGCGCTCTCGCAGCGGGGTGTTCCAGGTCTGGATCAGCGAACTCAGTTTCTTGTTGAGTTCCTGCGGCTGCTTGCCGTAGGTGATCAGCAAACGTTCCAGCCCGGCTTGCTTGAAGTGCTGCGGAAAGTCGGCCTGACGGAGATCCCAGCTCTTGATCAGGTTCTCGATCAGGATGCCCCATTCCTGGGCGAGTTGCTGGGTCGTCTGGCTCTGCCGGGCAAAATCGATCACCAGCTGGGGCACTTGTTCCCAGTGGGAGGCTTTGATGAGCAGTTGCAGGCGTTGCAGCATGGTCTTGGCTGCAACGTTGTCGTTGGGCAGGGTTTCCAGTGCCCGCAATAGTTGCGTGGCTAACTTGTTTTCCCTATCGATGGGGGCTTTGGTGAGCTCCTGGTAGACTCGCTCGTAGTTTTCCGGAGTGGGCAGCAGTTTGCGCGTGCTGAGCTGTTTTAGCGTTTCACGGGCGACTTCGATGGGGTTGTTTGTTGTCATTGCCCAGATCCTGGAGCTTTTATAGCCGGCCATCATTAGTGGTGATCATGGATGCATGAACCTGTGACATTTGCCATTCTCAGGGGGGCGATTTGCCTGACGGGTCCAGCAGTTGGAAAAATACCTCACCTTGGCGGATCATGCCAAGTTCATTGCGCGCGCGCTCCTCGATGGCGTCGGTACCTCGTTTGAGGTCACCGACTTCGGCATCGAGGGCGGCATTGCGTGCGATCAAGGTCTGGTTGACCGCACGCTGTTCCTGAAGTTGTTTGTCCAGCTGCCAGACCCTGAGCCAGCTGCCCTTGCCGAACCATAACGGCCATTGCAGGGTAGTGATCAGGACGACCAGGACCAGGGTCAGCCAGCGCATGGAATCACTTCAGATGGTAGAAGGCCGAACGGCCCGGGTAGTAGGCGGCGTCGCCCAGCTCTTCTTCGATGCGCAGCAGCTGGTTGTACTTGGCCATGCGGTCGGAACGCGACAGCGAACCGGTCTTGATCTGCATGCAGTTGGTAGCCACGGCCAGGTCGGCGATGGTGCTGTCCTCGGTTTCGCCCGAACGGTGGCTCAGTACGCTGGTGTAGCCGGAGCGCTTGGCGAGATCGACGGCCTTCAGGGTTTCGCTCAGGGTGCCGATCTGGTTGACCTTGACCAGCAGCGAGTTGGCGAGGCCCTGCTGGATGCCTTCGGCCAGGATGGTCGGGTTGGTCACGAACAGGTCGTCGCCGACCAGCTGTACGCGCTTGCCCAAGCGTTCGGTCAGGATCTTCCAGCCGTCCCAGTCGTGCTCGCTCATGCCATCTTCGATCGAGATGATCGGGTAGTTGTTGGCCAGCGTTTCCAGGTAGTCGACAAACTGCTCGGAGCTGAGCGACAGGCCTTCGGCGGACAGGTGGTACTGGCCGTCCTTGTAGAACTCGGACGAAGCGCAGTCCAGTGCCAGCATCACGTCCTGGCCGGCCACGTAGCCGGCGGCGTCAATGGCGTCGAGGATCAGCTTGATGGCGTCTTCGTGGGTGGCCAGGTTCGGAGCGAAACCGCCTTCGTCACCAACGGTGGTCGAGTAGCCCTTCTGATCGCACAGCTTCTTCAGCGAGTGGAAGATCTCGGCGCCACAGCGCAGGGCCTCGCGGAAGGTCGGAGCACCTACCGGCATGATCATGAATTCCTGGATGTCCAGGGTGTTGTTGGCGTGCGCGCCACCGTTGATGACGTTCATCATCGGGACCGGCAGGGCCATCGGGCCGGCGCCGCCGAGGTAGCGGTAGAGCGGCAGCCCGGCGTCTTCGGCGGCGGCACGGGCCACGGCCATCGACACGGCCAGCATGGCGTTGGCGCCCAGGCGGCCTTTGTTCTCGGTGCCGTCGAGTTCGATCATGGTCTTGTCGATGAAGGCCTGGTCGGCGGCATCCAGACCGATGATGGCTTCGCAGATCTCGGTGTTGATGTTTTCCACGGCCTTGAGCACGCCTTTGCCCAGGTAGCGGCTCTTGTCGCCGTCACGCAGTTCCAGTGCTTCCTTCTCGCCGGTGGAGGCGCCGGACGGCACGGCGGCACGGCCCATCACGCCCGATTCCAGCAGCACGTCGGCCTCAACCGTCGGATTGCCGCGCGAATCGAGAATCTCGCGGGCGACCACATCGATGATCGAACTCATGTCTGTTCCCTTTGTTCTAGGTGTGTTTAGTCAAGCAAATGCTTCGGCCAACCGTAATGGTTGGCCGAAATGTAGTCAAATGGTTACAGGGATTGTTCTGGCAGCGGGCCTGCTTTGACCAGCGCGTCGATACCCTTGAGCGTGGCCAGCAGCTCCTGCATGCGGCCCAGCGGCCAGGCGTTGGGGCCGTCGGACAGCGCCTTGGTCGGATCGGGATGGGTTTCCATGAACACGCCGGCGATACCGGAGGCGACCGCTGCGCGCGCCAGTACCGGCACAAATTCGCGCTGCCCGCCCGAAGCCGTGCCCTGGCCACCCGGCAGTTGCACCGAGTGGGTCGCATCGTACACCACCGGGCAGCCGGTCTCGCGCATGATGGCGAGCGAGCGCATGTCGGACACCAAGTTGTTATAGCCGAACGAGGCGCCGCGCTCGCAGGCCATGAAGCGGTCTTCGGACAAGCCCGCCTCGCGTGCGGCGTCGCGGGCCTTGTCGATGACGTTCTTCATGTCGGAAGGGGCCATGAACTGGCCCTTCTTGATGTTGACCGGTTTGCCGCTTTGCGCCACAGCACGGATGAAGTCGGTCTGGCGAGCCAGGAAGGCCGGCGTCTGCAGCACGTCGACCACGGACGCCACGTGCGGCACCTCGGCTTCGGTGTGCACATCGGTCAGCACCGGCACGCCGATCTGGCGCCGCACCTCTGCCAGGATGCGCAGCCCCTCGTCCATGCCGAGGCCACGGAACGACTTGCCCGAAGAACGGTTGGCCTTGTCGTAGCTCGACTTGTAGATGAACGGGATACCCAGCGCGCTGGTGATTTCCTTCAACTGGCCGGCGGTATCGAGCGCCATCTGCTCGCTCTCGATCACGCAGGTGCCGGCAATCAGGAAAAACGGCTGGTCGAGGCCGACTTCAAATCCGCACAGTTGCATCGTTTACTTCCCTTGCTGGTGAGCCAGTGCCGCCTTCACGTAAGCGATGAACAGCGGGTGGCCGTCACGCGGGGTGGAGGTGAATTCCGGGTGGAACTGGCAGGCGAAGAACCACGGATGGTCCTTGATCTCGATGGTTTCCACCAGTTTCTCATGGCCGGCGGAGCGGCCGCTGATGGTGAGGCCAGCTTCTTCGAGTCGCGGCACGTAGTAATTGTTCACTTCGTAGCGATGACGATGACGCTCGACGATGCTATTGGCACCGTAGATGCGCGCCGCCAGCGAGCCCTGCTCCAGGTCGCAGGCCTGCCCGCCCAGGCGCATGGTGCCGCCCAGGTTGGAGTTCTCGTCGCGCTTCTCGATCTTGCCGTCGTGGTTGACCCATTCGTCGATGAGTGCCACCACCGGGTATTCGGTTTCGAGGTCGAATTCGGTCGAGTTGGCGCCCTTGAGGCCGGCCACGTCGCGGGCGTACTCGATCAGTGCGATCTGCATGCCGAGGCAGATACCCATGTAGGGAATCTTGTTTTCGCGGGCGTACTTGACCGCCTTGATCTTGCCCTCGACGCCGCGCTTGCCGAAGCCGCCCGGCACCAGGATGGCATCCATGCCCTGCAGTACAGCGCAGCCGTCACGCTCGACTTCTTCCGAGTCGACGTAATGGATGTTGACCTGGCTCTTGCTGTGGATGCCCGCGTGCTTGAGCGCTTCGGACAGCGATTTGTACGATTCGGTCAGGTCGACGTACTTGCCGACCATGGCGATGTTGATTTCGTGTTCCGGATGCTCGATGGCGTCGACGATGCGGTCCCATACCGACAGGTCGGCCTTGGGCAGTTCCAGCTGCAGCTGTTCGCAGATGATGTCGTCGATGCCCTGCGCGTGCAGCATGCTCGGCACCTTGTAGATGCTGTCCGAGTCGTAGCAGCCGATCACGGCGTTTTCTTCGACGTTGCAGAACAGGGCGATCTTGCGCTTCTCGTCTTCCGGCAGCTCGCGGTCCATGCGGCACAGCAGGATGTCAGGCTGAATGCCGATTTCGCGCAGTTCACGCACCGAGTGCTGGGTCGGCTTGGTCTTGATCTCGCCGGCCGCGGCGATGAACGGCACGTAGGACAGGTGCACGTACAAGGTGTTCTTGCGGCCGAGATTGGAGCGCAGCTGACGGATGGCCTCGAGGAAGGGCAGCGATTCGATGTCGCCGACCGTGCCGCCGATCTCGACGATGGCGACATCGGCATCGCCGGCGCCTTCGTGGACCTTGTGCTTGATCTCGTCCGTGATGTGCGGGATCACCTGCACGGTACCGCCGAGGTAGTCGCCGCGGCGTTCCTTGGTGATGACGGACTCGTACACCTGGCCGGTGGTGAAGTTGTTGCTCTTCTTCATCTTGGCGTGGATGAAGCGTTCGTAGTGGCCAAGATCAAGGTCGGTTTCGGCGCCGTCTTCGGTGACGAACACTTCGCCGTGCTGGAACGGGCTCATGGTGCCCGGGTCCACGTTGATGTAGGGATCGAGCTTCAACATGGTGACCTTCAGGCCACGGGACTCGAGGATGGCAGCGATAGACGCCGCGGCAATGCCTTTGCCGAGGGAGGACACCACGCCGCCGGTGACGAAGATGTACTTGGTCATGGGAACACGCTTGTAACGGAATCCCGGATTTTAACCCGAAACCGCCGAGAGTTGAACCGTCATGTGGCGCAGGCGGTGTTGCGCCATCTGGGGACTCCGGACGATTTTTGCTGCCTGCCGCCGTGGAATGCGGGTATAATTCCCGGCAATCATTCCGGGTATGAGAGCAAGGTGCCGCGCCAACGGTTCTTCTTGCGTATCTTCCTGTTTCTATGTTATAAAGCCAGCTTTTACCGGTTTTGGGAGTTTAACCATGGCGCGAGTTTGCAAAGTCACCGGCAAGCGTCCGATGACCGGGAACAATGTTTCCCACGCCAACAACAAGACGAAACGTCGTTTCCTGCCGAACCTGCAATATCGCAAGTTCTGGGTAGAGAGCGAAAACCGCTGGGTGCGTCTGCGCGTATCCAACGCTGCACTGCGTACCATCGACAAGCTGGGCATCGAAGTTGTCCTGGCCGATCTGCGCGCACGCGGCGAGATCTGATAGCAGCTCATCAAGATAGCGACTGAGGTATACCATGCGCGATAAGATTAAACTGGAATCCACCGCCGGCACTGGCCACTTCTACACCACCACGAAGAACAAGCGCACGATGCCGGAAAAGATGGAGATCAAGAAATTTGATCCCGTTGCACGTAAACACGTGACCTACAAAGAAACCAAGCTGAAGTAATCTGGGCTGGTCTTCTTAATAAAGAACCCTTCGCTGGTGCACGGCGAAGGGTTTTTTGTTGTCTGCGCTCTATAAGAATAAGGCCGCTGCTACCCCATGGGTGAGAGCGGCCTTGCCGGGTCAGGCGAGCGGGCGGCGGGTGGCGATCAGATAGTTGATGCCGGTGTCGTTGCCCAACGCGTAGGTCCGGGTCAGCGGGTTATAGCTCATGCCGGAGATGTCCTCGATCTCGAGCCCGGCATGGCGGGCGATACGACCCAGCTCCGACGGCTTGATGAAGCGGCCGTACTCGTGGGTGCCACGCGGCAGCATGCCGAGAACGTACTCGGCTGCCAGCACGGCCAGCAGGTAGGACTTGGCGTTGCGGTTGAGGGTGGAGAAAAACACCCAGCCCCCCGGTTTGACCAGGCGAGAGCAGCTGCGCACCACGCTCTCGGGATTCGGCACGTGCTCCAGCATTTCCATGCAGGTCACCACGTCGAAGTGGCCGGGTAGTTCTTCGGCCAACGTCTCCACTGCCACGCAGCGGTAATCGACGCTGACGCCGGACTCGATGCTGTGCAGCTGGGCGACCTTCAACGATTTCTTGGCGAGATCGATGCCGGTGACACTGGCGCCTTTCAGCGCCATGCTTTCGGCCAGGATGCCACCGCCACAACCGACGTCGAGCACGGTCTGGCCGGCGAGTCCGGCGCGATCGTCTATGTAGCCGAGCCTTAGCGGATTGATCTCGTGCAACGGCTTGAATTCACTTTCCTTGTCCCACCACTTGTGAGCCAGCTGGCTGAATTTATCCAGTTCCAGTTCGTCAACATTACTCATCTGTTTTACCTTGCCAGGATACGGTTGCGCCAGTCGGCGGCCTTGGTCATCAGGGCGGCTTCGTCCAGCGTGGTCAGGATGCGGTTATTCAGTAGAGCCTCGCCCTTGACCCAGGTGTGCGTTACCTGTTCGCGGCCGGCGGCGTAGACCACGTGCGAGATGGGGTCGAATGCCGGGGCGGTCTCGATGGCGGACAGGTCGAGGGCGATCAGGTCGGCCTGCTTGCCGATCGCGATGCTGCCGACCTTGTCGTCGATGCCGAGCGCCTTGGCGCCGTTGAGGGTGGCCATGCGGATGGCGGTCGCGGCGGGGACGGCGGTCGGGTCGAGCGTGCCCACCTTGGCCAGTAGCGCCGTCAGGCGGGTGTCGGCCAGCATGTCGAGCTTGTTGTTGGAGGCGGCGCCATCGGTGCCGATGCCGACGGTCACGCCGGCGTCCAGCATCTTCTTCACCGGGGCGATGCCGGAGGCGAGCTTCATGTTGGAGGCCGGGTTGTGGGCGACCGAGACGCCATGGCGTGCCACCAGCTCGATTTCCTCGTCGTTGAGGTGCACCATGTGTGCGGCGATCAGCCGCGGCGACAACAGGCCGAGTTCCTTCAGGCGCGCCAGAGGACGTTGCTGGCGTTCCTTGACGCTGCCCTCGACTTCGTCGGCCGTTTCATGGATGTGGCAGTGGATCAGCATGTCTTCCTGCTCGGCCAGCATCGCCACCTTGCGGAAGGTGTCGTCGGACACAGTGTAGGGCGCATGCGGTGCCAGCGTGAACGTGACCAGCTCTTCGCCGAGAAATTCGCGGCGCTCGGCCAGGCTCTTGCTGATGTAATCGTCGGCGTTGGCGCCGTAATTGGTCGGGAATTCCAGGATGGAACAGCCGACGAAGGTGCGCATGCCGGACGCCAGCCCGGCACGAACCATGGCGGCATGATAGAAATACATGTCATTGATGGTGGTGGTGCCGCCCCGGATCATTTCCGCCATCGCGATCAGTGCGCCGTCGAACACGAAGTCGTCGTGCACATGCTTGCCCTCGGCCGGCCAGATATGGTTGTTCAGCCAGTCCATCAGCGCCTTGTCGTCGGCGAGGCCGCGTAGCAGCGTCATCGCCGAGTGGCCGTGTAGATTTATCAGGCCGGGCATCAGCACATGGTGCGGTAGATCGACGTGTTGTGTGGCAGAAATCGCCGCCAATTGGTTGGCTGGTATTATTGCCTCGATTCTGCCATTCTTGATGGCTATGGCATGATTTTCAAGCACTTCGCCGTCGCGTTCGACGGTGATCATCCAGCGCGCGCTGACCGTCATGTCATACTGTGGTCGTGTCATCTTTGCTCGAACTGCCTATCCTTGGTATAAGTTCTGCGGATTGTAGGCCCGTGAAACAGGCAAGGCAATCGACGGGTAGGGGTATACTCCCTCTCGAATTAGGTAAACGTGTCGATAACTATTAAATACCGGGATCTGACCCCGCTTGAGCTTGATGGACCAGAAAAACATGACATCGTCGCGCCAGTCAGCCGTTAACCAGACCGTGGCTTCGCGCTTTTCGCTGCGGGTGGTGGTGCTTGTTGCCGTTATTCTTGGTCTGCTGATTCCTGCCTCCATCATCACCGTGCTGGGGTTCGGCCTGCAGCGCGACAGCATGGTGGCGCAGTTGGAAACCGACCAGCGCCGTTTGCTCGACATCGTGGCGCTGGGCATGCAGGAGCCGCTGTGGAACCTCAGCCGGCAGGCCGGCAGTCCGCTGATCGCCTCGGTGATGGAGGACAGCCGCGTCATTTCGGTGCGGGTGACCGATACCCAGTCCAACACCGTTTTCCTCTACGCGCTGCGTAGCGAGCGCCGTATCGGCGGCGTCTCCTTCGTCCAGAAACCGGTCATCTACCGTGGCGAGGAAATCGGCCAAGTCACCATCGAGTTCGACACCGAGCACCTCACCATAGCCCAGAGCAATCAGCTCAAGAACCTGCTGATGATCCTGTTCGCCCAACTTGGGCTGTCCATTCTGCTGATCGTCGGCATCCTGCATTCCCGCTTCCTCAAGCCGATGCGCACCCTGACCGAGCAGGCGACGCATCTGGCCGAATTGCACCTCGATACCCCTTTTCTCTGGGAGCGCAAGGATGAGATCGGCCGGCTGGGGCGCCACCTCGAGTGGACACGCGCTGAACTCAAGCGCCTGATCGACGAATTGCGTGCCAAGACCCTGGCGCTGGAGTCGGACATCGCCCGCCGGCGCGAGGTTGAGGATGCCTTGCGCCGTTCCGAGAACAAGTATCGCGAGCTGTTCTGGTCCAACCTAGACGGTATCGTGATCAGTTCGCTCGACGGCCAGGTGATCGATGCCAACCCGGCTTTCCTCAACCTGATGTGCTACAGCCTCGACCAACTCAAGCTGCAGAACTTCTGGTCGCTGATCGCGCCGGAGAGCGAGGGGATGGAGCGCTTCAACCTCGATAACAAGGTGCTGCGCTTCGGCTATTGCGATGAATTCGAGGCCAGCTACATCAACCGCTTCGGCAACGTGGTCCCGGTCAGCGTCAAGACCGTGGCGATGCGGGATTCCTTCGGCCGCATCAACGCGGTATGGCGCATGGTGCGCGACATCTCCGAAAAGCGCGTGGCCGAAGAGCGCATGCAGCTTGCGGCCAAGGTGTTCGAGAACACCGTCGAGGGCATCATGATCACCGACGCCGACAAGCGCATCCGCAGCGTCAACAAGGCCTTCAGCCATATCACCGGCTTCGGCCAGCAGGAAGTGCTGGGGCAGAAGCCGGATATGCTGTCTTCCGGCCGTCACGACGAGACCTTCTACGAGGCGATGTGGAGTGCCATCAACGAACATGGCTCCTGGCAGGGGGAGCTGTGGAATCGTCGCAAGAACGGCGAGGTCTATCCGGAATGGCTGGCAATCAGTGCCGTACGCAATGCCGTGGGCGAGATCACCCATTACGTGGCGATTTTCAGCGATCTGTCCGAGCGCAAGGCCGCGGACGAACGCATCCAGTTCCTGGCACATTTCGACGTGCTGACCGGTTTGCCGAACCGTGCCCATATCCAGGATCGGGTCGAGCTGGCAATCCATAACGCCACGCGCGACAACGAACGACTGGCGCTGTTGCTGCTCGACCTCGACCGTTTCAAGACCATCAACGAGTCGCTCGGCCATTCGGCGGGCGATGCCTTGCTGCAGGTGCTGGCGGAGCGTATTCGCTCGACCTTGCTGACGGGTGAAGTGGTGGCGCGCCAGGGCGGCGATGAGTTCATCGTGCTGTTGCCGCTGATCGCCGATCCGGGTAGTGCGGCACTCGCTGCCGAACGTATCCGCGATGTGCTGGAGCCGCCGGTCGAGCTGTTCAACCACTCGATTTCGATCACACCGTCGATCGGCATCAGCGTGTTCCCGGATGACGGCCGCGACTTCGAGACCCTGGTGCGCAACGCCGATGCCGCGATGTACCACGCCAAATCGGCCGGTCGCAACAGTTACAAGTTCTACACGGCCGACCTCAATGCACGGGCGCGGGAAATCCTCGAGATCGAGAGTCAGCTGCGCTACGCGCTGGATCGCGACGAGTTCGTGCTGCACTACCAGCCGCAGGTCGACCTGAGGACCGGGGAAATCATTGGTGCCGAGGCGTTGATCCGCTGGCAGCACCCCGACCTGGGCCTGCTGGGGCCGGTGCGTTTCATCGAGGTCGCCGAGGAACGGGGTTTCATCGTCCAGATCGGCAACTGGGTGATCCAGGAGGCCTGCCGTCAGCTGGCGCAGTGGCGCCGTCAGGGGCTGCCGCGCATCTCGCTGGCGGTCAACCTGTCCACGCTGCAGTTCAAGCAGCAGGACCTGGCCGTACACCTGCAGCGGGCGCTATCGGCGCACGGGCTGGTGGGCAGCGATCTGGATGTCGAAGTAACCGAGAGCGTGATCATGGACGATGTCGAAACCACCATCCATACCATCGACCGCATCAAGAGCATGGGGCTGCAGCTTTCCATCGACGACTTCGGTACCGGCTACTCCAGTCTGTCCTACCTCAAGCGTTTCAAGGCGGACAAGCTGAAGATCGACCGTTCCTTCGTGCGTGACATTCCGATGGATGCGGACGATTCGGCCATTGCCCGCGCCATCATCAACATGGCCAAGAACCTCAACATGACGGTGATTGCGGAGGGGGTGGAAACCATCGAGCAATGGAAGTTCCTCGACCGCGAGGGCTGTCATGCCGCCCAGGGCTATCTGCTGGCGAAACCGGTACCGGCGAAGGAGTTTGAGAAGCTGCTGGAGAAGGGCGTCCTGCTGCCGGAGCGACTCACTTCCAGCGCCTGATTAGGACAGCTGTGCTGTCGGTTGCCAAGGTTGGCCGAAGCATGTCTTCGGCCAACCTTTTTTATTACTAGCGGGAAAACCACGTCCTATGGACGTGGTCATCGCCTAACTGGCTTCGCCTGTTAGAGCGTGAGCCTGCTCATGGAAGTACCTTTTTGGAGTTGTCCCCACAACACCAAGAAAGGAAACAAACATGAGCAGGTTCCAAAGAGCATCGCATGTTCTTTGGCATTGTCAATATCACTTGGTTTGGGTGCCGAAGTATCGATTCCGAGTCCTGAAAGGGGCGGTGGGAAAGGAGGTCTACAAGTGCGTGATGGTGTTTTGCCAGCAGTTGGGATGCGAGGTAGTGGAACTCAACGTGCAGGTAGATCATGTACACCTGTTGGTGAAGGTACCGCCGAAGCTAGCGATCTCCGAGTTGATGGGCGTCCTGAAAGGACGTACTGCCATCAGGCTCTTCAATGTTTTTCCATACATGAGAAAGAAGCCATTTTGGGGTAACCATTTCTGGGCCAAAGGATACTGCGTAGACACGGTGGGTCTGAACAGCGAGATGATTCAGAAGTACGTGAAATTCCAGGAAAAGGAAGAGCTGCA
>NZ_FXAG01000007.1 GCF_900177275.1 Pseudogulbenkiania subflava DSM 22618
CGCGCCGGCACCTCGGCGGTCTACCGTCACGAAATGCCCGGCGGCCAGGTCACCAACCTGCGCGAGCAGGCGCGTTCGCTCGGCATCGAGGCGCGCTGGCCGGAGGTGGCGGAAGCCTACGCCCAGGTCAACTTGCTGTTCGGCGACATCGTCAAGGTGACGCCGACCTCCAAGGTGGTCGGCGACATGGCGCTGTTCATGGTGTCGAACGGCCTCACCCCGGCCGACGTACTCGACCCGGCGCGCGAGATCGACTTCCCCGAGTCGGTGGTGTCCCTGTTCAAGGGCGAACTGGGCACCCCGGCGCACGGCTTCCCGGCCGAGTTGCAGCGCAAGGTGCTGAAGGGCCAGGCACCGCTGGCCGGCCGCCCCGGCGAAACGATGGCGCCGGTCGACCTCGCCGCCGAGCAGGCCAAGGTCGAGCAGCAGACTGGCCGCCCGCTCAGCCAGCCGGAACTGGCTTCGTACCTGATGTACCCCAAGGTGTTCCGCGACTTCGCCGAGCACCAGGCGCGCTACGGCGACGTCTCCGCCGTGCCGAGCACCGCGTTCTTCTACGGCCTGCGCGAGGGCGAGGAAGTCAGCATCGAACTGGAGCGCGGCAAGACCCTGGTGATCCAGCTGCTCGGCCGCGCCGACACCGGCGACGGCCACACCAAGCTGTTCTTCGAGCTCAACGGCCAGCCGCGCCTGATCAAGGTGGCGCAGGACGGCGTGCAGGCGGCGCACAGCCACCCGCAGGCCGACCCGGACAACCCGCACCACGTCGGCGCGCCGATGCCGGGCATGGTGAGCACGGTGGCGGTCAAGCCGGGCCAGGCGGTGGCCAAGGGCGACACGCTGCTGACGCTGGAGGCGATGAAGATGGAAGTGGCGGTGAAGGCCGAACGGGACGGGGTGATCCGCGAGGTGCTGGCTATTCCGGGGCAACGACTGCGGAACACGGACCTCCTTCTCTTGCTCGCTTAACTCAAATTGTACGGGTTGCTGTGTTTTTCGCTGGATAACCATAGTCCGAGGAGGAGCCTGGTTTCCGTGGGTAACGTCGTGCACGCACAAGCTGACCAGGTCGCAGCCCCACCGATGGCCGCGAGCGCGCCGGCGGGCGGCCCCAGCCGCAACGTCTGCGTGTTCGCTGACGCCGAAGTGGATCGCAGCCCCACCGGCTCCGGCGTCACCACCCGCATGGCGCTGCGTCACGCGTGCGGCCTGGTGGACAGTGGCGAAGCCTGTGTGTTCGAGAGCATTACCGGTGCGCGCTTCGGCGCCAGTGTGAACGGTCCGGCCGTGCTGTCTGGCCACCACGCGGTGACCGTGCGTGTCAGCGGGCGCGCCCATTACAGCGGCCGCGCCCGCTGGTTACTGGAGCCGGGTGACGAGATCGGGCGCGGCTTCCTGTTGCGTTGATGGCACGGGCGTGATGCGCCGCACGGGCCGCACGGGAGGGCGTCGCGAATGCCGAGGCGCCTGGTGCGGGTGCCGGGGCCGATCGATTTCCTCTGCGTAGTTTTGCGCCAGCCTCCGGGCTGGTTTTTTTTGCGGTGGCGCCGAACCGGGCAGAGAGGGGCGGCGCTATGCGCGGGGTATGACGAGGCCCGGCGATGCGGTTATGATGACGTGTCATTACGTTAACGTAAGGTGCGCATATGGAAAACCGCTTCCCGGTGATCGACCGCCGGACCATTGCCATGCGCTGGGGCGATATGGACGCCGTCGGCCATCTCAACAACACCAATTACTTCCGCTACCTGGAGCAGATTCGCATCGAGTGGCTGGATGAACTGGGGCACGGCATCAACCCTGATGGCATCGGCCCGGTGCTGGCCAGTACTTCCTGCGTGTACCGCAAGGAGCTGGTCTACCCGGCCACGGTGGTGGTGACCATCGAGCTGGAGAAGCTCGGCAACTCCAGTCTCAAGCTGCGCCATCGCTTCTTCCGCGACGATGATGACGAGACGGTGTATGCCGAGGCCGAGGCGGCGCTGGTGTGGGTGGATTACCGCAGCGGACAGACGGTGCGCATCCCGGAACCGATCCGCGCCGCGATCAGTGGCGAGGGTGTGGCGACCTGAGCCAAGCGGCGGATCGGCCGTTGCCTCGTCCAGAGGCGCGCGGGAGGCGGCGGCCGCGCACGGCGTAGCGAGCGGCCGGGCGGGCCGGGGGCTCAGGCCTTGAGCTTCTGCCGGATCAGACCGCGCAACAGGAAGCGGCTGGGGTGGATGGCGTCGAGCAGCGGCTTGGGCAGCGGTGAGGGCTCGCCCTCCAGGTAAGCAGCGAGGATTTCACCTGAGAGCGGCGCGGTGATCATGCCGCGCGAGCCGTGCGCCGTGTTGACATACAGTCCCTCCACCCACGGCGCCGGGCTGTCGAGCCGGCGCGTGGCATCCTGCCCCAGCGCCCGGTAGCGTTCGAGGAAGGCGGCACGGTCGACCACCGGGCCAATGATGGGCAGGTAGTCCGGGCTGGTGCAGCGGAACGCGGCACGCCCTCCCAGGGGCTGCTCGGCCAGGCCATCGCCGCCCAAGGCCCGGTACAGCGACGGGCTCAGGCCGGAGAGCATGGCGAGGTTCTCGCGGTGCTCGTCCGGCTGGACGCTGAGATCGTCGGTGTTGAACTTGAAGGTGGCGCCGAAGCAGTGGCTGTCGTGGCGTGCCGGCGAGATGTAGCCCTCGCCGCACAGCACGGTCTTGAGCCTGCGGCTCTCCGCCGTGGCCGGCGCCACCGTGACCTGGCCGCGGATACGCTTGAGCGGCAGGTGTTGGGTGAGATCGAAGGCGGCCGCTTCGGCGCCGCCGGCGATCACCACCACCGCGCCGATGGCGAGCGGGCCATCCTGCCCGTAGGCCGTCCACAGCCGCTCGACCGGGTTCCAGTCCAGCTCGGTGACCTGCGCGCCGAGCACCTGGCGGATGTTGGGGTGGCTGGCCAGACGGGCGATCAGCTGTGCCGGATTGAGCCAGCCCGCCTGCGGAAAGAACAGGCCGCCGCTGGGCAGGTCGAGCCCGGCCAGCTCGCTGGCTTCACGCTGGCCGAGCGTGCGCAGGAAGCCGTCCGGCCAGCCGGCCGCGGCCAGTTCGGCCTGCTTTTGCGGGCTGTCGCCCTCGTGCGGCAGCTGCAGCACGCCGCAGGCCTGCCAGGTGGTTTCGCCCTGCGGCAGTTCCGTGTGCAGGGTACGCAGGCTATAGCCGTAGCCCGCCAGCACCAGCCGCGTCAGCGGCGGAAAGTGTGGCGACAGCTTGGTGTACAGCACGCCTTGGGGATTGCCGGAGGCTTCCTGCGCCAGTTGTCCGTGGCGTTCCAGCAGGGTGACCTGCCAGCCGCGGCGCGCCAGGCTGGCGGCGCTCGCGGCGCCGGCGATGCCGCCGCCGATGACGATGGCGCTGCGTTCCGACGGTGGAATGGCCGGCCGGGCGAACCATGGTGCCTGCCAGCCGCGTTCCGGCGCGTTCTCCAGGTGGCCGCGGCACATCTCGCGCTTATGGCCGTAGCCCGGCACTTTTTCCACGACGAAACCGGCGGCGATCAGGCCGCGACGCACCGCGCCCGCGCTGGTGAAGGTGGCGAAGGTGGCGCCGGGGGCTGACAGCCGGGCCATCTGCTCGAACAGCGCCGGTTGCCACATCTCGGGGTTCTTGGCCGGGGCGAAGCCGTCGAGGCACCAGGCGTCGATGCGGGCGTCCAGCTCGGGCAGGGTGTCGAGCGCGTCGCCGACCAGCAGGGTCAGCGTCAGCCGCCCGCCGCGCAGCACGAAGCGATGCCAGCCTGGCGTCAGGATGTCGTACTGGGCCAGCAACTCGCCGGAATACGACGCCAGCTCGGGCCACAGCGCCAGCGCCTGCTGCAGGTCGGCGGGCGCCAGCGGGAATTTTTCGGTGCTGACAAAGTGCAGCCGCGCCGTGGCCGGAGCGTGCTGCTCGAAGCATTGCCAGGCGCACAGGAAGTTGAGGCCGGTGCCGAAACCCGTCTCGCCGATGCAGAACTGACCGTGCTCGGACAGGGCGGCGAAGCGCTCGGCCAGCGCGTTGTGCTGCAAAAAGACGTGGCGCGTCTCCTCCAGCCCCGAGGCGCGGGAGAAGTAGACGTCGCCGAAAGCGCGGGAAAAGGGCTGGCCGTCGTGCCAGTCGAGTTGGGCGTGGTGCGTCATCCGGTTCTTCAAGTACGGGTCAGGCGTTCAAGGTTGGCCGAAGAGCGGCTCAGTGGGGCAGGGCACGGGCGGTCGTCGCCAGCACGGCCGGCGACAGGTTCGGCAGCCGGATGTCGAGCGCCTGGTCGAGGCGCTGGTAATGATTGCCCTGCGAGCGGTGGTAGAGCGGGTCGTAGTGCTGCTCCAGCAGTTCCTGGACCAGCTGGTCGAAGCGGCCCCCACGCACCAGCTCGGCCCAACTGTCCAGCTGGGCACGCGAGTGCACGTTCTTCAAGAAGTTCAGTTGCTCCAGCAGGCGCTCCGGTTCGGCGACGTAGAAGTCGTAATCTTCCAGCAGGAAGCGCACGCGCTCGGCGAGCGGCACCTCGAGGCGCAGGCACTCGCCCTGGTGCATCGCCTTGAACAGCGCATCGGGCAGGGCGATCTGGCCGATCTTCTTGCTCTCCGCCTCGATGTAGACCGGGCGTTCCGGGTCGAGCTGGCGCAACTGCAGCGCCAACTGGCTGTCGAAGCCTTTCTGCGAAGGCTGGGACTGGCGCGGCAGCAGGCCGAGCACCGAGCCGCGATGGCGGGCCAGACTCTCCAGATCGAGCACTTGGTGGCCGGCCGCCTCCAGCGCCTCCAGCAGACGGCTCTTGCCCGAGCCGGTCGGGCCGCACAGCACGCGGAAGTTGAATGCTGCCGGGCGCTCGGCCAGTTCCTCCAGCACCTGGTGCCGGTAGGTCTTGTAGCCGCCCCCCAACTGGTGGGCGTTCCAGCCCACCTGGGCGAGCACGATGGCCATCGCCCCGGAACGTTGCCCGCCGCGCCAGCAGTAGATCAGCGGTTTCCACGACTTGGGGCGGTCGTGGAAGCGTTCCTCGATGTGGCGGGCGATGTTCTTCGCTACCAGCGCGGCGCCGACCTTGCGCGCGGCGAACGGCGATTCCTGCTTGTACAGCGTGCCGACGCGGATGCGCTCCTCGTCGTCCAGCACGGGGCAGTTGATGGCGCCGGGGATGTGGTCCTCGGCGAATTCCGCCGGGGTGCGCACGTCGATGATCTCGTCAAACCCGGTGAGCTGTGATACGTTCGCGACCTTGAAATACATGGTATGTGGTGAGAGCCGATGGCTGAAATACGATTGACCCAATTGTCTCATGGCGGCGGCTGCGGCTGCAAAATTGCCCCGTCGGTGCTGGAATCCATCCTGTCCGGCGCCAAGGAAAAAATGCCGTTCCCCAACCTGCTGGTGGGCGCCGAAACCAGCGACGACGCGGCGGTGTACAAGCTCAACGACAGCCAGGCCATCGTCGCCACCACCGACTTCTTCATGCCTATCGTCGACGATGCGCGCGATTTCGGCCGCATCGCCGCCACCAACGCGCTGTCGGACATCTACGCCATGGGCGCCACGCCGATCATGGCGCTGGCCATCGTCGGCATGCCGGTGAACTCGCTGCCGCTCGAGACCATCCGCGACATCCTCGACGGTGGCGAATCGGTGTGCCGCGAGGCCGGCATTCCGCTCGCCGGCGGCCACTCCATCGACGCCCCGGAGCCGATCTACGGCCTGGTGGCGCTGGGTGTGGTGCACCCGGACCAGCTCAAGCGCAACTGCGACGCGCGCGACGGCGACGTGCTGATCCTCGGCAAGGGGCTAGGGGTGGGCGTGCTGGCGCAGGCGATGAAGAAGGGTGTGCTGGACGACGCCGGCTATGCCGCGCTGATCGGCTCCACCACCCAGCTCAATACCGTCGGCGCGGAGCTCGCGGCCTTGTCCGGGGTGCACGCGCTGACCGACGTCACCGGCTTCGGCCTCTTGGGCCATCTGCTTGAAATCTGCAAGGGCTCGGGTTTGACGGCCGAGGTCGAGATGGCCACGGTGCCGGTGATCGCCGAGGCGCGTCCGCTGGCCGAACAGGGCTATGGTCCCGGTGCCATCGAGCGCAATTGGGCGAGTTTCGGCGCCCACGTCCGTTTCGCCGACGCGGTGCCGGAGTGGCAGCGGCGCCTGCTGGCGGACCCCCAGACCAGCGGCGGGCTGCTGGTGGCGGTGGCGCCGGAGCAGGCCGACGCGGTGCTGGCCCGTTTCAAGGAGCGCGGCTTCGGTTACGCCGCGGTGATCGGTTCGCTGCGTCAGGGCGAGCCGCTGATCGACGTGCGCTGAGTCATGGCCGAGCCACGCTCCTGCGGCAGCGCTGACGGCATCCGGGTTGTGCCGCCAGGGCGCGAGGCGCTGGATGCCTTGATTGCGCGCTTTCCGCTCCAGGTGTTCCGGGCGGCGGCGGTACTCTCCGGGACCGAGCTGCCGCTCTACGCCTCGCACGTGCCGGCGGGCTTCCCGTCGCCGGCCGACGACTACCTGGAAGCCTCGCTCAATCTCAACGATTACCTGATTCGCCACCCCGAATCGACCTTCTTCGTCAGGGTGTCCGGTGAATCGATGAGCGGCGCCGGCATCTTCGACGGCGACATGCTGGTGGTCGACCGCCTGCTGCGGCCGCGTCACCGCGACGTGGTGATCGCGGTGGTGGCGGGCGAACTCACGGTGAAGCGGCTGGAGCTGCGTGCGGATGGCCCCTGGCTGGTGCCGGAACATCCCGATTATCCGGCGCTGCGCGCCAACCTGGAGGCCGGTTTCGACGTGTGGGGCGTGGTCACGGCGGTGGTGCGTTCGCTACATAAACCAAAGGGCTGACGTCGGCACTTTTGAAGTGCCCGGCCCGTCACATCACGGGGCCGCCGTCAGAAGGCTCCGCGCAGGCTGAATGTCGTAATCGTGGTCTTCCCCTTGTTTTGTCCGGCGCTGATGTTGGGTATCCAGCTCATGGCCATGGAGACATTCTTCGAATTCATCAGCACTTCCATCAGGTTCAGCCCCGGCAGATAGCCTACTTCCAGCTTGACTTCCTTGGAACCCAGCGAGAGCAGTGGCAGAGTCATCAATTCGCTTCCGGACGGGCCGTTAAGGTAGCCGGTCAGCAGGGTGACGCCGCCGGATATCGGCCCTCCAACCGGCCATTCCTTGCGCCAGCCCGCACCTGCAAAGTAGATCGTTTTATCGAGCGCACCAGGGTAACTGCTCACCCGGCTGATCCAGTTGCTCTCCCCCTCTTGGTCCGGGTAGGTCCATTCCAAACCCAGCCCCGGTGTCGAGGCTTTAAGCGTTCTGCAGTAGACCGGGCTCGCTTCACAGTAACCCGGGTTGGCCGTTCCATAGCTCAGTACCGAGAACTCTTCGGCGGCAGCAACACCGCTAGCAAGTAGGGCGAGCAGGGCAAGGTGGGGTGCGTTCATTTGGGTCCTCCTCTTTTTTTAGTTATCTGAATTTGTTTAAGTTATTTCAATACACATTTCATTCTGATAATGGCAAATGTATTAAATAAATTTATGCCGATAACGGTGGGAGAAGACGGTGATGCAAGGTGGGGGGGACGACGGGCTTCCTGGTGACTGGAAAATGCTGATGAGAAGCCGAAGCCATATCAAAGAGGTGGGCATGCGCTCTTGAAATCGCCAAAACCCCGCCCAAAATAGGGATTAACAGCGATTCAGGAGTCCCTCATGCGATTCGACAAACTGACCACCAAATTCCAGCAGGCCCTGGCCGATGCACAGAGCCTGGCGCTCTCTCACGATCATGCCTACATCGAGCCGCAGCATCTCTTGGCGGCGATGCTGGACGACGCCGATAGCGGTGTCGGCAGCCTGCTGGCGCGCGCCGGCGTCAACGTGGCGGGTTTGCGTGGCGGGCTCAAGTCCGCCATCGATCGCCTGCCCAAGGTGCAGGGCACCGGGGGCGAAATCACGGTGTCGCGCGACCTGGGCAACCTGCTCAATCTGACCGACAAGGCGGCAATGAAACGCGGCGACGCCTTCATCGCTAGCGAGCTGTTCCTGCTGGCGCTGCTCGACGACAAGGGCGAGACCGGCCGTCTCCTCAAGGAAAACGGGGGTTCCGCCAACGCGCTGAACGCCGCCATCGATGCGGTGCGCGGTGGCGCCAACGTGGAGAGCCCGGACGCCGAGAGCCAGCGCGAGGCGCTCAAAAAATACACGCTGGACCTGACTGAGCGCGCCCGTCAGGGCAAGCTCGACCCGGTCATCGGCCGCGACGACGAGATTCGTCGCGCCATCCAGGTGCTGCAGCGCCGCACCAAGAACAACCCGGTGCTGATCGGCGAGCCCGGCGTCGGCAAGACCGCCATCGTCGAGGGACTGGCGCAGCGCATCGTCAACGGTGAGGTGCCGGAAAGCCTGAAGCACAAGAAACTGCTGGTGCTCGACCTGGCGGCGCTGTTGGCGGGTGCCAAGTACCGTGGCGATTTCGAGGAGCGCCTGAAGGCGGTGCTGAGCGACCTGGCCAAGGACGAAGGCAATACGCTGATCTTCATCGATGAAATCCACACCCTGGTGGGTGCCGGCAAGGCAGAAGGGGCGATGGACGCGGGCAACATGCTGAAACCGGCGCTGGCTCGCGGCGAGCTGCACTGCCTGGGCGCCACCACGCTGGACGAATACCGCAAGTATATCGAGAAGGACGCCGCGCTCGAGCGCCGCTTCCAGAAGGTGCTGGTGGACGAGCCCTCGGTGGAGGACACCATCGCCATCCTGCGTGGACTGCAGGAGAAATACGAGATTCACCACGGCGTCGACATCACCGACCCGGCCATCGTCGCCGCGGCGGAGTTGAGCCACCGCTACATCACCGACCGCTTCCTGCCGGACAAGGCGATCGACCTGATCGACGAGGCCGCCAGCCGCATCAAGATGGAGCTGGATTCCAAGCCGGAAGAAATGGACAAGCTCGACCGCCGCCTGATCCAGCTCAAGATCGAGCGCGAGGCGGTGAAGAAGGAGAGCGACGAGGCCTCGCAGAAGCGGCTGGGCCTGATCGAGGACGAGATCGACCGGCTGTCGCGCGAATACGCCGACCTGGAGGAAATCTGGAAGGCCGAAAAGGCGACGGCGCAGGGCAGCCAGAGCATCAAGGAGGAGATCGACCGCCTCAAGGTGGAGATGGAAGACCTCAAGCGCCAGGGTGACTGGCAGAAGCTGGCCGAATTGCAGTACGGCAAGCTGCCGCAGCTGGAAGCGCGTCTGAAGGAGGCGGAGGCGGCGGGTGCTGGCACCCAGAAACCGAACCGTCTGCTGCGCACCCAGGTCGGCGCCGAGGAGATCGCCGAGGTGGTGTCGCGTATGACCGGTATACCGGTGTCGAAGATGCTGGCGGGCGAGCGCGAGAAGCTGCTCAAGATGGAAGAGGTGCTGCACGAGCGCCTGGTGGGGCAGGACGAGGCGGTACGCGCCGTGTCCGACGCCATCCGTCGCAGCCGCTCCGGCCTGTCCGACCCGAACCGGCCGTACGGTTCCTTCCTGTTCCTCGGCCCGACCGGGGTGGGCAAGACCGAACTGTGCAAGACGCTGGCCGGTTTCCTGTTCGATAGCGAAGACCACCTGATCCGCATCGACATGTCGGAGTACATGGAGAAGCATTCGGTGGCGCGGCTGATCGGCGCGCCTCCGGGCTACGTCGGTTACGAGGAGGGCGGTCAGCTGACCGAGCAGGTGAGGCGCAAGCCCTATAGCGTGATCCTGCTGGATGAGGTGGAGAAGGCGCATCCCGAGGTGTTCAACATTCTGCTGCAGGTGCTGGACGACGGCCGTCTGACCGACGGCCAGGGCCGTACCGTGGACTTCAAGAACACCGTGGTGGTGATGACCTCGAACATCGGCAGCCAGCACATCCAGGCCATGGGCAGCGACGACTACCAGGTGATCAAGCTGGCGGTGATGGCCGAGGTGAAGGGCTACTTCCGCCCCGAGTTCATCAACCGCATCGACGAGGTGGTGGTGTTCCACGCGCTGGCGAGCCAGCAGATCCGCTCCATCGCCCGCATCCAGCTCAAGTCGCTGGAGCGGCGGCTGGCCAAGCTGGAGCTGTCGCTACAGGTCACCGACGCGGCACTGGATGCCATCGCCGAGGCCGGTTTCGACCCGGTGTACGGGGCGCGGCCGCTGAAGCGGGCGATCCAGTCCGACATCGAGAACCCCTTGGCCAAGGCCATCCTGGCGGGCCGCTACGAGCCCAAGGCGACGGTGCTGGTGGACGCCCGCGCGGGCCAGATCGTGTTCGAGTGAGCATGCGACCACCCGCCTGAAGGCGGGTGGTGTGGACCCCCGGTTCGGCGACGTGTTTCTCGACGTGTCGTCAGGGCCGGGGGTCTTTTGCATCCTGGCGCAGGTGGGGGGAATGCACTGTTGCAGTGCAATGTGCGCCAATGCCGGGCGAGTGGAGGGTGCTATCCCGCCATTTTGATGGCATGGTGGTGCGGGGCGCTGGCACAGCGATTGCTAAATAACCGGCGGGCGGATCAACGGCGGTCCGCACTTGAAAGGGACAACGGCGTCCCCGGGGCTGACCGGCCCGGGGGCGCCTTTTTTTGCCACTATGCAATCACTCTCCGCTTTGCCGCTGTCGTCGTCCAGCCTGTGCCTGCCGCTGGGCGACATCACGCGCGCCATCCTCCCCGAAGCCGGCCGTGCCATCGGCCGTTTCCGTGAGCTGAGCCTGGACAGCCACTTCCAGCCGATCTACAGCCTGGCGCACAGCCGCATCGTCGGCCACGAGGCGCTGCTGCGGGCGCGGCAGTCCGACGGCAGTCCGGTGGGGCCGCTGCAGGCGCTGGCCAGCGCGCGGGGTGACGAGGAGCGGGTCTTTCTCGACCGGCTGTGCCGTGCCCTGCACCTCGCCAACTATCAGAGCGCCGGGGAACGGGACGACGCTCAGACCTGGCTGTTCCTCAATGTGTCGACCCAGGTGGTGGTGCGTACCGGCCAGTCCGAGCCGTTCTTCGCCGAGTTGCTGGCGCACAGCGGTTTTCCCGCCCGGCGCGTGGTGGTGGAAATCCTCGAGGGCACCATTTCCGACCAGTCGCTGCTGAGCGAGGCGGTGGCCAATTACCGCCGTATGGGCTGCCTGGTGGCGCTGGACGATTTCGGTGCCGATGCCTCCAACATCGAACGCATCTGGCGTGCCGCGCCCGACATCGTCAAGCTCGACCGCAAACTGATCGCCGCCGCCGAGCACTCGCTGCGGGCACGGCGCGTGCTGCCGGCCACGGTGGCGCTGATCCACGAGGCGGGCAGCCTGGCGCTGATCGAGGGGGTCGAGAACGAGGAGCAGGCCGCCATTGCGCTGGATAGCGATGCCGACCTGGTGCAGGGCTTTCACTTTGCGCGGCCGGCATCGCAGCCGCTGCGCCAGGGCGACGGCGGCATCGCTGCGCTGTCCGCCCGGCACGCCGCGGCACAGGCCTCGGCGCGTCAGCGCCAGGAGTTGCAGGTCTACGCCAGCGCCTTCCAGCGTGTGGCGCAGCGGCTGTGGACCGAGCAGGGCCTGGCCCCGGCCTGTGCCGAGCTGCTGGCGATGCCGCAAGTGGACCGCTGTTATCTGATCGGTGTGGACGGGGTGCAGATCGGCGCCAGTGTGCTGCGTGCCGACCACGAGCCGGCGTCCTCACGCTTCGCCCCGCTGGAGGAGGCGCAGGGCGCCAACTGGGCGCGCAAACCTTACCACTACCGTGCCCTGGCCCACCCGGGCCAGTTGCAAGTCAGCAGCCCCTACCTGTCGGTCGCCAACTCCAGCTTGTGCGTGACGCTGTCGCTGACGGTGCCGTTGGCGCAGGGACTGCGGGTGCTGTGTTGCGACATCAAACTGGAAGGACTGGTCTGACGATGACGCCGTGCGCCAGGGGGTCAGGCGAGAGACCTTCGGCCGAGCCGGCCCCGAAGGGCTGGCCCGGTAAACGGCCATCTGCGGCGTTGGACGACTTGACCTTAGAATGACTAAGGTCTGCGCCGTCCGCCTAGCAGCTGACCGTTTACCGGGCCAGCGCAGCCGGGAAAAGACCTTGAACAGGCTCTAAACATCAGGCTTAACAATTGTTAGTACTTCTTGACAGCACCCCGCCGCGATCTTGGTTATGATGCCGCCGTTGATGATTACTGCACTAGCCTGAGGAATACAGCCATGAACAAGAATCGTTGGATGGTCGCCCTGCTGGCCGGCAGCCTGTTGCTGACCGGCTCGGCCTACGCCATGGACAGCAACGCCGTGCTCGGCGGTGCGCTGGGTGGTGGTGCCGGCGCGGCGGTCGGTTCGGCGTTGGGTGGGCGGGATGGCGCGATGATCGGCGCGGCGGCCGGTGCCGCCATCGGTACCGGTGTTGCGACCCGGCCCGAACCGCGTCGCACCATCGTAGAACATCGTTATGTCGAAGAGCGCGGCTGGAAGCGGGGACACCGCCACCACCACCATCGTTACGACGATTAAGAGCTAAAAAGCCGCATCGAATCGCTTGTGTCAGCAAGGCGCGAAGCCGGTGTCCGGGGTTCCCGGCACCGGCTTTTTGCTGCGCTCAGCCGTGCTGTTCTGGATGGCGATGGCAGCTGATCAGGTGGTCGTTGACCACGCCGGTGGCCTGCAGGAAGGCGTAGATCACCGTGCTGCCGACGAAGTTCATGCCGGCCTTCTTCAGCTCCTTGCTGATGGTGTCGGACAAGGGGGTGGAGGCCGGGCACTCGGCGAGGGCGGCCCAGCGGTTGACCACCGGTTTCCCGTCCACCTTGGCCCACAGCCAGGCGGCGAAGCTGCCGTGCCGGCGCTGTAGTTCCAGAAATACCCGGGCGTTGCGGATGGCGCTGTTGATCTTCAGCCGGTTGCGCACGATGGCCGGGTCCTGCAGCAGCCGCTCGACGTCGGCCTCGTCCATCGCCGCGACGCGTGCCGGGTCGAAGCCGTGGAACGCCGCGCGGTAGCCTTCGCGCTTTCGGAGGATGGTGATCCACGATAGCCCGGCCTGGGCGCCTTCCAGCACCAGCATTTCGAATAGCTTGCGGTCGTCGTGTACCGGCACGCCCCATTCTAGGTCGTGGTAGGCCACGTAGAGCGGGTCATCGCCGCACCACGGACAGCGCGTTGCAGTAATCATGGTCTTCGGCCAACCTTAAAGTAAGCCCACGCTGCGTTGTGCCTTCCCGGCACCGAGCCGTTTGCCGTTTTTTTGGCCCGAAACGGGCTGCGCGCAGATCGTGGACAGGTAGTTTGCATGAAAAGTGTGTCGACCCGGCATGGTGCTTGCTTCACCTTTTCTGTGCAATAGGGAGATGACAGTGCTGACGGTAATGCTGGTTAACGATGGGTCGGGCAAGGCGGCCGCGCTCAAGGAGGCGCTGACGCAGGCTGGCGTGCGCGTGATCGCGGAGGTGGAGGTGTCGCTGCGGCTGGGCGAGATGATCGACAGCATCCGTCCCGACATCGTGCTGATCGACTCCGATGCCCCATCGCGTGACATGCTGGAGCATGTCTGTGTCGTCAGCGCGCATAGCGAGCGGCCGGTAGTGATGTTCACCGATGACACCCGCCGCGACACCATCCGCGCCGCGCTCGCGGCCGGGGTGGCCGCCTACGTGGTGGGGGATGTGGTGCCCGAGCGCATCCAGCCCCTGCTCGAAGTGGCGATAGAGCGCTATTCGCTGGACAAGGAGCGGCGCGAGGAGATGGACGACATGCGCCAGCGCCTGGCCGACCGTCAGGTGGTGGAGAAGGCCAAGGGCCTGCTGATGCAGATGAAGGGTATCGGCGAGGACGAGGCCTACCGTCAATTGCGCGAGCGCGCGATGAAGTCGCAGAAGAAGCTGGGCGACGTGGCGCGCGAGGTGGTGGAGCTGGCAAACTGGCTCAAAGGTTGAGCGTGCGATGGTGCAAGTTGCACGTGTGCAGTGCACAAAAATGATGGGGGTAAGTTACTTTTCCTTTTAAATCAGAAAGTTGGCGACTGGCACGGTAGTTGCGTTGACGCAATCACCGGGTAAGTCGCCAATGGCGGCGGCGCTACCCAGACGGGCAACGGCGCCTGTCGACCTGGCTCCTATCAATGGAGCGGGACGACAGGCGCTTTTTGTTTTTCGACTGTTTTTTTCTGCAATGAGGGAGAAGGAAATGGATAGCAAGCGCACATCGATCAATACCAGTTTGCCGGCTGTGCCGGAACGTCGTGATTTTCTCAAGGGAGCACTGTCCGTCATGGGGTCCACCACCTTGCTGGCCGCCTTGCCGGCTGGTATCGCCACCAGCGCCTGGGCTGCCGGCAGTGACAAGCCGGAAAAAACCGAAGTCAGGGTCGGCTTCATTCCGCTCACCGACTGCGCCTCGGTGATCGTGGCCTCCAAGATGGGCTTCGACAAGAAATACGGTATCACCATCGTGCCATCCAAGGAGGCGAGCTGGGCCGCCGTGCGCGATAAGATGGTCAACGGCGAACTGGATGCCGCGCATGTGCTTTATGGCCTGATGTACGGCGTGCACCTTGGCATCGGCGGGCCGAAGAAGGACATGGCGGTGCTGATGACGCTGAACCAGAACGGCCAGGGCATCACGCTATCCAACCAGCTCAAGGCCAAGGGGGTGACCACCGGCCCGGCGCTCGCCAAGCTGATCAAGGCCGAACCGCGCGAATACACCTTCGCCCAGACCTTCCCCACCGGCACCCACGCCATGTGGCTCTACTACTGGCTGGCCGCGCACGGCGTCAACCCGATGAGCGACGTCAAGACCATCGTGGTACCGCCGCCGCAGATGGTGGCCAATATGCGCGTCGACAACATGGATGGCTACTGCGTTGGAGAACCGTGGAACGCCCGCGCCATCGCCGACAACGTCGGTTTCACTGTGGCCACCACCCAGCAGATCTGGGCCGGCCACCCGGAAAAGGTGCTGGGCACCACCGGCGACTGGGTGAAGCAGAACCCCAACACCGCGCGTGCGCTGACCGCGGCACTGTTGGAAGCCTCGCGCTACATCGACGACGTCAAAAACCGCGCCAGTGTGGCCAAGCTGATCTCCGACAAGGCCTACGTCAACGCACCGGAACCGGTCATCGAGGGTCGCTTCCTCGGCGCCTACGAAGACGGTCTGGGCAAGAAGTGGCAAGACCCGAACCTGATGAAGTTCTTCGACGAGGGCAAGGTCAACTTCCCGTATCTCTCCGACGGTATGTGGTTCCTGACCCAGCACAAGCGCTGGGGCTTGCTGAAGACCGACCCGGACTACCTGGGCGTGGCCAAGCAGGTGAACCAGATCGCGCTCTACAAGGAAGCCGCCGCGCTGGCCAAGGTGGCCGTGCCGCGCTCGGACCTGCGTTCGGCCAAGCTGATCGACGGCGTGGTGTGGGACGGCAAAGACCCGAAAGGCTACGCCGCTTCGTTCAAGATTCGCGCCTGAGTGCCGGGCTAGGGGAGAACCATCATGCAAGCCATCAAGCATGAAGCCAGTGTCGTGAGCGGCACGGAGGGCAAGACCGTGGAACAGAAACTGGCGGCACGTGCCGCGTCCAAACGCCGTTTCCCGTCGCTGGAATCGGCCGATACCTCGCCCGCCGTACGCCTTCTGGTGCAGGCGATCAAGACCGTGGTGCCGCCGCTGTTGGGGCTGGCGCTGCTGGTGCTGGTCTGGGCGGTGGTCGCCAAGTCGCGCGGCGGCCTGCCGGGGCCGCTGTCCACCTGGGAGTCGGCCAAGCTGCTGTTCGCCGATCCGTTCTACCAGAACGGTCCGAACGATCAGGGCGTGGGCTGGAACATCCTCAACTCGCTCGGCCGCGTCGGCATCGGCTTCGGCATGGCGGCGCTGGTGGGTATCCCTGCCGGCTTTATCCTCGGCCGCTTCGCCTTCGTCTCGGCGATGTTCGCGCCGGTGATCAGCCTGCTGCGCCCGGTTTCGCCGCTCGCCTGGCTGCCGATCGGCCTTCTGGTGTTCAAGGCCGCCAACCCGGCGTCGATCTGGGTGATCTTCATCTCCAGCGTGTGGCCGATGATCCTCAACACCGCTGCCGGGGTGCGCGCGGTGCCGCAGGATTACCTCAACGTGGCGCGTGTGTTGCGGCTTTCCGAGCTCAAGGTGTTCACCACCATCCTGTTCCCGTCGGTGCTGCCGCATGTGTTGACCGGGGTGCGCCTGTCGATCGGCGTGGCCTGGCTGGTGATCGTGGCGGCCGAGATGCTGACAGGCGGCGTCGGTATCGGTTTCTGGGTGTGGGACGAGTGGAACAACCTGAACGTCGAGCACATCATCATCGCCATCTTCGTCGTCGGTCTGGTGGGGCTGTTGCTGGAACAGGCGCTGATCCTGCTGGCCCGCCGCTTCAGCTTCGGTCAGGGAGTGTGAGTCATGGAAAAATTCGTCGAATTGCAAGGCGTGGGCAAGAGCTTCGATAGCCGCAAGGGCCGTTTTGTGGCGCTGCGCGACGTCAACCTGACCATCCGCCAGGGCGAGTTCGTGTCGCTGATCGGCCACTCCGGCTGCGGCAAGTCCACCGTGCTCAACATCGTCGCCGGGCTGTACGACCCGAACGCCGGCATCGCCTTGTGCGGCGGGCGTGAGATCGATGGCCCGGGGCCGGAGCGTGCCGTGGTGTTCCAGAACCACAGCCTGCTGCCATGGCTGACCTGTTACGGCAACATCTACCTCGCGGTGGAGAAGGTGTTCGGCCAACGCGAGAACAAGGCCCAGCTCAAGGCGCGCTGCGAGGCGGCGCTGGCGCTGGTCAACCTGAGCCACGCCAGCGACAAGTACCCGCACGAGGTGTCGGGCGGCATGAAGCAGCGCGTCGGCATCGCCCGTGCGCTGGCGATGGAGCCCAAGGTGCTGCTGATGGACGAGCCCTTCGGTGCGCTCGACGCGCTCACCCGCGCCAACCTGCAGGACGAGCTGGTGAAGATCGTCGAGGCCACCCAGGCTACCGTGGTGATGGTGACGCACGACGTGGACGAGGCGGTACTGCTTTCCGACCGCATCGTGATGATGACCAACGGCCCGGCCGCCACCGTGGGCGAGATCCTCGAGGTGGCGCTGCCGCGTCCGCGTGACCGGCTGGCGCTGGCCAACGACAGCGCCTACCACGGCTATCGCAGCGCGGTGCTGGAGTTTTTGTATCAGAAGCATTTGCGACCGGCGGCGTAAACCTATTTCATTAGGCCGCTGTGCCTGCGCATCTTGAGCGCCGGCAGTACTGCGTGCAAATCCATCGCTGAGCCAATCGAAGATTGGCACGCAGGGATTTGCTCAGCGATCAGGAATCCTCATGTACTCCATGACCATTCCGGTTCCTGTGCGCTGGCGGTACTCAACCTGCTTTGGCTCGCTGGCCTACTGAAACAGGTTCTATCTATGTGGTACGTGGTGGTAACGCAAGGCGGGGAAGACGCGAGTCTTCCCCGCTTTTTTCATGCCCCGGACGGGGCGATGTTCCTGGCTGGTGCATCGGCGCACTTGTGCAGTGCGTCAGCGCCGCGCGCCAGGCCGGATGAGGCTCCCAGGGCCTCCAGAGACGACTAGCAGGGCTGGCACGCTAGTTGCTATATCCCCTTTGAACAATTTAAACCCGGCGAGCCCGGCCAACGACGGCCACGCTTGCCGGGGCGCAGGGGAGGCCGACGCAGGTCTTCGCCTGACTCGGACAACGGCGTCCGCTACCCGCAGTGAACACTGCGCGGCAGCGGACGCTTTTTTTTTGCGCGGCGACTCGTTCGCATCGATATCGGGAGAAGGTACATGAACAAGAGTTTCTGGAAGGCCGGGCACTGGCCCACTCTGCTGGCCGCGTTTCTCTACTTCGACTTGAGCTTCATGGTCTGGTACATCCTCGGGCCGCTGGCGATCCAGATCGCCGACAGCTTGTCTCTGTCCGCGCAGCAGCGCGGCATGATGGTGGCCACGCCGATCCTGGCCGGCGCGGTGCTGCGCTTCGCCATCGGTCTGATGGTGGACCGCCTGTCGCCCAAGACCGCCGGCATCATCGGTCAGGTGGTGGTAATCGCCGCGCTGGGCGTGGCCTGGCACTTCGGCATCCACTCCTTCCACCAGGCGCTGCTGCTGGGCCTGTTCCTCGGCGTGGCCGGTGCCTCGTTCGCGGTGTCGCTGCCGCTGGCGTCGCAGTGGTATCCGCCCGAGCACCAGGGCAAGGCGATGGGCATCGCCGGCGCCGGCAACTCCGGCACGGTGTTCGCCGCCTTGCTGGCGCCCGGCCTGGCCGCCGCCTTCGGCTGGGAGAACGTGTTCGGCTTCGCGCTGATCCCGCTGTCCATCGTGTTCGTGGTGTTCTGTCTGCTGGCCAAGAACGCGCCGAACCGCGCGCCGGCCAAGTCGATGGCCGACTACCTGAAGGTGCTGGGCGACAAGGATAGCTGGTGGTTCATGTTCTTCTACAGCATGACCTTCGGCGGCTTCGTCGGCCTGGCCGGCGCCTTGCCGGGCTACTTCCACGACCAGTACGGCCTGAACGCCGTGACCGCCGGCTACTACACCGCGGCCTGCGTGTTCGCCGGTTCGATGATGCGTCCGTTGGGCGGCGCGCTGGCCGACCGCATCGGCGGCATCCGCACCCTGCTGGTGATGTACACCGTCGCCGCGCTGCTGCTGGGCGTGGTCGGCTTCAACCTGCCGCAGGCCTACGCCGCGCTGGCCTTGTTCATCGGCGCCATGCTGGCGCTCGGTTGCGGCAACGGTGCGGTGTTCCAGCTGGTGCCGCAGCGTTTCCGCAAGGAGATCGGCGTGATGACCGGCCTGGTCGGCATGGCCGGCGGCATCGGCGGCTTCCTGCTCGCGGCGGGCCTGGGCTTCGTCAAGCAGACCACCGGCAACTACCAGATCGGCCTGTGGCTGTTCGCCAGCCTTGGCCTGCTGGCCTGGTTCGGCCTGCACAGCGTGAAGCTGCGCTGGCGCACCACCTGGGGCTCGGCCAACGCCACCTCGGCACGGGTGTAACAACGGTTTACGATCTGTCGCAAGCGGATCGTGAGAGGGATGACGCGGGGTGTTGTTCGGCGCGATGAGCCGGCAGCGCCCCGTTCATCCTATGTTTGTAACAGCGTCTGAGCCCCGATCCGGGGCTCGTCGCACGATGGTAAACAGGCTTAGAACCTGTTCACGATCTGTCGCGAGCGGCCCTCAGCGGGGTGAAGAGCAGCACAGAAACCGGAATGTACAAGTAGTACATGAGGATTTCGAGCAGCACATGAGCCCCAATCAGGGACGCGCAGCAAGATCGTGGACAGGTTCTTAGGAGAGATCATGGCGCTTGCCTTGTCCGTCGGCCACGTCACCGAAACCGGCCCCAAGCCGCGCAACGAGGACGCGCTGGCCTGCGTGACGCCGGAAGCCGAACTGCTGACCAGCAAGGGGGCGCTGTTCGTGCTGGCCGACGGGGTGTCGAGCTGCGCCGACGGCAAGCTCGCCGCCCAGTCCAGCGTGCGCGCGGTGGCGGCGGACTACTACGCCACGCCGGAAACCTGGGAGGTCGGCACCGCGCTCGACCGCCTGCTAACCGCGCACAACCGCTGGCTGCGCTCGCAAGGCAAGACGCTGGTGGCGACGCTGACCGCGCTGGTATTGCGTGGCCGGCGCTTTACCGTGGCGCACGTCGGTGACAGCCGGCTTTATCGCCTGACCGGCGGCCGGCTGTTCTGCCTCACCACCGACCATGTGTGGGACGAGCCGTCGATGCGCCACGTGCTCAAGCGGGCGATGGGGCTGGACGAACACGTGATGGCCGACTTCCTCGACGGCGACGTGGCCGAGGGCGACGTGTTCCTGCTGGTCAGCGATGGCGTGTGGGGGCCGCTGGGCGACAAGCGCCTGGACGAAGTGCTGCGGCTGCACGTCGACCCGCAGCGCGCGGCCCAGGTGCTGGTGGACGAGGCCATCGCCGCTGGTTCCGGTGACAATCTGTCGGCCATCGTATTGCGCGTCGACGACCTGCCTTCGGCCAACCTCGGCGACGAGCTGGCGCGCGGCGCCTTCCAGTCGCTGCCACCGCGCCTCAAGCCGGGGCAGGAGTTCGACGGCCTGACCGTCGAGGCGGTACTGAACGACGGGCCGTCCGGGCTCGCCTACCGCGTGTTGGACGCCACCGGACGGCGCTGGGTGATGAAGACGCTGCCGCCGACGCTGGCCGGCGACAGCCAGGCCGAGCAGGCGCTGTTGGTCGAAGAATGGCTGCAGAAGCGCCTGACCGCACACTACTTTGCCGAGATCAAGCCGCTGCCGGCGCGCCAGCACCTCTACTACCTGCTGCGCTGGTACAACGGCGAAAACCTGGCCGAACGGCGCCGGCGCGAGGGCGCCAGCATCAGCCCGAGCGAGGTGGTCAAGATCGGCCTCCGGCTGACGCGTGCGCTGGCGGCGCTGCACCGGCTCAATATCCTGCACCGCGACGTCAAGCCGGAAAACGTCCACATCGACCACGACGACAAGCTGCGCCTGTTGGACCTGGGCGTGGCGTACTGCCCGGGGCTGACCGTCGACAAGGACGGGGCGATGCCGGGCACGCCGAGCTACATGGCGCCGGAACTGTTCGACGGCGCCTTTGCCAGCGTGCAGACCGATCTCTACGCCGCCGGCGTGACACTGTACTGGCTGCTGACCGGCCACTACCCCTACGGCGAGGTGGAACCGTTCCAGCACCCGCGCTTCGGCGCCCCCGAACTGCCGACGCGCTACCGCCCGGACCTGCCGTTGTGGTTGGAGAACGTGCTGCTGAAGGCAGTCGAGCGCGACCCGGCGCGCCGTTTCGAGACCGCGGAAGAACTGCTGCTGGCGCTGGAGAAGGGCGACGCGCAGCCGGTTTCCGTGCGCCGCCGCGTGCCGTGGGCCGAGCGCGCTCCGCTCAAGCTGTGGCGTGCCATCGCGCTGGTATCGCTGTTGCTCAACCTGGTGCTGGTGTACTTGCTGCTGGTGTTGTGAGCGGTGAGAACCTGTTTACGATCTGCTGCGCTTCGGCGATACGGCGTTAAAAACGACTTCGGAATGCTCATTTACCGCTTGTAAACTCCGCTTCCTCAGGCGTTTTCGCCTTGTCTCGCTCTAGCTCGCGTGATCGTAAACAGGTTCTAAGCGGCTCAGGCTGCCGTCGCTATCGGCGCATCCAGCTCGCGGCAGAACAATTCCGCCAGCCGCCGGGTCAGCGGGTCGTTGTCGCCGCTTTGCCGGTAGACGCCGACCGGCATGCCGGGCAGTGGCGGCAGGCTGCCGTCGTTGACGCAGCGGCTGTGGGCGGGCGGCGTGTCCGCCAGCATCGCCGCCACCCCCAGGCCGGCCTCCACCGCCGCCTGGATGGCGGTCAGGCTGGCGCTTTCGAACACGATATGCCAAGGCTGCCCGGCCCGGTTCAGGGTCGCCAGCGTCTGCTCGCGCCACGAGCATGGCGCGCTGAAAATCACCAGCGGCAAGGAGGGGGACGTCGTCAGCACTTTGCCGCGTGCGGCAAACCAGGCCAGCGGGCACATAAACTGGGCGTCTGGCTTCGGCAGCAGGCTGCTGTCGGCCAGTGGTGAACTCACCATCACGTCGAGCTCGCCCGCGTTCATCGCGGTGAACAACTCCACCTTCATCCCCACCGTGACCGACAGGCGCAACCCCGGATGCACGCTGGCGAAATCCGCCAGCACGCGAGGCAGCCGGGTGCCGGTGAAGTCCTCCATGATGCCAATGCGGCGGTGCTGCTCGCAGGCCGGCAGGCCGCCCAGACCCGGCACCAATTGGTCGGTCAGCGTCAGCAAGCGCTCGGCGTAGGGCAGCAGGGCTTCTCCGGCCCCGGTCAGCCGGATGCCGCGTGGTGAACGCTCCAGCAGGGGCTGGCCCAGCTGCTGCTCCAGCTTGCGGATCTGCAGGCTGACGGCAGGCTGGGTACGCTGCAGCAAGGTGGCTGCGCGGTTGATGCTGCCATTGCGTACCACGCTGACGAAGGCGCGCAGCAGTGCGGTGTCCAGGTCCATAGTCATAAACATCTCTTATAGCCGGCATAGTAAACGACAGTCTACCTATATCTGGCACGGGTCGATAGCATGGAGGCATCCACTTTTCGGGAGTCCATCATGTATCTATCTGCCTTGCTGCTGGCGGTCGCCGGCTCGGTGATCTACCACTTGTCGCTCAAGCACGTGCCGCAGGCGGTGAATCCGTTCCTGACCCTGGCCGTGAGCTACGGCCTGGCCATGTTGCTGTGCCTCGTCGGCATGCTGTTCAGCCCGGGCAGCCGCAGCCTGCTGGCCGTGAACTGGAGCAGCAGCGGTGTCGCGCTCGGCATCCTCGGCATCGAGCTGGGTTTTCTGCTGGCCTACCGCGCCGGCTGGCAGATGGGCGTGGCCTCGCTCAGCGCCAACGTGATCAGCACCCTGGTGCTGCTGCCGCTGGGCTTCCTGCTGTTTCGCGAACAGCCCTCGCTGCTGCGTCTGGGTGGGGCCATGGTGAGTCTTACCGGGTTGTGGCTGATGGTGCAGAAGTAATGCCCATGGGTGCCATGCACGGTCTTGGTGCGGTTGTGCACTGCAAACAAGAAGGGAGACGTCGAAAAAGGCGGTAAACCGCATCGGAAGGGCGGAAAAAGGCTGGCACGGCACTTGCTAGTAAGGCAGCAGACAATGTTGCCCGGTTTGCCAATGGCGGTGAAGCGGGTAAGGACAAAGAGGTCCGTTCAGCATGGGGGAATCCATGGGAACGGACTTTTTTTATTTGGTCTCGCTGCGGCAAGGGTGAATGCGGCGTAGCCACGATGCTAAGGAGATCCCGATGAACAAACCGAAACTCGTCATGGTAGGCAACGGCATGGCCGGCGTGCGCACGCTGGAAGAACTGCTCAAGCTGATGCCCGATTTCTACGACATCACCGTGTTCGGCGCCGAGCCGCACCCCAACTACAACCGCATCCTGCTGTCGCCGGTGCTGACGGGGGAACAGACGATCAAGGAAATCATGCTCAACGAGGTGGAGTGGTATGCCGAGCACGGCATCACTCTGCATATGAGCAAGGAAATCACCGAGATCGACCGAGTCAAGCGCGTGGTGCGCGCCGCCGACGGCACCGAGGCCCCGTACGACCGCCTGCTGCTGGCCACCGGCTCCAACCCCTTTATCCTGCCGGTGCCGGGCAAGGACCTCGACGGCGTGGTGACCTTCCGCGACATCCGCGACGTCAACCTGATGATCGAAGCCAGCCAGAAGTACAAGAAGGCGGTGGTGATCGGCGGCGGCCTGCTGGGCCTGGAAGCCGCCAACGGCCTGATGGCGCGCGGCATGGACGTGAGCGTGGTGCACCTCGGCGAATGGCTGCTCGACCGCCAGCTCGACCGCGCCGCCGCCAAGCTGCTGCAGCAGAGCCTGGAGGACCGCGGCATCACCTTCCACCTGCAGAAGCAGACCGCCGCGCTGCTCGACGGCGGTTCCGGCCGCGTCGCCGGCCTGCGCTTCGCCGACGGCGAGGAAATCCCGGCCGAGCTGGTGGTGATGGCCGTTGGTATCCGCCCGAACTACGAACTGGCCGAAAAATCCGGCCTGTACTGCAACCGCGGCGTGGTGGTGAACGACACCATGCAGACCTACGACCCGCGCGTCTACGCCGTCGGCGAATGCGTCAGCCACCGCGGCGTGGCCTACGGCCTGGTCGCCCCGCTGTTCGACATGGCCAAGGTCGCCGCCAACCACCTGGCGCACTACGGCATCGGCCGCTACGTGCCGGCCGCCACCTCGACCAAGCTCAAGGTCACCGGCATCGACCTGTTCTCCGCCGGCGACTTCATGGGCAGCGACGACACCGAGGCGATCACCCTGTCCGACCCGATGGGCGGCATCTACAAGAAGCTGGTGCTGAAGAACAACAAGCTGGTCGGCGCCTGCCTGTACGGCGACACCGCCGACGGTGCCTGGTACTTCCGCCTGATCCGCGAAGGCAAGTCGGTGGCCGAGATGCGCGACGTGCTGATGCTGGGTGAAGGCGGTCAGGGCGATGTCGGCCACTCCGGCCAGAGCAAGGTCGTGGGCATGCCGGACGACGCCGAAGTGTGCGGCTGTAACGGCGTGTGCAAGGGCACCATCGTCAAGGCGATCCAGGAGAAGGGCCTGTTCACCGTCGATGAGATCAAGAAGCACACCAAGGCCGCCAGCTCCTGCGGCTCGTGCACCGGCCTGGTCGAGCAGATTCTGATCAACTGCGTCGGCGGCGCCGCCGACGTCAAACCCAAGTCCGAGAAGCCGGTGTGCGGCTGTACCGACCACAACCACGGCGGCGTGCGCAAGGTGATCCGCGAACAGCACCTGACCAGCCTGCGCCAGGTGATGGACTTCCTCGAATGGCGCACCCCGGACGGCTGCGCCACCTGCCGCCCGGCGCTGAACTACTACCTGATCTCGACCTGGCCGGGCGAGGCGAAGGACGATCCGCAGTCGCGCTTCATCAACGAGCGTGTGCACGCCAACATCCAGAAGGACGGCACCTACTCGGTGATCCCGCGCATGTGGGGCGGCGTCACCAACGCCTCCGAACTGCGCCGCATCGCCGATGTGGCCGACAAGTACGCCATCCCGATGGTGAAGGTCACCGGCGGCCAGCGTATCGACCTGTTGGGCGTAAAGAAGGAAGACCTGCCCAAGGTCTGGGCCGACCTCGACATGCCGTCCGGCCATGCCTACGGCAAGAGCCTGCGTACCGTGAAGACCTGCGTCGGTTCCGAGTTTTGCCGTTTCGGCACGCAGGACTCCACCCAGATGGGCATCGACCTGGAAAAGGACCTGACCGGCATGTGGAGCCCGGCCAAGGTCAAGCTGGCGGTCTCAGGCTGCCCGCGCAACTGCGCCGAATCAGGCATCAAGGACGTCGGCATCATCGGTGTCGATTCCGGCTGGGAGCTGTATGTCGGCGGCAACGGCGGTATCAAGACCGAGGTGGCGGAGTTCCTCGCCAAGGTGAAGACGCGCGAAGAAGTGCTGGAACTCACCGGCGCCTTCCTGCAGCTCTACCGTGAGGAAGCCTTCTACCTGGAGCGCACCGTGCACTACCTGCACCGCGTCGGCCTAGACTTCATCAAGACCCAGGTGGTCGACAACCTCGAAAACCGCAAGGCACTGTACGAGCGGTTGCGCTTCGCCCTGTCCTTCGAGAAGGACCCGTGGACCGAGCGCGTCAAGGAAGGTGTCGCCCGTCACGAATTCGAACCGCTCACCGTGTAATTCCAGACCGCAGCGGGAGCGAGCACCAGGCCCTGAACGCCGCCACGCTCGCTCCCCGCACGAAAGGACAAGGAGATCAGCATGAACTGGAAAACCGTTTGCACCATCAATGACATCCCCAAGCAGGGCGCCCGTGTGCTCAAGCGCGAAGGACAGGACGACATCGCCATCTTCCGCGCCGAGGACGACTACGTGTTCGCCCTGGTCGATCGCTGCCCGCACAAGGGCGGCCCGCTGTCGCAAGGCATCGTCTCCGGCCACACCGTCGCCTGCCCGCTGCACAACTGGGTGATCGACCTCAAGACCGGGGAAGCCTGCGCCCCCGATGTCGGCTGTACCGGTCACATCCCGGTGCGCATCGAAGACGGCAAGGTATCGCTGGAACTGAAATGAGCCGTAACGGGGCGTTCCGCCGAAGCCTGGCCGAAACGAACTGACGTAGGGCGGAAGCCCCGTCTAGCGGGGCGTTCCGCCGAAGTGGGTGTGCCGCGCTCACTCAGAACGCCCTGTTATTCCTTCGCGACGTATTCCTTCGCAACGCTTGCGCTACCTTGCTCAGTCACGCTTGCCTCGCTCAGTCAGGGCTTCCGCCCTACGACAAGGCTCCATCAAGATTGATCGCATTGGGAGACATCACATGACAGAAACCACGGGACGCAACAAGACTGTCTCCTCGATCTGCTGTTACTGCGGCACCGGCTGCGGCGTCCTGATCCAGTCCGACGGCCAGCGCCTGACCTCGGTGGAAGGCGACCCGACGCACCCCGCCAACCTCGGCCGGCTGTGCAGCAAGGGCCGCACCCTGGCCGACACCACCGGCAAGCCGGGAGCGCGCCTGCTGTACCCGGAACAGCGGCTCGCCAAGGATGCACCGCGCCAGCGCGTCGCCTGGGACGACGCCATCGAAACCGCTGCCGACCGCATCGCGGCAGCGGTGGCCCAACATGGCCCCAACTCGGTAGCGTTCTACCTCTCCGGCCAGCTCCTGACCGAGGACTACTACGTCTTCAACAAGCTGACGCGCGCCGTCGTCGGCACCAACAACGTCGACACCAACTCGCGGCTGTGCATGTCGAGCGCCGTGGCCGGCTACAAGGCCACGCTCGGCGCCGATGCGCCGCCGGCCTGCTATGAAGACATCGACCAGGCCGACGTGGTGCTGATCGCCGGCTCCAACATGGCCTACGCCCACCCGGTGCTGTTCCGCCGGCTCGAAGCGGCCAAGGCGGCCAATCCGGCGATGAAGGTCATCGTGATCGACCCGCGCCGCACCGACACCGCCAGCCTCGCCGACCTCTTCCTGCCGATCCTGCCCGGCACCGACGTGGCGCTGTTCCATGCCATGCTCAACGTGCTGGTGTGGGACGACCTGCTCGACCGCGACTACATCGAGCAGCACACCGAAGGCTTCGCCAAGCTCAAGGACCGGCTGCGCGAATTCACCCCGCGCGCCGCCGCCGACATCTGCGGCATCAGCGAAGAAGACATCGTCACCGCCGCACGCTGGTTCGGCCGCGCCGGCGCGGCGCTGTCGTTCTACACCATGGGCCTCAACCAATCGGCCGCCGGCACCGACAAGAACGCCGCGCTGATCCACCTGCACCTGGCCACCGGCCAGATCGGCAAGCCCGGCGCCGGCCCGTTCTCGCTCACCGGCCAGCCCAACGCCATGGGCGGGCGCGAAGTAGGGGGACTATCCAACCTGCTGTCGGCGCACCGCGACCTCGCCAACCCCGAGCACCGCGCCGAAGTGGCGGCGATCTGGGGTGTGGACAGCATCCCGGCCGAGCCCGGTCTGCCTGCTATCGAACTGTTCGAGGCGGCGGCCAAAGGCCAGATCAAGGTGCTGTGGGTGGTCTGCACCAACCCGGCGCAATCGCTGCCGGATCAGGCGCTGGTACGCCGCGCGCTGGAAAAGGTCGACTTCGTCATCGTGCAGGAAGCCTTCGCCGGCTCCGAAACCCTGCCATATGCCGACCTCGTGCTGCCGGCCAGCACCTGGCCTGAGAAGGACGGCACCGTCACCAACTCCGAACGCCGCATCAGCCGCGTGCGCGCTGCTCTGCCGGCACCGGGGGAAGCGCGTCACGACTGGATCATCGCGCGCGACGTGGCACAGGCGCTGGAAGCGCGCCTGCGGCCGCTTCGGCCAACCCTGTTCCCCTACGACGATGGCTCCCAGGTGTTCGCCGAGCACGTTGTCACCACGGCCGGGCGCGATCTCGACATCACTGGCCTCAGCTACGCCGTACTCGACGAGATCGGCCCGCAGCAATGGCCGTTCCCGGCCGGCGCCACCAGCGGCAAGGCGCGGCTCTATCAGGACGGCCGCTTCGCTACACCGTCCGGCCGCGCCCGCTTCGTCGACATCGGCTACCGTCCGGTGGCCGAAAACGTCTCGGCACAATACCCGCTGCGCCTGACCACCGGCCGCTTGCGCGACCACTGGCACACCATGAGCCGCACCGCGCTGGTGCCGGGGTTGACCCGTCACGTCGAAGAACCGGTGCTGTCGCTCAACCAGCGCGACCTCGACCGCTTCCATCTCAAGAACGGCGACCTGGCCCGCATCAAGTCGCGGCGCGGCGCCATCGTGCTGCCGGTGGAAGCCGACGACAATCTGCGTCCTGGCATGGCCTTCCTGCCGATGCACTGGGGTGGTGCGTACATGGCAGGCAACGGCGTCAATGCCCTGACTTTGGGCAAGGTTGACCCGGTGTCGCGCCAGCCCGAGCTGAAGCACGCCGCCATCACGCTGGAGCCGGCGCGCCTGCCGTGGCGGCTGACGCTGCTGGTCAAGGGCGACGTGGCCGAGCTGCGCCAGCGGCTGACCCCATGGCTGGCGCGCTTCCCCTACGCCGTGCTGCTGTCGGTGGTCGCTGGCGGCGCCGCGGTGCGGCTCAAGCTCGCGGCGGAATCCGCTCCCGAGGCCAGCTTGCTTGAGGCACTGGCAGACTCGGTGACGCCGGCCGATGCCATGCTCGCCGCTTTCGACGACCCGGCACGAAGTGTGCTTAGAAGAGTGTGGCTGAACGGCAAGACACCATGCGCCTACCTTCTGGCGGGCGATGTGCGTGCCGAGGAGGCCCTGTCCGACTGGTTCGACGATGGCGAAACACCGGACAGCCTGGCGCGGCTCTTGATGGGCGGAGGCACTCTGGTCCACCGTTCGCGTGTAGTATGCGCCTGCACCGGGGTACGCGAGGACGCCATCGTCCAGGCGATCGCCGCCGGTTGCGATGTTGAAGGGCTGAAATCGGGACTCGGCTGCGGCAGTGGCTGCGGTTCCTGTGTACCAGAATTGACGAGGATGGTGGCTGCTGCTCAGGCGGCCCAGGGAGCATGAGATGCATACAGGCAAGGTCTATCTGATCGGGGCGGGCCCGGGCGATCCGGAACTGCTGACGCTCAAGGCGGTGAAGGCCCTTCAGGCTGCCGACGTCTGGCTGGTGGACGACCTGGTCAGCCGCGAGGTGCTGGGCTTTGCCCGCGCCGACGCGCGCATCGTGCACGTCGGCAAGCGCGGTGGCTGCCGCTCCACGCCGCAGGACTTCATCCACCGCCTGATGCTGCGCTACGCCCGCCAGGGCAAAGTGGTGGCACGTGTCAAGGGAGGCGACCCCTTCATCTTCGGTCGCGGCGGTGAAGAATGGCAGTGGCTGGCCGAACGTGGCGTTGCGGTCGAAGCCGTCGGCGGCCTCACCGCCGGTCTCGCGGTCGGCCCGGCGCTAGGCCTGCCGCTGACCCATCGCGGCCTCAGCCGCGGCGTGACGCTGGTCACCGCGCACACCCAGGACGGCAGCTCGTTGCCGTGGGCCGCACTGGCGCAATCCGGCCTCACCGTGGTGTGTTACATGGGCATGAGCGATCTGCCGACACTGACCGCCGAATGGCGCGCGGCCGGTTTCGCTGCCGACCTGCCGGTGGCGGTAGTGCACCGTGTCGGCTGTCCCGAACAGCGCGCCATCGTCACCACTATTTCGCGTCTGGCCGACGACGTACGTGCTGCGCGCTTGGCCAGCCCGGCCGTCATCGTGCTGGGCGAAGTGGCCAGCCTGGCTGCACTGCAGCCGCAGCTGGAGCAGGCCTGTAAGGTAGCTTAGCCAGGCAGACCATGAAGCAGGGCGGTATGGGCGTGGCCCCCGCCCTGAACCTGGCCCTTCGCCGAGAGGGGACTCCCGAGGAGCAAAGTGCGCGCCACGAAATAAGGGCGGATCACTTAACTCCTTCACGGTGGTCCGCCCCCTCCCTGATCGACGAGCACGGCGATCAGCCCCCCCCTTGCTTAACGGTCGTCGCTATCCCGACCTGCAGAAGCCGGTACCGCCGGGCTCACTGGTGCCAGGAACCCGGATAGTACCCAGGCTTTCTGGCTGGGTGCGAAACGGGGTGCCAGCAAACCATCGTTGATCTCGCGGGTCACCGCGAAGCGGTCAAACTCCGTTGCCGGGATAAACAGGCGGCTATTGTCCGCAAAGCCATCCGATGCAGAATCCACATCGCCCTCGGCAGCGGAAATCACGCCGTCGCCGTTAGCATCCACTCGCGCCACTTCGGCAGCGTAGGCGTCAAACAGGCGCTGCGTGAAGTCGGTAATGCCCGCTTCAAAAGACGTCACCCGCTCATACACGTCCAGGTAAATTTCCTTGGCAAGGCCGCTGGGAATGAAGCGCTGGCGGAACTCGCGCTGCGAGTCGTCTTCGGCGTCGAACTTGTCCGGGTCGCGTGGGCCGGAGGCCTGGATCACGCCTTGGGTGTTCGGATTGTCGCCGTAGCGCACCGGATCGTTCTTCACCCCCGATGGCCCCGAGCCCGGAACGATCGACGAGAGCGCCCCTACCTGCCCGGCCTCGAAGCTGCCGGGTATGCCCCCGGTGAACGGCAGCTCATACAAGGGGTGTATCCAGTTGGTGGTGTAGTTGAATTCCCAGTAGGCATGGCCGTCGCTCTGCTGCAGCGTGTTCCATGCCCCCATGCTCAGTTGAATCGGTACCAGGTTGGTCTGGTGATCGGGGAAATGATCGGTGCTGGCAGGGAAATGCTCCGTCTTCCCGTCAGTGGTGAAGCGTACTCCAGCCACGTTGTGATGATCTCCCATGGCTTGAAGTGCTGCCGCATCGGCCGCGGTGATCGTGCCAAACTGTGGGCCGCCGTCGGGGTTAGGTGCGGCGGGCGGGGCGACACGCAGGTCATGGATCATCCACCCCTCATACCAGCCGCTCTCGTTATTGATCACGAACAAGCCGGCAACGTCGGTAAAGATGTCGATGAACGCCCGAACATCGTTCGGGTCAGTGGGTAGGCCGGGTTTCGGTTCCAGCACGACGCGGACAGAGCCGAGCGTCGGCAAGCCGCAGTCAGGCCCCGTCGCCGTCAACATGGCCGTGTCGTTGATACCCGGGATCAGGCTGGTGAATGCGTTGGGTTCGAAGCCGCCGGTATCGAGCAGATAATACTGAAACAGCTGGCTTGGCCCGTCGGCCTCCGCGTAAGCCTGCGTCGGCAACTGGCTGTGCGGCCGGGCGGCTAGCTCCCCGAGCCGATTGCGTAGCGGAGCTGGCAACTGGCGGATGTCGCCGCGACTCAGGGTCGTCGACATATCCTCCGCTGCGTGAGAGTTGGGGTGGCACGGAGCCGGGGGCTGGGGCTGTCGTGCGTAGACAGCGCAGGGAAAACCAAGTGCTACGGCGAACAGGGCTCCAATCAAGCTTGCTGATTGTGTTGGAACGATCTTCTTTCCCGCATGGGATGTGAGTGGGGTCATGGCATTACTCACTTTCTGGCGTCGCGAAATGGCCTGCCATATCGAAAGGGCTTCCTGATTCCGATGAATGGAATGGCGGAAGCACAAAGCCTCCCCTGGGGTGCTGCACGGTACACAGGCCCCATCTTGGAAGCGGCTTCGTTGTATAAAACGAGTGAGGTTTCCCGTTTATTCCGGGTGTTCCGCAATTAGCCAGCAAGCATTGTCCAGGGGGCTCGCCTACCCAGACGTCGGGGTAGGGCGGGTCTTCGAAGGGCTTGAACCCAGGTGGCATCCAGTGCTTCCTAAACACAACATTGCGCCAGTGGGTGTAGCGATTTAACATCACCGTAATAGGCAAGACACATTGAGTGTCTATATTCCGCCACACGTTTCACCCGACGAAGCGTGAAATACAACAACCCTAGTGAGTTATCGCAATGAAGAAGAATCTGCTTGCCCTGGCGGTCGCCTCCGCCCTGATCGCCCCGGCCGCCCTGGCCGACGTCACCCTTTACGGCACCATCAGCGAGTCGATCGAGTCAGTCAAGGCCACCGGTTCGACCAATTCCGCCAACGACATCAAGTCCACCACCCGCATCAGCTCCAACGTGTCTAAGCTGGGCTTCAAGGGCAATGAAGACCTGGGCGACGGCCTGAAAGCCATCTGGCAGGTCGAGCAGGAAATCTCCGTTGACGATGGCGGCACCCGCAAGGGCACCTTCGCGACCCGCAACAGCTTCGTCGGCCTGGACGGCGCCTTCGGTAAGGCCTTCATGGGCTACAACGACAGCGCCTACAAGGCGCTGCTCAAGCCGATCCTGGTCAACCCGATGGCTGACACCATCGCCGAAATCTGCACCGACAAGTCGGTGTTCTGCCATGGCGACGCGCGTCTGGCCAACTCGGTGCATTACTACACCCCGAACTTCGCCGGCTTCCAGGCTGGCGTGTCCTACGGCACCGACGAAACTCGCAAGGCACTCAGCGCCGACGGCAGTGACCGTACCAACATGGACGTCTGGAGCCTGGCCGCGGCCTACTCGATCGACGGCTTCAATGTCGGCGTGGGCTACGACCGTCGCAACGACAAGAACGCCGTGGCCGGCGATACCAACCTGAACCAGTCCTTCTGGAAAGTAGCCGCCAGCTACAAGTTCGGCGACACCAAGATCGGCGCCGGCTTCGAGCAGGAACGTAACGACAAGTCCACCGGCGATACCAAGCAGAATGCCTGGACCGTCGGCGCCGAGCAGAAATTCGGCAACTTCGGCGTGAGCCTGGCCTACGCCAAGCTGCAAGAGTCCAAGTCCGACGCCAAGGACGGTGCCAAGCAGTGGACCCTGGGCGCGACCTACGACCTGTCCAAGCGCACTCAGACCTACGCCTACTACACCCGCATCGCCAACGACGACAACGGTACCCGCACCTTCGGTAACGCGGGTCTGACAAACTACGATAACACTGGTAAAGCCATCGGCGTCGGTGCCGGTTCCAACCCGACCGGCTTCGGTGTTGGCCTGAAGCACTCGTTCTAAGCGGACATCCTCGTCTCTCCCCACCGCCTGCGACCGTCGGTCGCCGGCGGTTTTTTCATTCATGGGGCCCAGGCGGGGAGAGCGGTTCGATCTCGAAGCGCGCCGTCCCGCACTACGCCTCGGCGGCCGTTTCATGGTACGGTTAGCGCCTGCTTGTTTCGCTCATCAACCAACACTACGAGACTGTGGCCCGCACCATGTTCGAACACGTTGACGCCTACGCCGGCGACCCGATCCTCACCCTCGTCGAAACCTTCAATAACGACCCGCGCCCGAACAAGGTCAACCTCGGCATCGGCCTCTACTATGACGAACAAGGCCGTATCCCGCTGTTGCCGTCGGTGCAGAAGGCCGAGGTGGCGCGTGTGCAAACCGCCGGCCCGCGCTCCTACCTGCCGATGGAAGGCGCCGCCAACTACCGTCAGGCGGTGCAGGAGCTGCTGTTCGGTGCCGGACACGAGGCCGTCACGTCCGGCCGCATCGCCACCATTCAGACCATCGGCGGCTCCGGTGCGCTGAAGATCGGCGCCGATCTGTTGAAGCGCTACTTCCCCGAGAGCGAAGTCTGGGTCAGCAGCCCGACCTGGGACAACCACCGCGCCATGTTCGAAGGCGCCGGCTTCGTGGTGCGCGACTATCCCTACTACGACGCAGTCAGCGGCGGCGTGAAATTCGACGAGATGATCACCTGCTTCAAGCAACTGCCGGCCAAGACCGTGGTGCTGCTGCACCCCTGCTGCCATAACCCGACCGGTGTCGATCTCTCCAACGCGCAGTGGCGCGAGGTGATCGCCGTGGTCAAAGAGCGCGAGCTGATCCCCTTCCTCGACATCGCCTACCAGGGCTTCGGCGACGGGCTGAACGAAGACGCCTACGCCATCCGCACCATGGCCGACGCCGGTATCAGCTTCTTCGTCAGCAACTCGTTCTCCAAAAACCTGTCGTTCTACGGCGAGCGCTGCGGCGGTCTGTCGGTGGTGTGCCAGGACGCCGAAGAAGCCGGGCGCGTGCTGGGCCAGATGAAGGCCACGGTGCGCCGCAATTATTCCAGCCCGCCGACCCACGGCGGCCAGGTCACCGCCATGGTGATGAACGACGCAGTGCTGCGCCAGGAATGGGAGGGCGAGGTCACCGAAATGCGCGAGCGCATCAAGGCCATGCGCCAGAAGCTGTACGAGGTGCTGGCCGCCAAGGTGCCGGGCCGCGATTTTAGCTACTTCATCAAGCAGCGTGGCATGTTCAGCTACACCGGGCTGACCCCGGAACAGGTCGACCGCCTGCGCGAAGAATTCGCGGTTTACCTGGTGCGCTCCGGCCGCATGTGTGTGGCCGGCCTCAACACCCGCAACGTCGAGTATGTGGCGGATGCCATGGCCGAGGTGCTGAAGGGCTAACGATCCGCTCCCCATGACCATGAAAACGGCCGCCCGTAATAGGACGGCCGTTTTGTATAGTGAATGGTTGGATTGGGCCTAGTTCAGTAGCCGAGCGAGCCAAGGCAGGTTGAGTGCCGCCAGCGCACAGGAAGCGGAATGTACATGAAGTACATGAGAATTCCGTATCGCCGAGCCAATCTCTGCGTGCCAATCCATCGCTGAGCCAATCGAAGATTGGCACGCAGGAATTTGCCCAGCGATGGATTGGCAGGCAGTACCGCCGGAACTCAAGATGCGAAGGCGCAGCCGGCTAATGAAGCAGGCCTTCAGCCGTGGTTGTGGAACAGGATGTCACACCCCAGTCCGCCCTTCTGCAAACCACGGCGCGCCGCCAGGTTGATCACCAGCGGGTTGCGCACGTTGGCCCAGAGCGGGGCCAGTACCGGGTGTGCCTCGTCCGCCTGCTCCTGCGGTTTGTACACCATCAGCAGGATGGCCGCATCCTCCGGGCGGCTCAATTCGAGTGCGGTCGCGTCGTCTTCACTCAGCTCGATTTCGTAGCGCAGTCCCAATTCAGTGGGCGGCACCACGCTGAACAGGACGTCGGGGTTGTCGAGCGACTGCATCCAGAACACGCTGGGCTCGGCCTTGTCCTGATCGTGAAACAACTGGAAGCGGGTGCAGTTTTCAAATGCGGGAATGCCATGGGGGAAGAGCAGGGTGGTGGCTTCGTTCACCTCGACTTCGCCCAGCAAGCTCGATCTGAATAGCATGGTTGGCGCCTAACGGGGGCCTGGTTGCTCATTATGCCCGATGGGTGATCGCCCGGCGGGCAAAATCCGTACGGGGTGCCAAGGCGCGACAAGGCCGGCCGTCGTATTACAATCGGGGGCTGTACAAGGCGCGCCGCCTCCCCATGGTGGTCGGGCCGAGACCGTTTCATCACAAGGTGCCATGCCATGCTTCAACTGTTTTTCCGCCGCCTGCGTCAGGACCGCCGCCTCGCGATCCTGGTGCTGTTGTTGTCCACCCTGTTGCTGGCGCTGGCCGGCGCCGGCATGCAGTCGTCCTCGGCGAACGGCCTGCTGCCGTCGCTGCTCTGGTCCGCGCTGATGGTGGTCGGCGTGGTGGGGCAGTTCACCGCGCTGGTGGCGCTGATGAAAAAACCATGAAGTAAAAATGGCATTCAAAACAGCATCTTAAACCCCGTGGGTTGGGGTTGATCACAGTTGACTGTGGCCAGGGCGGGGCGCATAATCGCGCCGCACAATAGATCGAAAACAAGGCTCCACTGCCGGTGGGGCCTTGTTCTTTTTTCTCTCTTCAGGAGTGTTCCTCGTCATGGACCACCACGGGTTGCTGCGACAGCTGGAAACGTTGGCGCTGCCTGAAGCCGACTTCAACCACGAAGCCCATCTGCTGGCGGCCTGGGCCTACCGGCGCCAGTACCCGGCACGCGAGGCGGCGGCGCGGTGCGCCCGCACCCTGTCGCGCTACGCCATGGCCAAGGGAGCGGCGCACAAGTACCACCACACGCTGACCATGGCGGCGCTGGCCATCCTGTACAGCCGCCTCGACGCCAAGCCGGAACTGCTGGACGACTGGCCTGCCTTCCTGGCCTCCTGTCCCGACCTGAAGAACGACCTGCCAAACCTGCTGCGGCAACACTATTCCGAAGAAAAACTGCATGACGAGACCGCCCGCAAAGCCTTTGTCGCGCCGGACCTCAAGCCGCTGCCCGCCAGCGCCATGCTGCACTGAAAAATTGGAACCAAAAGCCTGATGAAAGCCCCGGAACTGCTGCTCCCCGCCGGCTCGCTCGACAAGATGCGCGCCGCCTACGACTATGGCGCCGACGCCGTCTACGCCGGCCAGCCGCGTTACTCGCTGCGCGCCCGCAACAACGAATTCAAGCTGGAAGAACTGCGCCAGGGTATCGAAGAGGCGCACGCGCGCGGCAAGCAGTTCTTCGTAGCCAGCAACATCCTGCCGCACAACGCCAAGCTCAAGACCTATCTCGCCGACATGGAGCCGGTGATCGCCATGAAGCCGGACGCGCTGATCATGGCCGATCCCGGCCTGATCATGATGGTGCGCGAGAAGTGGCCGGAGGTGAATATCCACCTCTCGGTGCAGGCCAACACCACTAACCTGATGGGCGTGAAGTTCTGGCAGAAGATCGGGCTGACCCGCATCATCCTGTCGCGCGAACTCTCCCTCGACGAGATCGCCGAGATTCGTCAGGAATGCCCGGACATGGAGCTCGAAGTGTTCGTGCACGGCGCGCTGTGCATTGCCTACTCCGGCCGCTGTCTGTTGTCCGGCTATTTCAACCACCGCGACCCGAACCAGGGCACTTGCACCAACGCCTGCCGTTGGGACTACAAGATGCACGACACCCAGGGCGACGACGCTGGTGACGTGCAGACCATCAAGTTCGACTTCAACAAGGCGCTGGAAGAAGCCAACCAGAGCTTCGCCGCCTGTGGCGGAGCCGAGCGCCACCCGCTGGCCGACAAGACCTACCTGATCGAAGAGGGCAGCCGTCCGGGCGAACTGATGCCGATCATCGAGGACGAGCACGGCACCTACATCATGAACTCGAAGGACCTGCGCGCCATCGAGCAGGTGGAGAAACTGGTGAAGATCGGTGTTGACTCGCTGAAGATCGAAGGACGGACCAAGTCCATCTACTACGTGTCGCGCACGGCTCAGGCTTACCGCAAGGCGATCGACGATGCCGTCGCCGGCCGCCCGTTCGACTACAGCCTGCTGGCCGATCTCGAAGGCCTGGCCAACCGCGGCTACACCCCGGGCTTCCTCGAGCGTCACCAGACTCAGGAATACCAGAACTACCTTACCGGCCACTCCCAGGCCAAGCGCAGCCAGTACGTCGGCGAAGTGCTGGAGGTCGATGCCGAGGGCTGGGCGCTGATTGACGTGAAGAACCGCTTCGCCGTCGGCGACAAGCTGGAAATCATCCACCCGAGCGGCAACCGCATCGTCGATCTCACCACCATGACCCGTGACGGCGCGGCCACCGAGGTGGCGCCGGGCAATGGCGTCAAGGTCAAGATTCCGGGCATGGCCGGGATGGAGAAGGCACTGATCGCTCGTTTGATCTGAGCCGGCAGCGTAGCTTGACCGAAGGCGCGGCGTTCTTTTGATGGGACGCCGCGCTTTGCTTTGAACTCCGCACGCTGCACTGCGGCAAAGTTTGCCCTGGCCAGCGGCGAGCGCTTACAATTTCACCCTGATATCACGCAGGGGCCGCGAGCCGCTTGCGCCAGACCTTTCGGGACCGACATGACCATTTTGCAACTGATTTCCGCGCGGGTGCAGGCTGCACTCGCCGCCGCCGGCGCGCCTGACGCTTCGGCCAACGTCCAGCCGGCCAGCAAGCCGGAATTCGGCGACTACCAGGCCAACGGCGTGATGGCCGCCGCCAAGCAGCTCAAGACCAACCCGCGCGAACTGGCCCAGAAAGTACTGGCCGTGCTCGATCTCGACGGCATCGCCAGCAAGCTGGAAATCGCCGGCCCCGGCTTCATCAATATCCACCTCGACCCGGCCTTCCTCGCCCGCCGCGCCGAAACGGCGCTGGCCGATGAGGCCTTGGGCATCGCCAAGGTCGACGCCAAGAAGGTCATGGTAGAGTATTCCTCGGTCAACCTCGCCAAGGAAATGCACATTGGTCACCTGCGCGGCGGCATCATCGGCGACGCGCTGGTCCGTGTGAACAGTTTCATCGGCCACAATGTGGTGCGCCAGAACCATGTGGGAGACTGGGGTACCCAGTTCGGCATGCTGGTGGCCTACATGGTGGAAATCAGCAAGAGCGGACAGGCCGACCTCGAGCTCAAAGACCTCGACACGTTCTACAAGCACTCCAAGAAGCGGTTTGACGAAGATACGGCTTTTGCCGACACCGCCCGCGATTACGTGGTGAAACTGCAGTCCGGCGATGCCGAGGTGCTGAAACTGTGGCAGCAGTTCGTCAAGCTGTCGCTGACCCACTGCAACGCCATCTACCAGAAGCTCGGCTTGCAGTTGAATGACGACGACGTGCGCGGCGAAAGCTTCTACAACGACGACCTACCGGTACTGGTGGAAGAGCTGCGCCAGAAAGGCCTGCTCGTCGAAGACCAGGGCGCGCAAGTCGTCTTCCTCGACGAATTCAAGAACAAGGAAGGCGAGCCGGCTGCCTTCATCGTCCAGAAGCAGGGCGGTGGCTACCTGTACGCCACCACCGACCTCGGCGCCATTCGCTTCCGTGTGAACAAGCTGGAGCTGGATCGCTGCCTGTACGTGGTCGATTCGCGCCAGAGCCTGCACTTCCAGCAGCTGTTCAGCACCGCACGCAAGGCGAGCTGGCTGCCGGAAAGCGCCGACTTCCAGCACATCGGCCATGGCACCATCATGGGGCCGGACGGCAAGCCGCTGAAAACCCGTTCCGGCGAGAACGTCAAACTGGTCGAACTGCTGGACGAGGCGGTGGAACGCGCTTTCCAGTTGGTCACCAGCAAGAACCCGGAGCTGCCGGAAGCCGAGCGCCGTCAGATTGCCGCGGTGGTGGGCATCGGCGCGCTGAAATACGCCGACCTCAGCAAGAGCCGCAATACCGACTACATCTTCGACTGGGATGCCATGCTTAGCTTCGAGGGCAACACCGCGCCATACCTGCAGTACGCCTACACCCGTGTGCAGAGCGTGTTCCGCAAGGCCGAGGACTTCGACCCGGCGGCCAAGGTAGTGATTACCGAGGCGGCGGAAAAGCAGCTGGCGGTCGCGCTGGCGCAGTTCGAGGACATGGTGTTCGCCGTGGCCGACAGCAGCCAGCCGCACCACCTGTGCGGCTATCTGTACAATGTGGCCACCCTGTTCTCGCGCTTCTACGAGGCCTGCCCGATCCTCAAGAGCGAAGGCGAAGTGCGCGCCAGCCGCCTGCAACTGGCGGCCCTCACCGCCAAGACTCTCAAGAGCGGCCTGGGTCTTCTGGGTATCGAAGTACTGGACGCAATGTAATCGGCCCCGCCCGTTGCAACAGAAAGCCCAATCGTGCGTTGGGCTTTTTTGCGTCCGTCAGGGCTCCAGCCCGATGCGCACTACCTGAGGAGGGGCCGGTTCGCCGGGGAACCAGCGCTGATGAATCGCCTGGAAGGTCCCGTCCTTCTTCATGTCGCGCAAGGCGGTCTGCCATTGCAGGATAGTGTTGCGGTCGGTGCCGCGAGAAAAGGCGAGGTAGAGATCGAGCGAGTCGAGCGTCATCACCCGGCTCACGCGGTCCGGCGCAATGCCGAGCCGTTGCAGGGTCTGGGCGACGGCGATATTCCCTTCCACCCATAGATCCACCCGCTTGGCGAGCAGCATGCGCGCGCCTTCCTCGCTGCTCCCGGTCTCCCGGGTGCTGGAAAAGCCCTTGTTGCGCGCAGTACTCTCGAAGATGCTGCCCTGGTAGGCGGCCACTTCCCGTTTCAGGATGTCGCTGCCGAGTGCCTGCAATGCCAGGACGTCTTCGCTGCGCGCCAGCAGCACGGTGCTCGACATGGCGATCGGCCCCAGCAGGGTCATGTTGCGCTCGCGTTCGGCGTTACGGCCGACGGTGAACAGCATCACGTTGGGGCGGGTCAGCAACAGCTTGTAGCCGCGCATCCACGGTACCACGGCAATGCTGTTGCTCTGTCCGGTACGGTGCAGAAGCTCGTTCACCACCTCGACCGCCATGCCGTCAGGCGTTCCCTTGCCGCTGGTGAAGGTCATCGGAGGCCATTCCTCCGTGTACAAGCTCAGCTTCGGGGCCGCCATGGCGCCGGCCGCTATCAGCAACACGCCGACAGTGGCGATGTAGCGGGCCAGCCTTCTCTGGCGGGGGAGGGAAGTGGGAACGAAGCGAAGAGGAAATGCAGCAAGAATCATGGCCATCCAGTCTGGTTTGGCCCAAGTATAATTCCAGCTCCCTCGAGAATGATAATGTTGCTGTCGGGTAGTACAGCACCGGTGCAGTGTTACGCAAGCATGAAAAAAGCCGGGAAAGCTTCCCGGCTTGTGTTTCGATCTTGCAGAGGGCTTAATCGCGCTCGACTGCCAGCGCCACGCCCATGCCGCCGCCGATGCACAGCGTGGCCAGGCCCTTCTTGGCGTCACGGCGCTGCATTTCGTGCAGCAGGCTGACCAGAATGCGGCAGCCGGAAGCGCCGATCGGGTGGCCGATGGCGATGGCGCCACCGTTCACGTTTACCTTGTCGGCATCCCACTGCAGTTCGCGAGCCACGCCCAGCGCCTGGGCAGCGAAGGCTTCGTTGGCTTCGATCAGGTCGACTTCACCCAGAGACCAGCCGGCGCGTTCCAGCACACGCTGGGTTGCCGGTACCGGGCCCATGCCCATGATCGACGGCTCGACGCCGGCCGAGGCGTAGGCCTTGATACGGGCCAGCGGCTTAAGGCCCAGTTCGGCAGCCTTCTTGGCAGTCATCATGATCACTGCGGCGGCGCCGTCGTTGACACCGGATGCGTTGCCGGCGGTCACGGTGCCATCCTTCTTGAAGGCCGGGCGCAGCTTGCCCAGGCCTTCGGCGGTGGCGCCGGCCTTGATGAATTCATCGGTGGCGAAAGCGACCGGGTCGCCCTTGCGTTGCGGCACCATCACCGGGATGATCTCTTCGGCGAACTTGCCTGCGGCCTGGGCGGCTTCTGCCTTGTTCTGCGAGGCTGCGGAGAAGGCGTCCTGCTCTTCACGCGAGATGCCGTACTTGGCGGCGATGTTCTCGGCAGTGACCCCCATGTGGTACTGGTTGTAGACGTCGGTCAGACCGTCGTACACCATGGTGTCGACCAGGGTGGCGGGCCCCATGCGGAAGCCGTCGCGCGAACCCGGCAGAATGTGCGGGGACAGGCTCATGCTTTCCTGGCCACCGGCAATCACGATCTCGGCATCGCCGCAGGCGATGGCTTGAGCGGCCAGGTGAGTCACTTTCAGGCCGGAACCGCACACCTGGTTGATGGTCATGGCCGGTACGTGGACCGGGATGCCGGCCTTGATCAGCGCCTGACGCGCCGGGTTCTGGCCGACGCCGGCGGTCAGCACCTGACCCATGATCACTTCGGAGACCTGTTCCGGGGCGATGCCGGTCTTTTCCAGCAGGGCCTTGATTACCGTGGCGCCCAGTTCCGTAGCAGGAATCTTCGCGAGCGAGCCACCAAAGTTGCCGACAGCGGTACGACCAGCAGCGACGATAACGATCTCTTCCATCAGTCTTCTCCGTTCATTGGACTAAAATTGTCAGCATCTTGGGCCGACAATGGCATGTTGAAAACGGTCCCGAGTCGCTCGGGACCGGGTACGGATCATTGCAGCGAGGCCACCACCGCCGGCAGGGCCTTGGCGCGAACGTAAGTCCCCGGTGCCGGCTCGAGCGGGGGCAGCTCCTTGTTGCCCATGGTCTTGGGGGTGGCCACTTGCTTGCCCGATTGCGGGGCGAGCCACGCGTCCCAGTCCTTCCACCAACTGCCCGGACGGCTCTCTGCGGTCTCCAGCCAGTCTTCCGGGTCTTCCGGGAGGGCTTCGTTGACCCAGTAGTTGCGCTTGTCCTTGGTCACCGGGTTGATCGAACCGGCGATGTGGCCGGAAGCGCCCAGCACGAAGCGGCGGCTCGGTGTGCCGGTCAGGTATTTCACGCCGGAGTAGGCCGAGGTCCACAGCACGATGTGATCTTCGCGGGCGGCGAAGATGTACACCGGGATGTTGATCTTCGACACGTCGATCGGCACGCCGCACAGGGTGATGGCACCCGGCTTGGTGAGCGAGTTCTTGAGGTTGATCTCGCGCAGGAAGAACGTGTGCATCGGCAACGGCAGGTCGACCGCGTCGTTGTTCCAGTGAAGCAGGTCGAACGGCGCCGGGGTCTTGCCCAGCAGGTAGTTGTTCACCACGTAGTTCCACACCAGATCGTTGGCGCGCAGCGAGGCGAAGGTGCGTCCCAGCTCCTTGCCGCTGATAATGCCGCCGCTGGCCAGCTTCTGTTCGCGGCTGCGCACCACGTTCTCGTCGATGAAGACCTTGATCTCGCCCGGATCGGTATGGTCGAGCAGCGAGGTCATGAAGGTGGCGGAATCGATCCAGTTCATGCCCTTGGCCTGCATCACGCACAGCGCCGTGGTGAGGATGACGCCACCGATGCAGAAGCCCAGTGCATTCATCGAGGTCTGGCGGGTGATCTTCTTGACCGCCTCGGCGGCGGCGATGACGCCCTTCTCGATGTAGGTTTCCCAGGTGAACTGCTTCATCTCCGGGGTGGCCGAGCGCCAGGAAATCAGGAACACGCGGTAACCCTGGGCCACGAAATGGCGCACCATCGAGTTGTCCGGCTGCAGATCCATCAGGTAATACTTGTTGATGCAGGGCGGAACGATCAAGAGCGGCTTTTCGTAGACCTTTTCCGTGGTCGGGGTGTACTGGATCAGCTCGATCAGTTCATTACGGAAGACCACCTCGCCGGGAGTGGTCACGATGTTGACGCCGATCTCGAACTTGCTTTCGTCGGACATCGAGATGTGGCCCTTCTTGATGTCCTCCATCATGTTCTTCATGCCTTCGGACAGGCTCTCGCCCTTGGTCTCGATGGCGCGCTTGATCACCTCAGGGTTGGTCAGCATGAAGTTGGTCGGCGCCATGGCGTCGATGTATTGCCGGGTGATGAAGGTCAGCTTGTCCTTGGCCTCCGCGTCCAGCTGGGCCTGGTCGACCAGTTCAGTCATCCACTTCGAGGTGGCCAGGTAGCTTTGCTTGAGCAGGCTGTAGAACGGGTGATCGTTCCACTCCGGCGCGGCAAAGCGGCGGTCGCTGCTCTGGGCGGGGGCTTCGTCGCCAGAGGCGTTGCCCTGGCCGAGGAATTTCATCCAGAGGCCCATCTGTTGCTGGTAGAGATGGCTCTGCATGGCAAACAGTTGGTTGGCATGGTTCATCATGCCTGCCCACGGGTTGGCCGCACCATCGACAGGAGCGCCCATGGTGCCTCCCAGCGTCAGGGAATTGACGAACTGCTGCATCCACTGTTGATTGGCCTCGGAGAGGCTGGCAAAAAACTTCTCAAGCGAGATGGGTGCTTCCTGGCTCAATGTACTCTCCTTGCGCGTATCTGTCGGGGCAGTCCGCCGATCAGCTTGTCCTGACGCGCGGGCCCCCTGAGGGTGCTGCTGGTTTTGGCAAACTCTAACAGTGGCAAATGACAATTTCACACGAAACGGTCATTCACGCCAGAGGTTTTGTTGCAGACCAGCAATTGTTGCAGTGCAGCAAAATAATATATGACGCCGTGGTCGTTGTCACGTGCAATCTGCGGACGGCGACGCGTATGGGGGTACTGCCGCCCGTAGGGCTTCGGCGCTATAGTTGAGGGCTGCCGATAGCGGCGTTTAACCAGAGGGGTGTCAAGGTATGGCGGTAGTTCAACTGAACGGACAGAACATCCGCGTGGGCAATGTGTTCTGCATCGGCCGGAACTACGCCGCGCACGCGGCGGAACTCGGCAATGCCGTGGAGGCGGAGCCGCTGGTGTTTCTGAAGCCAACGTCGGCACTGGCCGGCGCAGGCGAGCCGTTACACCTGCCTGCCTATTCCCGCGATGTCCACCACGAATGTGAACTGGTACTGCTGATCGGCAGGGGTGGGCATGACATCCCTGAATCTGCGGCGCTACAGCATGTGGCAGGTTATGCCATCGGCCTCGATATGACCGCGCGCGACGTCCAGAGCATTGCCAAGCAAAAGGGTCTGCCTTGGACCAAGGCCAAGGGCTTCCGCGGTGCGGCAACAGTCTCGGCCTTCGTTCCCGCAGAACGGGTGGCAGACCCGGGGCTCCTCGAGTTTTCCCTGCAGGTCAACGGCGAGACGCATCAGCAGGGCGATACCCGCCTGATGCTGTTCCCGGTACCCGCCATCATCCATTACCTGTCGACGGTCTACGGCTTGAGCGAAGGGGATCTGATCTATACCGGCACACCGGAAGGTGTGGCGGCCGTTAAACCCGGCGATCGCCTGCAGCTGGATCTGCATGGCCTGGTATCGGCCGAGTGGAGTGTGGCCGAATGAGCCGTCAAAGCGCAGCAGTCGGCGAGGATGAGGGCAAGGTCCGGCTGGATAAATGGCTGTGGGCTGCGCGTTTCTACAAAACCCGGCAACTGGCGCACGAAGCGCTGGAGCTGGGGCGCGTGGAGGTGGGTGGCGAGCGGGTCAAGGCGTCGCGCGTGGTCAAGGTGGGCGACCGCCTGCACTTGCGGATCAACCAGCTCGACTACGATATCGAAGTGCTCGCCTTGACGTCGCAGCGCCGCTCGGCCAGCGAGGCGCAGCTGCTCTATCGGGAAAGCGAGGAGTCACGCGTGGCGCGGGAGGAAAAGCAGGCGCTGCTCAAGGCCGAACGGGTCTCCTACCCGCACGGTGCCGGGCGTCCGACCAAGAAGGATCGCCGCGAGATCCAGCGCTTCAAGAACGGCTCGTGATGATGGCGGGCGGTGTCAAAGGTCGGCCGGTGCCGGCAACAGCATCACCAGTTTCAGGTCACGCCGGGTGGCGGGGTAGAACGTGACTTGTTCGTACACCAGTTGTCCGCGTTGCGGGTGCTGGAACACGCGTATTCCGCCCTCTCGCCCCGTTACCTCATAGTCTTGCCAGAAAGCGGCGAACTCGGTGCTGTTCTGGCACAGCTCGGTAATCAAGGGCTGCATTTCCGCATCGTCCACGCTGCGGCCGCAGTCGGCGCGAAACTCGGCCACCAGCCGTTTGGCCCGGTATGACCAGTTGTCGATCAACTCCCGGGCCTGAGGGGTCAGGAAGGTGAAACGCAACAGGTTGCGCGGCCCGGCCTCTTCGGTATCCAACCAGCCATGGAACAACTGCTGTGCCGCCGGGTTCCAGGCGCGGGCGTTCCATTGGCGGTCCAGCACGTATGCCGGTGAAGTGATGTGTGCCACGCTGGCCACGATGGCGTCGGCCGCACTCGCGTCGCTTTGCTCTGTGGCCAGATCCAGCTTGCCCGCCAGGGTGAACAGATAATGCCGTTCCGCCGCCGTCAGCTGCAGCACCTCGGCCAGGCGTGCCAATACCTCCGTCGAGGCCGACACCGGCCGTCCCTGTTCCAGCCAGGTAATCCAGGTGGGGCTCACTGCACAGAGTTGCGCCAATTCCTCGCGCCGCAGGCCGGGTGTCCGGCGGCGGCCGGTGGTGCGCAAGCCGGTTTCTTCGGGTTGCAAACGTTCACGATGTTTGCGGATGAACTGACCTAGATTGTGGGGTGGCATGAAGGCGTGGTGGAGAAGACTGGTAGGTATTTATACTAGGATAAAACAGGGTCTTGTTCCAGTATCCATCGCTTCTTATTCTGTCACTCAGAGGATGGTCAGCAGGCAGTCTTCAGGGCCCTTGGTTGGCTGCCGTGAGTTGGGGGTAATGAAACTCCCCGTGTCGATGACTGTCCTGAAAGTGGCGGAGGCTAAGGGCGCCAAGGTGCTTTTCCGCTTCTTCGATCGTTTAAAACTGGCGTTTTTGCATTGCGGCAGGGTTTGCTTGAATCAGGGGTAAACGCTATGCCAGAATGGATTTTACGCTATTTCGCCATCGCTAGATTTCGACAGGATAAGACAGAGAGACATGACCGCGCAGACCCTTTACGACAAGCTCTGGTCCAGCCATGTAGTGACTGAAGAAGCCGACGGCACCGTGCTGCTTTATATCGATCGCCACCTGGTGCACGAAGTCACCAGCCCGCAGGCGTTCGAAGGCCTGAAACTGGCTGGCCGCAAACCGTGGCGAGTGTCGTCCATCGTGGCGACCGCCGATCACAACACCCCGACCGACCATTGGGACGAAGGCATCAAGGACCCGATCTCGCGCCAGCAGGTCGAGACGCTGGATGCCAACATCAAGGAATTCGGCGCGCTGGCCTACTTCCCGTTCAAGGACAAAGGCCAGGGCATCGTCCACGTGATGGGGCCGGAGCAAGGCGCCACGCTGCCGGGCATGACCGTGGTGTGTGGTGACAGCCACACCTCCACTCATGGCGCCTTCGGTGCGCTGGCGCACGGCATCGGCACCTCCGAGGTCGAGCACGTGATGGCTACGCAGTGTCTGGTGGCGAAGAAGTCCAAGTCCATGCTGGTGAAGGTCGAAGGGCAATTGGGTGAGGGCGTCACCGCCAAGGACGTGGCACTGGCGATCATTGGCAAGATCGGCACCGCCGGCGGTACCGGCTACGCCATCGAGTTCGGCGGTTCGGCGATCCGCGATCTGTCGATCGAAGGCCGTATGACTCTGTGCAATATGGCGATCGAGGGCGGTGCCCGTTCCGGCCTGGTGGCGGTCGACCAGAAAACCATCGACTACGTTCAGGGCCGTCCGTTTGCGCCGAAGGGTGAGAACTGGGACAAGGCCGTGGCGTACTGGAAGACGCTGGTGTCCGACGAGGGCGCGCAGTTCGACTCCGTGGTGGAACTCGCCGCCGCCGACATCCAGCCGCAAGTGACCTGGGGTACGTCGCCGGAAATGGTGACCGAAATCGCCGGCATCGTGCCGGACCCGGCTCAGGTGAAGGACCCGGTCAAGCGCGAAGGCATCGAGCGCGCCCTGGCCTACATGGGGCTTGAAGCCAACACTCCGATCGAACAGATCGCCATCGACAAGGTGTTCATCGGTTCCTGTACCAACTCGCGCATCGAAGACCTGCGCGCCGCCGCCGCTGTGATCAAGGGCCGCCAGAAGGCCGGTAACGTGAAGCTGGTGATGGTGGTGCCGGGTTCCGGTCTGGTGAAGGCGCAGGCCGAAGCCGAGGGACTGGACAAGGTGTTCACTGCGGCGGGGTTCGAATGGCGCGAGCCGGGTTGCTCGATGTGTCTGGCGATGAACGCCGACCGTCTGGAGCCGGGCGAGCGTTGCGCCTCGACCTCCAACCGCAACTTCGAGGGCCGCCAGGGACAGGGCGGACGTACCCACCTGGTGAGCCCGGCCATGGCCGCGGCCGCCGCGATTGCAGGCCACTTCGTCGATGTTCGCCATTTCTAAGCGCGCGCTGCGCCGTTTGCTACCGCTGACCAGCGTCTTGCTGCTTGGCGCTTGCAACACCGTGCACGGCCTGGGCCAGGACATCCACCAGGGTGGCGAGGCCGTCGGGCAGGCGCTGCATCGCAGTGGCGAGGCGGTCGGCCACGCCGTGCAGCGCGGCGGTGAAGCGGTATCGGATACCGCCAAGCGCGTGGGCAACAAGATAGACGATGCGACGCGTCCGAGTCCGCCGGCCCCGGTGGTCAACGGCACGACGTCGCAAGGCAACTAACGTATTGGGAGAGGGCTTGGCCCTTACAGGAATAATGAAAGCATTTACTACATTGAACGGGCTCGTGTGCCCGCTCGATCGCGCCAATGTCGACACCGATGCGATCATCCCCAAGCAGTTTCTCAAATCGATCAAGCGCTCGGGTTTCGGTCCGAACCTGTTCGACGAATGGCGTTATCTCGACCACGGCGAGCCGGGCATGGACAACAGCGTCCGCCCGCTCAACCCGGACTTCGTGCTGAACTACCCGCGCTACGCCGGTGCCCAGGTGTTGCTGGCGCGCGAGAACTTCGGCTGCGGTTCCAGCCGAGAGCATGCGCCGTGGGCGCTGGAAGACTACGGCTTCCGCGTTGTCATCGCCCCGAGCTTTGCCGACATCTTCTTCAACAACTGCTACAAGAACGGTCTGCTGCCGATCGTGCTGCCGGCCGAGACGGTCGATCAGCTGTTCAAGGAAAGCGTCGCGGCCGAAGGCTACCGCCTCACCATCGATCTGGCGGCACAGACCGTGACCACCCCGTCCGGCCAATCCTTCGCCTTCGACATCACCGAGCATCGCAAGCACTGCCTGCTCAACGGTCTGGACGAAATCGGGCTGACCCTGGCTCAGTCCGACAAGATTCGCGCCTACGAAGAAAAACTCAAGGCTGAGAAGCCCTGGCTTCTGGCCTGATCTGAACCGAACCGGAGCGGGCGGCTTGGCCGCCCGCTATGCTCAAGAGAAAGCAAGGGATACGATTATGAAGATTGCAGTATTGCCCGGTGACGGCATCGGTCCGGAAATCATCGCCCAGGCGCGCCGCGTGCTGGATGTATTGCGTCAGGATGGCCTGCCGCTCGAAATGGAAGAAGCGCCGCTGGGCGGGGCTGGTTACGACGCCTTCGGTCAGCCTTATCCTGAATCCACGCAGAAGCTCTGCCGTGCCGCCGATGCGGTGCTGCTGGGGGCCGTCGGTGGTCCGAAGTACGACAACCTCGACCGTCCGCTGCGCCCGGAACGCGGCCTGTTGGCGATCCGCAAGGATCTCAACCTGTTCGCCAACCTGCGTCCGGCCATCCTCTACCCCGAACTCGCCAACGCTTCCACGCTGAAGCCGGAAGTGGTGTCGGGCCTCGACATCATGATCGTGCGCGAGTTGACCGGCGACATCTACTTCGGCCAGCCGCGCGGCATCGCCGTCAACGAATTGGGCGAGCGCGAGGCGTACAACACCATGCGCTACAGCGAGAGCGAAATCCGCCGCATCGCCCACGTGGCATTCGGCATCGCCATGAAGCGCAACAAGAAGCTGTGTTCGGTGGACAAGGCCAACGTGCTGGAAACCACCGAGTTCTGGAAAGAAATCTTCATCGACGTGGCGCGCGAGTACCCGCAAGTGGAACTCAGCCACATGTACGTCGACAATGCCGCGATGCAGCTGGTGCGTAACCCCAAGCAGTTCGACGTGATGGTCACCGGCAATATCTTCGGCGACATCCTGTCCGACGAAGCCTCGATGCTGACCGGCTCGATCGGCATGCTGCCGTCGGCCTCGCTCGACCAGAACAACAAGGGTCTGTACGAGCCGTCCCACGGTTCCGCCCCGGACATCGCCGGCAAGAACCTCGCCAACCCGCTGGCCACCATCCTCTCCGCCGCCATGATGCTGCGCTATACCTTCGCCCAGGAAGAGGCTGCCCTGCGCGTCGAGAACGCGGTGAAGACGGTGCTGAAGCAGGGCTACCGCACCGCCGATATCTTCGAGGCGGGTTGCGAGAAAGTCAGCTGCTCGGGTATGGGCGACGCCGTGGTCGCCGCGCTGTAAGAGCCGCTAACAAAACCCTCTTGGCGTTGTTGCGCTCGCGTGCGAATCTCTCGTAGAGATTCGCTCAGCAAGCTCTTGTCGCACTAGTTGTACTGTAGCTTCGCAGAAACTTTGGCTACGCCTTGTTTTCTGCAGCCGCGCGCCTGGGCAAGACCGCTGCGCTAGGTTTTGTTGGCGACTCTAGTGATGTGGTAAATGCGGTTCAAATAAAACGCGCCGACCCCATTGTGTGAGCAGCTGTTGCCCTGCACAATGGGGTTGATCACCAGATAAGACCGGCCTCGATGAGCAGGCCGGCGAAATAGCTTCCACTATCCGACGACATTCAGGAGATATTTATTGTGCGAGTAGGTTTTGTTGGCTGGCGCGGCATGGTCGGTTCCGTGCTGATGCAGCGCATGCGTGAAGAAAACGATTTTGCCCAGATCAGCGAGCCGGTGTTCTTCACCACTTCCAACGTCGGCGGCAAGGGTCCCGATATCGGCCGTGACGTGCCGGCATTGAAAGATGCCAAGAATATTGATGATCTGCTGGCGATGGACGCCATCGTCACCTGCCAGGGCGGCGATTACACCTCCGAGGTGTTCCCGAAACTGCGCGCAGCCGGCTGGAAAGGCTACTGGATCGATGCCGCCTCCACGCTGCGCATGGAAGACGACGCCATCATTATCCTCGATCCGGTCAACATGAACGTGATCAAGGATGGCCTCGCCAATGGCGTGAAGAACTACGTCGGCGGCAACTGTACCGTGTCGCTGATGCTGATGGCGCTGGGCGGTCTGTTCCAGAACGACCTGGTCGAGTGGGTCACCTCGATGACCTACCAGGCGGCATCGGGCGCTGGCGCGCAGAACATGCGCGAGCTGATCTCCGGCATGGGCGCCATCCATGGCCAAGTAGCCGACAAGCTGGCCGATCCGGCCTCCGCCATCCTCGACATCGATCGCAAGGTATCCGATTTCCTGCGTTCGGACGAATACCCGAGCCAGAACTTCGGCGTGCCGCTGGCTGGCAGCCTGATCCCGTGGATCGACAAGGATCTCGGCAATGGCCAATCCAAGGAAGAGTGGAAGGGCGGCGTCGAAACCAACAAGATACTCGGCCGTTCGGCCAACCCGGTGCCGGTGGATGGTCTGTGCGTTCGCGTCGGCGCCATGCGCTGCCACAGCCAGGCCCTGACCATCAAACTGAAGAAGGACGTGCCGCTCGACGAGATCGAAGCGATGCTGGCTGCCGCCAACCCGTGGGCCAAGGTCGTGCCCAACACCCGCGAAGCCTCGATGCGTGATCTGACCCCGGCAGCCGTGACCGGCACGCTGACCACGCCGGTGGGTCGTCTGCGCAAGCTGGCCATGGGTGGCGACTACCTGTCCGCCTTCACCGTCGGCGATCAGCTGTTGTGGGGGGCTGCCGAGCCTCTGCGCCGCATGCTGCGCATCCTGATTGAGCGTTAAAATACGCTCGTCGCTCGAACCGGCCTGAGTGCCGGTTCCGTTTTTCCCAAAGGGCGCTTTGCGCCCTTTATGCATTTCTAACAGGAATTCATCATGTCTCATCCCATTCAGGTCGCCGTCGTTGGCGCAACCGGTCTCGTCGGCCAGGCCGTGCTCGACCTGCTCGCCAGCCGTGACTTTCCGGCCAGTCGCGTGTTCGCCGTGGATACCCAGGATCACGATGGAGAAACCGTCACCTTTGGTAACCTTGAGCTGAATGTTCACCCAGTCGACGAGTTTGGCTTCGAGGTGACGCCGCTGGCCATTTTCGTGGCAGGTGGTGAAATCTCTCGGCAGTACGTGCCGCTGGCGCGCGAGGCCGGTGCCACCGTCATCGATTTCACCTCGGCTTATCGCCAGGATGATGAAGTGCCGCTGCTCGTTCCTGCTCTGAACGGCAGCCTGGTGGCCGACCTGCCGGAGAACGCCCTGATCGCCGTTCCCAATTGTACGGTCACGCCGCTGGCCATCGCGCTTAAGGCGCTGGCTGAGCATGGTCTGAAACGGGTGACGGTGTCCACCTACCAATCCGTATCCGGAAGCGGCCAGGCCGCGCTCGAGGAACTGGCCAATCAGACCACGGCTCTGTTCACCCAGCGCGAGGCCGAGTGCGAAGTCTACGCCAAGCGCATCGCCTACAACCTGCTGCCCAAGATCGGCGATGCCGACGAGAGTGGCGCGACCGAAGAAGAGTCGTCCATCGTCAATGAACTGCACCGCCTGTTCGGCAGCGACGAGTTTGCCGTCGAGGCTACCTGCGTCAGGGTGCCGGTGTTCTTTGGCCATGCGTGGTCGGTTACGGTGGAAACCGATACCGAAGTGGAGGCTTCGCGTGCCCGGAACCTGTTTGCATCGCTCGGGCTGCACGTGGTGGACCAGCCGCAGCAGGCGGATGGCTATGCCACGCCAATGGAAGTTGCCGGCAACGATCGTGTCTGGGTAAGTCGTGTCCGTCGCACCGGAAAGACGCTCAGCTTCTGGCTTACGGCCGACAACGTCAAAGCGGCTGCGGCAATGAGTTGCGTTACCGTGGCTGAAGCTTTGCAAAATGCAGGGCACTTCGGGTAAAGAAACCGGGCGGCAGATTTTTGCCGCCTTTTTTCTTGGTATGAAATCTAGCTAAAGAGCTTGTTAAAGCCTAAGATGGCACTGATAAAGGACTACCTTCACTATGGGGTAGTTGTTGAAAAAAACATCTAAGCAGGTTGTTGCCGGAAGGTGAACTGTGACAAATCGGGCAAAAATGAAGCTGAGCGCTCTCGCCGTTGCGGTGCTTTTTTCCGCAAACGCTTGGGCGGGGCTGGGGAAAATCAATGTCAGATCCTATCTGGGTGAAACATTTCGCGCCGAGATCAATCTGACCGATGTTAATGCCGCCGAACTGTCCTCGGCACGGGTCGGCTTGGCCGGAATGGATACTTTTCGCGACCTTAACGTCGATTATTCAGGCATTCTGAGTTCCCTGAAGTTCTCGGTGGAGCCGAGTGGAAGAGGTGCCATCGTTCGCGTTTCGTCTTCTGCCCCTATCAACGAGCCGTATTTGCGCTTTGTGGTGGAGGCGAGAACCAGTTCCGGGCGTTCGGTGCGCGAGTACACCGTTTTACTCGACCCGATCGATTATCAGGTCAGCAACAAACCTTCCTTTGTTCAGTCCTTGCCGAAGGCTGCGCCTAGCCTTGCAAGCCAATACCGTGGCAACGTGGCCCGCGAGGGTGCGGTAGCACCAAGGCGTGCCCCTGCCGATTCGCTTTACGTGGCGCCGGGGGCGACGCTGAATACGCTGGCGGCTCAGGTGCGGCCACAAGGCGCCACACTCGAACAAACCATGGCGGCCTTGGTCAAGAGCAACCCTTCTGCTTTCATCGCGGGGGACCCAAACCGCATCAAGGCTGCCGTCAACCTGAAGGTGCCCCCGGCGGTCAAGATTCGCGCCATTGCTCCGGCCGAGGCTCGTAATCTGCTGGCTCCGGCCTCTGCGCTCGCTGCCAATGCAACGCCCCCCGCGACACAAGCCAGTTCCGAGCCGCCGCCGGCAGCCGCGCTCAAGCCGGCTGCCTCTGCCTCGCAGGCGGCTCAGCCGGTCAAGGGTGGGGAAGTGCTGAAACTGATGGCGCCGGAAACGTCGGCACCCACGGACGAAAAGCTGTCCGAGGTGGAGCAGCAAGTGGCCAGCCGTGAGCAAGCATTGAAAGATGCTGAAAAGCGCATCGCTACACTCGAGGCTCAAATCAAAGCGTTGCAGAACGGCCATGAGGTTGCCAAGCCGGCGGCCGGTAGCGCCGCCAAGGCCGGGGATGCGGCGGCTGGGCCGTCGTGGGTCGATTCGCTGTTGGACAATCTGCCTCTGGTCGGCGGTGGCGCCGCCGTTGCACTGTTGGCTGCCTTGGGCGTGGTGGTGGCGCGCCGTCGCCGTCAGGCTTCGTCCTTGTCTTCTGCGCTCAAGCTTTCGTCCGGCAATGCCGGCGCCGTGCTCGGTAGTGGCGCAAGCAGTTCCAACATCAACCTCCAGGGCGGGGCATCGGCCATCGGTGCTGGGCATTCTTTCATGGCCAACTTCACGCAGTCGGTGGGGGCTATCGACACGGCCGAAGTTGATCCGATTGCCGAGGCGGAGGTGTATATCGCCTATGGCAGGGATGCGCAGGCTGAGGAGATTCTCAAGGATGCGCTGAGTCGCGATCCGTCACGCCACGAAGTACGTCTGAAATTGATGGAAATCCACGCCGCGCGGCAGGACAAAGAAGGTTTCGAGTCGCTCGCGCGCGAACTGTATGCAGCATTCGACGGCAAGGGCCCGCATTGGGCCAAGGCGGCGGCGATGGGGGCGGTGCTCGACCCCGGTAATCCACTGTATCAGCTGCTTGACTCTGCCCCGGGGGCGAGCGCTCCGACTGTGGCACCGGCGACGACGATCGACCTTGATCACGAACTGTTCGGGCAGCCCTCGGCTCCGGCTTCCCCATCGGGGCAGACAGAAAGCGTCGCTGCGCCCCGGGAGCAAGAAAAGGCGCCGAGCGCCCCTGTTACGCAATCCGTTCCGACCGAAAACGACGACCCGTTGCGTGCTGCTCTGTTTGCCGAAGCGCCATCCTCCGGGGTTCCCGAGGAGACCAGTCCGGGGAGTATGCTCGATTTCGATCTGGATGCCGCTTTTGACCTCTCTGCCAAGAAACCGAAGGCGGACGCCACACAGGATGACCCGGCAGCCTCGGCGGCGATGCAGGAAAATCTGCTCGATTTCGACTTCAACCTCGATTCGATGTTGAGCGAGCCGTCCGGCAGCGCTGGGCAGCAGGGCAAAGCCGGTGGGGCTCCCGATCTGGGACTGGAAGAGACTGGTTCGGCCGGTTTTGACGCCCTCTACGAAGGCATGCTGGGGGCCGAGTCGGCACCGGAGGCCGCCTCGCTGGAGGGTTTGTCGGTCAATGACGATCCCTTGTCCACCAAACTCGATCTGGCCAAGGTTTATCTGGATATGGGGGATAAGGACGGCGCCAAGGAAGTGCTGGAAGATCTGCTTTCTGAAGCCCAGGGTGGGCTGAAGGTGGAGGCGGAGCAATTGCTGGCCAAAATAGGTTCATGATCGTGAAACTCCGGCCCTCCTTCGAGGGCTGGTTCGTTTCGGCTCCCCGGAGGCTTGCTAGGCAGGGAATGAACAGAATGGACTCTGTCATCAGAATGACGGCGATTGCCGCTTTGCTGTCCTCGTTGGGGGTCGCGGTGCAGGCCCATGCCGGGTTGGGACCGATCAAGGTGCTATCCTCGGACGGGGAGCCCTTTGAGGCGGAAATTCCCCTGGTCGATGAAGCCGTTGGCAACAACGCGTCGATTGGACTGGCCGACCGCAATCACTACCCTCTGATCTCCCCGTATACGCCATCAGTCGGCAAGCTCCAGTTCTCCCTGGTGCGGCAGGCTGATGGAATGCTCTCGAAAGTACGTGTTGCCGGCCCGGCCAATTTCGATGAGCCCACGCTGCATTTTGCTGTGGAAATCAGCTGGCCGGCCGGGCGCCTAGTGCGCGAATTCGACGTGGATTACCACCGCGATGGGCCGCGCCACCCAAAGCGCAGCCCCATGCCGGATGATGAAGGCAAGAAAGCTGCGGTCACGGCTGATCATCATGCCCGGCTAACACCGCTGGGACTTGGTGAGCTCAAGGTGCAATCCTTTATCGGTGAGCCCTTGCTTGCCGAAGTGGAGGTGCTGGGGCGGCCTCCTGCCGAACACAAGCAGCTTTCTGCCGTGGTGCTGCCCAGTGGTGCGGTGGGAGCGCAGCAGGTTCAGTTGCTGGCATCGATAGGCTACGAGTTCGTCAAGTCAGCGAGTGGCAAGACGGTGCTGCGGCTCTTCTCCAGTCAAATCGTCCAGGAACCCATGCTCTCGCTGCGGCTTGAGGTCGGAGTCGGTACCATCAAACTGGCGAGAAACTATTCGCTGTTGTTCGACCCCCCTGAAACTGCCCGTCAGATTGGCCGCGCTTCTCATGAAGAGAGCGCTGACGTGGGGCATCATGCGGCAAAGACCAAGGTCTATCGGGTCGGGCGCGGGGACACGCTCGGGGCTATCGCGCAGCGCACCGAGGGCGCGGACTCGGTGGAGCAGGTGATTCGCCGGCTGCATGCCGCCAATCCGCAAGCCTTTATCGCCGGGGATGTCGACAGGCTGAAAGCCGGGGCGCAACTGGCCTATCCGGCAAATTGGCGTATAGCCGAGGCGGCGCCGGCTGGCAAGAAGGTTGCCGTGAGAGAGCATTCTGCCGCTCCCGCGCAGCTTGCGGCACCCGTGTCAGCAACCGCTACCGTAGCCGCTCCACCTGTGGCAGCGGCGGTGTCGGCGGCGGGCGATAAGGTTGTACCGCCCAGCCAGGAGGCGCGGAGGGAGGGGGAGTTAAAACGCCGACTCCAGCAGCAGGACCAGCTGCTCGCGGTGGCGGAGCAGCGCCTGCAGGCGCTGCAGCAACGGCTGAATGCTTTGCAACAAGAGGCAGCCCATCCAGTCCCGGTCAAGGCGCCCACCACCAAGGCCGAGCCCGTCAAAAACGCTGCCGGCCCAGAGCCCGGGGCAATGGAGAGCCTGGGCAGGGCATTGGGCGACAACTCCCCCTATCTCTACACTGCCGCCGCCGCCGCGGGTGTCATGCTGTTGGGTGGGGGGTGGTGGTGGCTGCGGCGTCGTCGAAATCGGCAAGCAAACAGTGCGAACGGGCTTGTCACGGCGTTGAGCGTTGGTGCCAATCCGTCCCTGCTGACGATGGGGCCGCTCACCACATTGATGGCGGGCGGCAAGCAGGGTGGGGGAATCGACTTGAGCCCGGTTGACTTGGTGGCCGAGGCTGAGGTCTATCTTGCTTACGGCCGTACCGATCAGGCCTTGGCCCTGCTGCGAGAAGGACTGACGCGGGAGCCGATGCGGCAGGATGTACGGTTCAAATTGCTGGAAGCCTTGTCCTCCCTGCCGGACAAACAGCCCTTCATCCTCGAGGCGACGGCAGCGAAAGGCGTGTTTGGCAAGGATAGTACCTTGTGGCAGCGTGTCTGCGAGCTGGGGCGGGTAACCCTGCCGGGGAATCCATTGTTTGACATGGAGCCACTCGCGAGCGTAGCAGGCGCCGGGGTGCCGGCCGCTGCGTCTATTCCGGCTGCTGGTGCGGTGGCGAGAGTAGCGGCTCCCGAGGCCGTGGCTGGCGATGGAGCGGCTGTGCCGACCCAGTCCTCCCTTGCCGCTGAGGCTCCCCTGGCCGCCGAGGTATCTCAATCGGCTTCGGACAAACAGGAACTGGCGCGGCTGTACATGGAGATGGGGGATACTGAGGCGGCCAAGGCCTTGTTGAAGGAGTCTGAAGATTCGGCTTGATCTGACCGAGAGGTTCCATCCCGCGGCAATCTTGTTGTGTTGGCTGATGGCGGCACTGGTGGTGCAGTTTCTACCCCTGGTGCCGTTGTCGTTCTTGGCCTTGGTCGCTGCGATGCAGCTCTATGTGCAAGAGCGTACCGGGGTCGGGCAGTCGCTGCGCCGGATGCGCTGGCTGTTGCTGACGTTGTGGCTGACCATGGGGTGGTCGGTGCCGGGTGATGCCTTGTTCGATACCGCTTGGGCGCCGACGTGCGAGGGGTTGGCCGAAGGTGCGCGTCATGTCTTGCGGTTGCTCATCTTGGTCTGGCTGATTCGTGGCATCTGGTTGGCGGTGGGCCGGGATGGGGTGCTGGCTGGCCTGCTGTTTCTCCTGCGTCCCTTGCGCTGGGTGGGCCTGTCATCGGAACGCTTTGCCTTGCGCCTATGCTTGACTCTCTCGTATGCGGAGCAGTTGCTGGCGGCGACGCGGCCGTGCACGCGAAGTGCCTGGCGCAGTCTCATGGCCGAAGCCATGGCGTTACCGGCGCCGGATGGGGTACAGTTGAGGGTTTACCGCTGGAGGACATCCGATAACGTGGTCCTGGTGTCGCTGGCGGTGGGTCTGGGAGTGGTCATGAAGGCGGTTGCATGAGAGTGGCGTTGGGGGTCGAGTACGACGGCAGGGCGTTTGCAGGCTGGCAGAGCCAGCCGCACGGCAATACCGTGCAGGACAAACTGAATCTGGCCTTGTCGCAGATCGCCTGTGCGCCGGTGAATACGGTTGCCGCGGGCCGGACCGATGCTGGTGTGCATGCCCTGATGCAGGTGGTGCATTTCGATGTGGACGTGGAGCGCCCGGCAAATGCCTGGGTGCGCGGCGTCAACAGCCTTCTGCCCCCGGAAATTGCCGTGGCCTGGGCTAAGCCCGTGGACACCGAGTTTCATGCGCGCTTCTCCGCCTTTTCGCGTTCCTACAGCTATTTCCTGCTGACGCATCCGGTGCGCAGCTGCCTCCTGGCGGGCAAGGTGGGCTGGTATCACCAGCCACTGGACGTGGCGGCGATGCGGGAAGCGGCTGCTCATCTGTTGGGGCAGCATGATTTTTCCAGCTTCCGCGCCGCAGAATGCCAGGCCAAATCGCCGGTCAAACACCTGCAGCAGCTGGAGATTCACGAAGCCGATGGGTTCATCCGTTTCGATCTCTTGGCGGACGCCTTCCTGCATCACATGGTGCGCAATATCGTCGGGGCGCTAGTGTACGTAGGGAAGGGGGCGCTGAGCCCGGAGGACATGGCCGCTCTGCTGTCGGCTCAGGACCGTCGCCACGCCCCCCCCACCTTCATGCCGGACGGCCTGTATCTGACCGGGGTGGGGTACCCCGAGTCGTTCGGCGTGTCGACGGCCAGCGATCCCGTCCGGCTGACATTGTGGAGATGAGATGCTTCCCCGAGTAAAGATTTGCGGTATCACCCGGCCGGAAGACGGTGTCGAAGCAGCCCGCCTGGGCGCCGATGCCATCGGTCTGGTGTTTTATGAAAAAAGCCCGCGCAACGTATCGTTGGAACAGGCGCGCACCATCGTGCGGGCGCTGCCGCCTTTCGTCAGTGTGGTGGCCCTGTTCGTCAATCCTGACGAGACTTTCGTGCGCCGTGTCCTCGATGCCTGCCCGGTCGACATTCTGCAGTTTCACGGAGAAGAGTCGCCGGCGTTCTGCCGCTCGTTCTCCCGGCCCTATCTCAAGGCGGTGCGGGTCAGGCCGGGGGTGGATTTGCTAGAATGGGCGGCGGCCTATCACGATGCCCGTGGTTTGCTGGCCGATGCCTTCGTCGAAGGGGCCCATGGCGGCACCGGGGCGGTGTTCGACTGGACGCTGTTGCCGCCGGGCTTGCCGTTGCCGCTGATCCTGTCCGGCGGCTTGACGCCGGACAATGTGCAGCAGGCCGTGGCGAAGGTGCATCCCGCTGCCGTCGACGTGTCGAGCGGCGTGGAATCAAGTAAAGGAATCAAGGATGCGGCCAAGATGGCGGCATTCATATCAGGAGCAAGGCATGGATCGGTATGATTTTCCGGATGCCCGCGGCCATTTCGGGCCGTATGGCGGTGTCTACGTCGCCGAAACGCTGATGACGGCTTTGGCAGAGCTGAACGAGGAATATGCGCGTGCCAAGGCTGATCCGGCGTTCTGGGAAGAATTTCGCTACGAACTGAAACATTACGTTGGCCGTCCCTCTCCGATCTACCACGCCAAGCGTTGGTCGGAGCTGCTCGGCGGTGCACAGGTCTACCTCAAGCGCGAGGATCTGAATCACACCGGCGCGCACAAGGTCAACAACACCATTGGCCAGGCACTACTGGCGCGGCGTATGGGCAAGAAACGCGTGATCGCCGAAACCGGTGCCGGCCAGCATGGCGTGGCCTCGGCCACCGTGGCCGCCCGTTACGGCATGGAGTGCGTGGTGTACATGGGGGCGGAAGACGTCAAGCGTCAGTCGCCCAATGTCTACCGCATGAAGCTGTTGGGTGCTACCGTGGTGCCGGTCGAATCTGGCTCCAAGACGCTCAAGGATGCGATGAATGAGGCGATGCGCGACTGGGTGACCAATATCGATTCCACGTTCTACATCATTGGTACCGCCGCCGGTCCGCATCCCTACCCGATGCTGGTGCGCGACTTCCAGACCGTAATCGGCGAGGAATGCAAGGTGCAGATGCCAGAAATGATCGGCCGCCAGCCCGACGTGGTGGTGGCGTGTGTCGGCGGCGGTTCCAACGCCATCGGCATGTTCTACCCGTACATCGGCGTCGACGGCGTGCGCATGGTCGGCGTCGAGGCTGGTGGCAATGGTATTGAAACCGGCCGCCATGCGGCACCGCTTTCCGTCGGCAAGCCGGGTGTGCTGCATGGTTTCAGGAGCTATTTGATGTTTGACGAGGACGGCCAGATTTCCGATACCCATTCGGTGTCGGCCGGTCTGGATTACCCGGGTGTCGGTCCGGAGCACAGCTACCTCAAGGACATCGGTCGCGCCGAGTACACCGCGATCAACGACGACGAGGCGCTCAAGGCCTTCCACGACCTGTGCCGTTACGAGGGCATCATCCCTGCGTTGGAGTCGAGCCATGCGTTGGCTTGGGCTGCCAAGGTGGCGCCGACCATGAGCAAGGACCAAGTGATTCTGGTCAACCTGTCCGGTCGCGGCGACAAGGACATCAATACCGTGGCCAGCCTGTCCGGCCTGACCTTGTAAGCAGGAGTAAGCATGTCACGTATTGCCGCATGTTTTGCCGCCTTGGCCGGCAAGAAGGCCCTGATCCCGTTCATCACTGCCGGTGATCCGCACCCGGAGCAGACCGTCGGCTTAATGCACGGCCTGGTCGAGGGCGGGGCCGACATCATCGAGCTGGGGGTGCCATTTTCCGACCCGATGGCCGACGGCCCGGTGATCCAGCGCGCTTCCGAGCGGGCGCTGGCGCACAAGGTCGGTCTGCGCCATGTGCTGGAGATGGTCGCCGAGTTCCGCAAGACCAATGCCACAACGCCGGTGGTGCTGATGGGTTACCTGAATCCGCTGTGCGCCATGGGCTATGCTGAATTTGCCAAGCGCGCTGCCGCCGCTGGCGTGGACGGTATGCTGACGGTCGACTGCCCGCCGGAAGAGGCGGAAGAGCTGGCCGCCGCGCTGCAGCAGGAAAACATTGATCCGATCTTCCTGCTGGCGCCGACGACACCGGCCGAACGGGTGGCCGAGATCGCCCGTCACGCCCGCGGTTATGTCTACTATGTGTCGCTTAAAGGCGTGACCGGTGCCGGAAATCTGGACATTGACGACGTAGCGCGTAAAATTGCCGCCCTTAGACAACACATCCAAGTGCCCATCGGTGTCGGCTTCGGCATCCGTGACGGTGCGACCGCGCGTGCCATCGCCGTTACGGCCGATGCTGTCGTGGTGGGTAGCCGTCTGGTGCAGGAAATCGAGGCGGCAACGCCTGAGACCGCTCGCGAGCGGTTGACCTCTCTGGTCGCCGAACTGAAGGCGGCCATTAGTTAGTACATGTCCCCGGAGGCCTGAGCCCCGGGGCGATTGTGCTTCGGTTCACCCGTTGTGGCCGGAGCGAATGAGCAAGGAGTCAGCATGAGCTGGTTGAATAAACTCCTGCCGCCGAAGATCAAGCGCGAGAATCGCGCCGAAAAGTCCTCGGCGGTACCGGAGGGGCTGTGGAGCAAGTGCCCGGCCTGTGAAGCGGTGCTGTATTACACCGACCTGGAAAGCAATCTGCAGGTTTGCCCGAAGTGTAACCATCATCACGCGGTCTCTGCGCGGGATCGTCTGGGCATGTTGCTGGATGCCGAAGGCCGCCGCGAAATCGGTGCCGAAGTCAAACCGGTTGACATTCTGAAATTCAAGGACGGCAAGCGCTATCCCGATCGTCTGGTCGCGGCGCAGAACGCCACCGGCGAAGACGACGCCCTGGTGGTCATGCAGGGCAGCATCCTGACCCTGCCGGCGGTGGTTGCCTCGTTCGAATTCAAGTTCATCGGTGGCTCGATGGGCTCGGTCGTGGGGGAGCGTTTCGTGCGCGGCGTACAGGCTGCGGTGGAAGCCAAGGCGCCGTTCATCTGCGTTTCCGCCTCGGGTGGCGCGCGCATGCAGGAAGGCCTGAACTCGCTGATGCAGATGGCCAAGACCAGCGCCGCACTGCAGCTGCTGACCGACCACAAGCTGCCGTTCATCTCGATCCTGACCGACCCGACCATGGGCGGCGTATCGGCTTCGTTCGCCTTCCTGGGTGACGTGGTGATTGGCGAGCCGGGCGCGCTGATCGGCTTCGCCGGTCCTCGCGTGATCGAGCAGACCGTGCGCGAGACCCTGCCGGAAGGGTTCCAGCGCTCCGAGTTTCTGCTGGAGAAGGGCGCCATCGACATGATCGTCGATCGCCGCGAGCTCAAGGCCAAGGTGGCTTCGCTGATCTCGATCCTGATGAAGGAACCCGCGGTCGCCTGATTCTCCGCGCCGTTGTTCGCTCGACATGAAAACCCCGCCCATCGGCGGGGTTTTTCGTTTCCGTGCGGCCTTTCGAGGAGGGGCTCAGTACAGCACGCGGCAACGCAGCGTGCCCTCAATGCGCTGCAGGGTCTCCAGCGCGGCGTGGCTGGCGGTACTGTCGATCTCGATCACCACGTAGCCGATTTCCTCGTTGGTCTGCAGGTATTGACCGGCGATGTTGATGCCGGCGCGCGAAAATTCGTCGTTGATGCGCGCCAGCACGCCGGGCTGGTTCTTGTGGATGTGCAGCAGCCGGCATTTGCCGCGATGCTCTGGCAGCGAGACCTCCGGAAAGTTCACTGCGGTCAGCGTCGACCCGTTGTTGGAGTACTTGATCAGCTTGGCGGCCACTTCGCCGCCGATGTTGGCCTGAGCTTCCAACGTGCTGCCGCCGATATGCGGCGTCAGGATCACATTGTCGAACTCGCATAACGGCGAGCTGAACGCCTCGCCGTTGCCCTCGGGCTCGACGGGAAAGACGTCGATGGCCGCGCCGTGCAGGTGCTTGCTGCGCAGTGCTTCAGCCAGCGCGGCGATGTCCACCACGGTGCCGCGCGAGGCGTTGATCAGGTGGGAGCCGGATTTCATCGCCGAAAGCTCGGTTGCGCCGATCATGTCCTGGGTGTCAGGCGTTTCCGGCACGTGCAGTGTGACCACATCGGCCTGGCCGAGCAGTTTCTCGAGAGTCGCTACTTGGCGGGCATTTCCTAGCGGCAGCTTGTTCTCGGTATCGTAGAACGCAACCCTCATGCCGAGGGATTCGGCAAGAATGCCGACTTGGGTGCCGATGTGGCCATAGCCGACGATGCCCAGCGTCTTGCCACGTACCTCGTAGCTGTTGTCGGCCGATTTCAACCAGCCGCCGCGATGGGCCAGGGTGCTTTTCTCCGGGATGCCGCGCATCAGCATGATCGCCTCGGCGATAACCAGTTCGGCGACGGAACGGGTATTGGAGAACGGCGCGTTGAACACCGGGATGCCGTGGCGGGCGGCGGCCTTGAGGTCGACCTGATTGGTGCCGATGCAGAAGCAGCCGACTGCCATCAGCTTGTTGGCGGCGGCGAAGACCTCGCCGGTCAGCTGGCTGCGCGAGCGGATGCCGATGATGTGGGCATCGGCGATGCGTTCGAGCAGTTCTTCTGGGGGCAGCGCCTTCTTGTGATAGTCGATCTGGCTGTAACCGTCCTGACGGAAGCTGTCGACCGCGGTCTGGTGAACTCCCTCCAGAAGCAGTATCTTGATCTTGTCCTTGGCGAGCGAAAGGTTTTGCATGCCGGGTCCCGTTGTTGACCAAAAAACTCAAGTATTATTCATTATTACTCCGGATTTTCCGTCTTGACCAGAGAGTTGCCGATGATCGCTCCCCGCCTGCTTGCCGAGCTGCATGCCATGTTCAGTGCCGACCGCGTTGCCACCGATGCCGATTCCCTGACCCGCTACGGGCTGGACTGGACCCGCTACTACCAGCCAGCGCCGTCTGCCGTGGTGTTCCCGCAAACCGTGGACGAGGTCGTTGCCGTGGTGCAGTGGGCCAACCGCGAGCAGGTGGCGCTGGTGCCGTCCGGTGGCCGTACCGGGCTCTCTGGCGGGGCCGTCGCGCGGCAGGGCGAGGTGGTGGTGTCGTTCGACTGCATGAAGACCATCAGCGACTTCGACCCGGTGGCGCGCACCGTGCGCTGCCAGGCCGGCGTCATCACTGAGACGCTGCAACAGTTTGCCGCCGAGCAGGGGCTGTACTATCCGGTCGACTTCGCCTCGCGCGGCTCCAGCCAGATCGGTGGCAACATCGCCACCAACGCCGGTGGTATCAAGGTGGTGCGCTACGGCATGACCCGCGAGTGGGTGGCCGGGCTGACCGTGGTGACCGGCAAGGGTGAGGTGCTGCGGCTGAACAATGGGCTGGCCAAGAACAATACTGGCTACGACTTGCGCCACCTCTTCGTCGGTTCGGAAGGGACGCTCGGCTTTATCGTCGATGCCACCCTGAAGCTGGCTCGTCAGCCGGCCGAGCTGGGGGTGATGGTGTTGGCGGTGCCGCAGTTGACCGACATCATGAAGCTGTTCCACGCCTTCCGCGAACGGATCGATCTTAACGCCTTCGAGTTTTTCTCGGAAAAAGCGATGCGCCACGTCCTGGCGCGTGGTCACGTCAAGCGGCCGTTCGAGGGCGAAGCCGACTACTACGTGCTGCTGGAGTTCGAGAAACTGGCCGCCGATACCGAGGAGGTGGCCCTGGCCGTGTTTGAGGCGTGCGCCGAACAGGGTTGGCTGGTGGACGGGGTGCTGTCGCAGTCCGAGCAGCAGGCCAAGGACCTGTGGCGGCTGCGCGAAGACATCAGCGAGTCGATCACCCCCTACAAGCCTTACAAGAACGACATCGCGGTAACGGTGAGCCGGGTGCCGGCCTTTGTCGAACGGCTCGATGCTATCCTGTCACGCGAATACCCGGATTTCGAGGTGCTGTGGTATGGCCATATCGGCGACGGCAACCTGCACATCAATATCCTGAAGCCCGATGCGCTGGAACTCGACGACTTTCGCCGTGCCTGCGAGCAGGTCAACAAACACGTCTTCTCCCTGGTGGGGGAGTTCTGCGGCAGCATGTCGGCCGAACACGGCGTCGGCCTCTTGAAGCGCGATTATCTGGATGTGACGCGCAGTGTCGAGGAGATCGCGCTGATGCGTGCCATCAAGGTAGTGTTCGACCCGAACGGGGTGATGAACCCGGGCAAATTGCTGTAAACCTTACCGAAGAGGGCGCGTATGTCACGAGGGATTTCGTTGGTGTAATACGGGTTTGCCTATTTTTTAACCGGCTTGATTTTCCTCTTTTGTAACAAGCTCTTGTTGCTGTTTTCCACAGACTGTCCACGTCACTATTCAGCAGGGTTGTGAGTTTGTGGGAAAATCTTGCAGGATTTTGACGGTTTTTTGGGCGGTAGCAGCAAGTAGCTAACCCGAAAAGGGTTTTTCGGGTTATTCATGGCTTATCCACAGGGTTATTCAGCGATGGCTGTGGATAGCTTGGTGGGGCTTTCGCCCGGTCTTACACAGGGGCTGCGTCCCGGCTGGGAATGGTCAGCCCTTTTGCTACGGCCGGGCGCGCGAGGAATTGATCCAACGCGCGCGTGACGTGCGGGAAATCCGCAATCCCCACCAGTTCACCGGCCTCGTAGTAACCGATCAGGTTGCGTACCCAGGGGAAGATCGCTATGTCGGCAATTGTGTAGGCATCTCCCATGATCCACTTGCGGTCGGCGAGTCTCTGGTTGAGTACGCCAAGCAAGCGTCTGGACTCGGCAATGTAGCGGTCGCGCGGCCGCTTGTCTTCGTACTCCCTGCCGGCGAACTTGTTGAAGAACCCCACCTGTCCAAACATCGGGCCGATGCTGCCCATCTGGAACATCAGCCATTGCAGCGTCTCGTAGCGGCCCGCCGGATCCTGTGGCATGAATTTCCCAGCCTTGTCGGCAAGATGGACGAGAATCGCACCGGATTCGGACAGCGGTAGCGGCTTTCCTCCCGGACCGGTCGGATCGATGATCGCCGGAATCTTGTTGTTCGGATTGAGCGACAGGAACTCCGGCGACATCTGGTCGTTGGTTTCGAAGCTTACGAGATGCGGCTCGTAAGCCAGGCCGGTTTCTTCCAGCATGATCGATACCTTGACGCCGTTGGGCGTCGGCAAGGAATAGAGCTGGATACGGTCGGGATGGCGCGCGGGCCATTTCTTCGTGATGGGAAAGGCGGAAAGATCGGTCATGGTTTCCTTGGCATGTTGTTCGCAATCAACGCGACCAATATAAACACTCGGGCGATTTTTGTCCCGAGAGGGCTTTGCCGGTGGGAAGGATGAATTCTTTCATGAAAGCGGCGACCTATCGCAAGGGAGCGCTTCGATGGAAGAGCAGCCTTCCGCCTGCAGAGGAGGACGGTCCGAATGGTCGTTTACGGGGATGGGGCTGAAGATGCAAAGTCTTGCTTGTCGCCAGCAGGAGCATAGGGAAGGATGTCTACTTTGAGTCAGATATCGGGGGAGTTGTCATGCACAGAATGACCGGTGGGTGTCATTGCGGAAATATCCACTTCGAAATGGCGCTTCCCCATGCCCCGGAAACCTATAACCCGCGAGCATGCGACTGCGATTTTTGCCATAAGCACGGCGCAGCGTATGTGGCTGACCCGGATGGTTCGCTGCTCATTCGTCTGCAAGACGAGCACATGGTGACGCGATATCGCCAAGGTGCGGGGATTGCGGATTGTCTGGTGTGCGCGACATGCGGTGTGCTGGTCGCTATTCATTATCAAGATGATCAAGGCGAGGGGAGGGGGTTCGCTGTTGTAAACAGCCGGGCTGTCGATGGAGGTGTGCGCTTTGGCGAGAGCATTCCGGTTTCGCCGAAGGCGCTAACCGCCAGCGAGAAGGTGGAGCGCTGGAAAAGACTCTGGTTTCAACAGGTCGCCATCTTGGCCTCCGCTTGACGATGGGAGTTGCTGAGGTGGGGGCTTGGGTTCCATCTCTCGGCATGTCCCGTTCTTTCCAATCAGAATAAGGAATCACATCCCAAATGCTGCAGATTTTCGGAAAATCGCCGTCCACCAATGTCCGGAAAGTGCTGTGGACGTGCATGGAATTGGACCTCGATTACGAGTAGGAGCAATGGGGCTCGGGGTTTCGTTCGACAGAGGCTCCGGAGTTTCTGGCCATGAACCCGAATGCCATGGTGCCGGTGATTCGCGATGGGGACTTGGTCGTATGGGAGTCGAATTTGATGATCAGGATGACCAGCAGACATAGAAACGGCCCGCGTATGAAGTGGGTGCCACGCTTCATGGCGACGTAGGTGCCGGTGACGGCGCCGAGCATGTTGCTGACTGCCATCGGGGCGGCTGTGGCGTAGAGCACTTTCCCTGTCGCGCCGAAGAAGACCATGGCGAAGGCGCTGACGGCTGCCGGGAGTGCCAGGCTCCACGGGATGGAGACGCGTCCGATGAAGGAGCGGGTGGCAAACGATGTTCCACATGCCGTGGTGACTTTATTGGTGCCGAGTAAGGTGGCGGACGGGACCGAGGGCAGGGGGTTGAACAAGGCCGGAATCTGGGTCAGACCGCCACCACCGACAGCGGCGTCGATCAGCCCGGCGCAGAAGGCGAAAAGGCAGAGTATCGAAGAGGCCGAGCGGCGTCGCGGGCCGGGAGTAAGGGCCGCCTTGGTTGGGCGGCTTTTGCTTGAGCGGCGGTCAGGCGTTGGCGATGCAGGCGGCGAACTCGGCGCGGATGGCGTCGGCCGGAAGTTGCTGGCCGATCAGCACGATGTCGGAGCGGGGCGTTTCGTCGTTCTGCCATTCCCGGCCGTAGTCGAAGCCGGTGATACGGTGCACGCCCTGGAACACCAGTCGGCGTGGTTCGCCGGCGATGGCCAGCACTCCCTTGTAGCGCAGCAGCTGCTCGGCATGCTGCTCGACCAGCCGGTTCATGAAGGCGCTGATGCGCTGCAGGTCGAGCGGCCCGTCGTGGGTCAGATGCAGCGCGGCGATGTCGTCGGCGAACGAGCGTGTGGCGGCCGGGCGGAAGTTCAGGTTGCGCTCGCCCGTTGCCGGGCGTAGCAGGTTTTCGTCGAGGTGGAAGCCGCGCACGCCGAACGCCAGCGCCGACGCGATGTGGCCCTGAACCAGCCTGTGCTGCTCGGCCTGGCTGTTGATGGCGGCGAGCCGCGCACCGAGGCGCTCGAGGCTGGCTTCGTCGACCAGGTCGGTCTTGGAGATCAGCAGGCGGTCGGCGAAGCCGGCCTGTTTGCGCGCCACCAGATGCTCGTCCAGTTGCTGCTCGCCGTGCACGGCGTCGACCACGGCGAGCACGCCGTCGAGCGCGTAGGCTTCGGCCAACGTGTCGTCGCTGAAGAAGGTCTGGGCGATCGGTGTCGGGTCGGCGAGCCCGGTGGTTTCGATCACCAGCCGGGTGAAGGCGAGCTCGCCGTCGCGGCGGCGCTGGTGGAGCGAATGCAGGTGGCGCGACAGGTCGCCGCGGATGGTGCAGCACAGGCAGCCGTTGGTCATTTCGACTAGTTCATCGCGCTCGCGGATCAGCAGTTCGCTGTCGATGCTGACCGGGCCGAACTCGTTTTCGATCACCACGATGCGCTCGCCGGCTTCGGCCAGCAGGTGGTTGAGCAGGGTGGTCTTGCCTGCTCCGAGAAAGCCGGTGAGCAGGGTGACGGGGATGGGGCTCTGGGTCATGGTGTGTTCCCTATGAACCTGTTCATGCTCGTGCCGCATGGCCCCGGCCGTGGCTCGGAGGAGGGGCAGAGCAGTGAGTAGCGTACGATCTGAGAAAGGGCGTATCGCGCTCGGTGGGGTTTAAAACCGCTTGCCGTCGATGAGCGGGCCAAGGCAGCTTGAGTGGTGTCGCCGGCGTCGGGTGGGGCGGCAGCGCGAAACCCATCGATCGCTGTCGATGGGTTTCGGATGCTTTTACCCGCCCTGCGAACGCTCAAGACGCCAAGGCGCAGCCGCCTCATGCAACAGGTTTCAGCAGCAGCGTCCCACCTTGCCACTCCCCCCGCCGTAGCGGGCGTCCTGGCGTTCCCGGAAAAACTCCTCGTACGTCATCGGCGTCTGGTCCGGGTGGGTGGTGCGCATGTGCTCCACGTAGGTGTCGTAGTCGGGCAGACCCACCATCAGGCTGGCGGCCTGCCCGAGATACTTACCCAGTTTGCCAAGCTGGTCGAACATGGTCTGTGTCCGTCAGGCGCGGCCGGCTTCGGCCACCACCGGCGAGGTTTCCTGGGCGGTGGGGTGGGCACTGCGCCAGGCCTGCAGGCAGGCGCGCAGGCCGAAGCCCAGCACGCTCAGCACCACCAGGATGAACAGGATGGCGAGCCCGGCGTCCAGACGGTCGTTGAACACGATCTGGTGCATCTGCTCGATGCTCTTGGCCGGGGCCAGTACTTTGCCTTCGACGATGGCGTTCTGGTACTTGGCGGCGTGCGCCAGGAAGCCCACTTTCGGGCTGTCGGCAAACACCTTGAGCCAACCGGCGTACAGCGTGCAGGCCAGCAGCCACACGGTCGGCACGATGGTGACCCAGGCGTAGCGCTCGCGCTTGAGCTTGAACAGCACCACGGTGGCCAGGATCAGCGCCACGGCGGCCAGCATCTGGTTGGAGATGCCGAACAGCGGCCACAGCGTGTTGATGCCGCCCAGCGGATCGACCACGCCCTGGTACAGGAAGAAGCCCCAGGCGGCCACGCACAGGCCGGTGGCGATCAGGTTGGCCGGCAGCGAGTCGGTCTTCTTGAAGCCCGGTACGAACACGCCCAGCAGGTCCTGCAGCATGAAGCGACCGGCGCGGGTGCCGGCGTCGACGGCGGTGAGGATGAACAGCGCCTCGAACAGGATGGCGAAGTGGTACCAGAACGCCTTCATGCCGTTGCCGCCGAACACGCTGGAGAGGATTTCGGCCATGCCGACGGCCAGCGTCGGGGCGCCGCCGGCGCGCGAGATGATGGTGTGCTCGCCCAGCGTCTGCGCGGTATGGGTCAGCATCTCCGGGGTGATGACGAAGCCGAACTGCGACACCGCCAGCGCGGCCGATTCAGCGGTCTTGCCGAGCAGGGCAGCCGGGCTGTTCATGGCGAAGTAGACGCCTGGCTCGATGCAGGCGGCGGCCACCAGCGCCATGATGGCGACGAACGACTCCATCAGCATGCCACCGTAGCCGATGAACGGCGCGTGGGTCTCGTTTTCCAGCAGCTTCGGCGTGGTGCCGGAGGAGATCAGGGCATGGAAGCCCGATACCGCGCCGCAGGCGATGGTGATGAACAGGAAGGGGAACACGCTGCCCGACCACACAGGGCCGGAGCCGTCGATGAAGCGGGTGACCGACGGCATCTTCAGTTCCGGCATCACGATGACGATGCCGATGGCCAGGCCGAGGATGGTGCCGATCTTGAGGAAGGTGGACAGGTAGTCGCGCGGGGCCAGCAGCAGCCACACCGGCAGCACCGAGGCGATGGCGCCGTAGCCGATCAGGATCCAGGTCAGTTCCTTGCCGGTGAAGGTGAACAGGCTGGAGAGCGCCGGACTGGCCGCCACCTGGCCGCCGCCGACGATGGCCAGCATCAGCAGCACGAAGCCGATCAGCGAGATTTCGCCGATGCGGCCCGGGCGGATGTAGCGGGTGTACACGCCCATGAACAGCGCGATGGGGATGGTGGCGCCCACGGTGAAGGTGCCCCACGGGCTGTCGGCCAGGGCCTTGACCACGATCAGCGCCAGCACGGCGAGGATGATCACCATGATCATGAAGGTGCCGAACAATGCGATCACGCCGGGAATCGGACCCAGCTCGGACTTGATCAGGTCGCCCAGCGAGCGGCCGTCGCGGCGCGTGGAGATGAACAGCACCATGAAGTCCTGCACCGCGCCGGCGAACACCGCCCCGGCCAGGATCCACAGCATGCCGGGCAGGTAGCCCAGTTGCGCAGCGAGTACCGGGCCGACCAGCGGGCCGGCGCCGGCGATGGCGGCGAAATGGTGGCCGAACAGCACGTTCTTGTTGGTCGGCACGTAGTCGAGGCCGTCGTTGAGGCGCACCGCCGGGGTAGCGCGACGCGGGTCGAGTTGCATTACCTTGGTGGCGATGAAGCGGCTGTAGTAGCGGTAGGCGATCAGGTAGACGGATACCGCGGCAGCGACGATCCAGAGCGCATTGATCGTTTCGCCGCGATGCAGGGCGACGGTGCCGAGCGCGAACGCGCCGACAAGCGCCACCAGAAACCACCCGAGGTGGCCGGCAAGGCGTTGCATGTTGTCTCTCTCCAGTGTGGCGGCATGGTGTGTGGACATGCCTTCTTGTGTATTTGCCGACGACGTCGGTGTGGGACGGTCGGCGGACGGCTCTACTATTCGCCATGTCGCGGTAAAGGAAAATTCGCACTACTACCGCAGTCGATCTACGTAGTTCTGCGTAGGGGCGGCTGGGAGCCCTGTTTTGCCGGATGCACGTAGTAGGGCTGGCGTTACAATGCGTCGTTGGCAGCGCGGCATTGCGGCCGTCTGCCTGTCTTCCACCACCCTGTCCGTCGCCATGCAGACCAAACACAAAGTCGTGCTGCTTACCATCCTGCCTTTGCTGCTGGCGATGCTGGCGCTGGGCGGCTTGCTGGTGCACCGCAGCCAGCGCCTGACCGAGCAGCAGACCCAGCTCATCGAAGAGACCCTGCTCGCCTCCAAGCAGGCCGAACTGCAGCATTACACCCAGCTCGCGATGACGGCGATCGGGCCGCTCTACGCCTCCGGCCGCAACGACGCCGCCACCCAGGAGCAGGCCAAGGCCATCCTGCGCGGCATCAGCTACGGCGAGGACGGCTATTTCTTCGTCTACGATCTTTCCGGTAACAACCTGGTGCATCCGCGCAAGCCGGGCCTGGTCGGCAAGAACCTGTGGGACCTCACCGACCCGCACGGCCGCCACGTGATCCGTTCGCTGCTGGCCGCGGCGACCAGCGGCACGGGGTTTCAGCGCTACGACTGGGAGAAGCCGTCGTCGCACCAGATGACCGAGAAGCTGGGCTACGTGGTGCTGCTGGAACGCTGGGGCTGGGTGCTGGGCACCGGGGTGTATATCGACGATATCGAACGCACCACGGCGCAGATGCGCAGCCGCTCTTCGGCCAACGTGCGCGACACCCTGTGGGGCATCGCCGCCGTGGCCGGGGCGGCGGTGCTGCTGGTGTTCGCCGGCGGGGTGGTGCTCAACGTCAGCGAGCACCGTGTCGCCGACGCCAAGCTCAAGGCGCTGACGCAGCGGCTGGTGAATTCGCAGGAGCAGGAGCGCGCGCGCGTGTCGCGCGAGCTGCACGACGGCATCAGCCAGCTTTTGGTGTCGGTCAAGTTCCAGTTCGAGCTGGCGCAGCACAAGCTGGAAGCCGGCGAGCCGGCCCTGGCCGAAGTGGAGAAGGGGTTGGGCGGGCTGGGCGACGCGCTCAGCGAGGTGCGGCGCATCTCGCACGATCTGCGGCCGTCGGTGCTCGACATGCTCGGGTTGTCGGCAGCGCTGGGGCAGCTCTCCGCAGAATTCGAGCGTCGCAGCGGCATCCGCGTGGCGTTCGACAACAGCCTGGACGATACCTGCCTCGACGACCGTCAGGCGGTGGCGCTGTTCCGCATCGCCCAGGAGGCGTTTACCAATATCGAGCGCCACGCCCGCGCTCGCAACGTGACGCTGACCCTGTCCCGCGAGCGGTACGGCGTGCGCATGGCGGTGCGGGACGACGGCTGCGGTTTCGATGTCGCCAATGTCGACCGCTCCCAGACCCGCGGCATCGGTCTGCGCAATATCCGCGAGCGCGCCGAGCACCTGGGCGGCAGCTGCCTGCTCGGTTCGCGTCCGGGAGAAACCGAGCTGGAAGTGCGGCTGCCGGTCTGAGCAGACGCCCGTCACCGCACGCCGACGGTCCCGGCGTCACGCGGGCGCCTGCGGCGTGCAACGAAAACGGGAGTTGCCGTGAGCGCCATCGCCTAGGCAAGATGGCGGCTTGTCCGGCCTCGCCGCCCCCTGCTGGAGTCTGAAATGAGTCTGCAACAACCGAATGCCGCGTCCCGCATCCGCCTCGTGCTGGTGGACGACCATCCCCTGGTGCGCGACGGGCTGCGTGCTCGCCTGAGCAGCGTTCCTCGTCTGGATGTGGTGGGGGAGGCCGGCAGCGGCCGCGAGGCGCTGGAGCTGGCCGACACCCTGCGCCCGGACATCATGCTGGTCGACATCGGCATGCGCGACATGAACGGCATCCAGCTCACCGCCGCGCTGCGCGAGCGCCATCCCGGCGTGGTGGTGGTGATCCTCAGCATGTACGACAACGCCGAATACGTTTCCAGCGCGGTGCGCGCCGGCGCGCGCGGCTACGTGCTCAAGGACGCGCCGTCTCAGGAGATCATCGCCGCCATCGAGGCCGCGGTGGCGGGCGGCAGCTATTACAGCCACGCCGTGACGCACGCCCTGATCGAGCCGGCACCGCAGCCGGACCCACTCACCGAGCGCGAGCGCGAGGTGCTGTTGTTGCTCGCCGCCGGGCACAGCAACAAGATGGTGGCGGCGAGCCTGGAGATCAGCGTGCGCACCGTCGAGGCGCACCGCTTGAACCTGCGCCGCAAGCTGGGGGCGGAGAATGTCGCGGCGCTGGTGAAGTATGCGATGGAGCGCGGCTGGATCAAGGGGTAAATCTCTCCCCATCGGGTGGCTGCGCCTTGGCACCCTGAGTGCACGCAGTGATTCGCTCGGGGACACGGAATCCTCACGGACTCTATGTCCATTCCGGTTCCTGTGCGCTGGCGGCACTCAAGCTGCTTTGGCCCGCTCGCCGGGAGGAATGCGCTTTCCAGGAGCGGGATGTGGGATGGGAGAAGCGCAGGACTTAGGATGGGGGGGCGCGCAGAGCAACCCATCATGATCAGGGGTGGGCGGAGCCCCTCGTCCTGCTTCGATGGCTCCCGCGGATTCCCACTTGCTCGTTCGGTGCCGGCCCTTACGCCAGGTTGGCCGTAATCCCTTCCAGCTCGTCCTGCAGCAGCAGCCATTCTTCTTCGACCTCGGCCAGCCGCGCCGACACCTCGCCCTGGCGCTTGATACTGGCGGCGAGCTTGGCCTTGTTGCTGTCCTGGTAGGCTTCTTCTGAGGCAAGGAAGCCGTCCAGTTCGGCCTTCTCGCCGGAGAGCTTTTCCAGCTCCTTTTCCAGCTTGCCGAGCTTGGTGAGCAAAGGCTTCTTCAGTGCCGACAGGCGCTGGCGCTCTTCGGCTTCCTGGCGCTTCTGTTCCTTGCGGTTGACGGTCTGGGCGTCGCCAGCAGACGGTTTGGCGCCTTCGGCCAACTGCTCGAGGCGCCACTGGCGGTAGTCTTCGAGGTCGCCGTCGAACGGCCGTACCGTGCCGTCGGCGACCAGCCAGAACAGGTCGGTGGTCGATTCCAGCAGGGCGCGGTCGTGCGAGACCACCACCAGCGCGCCGGGAAAGTCCTGCAGCGCCAGCGTCAGGGCGTGGCGCATCTCCAGGTCGAGGTGGTTGGTCGGTTCGTCGAGCAGCAGCAGGTTGGGCTTTTCCCATACGATCAGCGCCAGCGCCAGACGCGCCTTCTCGCCGCCGGACATCGGCCCGACCGGGCTGGTGGCGGCGTCACCACGGAAGTTGAAGCCGCCGAGGAAGGTGCGCAGATCCTGCTCGCGTGCCTGCGGCGCCAGCCGCGCCAGGTGCTGCAGCGGCGTGTCGTCCATGCGCAGCGTTTCCAGTTGGTGCTGGGCGAAGTAGCCGATCTTCAGCATCTGCGCCCCGATCACTTCGCCTTCCAGCGCCTTCAACTCGCCGGCCAACAGTTTGACCAGGGTCGATTTGCCGGCGCCGTTGACGCCTAGCAGGCCGATGCGGCTGCCGGCTTCCACCGACAGCGACACGCGCTGCAGGATCGGCGTGCTGCCGTAACCGATGGCGACCTTGTCGAGCCGCAGCAGCGGGTTGGGCAGGGAGGCCGGCGCGGCGAAGGTGAAGTCGAACGGCGAGTCGACGTGCGCCGGGGCGATGCGTTCCAGCTTCTCCAGCGCCTTGACCCGGCTCTGCGCCTGGCGCGCCTTGGTGGCCTTGGCCTTGAAGCGGTTGATGAACGATTCGAGGTGGGCGATCTGGCGTTGCTGCTTGTCGAACTCCGACTGCTGGCGCGCCAGCTTCTCGGCGCGCATGGTCTCGAACTGGCTGTAGTTGCCGGTGTAGAGCGTCAGCGTCTGGTTGGCCACTTCGACGATCTGGCCGCACACCGCGTCGAGGAAGTCGCGGTCGTGCGAGATCACCAGCAGCGTGCCGGGGTAGGCCTTGAGCCAGTCCTCCAGCCACAGCACGGTCTCCAGGTCGAGGTGGTTGGTCGGTTCGTCGAGCAGCAACAGGTCGGAGCGGCACATCAGCGCCTGCGCCAGGTTGAGGCGCATGCGCCAGCCGCCGGAGAAACTCGCCACTTCGCGCTCTTGGGCTTCCGGGGCAAAACCGAGGCCGGTCAGCAGCTTGGCAGCGCGCGCCGGGGCGGCGTAGCCGTCGATGTGGTCGAGCTCGCCGTGCAGATGGCCGATGGCGCTGCCGTCGTTGGCGTGTTCTGCTTCGGCCAGCTTGCGCTGCAGCTGGCGCAGTTCGGCGTCGCCGTCGAGCACGTAGTCGAGCGCCGAGCAGGTGAGCGCCGGGGTTTCCTGCGCCACGTGGGCGATGGTCCAGTGCGCCGGCACCGAGGCCTCGCCGCTGTCGGCGTGCAACTGGCCCATCAAGAGGGCGAACAGGCTGGATTTGCCGGCGCCGTTGGCGCCGACCACACCGGCCTTGTAGCCGGGGTTGAGGGTGATGCTGGCGTTGGTGAGCAGTTCTTTCAGCCCGCGGCGCAGGCTGAGGTTTTGCAGTTGGATCATGGAGTTTCCTGCGCCGCTGACGGCGCGGTTTAAGAGCCTGTCTCATTAGGCGGCTATGCCTTCGCATCTTGAGTGCCAGCGGTACTGCGTGCGAATTGATCGCTGAGCAAATCCCTGCGTGCCAATCTTCGATTGGCTCAGCGATGAATTTGCACGCAGTAATTCGCTCAGCGATCAGGAATCCTCATGTACTCCGTGTACATTCCGGTTCCTGCGCTCCGGTGGAACTCAACCCGCTTTGGTTCGCTTGCCGACTGAAACAGGCTCTGAATCATCGCTGAGTCTCTATTTCATGGCCGATGCATACGCTTGGCCGTCAAGCGGCGGGCAGGCTGCCCAAATCCCACCTCGGCTTGACGCTGTAGCCGCCAGCTGGCTGGGCGTACTTCAGGCGCATGGCGCCGGCGTAGGCGATCATCGCGCCGTTGTCGGTGCACAGCGCCAGGGGCGGGTAGAACACCTCGAAGCGCCCCTTGGCCGCCAGCGCGTCGAGTGCGGCGCGCAGCTGCTTGTTGGCGCCAACGCCGCCCGCCACCACCAGCCGCGCCATATCGGCCTGCTTCAGCGCCTTGAGCGACTTGCCGACCAGAACATCGACGATGGCGTCCTGGAAGGCGCGGCAGATGTCGTTGCGGGTCTGGGCGTCGATCGGACCGTGTTCAGCCTCCTGATGCCGCACCAGTGTCAGCACGGCGGTCTTCAGGCCGGAAAAGCTCATATCTAGATCGTCCGACTTCAGCATCGGGCGCGGCAGCGTGAAGCGCGCCGGATCGCCGCTTTCGGCCAGCCTGGAGAGCGTCGGGCCGCCGGGGTAGTCGAGCCCGAGCAGCTTGGCGGTCTTGTCGAAGGCCTCGCCGGCGGCATCGTCCAGCGTCTCGCCGAGAATCTCGTAATCGCCCACGCCGCGCACCGCCATCAACTGGGTGTGGCCGCCGGAGACCAGCAGCGCGACGAAGGGGAAGGCCGGCTTCGGCTCGGCCAAGAGCGGCGAGAGCAGGTGGCCCTCGAGGTGGTGCACTCCGACCACCGGGATACCGAGCCCGAAGGCCAGCGCATTGGCGATGCTGGCGCCCACCAGGAGCGCGCCGCCCAGGCCCGGGCCCTGGGTGTAGGCAATGGCATCCACATCCTGCAGCGTCTTGCCGGCCTCGGCGAGGCAGGATTCGGTCAGCGGGATGGCGCGGCGGATGTGGTCGCGGCTCGCCAGTTCCGGCACCACGCCGCCGTATTCGGCGTGCATCGCCATCTGCGTGTGCAGCTGATGGGCCAACAGGCCCTGTTCGGTGTCGTACAGTGCGACCCCGGTTTCGTCGCAGGACGATTCAATACCTAGTACCAGCATGATGAAAGTTTTAAAACCTGTTCACGATCTTGCTGCGCGCCCCTGATCGGGGCTCATGTGCTGCTCGAAATCCTCATGTACTGCGTGTACATTCCGGTTTCTGTGCTGCTCTTCACTCCGCTGAGGGCCGCTCGCGACAGATCGTGAACAGGTTCCCAGCAGGAAAATCTTTCCATTTTACCGGCGAATCTTTGTGAGCCCAAATCGGCGATGGTAGTCTTGCAGGCTTGATTGACCAGGAGAACAACAATGCAGGCCAAACTGAGATGGATCGACGGGGTGTGTTTCATGGGTGAGACCGGCAGCGGCCACGCCGTGGTGATGGACGGCGCCCCTGAGGGCGGTGGCCGCAACCTCGGCCCGCGCCCGATGGAGCTGCTGCTGCTCGGCACCGCCGGCTGCACCAGCTACGACGTGCTGAGCATCCTGAAAAAATCGCGCCAGGACGTGCACGACTGCTGGGTCGACATTGACGCCGACCGCGCCGACACCGACCCCAAGGTGTTCACCCGCATCCATTTCCACTTCGTCGTGGTCGGCCGCGAACTGAAGCCCGATACCGTCGAGCGCGCCATCAAGCTGTCCGCCGAAAAGTACTGCTCGGCCTCGATCATGCTGGGCAAGACTGCCGATATCACTCACGACTTCGAGCTGCGCGAGCCCGCCTGAGCCAGCGGCCTTCGGCCAACGCTGGCCGCATGTCACGGCGCCACCTTGAGGGTGGCGTTTTTCATTCCTGCCGCCCGGGCGGCAATAGTTGCCGCCTTGCCGTACCGACCAGGTTGCCGCTCCTTCTTCCTCCGGGCGAAATCCCGTCATTTCAAGCCCTTGCCTCTAGTGATCGTGTTGGCATGAAAAATGCTTTTGGGGTGTTATTCAGGAGAAGGTCATGCTCGACAAGATTGCCCACTATTTCGATTTCCAGCAGCAGGCGCTCAATCTGCGCGCCAAGCGCGCCGAGGTGATCGCCAGCAACATCGCCAACGCCGATACGCCGAACTACAAGGCGGTGGACCTCGATTTCGCGTCGGCGCTGCACTCGGCGCAAGGCAAGCAATCGGGCCTGGCCCTGACCGTCACCGACCCGGCGCACATCGCCTCGTCGTCTGGCTCGGGCGACGCCGGCGCTCCCGAGCTCAAGTACCGCAGCGCCGTGCAGCGCAGCCTGGACGGCAACACCGTGGACATGGACGTCGAGCGCGCGGCCTTCACCGACAACGCCATGCAATACCAGTCCACGCTGACCTTTCTCAATCGCCGCATTTCCAGCCTGAACGAAGCCATCAAGGGAGGTCAGTAAGCATGTCGCTGAGCAACGTCTTCACCATCGCCGGTTCGGCGCTGACCGCACAGTCGATGCGCCTCAACGTGGTCGCGAGCAACATCGCCAACGCCGAAAGCGCCACCAGCTCGACCGGCCAGCCCTACCAGGGGCGGCACGTGGTGTTCACCGCCATCCCGGTGTCGGCCACTCAGCCGCAGGTGGCCGGCGTGCGCGTGACCTCGGTGGTGGAAGACACCACCCCGCCGCGCCTCAAGTACGACCCGGGCAATCCGTTGGCCGACCAGCGCGGCTACGTCAACCTGCCCAACGTCAACCCGGTGGAGGAAATGGCCGACATGATTTCCGCTGCGCGCTCCTACCAGACCAACGTTGAACTGATGAATACCGCCAAGAACCTGCTGCAGAAGACCCTGCAGCTGGGGCAATAAGCCTGGAGGGCTGAGACATGACCGTGACTTCCACGACCAATAACCCCTACTCCGTTTTGAATACCGGCAGCAGCACCTCGTCGTCCTCTGTCTCGGCGTCCTCGGCGGAAGGTATCCAGAACCGCTTCCTGACGCTCTTGACCACCCAGCTCAAGTCGCAGGACCCGATGAACCCGATGGAAAACAACGAGATCACCTCGCAGATGGCGCAGATCAGCCAGGTGACCGGGCTCGAGAACCTCAGCAAATCGATCAACTCGCTGCTGCAGAGCCAGTATGGCACCCAGTCGCTGCTGGCGGCTTCGCTGGTCGGCAAGAGTGCGATGATCGACGGCAATACTCTCACCCTGGGGCAAGGAGGCACGGCGCAGGGCGGTGTGATTCTCGATGGCTCGGCGCAGAACCTGGCGATCACCGTGAAGAACGCGAACGGCGAGGTGATCGATACCTTCACCATGAACAACGTCAAGTCGGGCCTGACCACCTTCAACTGGGACGGCACCGACAAGGACGGCAACGCGGTCGCCGCCGGGGTGTACACCTTCAGCGTCGCCGCCACCAACGAGAGCAATGGCAAGACCACGTCGGTAACGGCCGAGCCGCTCTCCAACCAGCACGTCGACGCCGTGGTGTGGGACAAGGGCAGCCCCTACATCGTGACGCCGCAAGGCGGCCGCGTGGCCATCGCCAACATCGTTCAAGTGTCTTGATGCTGCAGTACTGAAAGCGTCCGGGGAGAGTAAGAAATGGGTTTCCAACAGGGTTTGAGTGGCCTGGCTGCAGCGTCCAAGCAACTGGAAGTGGTGGGCAACAACGTGGCCAACGCCAGCACCAACGGTTTCAAGCGTTCACGCTCCGAGTTTGCCGACATGTACGGCTCCAGCCTCTATGGTGTCTCCAGCGCCCAGGCCGGCATCGGGGTGCGCACGGCGGAGGTCAGCCAGTTGTTCGATCAGGGCAACATCAACTCCACCGGCAACAACCTTGACCTGGCCATTTCCGGCAAAGGCTTCTTCGTCCTGAAGTCTCCCAGTGCAGCATCCAGTCAGGATGCCTACAGCCGCAACGGTGCCTTCCAGGTCGACTCCAACGGCTATCTGGTCAACGGCGACGGCTACAAGCTGCAGGGCTATACGGCCCAGAATGGGGTCATCCAGTACACCGCCACCCCGGTCGATCTGCAGTTCCAGACCAGCCTGATTTCGCCGACCGCGACCGGCAAGGTAGATCTCGGCGTCAACTTGAATTCCAGTGCGACGGTCATCAGCCCGGCGCCGACGGTGGACCCGACGGATACCAGCACCTACAACTCCGCCACCTCGGTCAAGGTTTACGACAGCCTGGGCAATACCCACGACCTCAGCTTCTACTTCGTCAAGGGAACGCCCACCGCGACCGGTACTGACTGGACCGTCAACCTCTACGTCGATGGCACGGCGGTCACTTCGCCCGCCGGGCCGCAGACGCTCAGCTTCGATACCAACGGCGTTTTGACCAGCGGCGGCGTGCTCAGCAACATTCAGTACACGGCGACCACGCCTAACGGCAGTACCACGCCGATGACCATTGCCACGGTCGATCTCAGCAAGTCGACCCAGTTCAACTCCTCGTTCGGGGTCAACTCGCTGGCGGCAGACGGCAATGCGCCCGGCACCCTGACCAGCACCAACATCAACAACCAGGGCATCATCGAGGCGACCTATTCCAACGGCAAGACCGTGGCCATCGGCCAGGTGGCGCTGGCCAACTTCACCAACGTGCAGGGCTTGCAGTCGATGGGCGGTAACCTTTGGAAGGACGTGGCCAGTTCCACCGGCGGCGCCAAGATCGGCGCGCCGATGTCGTCCGACCTCGGTGAAATCCAGTCCCAGGCGCTGGAACAGTCGAACGTCGATCTGAACTCCGAACTGGTGGACATGATCGTGGCGCAGCGCTTCTATCAGGCCAACGCCCAGTCGATCAAGACCGAAGACACCATCCTGCAGACCCTGATCAACCTGCGCTGAGCATTAACGGGATAACGGCACCATGGACCGCATGATCTACCTGGCGATGACCGGCGCCAAACACGTGATGACGCAGCAGGCCACCACCTCGCAGAACCTGGCCAACGTGCACACCAACGGCTACAAGGCCGACCAGGTTTCGTTCCGGGCCTTGCCGGTGGTGGGCGACGGTGCGCCGACCCGTACCTACGTGGTCGACAACACCATCGGCCATGACCTGTCGCAGGGCAGCCTGCAGCAGACCGGCAACGACACCGACTTCGCCCTGGGCACCCCGGGTTTCTTCACGGTGCAGGCAGCCGATGGCCGCGAAGCCTATAGCCGCGACGGTGGCTTCGTCGCCGATCCCAACGGCATGCTGCGTACCCGCAGCGGTTTGCCTATCCTCGGCGCTGGCGGACCGATCACCGTCCCGACCGGCTCCAGCGTGGTGATCGGCCCGGATGGCACGGTGGTGACCACGCCGACGAGCGGTGCCGACCGCACCCCGCAGATTGCCGGTCAGCTCAAGTTGGTAAACCCGGGCGAGCGGGCCGTGTACAAGGGCGAGGATGGCCTGTTCCGCCTGAACGGGGGCGGCAATGCCACGGCCTCGGACGACGTCAAGGTGGTGTCGGGGGCCTTGGAAGGCAGCAACGTCAATGCGGTGGAAAGCCTGGTGCAGATGATTTCCCATGCGCGCCAGTTCGATCTCAACGTCAAGCTGATGCAGACCTCCGACCAGAACGAACAAAAAGCCAGCCAGATTCTCGCCTTGAGCTGAGATGTTGGCCGAAGCCCAGAATAAGGAACACTCGCCATGATGCGCGCACTCTACATCGCCAAGACCGGCATGGACTCCAGCCAGTTCCAGCTGGATGTCGTCTCCAACAACCTGGCCAACTCCAATACCAAGGGGTTCAAGAAAGGCCACGCGGTCTTCGAAGATTTGTACTACCAGACCCTGCGCCAACCGGGTTCGCAACTGACCAACGGCAACAGTCTGCCGACCGGGCTGCAAGTCGGTACCGGCTCCACCGTGGTGGCGACCGCGCGCATCCACTCGCAGGGCAACCTGGAATCGACCGAACAGCCGCTTGATCTGGCCATCAACGGCGACGGCTTCTTCCGCGTGCAACAGCCGGATGGCACCATCGCCTACACCCGCAACGGCGAATTCCGCCGCAACGAAAACGGCGACATCGTCAACTCGTCGGGCTATCTGCTCGACCCGGCGATCAACATCCCGGCCAACGCCACCGGCATCACCATCTCCGAAGCCGGGGTAGTCCAGTACACGCAGCCTAACAGCACCACGCCGACCACCGCCGGCACCATCCAGCTGACCACCTTCATCAACCCGCAAGGTCTGCAGAGCATCGGCCAGAACCTCTATCTGCAAACCCAGGCGTCGGGCGATCCGCAGGATGGCGACCCCAGCACCGATGGTCGAGGCAGTGTGCGCTCCGGCTTTCTCGAGGCCTCCAACGTCAACGTTACCGAAGAGCTGGTCAACATGATCACCGCCCAGCGCTCGTTCGAAATGAACTCGCGTGCGATCAAGACAGCCGACGAGATGCTGCAGCGGGTTGCCCAGTTATAATGCTGGCGTCGACCAGCTAGAGGCCCTGTGATGAAAGCGACTTTCGGTGTGATGGCAATGCTGGCCGCGGCGTTGTCCGGGTGTGCCGTGCCCGAACCCCCCATCGTGCAGCAGCCGATGAGCGCGCGGCCCCAGCCGGCGCCCCAGGCCTTGCCCGGTAACGGCTCCATCTTCCAGGCCGGAAGCTACCAGCCCATCTTTGCCGACCGTGTCCCGGCGCGGGTGGGCGATACGCTGACGGTCACCATCGAAGAAAAAACCACCACGGCGGCCTCCGAGCAGACCACCGGCAAGCGTACCTCGTCGCTCAGCAACAGCATGGGGGCGGGCCTGCAGCTTCCCTTCGTGCCCGATTATCTCGAAAAGAAACTGGCAGGGGCCTCCCTGTCGGCCGACGGCTCCGCCACCTCGAGTGGCAAGGGCACCAACCAGGCGAGCTCCTCGTTCGTCAGCTCGATCACGGTGACCGTGATCGACGTGCTGGCCAACGGCAATCTGGTGGTGAGCGGGGAGAAGCAGGTCCGGCTCAATGGCGATACCGAATACATCCGGCTGTCCGGTGTGGTGAATCCGCGTGACATCAAGACCGGCAATACGGTCTCGTCCACCAAGGTGGCCGATGCCCGTATCGAGCAGCAATCCAAGGGCAACAACCGCTCGTTTGCCGAGCCGGGCTGGCTGACCAAGTTTTTCATGACGGTGCTGCCATTCTGATGGTGGCGATGGCCGGCGCTTTATAGCGGGATGGGAATGAAACGTTTTCTAGGTATGCTGCTGGTCGGGGTATTGGCCATGTCTCCGGCTTTGGCCACGCAGCGGCTCAAGGATATCGCCTCGATCGGCGGTGTTCGCACCAACCAGTTGATCGGCTATGGCCTGGTGGTCGGGCTCGACGGCAGCGGTGACAAGGCCACCTCGTCACCGTTCACATCGCAGTCGATGTCGAGCATGCTCAACCAGCTCGGGGTGCAGATTCCGGTCGGCACCAAGCTCGATCCGAAGAACGTCGCCGCCGTTACCGTCACCGGAACCCTGCCGCCGTTTGCGCGCCAGGGGCAGGCCATCGACGTGACTGTTTCCTCCATCGGTGATGCCAAGAGCCTGCGCGGCGGCACGCTGCTGATGTCGCCGCTGAAAGGCGCGGACGGGCAGATCTACGCGATGGCGCAAGGTAACGTGGTGGTGGGTGGCGCCGGGGCTTCTGCTGCGGGCAGTTCGGCGCAAGTCAACCATCTGAGCGTCGGCCGCATTCCCGCCGGGGCGACGGTGGAACGCGAGGTTCCGACCGCGCTCGGCTCGGGCGGCGTGGTGCAACTCGAGCTGTTCGAGTCCGACTTCACCACCGCCAATCGGGTGGTGCAGGCCATCAACCGCGAGCTTGGCGATGGCACGGCCCGGGCGCTGGATGGCAGGCTGGTGGAAGTGGTCGCGCCGCAAGACGCCAACCGCCGCGTGCAGTTCCTGTCCCGGATGGAAAATATTGCCGTTACACCGGCAGAAGCTTCCCCTCTTGTCATTCTCAATGCCCGTACCGGTTCGGTGGTGATGAACCAGTCCGTGACCATCGACCCCTGCGCCGTGGCGCACGGCAATCTCTCGGTCTCGGTCAGCAACACCCCGCAGGTGAGCCAGCCGGCGCCGCTGTCGGGTGGGCAGACGGTCGTCACCAACCAGGCCAGCGTCAACATCAAGAGCGAAGGGGGCAAGGTGATCGGGCTGCCGCGCGGGGCCAACCTGTCCCAGGTGGTGAACGCGCTGAATGCGCTCGGCGCCACGCCACAGGACTTGTTGTCCATTTTGCAGGCCATGAAAGCGGCCGGCGCGCTCAAGGCGGAACTGCAGATCATCTGAGCGAAGCGGCCGACGTGTTTGGAGGCAAGGGGAGGGGTAGCCCTCCCTTTTTTGTTGGCCCGTTTCTTGCTTTTTCTGCGCCGAGGAGATCAGGATGAGTGTCAGTTTTCCAACGTTGCCGAACGATGCCAGCACGGCCAGCCAGCGCCTCGCCGTCGACCCCGGTCAGACCGCCGCCTTGCAGGTAGCCGCCCGCAAAGACCCGCAAGCCGCGATCAAGTCCGCCGCACAACAGTTCGAGTCCCTGTTCATGGGAACCTTGCTGCAGGCCATGCGCGAGACGTCGTTTGATGGCGAGGAGGACAGCAATGCCATGGGCACTTACCGCGGCATGCTGGATCAGCAATTGCTCCAGACCATGAGCAAATCGGGAGGGGTGGGCCTGGCCGATGTCCTGTCGCGGCAGCTGGCCCATGCCGCGCAACTGGATGATGATGCTTCCCCCACGGTCGAGCGGCTGGCACCGGCATCCTCGGTGCTGCCGATGGTCAACCAGGCCATCCGTGCGTATCAGTCCATGCAGTCGAAGGCGGCGGCAGGATTGGCCAACCCCGCCAGTGAAGCCCCAAGCCCGACGCCGGGAGCAGTGGGCGACACGGCCGCATCCTTCGTGACCGCCCTGTTGCCTCACGCCAGGGACGCCGCCCAGCAACTGGGGGTGGCGCCGGAATTGGTGCTGGCGCATGCGGCCCTGGAAAGCGGCTGGGGAAAACGCTCGATCAAGAACGCCCACGGGCAGGAAAGCCATAACCTGTTCGGCATCAAGGCCGGTGCCAACTGGCAGGGCGATTCCGTCGATGTCTTGACCACCGAGTACGTGAACGGCAATGCCGTCAAGAAAATAGATAAATTCCGCGCCTACGCGTCCTACAACGAGGCCTTTGCCGACTACGCCAAGCTGCTCTCCGGTTCGTCGCGCTACCAGTCCGCCCTGAACCAGGGGGGCGACATGCTGGCATTCGCGCGAGGGCTGCAAAGCGGAGGCTATGCCACCGATCCCCACTACGCCCAGAAGCTGGTGGGGGTGATGGGTGCGGTTTCCCAGCGTTCTCGCGGGGCTTAAGGCTCAAGATCGTGCCGGGCAGGCCGATATAGCAATCAGAGGTGCGATATGGGTACGAGTATTTTTTCGATCGGCGTCAGCGGGCTGAATGCGGCGCAAGGCGCCTTGACGGTGACCAGCCACAACATCAGCAACGTCAACACCGCCGGTTACACCCGTCAGGTGACGCAGCAGGCTGCGCGTTACCCGCAGAGTGCCAGCTACGGTTTCATCGGGCAGGGAGTCGATCTGACCCACGTCAACCGGGTCTACGACGATTACCTGACCCAGCAGGTGCAAAGTGCCCAGGCTACGGATAGTTACTACTCGGGCCAGCTGGATTTTCTCAAGCAGGTGGACTCCCTGATGGCCGATTCGACGGTCGGTGTCAGCCCCTCGCTGCAGGACTTCTTCGGCAGTCTGCAAACCTTGTCGGCTGATCCCTCGTCCCTCCCCAGCCGCCAAGCAGCGGTGAATAAGGCCCAGGCGCTGGCGACCAAGTTTCGCACCCTGGATGGGCAGTTGCAGGAAATGGCCAGCGGGGTGAATACCCGTATCAAGGCCTCGGTGGACTCCATCAACGGTCTGGCCAGTCAGATTGCGGATCTCAACCATCGTATTGCGGCTCTGACGGTCAAAACCGCCAGTGGCACGACGACCAACGCACCCAATGACTTGCTGGACCAGCGCGACCAGGCCATCCTTGAACTTAACAAGCAGGTCAAGGCATCGGTGGTTCCTCAGTCGGATGGCTCCTACAGCGTGTTCATCGGCAATGGCCAAACACTGGTGCTCGGAAGTGTGGCCAATCAGCTGGATACCCAGCCGGACCCGACCAATCCGCAGCAGTTGCAGTTGGTATACAAGAGTACCAATGGCAGCAATACGGTGATTCCAACCAGCCTGGTTCAAGGTGGGGCCTTGGGTGGCATTCTTGATTTTCGCGATAATGCCCTGACCAACGCGCGAACACGACTTGGCAATCTCGCTATCGACTTTGCAGCAGCGATGAACTACCAGCAGCAGCTGGGGTTGGATTTGAATGGCCAGCAAGGTCAGCCGCTGTTCACCGACTTGAGTTCTTATGCCGCTAATCCGCAGGGGGCCGCCAGTGCCTTGCAGGTGATCATGACCGATCCGTCGGGGCTGGCGGCGGCGTCCAATCTGAAGGCGGGCGCCCAGGTGGTGACCTCTTCTGGCTCTGTGCTGAGTATTAGCAAGGTGTACAGCACCTTACCCGGGGATTACGGCTGGTCGTCGGCGAGTGCCGCCGGAGCGCCGAACGTGACGACCCACCCCTCTTCCAATCTGACCAGTCTCACGATTGATAGTACGGCAATGACAGCGACGGTGGTCAATGGGGCCGGGACCACAACTTACAATGTCGTGGCCGATCCCAACGTCGATAACGGCTACAAGCTGGTATCGGGAAGCCCGGCCGTCGATGCCGGCATTGCGTTCAGTCTTTCTGGGCCGCTGACGTCAGGCCTTACCCTCTCGGTTGTGCCGAATGCGGCTCCGATCGGTAAGGGGGATAACACTAACCTGTTGGCAATGGCCAAGCTGCAGACCCGGCCGCTGGTCGATGATGACCGGACCGATACGACTTCCACATTGACGTCCTTTGCCTCCCACTATGCCAGCATGGTCAGTTATGTTGGCAGCGTGACCAACGAGGCGACGGTCAGTTCGACGGCGCAAAGCAACGTGTTGCAGGAGGTTCAAACCGCGCGCGATAGGATTTCCGCCGTCAATCTTGATGAAGAAGCGGCCAACCTCATCAAGTACCAGCAGGCCTATCAGGCCTCCAGCAAGGTCATCCAGATAGCGCAGCAGATTTTTTCTTCGCTGTTGCAGATGAATTAAGGTTCGAATCGGAGAGTAAGTGATGCGAATCAGTACCAGCATGGTGTTCAACCAAGGGTACGTAGGTATCCAGGGGAACCAGTACAACCTCACTAAGCTGCAAGAGCAACTCTCGGCCCAGAAACGGGTTGTGGTGCCGTCGGATGACCCGGTGGCGTCGGCGCAGATGCTGGAAGTGTCTCAGTCGGATGGGCGCACTAACCAATTTGTCAAAAACGGGGATACGGTCGAATCGACTTTGGCCATATCGGAAACCTCGCTCAGTAGTGCCAACGATCTGCTTTCGAATCTGAAGACGCTGGCGATTCAGGCGGGGAATGCTTCTCTCGATAACTCCCAGCTGACTATGATCCAGTCCGAGGTCAAGGAGCGTTTCCAGCAACTGCTGAGCTATGCCAATGCCACGGATGGTCGAGGCAACTACCTGTATGGCGGTAATGCAATCGACAATCCCCCTTTCGTGGCGGACAGCTCGTTGAACGTGACCTACAACGGGGATACCGGGCGCCGTGATGTTCAGATAAGCGATGCGCGCCAGGTGCCGATCACCGAAGTGGGCTCGGCTGTGTACGGCGATGCCATCAGCAATACGGCGGTATTCGACAACGTGCGCGATCTCTATAATCTGTTGGGGCAGAACCCCCGTCCGGCAACGTATACGACCCAGTTGAATACCATCATGTCGGGACTGGACTCTGCACAGGTGAGGTTGTCGACGACAGAGGCCTCAATCGGCTCGCGGCGCAGCGAAAATGAAACCCTGCAGTCGGTTGGACAGGATCTGGATGTCCAGTACCAGACGCGGCTCAGCAATCTGGACGGTCTGGATTTGGCCAAGACCATCAGCGATTTCACCCTGGCGCAGACAGCGCTGCAGTATTCGCAGCTGACCTTCCAGAAGGTCAGCGGCTTGTCACTGTTCAACTACCTGTCGTGACCACTAGGAGTGGGCTAACGAAAACAGCCGGGATTTCCCGGCTGTTTTGTTTTTAGGGTGGCTCTTCAGATGGCCACGGGCTCGATGACGATGCCGGCGCGCAGGCCGTTGCCGACCTTGGGGTTGGGGAACAGGATGCGCTCGTTGCCGCCGTGGGCCTGGTAGCGCACGTCCTGATCTTCGGCGATGACGAAGCCGTCTTCGAGCAGCGTGAAATTCTCGACCTGATCGTGCAGATAGAGACGGAACTGGTCGCTGTGTTTGACCAGATCGTATTTGGCCCGGAACAGCTGGAAGCGTTCGTTGGCAAAGGCCGGCAGCGGATCGCGCTGGCCGCTCAGCAGCCGTCGCAAGGCCTGGTTGATGCCTTCGAAGCGTGACAGGTCGTTCTGGCCGAAGGGGCGGGCCTTGCCCAGCTCGAGCGTCAAGGCGTCGGTCTGGCAGTGACGGCTGGTGTAGTAAGTGAACGTGGCGGCCGGCTGGCTGTGCAGCAGCACCGTGGTAATGTCGGCCGATTCCAGCCAGCACAGCTGTTCGCGGTTGTAGTCGCGCTCGTGGAGGTAGGGGTAGATGGCAAAGCGCTCGAAGACCGAGCCGCGAATCGCGGTGTGCAGGTCGTAGTGCAGCCGCTGGCAGCCGTTCGGGGCCTGCTCGAAAAACGCCGCCGCGGCGTTTTCCAGAACCGCCGCACGCTGCGCTTCGCGGGTGGCTGGGTGCTTGGCGTGTTGGCCGTTGAACAGGCGGTTCATGTCGTAATCGAGGTAACGTTCGCCGGCCTGCATTGCGTCCGGATTGCCGAACATCAGCAGCAGGTGGACCGCCAGCGGCAGTCGGCCTTGCTCGATGTCGCGCAGGATGCCGTTGGCGACCTCGATCGGCGCGGTTTCGTTGCCGTGAACACCGCAGGAAATCAGTACGCGGTCGGTATGGTCGTCCAACTGGGGCGGAACCAGCTCGAGAATGCCTCGCTCGCGCCAGCGTGCCGTCACACCGTTTGCCAACGGCCATTCACGTGCCACAGGAGGCTGGTCTTGCAGGGTGGCTGTCAGGAAATCGTAGGAGAGGGAAGGCTGGTTCATCGGGCACGCTTTTCGTGAGAAGGATGGCCCTATTCTTCACGAAAGGGCCAGTGCCGTCTGTAGCGGTGCCGCAGAGATGAAGTTTGATGGCGTAATTGCGGAAGTCCTTCTGCCAGGCCGGCAAGGTTGGCCGAAGCGCGGCCATGGCGGTGAACAGGCCGGCCCAGCGTCACGCCCGCGACCGGGGGCTTGACCGGTGCACTATCGCCGCACCGGGACCTGGTTTCACTCTCGATGAATCCAGGAGGGTGCGCGTTGTTCGATAAACGCGGCGATGCCTTCCTGGCCTTCGGCACTGGCATGAACCTGGGCGATGCGCTCGATGGTCGTCTCGATCGCGTCAGCCGTGATGGCCCTGCCGCCCAGTTCGCGCACCAGCTGCTTGGCCTCTGCCATCGCCTGAGGGCCGTTGAGCAAGACCTGGCGGCACATCTGGGCCACCGCCATGTCCAGCTCCTCGTCCTCGACCACAAGATGGATCAGCCCCAGTCGCTTGGCCTTGCCGGCGTTGAAGCGCTCGGCAGTGATGAAGTAGCGCCGGGCGGCGCGCTCCCCGATGGCGCGCATCACATACGGTGCCGCCGAGGCTGGAATCATGCCGAGCTTGACGTCGGAGAAGCAAAACAGCGCTTCGGATGCGCCGATGGCGATATCGCAGCAGGCCAGCAGGCCGGCGCCGATGCCGAAGGCCGAGCCCTGGACACGGGCGATGGTCGGCTTGGGGCAGTTGTCGAGGGTGCCGAGCAAGGTCGCCAGCAAGCGTGCATGCTGTTTGATCCCCTCCTGGTCGAAGCCTGCCATGCGTTGCATCCAGGCGCTGTCGTGGCCGGCGCAGAAGCTGATGCCTTCGGCCGCCAGCACGATGGCACGGACGCGTGCATCCGCGATCAGGGTTTCCAGCGCGGTCGTGAGCTGGACGATCATCGTGTCGTCCAGGGCGTTATGCAGTTCTGCCCGGTTGAGCCGGAGAGTGGCAATGCCCAGGTCGTCGACGGAGTGCAGGATGGAATGCAGCATGACGGTTCTCCTGAAGGTGTCAGGGTGTGCAGAAACGCAGAATCTCGTGGGCGAAGATGTCCGGTGCTTCGATGTGCATGACGTGGCCGATGGCCGGCAGCACATGCAGCGATGCGCCGGGGATGCTGTTAGCGAGGATTTCCGACTGGTAGAGGGGCGTCAGGCGGTCTTCGTTGCCGACGATAACGCGGGTGGGAACCTTGATCTCGGCCAGCCAGGTGCGCGCGTCGTGGCGCTTGACCCCGGCGATCAGTCGGGTGACGGCGGGCCAGTCGACCATCCCGGCGATAATCTTCAGCTCGGCCAACTGGGCGGCGTTGCCGACCAGGAAGCGGCTGGAGAAGAACCACGGGATGCTCACGTCGTAGCGCAGGTCGATGCCGCCGGCGGCATCGGCGGCGATCCAGCTGTCGCTGATGCGGGAGTTCACCTCGTCAGACCAGGCCAGGGTCGAGGCCAGGAGCAGGTGCTCGAGGCATTCCGGGTGACGGCGGGCGAAGTACTGCGCCACCATGCCGCCGTAGGACAGGCCGGCCAGGTGCACCTTGTCGATCGACAGGTGCTGCAGCAGCTGCCACGCCAGCTCCGCCTGCTGCTCCAGCAGGTAGGCATCGGCGACCGGCTTGTCACTTAGGCCCTGACCGAGAAAGTCGAGCCGCAGCAGCCGGTAGTGCGCTTCGAGCGGCGGGGCCATCATGGTCCAGGCGGCCGTGGACATGGTGATGCCGTTGAACAGCACCAGCGTCTTGTCGCCGTGGCCGCTCAGTTCGTAATAGATGCTTTGTCCGTTCAGTGTGGCATGAGGCATGGCTGCGCGTCCTACCGGCATTATCCAGATTTCATTCTATTCCCAAGATTCGGCGCATGGCCAGTCACCGTATTCCCGGTTTGTGCCACTGCACCGGCAAAACCTGCCTTTGTAATGATCGGGCGTTTATCGTCACGATCCTGTCATCCTTTAACGATATATTTCATCGCTGTTAAAAAAGTAGTTACATCAGGAACGAGCTTCTTATGCAGGTTTGCGATACCTCCCTTTGTCAGGAGCTGGAAATCATCATCAACGAGCGCAAGCTGTTGCCGGTCTTCCAGCCCATCGTGGACATGGAAGAGGGGAGTATCCTCGGCTATGAAGGGCTGATCCGCGGGCCTTCCAACAGCCCTCTGCACTCGCCGCTCAATCTGTTCGCCGCGGCCGAGCGGTGCCGTGCGCTGGTGTCGCTGGAGCGGGCCTGCCGGCGTGTCACCGCCGAGGCGTTCATCGAGCATCAACTGCCTGGTTGCCTATTCCTCAACATCAGTCCGCAGACCTTGCTGGCGCCGGAGCATAAATCGGGCGAGACGCTGGCGTTTCTCAACATGTTGGGGTTGCCCAGCGAGCGCATTGTCATCGAACTCACCGAAACCCACCCCAATGCGACCTACCAGGCGTTGCGCGAGGCGGCTAGCCATTACCGCGACAGTGGTTTCCGTATCGCGCTGGACGATTTGGGCGAGGGTTTCTCCAATATGCGGCTGTGGTCCGAGCTGCGCCCCGACGTGGTCAAGCTCGACAAGCATTTCGTCCAGGAAATCCAGCACGATCCGCTCAAGGAGCAGTTCGTGCGTTCGATGGTCGACATCGCGAGGCAATCCGGTGCCTTGCTGGTGGCCGAGGGCATCGAGACGGTAGACGAGTTGCGCGTACTGCGGCGGCTCGGTGTGCGCTACGGGCAAGGCTATCTGTTTGCCCGACCGGCGCTGCTGCCGGCGCGCGAGGTGTCGGCCGAAGTGCGTGCCCTGCTGTACGCCGATGCGCGCGAACGGTTGGGGGCGCCACGCCAGGCGATGGCGCGCGATCTGCTGGTCGAGGTCATGCCGTTGGAGCAGACGGTGGCGAACGAAGTTGCCTACCGGCTGTTCGTCGAGGCGCCGGAGCGCTTCGCCATTCCGGTGGTGAGTGGCGGCGTGCCGGTCGGACTGCTGCGCCGTCACGATTTTCTGGAAAGCTTTTCCAGGCCGTTCAATCGTGAGTTGTACGGCAAGAAGCCGTGCCGCACCCTGATGGATCAGCAGCCGCTGATCGTCGGTGCCGAGATGGGGGTGCAGGAACTATCGAGCCTGGTGGTGGCCGCCGAGCGCCGCCACCTGATCGACGGCTTCATCATCACCGAAAACGGCCGCTATCTCGGCATGGGCACCGGTTACGATCTGATGCGCAAGATCACCGAGATGCAGATTTCGGCGGCGCGCTACGCCAACCCCCTGACCGGACTGCCCGGCAACGTGCCGATTTCCGAAACCATCGACCGCCTGCTCGACAGCGGCGAGCCGTTTGTCGTGGCCTATGCCGACCTCGATCATTTCAAGCCGTTCAACGATCTCTACGGTTATGCCGCCGGCGATGACCTGATCCGCCTGCTGGGATACTTGCTGCAACAGGTGGCTGACCCGGCCCGCGACTGGGTGGGACATATCGGCGGCGACGACTTTGTGTTGCTGATGCAGAGCGAGGGCTGGGAGGCGCGTCTGCTCGACGTGATCGCCGCCTTCGATCGCCAGGTCCAGGTGCATTTCGGGCAGGAGCACCGCCTGATGGGGGGCTTCGAAGTGACGGCGCGCAACGGTGAGCTGATCTTCTTCCCGCTCACCAGCGTGTCGATTGGCGTGCTTTCTGCCAGGCCGGGACAGTTCCTGTCGCATCATGAGGTATCGCTGGCGGTGGCCGATGCCAAGAAGATGGCCAAGAAGCAGAGCGGCAGCAGTCTGTTCATCGAGCGCCGGGGTAGTGGCAGGGTAATGAGCAAGGTCTAGGGCGTGTCATCCTGGATCATGTGCTTGATATTTAAACAAGGTGGGCCGGCGTAAGCCGGTCTTTTTTATTGTTCGCTCTTGATGGCGGGGTGCCACCTTGTGGCAAACCGTCATTTCCTTGTGCGTTTCCGCCGCTCGGGCAGTTTTTGAATTGTCAATTTTATTGAACGGCACTACTCTTTTCCCACGCCTGCGGACACCGCCGGGCCGTTCCTGCTGCGAAACAGACGACGGCGCGCGATGATGCGTGGCGCTGCCGGGTTGGCATGGGCGCAGACGGGGATGTCGGGCGAGGGGCGTCTGCCAGGCTGGCATGGCGTTCGCTTATTGATTTTCATATGACCCCGGCAGATTAAAATGCGCCCTTTTGGGGCGGTTTTGGTATTCTTTCCCGGTTTAAGTGAAGGCGCGTGCCGGCCAAGCAGCACGCGACGCCAGGCAAGAACGCAGGTGTGCCGAATCCGGTAACAGACGATAACCAGCACCCCGACGAGAGCGGGGCATTCGATGAATCGGCGTATCGACGGCGGTGGTCCGACGTGCGCCAGAGGGAGATTTGACCATCATGATGGATGCTGTCGCACAGCCCAAGACGGCGGCCGGGGCTCAGGTTGACGAGAAGCCCTATCTGCAGATAGCCGGGATCGTGAAGAAGTTTGGCGATCACTTCGCCGTCGATCATGTCGATCTCACCATTCGCCGCCATGAAATCTTCGCCCTGCTGGGGAGCTCCGGCTGCGGCAAGTCCACGCTGCTGCGCATGCTGGCCGGCATGGAACGGCCGACCGCCGGCAAGATCATCCTCGACGGCCAGGACATCACCGCTCTCGCGCCGTACGATCGGCCCATCAACATGATGTTCCAGAGCTACGCGCTGTTCCCGCACATGACGGTGGAGCAGAACATCGCGTTCGGCCTCAAGCAGGACAGGCTGCCCAAGGACCAGATCGCCGCGCGCGTCACGGAGATGCTCGATCTGGTGCAACTGCGCAAGTTCGCCTCGCGCAAGCCCTACCAGCTCTCCGGCGGCCAGCAGCAGCGCGTTGCGCTGGCGAGAAGCCTCGCCAAGCGCCCGAAATTGCTGCTGCTCGACGAGCCCCTGGGCGCACTGGACAAGAAGCTGCGCCAGCAGACCCAGCTGGAACTGGTCAACACGCTGGAAACCGTCGGCGTGACCTGCATCATGGTGACGCACGATCAGGAAGAGGCCATGACCATGGCTTCGCGCATCGGCATCATGAGCGAGGGCCGGCTGCTGCAAGTGGGCACCCCGACCGAGATCTACGACTTCCCGAATTGCCGCTTTACCGCGGAGTTCATCGGCGAAACCAATATCTTCGGTGGCCAGGTGGTGGTGGACGAGCCTCACTGCGTGGAAATTGAGTCCGCCGAACTGGGTGGGCGCATCCAGATCGATCACGGCATCACCGGGCCCAAGGGGATGCAGGTCTGGGCCAGCATCCGTCCCGAGGACGTGCGGCTCGATCGTGGCGAATTCACCCCGGCGCCGAACGCGGCGCGCGGCAAGATCGAGGACATCGCCTACCTGGGCAGCTACTCGATCTATCACGTGCGCCTGCCCAGCGGCAAGGTGGTGAAGTCGGTGGTGCCGTCGTCGCGCTGGTACGAGGCGGGCGAAGAGCCGCCGACTTGGGGCGAGAGCGTGAACATCCGCTGGCGTCCTGACTTGCCCGTCGTCCTGACCATGTAAGGGGAGGGTGTGACTATGCTGCGTTCCATTCTCGAGCGGTTCAAGCCGGGCAAGGGGGCCGTGATCTCGGTGCCTTACCTGTGGCTGCTGGTGTTCTTCCTGGTGCCGTTCCTGATCGTGCTGAAGATCAGCTTCGCCGACCAGGATCTGGCGATTCCGCCGTTCACGCACCTGCTCAAGTACGACGGCGACATGAGCACGCTGAACATCGCGCTCAACCTGTCCAATTTCCTGTTCATCTTCACCAACGAGCTGTATCTCGATACCTACGTGTCGTCGCTCGAGGTGGCGTTGTTCACCACGCTGGCCTGCCTGTTGATTGGCTACCCGATCGCCTATGCCATCGCCCGTGCCAACCCGGCCATCCGCAATGTGCTGCTGATGCTTGTGATGCTGCCGTTCTGGACCTCGTTCCTGCTGCGGGTGTACGCCTGGATGGGCTTGCTCCAGCCCAACGGCATCATCAACAACCTGCTGATGTCGATGGGGCTGATCAGCCAGCCCTTGGAGATGTTCCACAACCAGTTCTCGCTCTATCTGGTGATGGTGTACGCCTATTTGCCGTTCATGATCCTGCCGCTCTACGCGCACCTGGTGAAAATGGATGTGACCCTGCTGGAAGCGGCCAACGATCTGGGCGCGCGGCCGTTCAAGACCTTCTGGACCATTACCTTGCCTCTGTCCAAGAACGGCATCATCGCTGGTTCGATGATGGTGTTCATCCCGGCGGTGGGCGAATTCGTGATCCCGGAACTGGTGGGCGGGCCGGACGTGCTGATGATCGGCAAGGTGTTGTGGAACGAGTTCTTCGACAACAACAACTGGCCGATGGCCTCGGCGGTGGCGACCATCATGGTGCTGTTCCTGATCGTGCCGATCGCGCTGTTCCACCGCTATGAAACCCGCCAACTGGAGGGGAAAAATGTATAACGGCAATCCGCTGCCCAAGACGCTCAAGGGGGTGTTGCTGCTGGGTTTCCTGTTCCTTTATGTACCGATCGTCAGCCTGATCATCTATTCGTTCAATGCCTCCAAGCTGGTGACGGTGTGGGGCGGTTTCTCGACGCGCTGGTACGTGTCGCTGATACAGAACGATCAGATCATCTCGGCGGTGACGCTGTCGATCAAGATCGCGCTGGCCTCCGCGACGGCGGCGGTGGTGCTGGGGACCATTGCCGGCTTTGTGCTGGCGCGCTTCGGGCGTTTTCGCGGCAGCACCTTGTTCGCCGGCATGATGACGGCGCCGATGGTGATGCCGGAAGTGATCACCGGCCTGTCGATGCTGCTCTTGTTCATCTCGATGCAGCAGTTCTTCGGCCAACCTTCCGAACGCGGCTTCTTCACCATCTGGGCCGGCCATACCACGCTGTGCATGGCCTACGTCGCCGTGGTGGTGCGCTCGCGTCTGATCGAGATCGACAAGAGCCTGGAAGAGGCGGCGATGGACCTGGGGGCCCGCCCGATGAAGATATTTTTCCTGATCACGCTGCCGCTGGTGTCGCAGGCCATTGCCTCGGGCTTCCTGCTGTCGATCACGCTATCGCTGGACGACCTGGTGACGACGTCCTTCCTGTCCGGGCCGGGGGCGACCACGTTGCCGATGGTGATCTTCTCCAAGGTGCGCCTGGGGTTGAATCCGGAGATCAACGCGCTGGCGGCGATCACCGTGCTGCTGGTGGGGATTTTTGTGCTGGTGGCCAACTATCTGATGCTCAGCGCCCAGCGCAACCGGATGCGTGCCATGGCGGCGGCCATGCGCGAAAACGATGCGCCGGCCCCACCCGGCAACGGGGCGGGAGGAGCGGTGGCGACGGCCCCCTGATGGCGGGTACGGAGGCGGACGGATTCGCAAGAGTCTGTCCGCTTTCTTGTTTTGCGGGTGGCCACAGAGCGATGGCTGGATCCCGTCCTGTGCGGTGGCGGGCCGTGCAGGATGGGGAGGATTCCCTGGTATTGGGCGGTGACCGGCGCTTATTGGCGGCCCTGGACCTCGATCGACCCCTAACGTTTTACCTTTTCAGGCAATATGCTTAGCTCATGGACACAAAAAACGGTGCGCCCTTGGCAAGCTTCATCGACCTCCTGCTCGACGCTATCTGTATCGTCGATGTCGAGGGGCGCTTTGTTTTCGTCAGCGCCGCCTGCGAGCGCATCTTTGGCTATACGCAAGCGGAATTGATCGGCAAGCCGATGATCGAGTTGGTGCTGCCGGAAGACCGAGCCAGGACGCTGGAGGCGGCCCGCCAGATCATGTCGGGGGATGCCAAGCCGCACTTCGAGAATCGCTATGTGCGCAAGGACGGCCAGGTGGTCCACATCATGTGGTCGGCACGCTGGTCGGAGGCCGACCAGGTGAGGGTGGCCGTCGCCCGCGACATTACCGAGCGCAAGCGGGCGGAGTCCTTGCAGGCGGCGCTGTACGCCATTTCCGAGGCGGCGCATGGGGCCGAGGATTTGCTGGCCTTGTTTCAGCATATTCGGCAGATCGTCGGCAACCTGCTGCCGGGTCAGAAGTTTTCCGTGGCGCTGTACGACGCCGAGCAGGAGCGGCTGAGTTTTCCGTACCATGTCGACGCCCGCAATCATTTCCCGGTGCCGCGCAACCCCGCTACCACCCTGCTGTGCGAAGAGGTCATCCGTACCGGGCAGCCGCTGCTGCTGACCCCCGCGACGGTGGATGCCGTGCCGCCGCCGCTCAGGGCCGCGGTCTCCACGGATGCCGCGTGCTGGCTGGCGGTTCCGCTCAACTCGCTGAAGGGCATCATCGGTGCCCTGGTGCTGAAGAGCCATGCTGATGGCGTGCGTTACACCGAGAAGGACAAGGAGCTGCTGCAGTTCGTCTCGGCCCAGATTGCCACTGCGATCGAGCGCAAGCAGCTGCATGCCAGACTGCAGCAGATGGCGCAGTATGACGAATTGACCAGCCTGCCCAACCGCCGCTTGCTGCACGGCCGCCTGAAAGCGGCGTTGGCAAGGGCGCGTCGCGAGCAGGGGCGCTTGTGCCTGCTGTATCTCGATCTGGACAAGTTCAAGCAGGTGAACGACAGCTTTGGCCACGCTACCGGTGATCTGCTGCTGCAGGAGGTGGCCAGGCGGCTCAGGCAGTGCGTGCGGGAGAGCGATACCGTGGCGCGCATCGGCGGTGACGAATTCGTGGTGCTGCTGGAGAGCATTGCCTTGCCGGAGCATGCCTGGCGGGTGGCCGAGAAAATCCGCAGCGCCCTCGATCATCCGCTGAACCTCGACGGCCGGCACCTGCGCATCCTGCCGAGTATTGGGATCGCTCTGTTTCCCGAGCACGGCGACGAGGAGCAGCAGCTGCTCAAGCATGCCGATGACGCCATGTATCGCGCCAAGAAGACGGCGGAGGGCGACGCGCCAAAGCTCGACGACGGCGCACGGGCAGAGTCGTCGGCATAAGAGCCTGTTTACGATTTGTCGCGAGCGGCCCTCAGCGGGGTGAGGAGCAGCGCCGGAACCGGAATGTACAAGTAGTACATGAGGATTCCTGATCGCTGAGCGAATCACTACGTGCCAATCTTCGATTTGCTCAGTGATAGATTCGCACGCAGTGCACATGAGCCCCGATCAGGGAGGCGCAGCAAGATCATGAACAGGTTCTAAGCGCGCTGGCGGTTCCGGAGGGTGTGGGCCGTCATCGCCGCCGCAGTGAGGTCATGCCCGGGGGAACGCTGCCGCTCTACGCGCGTCAAACACGGGCCAAGGGTGGGGTGGTGCAGCTTTCATCGCCCTGACATCCTCCAGGACTATCCTGCCGGGACGAGGTGGCAGGACAGGGTCGGGGGCTGGGTGACGGCGGCAAGCCTCTGCCTTGCCTGCCGTCGTTGCGCGGCTTGCCGGCACTTGGCGAAGCTGGTGTGACGGGCATCGCCGGTCTCCGTGCCGATGGAAAGAGGGACATGGCATGACCCTGTATTTCCAGTTGCTTTCCGTTTCGGCGTGGTATCGGGCACCGTCGGCGGCTTCTCGTGGCGGCGTGTCGGGCGGCTTCCGGGGCCGGCTGTGGCGCGATGGTGGTGGCGGCTCAAAATTCTCCTTGTCATCGTGCGTGATGTTGCTAAAATCCGCGCTCGTTTTGCATCGCAATAACGCACAAAAAGATTGTTTCGCTCCGACATCCCAGGCCCACATAAAAGCTCGCAAGCCCGAAAGCCGTGCATGTGGGGCGTGTTTACCTTATTTTGAGGATTGCGCTGGCTCGTCGCCTGCCAGCGGCAAGGCGGGTGGCACGGCGCCTTGGTTATTCCAAGGCCAAGCCGCCCAACGCCGCCGATGGCGGGGCGACGGGCCAGCCCTCCGGGGCCAGATTCTGCCGGCGCATCGCGGCATCGTGCGCCCCTGGCCGTGCCGGCACGGCGGCGGGGCTTTCTCTTTGCGCTGCATCCGGCAGAGTCCGGCCGCAACCGCAAAATAAGGTAAACACGCCCCAAGGAGCGGGGTTCTCCATCGAATCATTGAAGGAAAAACTCATGGCTTGGTCTGTGGCTGAGAGCCGGAGCCTGTACGGCATCCGGCATTGGGGGGCGGGGTATTTCGAGGTTGGGGACGACGGTCACGTCAAGGTCCGCCCCAATTCCCGTCAGCAAAACTGCGAAATCGATCTGTACGACCTGGTGCACGCGCTGTCCGACAAGGGCCTGGACCTGCCGCTCCTGGTGCGCTTCCCGGACATTCTGCAAGACCGCGTGACCCGTCTTTGCGGCGCGTTCGACAAGGCCATCGCCGAAGTCGGCTATGGCAGCCAGTACACCGCGCTCTATCCGATCAAGGTCAACCAGCAGGAAGCGGTGATCAAGAGCATCATCGCCACGCCGGACGTGTCGATCGGCCTCGAAGCCGGCTCCAAGCCGGAGCTGATGGCGGTGCTGGCGCTGGCGCCCAAGGGGTGCACCATCACCTGCAACGGCTACAAGGACCGCGATTTCGTGCGTCTGGCGCTGATTGGCCAGAAGCTCGGTCACAAGGTGTTCATCGTGATCGAGAAGGAGGTCGAGGTCGATCTGGTGATCGAGGAGGCGCAGAAGCTCGGCGTGCGTCCGCTGGTCGGGGTGCGTGTGCGGCTGTCGTCGCTGAATTCCGACAACCAGTGGGCCGACACCGGCGGCGAGAAGGGCAAGTTCGGCTTGTCGGCGTCTCAGCTGATCGACGTGGCTGGCAAGATGGAAGCCGCCGGCATGGCCGATTGCGTGCGCCTGCTGCATTTCCACATGGGTTCGCAGATCGCCAACATTGCCGATTACCGCCTGGGCTTCCGTGAGGCGATCCGCTATTTCGGCGAGCTGCGCGAGCTGGGCCTGCCAATCGACCACGTCGACGTCGGTGGCGGCCTGGGGGTCGATTACGACGGCACCCACTCGCGCAATGCCAGTTCGATCAACTACGACATGGACGAGTACGCGCAAGTGATCGTGTCGATGTTGGCCGAGTTCTGCGACGAAAACGGCCTGCCGCATCCGCGCATCATGTCGGAGTCGGGCCGTGCCATGACCGCGCACCATGCCGTGCTGATCATGAACGTGACCGACGTGGAGCGTCTGCCGGAGAGCGTGCCGGTGCTGGACGACATCGATGCGCTGGCCGCGCCGGTACGGAAGTTGTACGAGCTGAGCAAGCTGAACGATGCCGAAACGGTGACGGAGACCTATTACCGCGCCAGCCATTATGTGGCCGAAGTGGCCGAGATGTACGCCGAGGGGCGCCTTGGCCTGAGGGACAAGGCCAATGCCGAGCGGCTCTATTACGCGCTGTGTCGTTGCCTGCACGACCAACTGCAGCTCAACCACCAGCGTTCGCAGCGTCAGGTGTTCGACGAGCTGACCGACAAGCTGGCCGACAAGTATTTCTGCAATTTCTCGGTGTTCCAGTCGCTGCCGGATACCTGGGCCATCGATCAGGTGCTGCCGATCATGCCGGTGCATCGCCTCGACGAGAAGCCGACGCGGCGTGCGGTGCTGCAGGATCTGACTTGTGACTCCGACGGCAAGATCAAGCACTACGTCGACCAGCAGAGCATCGAGTCGACCATGGCGGTGCACGCGGTGAAGCCGGGTGACGAGTACCTGGTCGCCGCCTTCATGGTGGGTGCCTACCAGGAAATCCTGGGCGACATGCACAACCTGTTCGGCGACACCGACTCGGTCAACGTGTTCGTGCGCGAGGGCTGCCGTCTGGAGTTCTCTGGCGTCGAGGAGCACGACACCATCGAGGACATGCTGCGTTACGTGCACCTGTCTCCGGAGGAGATTCTCAACCGCTACGAGGAGAAGGCGCGCGCAGCCAAGCTGTCGGCCGACGAGCGCAATACCTACTTCGCCGAGTTCTGCCGCGGGCTCAAGCAGTCGTCCTACCTGTCGGTCTGATCACCCCTTTTCCTCCTTGCCAGAGGTTGGCCGAAGCATCGTCTTCGGCCAACCTTTTTTCGTTTGGGCGGGCTTGAAAGCCGGTGTGGCCGCCCGGCCCTCACGTTCGGATAACCGAACGGTGGCGGGGGTGTCATTCCGCCTATCCGTAATCATGCGCATGTCGTTAAAAAAAATCCAATAAAAACAGTGTGTTGCGAAAATGTTTCGAGGCGTCGGGCTGGCACGCTTCGTGCAATAAAGGAGCGCCGGCCAGGGTGACACCCACCAACCCTGGCGGGCCAACAACAAAACGATTTCCGGCCGCAGCGCAGCAGCGCGCGCGCAGGGACCACCAAACGGTCCACCCCGGTCGCTCAGGCCGGATGGACGAGCAAAGGCGGGGTCGGTTGGCAAGACCGCCCCCAACGCCCTGGCCACGACGATGGCCGAGGGGCAGACCTTCACTGGAGAGGCATTTAGTGAAACTCAATAGACTGACCACCTTCATCCTGGCCGCCATGGTGCTGGGTATCCTGACCGGCTACGTATGGCGCGAGATGGCCACCGACGAGGCCGCGATCAAATCGTTCGCCGACAACATTTCGATCCTGACCGATGTCTTCCTGCGTCTGATCAAGATGATCATCGCCCCGCTGGTGTTCTCCACCCTGGTAGTTGGGATTGCCAAGATGGGCGACACCAAGACCGTCGGCCGCATCGGCGCCAAGACCATGGCGTGGTTCATGACCGCTTCGTTCTTCTCGCTGAGCCTGGGCCTGGTTATGGTCAACCTGCTCAAGCCGGGTGTCGGCCTGGGTCTGCCGCTGCCGGACGTGCACGCCTCGAGTGGCATCGAGGCGGGCGCCATCACGCTGAAGGATTTCGTCACCCACGCCATTCCGAAGAGCGTGGTCGAGGCGATGGGCAAGAACGAGATCCTGCAGATCGTGGTGTTCTCGGTATTCTTCGGCTGTGCCGGCGCCGCCATTGGCGATCGCGCCAAGCCGGTGGTCGACATGCTCGACTCCGTTGCGCACATCATGCTCAAGGTGACCGGCTACGTGATGAACTTCGCGCCGCTCGCCGTGTTTGCCGCGATTGCCGCCATGGTGGCCAAGGAAGGTCTGGGCATTCTCGCCACCTACGGCACCTTCATGGCCGAGTTCTACCTGTCGATCACCGGCTTGTGGCTGGTGCTGATCCTGGCCGGCGGCCTGTTCCTCGGTCGCCGCGTGCTGACCCTGATGAAGATGGTGCGCGAGCCGGCGCTGCTGGCGTTCTCCACCGCCAGCTCGGAAGCCGCCTATCCGAAAACGCTGGAACTGCTGGAGCGCTTCGGCTGCTCGCGCAAGGTGGCCAGCTTCGTGCTGCCGATGGGCTACTCGTTCAACCTTGACGGTTCGATGATGTACTGCACCTTCGCCTCCATCTTCATCGCCCAGGCTTACGGCATCCATCTGACGCTGGCCCAGGAAATCACCATGATGCTGATCCTGATGGTGACCTCGAAGGGCATGGCCGGCGTGCCGCGCGCTTCGCTGGTGGTGATCGCCGCCACGCTGTCGCAGTTCAACATCCCGGAAGCCGGCCTGTTGCTGCTGTTGGGCATCGACCACTTCCTCGACATGGGCCGTTCCGCCACCAACGTGATCGGTAACGCCATCGCCGCCAGCGTGGTGGCCAAGTCCGAGGGTGCTCTGGGTGCCGGCGAACTGGAAGGCGAGGACGACGATACCGATCCGGATGCTCGCACCGATGATCTGGCGCCGGCGCGTACCTGATCCCCGCTTCTAGCGTTATCTCGAACGGCCTCCTGCGCGAGGCCGTTTTCCTTGCAGGGCTGTCCTCGCCGACGGCTCTGTGATAGAACGATACAAGATCGTCTTCGCCGAATCCTCCGAATCGACCCCATCGTGATGCTGCGCATTCCCAAACGTTTTCTGCCCTACCTGCTGGCCGTGGTTTTCGGGCTGATGCTGGCCATCGGCTACACCACCTACCGGGTGAGCGAGAACAGTGGCATCGAGGCGCTGACCGACAGCGGCACGCGTCAGCTCGAACTGCATGCGCGCGGGCTCGAGAGCGAGATCGACAAATACAGCTTCGTGCCGAACATCCTCGGGCTGGAGGAGCGCATTCTCAATGTGCTGACCTCGCCCGATCCGTTTCCCGGGCCGCAGAATCTGGCCAACCGCTATCTGGAAGAGCTGAACCAGCAGACCTCGACCAGCACCATCTACGTCATCAACACCGAAGGACGGGTGCTGGCGTCGAGCAACTGGCGCCGCGCCGACAGCTACGTCGGCGAGGACCTGTCGTTTCGCGACTATTTTCAGGAAGCGCTCAAGGGCGGGCAGGGGCGTTCCTACGGCGTCGGCACCACGCGCGCCGAGCCGGGCTACTACCTGGCGCAAGGGCTGAAGAAGGACGGCAAGATCATCGGCGTGGCGGTGGTCAAGGTGCGGCTCGACCAGCTCGAACCGAGCTGGCAGTGGGCCGACACCGACGCCTTCGTCAGCGATGAGAACGGCGTTATCATCCTGGCCTCGGAGCCGGAGTGGAAGCTGCACACGCTGAATCCGTTGTCGCCGGCACGGCGCGAAGAACTGGCGCGCAGCCTGCGCTACTACTGGGCGCCCTTGCCCTTGCTGCAGGTGGCGCAGCGGCAAGCCCTCGACGTGGGGCTGGAGCGCTGGGCGCTGCAAATGCCGGGGGGCGTCAAGGGGGTGAACCGCCCGACCGACTTCCTGGCGCAGACGCGCAGCCTGAAAGATACGTCGTGGAAACTGACCCTGCTCACCCCGCTCAAGACGGTGCGCAAGACGGCGCTGAGCAACGCCGCGCTGGCGGTGGCGGGCTTCGTCATCCTGGTGATCCTGCTGGTGGCGTGGAACGAGCGGCGCAAGGTGCTGGCGGCGCGGTTCGCCGCACGCGAGGCGCTGGAGCGCGCCAACAGCCAGCTCGAGCGCAAGATCGCCGAGCGCACCGCCGACCTGATCGCCAGCAACGACCGCCTCAAGGCCGAGATCCGCGAGCGCCAGCTCGCCGAGAACACCTTGCGCAAGGCACAGGACGGCCTGGTGCAGGCGGGTAAGCTGGCGGTGATCGGGCAGATGTCGACCAGCATCGCGCACGAACTCAACCAGCCCCTGGCGGCGCTGCGCACACTGTCGGGCAACACCATGAAATTCCTGGCGCGCGGCAAGCTGGAGACGGCTTCGGCCAACCTGCAGACCATCAACGAGCTGGTGGAGCGCATGGGCAAGATCACCACCTCGCTGCGCTCGTTCGCGCGCAAGTCGACCGAGCCGATCGGCGAGGCCAGCGTGCTGCAGGCGGCGGACGCCGCGCTGTTCCTGCTGCAGCCGCGCCTGGCCAGCCCGCCGGTGAAGGTGGTGCGCGAGCTGGACGACTGCCGCGTGCTGATCGACCAGACCCGGCTCGAGCAAATCCTGGTCAACCTGATCGGCAACGCGCTCGACGCCATGCAGGCCTGCCCGCGACGCGAGCTGCAGCTCTCGTTGCGCCTGGTTGGCGAGAACTGCCGGCTGTCGGTGCGCGACAGCGGGCCGGGCTTGCCGGAGGAGGTGCGCTCGCGCCTGTTCGAACCGTTTTTCACCACCAAGCCGGAAGGGCGCGGGCTGGGGCTGGGGCTGGCGCTGTCGGCCGGCATGGCCACCGAGGTCGGCGGCTCGCTGATCGCGCAGAACCCGGACGGCGGTGGTGCCGAATTCATCCTGACGCTGCCGCTGGCGGCAGTAAAGCAGAACCATGACTGAAGAAGAATTGTTATCCGTCCTGATCGTCGAAGACGATCCTACCGTGCGCCTGGGCTGCGAGCAGGCGCTGCAGCTGGAGGACATCCCGGTGATCGGCGTGGACAGCGCCGAGGCGGCGCTCAAGCATGTCGGACCGGATTTCGCCGGCATCGTCATCAGCGACATCCACCTGCCCGGCATGGACGGCATGGCGCTGATGCGCCGCCTCAAGGAGCAGGAGCGCGCGCTGCCGGTGGTGCTGATCACCGGCCACGGCGACGTGACGCTGGCGGTGCAGGCGATGAAGGACGGCGCCTACGATTTCGTCGAGAAGCCGTTCTCGCCCGAGCGCCTGGTGGACGTGGCGCGGCGCGCGCTGGAACAGCGCCGCCTGACGCTGGAGGTGGCGGCGCTGCAGCGTCAGCTGCACGGCCGCACCGCGCTGGAGCAGCGCCTGATCGGCCGCTCGCCGGCGATCCAGCAGCTGCGCCAGCTGATCATGAACGTGGCCGATACTTCGGCCAACGTGCTGATCCACGGCGAGACCGGCACCGGCAAGGAGCTGGTGGCGAGCTGCCTGCACGAGTACAGCCGGCGCAACGCGCACAACTTCGTCGCGCTCAACTGCGGCGGTTTGCCGGAAAACCTGTTCGAGAGCGAAATCTTTGGCCACGAGGCCAACGCCTTCACCGGTGCCGGCAAGCGCCGCATCGGCAAGATCGAGCACGCCAACAAGGGCACGCTGTTCCTCGACGAAGTGGAAACCATGCCGATCAACCTGCAGATCAAGCTGTTGCGGGTGCTGCAGGAACACAAGCTGGAGCGGCTGGGCTCGAACCAGTTGGTCGACGTCGATTGCCGCCTGATCGCCGCCACCAAGGAAGACCTGGAGCAGCTGGGGCAGCAGGGGCGTTTCCGTTCCGACCTCTACTACCGCCTCAACGTGGTGACGCTGGAGCTGCCGCCGTTGCGCGAGCGGCGCGAGGACATCCCGCTGCTGTTCGAATCGTTCCTGCAGCAGGCGGCGCTGCGCTACGGCCGGGAGGCGCCCGAGGCCGATCGCCAGACGCTGTCGCGCCTGATGGCGCACGACTGGCCGGGCAACGTGCGCGAGCTGCGCAACGTCGCCGAACGCTTCGCGCTGGGCCTGCCGGTGTTCAAGGGCGCCGCCTCTGGCGACACCCCGCCGCCGAGTCTGGCCGAGGCGGTGGAGGCGTTCGAGAAAGCGATGATCGCCGAGGTGATGCGCCGCCACGACGGCAACCTGAGCCAGACCAGCGTGGCGCTCAACATGCCGAAGACCACGCTGTACGACAAGGTCAAGAAGTACGGTTTGTAAGAGCCTATTCAAGGCCTTTTCCGGCTGCGCTGGCCCGGCAATGGCCAGCTGCCAGGTGGACGGCGCAGACCTTCGTCATTCCAAGGTCAAGTTGCCCAACACCGCAGATGGCCGTTGGCCGCCCCGCCCCTCGGGGCCGGGTACTGCCGGCGCATCGCGTTGTCGTTCGTCCCTGGCAGTGAATGACACTGCGGCGGGGCTCTCTTCTCGCGCTGCATCCGGCAGTACCCGTCCGCCGCCGCAAAAAGACTTTGAACAGGCTCTAAGCCCTGACGAGGTTGGCCGAAGCCGGTGGCTTCGGCCAACCTCGAGCGGCCTCTCAGGCGCCCTGGCTACTGACCTGGAACTTGCCGGTGAGCATGGCCAGCTCGGCGATGGTGTGGCGCGTCTGCTCCACGCTCTGGGTCAGCGCCTGCTGCGCCAGTTGCATGCCGCCCGCCACCGAACCGATGGCGTGGGTGTCGCTGGCGTGCTCCTGGCCGCTATGGGTCAGGGTGCGGATGGTGTCGATCAGGCCATCGACGATCTCCTGTACCTCGCGGTTTTCCCCGGCCGAGGCTTCGGCCAACCTCAACCCCTCTTCGAGATGGCTCATGCCGCCTTGCATGGTGTCCACCGCGGCGGCGGCCTGGCGCTGCACCTTCTGGATCATCTGGTCGATTTCCGCGGTATTGCGGCTGGTGCGCTCGGCCAGCTTGCGCACTTCGTCGGCCACCACGGCAAAGCCGCGCCCGGCTTCGCCGGCGCGCGCCGCCTCGATCGCGGCGTTGAGCGCCAAGAGGTTGGTCTGGTCGGCGATCTCGTGGATCAGGCTCACCACCTGGCCGATGTCGCGCGTGCTGTTGCCCAGATCGTTGATGATGTCGGCCGAGGCGCCGACGGTCTGGCGGATGGCCAGCGTACGGCTGCTGACCTCGGCGAGCTGGCGCCGCGCCGCCTCGGCCTGCTGCGTCATCGCGGTCTGCATGCTGCCGGCGTGGTGGTTGGCGTCGTCCAGCGCCGTCATCTGCCGGCTCAGGCCTTCCCGTGTCTTGTCGACGGTACTGAACACCTGGCCCGCCGCCACCGCGGCGCCGGTATTGTGTTCGGCCATGCGGCGGTTGTGCTCCTCCAGGTGGCGGCTGACGCGCACCAGCCGCGCCAGTGTGGTGTCGAGATGGTCGATCAGGCTGTTGACCCACTGCGCCATCACCCCGGTTTCGTCGGCCGACAACTGCTGGCGGTCGATGCGCAACGTCAGGTTGCCGCCACCTTCGGCAACGTTGCGGATCATGCCGGAGACGCCGCGCAGGCGTAGCGCCAGCGGCCGGGTGCAAAGCTGGCGGAAGGCCGTGGCGCCGGCCAGCAGCAGCGCGCCGTAGCCGGCAAGGCGCAGCCACAGCGGCAGTCCGTCGAGTGTCGACGTCCCCAGCGTGGCCGCGCCCAGCGCCAGCTGGATCAGCAGGAAGCCGCGCATCAGCTGGTAGCTGATCGGGCGGTAGCGGTACACCTCCTCCAGGTCGGCCTCGCACATCATGCCCCAGGTGTCGGGGGAGCCGGGCAGCTGGAAGGTGATGCCCTTGCCGACCACCGGGATGTGGCGGTAATCGGAGTAACCGGGGTAGGTGACGAACAGGTTCTGCCCCTGGCGGATGGTTTCGCGTACGCCCGGGTGGAGCTGTCCGGTGGCGGGGTCGTTGAAGGTCAATTCAAACTCGGTGTGCTCGCGCACGCTGACCGTGCCGTAGTCGGTCTTCACCCCGTCCTTGAGGTTGTCGCCGCCGCTGAATGTGCGGTCTTCGAAACGCGAGCGCGACAGCGCGGTGCCCGGGGCGATGCCGGGGTCGAAGGCGGAGCTGACCATGAACAGGTAGTTGTCGCCCGACTCGTGGAAGATGTGGCCGGCCTCGCGCTGGATCAGGTCGCCCAGCACGTCGTTGGGCACGCGTGCACAGAGGCAGCCGAGGGTGTCGCCGCCACGCCGCAGCGGCAGGTAGAACATCATCGTCACCGCGTCGTGAAAGCGCGAGCTGCGCGCCCCCAGCGCGCGCGTCTCGGCATCCAGGTAGGGGCCGTGCAGCCAGCGTTGCTGCAGACCCTTGTCGAGCGCCGCCGTCGTCACGCCCTGCTGGCCGCAGCGGCTTGGGGCAGTAGATGCCAAGACGCGGTTGGCCGGCGACACCACGAACAACTCGGTGACTTCGGCCAGGCTTTGGTAATAGCCGCCGAGCAGCGCAGGCCAGTCGGCGGCGGGCTGGCTCGCCAGCTGTTCGCTCAGGCCAGCCAGCGCTTGCCAGTGCTGCTCGGTCCATTGCGTCAGCGTTCTGACCCGGGTGCGGGCGAAGCTGTCGAACACGTTTTCCATCGTTGCGTAGCGGTCGCGGCTGAGAAAGCACGACCAGCGCATCGCGAGCTTGCCGGTCTTGCCGAACAGCGGCAGCCAGCGGCGTTCGGTTGCATTCAAGTTCATCTGCCTGCTCTGTAATGACGACATGGTTTTACCCCTTGGCTTGTTATTTCCTTGGCAACAAGCAAGATCGGTTCCCGTGCCATCCTAAATGCGTAGTCCATTTGGCGTATTGCGAACTCTTCGATTATGAAAAACGGGCATTCATGGTGCATGCCATAGTGCGTGGGTCGTTGCGCTGCACCATGGAGGGGCGTTTGGCGATGGATTGAGTGCCCCCGCCATTGAACGCATAATTCCTCATCTTCCAACGCAGACCACGATAATCATGACCTCCCCAATCACCGACCCCGTGGCCGCCATCCTGGCCGACTATCCGGTGCTGATCCTGGACGGCGCCCTGGCCACCGAGCTGCAGCAACGCGGCTGCGACCTCAACGACCCGCTGTGGTCGGCGCGCGTGCTGATCGAACAGCCCGAACTGATCCGCCAGGTGCATGAGGATTACTTCGCCGCCGGCGCCGACGTCGCCACCACCGCCAGCTACCAGGCGACGTTCGAAGGCTTCGCCCGGCGCGGTTACGACGCCGAGGCGGCGGCCGGCCTGATGCGCCGCGCCATCACGCTGGCGGTGGAGGCGCGCGACGCCTTCTGGAGTGTCTCTGCTCACCGAGCGGGTCGGCCGAAACCGCTGGTGGCCGCCTCGGTCGGCCCGTACGGCGCGATGCTGGCGGACGGCTCGGAATACCGCGGCGACTACGGCCTTAGCGAACAGCAGCTGATGGACTTCCACCGCCCGCGCCTCAAGGTGTTGCTCGAGGCCGGCGCCGATCTGCTGGCGTGCGAGACCATCCCCTGCCAGGTCGAGGCGCGCGCGCTGGCACGCCTCTTGGCCGAAGAATTCCCGTCCGCCCGCGCCTGGATCAGCTTCAGCTGCAAGGACGGCGAACACACTTGCCAGGGCGAGCAGCTGGCCGACGCGGTGGCCGAACTCAATAACGTGGAGCAGGTGGTGGCGGTGGGGGTGAACTGCACCGCGCCCGAATTCATCCCGGCGCTGGTGGCCGCGGCGCATGGCGCCACCACCAAGCCGCTGCTGGTCTACCCGAACTCCGGCGAGCATTACGACCCCGAGCACAAGTGCTGGCACGGCCACGCCGACGCCAACCGCTTCGCCGAGGCGGCGCGCGGCTGGCACCAGGCCGGGGCGCGTCTGATCGGCGGCTGCTGCCGTACCACGCCGCAGGACATCCGCGCGGTGGCGGAGTGGGCGCGGCCGCAGGCGTAGGCGGCGCACCTTCAAATTCTGAATTGAAGCCAGCCTGCTCTTGTGGATTGGCCATCAGACTCCGCGCAGCTTAGAACTCACTCAACCAGAGTTTTGAAATTGAAAAACCAGACGCCACAGCATAATTTCGAGTTGAACAGGAGCAGTGAAGAGTTGCTCTACCGGCAGGTATATCGGAGATTCAAGGAGGCCATTCTCAGCGGCACCTATCCGCCCGGTATGCGTGTTCCGTCCATTCGTACGCTGGCCTCTGAGCTCAAGCTTTCGCGCAATACGATCGAGAACGCTTACGATCTGCTCAACGGCGAGGGATTCTTTGTCAGCAACGGCCAGGCCGGAACCACGATCGCGGACCTCGGCTTCCACCAGCTCACCCCGCGCCCTGCGCAGGTCGAGCCCAAGAGTGCGGCAGCGCGTTTGACCGTGCGCCCGTTCCAGATCGGCGTGCCGGCGCTCGATGCCTTTCCGTTGTCGATCTGGCACACGCTCTGCCAGCGGCAACTCAAGTCGCGACATGAAATTAGCCAGATATTGAGCGATGTTCAGGGGTATCTGCCTCTGCGCGAAGCGATCGCTGCCTACCTGAGTGTTTCGCGCGGGATCAGTTGCACACCGTCCCGAGTATTCATCACCTCGGGTTACCGCCAGTCGATGTTGCTTTTGGCCAGCACGTTGCTCAAGGCCGGGGATGCCGTCTGGATCGAGGATCCCTCCTATCCGCCCGCCCGGCAGTTGTTCGGGAAGCTGGGTATCCGCCAGGTGCCGGTTCCGGTGGATGCCGAAGGCATGGACGTGTCCGAAGGGGTGCGACTGGCGCCTGATGCGCGGATGGCGCTGCTCAGCCCCGCCAACCAGAGTCCGCTGGGAACGGTGCTGTCCATGTCCCGGCGCATGGCTCTGCTGTCATGGGCGGAGAGCCACTCGGCCTGGTTGATCGAGGACGACTACGACAGCGAGTACTGTTCCGACGGCCGCCTGCTGCCGACGCTCAGTAGCCTGGACCGTCTCGGGCGGACCTGCTATCTGGGAACCTTCAGCAAGACGCTGCATCCCGAGTTGCGCCTCGCCTACGCGGTCGTTCCGGAGGGTCTTGTCGAGACCGTCTCGGAGACCGCTGGGCAGTTGCTGGACGGTTGCCCGCTGCACGAACAGAAGGCCCTTGCAACCTTTATCGCCGACGGGCATTTTGGGCGTCATCTGAAGAAGATGCGGACGCTCTATGTCCGGCGTCGTGAAATGCTGGTCGAGGCGCTGCAGTCGCGCCTGGCTGGGCACGTTCACATCAGCCCATTCAGCCGCGGCCTGTGCTTGCTGGTCTACTTGGCGGATGATTGCGACGACGTTGCGATCGCGCAGCGGGCATGCGCTGCCGGCTTGTCCGTTGCCAGCCTGTCGCCCCGTGCGACTGAGGACAATCACAAACGTGGCCTTCTGCTCGGGTTCGCCAACATTGTCGATGCGCAATCAGCCGAGCAAGACGTTGAGACGCTGGCGGCCTGCCTCGCCACAGCGGAGCTGATCCCCTCAGGTTCACTGGGGCGTGGCCGTCACTTTGCAGGCCTGGAGCCTGCAAAGTGACGGCCAGCGCGTGTTGTGTCGCGAGGGCGGATTAAAGGTTGCGAAAGACCGCCAGGTCGAAACTTGTTTTCTGCCCCTCCTCATACGCCTGGTGATGCGCCCAGAACTCCTCCCGGATGGTTCGCTTGAGGGCCTTGCCTGTCGTGCCGGTGGCCAATGGCTGATCGGGAAGGCAGTTCACCACGCACGCCGGCACAGGTCCGCCCAGACGTTGGCGCAGCAGATCGTCGAGCTGATCCAGTACCGTGTGGCAGCAACGCTCGGCCTGCTCCGGCGGAACGCTGACGAATGCCGTGACCATCTGCGTGGTTTTCGGCGAAAGAGGGATGCCCGTCACGGTCACGTCTGGCACGGTGGCGCTTTTCAGCACGGCTTCTTCCAGCACGAGCGAGTACGCGGTACCGCGCGAGGTCGCTATGACGTCGACGGCTCGGTCGAGGTGGTAGAAGGCGCCAGCCTCGTCCAGGTAGCCAACGTCTCCGGTGAGCCAATCCCCATCCGGGGTACGGCAACGCTTCGTCAGGGATGGGTCACGGTAGTAGCCGGGAGTGATCGCTCCAGACCGCAAGGCGACGTAGCCGATTTGTCCTGGCGGCAGTGCTTTTCCTTCGTCGTCGAGGATGCGCGCAGTGGCGAATGGCACCGGGTGGCCGACACATCGGTCGCCAGCAATGCCGGATTCGAGCGAGGATACTTTGGTGAACAGGGCCATGCCCAACTCCGATGCGCCGAAGCCATCGTGGAATGTGGCCTTCGGGGCCGCGGTGAGCAATGCGCGGACGTGGGCCTCATGCGCGGTATCGCCAGTGTTGTAGCAGCGGCGCAGTGAGGGCAGCGCGCCGGGCTTGAGCGCGGCGTCTGCCAGGGCCGCATAGGTCTGAGGGAAGGCCGCGAGCACGGTCGGAGCGAACTCGGCGATGCGTGCCGCCACGGCCGGACTGGCCAGTTGCGAAAGCACCAGGGTCGGCATTCCCAGCAGGACCGCGGTCATCAGGTAGCTGAAACCCGCGGAATGCGAGTGAGGTAGGGCGCTGACCATGCGTTCCTCGTTGCATTGTGGGAAATGCAGCAATCTGTCTCGCTTGCCGAAGAAGAACTGCTGGTGGCCGAACAACACGGCCTTGGGGATGCCCGTGGTGCCGGAGCTGTGGCAGATCATGATCGTTTCGTCTTGCGCGTCAAAGTGCGCCGGCCAGGGTGGAAAGGCCGCGCCGCCATCGGGCGGGACATCCGCGCCCGATGTGTCGGCGTCAAGGAAGCGGACATCCGTGGCGCCAAGTTGCTGAAGAGCATGGGCCTGGCCGTGCCCGTCAAAGGTGAAGAAGTCGAACTGGTACTTGCGGTGATAGGTCAATGCGATTTCGGGCCTCATGCGCCAGCTCACGGGCGCGGGGATTGCGCGCAAGCTGATCAGCGCCAGCGCATGCAGGAACTGCGACAACCCTTCTTCGGTGTAGACGCAGACCACGTGGCCCGCGCGCACTCCCTGGCGCCAGTACCAGGCCGTCAAATCGGCAACCGCTTCGCACAGCTGCACTAACGTCAGTGACGCATAGACGATACCGGCCGGTGACCGCCACGGCTGCTCAAGGAAGAACAGCGCGCCGCCCCGATCGACGGGCTGTTCCAGCACTTTAAAGAGAAAGTTCCCACATCCGAGTTCTGGATCCGCATGCAGTCGCTGTCTTGCTTCCAGGGAGTGGGGTTGGCACGGTAGAGGCTTGGACATTTATTTGGGCTCAGGAGGGGTCAAGAGGAATGGGGATTGCGCGTCATGGACGCGCATGAAGGAAGGCGGCCGCGCCAGCGCCGGTCAGGGCCAGGGTCGTCGCCAGGGCGATCACGCCGAGCATCCCCACGGCGGCGTAGACGAAGCCGCTGGCTGTGGCGCCGGTCGTGATGCCTATGTAGAGGCTGCTGCTAAGCAGGCCCATAACGGTTGGACGCCGCGCCGTGAAACGTTGGGTGGCGGTCGCCTGTAACGCGGGAAAAAATCCGTAGGCCACCAGCGAGAGCACGAACATGTTGATGGACAGTGCCCACACAGCGTGCGTTTGATAGACGAAGTACAGGCAGACATTGGTGCAGACCATCATGGCGAAGCACAATCGCACCATCCGAACCGGTCCGATGTGGTCGGCCATGCGTCCACCCTGTAGGCTGCCAATCGTTGCCCCCAGCCCGAAGCAGGTCAGGACGGTGGCTATGCCACCAACAGACAGTTGGTATTCAGCGTCGAGGGCCGCTGCGAGCATCGTGTAGCCGGCATAGATGCTTGCGCCCCAGAGCACCATGCATACCAGGTAAAGGACGGCTCCACGAAGAGGCTCCTGAGCTCTTGCACTCGATGACGACTGCGGACGGGTATTGCTTGATGCTCGCCAAGAGAAGCGATTGACTGGGAGCATCATCAGGAAGGCCAGGGCCAGCAAGCCGAACACCAGCCGCCAGCCGGAATAGTTCCCCAACACGAGGCCTAGCGGCGCTCCCAGGATCAACGCAATAACCAAGCCCGAGTTGATCCGCGCGAGGTTGGTGGCACGCTGGTTCAACGCCGAGCGTTCGGCGGCCAGGGCGTACAGCATCGGCGAGATCGAGGCGGCGGCCAGGCCCGCGAGCACGCGGCTGGCCAGCAAGGCCGGTACGCTGGTGGCCAGCGCGGTGAGGAAATTGGCCAGCGCAATCGTGAAAACGCCGAACAGTAGCACCCGTGGCACGCCGATGCGCTCGGCGACGTGCCCCTGCAGCGGACACGCGATGGCGTAAGTGATGCTAAACAGGCTGACCATCAGCGTGAGCTGCGAGGGCTCGCGCCCGAGGTCGTGCCCAATCTGTGGCAAGAATGGAGACACCACGAACAGATCGGTTCCGACCAGGAAGATGGTGAGCCAGCCGACGATCATCCATGACCGCTGCCCGCCTTCTGCGAAAGTTGCACTCAATTTCTCACCTCGTCGGCCTGAAGCGTGCTTTGCGCCGAAGCCCGCATGGTTTCAAAGACATCCGGATGCTTCGGGGCCCACCCCGTTACACGTAGGCGCTGGTTGGAAACCCTGAACGACGGCAAGGCATTGAGCACTGGCGCATCATTGACCGGAGGACTGAGCGCGAAGCCGGAGAACAGGTCGTCGTAAGTGACGGGGCGGTCGTCGGACACAATGTAGGTGCTTCGCGTCGGCAACGTCACCGCGTGGGCAAATGCGGCGGCCAGGTCGTCGATGTGGACCAAGCTGATCCAGCGCGTGGAATCCTCGGGGGGGCGTAACCGACCCGAGGCGATGCGCGCGAAGAACGCACTGTCCCGCGCCGTGTCTGGACCATAGACGGCGGCTCCGCGCAGCAGCACCCAATCCAGAGGGGACCGCTGCACGTTGGCTTCCATCACCACCGCAGAGGTCAGAATGCCTTGTCCGGTCACCTCGCCGGACTCGTTGGCGACGCGCCCGCCTTCCTGATGCAGCATGGCCACGCTCTGCTGGATCAGGCGGCAACTACCCCCTGACTGGTATAGCGTCTCCAGCACGTTGCGCGTGCCATCGATGCGAATGCGGTCATTGACGCCCCAGTCGCCGCGACCTTTCCCGTTGGGAATGCTGGTGGCCAGATTGATTACCACGTCGAGGCCGGCCAGCGCCCGTTCCAGGGAGGCTGGCTCCAGGACGTCGGCCACCCATTGTTCGGCGCCCGCCGGAACTTCGTGAGCAGCGCGCGTCAGGCACCGCACGTGGTGGCCTTGGGCCAGCAATAGCGGTGCGAGATGGCGTCCGATCACGCCTGTGGAACCCAAGATTCCGATCTGCATCGTGAATACCCCCGTTCTCAGGCCAATGCCGCTTCTCTGCGGCTCCGATGCACCCACTGGGCGGCTGGCTGCGTTCCGTGGACGGCCTCGGCCATCGCGCGGAGGAAGCCGGTCGGGTCATGGGCCTGGAAGAAGTTACGGCCGATGCACACGCCGGCGGCACCGCCAGTCATCGCGGCGCGCACCATCTGCAAAGCCGCCTGCGGTGTGTCCGATTTCTCACCACCGGCAATCAGCACCGGGCTAAAGCATCCGTCTACCACTTCGCGCATGGCGGCAGCGGATCCGGGGTAGCTGACCTTGACCAGATCGGCTCCCATCTCGGCTGCCACGCGGGCGCCCAGCTTGACGTCGGAGACGTCGTTCGAGACCTGCCCCTTGCGGCGCACATACACCATGGCCAGCAAGGGCATGTTCCAGCGCTGACAATGGGAAACCACGGTACCGAAGTCGCGCATCATCTGGTTTTCGCTATCCACGCCGAGATTGACGTGGATCGATACCGCGTCCGCCCCGATCTGCAGGGCATCCTCAACGCATGCGACTTGCGATTTGGCGCTCGCGTCCGCACTCAGCGCCGTGCTGCTGGAGATGTGCAGAATGCGCGGCGGCATCAGGTGCGGTGGCAGCATTTCTCCCACCCACGCCATCGCGCCACGATGAAGCACGACACCCTGGACTTGGGCGCTGGCGCCGCACAAGTGCGATACGGCAGACGCTAGATCGGCAAGGCCCTCGATCGGACCAAGCGTCGCGCCATGGTCCATCGGAACAATCAGTGACTTGCCGGAGGCCATTTGGCGCAGCCGGGACAGTCGGACTTTCTTTCCACTCGACATACTTGAGTCTCACTTTTCCAGGATGTGTTCGGTTACACGCAAGCCGGTATGACGCCCAGGAGCATCGACATGCGCGAGCAGCTTGTCGCCCGGCTGGAGCAACGTGCAATGCCGGACCTTGCCATCAGCGCCCATCACACGAACATGCCAGTCGTTCTGAAGAAACGTGTTGATGTAGACGTAGCGCTCGTCCGTGCTGGCGATGTCCTCGCCATCGGGCGTCACGCCGCGTTTGAGCCGGGCATCCACGCGGGCCGCTTCGCGTATTTCCTCGGAAATTTGGTCAATGGACACGCGGCACATGACCTTCAGCATGGGGCGCCGCTCGATCTTGGCCCGGCCGATGGACACCACGCGCGCCGTACCGTCCTTGTTTGCGCACAGGACTGCGGAGCCTGCCTCCATCTCGCTCAGGTACATGGCCTCGCCATTCGTGCCCCATATGTAGGAATGCACCGCGCCAGCGTTGACCCTGAACTCGCGTAAATTCATGTGTGGCAGGAAATGGGTCTCCGAGCACACGAAAATGCCCCCCCACCCAGTGGAGCCGATGATCATCCCTTCCTCGGCGGTCATCATCGACGTGGTGTCGACACATACGCGATGACCCAGGCCGGTGTGCTGAACCTCCACCACCTCAGCCTCGACCAGCGCGATCCGGCTGCTTTGACGGCCGCGCAAATTGAGGCTCAGGGAGCGTACGGCAGCGCAGTCGCGCGTGTGGAACAGGACGCCCACGCCTTGCTCCATCGTCGCCAGCGCATTCAAGGACTGGTCCACGTCCTCGACGACGTTGCGCAGGCCTTTGATGGGCACGCTGCGGAGGACCTGCGTTGCCTGGTCCTCGATCTTGGCCAGCAAGAGCTCATAGGGAATGTAGGTGGCATGCTCGATGTCGATCACCACGAAATCGTCGCCCCGGGAGCACACCGCGACGCAACGCGGGAAGTCCTTTTGCAGATCGACGACATTGATCATCAGCCCTGCCTTGAATTGGCGGGCCGCGGCAGCCAAACGAAGTTCTTCTTCGGAAGTGAACACCCAGACATCGGCCGGCAGCGTGTCGAGCTGCTCAAGGCGCTCAACCCAGACGACACGCTGTTTGGTGGTGCTGTACGTTTCCAGTTGATCAGGCGTCAGCACTAAGTGTGTGCAGTTGCTTTGTTCGACCTCTATTTTCAGCGCCTCATCGGCCAAGTCACGAGCATCGAACCACCACAGGGTCTCTCCGGCGCCGTGGACGGTAACGCCATTCCTTTGTGTGGAACTACTCAGGGTCCCGCGTGGCCTGGTTGAGTGTTTGGAATGGACTACATCGGTTCTGTTGGCGACAGCATCGGCTTCGCAATGGATCATGGAATTCCCTTTTTGATAAGACAGTGGAAATGCTGAGTTCAAGATGTGAGTGATTTCTGACGCCACCTTCGGCTTAATGTAGATTTAATGTTATGACAAAAGAATTTTTGTGGGCAGGGCAAGAAAGGCGTGACTGAGCAGGCCAAAGAGGGACAAAGAGGAGTGTTTTCTGCAGGTCATGTTTTGGGATTCAGTTGGGCAGAGAGCCCAGAGGGATATACAGAAGGTGTCCATTTCTCGGCCCACAGTCGGCTGCGGCCGGCGTCAAGGCCTGGTAGATCAGGTCCATGACGGAAAGGGAAGAGATAGTCGGAGGTCAGAGAGGAGGGTGTAAACGGCGTATCGTATGTTCAGGTGGGGTATAAAAATATAAATGGCATGCGAGTTCATCCCGGCGTGGTGTCAGCGGCGCGCGCCGCCCGATCGCTCAGGCAAACGCGCTGGCCGAGTAGGGGCGTAATTCTCTCCGCGTGGATTGACCCAATCGGCTATGCTGAGTAAAAAGACCCAATCGATTTGGTTGGGCTTTTCTGTCGGGTCTGCCGGGCCGGGCAGCCGGGGCTCAGTGTGCGGGTTGGGTTGAGCGAAGCCCAATCATTCATGAGCATCTCATGGGACCTCACTGCGGCAAGCAGCAACCTACGTATCCACAATGCCGCTCAGTCATCTGTCAGAGCCCGATCTTCACGATCGGGCTTTTTCGTTAACGGATCGGCTATCGCCGTTTCAGGTCTGCAGCCGGTAGCCCACGCCCAGCTCGGTGAGCAGGTGCTTGGGCTGCGACGGGTCGTCTTCCAGCTTCTGGCGCAGGTGGCCCATGTAGATGCGCAGGTAGTGCGGGCGCTCGACGTAGTCCGGCCCCCAGGTGTCGAGCAGCAGCTGGCGGTGTGTCAGCACGCGGCCCTGGCCCTTGATCAGCGCCGAGAGCAGGCGGTATTCGACCGGGGTCAGGTGCACCTCGGTGCCGGCGCGGCTAACGCGGCGCTGCGGCAGGTCGACGCAGACCTGGCCAAAGCTGACCAGGGTCTGCCCCGCGGCGGCGGTGGCACCGCGCCGCAGCTGGGCGCGCAGCCTGGCCAGCAGCTCCGGCACGCCGAAGGGCTTGACCAGATAGTCGTCCGCCCCCTGGTCGAGCGAGGCCACCTTTTCCTCTTCCTGATAGCGTGCCGACAGCACTACGACGGGCACCGCCGACCAGCCGCGCAACTCGCGGATCACCTCGCGCCCGTCCATGTCCGGGAGGCCGAGGTCGACGATCACCAGCTCGGGCTGGCGAGTGGCGGCTTCGATCAAGCCGCGTCCGCCGCTGTCGGCTTCGAACACCGCAAAACCTTCCGCCTCCAGCGCGGCGCGCAGGAAGCGGCGGATTTGCGGGTCGTCCTCGATGATCAGCAGGCGGCGGTCGTTCATGTGTCATTCCAGTACGTCGGGTGGGGGTGGGGGCTCGCCCAGCGGCAGGCGGAAGGTGAAGCGGGCTCCGCCTTCCGGGCGGTTTTCGGCGCGGATTTGCCCGCCGTGGGCGTCGAGTATGGTACGGCATAACGCGAGGCCCAGCCCGACGCCGGGGATGGCCGATTCGCTCTGGCCGCGCGTGAACTTGTCGAACAGCCGGGCCGGGTCGCCGGGCGGCAGGCCGGGGCCGTCGTCGCTCACGCTGACTGCCAGCCAACCCGGTTCGCTGTGCGCGGCGAGCCGCACCTCGCTGCCGGGGGGCGTGTACTTGGCGGCGTTGTCGAGCAGGTTGACCAGCACGCGCTCGATCAGCAGCGCGTCGAACTCGCAGAGCGGCAGATCGGCGGGCAGGTCGGTGACGATGGCGTGGCGCGCCAGCGGAATGCTCATGTGGCGCAAGGCGCTGCCGGCCACTTCCTCGATCGATTGCCAATCCTTCTTCAGCGTCACGCCCTCGGCCTGCAGCCGCGCCATGTCGAGCAGGTTGCCGACCAGGCTGCCCATGCGCCGCGCCTCGTCCTGCAGCGATTGCAGCAGCTCGTGCCGCGCATGGTCTGCCAAGTCGTCGCGCTGCAGGGTGTCGGCGACGCCGATCAGCGAGGTCAGCGGCGTGCGCAGGTCGTGCGACAGCGCGGTCAGCAAGGTATTGCGCAGGCGGTCGGATTCCATCGCCAAGAGTGCGTCCTGCGCCACTTCGACGTAGTGCACCCGTTCCAGCGCCAGCGCGATCTGCGCCACGCAGGTGTCCATCAGACGGCGTTCTTCCGGGGAGGGCTCGTTGGCGACGCCGAGGAAGGCCAGCACGCCGCGCGTGCGCATCGGTGCCTTGAGCGGCAGGTAGCGTGCCGGGCTGGCCGGCAGCGTGGCAGTGCCGCGCCCGGCCGGGGCCTGGTGGTCGTACACCCACTGCGCCACCGCGGCATCCACCGCCAGCACCGCTTCGGCCGGCGCGCCGGCCGGGCGTACCCGTTCATGCTGGTCGGGCAGCAGGATCACGCTGTCGACGCGGAACATGTCGCGGAAACCGAGCTCGGCGATCTCGACGATCTGCGCCGTCGTCAGCGCGGCGGAGAGCTCTCGGGCGAGGCGGGCGAGCTGGGCGGTGCCCCGCTCGCGCCGTTGCGCCGCCACCGCCTCGAAGCGCAGCCGCGCCGCCAGTTGGCCGATGATCAGCGCCACCGCCAGCATCAAGGTGAAGGTGAACAGATACTGGGTGTCCGCCACCGTGAACGAGAAGCGTGGTGGCACAAAGAAGAAGTCGAAGCCCAGCACCGCCAGGCAGGCGGCCAGCGCGCCCGGGCCACGGCCGAAGCGGATCGAGATCAGTACCACGGCGAGCAGGTAGACCATCACCACGTTGGCGGGGTCGAACACTTTCAGCAACAGCGCGGCAGGGAGGGTGGCCAGCGCCGACAGGAAGGCGGCCCAGCCGTAAGCGCGCCAGTCGATGGGGCCGCGCGGGGCGGGCGTGGCTGGCGCTACGGTGGCCGGGGCGGGCTCGGCGCTGACTAGATGGATGTCGAGGTCGCGGGCGTGTTGCCCCAGCCGTTCCAGCAGCGTGCTGCCGGTCAGCCGTTGCCAGAGGCTGGGGCGCGGCTGGCCGAGCACCAGCTTGCCGGTGTTGCGGCTCTGGGCGTAGGCCGTGACCGTCGCGGCCAGGTCGGAGCCGGCCAGCGAGACGGTTTCCGCGCCCAGTTCTTCGGCCAACCTCAGTATTGCCAAGGTGGCCTGCCGCGCCGCGTCCGGCCGGCGCTGCAAGGCCGGGGTCTCCACGTGCAGGGCGATCCAGTCGGCCTTGAGCGCGGTGGCCAGGCGGGCCGTGGCGCGCACTACCTTCTCGGCCTGGTCGTCGGCGCCGACGCAGGCCAGGAGCCGCTCCTTCACTTGCCACACCCGTTGGATGTCCTGGTCGGCGCGGTAGGCACGCATCTGGGCGTCGACGCGGTCGGCGGTGCGACGCAGCGCCATTTCCCGTAGCGCGATCAGGTTGCCCTTGCGGAAAAAATTCTGCCTCGCATTGGCGGCGGCGTCCGGCATGTAGACCTTGCCTTCGTGCAGCCGCACCAAGAGTTCGTCCGGCGGCAGGTCGACCAGCGTCACCTCGTCGGCCGCGTCGAATACCCGGTCGGGCACGGTTTCGCGCACGCGGATGCCGGTGATGCTGCCGACCACATCGTTGAGGCTCTCCAGGTGCTGCACGTTGAGCGTGCTGTAGACGTCGATGCCGGCCGCCAGTAACTCCTCGACATCCTGCCAGCGTTTGGCGTGGTGGCTGCCGGGCACGTTGGAATGCGCCAGCTCGTCCACCAGCAACAGCGGCGGGTGGATGGCGAGTGCCGCGTCGAGGTCGAACTCGGCCAGGGTGCGGCCGCGGTAGTCGATGGCGCGTGAGGGCAGCCGCGGCAGGCCATCGAGCAGGCGCGCGGTTTCGGCGCGGCCGTGGGTTTCGACGATGCCGGCCAGCACGGCCTCGCCTTCGGCCAACCTTTGCCGCGCCGCGCTCAGCATGGCGTAGGTTTTGCCGACGCCGGCGCAGGCGCCGAAGAAGATCTTCAGCCGGCCGCGCCGGGCGGCCTCTTCCTCGCGGTGCAACTCGTCGAGCAGGCGGTCGGGATCGGGACGGTCGTCGTTCATGCGGTCGGTTTCATCATGGACGCTGCTGGTCCAGGGCCAGGTTGAGTTTCAGTACGTTGACGCGGGCTTGGCCGAACATCCCCCATTGTGGGCCTTCGGTGTGCTGGGCGACCAGCGTGCGCAGCGCGGCGACGGGCAGGCCGCGGGCCTGGGCCACGCGCTCCACCTGATAGTAGGCCGCCGCCGGCGAGATGTCCGGATCGAGCCCGCTGGCCGAGGCGGTGGCCAGTTCCACCGGTACCGGGCCGGTCTGCGCCGGATGGGCGGCGCGCACGGTGGCAACGCGCGCCTTCACCGCGTCGAGCAGCGCCGGGTTGGTCGGGCCCAAGTTGGAACCGCCCGAGGCGCCTGCGTTGTAAGGCATCGGGGCCGTGGCCGACGGCCGGCTCCAGAAGTAGCGCGGGCCGCTGAACGACTGGCCGATCAGCTCACTGCCGACCAGCTCGCCGCCGCGGTGGATCAGGCTGCCGGCGGCCTGTTCGGGAAAGAACAGCCGGGCCAGGCCGGTGACGGCGGCCGGGTAGACAAGCCCGGTCAGCACGCTCAACAGCAGGAATAGCGTGAGGGCCGGGCGGATCAGGGTTTTCATGGTGGTGATTTCTCCAGATTGGTTTAGAGGGAGGAGGGCGCGGTCTCCGTCTTGGGCAGGGCCGAAGCGAAGTGCACGTCACCCTCCTGGGCCGGCTCGCTTATGCCAGGCCAAGCACACCCAGCACCACGTCGATCAGCTTGATGCCGACGAAGGGCACGATCAGACCGCCCAGGCCGTAGAGCAGCAGGTTGCGTCGCAGCAGCGCGCCGGCGCCCAACGCACGGTACTTCACCCCCTTCAGCGCCAGCGGGATCAGCACGATGATGATCAACGCGTTGAAGATTACGGCCGACAGAATGGCCGAATCCGGGCTGTTGAGCCGCATCACGTCCAGTACCTTGAGCTGCGGATAGGTGGCGGCGAAGGCGGCCGGGATGATGGCGAAGTACTTGGCCACGTCGTTGGCTACGCTGAAGGTGGTCAGCGCGCCGCGCGTCATCAGCATCTGCTTGCCGGTCTCGACGATCTCGATCAGCTTGGTTGGGTTGGAATCGAGGTCGACCATGTTGCCGGCCTCCTTGGCGGCCTGGGTGCCCGAGTTCATCGCCACCGCCACGTCGGCCTGGGCCAGCGCCGGGGCGTCGTTGGTGCCGTCCCCGGTCATCGCCACCAGCTTGCCCTCGGCCTGGGTGTCGCGGATCAGCTTGAGCTTGTCCTCCGGCCGTGCCTCGGCGAGGAAATCGTCCACCCCGGCCTCGGCGGCGATGGCGGCGGCGGTCAGGCGGTTGTCGCCGGTGATCATCACGGTCTTGATGCCCATAGCGCGCAGCTCAGCGAAACGCTCCTTGATGCCGCCCTTGACGATGTCCTTGAGCTCCACCACCCCCATCACGCGCCGGCCTTCGGCCACCACCAGCGGCGTGCCGCCGCGGCGAGAAACCTGTTCCACGGCGTCGTTCACTGCCGCGGCCCACTGCCCGCCGAGTGCCTCCACATGCGCCTTCACCGCCTCGGCCGCGCCTTTGCGGATTTCGCGCACGGCGCCGGCCGGAGTCGGAATGTTCACGCCGGACATGCGGGTCTGCGCGGTGAACGGGATGAAGTGTGCGTCGTGCAGCTCGCGACCGCGCAGGCCGAAGCGTTCCTTGGCCAGCACCACGATCGAGCGCCCTTCCGGCGTCTCGTCCGACAACGAGGCGAGTTGCGCCACGTCGGCCAGTTCTTGCTCCATCACGCCCGGTGCGGGCAGGAAGGCGCTGGCCTGGCGGTTGCCGAGCGTGATGGTGCCGGTTTTGTCCAGGAGCAGCACGTCGACGTCGCCGGCGGCCTCCACCGCACGACCCGAGGTGGCGATGACGTTGGCCTGCATCATGCGGCTCATGCCCGCCACGCCGATGGCGGACAGCAGGCCGCCGATGGTGGTCGGGATCAGGCACACCAACAGCGCCACCAATACGGTGATGCTGACCGGGCTGCCGCCACCGGCAGCCTTCACGCTGTACAGCGAGAACGGCAGCAGCGTGGCGCAGGCCATCAGGAAGATCAGCGTCAGCGCCACCAGCAGGATGGTCAGCGCGATCTCGTTCGGTGTTTTCTTGCGCTTGGCACCCTCGACCATGGCGATCATGCGGTCGAGGAAGGCCTCGCCGGGGTTGGCGGTGACGCGCGCTACCAGCCAGTCCGACAACACGCGGGTGCCGCCGGTGATGGCCGAGAAGTCGCCGCCGGATTCACGGATCACCGGGGCCGATTCGCCGGTGATGGCCGATTCGTCCACCGAGGCCACGCCGTCGAGCACCTCGGCGTCGGCTGGCACGGTGTCGCCGGCCTCGATCAGCACGAGGTCGCCCTTCTTCAGACGGGCCGAGTCGATGACCTCGACCTCGGCATCGTGGCGCGCTTCCGCCAGCTTCTTCGCCACCACGTTCCGGCGCGAGCCGCGCAGCGCCGCCGCCTGCGCTTTGCCGCGGCCTTCGGCCAGCGCTTCGGCGAAGTTGGCGAACAGCACGGTGAACCACAGCCAGGCCGCGATGCCGAGGATGAAGCCGGCGGGCGCCTCGCCCTGGCCGGTGAGAGCCTGCACGCCGAGCAGCGTGGTCAGCACGCTGCCGATCCACACCACGAACATCACCGGGTTGCGCAGCTGGGCGCGTGGTGACAGCTTGCGGAACGAGTCGACGATGGCCGGCTTGACCAGTGCCGGGTCGAACAGCGGCAGCCGGCGGGCATGACGCTGCGTGGGCGTATGTTGGGGGAGGGAGGATGGTTTCGTCATATCGTTCACTTTGTTTCTCCTGGAGGTCGTTCTCAACGTGTGACGAGCGGCCGTCAGCGAGGGGCGGCTGGAGCGCAGGAACCGGAATGGACATGTAGTCCATGAGGATCATGGCTGAGCGAATCTCCCTCGGAGATTCGCACGCTCAGAGCACCTCCCAACTCGAGATCACGGCCGCGCAGTAGCGTTGAGGACGGCTTCTTAATGGCCGAACAGTTGCAGCTGCTCCACCACCGGCCCCAGCGCCAGCGCCGGGATGTAGGTCAGCGCACCGACGATGATCACGGCGCCCACCAGCAGCACCACGAACAGCGGGCCGTGGGTGGGCATGGTGCCGGCCGAGACCGCCAGGCGCGGCTTCCTGGCCAGGTTGCCGGCGATGGCCAGCACCGCGACGATCGGCACGAAGCGGCCAAGCCACATCGCCAGCCCCAGCAGGATGTTGTAGAACGGCGTGTTGACGGACAGGCCGGCGAAGGCCGAGCCGTTGTTGTTGGCAGCCGAGCTGAAGGCGTACAGCACCTCGCTGAAGCCGTGCGCTGCCGGGTTGAAGACGCCAGCGAGGCCGGCCTTGCTCAGTACGGCCACGGCGGTACCGCCCAGCACCAGCAACGGGGTGATCAGGATGGCGATCGACACCATCTTCATCTCGTAGGCTTCGATCTTCTTGCCCAGGTACTCCGGCGTGCGGCCGATCATCAGGCCGGCCAGGAACACCGCCAGCATGGCGAAGACCAGCATGCCGTAGAGCCCGGAACCCACGCCGCCGAACACCACCTCGCCCAGCTGCATCAGCCACATCGGCACCAAGCCGCCCAATGGCAGCAGGCTGTCGTGCATGGCGTTCACCGCGCCGCAGCTGGCGGCCGTGGTGATGGTGGCGAACAAGGTTGAGGCGACGATGCCGAAGCGCGTTTCCTTGCCTTCCATATTGCCGGCCGAGCCGTCCACGCCGAGCTGGGTCAGGAGCGGGTTGGCGTGCATCTCAGACCACTGCACCACGGCGAACATGGCGATGAAGATCAGCGTCATGGCCGCCAGCAGCGCCACGCCCTGGCGCAGGTCGCCAACCAGGCGGCCGAACATGAAGCACAGCGCCGCCGGGATCAGGAAAATCGACAGCATCTGGGCGAAGTTGGACAGCGGCGTCGGGTTCTCGAACGGATGCGCCGAATTGGCGTTGAAGAAGCCGCCGCCATTGACGCCCAGCATCTTGATCGCTTCCTGCGAGGCCACCGGCCCCATGGCGAGGGTCTGCTTGTCGGTCTTGACGGTTTCCATCACCGGTTTGCCGGCGGCGTCGACCAGCGGCTGGCCGCGCGCGTCGGTTTTCTGCTGCTGGTAGGTAATCGGCTCCACCAGCTTGACGTCCCGATAGGCGCTGAAATTCTGGATCACGCCCTGGCCCACCAGGAACAGCGCGAACAGCAGTGACAACGGCAGCAGCACGTAGCCGGTGGCGCGGCCGAGGTCGAGCCAGGCGTTGCCGAGGCCGGCGGCCGAACGCCGCACGAAGCCGCGGATCAGCGCTATCACCACCGCCAGCGCGGTGGCGGCCGACAGGAAGTTCTGTACCGTCAGCACCAGCATCTGGGTCAGGTAGCTCATCGTCGTCTCACCGGCGTAGCCCTGCCAGTTGGTGTTGGTGACGAAGGAGACGGCGGTATTGAAGGCCGAGCCAGCCTCCACCGCCGTCATACCCGACGGGTTGAGCGGCAGGCCGCCCTGCAAGCGCTGCACGGCGTACACCGCGATCACCCCGGCGATGTTGAACAGCAGGATGGCCGTGGCGTAGCGCCACCATGGCATGTCCTCGTTCGGATCGCTGCCGATCAACCGGCACACGCCGCGCTCGAAGCGGCCGAGCCAGGCATAGCGGGAGCTCAGGCGGCCGTCCAGCACGTGGGCCAGATAGCGTCCGAGCGGCCAAGCCAGAGCCAGCAGCACGGCCAGGTAGAGGCCTAGCTGCCAGAAGGGAGAGGCGTTCATGCCAGGTTCTCCGCGTTTAGCAGGACGTAAAGCAGATAGACCAGTAGCAGCACGGCGATCAGCCCTGCCAGAGCGTACAAGGTGTTCATTTCTTGGCCTCCAGGCGACGGCAGGCGCTGACCAGAAGCAGCACCAGTGCGCTACATGCCGCGATCAGGGCCAGGTAGATAAAGTCCATGGCGGTCTCCATGACGGAATGGGTAGGAACAGTTGAAGCTTAGGGAAGGGGGCGTAAACGGCGTGTCGTAATGCGGGTGTGAGATATAAAAAAAACGTAAATCGCATGGCGGGCCGCGCCGGCCGGCACTGATAGCGGATGCCGGCTCAGCCCGCAGGGGACGGCAGGGGGAGATGGCCGGGCGCTGTCGCGAAAAAGCACTGGCAATCGGCGCCAGCGGCGTTTATATGAAATTTGTATTAACTGTCGCGTGATTTTGTAAGTAGTTTTTGTATACTGTGTCCGCTCGACTGCGCCAAACCGAAGCAAAGCGGGCAAAAAACAGCAATCAGGGGAACGCGGCAGCGTGCGAGGCGGGATGACACCGCCCTGCTGTCGTGAAGAATAATAGCCGTAACGAGACACACACTATGAAATCCTTACGTACTCGCATGATGGTCTTCGTCATTGCCGTCGTCGTGCTGCTGTCGGCACTGCTCACCGGCGCGGCCTACTGGCAGATGCGCAGCAGCCTGTTGGAGTCGATCCGCAACGAGATTCATCAAGCCGCCAGCGGCAAGGCCAGCTTTGTCACCGAATGGGTGCAGTCGCGCCAGGCGGTCGTCGCCGCGGTGCTGCCGCACTTTGGCCAGGGGGATCTGAAGCCGGTACTCGACCAGGCGCATGACGCCGGCGGCTTCGACGACATGTACCTCGGCCAGCCCGACAAGACCATGACCCAGTTCACCAAGGCCGTGCCGGTGCCACCGGGCTACGACCCGACCGGCCGCCCGTGGTACAAGGCCGCCGCCGCCTCCGAAGAGGCGATCGCTTCGCCGCCCTATATCGATGCTGCCACCAAGCGTCCGATCATCACCTTCGCCAAGGCGCGCCGCGACGGCGGCAGCGTGGTGGCGGTGGCCGGCGGTGACGTCACGCTGCAGCGCGTGGTCGATGAAATCGTTTCAGCCAAGCTGCCCGGCGATGGCTACGCCTTCCTGATGACCCAGGACGGCCTCACCATCGCTCACCCGGCGCCGGATTCCGGCCTGAAGAAGATCACCGACGTGATGCCGGGCTACGATCCGGCGGCCGTCAGCAAGGATGGCCAGATCCAGCAGATCAGCCTGGACGGCAAGACCTACCTGAGCACCCTCTACCCGGTCGGCAAGACCGGCTGGCTGCTGGGCGTGATGGTGCCGCTGGCGGCCGCCACCAGCCAGCTCGACCACTTGCTGCTGCTGATGGTCGGCCTGCTGGTGGTGGGCGTGGTGATCGCCTCGGTGGTGGTGTACGGCGGGGTGGCACGCATGATGTCCGGCCTGTCGCTGATGCGCGACGCCATGCGCGACGTCGCCAGCGGTCACGGCGACCTGACGCTGCGCCTGCCGGTGAAGTCACAGGATGAAGTGGGCCAGATTGCCGAAGCGTTCAACCAGTTCATGGCCAAGCTGCGCGAGATGTTCCTCACCGTACGCCACGAATCGCAGGCGCTGGCCGACGATGCTGCCCAGCTCAACCGCGTGGCCGAGCAGATTGCCGACGATTCGCGCGTGCAGTCGGGTGAACTGTCGGCCACTGCCGCCACCATCGAAGAGATCACCGTCAGCATCAATCACATTGCCGACCACGTCGGCGAAACCGAGACGCTGGTGTCCGAATCGCGTCAGAACTCGATCGAATCGCATCAGAGCATGGCCGAAGTGGCGCGCGAGGTGGAATCCATCGTGCACTCGGTGGAGTCGCTGCAGCAGGTGATGAACGGCCTGTCCGGCCAGTCGGAAGAGATCAAGGGCATCGTGGCGGTGATCCGCGACATCGCCGACCAGACCAACCTGCTGGCGCTCAACGCGGCGATCGAGGCTGCGCGTGCCGGCGAGCAGGGCCGCGGCTTCGCCGTGGTGGCCGACGAAGTGCGCAAGCTGGCCGAGCGTACCGCGGTGGCCACGGTGCAGATCGCCCAGATGATCGACCGCGTCATGGAGCAGACCGGCCAGGCCATCGCCCACGCCGACACCACCAACGCCCGCGTTGCCACCGGCGTGGCGCTGTCGCGCGAGGCAGCCGGCAAGGTCGAGCGCATCAAGGGGCACGCCGAGGACATCTCGGTGCGCATGAGCGAGATCACCTCGTCCACCTCGGAACAGGGGGTGGCCACCAACGAGATGGCGCGCAGCGCCGAGCGCGTCAACGCCATGGCGCAGCAGACCGACGCCTCGCTGCAGGATGCGCTGAAGACCATCCAGACGCTGGCTCAGCGTGGTGACGAGCTGCGCAGCCTGGTGTCGAAGTTCAAGCTGTGACGGTGTCCTAAAAACGCTGGCCTTGCCTGAATGAAACGCCCGGCTTACCGGGGCTGTTGGAGCAAAAGCAGCGGGGGAGAATCCGAACCGGTTTCTCTCGATGAGTTAGCGCGGTACGCATGGCCATGGAGCGATCCATGGCCATTTTTCTTTCCTCTCCTCACGCACTGTTGGCTACCAACCAGCCTATATAAAACACGTTAGAAACAACAGCCAAGGCAACCAATAGGCTGCGGCCCCGGGGATTCAAGGTCGTTGGGTTTTCATCGGTCTGCGCAACCAGCTCGTCCATCCCTATAATCATGGGTAAATGACTATTTCATAAAATCTCGCAGCTTTAAAATCAGGGAAATAGGTAATCAGGTTTTTCATAAATCGCCATTTATGCAAATTGATTTTTTGATAATATGGATTGCAAAGCACAAATACCGGGAGAGATACCATCGAGAAATAGGCAATTTAATTTGCGATGTGTATAAATATAAAAATCGGATATGCTGTTCTCCTGCTACCGGCTTGTGATTGCGCCAATGACGATAAATGAAAATGCCGGATGTAGCCCAAGTCCAGGAGTGTGTCTGAGTCTGTAAGCGGCTGCTGGCTGGGCTGCTGCAAAGGGAGGTCGTGACGACGATGGATAGACTGCTCGCCGCCAAGGGGGGGAACCCAAGCGCAGCCGGCTCGGCGCAGCGTGACATTCGCGGCAAGCTCATGCTTGCGCGCTTGCCCACGATGTCGCCCATCCTGGTGCAATTGTTGGACTTGTGCCAGCGCGATGATCTGAACTTGTCCGATCTGTCGGCGCTGATCGGTCGCGACGCCGGCATGGTCGCGCAGATATTTGCGCTATCCACCTCGGCCGCATTCCAGGGCCGCACTCGCCCGGCCACGCTCGATCAGTGCCTTTCCCTGCTTGGCATGAATACCATCAAGACGCTCGTGATCAATGGGTCGGTCATGCAGGTTTTCAACCGGCTGGTCGATTGGCAAGAAGTCGATCTGGGCGAATTCTGGGGCCACTCCCTGCGCACGGCGTTGATCGCCCGCGAACTGGCACGGCGGATGCATTACCCCAGCCTGGAAGAAGCCTACCTGGGGGGCTTGGTGCATGACATTGGCCGTCTGGCTTTGCTGGCAACGGTCCCGGAGGATTACCAGAGCATCTTCCGCGACTACCAGGACGGCGAATCGTTGTGTGCGGCGGAACATGCCGCGTTTGGGCTCACCCACGTCGAAGTGGGCGCCTGGATGGTGGAAAAATGGCAACTGGATTCGTTTCTTGGCGACAGCGTGTTGTATCACCACGAGCCATTCGAGCGCATGGTATCGGCCCCACCGCTGGTGCGCATCGTTCTCCTCGCGGATTACCTGGCCGCTTCGCACACGACAGAGCACCCTCAGCCCGATGCTTCCGCCGTGGCGCTATGCGGCGCAGCGCTCGACGATCTGCCGGCCCTGCTCGCTGCCGTCGAGCGTGATTTGCTGAACATCGCCGAACAACTGGGCATACGCCTTTCCGGTCCCAAGGCGGGCGAGCTGGCACCTCAAGCCGATGCCCTGCTGGCCGCGCGCCTTCAGGACATGCTGCTGGTCAATCAGGCTCTGGGCCAATCCAGTGGTAGCGCCTCGGCCATGCAGATTGCCGTGCAAGCACTCAAGATACTGTTCGATCTGGACGCGGCGCTTTGCTTCGAAGCGATCGAGGGGGAAAGCGAGCGGTTCCGCGCCAAACCGTTGGCTCACCATTCGGCCAAGCTGGCGCAACTGGAGTTCGTCCGCGGCAGCAGCACCTCTTTGCTGGCGCGGGCACTGGATGGCGTGCCGCAGCTGGTTATGCGCCAAGGGCAATTACCCTTGCTCGACGACCAGGTGCTGCGCAGCCTGGGCGGAGAAGGCATGCTGCTGCTGCCGCTGCGCACGGCGTCTGCCCGGATTGGCGTGCTGGTGGCCGTGATCGACAGCGCGGATCGGGCTGCTGCATTGGCGGCCAAGCTGCCCTGTCTCGCGGTTTTTGGGTGCTTGAGCGCAGACCGCATTGCCCTGCAGCGCCGGTCCGGCAATGCCGCGGCGCTGGACGGCGGGGAGGCTGGCGCGGACAGCCGGCTCAATCGACTGGTGCATGAGCTCAACAACCCGCTGGCGATCATCCGGAATTACGTCTCCATCCTCGAGGCAGCCAGCGCCGGCAAGGGCGCGCCCCAACCCGAGCTGGCCATCGTGCGCGAGGAAATCGACAGGGTGGCTCACATGCTGCGCGCCGCGCGCGAGCAGCAGGCCGAGGGGGCGGCGGCGCGGGGGCCGGTCAAGCTCAACCGTATCGTGGAGGATCTGGCGACTTTGTTCCGAGGGTCCATTCCGTTTGCCGGCCTGGTCGATATTCGTCTCGATTTGGCCGAGGCGCTGCCGGACATCGTGTCCGACCGTGACCGGCTCAAGCAACTGCTGGTGAATTTGATCAAGAATGCCTTGGAAGCCATGCCGCAAGGCGGGCGCGTGACCCTCTCGACGGCAGCCTGGGGCTTGGGCGAGGCAGGGGCGTCCCATGTCGAAATCCGGGTCGAGGACAACGGCCCCGGCATTCCCAAAGAGGTGCTCGCTCAGCTCTACCAACCGGTGGCGAGCCAGAAACCCGGCTTTCATCAAGGGCTTGGGCTGGCCATCGTGGGGCAGCTGGTGCGCGATCTGAACGGTTTGATCAACTGCCGTTCGGATCAGCAGGGAACGCGTTTTCAGGTATTGCTGCCGCTCGACCGGCAGTGACGAGAGTGCAGGCCCGTTTTCGATCTGCGCCAATGGCGGTATGGGTAGGCAAGGGGGCAAAGTGGCAGAGAATCACTTCGGTACAAGCGCAAAATTATTGGTCGTAGACGATGAACCCCGCATGCGGGAAAGCCTGTGCATGCTGTTGCGGGGGCGGAATTACGACGTGCGCGCCTGCCACGACGGCCAGTCGGCCCTGGAACAGCTCATGGCCGGCGGCGTGGATTTGATGCTGCTCGATCTGCACCTGGGCGACATGAACGGGCTCGATCTGCTGGGGATGATCCGGCGTGCCGGCATCGACACCGAGGTGCTGGTGGTCAGCGGCGACACCGCTTTCGATTCCGCCGTTTGCGCGCTGCGCAGCGGGGCCAGTGATTATGTCTGCAAGCCGTATGCCGTAGAGGAGCTCATGCACCGGGTCGAGCTGGCTCTGCAGCGCCGCAGCCTGGCGCGTGCCAACCTGGCTATGGCACAGCAGCTGCACACCTCGGAGCGCATGCACCGGTCACTGGTGGAGGCGTCGCCCGATCTTATCTTCACGCTGGACGAGCGCTTTTGCTTTACGTTTGCCAATGAGCGTACCCACCATTTGATCGGCTATTCCCCGCAGGAACTGCTTGGCCAATCGCTGCTCGACCTGGTTTTGCCGGTGGATGCCGAGCGAGTCCGTTATGTACTCGAGCATCGGACGGGGCAGCGGGCCATCGAGTTTCGCATCGCCAGCAGGGGGGGAGAGATCGCCGAGCGGCATTTCGAAGCGAGCCTGGTGCCAGTTGAACTGGATCTGCCGCAGCTGTCGAGCCGCTTGTATGGCGTGGCGCGCGATGTGACCGACAAAAAGGACGCAGAACACCGCATGGCCTACCTGGCCTACCACGATTTGCTCACCGGCCTGCCCAACCGCGCACTGTTTCGCGACCGGCTCGGCTTGGCGATCATGCAGGCCAAGCGCAAGGGGCGTCAGGTGGCGGTCCTGTTCGTCGATCTGGACCGCTTCAAGCTCGCCAACGATACCTTTGGTCATATCAAGGGTGATGAGCTGCTGCAGCAAGTGGGGCAGCGTCTGCAATGCGTCTTGCGGGAGTGCGACACGCTGGCCCGCCTGGGCGGCGACGAATTCACCATCCTGTTGCCGGGCCTGAGTAGAAAGGAGGATGCCGCCATCCTCGCGGCCAAGCTGGTCAAGGAGGTTGCCGCGCCGTTCAGCATCGACGGCGACGATGTTTTTCTCACGGTCAGCATCGGCATCGCGGTGTTTCCCGACGATGGCGACGATATTGAGACCCTGCTGCGTCATGCCGATATCGCCATGTACCAGGTCAAGTCCCAGGGCAAGAATGGTTTCGACTTCTTCCTGCCGGTGATGGACGATGCCGCCGGCCAGCGCCTGAGGCTCGAAAACGAGGTCCGGCGGGCCTTGGAGCTCGAACAGTTCGAGCTGCACTACCAGCCGCAAGTCGAATTCGACAGCCGCCGGATCATCGGCTGTGAAGCCTTGATCCGATGGCGGCACCCGACCCGCGGGCTGGTTCCGCCGGGGGCCTTCCTGGGGGTGATCGAAGAAATCGGGTTGATGAAGCCGCTCACCTACTGGGTGATCGAGCGTGCCTGCCAGACGCTGCGTGAATGGAAACGGGCCGGCCTCGAGCTGTCGCGCATGTCGGTCAACGTGCCGCCCGAGGTCTTGGTCGACAATGATTTCTACGACTATCTGATCGCGACGGTAGACCGCTACGGTATCCGTCGCCAGAGCTTCGAGATCGAGATCACCGAGAATGCGTTTATTGCCGATCAGCAAGCCATGTCGCTGAAACTGGCGGGGTTGGCCGAAGAGGGCATCCGCGTGGCTATCGACGATTTCGGCACGCAGTATTCGTCGCTGAGCTACCTGCGCCATTTGCCGGTGACGACGCTCAAGATCGATCAGTCGTTCGTGCGCGAAATCGAAGCCGGCAAGGAGGATTCGCCCATCGTGCGCGCCATCGTCGCCATCGCCACCGGGCTCAATCTGAACCTGGTGGCCGAAGGGGTGGAAACCGACATCCAGGCGGACTATCTCGGCAGCCTGGGCGCCGTGGAGATGCAGGGCTACCTGTTCGGCAAACCCATGCCCTCGTCGGATTTCCGCCGGCTGTTGCACCATGAGGCCGCCGTTACGCCGGTTTAGGTGAGCCGCTTTGACCCCTGCGGGCGGCTCATGGTGCAACGTTGGCGGCAGGAACGGGGCATCTGCTTTGGCACGATCCGCCCGTATGCCGATCACCGCCCCGGCCCGGAGGCGGCTGGCAGCACAGGATGCCGAACGGCTGGTTCCTGGCCGACAGTGCCCCCGTTGATCCCTCTGCCCCTTATCGGTCGTGCCGATAAGGGGCTTTCGTTATGCCCTCCCTTTTTTCAGCATGAATGGCAGAAGAGCCAGGACGGGGAAGGCGCTGCCTGCCATGCAGACCCAGGCCCAGCCACCCTGTTGATACACGATGCTGGCGATGGCAGAGCCGGCCGCACCTCCAATGAAAATGCTGGTCATGTAGAGCGCGTTGAGTCGGTTGCGGATGGCAGGATCGAGTGCGTAAATCTCGCGTTGCCCCAGTACCATGTTCGTTTGCACGCAGAAATCCAGCACGACCCCCGCCACCACCAGGCCCGCGACGCCCAGCGAAGGGGCCAGCAGTACAGGCAGAAAGCTCAAGGAACCGACCGCGAGTGCCGCCAGGGTAGCGGGGCGGGTATGTCCGGCATCCGCCAGGCGGCCGCTGATGGGAGCGGCGATGGCGCCGATAGCGCCAACCAGGGCGAAAATGGCGATGTGCGACTGGCTCAGCCCGTGATGCTGGGCCAATTCGAGCGGAACGGCGGTCCAGAACAGGCTGAAGGTCGCGAACATGCACGCCTGGAAGAACGAACGCTGGCGCAGCACGGGAGTGCTGGCCATCAGCGTTGCCAAAGAGCGCAGCAGCTGGCCATAGCCCGCTTGATGGGCCGGTTGACGACGGGGCATGGTGGCGGCCAGCAACACGGTGATGGCGGCCATCAGGATCGAGGCCGTGCCAAATACGACGCGCCAGCCGAAGTGGTCGGCAACAAAGCTCGAGAGCGGACGAGCCAGCAGAATGCCGAGCAACAGCCCCCCCATGATGCCGCCGACCACGCGCCCCCGCGATGCCTCTGGCGACAGGTGGGCCGCCAGGGGAATCAACAGCTGAACGGACACCGAGCTGAATCCGAGCAGCAGCGAGACCAGCAGAAACAGGCCTGGCTGCCGCGCGAGCGCTGTTGTGGCCAGGCTGACGATCGAGAGCATGGCCGTCGCGATCATCAGACGGCGGTTTTCGAGCAGGTCACCCAACGGCACCAGAAAGAACAAGCCGAGGGCATAGCCGATCTGCGTCAGCGACACGATCAGGCTGGCGGTCTGGCCGGACATGTGGATGTCTGGCGCAATCAAGCCGATGATCGGCTGGGCGTAGTAGATATTGGCGACGATGGCGCCACAGCAGAAGGCGAACAAGGAGATCATGGCGCGGGTCATGACCAGCGGTGTGCCTGTGGGCACGGTTTGCAGCAGCGTTTTCATGCCAGGTTCTCCCAGACGGTGTGCGCATGACGATGGTGCGTTTCATGGGGGTGATGAGCGGGTGAGGCAGGGATGTCGTGCTCGATGAATTCCATGGACGGCTCCTTGGGCAAAGTGATCATGCCGCAAGCTTAGTCGTTGTCATTCGTGCGTTGAATCCATATAAATTGCAAGCTAGCATTGCGTTTTTCGCAAAGGATTTGCATGGATAAATTGTTGGCTCTCAGAACGCTGATGGAAGTGGCCGAAACGGGAGGGTTTTCCAGGGCGGCTCGGCGGCTCGGTGTGGCGACGTCGTCGGTAACACGGCTGATGGATGCGCTGGAACAGTCGCTGGGGGCCGTCCTGCTCACTCGCACCACCCGGCAAGTCCTGTTGACGGATGCCGGGGCAAGCTACCTCGAGCAGGTTTCCAAGCTCCTGGCCGATCTGGAGGAGGCCGACAGCAGCATTGCCGACGGCAAGGAGGAGCCGATGGGCACGCTGCGGGTATCCGTTCCCGTGACCTATAGCCGTCTCTGTTTGGCGGGGCATCTTTCCGATTTCATGAAAGCCTATCCGCGCGTGAAGCTGGATCTCGTGGTATCGGATTCGTATCAGGATCTGGCGGTTGAGCGTATCGACCTTGCCGTCAGGATAGGGGTGCCGAATCGTGACGAGCATTTGATCGTGAAGAAGCTGGCGGAGAATCGGCGTTTTCTGGTGGCGAGCCCTGACTACCTGGAACGGCACGGCACGCCTCGTGCGCCGATCGAGCTGGCTTCGCATGCCTGCCTTCGCTTTGCATATCGGCCGGGGCGCCAGCGCTGGACATTCCGCTTGGAGGCTCGGAGCGAGCAGGTTGAAGTGGACGGGCCGTTCATCACCAACAGTCTCGACATGCTGCGCGAAGCCGTGCTCGGCGGCCATGGCGTCGCGTTGCTGCCGGAGTGGGTGGTGCAGGAGGATATTCGGGCAGGGCGCGTGCTGCGCTTGTTCGACGCGTGGAGTGTGACGCCGCAGCTTGGCGACGCGCACGTGTATGCCGCCTATTTGCCCAACCGCCGCTATTCGCGCAAGGTGCATGCCTTCATCCAGTATCTGGAGGAACGGCTTCGGGCCATGCATCAGGCTTAGGGTGGAGCGGATGCCGGCCAGACGGGCTGGCGGAGCATGCGGCATCCCGGCGCCTGGGCATGTCTTCGTGCTGGGGGGCAAGGCAAGCGGTGTGGCGTCGGCCGTTCTTGCCGCCCGCGGTGCTCTCGTCTTCAACGACTGCGGCAAGTTCGGGTATGGTTCCGGTATTGACGTTAACCCGGCCTGCCTCATTCCTGATCATGAAACGTATCGAACATACTTTGCTCTCCCCCGGTCTCGGCTCCAGCCGGCAGCTGTGCAGCCTGCATTTCGGCCGCGCCGGACAAGGTCAGAAGGTCTATATCCAGGCCGCGCTGCACGCCGACGAGCTCCCCGGCATGCTGGTGGCCTGGCATCTCAAGTCGGCCCTCCAGGCACTGGAATCCGCCGGCCACCTGCACGGCGAAGTGGTGCTGGTGCCGCAAGCCAATCCGATTGGTCATGACCAGACCCTGCTCGGGCTGCAATTGGGCCGTTTCGAGATGGCCAGCGGCGAGAATTTCAACCGAAATTATCCGGCCCTGCTTGAAGGGGTCTACCGGCGCGTGAAGCCGCACTTGTCCGGCGATGCCGCCGCCAATACCCAGCTGATTCGCGCCGCCATCCGTGCGGAGCTGGCGGCCTGGCCGGTGAGCACCGAGCTGCAGAGCCTGCGGCACCGCCTGATGTCGTTGGCGGCCGACGCCGACATCGTGCTCGACCTGCATTGCGATTTTCGCGCCGCGCTGCACGTCTATACCGGTACGCCGCTGTGGCCGCAGTGCGAACCGTTGTCACGCTACCTCGGCTCGCAGGCGCAGTTGCTGGCCACCGAGTCCGGCGGGGACCCGTTCGATGAAGCCTGTAGCCGCCTCTGGTGGGAGTTGCAGGAGAAGGCGCGGCAGGACGGTCTCGACGTGCCGATCGAGTTGGCGGCGCTCGTGGTGACGGTGGAGCTGCGTGGCCAGGGCGACGTCAGGCATGAGCTGGCGGAGCGGGATGCGGCGGCGATCCTGGAGTTTCTGCGCTACCGTGGCGTGATCGCCGACCTCCCGGCGGCCGAGCTGCCGCCGCTCGATTATCCGGCGACACCGCTGGCCGGGTCGGAGAATCTTTGCGCCCCGCACTCCGGGGTCGTGACCTTCCTGGTTGCCCCGGGGACCCGGGTGGAGCCGGGCCAGCCGGTGGTGGAGGTGATCGACCCGCTGAATGACCGGGTCAGCGTGCTGAGCTCGGCGTATGGCGGCATGGTGTACGTGCTGGAGAGCCGCCATTTCGCCACCACCGGGATGGGGCTCGCCAAGGTGGCGACTCCCCATGCCTTCAAGACCGGGTCGCTGCTGTCGGCCTGATAGAGCCGTGTTTCAGTCCGCCAGCGCGGCGTGCACCGCCGCGCGCAGCGCCGGCACCACCTCATCGTCGAACCAGGGGTTGCTGACGAACCAGCGCACGTTGCGCGGGCTGGGGTGAGGCAGCACGAAGAGCTCAGGCTGGTACTCGCGCCAGGCCTTGACGGTGTCGGTCAGGGTCTTTTTGCGGCGTTTTCCCAGGTGCCAGGCCTGCGCGTATTGGCCGATCAGCAGCGTCAGGCGGATGTCGGGCAGCTGTGCCAGCAGGCGCTGGCGCCATAGCACGGCGCATTCCGGACGAGGCGGGGCATCGCCACTGCCGTGCTTGCCGGGGTAACAGAAGCCCATCGGCACGATGGCGAGCCGGGCCGGGTCGTAGAAGGCGTCGCGGTCCAGGTCGAGCCAGCGCCGCAGGCGGTCGCCCGAGGGGTCGTTGAAGGGGAGGCCGGTCTGGTGCACGCGTACGCCGGGGGCTTGGCCCACCAGCAGGATGCGTGACGTCGCCGCCGCCTGCAGCACCGGGCGCGGTCCCAGCGGCAGTTGCGCTTCGCAGTGGCGGCAGGCGCGGATCTCCGCCAGCAGCGTGTCGAGCTCGTGATCGTCCATGGTGTTTCAGCGTCCGGCTTGGCGCTTGCCGGCGATGACCAGCCATACCCCGCCCAGAATGGCGATCGAGGCCAGCACCAGGCGCAGCGTGACCGGCTCGCCCAGCAGCGCTACGCCCCCCGCCGCCGCGATCACCGGCACGGTGAGCTGTACCGTGGCCGCGCCGGTGGCGGTCAGCCCGCGCAGGGCGGTGTACCACACGGCGTAGCCGACACCCGAGGCCAGCGCGCCGGAGAGCAGCGCGTAGATGGCGCCGGCGGTGTCCCATGAGGCTGCCGGCATCAGCAGCAGGCTCAGCGAAATCGCCAGCGGCACGGCGCGCAGGAAGTTGCCGGCGGTGACGCGGGTCGGGTCGCCGGCGCCTTTGCCGAGCAGCGAGTAGGCGCCCCAGGCCACGCCTGCCAGCAGCATCAGCACGGCCCCCGCCAGCGGTGGCGCCGACAGGCCCGGCAGCAGCAGGCCAGCCAGCCCCGCCAGCGCGAGCAGCAAGCCGGCCAGTTGACGGACGCTTAGGCGTTCGCCCCGCGCCAGTCCGATCCCGATCATCGTTGCCTGAACCGCCCCGAACAGCAGCAGGGCACCCGTCGCCGCCGACAGGCTGACGTAGGCGAACGAGAACGCGGCGGCGTAGAAGAACAGCGCCAGCGCCGAGCGCCAGCGGCCGTTGCCGCTGCCGGTCGCCGCGCGCAGACGCACGATCAACCACAGCACCAGGGCTCCGGAGGCGATGCGCAGGGTGGTGAAGGTAGCCGGGTCGATGCTGGTGTGCTTGAGTGCCTGGCGGCAGAGCAGGGAGTTGCCGGCAAATGCCGTCATGGCCAGCAGCGTGAGCAGGGCGACGCGCTGGCGTGAAAGGGAGGGGGCGCCGGCGGCGGCAAAACTGGTCGACATGGGGGTTCCTCGGGATGAAGAGTGTCCCCATTTTAGGCGGAGTTTGCCGCAAAAGGGTGGCCGAAGCGGTGCGGGCTTCGGCCAACTTTGGTACGGGGTGGCCTAGCGGCGGAAGCCGCCGACCGGGCTCAGGTAACTGGGCTTGATATCCGCCAGCGCGGCCTGGAGTTCGGCACTGGGGTGGCCGTAGATGCTGAAGCGGGTCGGCGTCAGCAGTGCAAAGAAGCGTTCGGCGAAGCGCGTCTCGAAATTGCCCAGGTGGGTCAGCACCGCCGCCGAGTCGCGGTAGCGTTCGTAGATATGGCAGGTCGTGCCGTCGCTGCTGACGTTCCATTCGTAATTCAGCGCACCGGGCTCGTTGGCGCCGGTTGCCTCGACCATCTCGGTCATCAGGTGGTCGAAGGCCTCGCGCTGGCCAGGCTGGATGGCGAGCTCCAGCAGCCAGTAGACTTCCTGATTCATGCCTTTCTCCTTGCTGTGGTATGGCGGTAGTGTGTTGGCTGAATATGTCATATCAATATAGCGCGAAATGCTGTTCTGCGCCGGCAAGAAAAAACCGTGCCTTGGTGAGGCGCGCTTGCAGGGCGGCGATGCTAGAGCCTGTCATCAATTGAGCCAAATGGCCCGAACGAAGGCCGCAGGCTATTGGCTTACGGTAACAGAACGATCATCTGCCCCGCAGTGGCGATGGCAGGTGCGGCGCCGATCAGGATCAACGAAGGGGCTTCCTCGGCGTAGGTGCCGTTGCGGTTGGCGAATATGCCGGCAGAGATGGCTGACGGCACCACCTTGTTTTTTTGACGAGGTGGCATGGTCGCGTGGCTTTGGGCTGTCCCCATTTCTGGGGGCATGGCAGGCGACCCCGCTCGCGTCGGATCGCGTACAATGCCGCATCGTTTTTCGACATTTCTTTCAGGACGCGAATCGCCATGGCAAAAAAGGACAAGGATCTCGACCCGGAAACCCGGGCGCTGCTGGAGTGGTGCGCCGAGGTCGAGGCCCTGCTGGTGGCCGCCGGAGCCACCCCGCGCGAGGCGCAGGAGCACATCGAAGAGCAGGCCGAATGGTATACCGATCAGTTCTACGACGGACTGACGCCGGAAGAGGCGGCCAAGGCGGCGTTGAATGACTGAGCGGCAGGACAAGGGCGGCCTGGAGCGCGTCGCCGTGATCGACTTCGAAACCACCGGGCTCAGCCCCGGTGTCGGCTGCCGTGCCACCGAGATCGCCGTAGTGCTGCTGGAAAACGGCCGGGTGACGGCCCGCTTTCAGAGCCTGATGAACGCGGGCGTGAGGGTGCCGCCCGACATTGAGCGCCTCACCGGCATCAGCAACGCTATGCTGAAGGCCGCGCCGCCGGCCGACGCCGTGATGCGCGAGGCGGCCGAGTTCGTCGGCGACACACCGCTGGTGGCGCACAACGCCGCCTTCGACCGCAAGTTCTGGGATTACGAGCTCGGCCAGTTTGGTCGCACGCGGCGGCAGGATTTTGCCTGCACCCTGTTGTTGGCGAGGCGGCTGTTGCCGGCAGCACCAAACCACCAGCTCGGCACTTTGACGCGCTGGGCCGGCCTGCCGGCGACCGGGCAGGCACACCGGGCGCTGGCCGACGCCGAAATGGCCGCCAACCTGATGGGGCACCTGACCCAGGTGCTGCGGGTCCAGCATGGCCTGCCTCACGTGTCGCACCAGCTGCTATGCGGCTTGCAGAAGGTGGTGGCCAAGCAGGTGCCGGACTATCTGCGGCGGATGGCGGCGCTCTGACGCGCTCGCTTCTTTACAGCCCAAAGCCTCACGGCCAGCCTCGGTTATCGCCAGGCTGGCCGTGAGGCTTTTTGTCGTGCGCTTGTACATTCCGGTTCCTGCGCGGCTCTTCACCCCGCTGAGGGCCGCTCGCGACAGATCGTGAACAGGTTCTTAGTCTGCCGCCGGCTCGGAGGGAGGTGTGTCGTCGGTGCCGGGTTGCAAGCGGTCGATGAAGAGCGTGCCGTTCAGATGATCGACCTCATGCTGGATGATGCGGGCATGAAAGCCCTCGGCGCGGCCTTCGATCAGGCGGCCCTGGATGTCCTGTGCCCGGTAACGGATGGCCTGCCAGCGTGGCACCTGGCCACGCTGGCCCGGTACGCTGAAGCAGCCTTCCCAGTCTTCCTCGACGCGTTCGGATTCGGGGCGGATTTCCGGGTTGATCAGTACCGTGGGTGGAATCGCCGGCGCGTCGGGGGCGCGTTCGCCGCCAACGTAGGCGAACACGATCACCCGCAACGGCACGCCGATCTGCGGCGCCGCCAGCCCGACGCCGTTCCCGGCGTACTGGGTGTCGAACATGTCCTGCACCAGGTCATGCAGTTCGGGCGTGTCGAACTCGGTCACGGCGGCGGCATGCTGGCGCAGCATCGGGTGCTCTTGGGGCAGGAAAGGTCGCTTCATGGTGTTCTCGTGGTTGATTGGCGCCATCGGGCCGAGCGCGGCTCGGGCCAGGGGGCGGCGTATCTGGCGCTGACGATAGCGCGAAAACCCACCGCCTGCAGCTCCAACCTCCGCTTTGCCGGCGCGGCATGGCTGGGGGCGGGCCTGGGTCAGCGATACTTGCGGTAGATCTGGCTGACCGTGTGTTGCCGGCGCAAGGTATCGATGGCCTCATCGACTTGCCGCAGGCTGACCGAACCCTGCCGCGACAGGGCGCAGCCAGCCTGATAACGCCTCAGCACCAGCGGCGGGTACAGCGTCGCCGCGTCCAGGCCGAGCTTTTCCTGATAGCTCAGATAGAGCAGGTTCACCACGGCGTGGCGGGTGCGGCCCGCTTGCAGCTTGTGCAGGTTGCTGCTGGCATTGGGGGCGTCATCCCGGACAAACCGCGAGCCCAGCCGGGCTTCCAGCTCGGGGTAGCGAAAACCCAGTAGGGTGCCGATGGGTTGCCCGGCCAGCGCCTCGATACGCCTTGGTCGTGTCTCGCGGTGCGAGGTGACGACGATGTCGGCGTTGGGCAGGAAGGGCTGGGTCCAGTCGAACGGACCGGGCAGCCAGGCTGGCAGGTACATGCAGATCAAGTCGGCCTGGCCGCTCTCGAGCGCTGCCGGTATGCGCTGGCGGGGCAGCACCAGAAAGCGCGGCCGTTTGCCTAGTTCCTTGGCGAGCGCCCGGCCCAGGTCATGGTGGATGCCGCGCCATACCCGGGAGCCGCTGATCTCGGCCTGCGGCATCTCGGTGCTGTCGTCCAGCAGGATGACCAGTTCTTTCGGGTCGGCTGCGGCCGCTTGTCCTAGCAGCAGCCCCGCCACGACGACCAGGCTTCTTTTCATGGACGATCCTCTGTTGTGTCGTGGTTGGTCTTGGGGGAGGTTTGTTCTGTGGCGTGAATCTAGCATACGGCTTCCGGAGCTGGGAACGCGGCCGGTACAAATACCGCTGTGGGTCGTGCCTCTTGCCAAGAGGCGATCATCACGTGGGGCGACGCTCGAGGCGGGCGCATCGCCATGCCGAGGGGACTTTGTGGGAGAAAGATTGGCTTGTCGTCTTCGGCCAACCTTGGCGTCCAGCTTGGCCGCAGGCGATGCCGCCGCCGTCAGATCACCCATAAATCGGTAAAAGCGTTCACCGTCGTCGTCAGCAGCTTTGCCTGATCGTGGCACAGCGCAAAGATGGCCGCCCGCTGCTTGGCGGGAAAGCGGTGTGCAAGGTGGGTCTTGAACTTGTCCTCCAGCAGCGGGATGCCCTCCGCCCGCCGCCGCGGGTGGCCGAGCGGGTATTCGCACACCACTTCGTCGAGCACGGTGCCGTCGTTCAGGGTCACGGTCAGGGCGTTGGCGATGCTGCGCTTGTCGGGGGCGTGGTAGTCGCGGGTGAAGGCCGGGTCTTCCACGCAGCTTATCCTGGCACGCATGTCGTCGATGCGCGGGTCGGCGGCGACGTCGTCCTCGTAGTCGGCGGCGCTCAGGCGACCGAAGATCAGCGGCACGGCCACCATGTACTGGATGCAGTGGTCGCGGTCGGCCGGGTTGGCCAGCGGGCCCTGCTTGTCGATGATGCGCAGGCAGGCCTCCTGGGTGCGGATGGCGACGTGCCGGATGTCGGCGGCGGACTTGCCCTGTCGGGCCAGCTTGCCGTGCAGAGCCAGCGCGCATTCCACGGCGGTCTGCGCATGGAATTCGGCCGGGAACGCGATCTTGAACAGCACATTTTCCATCACGTAGCTGCCGTAGGGGCGCGGGAGCGTGAACGGCCGGCCCTGGAACAGCACGTCGTAGAAGCCCCAGTCTTTGGCGCTCAGCACGCCCGGGATGCCCATCTCGCCCTTGACGCTGAACCGCGCCAGGCGCACGCCGCGGCTGGTGGCGTCGCCCGCCGCCCACGATTTGCGGGAGCCGGCGTTGGGGGCATGGCGGTAGGTGCGCAGGCTCTGGCCGTCGACGAAGGCCTGGCTCACGGCGTTGACGATGTCCTCCTTGCTGCCGCCCATCAGCTTGGCGCACACGGCGGCGGAGGCCACCTTCACCAGCACCACGTGGTCCAGGCCGACCCGGTTGAAGCTGTTCTCCAGCGCGAGGCAGCCCTGGATCTCGTGCGCCTTGATCATGCTCTCCAGCACGTCTTTCATCATCAGCGGGGCCTGGCCACGGGCGACACGCTCCCGCGAGACCCAGTCGGCGGTGGCGAGGATGCCGCCCAGGTTGTCGGACGGATGCCCCCACTCGGCGGCGAGCCAGGTGTCGTTGAAGTCGAGCCAGCGGATCATCGTGCCGATGGTGAACGCGGCCTGCTCCGGGTCGAGCTGGAACGGGGTGCCGGGCACCCGGGCGCCGTTGGGTACGATGGTGCCCGGCACGATCGGCCCCAGGAGCTTGGTGCAGGCAGGGTAGGCCAGTGCTTCCAGACCGCAGCCCAGGGTGTCTATCAGGCACAGGCGGGCGGTGTCCCAGGCTTGGGAAGAGGTGATGGCGTAATCGGCGACATAGTCGGCGATGTCGACCAGAACCCGGTCGGGGGCGGGGCGGAGGGAAGAGGGTGGGTGGGGCATGCGTTCCTCCTGCTCAGCCCCGCCCAGGCTCCGAGTGGGTGCCTAGCGGGGTGTGGCGATCGGGTTGGACGGCTGCTGCCGTACGTGATGGCGACCGATCATCCACCCGGCGTGCTTGGCCTGTGCCGGGTGGATCTGGCCGTCGTCGTTCTGCAGTTTAGCCCGTGGAACGCCTGCGTCAGCGCTTAGAATGCGTCGCCCGGCACGCGCACCCAGCCTTCCATCAGCACGCGCGCGCTGCGGCTCATGATGGCCTTGGTCACGGTCCACTCGCCGTTCACCCGCTCGGCCTCGGCGCCGACGCGCAGCGTACCCGAGGGGTGGCCGAAGCGCACCGCGCTGCGTTCGCCGCCGCCGGCGGCCAGGTTGACCAGTGTGCCGGGGATGGCGGCGGCGGTGCCGATGGCGACCGCGGCCGTGCCCATCATGGCGTGGTGCAGCTTGCCCATGGACAGCGCGCGTACCAGGAGGTCGACGTCGCCGGCCCTGATCTGTTTGCCGCTGGAGGCGGTGTAGTCCTGGGGCGGCGCCACGAAGGCGATCTTCGGGGTGTGCTGGCGCGTGGCGGCCTCTTCCGGGGTCTTGATCAGGCCCATGCGCAGCGCGCCGGCCACGCGGATGGCTTCGAACCGGGCCAGTGCGGTGGGGTCGGTATTGATGGCTTCACGCAGCTCGGTGCCGGTGTAGCCGATGTCGGCGGCGTTGACGAACACGGTGGGGATGCCGGCGGCGATCATGGTGGCCTTGAAGGTGCCGACGCCGGGTACGTCCAGATCGTCCACCAGATTGCCGGTGGGGAACATGCTGCCGCCCTCATCACCGTCGTCCGACGGGTCGAGGAATTCCAGCACGATCTCGGCGGCCGGGAAGGTCACGCCGTCCAGCTCGAAATCGCCGGTTTCCTGCACCTGGCGGTTTGTCACCGGGACGTGGGCGATGATGGTCTTCTGGATGTTGGCCTGCCAGATGCGCACCACGCACACGCCGTTGTCCGGAATGCGTGCCGGGTCGACCAGGCCGGCGTGGATGGCGAAGGCGCCGGCGGCGGTGGAGAGGTTGCCGCAGTTGCCGCTCCAGTCGACAAAGGCCTTGTCGATGGCGACCTGGCCGTACAGGTAGTCCACGTCGTGGCCGGGCTGCGTGCTCTTGGACAGGATCACGCACTTGCTGGTGCTGGAGGTGGCGCCGCCCATGCCGTCGATGTGGGCGGAGTAGGGGTCGGGGCTGCCGATCACGCGCATGAACAGCTTGTCGCGCGCCGGACCCGGCACCTGGCAGCGTTCCGGCAGGTCCTGCAGACGAAAGAACACGCCCTTGCTGGTGCCGCCGCGGATATAGGTGGCGGGAATCTTGATCTGGGGTTGGTGAGCCATGAGCTGATTATCCTGATGAGGCCGGGGTGGCGGTTCGGCCAACGTTACCCCTTGCCGGGGCAACGCTGGCCGTCTGCTGATGCTTACGCTACGGTCGAGGCTTCGAGGAAGTCCTGCGCGAAGCGCTGCAGCACGCCGCCGGCCTCGTAGATCGACACTTCTTCCGCGGTATCGAGGCGGCAGGTGACGGGCACCTCGACGCGTTCGCCGTTTTGGCGCTGGATCACCAGTGTGAGGTCGGCGCGCGGCTTGCGCTCGCCGATCACATCGAAGGTCTCGGTACCGTCGATGCCCAGGGTCTTGCGGTTCACGCCCGGCTTGAACTCCAGCGGCAAGACGCCCATGCCGATCAGGTTGGTGCGGTGGATGCGCTCGAAGCCCTCGGCCGCGATGGCTTCCACCCCGGCCAGACGCACGCCCTTGGCGGCCCAGTCGCGCGAGGAGCCTTGGCCGTAGTCGGCGCCGGCGATGATGATCAGGGGCTGCTTGCGCTCCATGTAGGTTTCGATGGCTTCCCACATGCGCATCACCTTGCCCTCCGGCTCGACGCGGGCCAGCGAGCCCTTCTTCACCTCGCCGTCCACCACGGCCATCTCGTTCACCAGCTGCGGGTTGGCGAAGGTGGCGCGCTGCGCGGTGAGGTGGTCGCCGCGATGGGTGGCGTAGGAGTTGAAGTCCTCTTCCGGCAGGCCCATTTTCGCCAGGTATTCGCCGGCGGCGCTGTTGGCCAGGATGGCGTTGGACGGCGACAGGTGGTCGGTGGTGATGTTGTCCGGCAGCACCGCCAGCGGACGCATGCCCTTGAGCGTGCGTGCGCCGGCCAGCGCGCCTTCCCAGTACGGCGGGCGGCGGATGTAGGTCGACTGCGGGCGCCAGTCGTAGAGCGGGCTCTTGGCTTCTTCCACGGTGCCCAGGTCGAACATCGGGATGTAGATCTGCTTGAACTGTTCCGGCTTCACGCAACGCGCCACGATGGCGTCGATTTCCTCGTCGCTCGGCCAAAGGTCTTTCAGGGTGATGGCCTTGCCGTCCTTGTCGTAGCCCAGTACGTCCTGCTCGATGTCGAAGCGCACGGTGCCGGCGATGGCGTAGGCCACCACCAGCGGTGGCGAGGCGAGGAAGGCCTGCTTGGCGTAGGGGTGGATGCGGCCGTCGAAGTTGCGGTTGCCGGACAGTACGGCGGTGGCGTACAGGTCGCGCGCGATGATTTCCTGCTGGATTTTCGGGTCCAGCGCGCCGGACATGCCGTTACAGGTGGTGCAGGCGTAGGCCACGATGCCGAAGCCCAGCTTTTCCAGCTCCGGCAGCAGGCCGGCTTCTTCCAGGTACAGCTTGGCCACCTTCGAGCCGGGCGCGAACGAGGTCTTCACCCACGGTTTGCGTACCAGGCCCAGGACATTGGCTTTTTTCGCCAGCAGAGCGGCGGCCACCACGTTGCGCGGGTTGGAGGTGTTGGTGCAGCTGGTGATGGCGGCGATGATCACCGCGCCATCCGGCAGCAGGCCCTGGGCTTCCTCGGCGCGGGCCGCCTGCAGCTTGGCCTCGTCGGCGATGCCGCGCTCGTGCAGGGCCGAGGTCGGCAGGCGCTTGTGCGGGTTGGACGGGCCGGCCATGTTGCGCACCACGCTGGAGAGGTCGAACTCCAGTACCCGTTCGTACTCGGCGCGGGCCAGGCTGTCGGCCCACAGGCCGGTGAGTTTGGCGTAGTTTTCCACCAGCGCCACCTGCTCCGGTTCGCGGCCGGTGAGCTTCAGGTAATCGATGGTCTGGTCGTCGATGTAGAACATCGCGGCGGTGGCGCCGTATTCCGGGCACATGTTGGAGATGGTGGCGCGGTCGCCGATACTCAGCTTGGCCGCGCCGTCACCGAAGAACTCCACCCAGGCGCCCACCACGCGCTCCTTGCGCAGGAACTCGGTCAGCGCCAGGACGATGTCGGTGGCAGTAATGCCGGGCTGGCGCTGGCCGGTGAGCTTCACCCCGACGATGTCCGGCAGGCGCATCATCGAGGCGCGGCCCAGCATCACGGTTTCCGCTTCCAGCCCGCCCACGCCGATGGCGATCACGCCCAGCGCGTCCACGTGCGGGGTGTGGCTGTCGGTGCCGACGCAGGTGTCGGGGAAGGCCACGCCGTCGCGTGCCTGGATCACCGGGGACATCTTCTCCAGGTTGATCTGGTGCATGATGCCGTTGCCCGCCGGGATCACGTCCACGTTCTTGAACGCGGTGCGCGTCCAGTCGATGAAGTGGAAGCGGTCTTCGTTGCGGCGGTCTTCAATGGCACGGTTTTTCTCGAACGCCTCCGGGTCGTAGCCGCCGCATTCCACTGCCAGCGAGTGATCCACGATGAGCTGGGTGGGGACCACCGGGTTCACCTTGGCCGGGTCGCCGCCTTTTTCGGCGATGGCGTCGCGCAGGCCGGCCAGGTCGACCAGTGCGGTCTGGCCCAGGATGTCGTGGCACACCACGCGTGCCGGGTACCAGGGGAAATCCAGATCGCGGCGACGTTCGATCAGCTGCTTGAGCGCGTCGGTCAGCAGCGCCGGGTCGCAGCGGCGCACCAGCTGTTCGGCCAGTACGCGCGAGGTATACGGCAGCGTGTCGTAGGCACCGGGCTGGATGGCGTCGACCGCGGAGCGCGTGTCGAAGTAATCCAGGGCCGTGCCGGGCAGGTGTTTGCGGTATGCGGTGTTCATGGTGTCGAGGCCCGAGGGTGATGTTCTGTGTCTGCGGGGCGGCTCGCCGGCCGCCTCCGTCCATGTTTCAGCCAGCCTGCCGACACAGCCGCGCCGGCAGGTGGTGGCGATCCGCCCCCGACATCTTCATCCGCCTTGGAAGCGGTCATGAGGATGCCGGCGCCGGGTGGGCTGCGGCCCACCCGGCTGGCGGGGGCGTGTCAGCGCTGAGCCAGCGGCACGAACGGCTGATCTTCCGGGCCGACGTAGTTGGCCGAAGGACGGATGATCTTGCCGTCGATGCGCTGTTCGACCACGTGCGCGCTCCAGCCGCTGGTGCGGGCGATCACGAACAGCGGGGTGAACATGGCGGTCGGCACGCCCATCATGTGGTAGCTCACGGCGGAGAACCAGTCCAGGTTGGGGAACATCTTCTTGATGTCCCACATCACGCTCTCCAGGCGCTCGGCGATGTCGAACATCTTGGTGTCGCCGGCGGCCACGGACAGCTCGCGCGCCACTTCCTTGATCACCTTGTTGCGCGGGTCGCTGATGGTGTACACCGGGTGGCCGAAGCCGATCACCACTTCCTTGCGCTCGACGCGGGCCTTGATGTCGATCTCGGCTTCGTCCGGGTTCTCGTAGCGCTTCTGCACTTCGAACGCCACCTCGTTGGCGCCGCCGTGTTTCGGGCCGCGCAGCGCACCGATGGCGCCGGTGATGGCGCTGTACATGTCCGAGCCGGTGCCGGCGATGACGCGGGCGGCGAAGGTCGAAGCGTTGAACTCATGCTCGGCGTACAGGTTGAGCGAGGTATGCATGGCGCGTACCCACTGCTCGGACGGCTTCTCGCCGTGCAGCAGATGCAGGAAGTGGCCGCCGATGGAGTCATCGTCGGTTTCCACCTCGATGCGCTTGCCGTTGTGGCTGAAGTGGTACCAGTAGAGCAGCATCGAACCCAGGCTGGCCATCAGGCGGTCGGCGATGTCGCGCGCGCCAGCCATGTTGTGGTCGTCCTTCTCCGGCAGGGCGCAACCCAGCGCCGAGACGCCGCTGCGCATCACGTCCATCGGGTGGGCGGCGGCGGGCAGCGCTTCCAGCACCGCCTTCACCGAGGCCGGCAGGCCGCGCAGGCTCTTGAGCTTCTTCTTGTAGCCGGTGAGTTCCGCCTGGTTCGGCAGCTTGCCGTGCACCAGCAGGAAGGCCACTTCTTCGAATTCACAGCGGGCGGCCAGATCGAGAATGTCGTAACCACGGTAATGCAGGTCGTTGCCGCTGCGGCCAACGGTGCACAGGGCGGTGTTGCCGGCGGCCACGCCGGAGAGGGCAACCGATTTCTTCGGCTTGGCGGTAAGTACGACTTCACTCATTTCCTTCTCCTCTAAATGTAACGGCAATGCGGGGCGGCCTGCGGCTTGTTGTCGGGCGTCTTCGGCCAACCTGATGTGGTCTGTGGTTTACTTTTCCTGGCTGAACAACGCGTCCAGCTTCTGCTCGTAAGCGTGGTAGCCCAGGTGGTCATAGAGCTCCATGCGCGTCTGCATCTTGTCGATCACGTTCTGCTGCGTGCCGTCCTGGCGGATCGCGCTGTACACCTCCAGGGCCGCCTTGCTCATGGCGCGGAACGCCGACAGCGGGTAGAGCACCAGGCTCACGCCGTTGGCGCCGAGTTCCTGCGTGGTGTAGAGCGGGGTGGAGCCGAACTCGGTGATGTTGGCCAGCACCGGCACCTTCACCGCCTCGGCAAAGCGCTTGTACATCGCCAGATCGGTCATCGCCTCGGGGAAGATCATGTCCGCACCGGCCTCGACGCAGGCCACGGCGCGCTCGATCGCGGCATCCAGGCCTTCCACGGCCAGCGCATCGGTGCGCGCCATGATCACGAAGCTGTCGTCACGGCGTGCATCCACCGCGGCCTTGACGCGGTCGACCATCTCGTCTTTCGCCACGATGGCCTTGTTGGGACGGTGGCCACAGCGCTTCTGCTGTACCTGGTCTTCGATGTGCACTGCGGCGGCACCGGCCTTTTCCAGGCTGCGGATGGCGCGGGCGATGTTGAACGCACCGCCCCAGCCGGTGTCGATGTCCACCAGCAGCGGCAGCTCGGTGGCGTCGGTGATGCGGCGCACGTCGATCAGCACGTCTTCCAGCGTGGTGATGCCAAGATCAGGAATGCCGCACGAGCAGGCCGCCACGCCGCCGCCGGACAGGTACAGCGCCTTGAAGCCGGCGTGCTCGGCCAGGCGGGCGGCGTAGGCATTGACGGCCCCCATCACCTGCAACGGTTTTTCCTGCTCCACGGCCTGTCTGAAACGGTTTCCCGGGGTGTGCATCGCGCGTTCTCCTTGCATCGTCATGGGGTGATGGATGAATTCTAGCAAGTGCTTGGTTGGCGTGTAAAGGGCGCCGGGCCCACAATGGCAAATCCCTTAAACAGAGGGTAGACGGTGACGCGGGCGGGTGCCGGACAAAACGACGCGCCGCCGCATTCTCCCCAACCGACGCGGCGTTGCCCTCGCAGGCGAGGCGGGTGCAACGCCTTGAGACGGGGTCTTTCGCCGTTTTCGTTTGGGGGTATCTCTGCTATGTTTCGCTCAGCACCACCAGTGGGAACTCATCACCCACCCTCTGGTCTAGACCGTGTCCACCATGTGAAATACACCAAATAAACCGGTGGGCAATTCAGGGAGCATTACAACGACATGAGTGATCGTGAAATCGATCAACAGTTGGTGGAGCGTGCACAGCGAGGTGAAAAAAGAGCGTTCGATCTACTTGTCAGCAAGTATCAGCGCCGTTTAGCTCGGCTGTTGTCGCGGTTTTTACGCGACAGCGCAGACATCGAAGACGTGACACAGGAGGCCTTCGTCAAGGCATACCGCGCCTTGCCGTCGTTTCGCGGCGAGAGTGCGTTCTATACCTGGCTATACCGGATCGGCATCAACACCGCCAAGAATTTCCTCAGTGCCAGCGGGCGACGCCCGGTCATCAACAGCGAAGTGGAAGACGAGGACGGCGAGAGTTTCGACATGGCGTCGCAGCTCCCCGACTTCAACACCCCCGAATCGGAGTTGATGAACAAGGAAATATTGACCACGGTGAATGCAGCGGTAGAGGCATTGCCTGAGGAACTGAGGACGGCGATTTCGCTGCGGGAAATGGATGGTCTGTCCTACGACGAAATCGCCAAGGTGATGAATTGTCCCATCGGAACGGTTCGTTCGCGCATCTTCCGGGCGCGCGAAGCAATCGCAACCGAGCTTAGGCCGCTGCTCGACACGGCCAAGAATAAAAGGTGGTAAGCATGAAAGAATCATTATCCGCACTGGTGGATAGCGAACTCGACGGACCAGAGGCCTCCAAGCTGATCAGTGCCGCCAGTACCGACGAGTCGTTGAAGGAAGCATGGGATGAGTATCACCTGATCGGTGATGCCATGCGCGCCTCCGGCCTGAACAGTATCAACGTGCGCCATCGCGTCGCGGCGCGCCTGGCCGAAGAGCCGACCGTGCTGGCGCCGCGGCGCTGGTTACGCCAGGGCAGCGTGCGCACGGTCGGCGCGGTGGCGCTGGCCGCGAGCATGAGCTTTGCCGCCGTGGTGGCGTGGCAGCAGCTGGCGGTCAACGACCACGGCGCCGCCATGGTCGCGGAGAAGGGGGTGCCGGTGCAGGTGGCTCAGCAGGTCGAGCCGGCCAACGGACCCATGGCGCGCGACAACGGCGCCGACCCTTATCTGCTGGCGCATCAGGAAATGGCCTCCGACCCTGATGTGGTGAAGGTCTCCCTGGGTAACGGAGTTCGCCATTGATGCGACTGAAGCACCTGACTGCCATTGTGTGTATTGCTCTGCCGGCATTGGCGCATGCCGCCGATGACTGGCAGACCCTCAAGAAATCCGCCCAGGCCAGCCGTAACCAGGTCTTGACCGGAACCTATCTGCACCAGATGAGCGGTGTGGTGGAAACGTTCCACATCGTGCGCGGTGCGGGAGCGGAGGGGGTGATCGAATTGCGCCAGTCGCTGGACGGCACGCCGCGCGAGATCGTCCGCAACGGCAGCGAGCTCACCGGTTACGGGCCGGACAAGAAGGCGCTGATGGCCGCCAAGGTTAGTGCCATGCGGCTCTTCCCGGCCTTGCTGCCGGACGACATGGCCGGCGTCGCCGAGTCCTACACGCTCCAGCGCCTCGCCGGCGATCGTGTCGCCCAGCGCGAATGCGACTGGCTCGAACTCAAGGCCAAGGACCGGGCACGCTACGGCCTGCGCCTGTGCCTCGATCGTGCCAGCCTGCTGCCGCTCAAGATCATGACGCTGTCGCCGACGCAGGAGCCGGTCGAGCAGTACATGTTCACCGAGCTCGACCTGGCGGCGCCGAAGGACCGCAACCAGTTCAAGCCGCATTACCCGCTCAGTCTTCCCATCCGCAACGCCAGCACCTCGGTGCCGCCGAGCGGAGCCGGAATGGACGGCGTGGAAGTCCGCGGTCTGCCCAGCGGCTTCCGCCTGATCCGTGCCCTGCAGCGCAGCCTGCCGGGGCAGGCTGAACATCCGGTGCGGCACCTGGTGTATACCGATGGCTTGGTCATGCTCTCGCTCTTCATCGAGCCAGCCACGGCTGAGCCGCGTGCCGAGCGCGTGAGCACGTTGTACGGTGCTGTGGCGATGGCCTCCGGCAGTCAGGGCGGCATGCAGCTCACGCTGGTGGGCGATCTGCCGGAAGCCAGCATGATGTCCTTGCTCAAATCGATTCGAGTCGTACAGAAATAACAAGAACGATGGTAGAAACGCAGGCCAGGGTGCTCGCCACCGAGCAGGCATTCGCCTTGGTGGAGCCCCGTCCCCATTCCTCGTGCCGCCGCTGCGATCCGGTCGCCGGCTGCCGCGCCCTGTCACTTTCCCGCACCATCGGTTCGACCGACCGCCGCGTGCGCGTCCACAATCCGTTGGGCGCCGAGGCTGGCGACTGGGTGCTGGTGTCGGTGCCGCAGCAACGCGTGTCGAAGGCGGCTTTCCTCGTGTGCCTCGTCCCGCCGGCGGGACTGGGCGTCGGGCTCTCGTTCGGCGCCGGCGCGAGCGAACCGGTGTCGCTGCTGGCCGGCGCGGCGTTGTTCGTTATCGGCCTGCATGCGGTGCGGCGCGAGTTCCGGCGTCGCCGGCGTTCGCCCCTGCTGCAGCCGACCATCACGGCCATCTATCCCTCAGAACCCTTGATGCTGGAGAAACCATGTCGGTCCAAAAACTGATTGCCTCTGCCATGCTGGCAGCTGTTGTCGTGTCGGGTCCGGTGTACGCCGCCGAGGCGCGCGTGCTGCCCGACTTCACCCAGATCGTCGAGCAGGAAGGCAAGGCCGTGGTCAACATCAGCACCACGCAGACGGTGCGCGAGACTATCAATGCCGTACCCGAGGAACTCAATGGCGATCCGTTCTTCGAGTTCTTCCGGCGCTTCGCCCCGCCGCCGCAGCAGCAGGAGCGCAAGGAGCGCTCGCTGGGCTCCGGGTTCATCGTGTCGGCAGACGGTTATGTCATGACCAACTCGCACGTAGTGGCGCGGGCCGACGAGATCACCGTCACGCTCGGTGACAAGCGCACCTTCAAGGCGCGCCTGATCGGTTCCGATGCGCGCACCGACGTCGCGCTGCTGAAGATCAATGCCAGCCACCTGCCGGTGGCGCATATCGGTTCTTCGGCCAACCTCAAGGTCGGGGAGTGGGTGCTGGCGATCGGCTCGCCGTTCGGCTTCGAAAACTCGGTCACCTCGGGCATCGTCTCCGCCAAGGGGCGCAGCCTGCCGGACGAGAACTACGTGCCGTTCATCCAGACCGACGCCGCGGTCAACCCCGGCAACTCCGGCGGTCCGCTGTTCAACCTGAAGGGCGAGGTGGTCGGCATCAACTCGCAAATCTATAGCCGCTCCGGCGGCTTCATGGGCATCTCCTTCGCCATCCCGATCGACGTGGCGGTCAAGGTGGCCGACCAGCTCAAGTCGGAAGGCAAGGTCAGCCGCGGCCGTATCGGCGTGGCCATCCAGGAGTTGAGCCCAGAGCTGGCTGCGTCGTTCGGGCTCGCCAGTGCCAATGGCGCCCTGATCAACTCGGTGGAAAAGGATGGACCGGCCGACAAGGCGGGTCTGCGGGCCGGGGATATCGTGCTCAAGATCGATGGTCAGCCCGTCGAATCGTCGGCCGACATGCCGCGTCTGATCGGTGCCATGCGTCCGGGCAAGCCGGTGGCGGTGGAAATCTGGCGCAATCGGGCGCGCCACGTCGTGACCGTGGTACTGGCCGAGCTCAAGGACGAGGCGCCAAGCATCGCCGAGCGCGAATTCCGCCAGCCGCAGAAACCGGCCGAGCCGCAGGGGGAAAACCTGTCTGCCATCGGCTTGTCTCTGGTCGAGCTGACGCCGGCGCAACTCAAGCGTCTCGGTATCGATTACGGCCTCCTGGTGCGCAAGGTGTCCGGCCCGGCTGAACGCGTCGGCATGGCGGCGGGGGACGTCATTATCGGCGTGGGCAGCGAGCCCCTGAAGAACCCTCGCCAACTGCGCGAAGCGCTCAACGCCGAGCGCAAGGGCGGCAAGGTGGCCCTGCAGGTGCTGCGCCGAGGCGTGACGCTGTTCGTTCCGTTGACTGTGGAGGAGGGCAAATGAGGCTGACGCTGTACTTCCGCGAGTATTGCAGCCTGTGTCACCAGATGCTGGCTGAACTCCAGCCGTGGCAGCAAAAGCACGGCTTTGCGCTCGACGTGATCGACGTCGACGCCGACCCGGTGCTGGAGGAGCGCTTCAACGAACTGGTGCCGGTATTGATGGATGGCGAGTACGAAATCTGCCATTACCATCTGGATACTCAGCGGCTGGCTGCACATCTTGGCGAAATCGGCTAAAATCCGCGCCAGTGTGAGTTGTCAAGGGCACGCCAGCGTGCCCTTAATTTTTGCTGGATACCGATGAAACATATTCGAAATTTCTCGATCATTGCCCATATCGACCACGGCAAATCGACCCTGGCCGACCGTTTTATCCAGTTCTGCGGCGGCCTGGAAATGCGCGAAATGAGCGCGCAGGTACTCGACTCGATGGATATCGAGAAAGAGCGCGGCATCACCATCAAGGCGCAGACCGCGGCACTGCAGTACAAGGCGCGCGACGGCCAGGTCTACAACCTGAACCTGATCGACACCCCGGGACACGTCGACTTCAGCTATGAAGTCAGCCGCTCGCTGTCCGCCTGCGAAGGTGCGCTCCTGGTGGTCGACGCCTCGCAGGGCGTCGAGGCGCAGACCGTGGCCAACTGCTACACCGCCATCGAGCTGGGGGTGGAAGTGGTCCCTGTGCTCAACAAGATCGACCTGCCGGCCGCCGAGCCCGAGCGCGTCAGCCAGGAGATCGAGGACATCATCGGCATCGAAGCTATCGACGCGGTGCGTGCATCGGCCAAGTCCGGCATCGGCATCGAAGACATCCTGGAAACCGTGATCAGCAAGATCCCGCCGCCGCAGGGCAATCCGGACGGTCCGCTCAAGGCGCTGATTGTCGACTCGTGGTTCGACAACTACGTCGGCGTGGTGATGCTGGTGCGCGTCATCGACGGCTCGCTCAAGCCGAAGGACAAGATCAAGTTCATGGCCACCGGCGCCGAGCATCTGTGCGAGCAGGTCGGCGTGTTCACGCCGAAGTCGCTGCAGCGCCCGAGCCTGAACGCCGGCGAAGTGGGCTTCGTCATCGCCGGCATCAAGGAGCTGAAGTCGGCCAAGGTCGGCGATACCATCACGCTGGTCAACAACCCGGCCAGCGAGGCGCTGCCCGGCTTCAAGGAAGTCCAGTCGCAGGTGTTCGCCGGCCTCTACCCGGTCGAGTCGCACGACTACGACTCGCTGCGCGACGCGCTAGAGAAGCTGCAACTGAACGACGCCTCGCTCAAGTTCGAGCCGGAAGTGTCGCAGGCGCTAGGCTTCGGCTTCCGCTGCGGTTTCCTCGGCCTGCTGCACCTGGAAATCGTGCAGGAACGCCTCGAGCGCGAGTTCGACATGGACCTCATCACCACTGCGCCGACCGTGGTGTACGAGGTGCTGATGAAAGACGGTACGCTGATCGAGGTGGAGAACCCGTCCAAGCTGCCGGACCTGTCCAAGATCGACGAAATCCGCGAGCCGATCATCACGTCGACCATCCTGGTGCCGCAGGACTACGTCGGCGCGGTGATGACGCTGTGCAACCAGAAGCGCGGCGTGCAGCGCAACATGCAGTACATGGGCCGCCAGGTGATGCTGACCTACGACCTGCCGATGAACGAAGTGGTGATGGACTTCTTCGACAAGCTCAAGTCCACTAGCCGCGGCTACGCCTCGCTGGACTACGAGTTCAAGGAATTCCAGGCCGCCGACCTGGTCAAGCTCGACATCTTGGTCAACAGTGAGAAGGTCGACGCGCTGTCCCTGATCGTGCATCGCGCCACCAGCCAGTACCGCGGCCGCGAACTGGCCTCGAAGATGCGCGAGCTGATTCCGCGCCAGATGTTCGACATCGCCGTACAGGCCGCCATCGGCAGCCACATCATTGCGCGCGAGACCATCAAGGCGCTGCGCAAGAACGTGCTGGCCAAGTGCTACGGCGGTGACATCACCCGTAAGAAAAAGCTGCTGGAAAAACAAAAAGCCGGCAAAAAGCGCATGAAGCAGGTGGGCAACGTGGAAATTCCGCAGGAAGCCTTCCTCGCCATTCTTCAAGTGGGAGACAAGTAAGTGGGGGCCAATCTGTTCTGGGTGTTCGTGGTCGTGGCCGCCATCGGCCTGATGCTGATCGTCTTCAGCGGCGGCAGGCGAGAAGCGGCCGCCAAGGACTGGCCGGCCCCGATCCAGTGGGGCTACCTGGCGCTGGTGGTCGGCGGCTTCGGCATTCTATCCAGCGCCATGAGCTTCACCGCTGTGATGCTGGTGTTCGTGCTGATCACCGGTGTGGTGTGGGGGCTCGACAAGCTGCTGCTGGCCAAGAAGAGGATGGCCGAAGGGCGCGAGGTAGGGCATTTCGTCGACTACGCGCGCGGCTTCTTCCCGGTCATCTTCGTGGTGTTCGTGCTGCGTTCCTTCCTGGTCGAGCCGTTCCAGATTCCTTCCAGCTCGATGCGGCCGGGGCTGGTGGTCGGCGACTTCATCCTGGTCAACAAATTCTCCTACGGCATCCGCGTGCCTGTGTTGAATAACGTGCTGATCCCGGTCAACAAGGTGGAGCGTGGCGATGTGGTGGTGTTCAACTTTCCGCCGCAGCCCAGCGTCAACTACATCAAGCGCGTGATCGGCCTGCCCGGCGATACGGTGGAATACCGAAACAAGCGCTTGTCGGTCAACGGCAAGCCGGTTCCGGACGAGAAGGACGGCACCTACGAATACCTGGAACAGGGACTGGCGATGATCCATAACGACCAGTTCCACGAAACGCTGGGCAACAAGCGCTTCAAGGTGTTGAATATTCCCGAGGCCCCGACGCTGAGCCTGAGCCAGGTGAGCGACTTCCCCTTCCGCGACCGTTGTGTCTATGATGACAACGGCTTTGCCTGCCGCGTGCCGGAAGGCCACTACTTCATGATGGGCGACAATCGCGACAACAGCCTGGATGGCCGTTATTGGGGTTTCGTCGCCGACAAGCTGCTGGTGGGCAAGGCGTTCCTGGTATGGATGAACTTCAACGATCTGTCACGAATCGGCCATACGATTCGATGATGGGTGTCCGACTTTGACAAGCAAGGGGGAGGGGACAATGCAACGAGCTCAACGCGGGATTACGATCATTTCCACATTGCTGCTGATGGTGTTCATCGGCGGCATCGTCCTGCTCGGCTTCAAGGTGATCCCGGTCTACGCGGAATACTCTGCGGTCAAACAGGCGGTGCGGGATGTGGCAGGTGAAACCTCGGCCAGCGAGTACCAGATTCGCAAAGACTTCAATACCAAGGCCGACGTGGCCGATATCAGTTCGATCCGCGGTCAGAATCTTGAGGTGGTTGCGGGCGCGGGTGTGGTGCATGTCCGCGCCGCCTATCGCCGCGAGGTCCCCTTGTTCGCCAATATTGGCCTGACGTTTGACTTTGAAACCGAAGCGGGCAAAACCGATTCTTCCCAATGACCGTATCACAGACTGAAGTAAAGTTCGGCCGCCTGTCGGCTGCGTTGGGCTATCGTTTCACTCGGCCGGAGCTGCTGCGCCAGGCATTGACGCACCGCAGTTTCGGCTCGCCCAATAACGAGCGTTTCGAATTCATCGGCGACAGCATTCTCAACTATACCGTGGCACGCATGCTGTTCGACCGCTTCCCGCGCCTGAGCGAGGGTGAGCTGTCGCGCTTGCGTGCCAACCTGGTCAACCAGAGCTCTCTGGCCGAGATCGCCCAGGGGTTGGGCCTGGGGGATTACCTGTACCTGGGCGAAGGCGAGCTGAAGAGCGGCGGATTCAACCGCCCCTCCATTCTGGCCGATGCCCTGGAAGCGACCTTCGCCGCTGTCAGCTTCGACACCGACTTCGCCGCGGCCGAGAACGTGGTGCGCCGCCTGTACGAGCAACGGGTGAGTGCGATCGATCCGACCAAGCACGCCAAGGATGCCAAGACCAGGCTGCAGGAAGCCTTGCAGGCCAGAAAGCTGGCGCTGCCGAAATACCGTATCCTCTCCCAGAGCGGAGAGGCTCATGAACAATGGTTCAAGGTGGAGTGCGACCTCGGCGAGCTGGCGGTGATCGTCACCGGCGAGGGCGGCAGCCGTCGCGCCGCCGAACAGCAATCGGCCGAAGCCGCGCTGGAACACCTTGAACAGAAACTGCCTTCGGGCAAGAAACGCGCATGACAGACATCCCATTCCACTGCGGCTTCGTCGCCATCGTCGGTCGTCCCAACGTCGGCAAGTCGACGTTGATGAACCACCTGATCGGCCAGAAGGTCAGCATCACCTCGAAGAAGGCGCAAACCACGCGCCACCGCGTCAACGGCATCCACACCGAAGACACCGCCCAGTTCGTGTTCGTCGATACCCCGGGTTTCCAGACCTTCCACAAGGGTGCGCTCAACGAGGTGCTCAACCGCAGCGTGAAGGAAACGCTGTCGGACGTGGATTGCGTGCTATTCGTGATCGAGGCCATGCGTTGGACCGGTGCCGACAAGGAGCTGTTGCCACTCCTGCCCAAGCACACCCCGGTGATGCTGGTGATCAACAAGCTCGACAAGGCCAAGGACAAACAGGCGCTGATGGAATTCATCGAGACCGTGAAGGCCGACTTTGCCTTCGCCGACGTCGAGGTGGTCAGCGCCAAGCATGGTCAGCGTCTGGTCGAACTGCTCGACAAGGTGCGACCGCGCCTGCCGGAATCGATGCCGCTCTACCCCGAGGACATGGTGACCGACAAGAGCGAACGTTTCCTCGCCGCCGAAATCGTGCGCGAGAAGCTGTTCCGCTACCTGGGTGAGGAACTGCCGTATTCGATGAACGTGGAGGTCGAGCAGTTCGAACTCGACGGTGCCTTGCGCCGCATCCACATCGCCGTGCTGGTCGACAAGGAAGGCCAGAAAGGCATCCTGATCGGCAAGGGCGGCGAGAAGCTGAAGAAGATTTCGACCGAAGCCCGCCTCGACATGGAAAAGCTGTTCGACGGCAAGGTCTACCTGGAGGTCTGGGTCAAGGTCAAGAGCGGTTGGGCCGACGACGTGCGCTTCCTCAAGGAATTCGGCCTCCACTGATCATGTCCGATTCTCTGCCGCTCCCGCCCTATTGGACCGTGATCTTTTCCTCGCAGCGCAGCGAGGCGGAGCAGGGCTACGCCGAGATGGCCGAGCGTATGTTGCGGCTGGCTCGGGTGCAGCCTGGCTTTCTCGGCATGGAAAGCGCGCGGGACGAAAACGGTTTCGGCATTACCGTGTCTTATTGGGATAGCGTGGAGGCGATCGCCGCCTGGCGTCATCATGCGGAACACATGGTGGCGCAGCGCCTTGGGCGTGAGGTGTGGTATCAGGCCTTTTCGCTGAAGGTGGCCCGTGTCGAGCGGGCGCATGATTTTCCGAACCCGACGCCGCATGAGCCAGGGCCGGGTTGACCGCCAGCCGGCCTACGTGCTGCACGCCCAGCCGTACCGGGAAACCAGCCTGCTGCTCGACGTGCTGACGCGCGAGCATGGGCGCATCGCGCTGGTGGCGCGCGGTGCGCGCCGGCCCCGTTCCGACCTGCGCGGCGTGCTGTTGCCATTCCAGCCTCTGCTCCTGGCTTGGTTCGGCAAGAACGAAGTGCGCACCTTGCACACCGCCGATTGGCAGGGCGGGGTGCCGCAACTGTCGGGCTTGCCGCTGGTGTGCGGGTTTTATCTGAATGAATTGTTGATCAAGCTGACTGCGCGCGACGACCCGCATCCGGAAACCTTCGCGGTTTACGCCGAGGCGGTACGTGGACTGGCGTCGGGCGGCTTGCTGTCGTCGGTGTTGCGGCGTTTCGAGCTGGGCCTGGTGCGCACGCTGGGCTACGCGCCTGCCTTCGATGTCGACAGCAACGGGCGCGAAGTGGAGCCCGACGTGCCCTATCTGTGTGGGCCCGAGCAGGCGCTGCAGCGCTGGCAGGGCGAACCGGTGCCGGCGCAGCAGCAGGTAATCGAGGGCCGGACTCTGCTGGCGATGGCTGGTGGCGATTTTTCCGAGCTCTCCACGCGGCGCGAGGCGCGCCGTCTGATGAGACTTTTTCTGGGGCAGCTTCTGGGGGTGCAGTCGTTGGCGACCCGCGAGCTGCTGCAATCAATCAGTGCCCTCGGCGACTGATTCCGGACGGCATTAGAAACGAAAACGAGAAGGTCCGCGCGTGGGCCCGCCGAGAGCGCCGCTATCGTGGCATGCGTTCGCGAGCGGATTTCTGCAGGGCAATAGGGCGCGGGGCAAATTAAGGGTTTGTCCCGCTGTGTTGGGTCCGCACGCCGGGCGCGACATGTTGCAGCAAAATGATCGTTTCTAACTGACTGGAATGGGACCGAGCGGGGGCGATGGAGTGAGATGATGATTCTGTTGGGCGTGAATATCGACCATGTGGCCACCCTGCGCCAGGCGCGAGGCACCCGTTATCCGAGTCCGATCGAAGCGGCGCTGGTGGCCGAGACGGCCGGCGCAGACCTGATTACCCTGCATCTGCGCGAAGACCGCCGCCATATTCAGGATGCCGACGTGGTGGCAATGCGTCAGGTGATCAAGACGCGCATGAATCTGGAGATGGCCCTGACCGAGGAGATGCTGGCCAATGCCTTGCGGGTCAAGCCGGAGGATGTCTGCCTGGTGCCGGAAAAGCGCGAGGAGATCACCACCGAAGGTGGGCTCGACGTGATCCGCCACTTCGACCAGGTGCGCGACTACACTCAGGCTCTCACCGAGGCCGGTATCCGCGTGTCGCTGTTCATCGACCCGGACAACCAGCAGATTGAAGCGGCACGCGATGCCGGTGCTCGCGTCATCGAGCTGCATACCGGGGCCTACGCCGACGCCGCGCATCAGGCGGAACGCGAGCGTGAACTCACGCGGGTGCGCGAGGCGGCGGTGTTTGCCGCGCACCTGGATTTTGTGGTCAACGCCGGGCATGGCCTGTCGTATCACAATGTGAAGCCGGTGGCGGCGATTCCTGAAATTGCCGAACTCAACATCGGTCACGCCATCGTCAGCCAGGCGCTGTTCGTCGGCTTCCCTGAGGCGGTACGCTCGATGAAGGCGCTGATGATCGAAGGCCGGCGTGACGCCCACCAATAAGCGACCACTACCATGATCTACGGCATCGGCACCGACATCGTCGCCGTCGCGCGCATGCAGGCCCTGCTGGACCGCTGGGGAGACAAGGCCGGGCGGCGCATCCTGGCCCCGTCCGAGCGGGCCGCCTTTGCCGCCAGCCGTGATCCGGCGCGCCTGCTGGCCAAGCGCTTCGCCGTCAAGGAAGCGGCATCGAAAGCCTTGGGGACCGGCATCCGCGCGCCGGTGCTGCTCACCGCTATCGCCGTCGATCACGATGCCCTGGGCAAGCCGCTGCTGGTCTTCAGTCCCGAGTTGCAGTGCTTCGCCGAAAGCCGTGGCGTGGTCGGCAGCCATCTTTCCATCAGCGACGAGCGCGACCACGCGCTCGCCTTTGTCGTGCTGGAGGGCATGCCTTCGGCCAACCCTCCAGTCATCTTGCAGGCCTGATTCCTATGCACAGTACCGTATCCCTCCCGCGCGGCCCCGTGATGGTGGACGTGGCGGGTTTCGCTCTGACCGATGCCGAGCGCACGCGGCTTTGCCATCCACTGGTCGGCGGGGTGATCCTGTTTCGGCGCAATTTTCAGAACATCGAGCAACTCAAGGCGCTGACCGCTGAAATCCGCGCGCTGCGCTCCCCTCATTTGCTGATCGCCGTGGACCATGAAGGGGGGCGGGTGCAGCGCTTCCTCGACGGTTTCACGCGCCTGCCGCCAATGCGCGTGCTGGGCGAAGCCTGGCAGCACGACCCGCAACAAGCGGAGAGCCTGGCCGAAACCGTGGGCTACGTGCTGGCGGCGGAACTGCGTGCCTGCGGTGTCGACCTGTCGTTCACCCCGGTGCTGGACCTCGACTGGGGACGTTGCGCCGTGATCGGCAACCGCAGCTTCAGCCGCGACCCCGAGGTGGTGTCCGCCCTGGCGCTGGCGCTGCAGCGCGGCTTGAAAAAGGGCGGCATGGCCACCTGCGGCAAGCATTTTCCTGGCCACGGCTACGTCGAGGGCGACAGCCATCACGTCATCCCGGTCGATGTGCGCAGCCTGGACGAGCTGATGGCCGACGACATCAAACCCTTCGTGCGTCTTTCCGCTGCCGGCCTGACTTCGGTGATGCCGGCGCACGTGGTCTACCCGCAGGTGGACAACCAGCCGGCCGGTTTCTCGCACATCTGGCTGCAGGACATCTTACGTCGCCAGGTCGGTTTCGACGGGGTGATCTTCTCCGACGACCTGTGCATGGAAGGCGCAGCTGGCGCCGGCGGCATCGCCGAGCGCGCTCGTGCTGCCTTTGCGGCCGGCTGCGACATGGCTCTGGTATGCAACCGCCCGGACCTCGCCGACGAACTGCTCGGCACGCTCGCTGATCCGGCCATTGCCGGACTGGCGGAGCGGCTGGCGCGCATGGAAGGACAGGGCGGGCAGGCCGAGTGGGAAAAGACGATGGACAGCGCCGACTTTGCCGCCGAGCGGGCTATCGTGGCGCGCCTCGCGATGCCGCCGGATGCGCTGAAGGGGCCGGCAGTGGGCGAGGCCAGTTGAGCCTATCTCATTAGGCGGCTGCGCCTTCGCATCTTGAGTGCCAGCGGACTGCGTGCGAATCTCGTTTAGAGATTCGCTCAGCGATGCGGAATCCTCATGTACTCCGTGTACATTCCGGTTCCTGTGCTCCGGTGGCACGCAACCTGCTTTGGCTCGCTCGCCTACTGAAACAGACTCCTAGTGATTTTGGGGAGGTTTGTTTTTTGTTGCAGGTTCAGGGCTTCCACAGCTTGGCGAGAAAGCCGGGCCTGACCCCCGCCTGGGCCAGTGTTACGGCCTCGATAATGTGGAAGCCGGGGTTGCGGGTCTCGCGTAATAGCGGTTCGGCGTAGGGCGGGCCGTCGGCCTTGCGTAGCGCGGCCACGCGGGGCTCGTTGGCTTTTTCGCGACGGTGGGTGACCACGGCGATCTCGCCGTTGGCCAAGCGCACGCAGCTGCCCGGCGGGTAGATGCCGATCTCCTTGATCAGCAGCGCGGTGTACTGTGGATCGAACTCGCCATAGCCGCCCTGGAACAGCTTGGCCATGATGCGTGCCGCCGGCTCGGTTGCATGGCCGGGGGAGGGAGAGAGCCGAGCGGTCAGCACATCGGCCAGATGCAGCAGATGGGCGAGTGGTTCGATGTCCTGGCGCTTCAACCCCAGCGGGTACCCTGAACCGTTCCACTCTTCGTGATGCTGCTGCACCAGGGTGTGCCACAGTTCGTCGTCGATGCCGGCCTCGCGCAGAATGGCCGAGCTGAGCAGAGGATGGCCGAACAGGGCCTCGCGCTGCTGGGGCGTGGCAGGCGTGTCTTGAGCGGACATCTGGTTGAGCAAGGCGGTGACTGCGATATTCATGGTGAGCGCGGCGCCGATCAGACTGTGCTGGGCCGATTCGCCGAGCCCCAGACGGCGGCTCAGCACCGCCAGCAGCGCGGCGGCATGCAAGGGGTGGCCGCTACCATGATCGCGTTGCGGCACCAACAGGATGGCGGCCAGCAAGGCATCAGGCTGGTTGACGGCCAACTCGTGCAGGCGCCGGGCGACGCTGTGCAGGCTGTCGCCCAGACCGGCAACCGCCAGTCCGTGCGTCAGCAGGCCCTGCACCCGCTGTCCGATGAATTCCATTTCCATCAGGGGGTTGGCCGGGCGCTTGGCTTCTTCTTGTTTGCGCAGCGCTTCGGCACGCTCGCGTTTCTCCCGCTCCAGGCGCGCCTCGATGGCGTCCTTGTCACCCACGCCGACGTTGAGCAGCTTGTCGCGTTGCTCGGCGCTCAGGACGTAATGGCCTTTTTTCAGCAGCAAAAGGCCGTTGTTGGCGTAGACGTCGACCGGCAATTCCTGCCCCACCCGGAGCCGCAGGGGGTGCAGTTTGGACTTGTTATCGGGGTGATCGCTCATGGTTCTAAGTGACGCATTGGCTGATCGCCATTGTAGCCTGCCCCCAAGCCGCCGGTGCGGTGAATAATGACGGCCTAGTGCTTGCGTTTTTTCCACAGTGCGGAGAGATACTGTGGGCGGATGCCGGCCTGGCTCAGCGGGATCATGCCGACGATCTGGTATTCCTTGAGGCGTGTCTCGCGCAGCAGCGGCCCACCGTAGGCGGCGCCATCTTCGCGGCGCAACGCGGCGACCAGCGGCTGGTCGGCACGCTCGCGCCGGGCCACCACCACGCCGAGTTCGTGGCTGGCCAGGCGCACGAAGCTGCCCGGCGGGTAGACGCCCATTTCCTTTACCAGCAGCGTGACGTACTGGCTGTCGACTTGCTGGTCGCGGTTCTTGAACAGCTGGGCCAGTGCGTTTTGCGGCAGGATGGCCTTGCGGTAGCTGCGCGGCACCAGCTTGGCGGCGGAAATGTCGGCCAGGTGCAGCAGGTGGGCCAGCGGGTGGATGTCGGTGCGCTCCAGTCGTTCCGGGTAGCCGGAACTGTCCCATTCCTCGTGGTGCTGCTGCACCAGGGTGTGCCACAGCTCGTCGGTGACGCCGCATTCGCGCAGGATAGCCGAGCTGAGCAGGGGGTGCCCGGCGATCTCTTCCTGCTGCTCCGGGGTCAGCGGGGTAGCCTGGCTGTACAGCTCGTCCATCAGAGGGGCGATGGAGAGGTTCATGGTGAGTGCGGCGGCGATCAGGATCAGCCGGGCATCCGCCGGCGTGTCGAGTCGCTTGGAGATCAGCGCGGCGAGGATGGCGGTGTGGATGCTGTGCGCGGCGGTGTAGCGCTGGATCGGCAGCAGCAGCATCGATGCCAGCAGGCCGTCCGGCACCTTGTCGCACAGGGCGAGCAGGCGCTCGGCCAGTTCGCGCAGCTTGAGCTCGAACATCGGCTCGGACAGGGCGCAGTTGAGCAGGTAATCGAGCGACGGGGTGATGTGGCGCACCTCTTCGAACGGTTCGATCAGCTCGACCGGGCCATCGGCGCGCTTGGCGGTGGGGTCCGGCTTGTTCTGCTGTGCGCGCTGGCTGGCCTCGAGCGAGCTGTGCGCCAGCAGGCGCTCCTTCTGCTTGTCGGTCAGGACGTAGTGGCCCTTGCCGAGCAGCAGGAAGCCGCTCTTGGTATAGAGGTTGATGGGCAGTGCTTCCCCGACCTTGATGAGGCTGTCCAGCGGGTTTTTTCCTGAAGACGATGCCATGCTGTTTTGATTCTCCTTGGCACTTTACAAGTGTAGGCCCGGCAAACAAGGTGGGGGACTTATTTACCCGAAATGGATTCCCATTCTTTCATTAAACGCTTGAGCGAAACAGGGTAAGGTGTTTTCAGTTCCTGGGCAAACAGGCTGACGCGCAACTCCTCGATTTTCCAGCGGAACTCGGCGAGCGCCGGCGTGGCTTCGCCCTTGTCTTCGGCTTCGGACAGGCGGGTTTCCCACAGCGTCCACAGTTGGCGGATTTCGGCGGCGCGCTGGCCGTCGCGCTGCGTGTTGGCAGCGTGCTTATCCATGCGTAGGCTCATCGCTTTCATATAGCGCGGCAGGTGGGCGAGCTGGCTCCACGGCGTGGCGTTGAGGAAGCCCTTGTAGACCAGGCGGCCAAGCTGTTCGGTCAGTTCGCGGCCGAGCTTGTGTTTGGCTAGTTTGGGCTGCAGTGCCTGGTATTCGCCGGCGATCTGGTTGAGGTAGGCGGTCACCGCCTGGATCACCGCCGGGAGCCGGGTACGCGCCCGCGTCTTCTGGTCGTTGAAGGCCTTTTCGGTGCGCGGCAGCTCGTCGTCGCCGATGAAGGCGCGGTCGCAGATGCAGGCGATGGCGTCGGCCAAGAGGTCGTCGACGTTGGCCACCCCCCTGAGCTGCAGGCCGAGTTGGGTCATGCCGGGCAGGCCCTTGCCGAGCTGCTTCATTTGCTCCTTGAGTTGCAGCTGCAGCAGGCGCACCACCCCCTGGCGGTGGGCGCGGCTGGCGGCGTATTCGGTGTCGTAGAGGCGGATCGCGACCTTGTCGGTTTCCAGCGTCAGCGCCGGGTAGCCGGTGAGCTGTTGGCGGCCGCGTGCGAACTGGATCGCCGCCGGCAGTTCGCCGAAATCCCAGCTGGTGACGTCGTCGCGCTCGAACTCGGCCGAGGTGTCGCGGAAGGTGAGCTGTGCGGCCTGGCCGAACTGTTTCTGCAAGGCGAGCAGGTCGCGGCCGAGGCCGATTTCCTGCTTGCCGTCGTCGATGACGCGGAAGTTGAACAGCAGGTGCAGCGGCAGCGTGGTGAGGTCGAAGTCGTCCACCGCCACCTTGACGCCGCCGGTTTCGCGCAGGATGAAGCGCGCCAGTTGTGGGGCGATCGGCTGCGTGGTGTCGGGGTTGGCCGAAAGGAAACGCGTGACGAAGTCCGGCACCGGCACGCAGGTGCGGCGTACCTGCTTCGGCAGGCTCTTGATTATCAGCTGCAGCTTCTCGCGGATCATGCCCGGCACCAGCCATTCGAACGGCGCCGGCTCCAGCCGGTTGAGGATGGCGAGAGGCACGTCCACGGTGACGCCGTCGAGCGGGTGGTTGGGTTCGAAGCGGTACTTCAGGCGCAGCTTGCCGTCTTCGTGCTCCAGCCATTCCGGGAACTGGTTGACGGTGACGTGCTGCGCGGCGTGGCGCATCAGCTCTTCGCGCGTCAGGAACAGCCGCTTGGGGTCGGCCTGCTCGGCCTGTTTGCGCCAGGCTTCGAAGCTCGCCGCGTCGACCACGTCGGTCGGGATGCGCTCGGCGTAGAAGGCGAACAGCGCGTCTTCGTCCACCAGTACGTCCTGGCGCCGCGCCTTGTGTTCGAGCTGCTCGACCTCGCGGATCAACTGCTGGTTGCGCTGGAACCAGGGCGCGTTGCTGGCGTAGTCCATTGCCACCAGCGCGCCGCGGATGAACAGCTCGCGCGCTTCTTCGGGCGCGATGCGGCCGTAGCTGACCGGGCGGCGCGGCACCAGGGTCAGGCCGTACAGCGTGACGCGCTCGCTCGCCACGACTTCGCCTCGGCTCTTTTCCCAGTGCGGGTCAAAGTAGTGGTATTTGACCAGATGCGGGGCGAGCTTTTCGACCCACTCCGGCTCGACTTTGCCGACGCAGCGGGCGTAGAGCTTGGTGGTTTCCACCAGTTCGGCCGCCACCAGCCATTTCGGCTTGGCCTTCTTCAGTCCGGAGCCGGGGAAGACGTGGAAGTGCACGCCGCGTGTGCCGAGGTAGTCGTCGCTTTCCTGCGATTTCATGCCGAGGTTGCCGATCAGGCCGGTGAGCAGCGCCTGGTGCAGGCGCTCGTAGGCGACGGCGTCGAGTTGCTGGCGTTTTTTGGCGCTGAGCTGGTCGAGGTTGGCGCTGGTCTCGGCTTCGGCGTGCGCTTCGTGGCGCTGGATCAGCCCCATCTCGGCGGCGATCTCGGCCAGCTGGCCGTGCAGTTCGCGCCATTCGCGCATCCTGAGATAGGACAGGAAGTGCTCGTGGCACAGGTTGATGAGCTGGCGGTTGGACTTCTTGTGCTTGAGCGCGTCCTGGAAGAAGTCCCACAGGTGCAGGAAGGACAGGAAGTCCGATTTCTCGTCGGCGAATTTCTGCTGCGCCCGCTCGGCCGCTTCGCGCGCGTCGAACGGCCGCTCGCGCGGGTCCTGGATCGAGAGGGCGGCGGCGATGATCAGCACCTCGCGCACGCAGCCCAGCTCGCGCGCGGCGAGCAGCATGCGGCCGATCTTGGGGTCGATCGGCAGCCGCGCCAGTTCCTTGCCGACCGGGGTCAGTTCGCTCTTGTCGTCCACCGCGCCCAGTTCGGTCAGCACCTGGTAGCCGTCGGCGATCAGCCGTGACGATGGCGCTTCGATGAACGGGAATTCGTCGACGCGGCCGAGGCGCAATGCCGCCATGCGCAGGATCACGGCGGCGAGGTTGGAGCGCACGATTTCGGGGTCGGTGAAGGGCGGTCGGGCGTTGAAGTCGTCCTCGCCGTAGAGGCGCACGCAGACGCCGGCCTCGACCCGGCCGCAACGGCCGGCGCGCTGGCGTGCCGCCGCCTGGGAAATCTTTTCCACCTGGAGCTGTTCGACCTTGGCGCGCGGCGAGTAGCGGTTGAGGCGCGCCAGACCGGTGTCGATCACGTACTTGATGCCGGGCACGGTGAGCGAGGTCTCGGCCACGTTGGTGGCGAGCACGATGCGCCGTCCGCCCGAGGGCTTGAAGATTTTCTGCTGATCCTCGTTGGAGAGGCGGGCGAACAGCGGCAGGATTTCGTAGCCGCGGATGCCGGACTTGCGCAGCTTCTCCGCCGTGTCACGAATCTCGCGCTCGCCGGGCAGGAACACCAGCATGTCGCCGGGGCCGTGGCGCGAGATTTCGTCCACTGCTTCGACGATGGCGTCTTCCATCTCCACTTCGCGCTCGTCCTCGTCGCGCTCCTTGAGCGGACGGTAGCGCACTTCCACCGGGAAGGTGCGGCCGGATACCTCGATCACTGGCGCGTTGTCGAAGTGGCGCGCGAAGCGCTCGGCGTCGATGGTGGCCGAGGTGACGATGACCTTCAGATCGGGCCGACGCGGCAGCATCTGCTTGAGGTAGCCCAGCAGGAAGTCGATGTTGAGGCTGCGCTCGTGCGCCTCGTCGATGATGATAGTGTCGTAGGCTTCGAGGTAGCGGTCGGTCTGGGTTTCCGCCAGCAGGATGCCGTCGGTCATCAGCTTGATCACGCTGCGTTCGGAGAGCTTGTCGGTGAAACGCACCTTGAAGCCGACGTGGGCGCCCAGTTCGCTGCCCAGTTCCTGGGCGATGCGCGTCGCCACCGAGCGCGCGGCAAGCCGGCGCGGCTGGGTGTGGCCAATCAGCCCGTACACCCCGCGTCCCAGTTCCAGGCAGATCTTGGGGATCTGCGTGGTCTTGCCCGAGCCGGTCTCGCCGCAGATGATCACCACCTGGTGCTTGGCGATGGCGGCGCGGATTTCCTCGCGCTTCTGGTTGACCGGCAGTGCGAGGTCGAATTCCGGCTTGGGCAGGTGGGCCGAACGCGCCTCGGCGCGGCTCTGCGAGCGGGCGATCTGCTGCGCCACGTCGGCCAGCAGCTTGTCGGACGGCTGCTGCTTCTTCAGCCGTTGTTCGACGTCGGCGAGCTTGCGTTTCAGACCGTGACGGTCGCGGATCAGGCAGGAGGGGAGGGCGGCCTTCAGTTCGGCCAGCGGGCGGGTGGTGGTCATGCGTCGTAAAGAGCGGCGAAAACGGGAAAGCGCGAGTATAGCAGAGGCGACGGGCGGGGCCGATGGCGACGGGGTGTCGGGGCGGGCCGTTGCCTGGGGCTGATGTGTCAGCCCCCAGCCCGGCTTGACGCGCCGCCCCAGCCGGGCCAGGGCGAGGCGGTGCGATCGGCCGGGAGGGCGGCGCTTATTCCGACGTGACGGTCGGTGCCAAGGCCTGGCGCACCGTCTCCTCGTCCAGCGCCGCCGAGCACAGTTCGATGAAGCGGTAGGCGTAGCTGCGCAGGTAGTGGCCGCGGCGGATCGCGATGCGCGAGGTCTGGTGGCCGAACAGCGGCGGGGTGTCGACCTCGACCACGCCGTGATCGCGCTGTGCGTCGACCGCCATCGAGGCGACGATGCCCACACCCATTTCCAGTTCGACGTAGGTCTTGATCACGTCGGCGTCGAGCGCCGCCATCACCACGTCCGGCACCAGCCCGGCCTCGGCAAAGGCGCGGTTGATCTGGGCGCGGCCGGTGAAGCCTTCGTGATAGGTGACCAGCGGGTAGTCGGCCAGCGCCTCCAGCGTCAGCGGCTTGACGCCGTGCAGCGGGTGGTCCGGCGGCGCGATCACCGTGTGGTGCCAGCTGTAGTAGGGGAAGGAAACCAGTTCCGGTTCGTCCGAGATGGCCTCGGTGGCGATGCCGATGTCGGCCTGGCCATCCAGCAGCAGCCGCACCAGCTCGTCGGGGCTCGCCTGCAGCAGCACCAGGTGCACCTTGGGGAAGGCCTTCTTGAACGCCGTCACCACCTTGGGCAGGGCGTAGCGCGCCTGGGTGTGGGTGGTGGCGATGGTGAGCTGGCCCTGGTCGCGCTGGCTGTACTGTTCGGCCAACCTTTTGACGTTGCCGGCGTCGAGCAGCATGCGCTCGACGATGGTCAGCAGCTCCTTGCCCGGGTCGGTCAGGCCGAGGAAGCGCTTGCCTTTGCGCACGAACAGCTCAACCCCCAGCTCGTCCTCCAGGTCCTTGATATGCTTGCTGACACCCGATTGCGAGGTGAACAGCGCGTTGGCGACCTCGGTCAGGTTGAAATTCTGCCGTACCGTCTCGCGGATGATGCGCAGTTGCTGGAAGTTCATCGTGTTCCTGCCGTTTCGTTTTGGGCGAACACCCGCAGCGCGCGCGGCTGCAGGCGGACCGGCTGGCCGGCGTTGAAGGCCTGGGCGTGCCAGCTCTCGTACGGGAGTTCGACGTCGTAGTGCTGGCCGTCCTGGCGGCCGCTGCCCTCCAGCTCGACGCGGGTGAGTGCGCCGACGCTGAGTACGCGGGTGATGCGCGCCGGGATGCCGGCACCCTCTTCGTCGAGCAGGATGTCCAGCTCGTGCGGGCGCACGAAAGCCACGACCTCGTTGTCTTCGCCGACATGGTGCGCCGACGTTGCCAGGTGCGTGCCGCCGACGTCGATGCCGCCGGCCGCGCTGCGTCCTTCGAAACGGTTGGCCGAGCCGAGGAAGCCGTAGACGAAGGAGGTGGCCGGGTGGCGATACACCTCGTCCGGGGTGCCGATCTGCTCCACCTTGCCGTGGTTCATCAGCACCACGCGGTCGGCCACTTCCAGCGCTTCTTCCTGGTCGTGCGTGACGAAGATCGAGGTGATGTGCAACTCGTCGTGCAGGCGGCGCAGCCAGCGGCGCAGTTCCTTGCGAACCTTGGCGTCGAGCGCGCCGAACGGCTCGTCCAAGAGCAGCACGCGCGGCTCTACAGCCAGTGCGCGGGCCAGAGCGATGCGCTGGCGCTGGCCACCGGAGAGCTGGGCCGGGAAGCGGTCGGCCAGCCAGTCAAGCTGCACCAGCTGCAGTAGTTCGTGCACCTTGCGCTTGATGTCGGCCTCAGATGGGCGGTCCTTGCGCGGCTTCATGCGCAGGCCGAAGGCGACGTTGTCGAATACCGTCATGTGGCGGAACAGCGCATAGTGCTGGAACACGAAACCGACCTGACGCTCGCGCACGTGGGTGTCCGAGGCATCCTCGCCGTCTAGCAGCACCTTGCCGGAATCGGCCTGCTCCAGCCCGGCGATGACCCGCAACAAGGTGGTTTTGCCGCAACCGGAGGGGCCCAGCAGGGCAACGAGTTCACCGCTGGGAAAATCGAGGGTGAGATTGTCCAGCGCGACGAAGTTGCCGAAAGCCTTGTGGATGTTCTGTACCTGAATGCTCATATTTTTCTCCTTAGCCACGCCTGGGCGCGGCTAACAAAAATCAGTGCCATGGCTCCTGCCGGGCGCCTCACCCAGAAGGTGGTGCAACAGCGCAGGAGGCCGTCTTGTCAGTCGCGCCGAGCGCGCCACTCCACCCAGCTCTTCACCACCAGGGTCAACAGCGCCAACAGCGCCAGCAGCGAGGCCACGGCGAAGGCCGCAGCGAAGTTGTATTCGTTGTAAAGAATCTCGACATGCAGCGGCAGGGTGTTGGTTTCGCCGCGGATGTGGCCGGACACCACCGACACCGCGCCGAACTCGCCCATGGCGCGGGCGTTGCTCAGGATCACGCCGTACAGCAGCGCCCAGCGGATGTTGGGGAGCGTGACGTGCCAGAACACCTGCCAGCCGCGCGCGCCCAGCACCACCGCGGCCTCTTCCTCCTCGCGGCCTTGAGCCTGCATCAGCGGGATCAGCTCGCGGGCGATGAAAGGCACGGTGACGAACACCGTCGCCAGCACGATGCCGGGAATGGCGAAGATGATCTTGATGTCGTGCGCCGACAGCCACGGACCGAACCAGCCATGGTTGCTGAACACCAGCACGTAGACCAGGCCGGCCACCACCGGCGACACCGAGAACGGCAGGTCGATCAGCGTGATCAAGAGCTGTTTGCCGCGGAACTCGAAGCGGGTAATCGCCCAGGCTGCCGCCACGCCGAACACCAGGTTGAGCGGCACCGAGATCGCTGCTGCGCCCAGCGTCAGCCAGATCGCCGAGCGCGCGTCCGGCTCGGTCAGCGCATCGATGTAGGTGCCCCAGCCCTTGGCCAGGGCCTCGACGAACACCACCAAGAGCGGCAGCAGCAGGAACACGCCGAAGAAGCTCAGTGCTGCCACCAGAATGCTGCCCTTGACCCAGGGGTTCTCACGGGTGGCCTGGCGGCTTTCCAGCAGGGCGGCGCGGTCGTGATGACTGTAGAGGGTAGAAACGGTAGCGGCCATTATTCACTCCTTCCTTGTCGGGGTTCTGCGGCCAGCCTGCTGCGCGTGCCAATGGCGGCGTTGCCCTGTGCTCGCTCCCTCGCTGTACTGCTCGTACTATCTCGGTCGCTGTGCTCAGGTGGCCTTGCCCTTGGCCCGCTCGCGACGGCTGGGCCTTGGCCCCGTTTACGGGCGCTCCAGGCCTGCAGGCCGTTAATCGCCAACAGCAGCAGGAAGGACACCACCAGCATCACGCTGGCAATCGCCGTGGCGCCGCTGTAATCGTATTGTTCGAGTTTGCTGATGATCATCAGCGGAGTGATTTCCGACACCATCGGGATATTGCCGGCGATGAAGATCACCGAGCCGTACTCGCCGACGGCGCGGGCGAAGGCCAGGGCGAAACCGGTCATCAGCGCCGGCTGCAGCACCGGCAGGATCACGTGGCGGAAGGTCTGCCAGCGGTGCGCGCCAAGGCAGGTGGCGGCCTCTTCCAGCTCGGTGTCGAGATCCTCCAGCACCGGCTGTACCGTGCGCACCACGAAGGGCAGGCCGATGAACACCAGCGCCACCAGCACCCCCAGCGGCCCGAACGCCACCTTGATGCCCAGTGGATCGAGATAGCGGCCGATCCAGCCGTTGCCGGCATACAGCGCGGTCAGGGCAATGCCGGCGACTGCAGTCGGCAGCGCGAACGGCAGATCGACCAGGGCGTCGACCAGTTTCTTGCCGGGAAAGCGGTAGCGCACCAACGACCACGCCAGCAGCAGGCCGAACACGCTATTGATGGCGGCGGCCAACAATGCCATGCCGAAGCTCAGGCGGTAGGAGGCCAGCACGCGTGGGGCGGTGACGGCCTGCCAGAATGCATCCAGCGGCATGGCGGATGTCTTGATGAACACGGCAGCCAGCGGAATCAGCACGATCAGCGACAGATAGCTGATGGTGTATCCCAGCGACAGCGTGAACCCCGGCAAGACGCGTGGGAGGGAGGCGGACTTCATGGTCTACCCCCGGTCTGTGATGAACGATTGGACATATGGCGATTCCCCTTAATAACCGGAACCAGCATATGTGTAGTTTCCTTATTCTAAAAATAAGGAATTCTTCGTTGCTTATTCGATTTCCAGAAAAGGAAATCGGGCCTTTTTATATAACTGGAATGCCTATGGCGGACGCAAAAACACGCCGGTCTGACGACACGGCGTGATGGGAGTGGAGAGCAACGGGTACCGGTTCGGCCTGGCGGCGCTGCCGTCTTACTTGGCCTGGATCTGATCGAACACGCCGCCGTCGGCGAAGTGGACCTTCTGCGCCTTGGTCCAGCCGCCGAACACCTGGTCGATGGTGAACAGCTTCACCTTGCTGAACTTGTCGGCATACTTGGCGGCCACCTTCGGGTCACGCGGACGGTAGTAATTCTGAGCTGCCAGTTCCTGGCCAGCCGGACTGTACAGGTACTGCAGGTAGGCCTCGGCCACCTTGCGCGTGCCATGTTTGTCGACCACCTTGTCTACCACGCTGACCGGCGGCTCGGCCAGAATGGAGACGGAAGGCGTGACAATGTCGAACTTGTCCGGGCCCAGTTCCTTGGTGGACAGATAAGCCTCGTTTTCCCAGGCCAGCAGCACGTCGCCGATATTGCGCTGGGTGAAGGTGACGGTGGCGCCGCGTGCGCCGGAATCGAGCACCTTGACGTGCTGGAACAACTGCTTCACGAAGTCCTTGGCCTTGGCCTCGCTGCCGCCCGGCTGCTTCAGCGCGTAGCCCCATGCCGCCAGGTAGTTCCAGCGTGCGCCGCCGGAGGTTTTCGGGTTCGGCGTCACCACTTCCACACCTGGCTTGATCAGGTCGTTCCAGTCCTTGATCCCCTTGGGGTTGCCCTTGCGCACCAGGAACACGATGGTCGAGGTGTACGGCGAGGCGTTATTGGGCAGGCGCTTCTGCCAGGTCGGAGGAATCAGCTTGGCCTCGGTGTTCAATGCATCCACGTCGTAGCCCAGCGCCAGCGTTACCACGTCGGCCTCCAGCCCGTCGATCACCGCACGTGCCTGCTTGCCAGAACCGCCGTGTGACTGTTTGACGGTGACAGTCTCGCCGGTCTTGGTCTTCCAGTACTTGGCGAAGGCCGTGTTGAAGTCCTGGTAGAGCTCGCGTGTTGGGTCGTACGACACGTTGAGCAGGGAGACGTCGGCAAAAGCCGGGGCGGCGGCGCCGGCGAGCAAGGCGAGAGTGGTTGCCAGGACGGTCAGTTTGTGCAAAGCCATGGTGCAGTTCCTATGTCTGTTCGGGTATGGCGATCACTGTAACGGCGGTGCTTTATTTCCCGAACGAATAAAAACTGGAAAGCAAATACGTTTTGCTGATTTAAACGACGCAGGTATGAAGGGGAGGGAAGAGCTCGCCTGGTGGGAAGGGCATCACCGCATGTGCCCACGGTGGTCGAGGCCGGCAGCCTGGGCCGCCACCAGCCTCGGTGCCGCTTGTCAGGCGGCCTGGCGCTGGAACTGGGCAACGCTGGCGCCCAGCTCTTCGATCAGGCTGTCGAGGCGGTGGGTGGCGTCGGCGATGGTCTCGGTTTCCGCCGTCAGCGTGCGCGTGGCCTCGCCCATTGCGGTGATGGTGCCTGCGAAGTGGGCAAAACCCTGGTTCTGGCTGGCCTCGGCGCTCGACACCTGCTGCAGCAGCCCGCCCAGCCGGAGAGTGTCGCGGATGATGCCCTCGAGCTTGTCCTGTGCTGCGATGGCGTGGCTGCGCCCGGCCTGCATCTGGGTGTTGCCGTTGCGCATGGCGTCGACCGACTGGTTGGTGCCGTCGACGATCAGCTGGATCTTCAGCTCGATATCGAGCGTGGCACCCTGCGTTCTTTCGGCCAACTTGCGCACCTCGTCGGCTACCACGGCGAAGCCGCGACCTGACTCGCCAGCGCGCGCCGCCTCGATCGCGGCGTTGAGCGCCAGTAGGTTGGTCTGCTCGGCGATGTCGCGGATCAGCTGCACGATGCCGCTGACCTCGGCACTGCATTTTTCCAGCGCCTCGAGCCGGCTGGCGGCGTGAGAGATGACCTGGCCGGCCTGGTTGAGCTGGCCCACCGCTTGGTCCATTGCCTGTCCGCCGTCGCTGGCGGCCTGGCCGGTGTCCTCCGCCATGCGCGTGGCGCTGACCGACTGCTCGGCATTTTCACTGGTGACCACCGCCATCTGCTGTGCCGACACCACCATGCCTTCGGTGCGCTGGCGCTGCTCGGCCATGGTGCGTGCCATCAGCGTGGTGCTGGTGGCGATCTCGCGGCTGGCCGAGGAAGCGGCGTGGATCGAGCGTGTCACCTGTTCCATCATCTGCTGCATGGCCTGGCTGGCGCGTTCGGCCTCGGCCCGTGCCGCCTCCAGCTTCTGAAAGCCCTGCGCCTTGGCCTTATCGAAGGCCATGGCCAGGCTCAGCACCACCAGCGACAGGCCGGCCAGCGATTTGGCAAGTAGTCTGGGATGTTCGTCGGCGGGGATCGGCACCTCAGGCAGGGAGCCCGGGTCGCCGTCGAGCAGCAGCAACAGGACGATGGCGAGTAAGGTCAACACCGTCCACACCACGCCGGAGCGCCGCCCGCCGACGAAGATCGCGGTGAACGGGATCGAGGCGTACCACACCACGCTGGACGACTGGATGCCGCCGTTGACGTAACACATCCAGCACACCATGGCGAACATGCAGCCGACGATGAATTCGGCGGTAAAGCCGATGGCGCCGGTGAGCCTCAGCAGCACCGGCCCCAGAAGCAGGCCGGCACCGCCTGCCAGAATGCCCCAGGCCATGGCCGGGTGGTGCAGCTTGAAATAGGACAGCGCGAACACCGGCACGATCAAGCCGGCCAGCAGGCCGACGCTGATCACCGTGCGCGCGCGGATGACCAGCTCGTGCGACTCGCGCACCCTGTCCGGAATGAACCACTCGGCAATGCGGCGGATAGCCATGATGAACCCTCCCGTTCCTCGATTGTTATGTTGTTGTTTGTTGTGTTTTTTTCCGGGCTTTAAACGCAAAAAACCCGCTGCATCAATCTAAAACAAGTGTTTGATTGATGCAACGGGTTGTGCCCCGGCGTGGTGCGTTTTCACCACGCCGGGATGGGGGCAGGCCGGGCTTAGTGCGCCTTCTGGTCGGCCTGGATGGCGGTCAGCGCGATGGTGTAGACGATGTCGTCGACCAGCGCTCCGCGCGACAGGTCGTTCACCGGCTTGCGCAAGCCCTGCAGCATCGGGCCGACGCTGACCACGTTGGCCGAACGCTGCACCGCCTTGTAGGTGGTGTTGCCGGTGTTGAGTTCGGGGAACACGAACACCGTGGCGCGGCCGGCCACCGGGCTGTCCGGGGCCTTCTGGCGGCCGACGCTCTCCACGCTGGCGGCGTCGTACTGCATCGGGCCGTCGATGATCAGGTCGGGGCGCTTCGTGCGCGCAATGCGAGTTGCCTCACGCACCTTCTCCACGTCGCTGCCGCTGCCGGACGAACCGGTGGAGTAGGAGATCATCGCCACGCGCGGCGGGATGCCGAAGGCGGCGGCGGAATCGGCCGACTGGATGGCGATGTCGGCCAGCTCGTCGGCGCTGGGGTCCGGGTTGACCGCGCAGTCGCCGTAGACCAGCACCTGCTCCGGCATCAGCATGAAGAACACCGACGACACCAGTTTCGCCTCGGGCGAGGTCTTGATCAACTGCAGCGCCGGGCGGATGGTGTTGGCGGTGGTGTGCACCGCACCCGACACCAGGCCGTCCACCTCGTTCAGCGCCAGCATCATGGTGCCCAGCACCACGTTATCCTCCAGTTGCTGCTCGGCCATCGGCGCGTTGAGGCCCTTGTTCTTGCGCCGTTCGACCATCGGCGCCACGTAGCGGCCGCGCACCTCGTTCGGGTCCATGATCTCGACATCGGCCGGCAAGACCACGCCTTGCGCCTCGGCTACCTGTTCGATCTCGGCGCGGCTGCCGATCAGCACGCAGTGCGCGATGCGCTTCTCGTGGCAGATCGCCGCGGCCTTGATGGTGCGCGGCTCGTTGCCTTCCGGCAGCACGATGCGCTTGTTGGCCTGGCGCGCCTTCTCCATCAGCTGGAAGCGGAATGCCGGCGGCGGCAGGCGGTGCTCGCGCGGTGCGCCGACACGGCCGCGCAGCGCCTTGCCGTCGAGGTGCTCGGCGACGAAGCCGATCACCTGCTCCATGCGCTCCAAATCGTCGGCCGGCACCTGCAAGCTCATATTGGTCAGCAGGCTGGTGGTCTCCAGCGTGTTCGACTCCGAAGCCAGCACCGGCAGGCCGCTGGTGAAGGCCTGGTGGCACAGCTGCTGGATGCGTGGATCGGGCATTGCGTCGCAGGTCAGCAGCAAGCCGGCCAGCGGCACGCCGTTCATGCTGGCCATGGCGGTAGCGAGCACGATGTCCTCGCGGTCGCCCGGCGTCACGATCAGCGCGCCCGGTTTCAGCAGGTGCACGATGTTGGGCACGGTGCGTGCGGTGATCACGGTGCTGCGCACGCGGCGGCGCGTCATCTGTCCGGCGTGCACCAGGCGCGCCTTGAGGTAGTTGGCCACGTCCAGCGTGCGCGGCGCCAACAGTTCGGGCTCAAACGGAATCGCGCCCAAGAGCGGCAGGCGGTTGTGCTGCAGCGTCTGGCTCGACTCCAGGATCTCCAGCGCCATCTGCGCCGTGTCGTGCTGCTTCGATACCCGGTTGAGGATGTAGCCGGCGATGCTGCCGTGGTCGCCGCCGAAGGCCTGGATGCTGATTTCCAGCTGTTCGGCGATCTCGTGGCTGGCCAGCTTGTCGGCGGCGCCGACCAGGATGGTTTGCGCCTGCAGGTTGCGCGCGATCCGGGTGTTGAGGAAGGTGGAGTAGGGGTGCTTCTGGTCCGGCACCAGCCCCTCCACGATTACCACGTCGACGTTGCGTGCCGCCTGCTGGTACAGGCTGACCACCTCTTCCATCAGCTGGTCGACCTGACCCTGGCTCAGGAAATGTTCCACCCGTTCCATCGTGAGCGGCTCCGGCGAAGTCAGGTGGCAGATGGCGCGGGCGAAGTGGGTGGAGCGCTCGGGCTCGTGATGGCCGGCACCCTGGGCGATCGGCTTGACGAAGCCGACGCGCAGTCCGGCCTGCTCCAGCGCGCGGATCATGCCCAGCGCCACCGAGGTCAGCCCGGCGTCAAAGCCCAGCGGGGCCAGAAAGAAGGTCTGCATGAAGTCTTTCCTGTCTTAGCGGGTGAGGGTGGCCGGAGTGGCCAGGGCGGCGGTATCCAGCGCGATCATCAGTTCTTCGTTGGTGTTGATCACCAGCGCCGGCACCGAACCCGGCACGGTGATGCAGCCCGCCTGGCCGCGCACGCAGCGCTGGTTGGCGTCGGCGTCCAGTTGCAGGCCGAGGAAGCCCAGCAGCTTGACCACACGCTCGCGCAGGTAGGACGAATTCTCGCCGATGCCGCCGGTGAACAGCACCGCGTCGAGCCGGCCCAGCGCCACCGTCAGCGCGGCGATCTGCTTGGCCAGACGGTAGCTGAACACCTCCAGCGCCAGCTGCGCGGCGCCGTCGCCGGCCATGGCGGCGTCTTCCAGTTCACGGCAGTCGTTCGACAGCTCCGACAGGCCCAGCAGCCCGCTCTGCTTGTTCAGGAGTTCGGTGATGCCGTTGACGTCGAGCTTCAGCTCGCTGGCGAGGTAGCCGAACAGCCCCGGGTCGACGTCGCCGGAGCGGGTGCCCATCACCAGTCCTTCCAGCGGAGTCAGCCCCATTGTGGTGTCGACACTCTTGCCGCCGAGGATGGCCGCGGCCGAGGCGCCGTTGCCGAGGTGGGCGCAGACCACGGCGATGTCCTCGAGCGGCTTGCCCAGCATGCGCGCCGCTTCGGCGCTGACGAAACGGTAGCTGGTGCCGTGAAAGCCGTAGCGGCGCACGCCGTGCTCGCGGTACAGCGCCATCGGCACCGGGTAGAGATAGGCGCGCTGCGGCATGCTCTGGTGGAAGGCGGTATCGAACACCGCCACCTGCGGCAGGCCGGGGAAGCAGGCGATGGCGGTGCGGATGCCCAGCACGTGGGCCGGGTTGTGCAGCGGCGCCAGGCGGGCGCAGTCTTCGATGGCGGCGATCACCTCGTCATCGATGAGGGTGGAGGCCTTGAAGCGTTCGCCGCCGTGCACCACGCGGTGGCCGATGGCCTGCACGCTGTCGAACAGTCCGCGCTCCTGCAACTGGGCGAGGATGGCGCGCATCGCCGCGGCATGGTTGCCTTCGGCCAACGTCTGCACCGTTTTCTCGCCGTGATACTTGAAGGTGATCTGGGCGTCGTCGAGTCCCAGCTTTTCGGCGAGGCCGGTCAAGCTGGCGTGCTGCGTGGTGGTGTCGAGGAGGGCGAATTTCAGCGAGGAGCTGCCGCAGTTGATGACGAGAATGCTCGAACTCATAGGCTTAGTCTTGCAAATAACGGGTGAAAGATAAAAAACGCGTCTCCCGTGTCGTTTCGACAAACAGCCGGACCGGCGGGCTGCGGCCCGGGCGGGCGGCCCGAGGCGACGCCCACGGCGAACCGGCATGCCGTCCCCGAGGTGTGGCCGCGCGCCGGTGTGTGTTGACGGGGAGCGGCAGCAGGGGGTAGCCGGACGGCCGTTGTGTTGCGGCGCCTGGCATGGCTGTGTCGAACTGTGTGCGGCGCAGACTATAGCACATTACCGGATACTGATGTTGCGTTGCATCAAATTTGCAAGACGCTGATTTGTTGCGGGAAAAAAGTGCAAATTGTATTTGCGGCGCCACGATGCCGGAATTGGGCGGCAAGGCCCCCTGTCCGCGTCTTCTGCGCGGTAAAAAAAGCTTGCCGGGGCTGGGGAATGGAGGCACAATCCCGGCCGGACCCGTGGGGGTCCTTTAATTTTTTTGAATCTGTTCCGTAAACTCGTCTTCTTAACAGCGAGATTCGGCTGGTCTTATATCTTCTTCCACGGAGGTGTGGGAATAATGTCTGATCTGGCTTCACCGCAGTTGCTTCAAGCGTCTGCCGCCCAGCTTCCCGTTTATACCTATTTCGATCCGGCGTTCTACGAACTGGAGCAAAAGCTGCTGTTTGCCGATGCGCCGCAATACTACGGCCACGAACTGATGGTGCCCAACGAAGGGGACTACCAGACGCTGGCCTGGATGGACCACGGCAAGATGCTCAAGCGCGTCGATGGCGAGGTCAAGCTGATCTCCAACGTCTGTCGCCATCGCCAGGCCACCATCTACCAGGGCCGCGGCAACGGCAACCACATCGTGTGCAATCTGCACGGCTGGACCTACGACAAGGGCGGCAGCCTGGTCGGGGCGCCGCACTTCCCGCAGACGCCGTGCCTCAACCTGGGCCAGACCGCACTCACCAGCTGGAACGGCCTGCTGTTCGACGCCCGCCGCGACATCGCCGCCGACCTCGCCAAGCTCGCCGTGGCCAAGCTCCTGAGCTTCGACGGCTACGCCTTCCATAGCGCTCACGTTACCGAGTACGACTTCAACTGGAAGACCTTCATCGAGGTCTATTCCGAGGACTACCACGTCGATCCGTTCCACCCCGGCCTTGGCCACTTCGTCGACTGCGGCGACCTGAAATGGGAATGGGGCGACCAGTACCACGTACAGACGGTCGGGGTGAAGAACAAGCTGGCCCGTCCCGGCTCCAAGGTCTACGGCGCCTGGCACGACGAAGTGCTGCGCCGCTTCGCCGAGCGCCAGCCGGAATTCGGCGCGATCTGGCTCACCTACTACCCGAACATCATGATCGAGTGGTATCCGCACGTGCTGGTGGCCAGCGTGGCGATCCCGCGCGGCCCGGAGAAGTGCACGGTGATCACCGAGTTCTACTATCCGGAAGAAGTGGTGTGGTTCGAGCCGGAGTTCATCGAGGCGGAGCAGGCGGCGTACTTCGAAACCGCCAAGGAAGACGACGAGATCTGCTATCGCATGCACCAGGGGCGCAAGGCGCTGTGGCTGCGCGGCGAGAACGAGGTCGGTCCCTACCAGTCGCCGACCGAAGACGGCATGCAGCACTTCCACGAGTTCTACCGGCGCCTGATGGGCGAGCACCTGGCTGGCTAAGCCCGGTGATTCGGTGCACAATGGCGAGGCGCGGATTTCCGCGCCTTTTTGTTTATCCGATCCGGTAATGCCTGCTACCACCCGCCTTCTCGCACTGTTCCTGCTGCTGTTTGCCGTCGCGGCGCAGGCGGCCTATCTCGATCCGCTCGACCGCTTGAGTTTCACCGTGCCAACTGGCTGGAAGGTGCGCACCACCCGCGTCGATGGTGTACGCACGCTGCGCGTGGTGCCGCCCAAGGCCGACGAGCGCGAACGCGCGGCGATCAGCGTGGAAATCCACCGGCGACACCTGGCGCGTGGCGAAACGCTGGAAACGCTGGCCGAACGCTACCGCCGCGCCGACGGCGATCGCGAGGCCGCCAGTATGGTGCGCCTGGTGCCGACCGCCGGGCGCCTCACCGTGAGCTACCGCGAAGGGCAGTTCGTTTCCGACAGCCTGTGGATCATCCGCCGCAATCTGCAGGTGTTCCTGCTGACCGGCCAGCACGACGTGATCGAAGCGCGCTGCGCCGCCAATGCCTCCGAGTACCACACCTACCGCCGCTCGCTGGAGTCGGTCTGTTTGTCGCTGGTGGTGCAGAAGGGCCGCTCATGAGCCGGGTCGCGTACTGGACCCCGGGTTGGCAGCGCCTGCGCAGCGGCCGCCTGGGGGCCGGCTGGATGGTGGTGGCGGCGCTGTTCTTCGCGCTCATGGGCGTCTTCGTCAAGGTTGGCGGACGTTCCTTCGGCGCGCTCGAACTGCTGTTCTACCGCACCCTGTTCGGCGCGCTGATGCTGGGCGGGGTGATGGTGGCGCGCAGGCGCAATCCGATGACGCCCAACTGGCGCGGCCACCTGCAGCGCAGCCTGATCGGCTACGTATCGATGGGCTTGCTGTTCTACGCGCTGACGCACCTGCCGCTTGCCACCGCCATCACGCTCAACTACACCTCGTCGCTGTTCTTCACCCTGATCTGCCTGGTGCGGCTGAAAGAGCCGCTGACGCGTACCGCGGCGCTGGCCCTGACGGTGGGGTTTGGCGGCATCCTGCTGCTGCTTCGGCCAACCTTTGCCAGCGACATGTGGTTTGCCGCCGCCATGGGGCTGGCCTCCGGCGCCAGTGCCGGATTCGCCGTATTCCAGGTGCGCGAACTGGGGCGCATGGGTGAGGCGCCGTGGCGTGTCGTGTTCTGGTTTTTCGCCATCTCCTCGGTGTTCGGCGCGGTGCTGTTGCTGCTCGGCCCCGGCTTCACCCCGTTGAGCGCGGAGACCGTCTGGCCCCTGCTCGGTGTCGGTCTTACCGGCATGTGCGGCCAGCTCGCCATGACGCGTGCCTACAAGGACGGCAGCAAGTTCCTGGTGGCGAGCTTCGCCTACCTCACGGTGGCGTTCTCCGCGTTGCTGGGGGTGCTGCTGTGGGGCGACGTACTGCCGGCCGAGGCGCTGGCCGGCATCCTGCTGATCGTTTTTTCCGGCGTGCTGGCGGCGCGCCGCTGAACCCGCTTCGTCCAATCATTTCTATCGCAACATGATGAAACCTACCGAGCCGGCGTTGGCCGCTCCCGATGGTCCCATTTCCCGCTGGCGCCTCGGGTCGGCGTGGATGGTGGTGGCCGCGCTGTTCTTTGGCCTGATGGGGCTGTTCGTCAAGCTGGGCGCGCAGCATTTCTCCTCGACGGAACTGGTGTTCTGGCGCACCGCCTTCGGCACCCTGACGCTGGGTGTGGCGGCGTGCTGGCGCCGCGAGCGCTTCGTCACGCCGCACCTGCGCTACCACGTGCAGCGTGGGCTGATCGGCTATGCCTCGCTGCTGCTGTACTTCTACGCCATCGCCCACCTGCCGCTGTCCACGGCGGTCACGCTCAACTACACCTCGCCGTTGTTCCTCGCCCTGTTGTCGGTGATCGTCCTGCGCGAACGCCTCTCCGCCAGGGCTGTGGCCGCACTGGCACTGGGCTTCGTTGGCGTCGTGCTGCTGCTGCGGCCCACGCTGGCCGGCGAGCGTTGGGAGGCGGGCTTGCTCGGTCTGGGTTCGGGGCTGCTGGCGGGCTGGTCCTACCTGCACGTGCGCGAACTGGGCCGGCTGGGCGAACCGGAATGGCGCGTGGTGTTCTATTTCGCGCTGATTTCCACTGCCGGCGGCGCCGTCCTGATGCAGTTCGACCGCTGGCATGCCGTCACCGCCACCAACGTCTGGCTGCTGCTGGGGTTGGGCCTCACCGCCACCGTGGCGCAACTGGCGATGACGCGGGCGTACAAGGTCGGTCGCAAGCTGGTGGCGGCCAACCTGTCCTATCTGACCGTGGTGTTTTCCACCCTACTGGGCGTGCTGGTGTGGCAAGATAACCTGACGCTGGCCAGTTTCGTTGCGATGACGTTGATCGTGATCAGCGGCATCCTCGCCAGCCGGCGCTAGAATAACAATGAGTCCCCTCACCTCAGGAGCAAAGGCATGATCTCCATTCGCGAGCAGGATTACGGCCTCGATGTGGCCTTGTTCAACGAATTCACTCTGGAAGACTTCAAGGAGCTCGAGGTGGCCCTGATGAAGCGCATTGCCGAACATGGCAAGCCCGACATCTTCCTCGATCTCTCGGAGCTGAAGGATTTCACCATCGACATGGCGATCGAGGAATTGCGCTTCGTCCGCGCCCACGACAAGGAGCTCGGGCGCGTCGCCATCGTGGTCGAAGACGTCTGGATCAAGCTCGCCGCGCACATCGCCGGCCTGATGTCGCACACCAAGGTGCAGTACTTCGACACGGCCGAAGCTGCCCAGGCCTGGCTGGCGGGGCCTGTCGCCGCTTGATTTTGCGGGCAGACGGGCTACAGTATCGGCTTTTTTCAGACGACAAGAACAAAGCCGATGTTGCCTAGCATTGCCCGCCGCCTCGCGGCAGAACTCAACGTCCGCGAAGCCCAGGTGGCTGCCACGGTCGAACTGATCGACGGTGGCGCCACCGTTCCCTTCATCGCCCGCTACCGCAAGGAAGTCACCGGCGGGCTCGACGACACCCAGCTGCGCACGCTGGACGAGCGCCTGCGCTATTTGCGCGAACTCGATGAGCGTCGCGACGCCATCCTCAACAGCATCGCCGAGCAGGGCAAGCTCACCCCCGAGCTGCAGGCCGCGCTGTACGGTGCCGACAACAAAACCACGCTGGAAGACCTCTACCTTCCCTACAAGCCCAAGCGTCGCACCAAGGCCCAGATCGCCCGCGAGGCCGGGCTCGAACCGTTGGCCGAAAGCCTGCTGGCCGATCCGTCGCAAGACCCGTCGGCCGCGGCCGAGGCTTACGTCGACGCCGGCAAGGGCGTTGCCGATGCCAAGGCCGCGCTCGACGGCGCCCGTGCCATCCTGATCGAACGCTTCGCCGAAGACGCCGAACTGCTCGGCCGTCTGCGCGACAAGCTGTGGAGCGAGGGCGAGCTCGCCGCCAGCGTGGTGGCCGGCAAGGAGGAAGAGGGCGCCAAGTTCTCCGACTACTTCGCGCACCGCGAACCGATCCGCTCCACCCCCTCGCACCGCGCGTTGGCGCTGCTGCGCGGCCGTAACGAGGGCGTGCTCAGTGTCTCGGTCAAATATCAGCCGGATGAGACGCCGATCACCGAGCGTTCCGCCTACGAGCAGCTCATCGCCGCCCATGTCGGCGTGCACGACGCCGGCCGCCCGGCCGACAAGTGGCTGCTCGACACCGTGCGTCTGACCTGGCGCGCCAAGATCTTCCTGTCGCTCGAGCTGGAACTGGTCGCGCGCGTCAAGGAAGCCGCCGACGCCGAAGCCATCAAGGTGTTTTCGGCCAACCTGCACGACCTGCTGCTGGCCGCGCCGGCTGGCCAGCGCCCGACATTGGGCCTCGACCCGGGCTTGCGCACCGGCACCAAGGTCGCGGTGGTCGACAATACCGGCAAGCTGGTCGCCACCACTACCATCTACCCGCACGCCCCGCGTAACGACTGGGATCGTTCCATCGCCGAACTGGCCGTGCTGGCGGCACGCCACAAGGTCGAGCTGATTGCCATCGGCAACGGCACCGCCAGCCGCGAAACCGACAAGCTGGCGCAAGATCTGATCAAGCTCCACCCCGAACTCGGTCTGACCAAGATCGTGGTGTCCGAAGCCGGCGCCTCGGTGTACTCGGCCTCTGAGCTGGCCGCCAAGGAATTCCCCGACCTCGACGTCAGCCTGCGCGGTGCCGTTTCCATTGCTCGTCGTCTGCAGGATCCGCTGGCCGAATTGGTCAAGATCGATCCCAAGTCGATCGGCGTTGGCCAGTACCAGCACGACGTCAACCAGAGTCAGTTGGCCCGCGCGTTGGACGGCGTGGTCGAAGACGGCGTGAACGCCGTCGGCGTCGACGTCAACACTGCCTCCGTGCCGCTGCTGGCCCGGGTGTCCGGCCTCAATTCCACGCTGGCCGCCAATATCGTCAGCTACCGCGACCAGAACGGCGCCTTCCGCACCCGCAGCCAACTGCTCAAGGTACTGCGCCTGGGCGAGAAGACCTTCGAGCAGGCCGCCGGCTTCCTGCGCATCAGCAACGGCGACAACCCGCTCGATGCCTCCTCGGTGCACCCCGAAGCCTACCCGGTGGTGGAAAAGATCGTCGCCCGCTGTGGGCGTGAGGTGAAATCGCTGCTCGGCGATGGCGCTTTTCTCAAGACGCTCAAGCCGCACGACTACACCGACGAGCGTTTCGGCGTGCCCACCGTCATGGACATCCTGAAGGAACTGGACAAGCCGGGTCGCGACCCGCGTCCCGAGTTCAAGACCGCTACCTTCCAGGAGGGCGTGGAAGACCTGAAAGACCTGGTGCCCGGCATGGTGCTGGAAGGCGTGGTCACCAACGTCACCAATTTCGGCGCCTTCGTCGACATCGGCGTGCACCAGGACGGGCTGGTGCATATCTCGGCGCTGTCCAACAAGTTCATCGACGACCCGCGCAAGGTGGTCAAGGCCGGCGACGTGGTCAAGGTCAAGGTGCAGGAAGTCGATGTCAAACGCCGCCGCATCGCACTGACCATGCGGCTCGACGACGAAGTCGGCGCAAGCTCGCGCGCATCGTCATCCCGTTCCGATGCCCCGCGTGGACGTGACAGCCGCAAGCCTGCGGCGCAGCCGGCGGGCGATACCGCCATGGCGGCCGCCTTCGCCAAACTGCGCCAGCGCTAGGTCGTTTCGGCCTGTCTGGTGCCGCCAAACGACGCCGCCCACTGATTGCGTGGGCGGCGTTTTTCAATTTTGTCATTGCTCGTCAGTGGCTTATCTATAATCATAGTAGGAAAGAGAACATTTCCTCTCAAAAAGTGTTGACGGCCGTTTCTGGGGTGGGTATAGTTCGCCTCCTCAGCTGACGCAGCGACGGAAACAACGCAGTCAGCACCGCTCTTTAACAGACAGAATAACCGATAGGTGTGAGTGCTCGGCAAAGCCGACACTTGCACTGCAAGACAGGAAGTATCTCGATATTTCTTTGATCTTGCGTGCCAAAAATTGCTATGAGATTGAACTGAAGAGTTTGATCCTGGCTCAGATTGAACGCTGGCGGCATGCTTTACACATGCAAGTCGAACGGTAACAGGGGCTTCGGCCTGCTGACGAGTGGCGAACGGGTGAGTAATGCGTCGGAACGCACCGAGTAATGGGGGA
>NZ_FXAG01000044.1 GCF_900177275.1 Pseudogulbenkiania subflava DSM 22618
GGTCAATGTGAGTTTACGCATCGTCGAACCGGCATCAGGGAGATACGCAAACAGAAGCAAAAATCATTCCAACTTAGTTGTGCGGCACTACTTAAATAAAGAAAAATATGGCACAGCAAGAAAATATAGAGCAAGACCAAGATAATGAAGATCTTGAGGTAGACCTTCACGAGGATGATTCTGATATTGCCTTACGGCCAGGCCCGAATGCGGATGATCCTGCTGATATCGAACGTTATATTAGTGCCGAAGTGCGAAAGCTTTATGACGTTTATAGCTATCGGCATGCCGCAGCAATTTTAGCTAATTCATTTCCAGAAGAGTTACGTGAAATAGAGCAAGCATTGCTTTCCTTTCGCATTACTCAGCGAGAAATTGGCATTCCTGGTGGGAACGAGTCAGACATGCCCAAAAAATTTTCTCGTTCTTTGAGACCTGAAGGCTGGGTGGAGGCCCGCATACAAGGCGACCTGCTAGTCCGAATGCAAGAGTACGATGAGCAATTTCTGGAAAATGGTAAAATAAAAAAGATTAAGCGTGATGAAAGTGAGCCGCGTATAATTAGAAATTTTATTGATGGCCATAAGATTGATTATGTTAAAGGCCGTGTTGCCTTTGATTTGGAGTGGAACTCTAAGGACCAAACTTTTGATCGAGACCTTTATGCTCTTCGTGCTTTTCATGAGTGTGGTCTCATCAGTACAGGCGTCTTAGTCACACGAAGCGAGAGCCTCAATCCTGTATTTGACGTGGTACCTCAATTGACAAAGACAGGAGAGGTTGAGCTTTATAAAAAAGGTAAATTTGCTGGGGAGCCGAAACCGGTAAAAGCAAAATATGGGGCAAGTACAACCTGGATGGGGAAGCTCCTTTATCGATTAAATGCGGGTCGCCATGGCGGATGCCCAGTGCTTGTGTTTGGCATAACGCCCAAACTTATAGTTGACTGGGACTGATTGGGATAATTATTTTTTACCATGAGAAATTTGCCCAAAAAGGTATTGATAACTGATATCGATAACACTCTTTTCGATTGGTTTTCTATGTGGCATGACTCATTTTCTGCCATGATGGAGGCCGTTGCTAATATTTCTGGTGTAAGTCAAGATATTCTTCTCCATGATGCTAAGCTAGTGCATCAAAAGCATGGTACTTCTGAATATGCATTTCTTTTGGAGGAATTGCCTTGCCTGAAAGATTTATATGGGACTAAAGAAAATATTTTGAGAGAGTTGGCAGGTGCTATTTCTATCTATAGAAAGGTAAGAGATGAGAAATTAGTGCTTTATGATGGGGTGATGGGTGTCTTGTGTGAATTGAAAAATCGTGGTGTTAAAATTTACGCATTTTCAGAATCCAAAGAGTATTATTCATCCTATCGCATTTCACATCTTGGATTGGATGGGGTTTTGGATGCCCTTTACTGTCCTGAGGATCATGAAATTCCAGCAGGGAAATTAAAAACAAATTTACTTGTTCAGACAAAATGCAACCTTTTGCCTGGTGAATTTAAAAAGCCGAATAAAGAAATTCTTCTTAAAATATTAGAGAGCCAAAATATAGCTCTGGAAAGTGCTTTGTACGTTGGTGATAGTAAAGCCAAAGATATAAAAATGGCCATTGATGCGAATATTGACTAAGTAATCACGCATAACTAAATTTGAGTTCTGTGCCAACCCTATCCAGCAAGTCGGTCACCTTGCTTTTCAATTCGGTGGCACCCCATGTCT
>NZ_FXAG01000011.1 GCF_900177275.1 Pseudogulbenkiania subflava DSM 22618
GCGGCCAGTCTGCTGCTCGACCTTGGCCTGCTCGGCGGCGAGGTCGACCGGCGCCATCGTTTCGCCGGGGCGGCCGGCCAGCGGTGCCTGGCCCTTCAGCACCTTGCGCTGCAACTCGGCCGGGAAGCCGTGCGCCGGGGTGCCCAGTTCGCCCTTGAACAGGGACACCACCGACTCGGGGAAGTCGATCTCGCGCGCCGGATCGAGCACGTCGGCCGGGGTGAGGCCGTTCGACACCATGAACAGCGCCATGTCGCCGACCACCTTGGAGGTCGGCGTCACCTTGACGATGTCGCCGAACAGCAAGTTGACCTGGGCGTAGGCTTCCGCCACCTCCGGCCAGCGCGCCTCGATGCCGAGCGAACGCGCCTGCTCGCGCAGGTTGGTGACCTGGCCGCCGGGCATTTCGTGACGGTAGACCGCCGAGGTGCCGGCGCGCAGGTCGGCCTCGAACGGGGCGTAGACCTGGCGCACGCCTTCCCAGTAGGTGGAGAGCTGCTGCAGGTGGCTCCGGTCCAGCTCCGGGTCGCGTTCGCTGCCGGCCAGCGCCGCCACGATGGAGCCCAGGTTGGGCTGCGAGGTGAGCCCGCTCATGGCGTCCATCGCCGCATCCACCGCGTCGACGCCGGCCTCCACCGCGGCCAGCACGCTGGCGGCGGCGATGCCCGAGGTGTCGTGGGTGTGGAAGTGGATCGGCAGGCCGGTTCCTTCCTTCAAGGCCTTCACCAGCGCGGTGACGGCACGCGGTGTGCAGATGCCGGCCATGTCCTTGATCGCCAGGATGTGGGCGCCGGCCTGCTCCAGCTGTTTGGCCATGTCGACGTAGTACTTCAGGTCGTAGCGCCGGCTGGCGTCGTAAATATCCCCGGTGTAACAGATTGCCGCCTCGCACAGCCTCCCGGTGTCGCGCACCGCGTCGATGGCCACGCGCATGTTGTCGACCGCATTCAGGGAGTCGAACACGCGGAACAGGTCGATGCCGCCCTCGGCCGCCTGGGCGATGAAGTGGCGCACCACGTTGTCGGGGTAGTTGGTGTAGCCGACCGCGTTGGAGGCCCTGAGCAGCATCTGGAACAGCACGTTCGGGATGGCAGCCCGCAGCTCGGCCAGGCGCTGCCACGGGTCTTCCTTGAGGAAGCGCATGGAAACGTCGAAGGTGGCGCCGCCCCAGCATTCCAGCGAGAACAGCCCGGAGGCGAGGCGCGCGTAGTGCGGCGCCACCGCCAGCATGTCGGCGGTCCGCATGCGCGTGGCGAACAGCGACTGGTGCGCGTCGCGTAGGGTGGTGTCGGTGATCAGCACCTGCTTCTGCTCGCGCATCCACTGCGCGAAACGTTCCGCCCCCAGTTCGTGCAACTTGTCACGGCTACCCGGCGGCGGTGCCTCGCCCAGGGGGCAGTCCGGCAGCCGTGCCGGCCCCGGCATCGGGCTGGGGGCGGCGCGCCCCTTCATTTCCGCGTTGCCGTTGACGGTGACGTCGCCGAGGAATTCCAGCAGCTTGGTGGCCCGGTCGCGGCGCGGGGTGAACTGGAACAGCTCCGGCGTGCTGTCGATGAAGCGCGTGGTGCACTTCCCCGAAGTGAACAGCGGGTGGGCGATGACGTTCTCCAGGAACGCCAGGTTGCTCGACACGCCGCGGATGCGGAACTCGCGCAGCGCGCGGTCCATGCGCGCGTTGGCCTCGGTGGGCGTGTGGCCCCAGGCGGTCACCTTGACCAAGAGCGAGTCGTAATACGGCGTGATTACCGCCCCGGTGTAGGCGGTGCCGCCATCGAGACGCACGCCGAAGCCGGCCGCGCTGCGGTAGGCGGTCAAACGGCCGTAGTCCGGGGTGAAATTGTTCTCCGGGTCTTCCGTGGTGACGCGGCACTGCAGCGCGTGGCCGAGCAGGCGGATATCCGGCTGCGCCGGCACGAAGCTGTCCTCCTCGCCGATCTGCGCGCCCTCGGTGATGCGGATCTGCGCCTTGACGATGTCGACGCCGGTGATGGCCTCGGTGACGGTGTGCTCGACCTGGATGCGCGGGTTGACCTCGATGAAGTAGAACGCGCCGGTGTCGGCATCCATCAGGAACTCGACGGTGCCGGCATGGGTGTAGCCGACCGCGCGCGCCAGTTTCAACGCCGCTTCGCACAGCGCGGTGCGCTGGGACTCGTTCAAATACGGCGCCGGCGCGCGCTCGACCACCTTCTGGTTGCGGCGCTGCACCGAGCAGTCGCGCTCAAACAGGTGCACCAGGTTGCCGTGCGTGTCGCCGAGGATCTGCACCTCGACGTGGTGGGCACGGCGCACCAGCTTCTCGAGGTAGACCTCGTCGTTGCCGAAGGCGGCCTTGGCCTCGCGCCGCGCCACCTCCATCGCCCCGGCCAGCTCGTCCTCGTGCTCCACCACGCGCATGCCGCGCCCGCCGCCGCCCCAGCTGGCCTTGAGCATCAGCGGGTAGCCGACGGCGGCGGCCATGCGCTGCGCTTCGGCCAACGTGTACGGCAGCGCGCCGGTCGCCGGCACCACCGGCACGCCGGCTTTCTCCGCCAGTTCGCGCGCGGAGACCTTGTTGCCAAGCTGACGCATCACCTCGGGCTGCGGGCCGATGAAGGCAATCCCCGCCGCGGCACAGGCCTCGGCGAACTCCGGGTTCTCGGACAGGAAACCGTAGCCGGGGTGAATGGCATCGACGCCGGCCTCCTTGGCGATGCGGATGATGTCGTCGATGTCGAGGTAGGCGGCGATGGGCTTCTGGCCGGCGCCGACCTGGTAGGCCTCGTCGGCCTTGAAGCGGTGCAGGGCGAGCTTGTCTTCCTCGGCGTAGATGGCGACGGTGCGGATGTTCATCTCGGCGGCGGCGCGCATCACGCGGATGGCGATTTCGCTGCGGTTGGCGATCAGGATGGTACGTATCGGCTTCATGGTCTTTGGTAATCTATTCGTTCTCATCCCAGAGATTGCGGCAAGGCATGTCCAGGGAGGCTATCTTCCAGGAAAGGCCAGGCAAAAAACCACCTGACCACGGCAAAAACAGCGAACTCAAGGCAAAAATGCTGTTAATGGGGTATATGCAGGATCGGCAGCTATGCCTGAGCCCAGATATCACTCTGCTCGCTCAAATAATGCTGCGATTTCTGCCGGCTCCCGCTAGCCGGCTGAGTGCTTTACCACACAGTCTCTTAAAGATGAAAATGAGCCGCTGCCACCTGCAATTGCGACGCCAATTGCTCAAGTGAACGGATATTGCCGTTGGCAGCGCTGACCGTTGCCGAAGATTCTTCCACCATCATGGCGATGCGTTCCACGTTATTGGCCATGTTGTTGCTCGCTTGGCTCTGCTCTGCGGTTGCGGCCGACACTTCACGGACTTTTCCCAGCGCAATCACCACGCCTTGGCTGATCTCTTGCAGGATATGAGCGGCCTCGGCGGCCTTCTTCACCCCGCTGCTGATCTGCCGGTTCACCGTACCCATGCTGTCGACTACGGCATCGGTATCGGTCTGGATTGCACGCACCATGGACGCGATCTGCGCCGTGGCTGCGGTGGTTCTTTCCGCCAGCTGGCGCACCTCGTCGGCCACCACAGCAAACCCCCGCCCCTGCTCCCCAGCCCGCGCCGCCTCGATGGCCGCATTGAGCGCCAGCAGGTTGGTCTGATCGGCGATGTCCTTGATCACTGCGGCAATGTCTTCGATTTCTTGTGAGCGCGCGGCCAAGCCACCGATTTGCTGCTCGGCCTGCACAACCCTCCCTGCCACCTGTGCGATCTCCTGCGAGGTCAGCCCCACCAATTCCTCGCCTAGACTAGCCAGCAGTCTCGCTTGCGACGAATGGGTTTCGGTCTCGCGAGCACGGCCGACAATCTGGTCAATGCTCACGGCCATTTGCTCGATGGCCGCAGCTAGCGCACCAGTGGCCTGCGAAGACTGTTCCGAAGACAGGCTGATCCTGCCCATCTGACTGCTCATGCCGTTAGCGGCCTGGGTCAGGGTTTGTGCCCCTCGCTGGATATCCTCGATCACCTGCCGCAAACGGTTTTGCATGCGCGCCATCGCTCCCAACAAGCTATCACCAGCGGCTCGCTGATCGAGCGATACCGAGAGATCGCCATCGGCAATGGCGAGAGCAACACGGGTGGCATGTTCCGGATCGCCGCCGAGCCGTCGGTAAATGGCACGGGACATCCCCACCACGGTGGCCAGCATGGCAGCCAGCACAATCAGGCCGATCAACAGGAACTGCCAAGCCAGATGCCAATAGGCGCTTTCTATGTCATCGACGAAAAGGCCGGTGCCGATCGTCCAACCCCAGTCAGGTATGCGTACCACACCATTGATTTTGGGCACAACGGCATCACTGCCGATCCGCTTGGTCGCAATGTCGGCAAAGCCGAAGTCGCCCCGACTCAACGCCTCTTCATAGGCTTGTCCCAAAGTACGGCCATCAGGTAAACGCTCATTGGTTACCTTGCCCATGCGACGTTTATCCGGGTAGTAGACGGTGAAGTTGCCCTTCTTGATGAAGACGTACAAATCACCGTCTCGCAGCCCAGAAATCGCCTCTATAGCATGAGCCTGAGCCTGATCGCGTGTCAGTTTTCCGCCCCGCTCCTGCTCTTGGTACAAAGCAATCTGCTTCGCTGCGAGCTTGATGACCGCCCCGATCTCGGCCCGACGGCCATCCAGCATCGCGGAATGCAGGTTAAACAAAGCAATCGACGCCATCGCAGTCAGACCAAGTACACTGGTCAACACAATCAAGACGAGTCGAGAGGAAAGCTTCATGGATTAACCCTGTACGGCAATTTGATCAACAAGTGCTATCCACAAATCGTCCTACATATTGGGATAGTTCGGCCCGCCGCCGCCTTCCGGCGTCACCCAGATGATGTTCTGGGTCGGATCCTTGATGTCGCAGGTCTTGCAGTGCACGCAGTTCTGCGCGTTGATCTGCAAGCGCGGCGCGTCCGGCTCGCCGACGAATTCGTACACCCCGGCCGGGCAGAAGCGCGCTTCCGGGCCGGCGAATTTCTTCAGGTTGATCTCGACCGGCACGCTCGCGTCCTTGAGCCTGAGGTGCGCCGGCTGGTCTTCGCTGTGGTTGGTGTTGGAGATGAACACCGACGACAGGCGGTCGAAGGTGAGCACACCGTCCGGCTTCGGGTAGTCGATCTTGCAACTCAGGCTGGCTTCCTGCAGACACTCGTGGTCAGCGTGCTTGTGGCGCAGCGTCCACGGTGCACGGCCGCGGAACAGGTAGGTGTCGATCGCGCTGTAGATCATCGCCGGCCACAGACCCCAGCGGAACGACGGGCGGATATTACGCACCGACCGCAGTTCGTCGTGCAGCCAGCTTTTCTCGAACTTGTCCTTGTAGCTCACCGCTTCGTTGCCCTTGTCGGACGACAGCAACTCGAACACCGCCTCGGCCGCCAGCATGCCGGACTTCATCGCAGTGTGGCTGCCCTTGATCTTCGGCACGTTGAGAAAGCCGGCGGTGTCGCCCACCAGCACGCCGCCCGGGAAGGTCAGCTTGGGCAGGCTCTGGATGCCCCCCTCGGAGATCGCGCGCGCGCCGTAGGAGATGCGTCGGCCACCCTCGAACACCTGGCGGATGGCCGGGTGCGTCTTGAAGCGCTGGAACTCCTCGAACGGGCTCAGGTACGGGTTCTGGTAGTCGAGGCCAACCACGAAGCCGACCACCACCTGGTTGTTCTCCAGGTGATACAGGAACGAGCCGCCATAGGTGGCGGTGTCCAACGGCCAGCCGGCGGTGTGAGTGATGCTGCCCCGTTGGTGGTTTTCCGGCTTCACCTCCCACAGTTCCTTGATGCCGATGCCGTAGGTCTGCGGATCGGCATTCTGGCGCAGGTCGAAGCGCTCGAACAGCACCTTGGTCAGCGAGCCGCGGCAGCCTTCGGCGAAGATGGTCTGCTTGGCCCACAGCTCCATGCCGGGCTGCCAGGCATCGGTCTTCTTGCCGTCCTTGCCGATGCCCATGTCGCCGGTGGCCACGCCCTTGACCGAGCCGTCTTCGTTATACAGCACCTCGGCGGCGGCAAAGCCTGGGTAAATCTCCACACCGAGCGCCTCGGCCTGCTCACCGAGCCAGCGACACAGGTTGCCCAGGCTGATGATGTAGTTGCCGTGATTCTTCATCTGCGGCGGTGTGGGCAATTGGATCGACCCGGTTTCAGTGAGATGCAGGAAGCAGTCGGCGCTGGCCGGCGTATTTAGCGGAGCCCCCTTCTCTTTCCAGTCCGGGATCAGCTCGTTCAGCGCGCGCGGTTCGAACACCGCGCCGGACAGGATATGCGCGCCGATCTCGGAGCCCTTCTCCAACAGACACACCGACAGCTCGCGACCGGCCTGCTCGGCCAGCTGCTTGAGACGAATCGCCGTGGCGAGCCCGGACGGGCCGCCACCGACGATCACCACGTCGTACTCCATGAATTCGCGTTGTTGCATGCTCTGCCCCGCTCAGTCGCCCAGCGCCTGGATCAGCTCCGGCACTACGCTGAACAGGTCGCCCACCAGGCCGTAGTCGGCCACCTGGAAGATCGGCGCCTCTTCGTCCTTGTTGATCGCCACGATCACCTTGGAGTCCTTCATGCCGGCCAGGTGCTGGATGGCGCCGGAGATGCCCACCGCCACGTACAACTGCGGCGCCACCACCTTGCCGGTCTGGCCGACCTGATAGTCGTTCGGCGCGTAGCCGGCGTCCACCGCCGCACGAGAGGCACCCACAGCGGCACCCAGCTTGTCGGCCAGCGGCTCGATCACGGCCTGGAACTGTTCGGCCGAACCGAGCGCACGGCCGCCGGACACCACGATTCTGGCCGAGGCTAGTTCCGGACGGTCGGACACGGTCAGCTCGGCGCCGTCGAAGCGCGACAGGCCGGCATCGGCACCACCGTCGACCTTCTCGATGTCGGCGCTCCCCCCCGGACCCACGGCGTCGAACGCGGTGGTCCGCACGGTGATCACCTTGATCGGATCGTTCGACTTGACGGTGGCCAGCACGTTGCCGGCGTAGATCGGGCGCACGAAGGTATCGGCCGCTTCCACCGCGCTGATCTCGGATATCTGCATCACGTCGAGCAGTGCCGCCACGCGCGGCAGCAGGTTCTTGCCGTAGGTGGTGGCCGGGGCCAGCACGTGGCTGTAGCCAGCGGCCAGCTTGACCACCAGCGGGGCGATATTTTCGGCCAGGCCATGCTCGAGTGCGGCGCCTTCGGCCACTTTCACCACGGAAACACCGGCCAGCTTGGCGGCGGCTTCGGCCACCGCGCCACAGTTATTGCCAGCCACCAGCACATGGATGTCGCCACCGATCTTCTGCGCAGCGGTCACGGTATGCAGGGTGCCCGACTTCAGTTCTTTGTTGTCGTGTTCGGCGATAACGAGAATGGTCATGTCACAGCACCTTTGCTTCGGATTTCAGTTTGGCCACCAGTTCGGCCACGTTGGCGACCTTGACGCCGGCCTGGCGCTTGGCCGGTTCGGCCACGTTCACCAGGGTCAGGCGCGGCGTCACGTCCACGCCCAGGTCGGCCGTGGTCAGCTTGTCGAGCGGTTTCTTCTTGGCTGCCATGATGTTGGGCAGCTTGACGAAGCGCGGCTCGTTCAGGCGCAGGTCGGTGGTGACCACCGCCGGCAGGTTGAGGGTGACGGTTTCCAGGCCGCCATCCACTTCGCGCATGACCTGCACGTTTTCGCTGCTCAAGCCGACCTTGGAAGCGAAGGTGCCCTGCGCCCAACCCAGCAGCGCAGCGGTCATCTGGCCGACCTGATTGGCGTCGTCATCGATCGCCTGCTTGCCGAGGATCAACAGCTGCGGCTGTTCCTTCTCGGCCACGGCCTTGAGCAGTTTGGCCACCGCCAGAGGCTCCAGCACAGCGTCGGTTTCGACGTGCACAGCACGGTCGGCCCCCATCGCCAGGGCGGTGCGCAGCGTCTCTTCGCAGGCTTTCACGCCCATCGACACGGCGACGATCTCGGTTACTTTGCCGGCTTCCTTGAGGCGCACGGCCTCTTCCACGGCAATTTCATCAAACGGGTTCATCGACATCTTGGCGTTGGCAAGCTCTACATCGCTGCCATCCGTCTTCGGGCGGACTTTGACGTTGAAGTCCACTACCCGTTTCACTGCTACGATGACTTTCATGTTCACTCCATAACACTTGCACCCTCCTCCAACCCGTTGACAGTACCGGCCGGTAACGGGAACAGGAGGGCTAGGTCTCAATCAGCTACCGAGCATTCTCAGCAATAGGTTCATCAAGTGCCGAGCAACCTCGGCACGATGGTAGAAAGGGCCGGCCAATAAGTGACCAGACCCAGCACCACCAACATGCTCAGCAGCCATGGCCATACGGCAACGGTCAGCTCGGTAATCCCCATCTTGGTAATGCCCGAGGTCACATAGAGGTTCAGCCCAACCGGCGGATGGCACATGCCGATTTCCATGTTGACGATCATCAGGATGCCGAAATGGACCGGGTCGATGCCGAGCTTGGTAGCCACCGGAAACAGGATCGGGGCAAAAATCAGCACGATGGAGGAAGGCTCCATGAAGTTGCCGGCTAACAGCAGCAGTACGTTGACGGCCAAGAGGAACGTCACGGTGCCCAGCCCTTCGCTAAGGAACCAATCGGCCAACGCTTGCGGGATGTTCTCGTTGGTCATGATGAAAGAGAACAGCACTGCATTCGTGATGATGTAGAGCAGCATCGCCGACATATTGGCCGACGTGAGCAGCACCTTTGGTACATCCTTCAGCTTCATGTCACCGTAGATGAACACCGCCACGATGAAGGCATAGACCGCGCTCATTGCCGCCGCCTCGGTGGGGGTAAAGATACCGGTCAGAATCCCTCCCATCACCACGACCACCAGCACGAGCCCCCAGACAGATTCACGGAATGCGTGGGCGCGTTCTCGCCAGGTGGCTTTAGGCTGACGCGGGTAGCCGAATTTCTTGGCCCGATACCAGGTAACGAGACCGAGGACGAATGCCAGAAGCAAGCCAGGCACGACACCGGCAACAAACAGCGAGCCGATGGACGTATTGGTAGTCACCGAGTAAACCACTTTGACGACCGATGGCAGCATCAGGATGCCCAGCGAGCCGGCCGTTGCCACTACCCCTGCCCCAAAGCGCATGGGATATCCCTGGCGCACCATCTCCGGCAGGATAACGCCACCGATGGCGACAACCGTGGCCACACTGGAGCCACACACTGCCGCGAACAATGCACAAGCCACCACCCCGGCAAGCGCCAAGCCACCATGCCAATGCCCAACCAGGGACACGGCAAAATTGATCATCCGTCGTGCCACCCCACCATGGGTCAGGAAATTACCGGCCAGAATGAAAAACGGAATGGCCATGATTTCGAACTTGTCGATGCCCGTAAACAGCTTGAGTGCGACCGACTCAAGCGGGACGTGGGTCATCGTAAAGACGAAGGCGAGACTGGTCAGACCGAGAGAAATGGAGATCGGCATGCCGGTCAGCATCAGGGCACACAACACCCCGAAAATGAATACTGCGCTCATGATTTGCCACTCCCTTGCGAACTGCTGCCCAGCAGCTTGTGTTTGAGGTCTTGTGGATGGAGGTTGTCGTCGAGGTTGTAGCCATTGGCTTCAACCGGGATCACGACATCGTCCATGCCTTCCACATGCCCATGTTCATGGGTCGGCAACTCACCGGTTTTGATGAAATTCCAGGCAACCTGCAGGAAACGGAAACTCATGAGAGAAGAACCGAGCGGAATCACCGAGTAGACCACCCAGGTCGGCCACTCCAGATCCGGCGTTGTCGGCCCCTCCGGCACACCGTCCAACGGACTGCCTAAGGCCTGGAGAAAGGCATGATGGGCACCGTTTTCCCAGACAAAATTACCACCCAACACCGCGATGGTCCCGGTGAAGAACGCTCCGGCAAGCATGCCGAAAATGATGAACTTGGCCCGGTGCTGATCTTTCATCTTGTTAATGACGACATCGACACCAACGTGGATGCCTGTGCGCACACCATAGGCGGCACCAAACTTGGCCATCCACACGAACATGATGATGCACAGCTCCTGAGCCCAACCGAAATTCAGGCTCAGCAAAAGATCCTGCACAGCGGCGATGGGAATGCCTGACAAATAGCGGTGAATGACGGCGATGAAAATGACCAAGGTCGCGCCACCCATCAGGAAGCTGACCAGCCACTCTTCCAGATGATTGAGAATTTTGTTCATGTCATTTCTCCAACGGCAAGGCGCCCCCAAGGAAACGCAGAGCCTGGATAGTGATACGTCGATCAAGAGCAGAACTATTTCTGGCCGATCGCCTGGTGGATTTCCTGGATCAGGCCAGCACCGACACGTGGCGCAACTTCCTTCTCCACCGGCTTCAGCTTCGCCATCCACAGTTGTCGTTCCTGCGGCGTCGGCGTATGGAAGGTGACTTTGCCGCTGGCCTTCATAGCAGCGATGGCATTGTCGTTGTCCTTCTGGGCCACGTCGTTGTTAAGTACGGTGGCCTCCTTCAAAGCTTGATCCAGCTTGGTACGGATATCCGGCGGCAAGCCATCCCAGAACTTCTTGTTGGCGATCACGACATAACCGATGTACCCGTGGTTAGTCAGGGTCATATCGCGCTGAACTTCGTGGGTCTTTTGCGTATAGACATTGGAGGGGGTGTTCTCGGTGCCATCGACCACTCCCGTCTGGAGGGCCTGATAGACTTCGGAGAAGGCCATGACCTGGGGAATGGTGCCCAGCGCACGCATTTGGGCCTCAAGCACCTTGGAGGACTGAATGCGCATTTTCAGGCCCTTCATGTCGTCCGGCTTTACGATGGGTTTGTTGGCCGTCATGATCTTGAAGCCGTTGTCCCAGTAGGCCAGCCCCTTGATGCCTTTGGGCTCCAGCTTCGCCAGCAGTTTCTTGCCGACCGGACCATCGGTCACTTTCCGGAGCGCGACCTTATCCGGGAACAGATACGGTACGTCGAAGACCTCGAATTCCTTCACGCCGACCGGGCCAAACTTGGAAACCGTCGGGGCCAGCATCTGCACGGCGCCCAGTTGCAAAGCTTCGAGTTCTTCCTTGTCCTTGTACAATTGGCTGTTCGGATAAAGCTCGACCTTGACGCGGTTGCCGGTGTATTTCTCGGCCAGTTGCTTGAATCGTTCCGCCGCTTGGCCCTTTGGGGTATTGGACGTCACAACATGGCTGAACTTGATGATGATCGGCTCGGCGGCCTGGGCATTCACGGAAAGAAACACCACACCGAGCGCAGCAGAAATGATAGTCGTTTTAAACATCTGTCTCTCCTCATACTGGTTTTATCGACTGCAAACAACGCTAAAAATCGGCTCGCTGCAAAATACGCACAGCTCGCTCGATGACTGGCGCATCGACCATCTGCCCGTCCAGGGAAAATGCGCCATTACTTTGTTTTGAGATTTCCACCACCCGGCGCGCCCACTCCACTTCACCCGCTGCAGGACTGAAGGCGGCATTGATACTCTCGACCTGCGAGGGATGAATGCACAGCATCCCGCCCATGCCGGCCGCCCGGGAGCGAGCCGCGGCTTCGGCCAACCCGGCCTTGTCGGCCAGCGCGGGATAGACGCCGTCGATCGGTGAGGGCAATTGGGCGAGGCGCGAATGCAGCAAAAGGCTGAAGCGCGCCTGATCGAGCATCGCTTCGCCGCCGGCGCTACCTGGTTTCAGATCGAGATCCAACCCGAGGTCGAGCGTGCCAAGCGCGAGGCGCTCCACGCCCTGGGCACGGGCCAGTTCGGGCACGGCCAGGACACCGATGGCGGTTTCGACGATCGGCCAGACCGGTTTGCCGCAGGTCGCGTTGACGTGCCGCACTTGTTCGGCTGTTTCGGCCTTGGGCAACAGCACCGCGGCCACGCCCGGGTGGCTGGCCAGGGCCAGGTCTTCGGCATGTTCGTTGGTGTCCGCCGCGTTGATGCGTACCAGCACCCGGGCATCCGGCGTCGAATCGAGAAACTCACGGATAATCTGACGGGCCTTGGCTTTGGCGTCCGCCGCCACCGCATCCTCCAGATCGACGATGACGCCATCGGCTCCGCTGGCCAGTGCCTTGGGGATGCGCTCACCGCGGTCGCCGGGGACGAACAAGGCGGTACGGCTGGTTTTCGAGATATCACTGGAAATGTTCACGGCTCATTCCTTTCTCAGATCACGCCGGCTTCATGCAAACGGGAGATGTCGTCCGTGCTGCAACCGAGTTCTTGCAAGATGGCCTCGGTGTGTTCACCAAGCCCCGGTACGGGGTCCATGCGCGGATCGAAGGCATCCGTTTTCCCGGGCGGGAGCAGTGCGGGTATCGGGCCGGCTGGCGTGTTCACCTCGGTCCACCTCTCACGGGCCTTGAGCTGGGGGTGCTGCCACACGTCGCGCATATCGTTCATGTGGGCATTGGCGATCTGCGCGGCGTCCAGTTTGGCGATTACCTGCTCGGCGCTCAGATGGGAGAACACCTCAAGGATCAGGACACGTAGTTCATCGCGCGCCGCCACACGCTTGGAATTCGAAGAGAAGCGCGGGTCACGCACCAGGCCGGGTTGATCCAGCACCTTGTCGCAGAAGGTTTCCCACTCGCGCTCGTTCTGCAGCCCGAGCATGACCGTTTTGCCGTCGCCGGCCGGGAACGGGCCGTAGGGGTAGATGGTGGCGTGCGCGGCGCCGGCGCGCGGTGGCGGGGTGGCACCGTCGAAGGCGTAGTACAGCGGGTAGCTCATCCACTCCACCATGCTCTCCAGCATCGACACGTCGATCTGGCAGCCTTTCCGGGTGCGGGCACGCTGCAGCAAGGCGGCGAGGATATTGGTGTAGGCGTACATGCCGGCGGCGATATCGGCAATCGAGCAGCCGGCCTTGGACGGCTCGTCCGGCGTCCCCGTGATGGAAAGGAAGCCCGACTCGCTTTGGATAAGCAGGTCGTAAGCCTTCTTGTCACGATACGGCCCATCGGCACCGTAGCCCGAGATGTCGCAGACGATGAGGCCGGGGTGTTTTTCGTGGAGAGCCTCGTACGACAGCCCAAGTCGTGCGGCAGCGCCCGGCGCCAGGTTCTGCACCAGCACATCGGCTTGTTCGAGCAGCTTGCCCAGCAACGGCTGTGCCTCGGGGTGCTTGACGTCGAGCGTCAGGCTCTCCTTCGAACGGTTGCTCCAGACGAAGTGCGAGGCCAGGCCGCGTACGCGTTCGTCGTAGGCACGGGCGAAGTCGCCGACTTTCGGCCGCTCGATCTTGATGACGCGCGCGCCAAGGTCGGCCAACTGGCGCGTGCAAAACGGCGCGGCAATGGCATGCTCCAGCGTGACGACGGTAATTCCTTCCAGGGGACGCATGGCTGGCTCCTCAGAAGGACCGCGGCAGACCAAGCAGATGCTCGGCCACGTAGGAGAAGATCAGGTTGGTCGAGATCGGCGCCACCTGGTACAGGCGCGTCTCGCGGAACTTGCGCTCGATGTCGTACTCATTGGCGAAACCGAAACCGCCATGTGTCTGCATGCAGACGTTGGCCGCTTCCCACGACGCTTTGGCGGCCAGGTACTTGGCCATATTGGCCTGCGCCCCGCACGGCTGCTGCGCATCGAACAGTTCACAGGCCTTGAAGCGCATCAGGTTGGCCGCTTCGATCTCGATGAAGGCTTCGGCGATCGGGAACTGCACGCCCTGGTTCTTGCCGATCGGCCGGTCGAACACCACGCGCTCGTTGGCGTACTTGGTAGCGCGGTCGATGAACCAGTAACCATCGCCGATGCATTCGGCGGCGATCAACGTGCGCTCGGCGTTGAGACCGTCGAGGATGTACTTGAAGCCCTTGCCCTCCACCCCGATCAGGTTCTCTTCCGGGATTTCCAGGTTGTCGAAGAACAGCTCGTTGGTCTCGTGGTTGACCAGGTTCGGGATCGGCCGCACGGTCAGACCGTTGCCGATCGCCTGATGCAGGTCGACGATAAAGATCGACATGCCCTCGGACTTCTTCTGCACCTCGGAGAGCGGCGTGGTGCGCGCCAACAGAATCATCAGGTCCGAATGCTGCACGCGCGAGATCCACACCTTCTGGCCATTCACGACCCAGCGGCCGTCTTTCTTCACCGCCGTGGTCTTGATCTTGGTGGTGTCGGTACCAGTTGTCGGCTCGGTAACCGCCATCGACTGGATGCGCAGCTCACCGGCGGCGATCTTGGGCAGGTACTTGTCCTTCTGTTCCTTACTGCCGTGGCGCAGCAACGTGCCCATGTTGTACATCTGGCCGTGCACGGCGCCCGAGTTGCCGCCGGAACGGTTGATCTCTTCCATGATGATGCTGGCCACGGTCAGGCCCAGGCCGGAACCGCCGTATTCCTCCGGGATCATGGCAGCAAGCCAGCCCGCACCCATCAGCTCGTCGACAAAGGCTTCCGGGTAGGCTTTCTGCTCGTCGATCTTGCGGAAATACTCATCGGGGAACTGACTGCACAACTGGCGTACGGCATCGCGCACATCTTGATGTTGGGTATCAAAAGACATGAGGGGTCCTCCTCTTAAACTACGAGGTAAAAACGAAGCGGGGGGGGGTAATGACGTGTGGAGTTACGCCAGCGTGGCGGTCGCTTCCATGGTCAGCCAGCCTTCTGCATCCTTGGCCCACAGCTTGACCGTCTTGCCGTCATCCTCGAGCCGACCGCACACGGAAAACGGAGCGATGTCGAACAGGGGCTTGACGGCGCGGAAGGCAAAACTGGCCAGGGTGGCGTTCGGCAGATTACGGCGCAGCAGATCGACCAGCAGCGTGGCGATCAGCGGGCCGTGTACGATCAAACCAGGGTAGCCTTCTACTTCGGTCACATAAGAACGGTCGTAATGAATGCGATGACCGTTGAAGGTCAGTGCCGAATAGCGGAACAGCAGCACGGGGTCAGGGTTGATCTCACGTAGCCACTGCTGGTCAGTCGGGGCTGCCTGCGGCCGCGGCGCCGGATCGCCCGGCTTGGCGTTGTCGCGATAGACAATGTCGTGCTCTTCGATCAGCGCTACGCCGTTTTCATCAGCCACTTCGTGGCGTACCAGTACAAAGGCCAGTTGGCCGGTACGCCCCTCTTTGCAGCTGACGTTGGCGATTTGGGAGGTACGGGTGATATCAGAACCAACCTTGAGCGGGCGCAGGAACTGCAGGCGGCCGCCGGCCCACATACGACGCGGCAGAGGCACAGGAGGCAGGAATCCACCCCGCTTGGCATGGCCGTCCGGACCTATCTCAGACTGACGATGGATCGGCAGAAAGTACAGCCAGTGCCACAGCGGAGGCAAGGCATCGCCTGTTATGTGTGCGGAATCGTCGCGATCCAACGTGGCGGACAGGGCGGCTATCGGCGTGGAAGCGATCTGGTCGGAATGGGTTTCCGTCTTGCCGATCCATTGCTGCAGGAATGCGATATCCAGGCTCATGGTGTTCTCCTCATGTAGGTCTTGTTATGGAGAAATCTAGCAAGGCGATGACATTCCAAGAATCAGTGTTTTTTTAATGGTGCATTCTGATTTGCCGAACGCACGATGTGTGCACTTCGCAGTGCTTGAGCCATTCGAAACGGAACGCTCAGTCAGCAGGACAATGCGGGCTTGAAGGATAGATTAAGGAAAACCGAACTCGTCCCCACGGAAGAACCTGGGATTGGCTCGTTCGAGCCACTTTCGAGCATTACTCAATAGGTTCTGCATTAACGGGGGCCATACTCACCGTTCACCATACAAGAACACAATGCGAAATTGTTCATCCATACAAAACACCATGCTAGACTGGACAACAAATGGAGGGTAAAGCCGTGCATTTTGATCTGACCGATTTACGCTTGTTTGTCCATATCGCCGAGATGGAGAATCTCACCAAAGGCGCACAGAAGGCCTATCTGTCGCCTGCCGCAGCGAGTGCGCGGCTCAAGATGCTGGAACAACAACTCGACAGCAGACTGTTTTATCGGGATAGCCGTGGGGTCACCCTCACCCAAGCTGGTGAGACGCTCCTGCGGCACGCACGCCTAATCTTGCGCCAAGTGGAACATGTGAAGAGTGAATTCGCAGCGAATGGCGCAGACACCGCCGGCCATATCCGCATCTATGCCAATACCACGGCTGTTACCGAATTCATGCCCGAGGTATTGGGGCGATTTCTGGCAGAACGCCCAGAGGTGACCGTCGACCTTCAGGAGCGATTGACCCGAGATATCGTGCGCAGTGTGGTCGATGGCTCAACAGATTTGGGCATAGTGTCAGGCCCGGTACCAATGCAAGGCTTGCAGGCCCTCCACTTCAGCACCGACCGCCTGGTTCTGGTTACGCAGAAAGGACACCCTCTAAGTCAGCGCAAAAAAATCGTTTTTGCGGATGTGCTTAACTATCAGCACATCAGTATGCATGAAGGCAGTACTCTGCACGCCTTCCTGTTGGAACTCAGTGCCCAACACGGTCACACCCTCACCTTGCGCATCCAGGTACGCAGTTTCGAAGCCATGTGCCGAATGATAGAAGCCGGGGTCGGCATAGGCATCCTGCCCGAATCGGCAGCAATCCGGCATCGGAAAACCATGAAGCTTGCCGTGATTCAAATTGATGAAGAGTGGGCATTGCGTGAACGCAGTGTTCTGGTACGCGATATGGATGCCCTGCCGGGTTGTGCCAAAGCCTTGGTGGCGGAACTCATGGCATCCGGCTCAGGGGGCAGCAACGCTGCAGATTGACTGGCAATGCCAAACAATCCTTTCGTGACACAGTTGCAAGACGCAACTTAGCACTATTGTGTTTTCCAAACTCGAAACCGACAACCAACATGAACCCCGTTATTCAGTTGCTCAAATCCCATCGTTCCATCCGCAAGTTCACCGACCAGCCTGTCTGCGATGAAACGATCAATGAGATTGTTGCCTGCGGTCAGGCCGCTGCGACTTCCAGCAACATCCAGGCCACTACCGTGATCCGGGTACGCGATCCTGAAACACGTGAAAAGATTGCCGCGCTGTCAGGTGGTCAAGCCTATGTGGCCAGCGCTGGGGCTTTTCTGGTGTATTGTGCGGATCTGCACCGTCCCCAGTTGGCATGCGAAATGCAGGGTGGGCAATTCAGTGAAGGCATGACCGAACACTTCATTATCGCTACGGTAGATGCGGCATTGGCTGCACAAAACAGCGTGATTGCTGCCGAGTCTTTGGGACTGGGTATCTGCTATATCGGCGGCATCCGCAACCACCCGCAAGAAATCTCCGAGCTGCTCGGCCTGCCCGAGCATGTGTACCCGGTTTTCGGGCTCTGCCTCGGCTTCCCGGCCCAAGACCCTGAAATCAAGCCACGCTTGCCGTTGCCGGTAGTCCTGAAGGATGAGCGCTACCAGAACCATAACGATCTGGACGGCATCAAGGCATACGATGAACAGCTACGGGCTTATTACCGGAGCCGGACAGGTGGCACCAAGGACAGTTGCTGGAGCGTGGAAATGAAGGGTCTGGTGGGCAAGGAGTCTCGCCCGCACATGCGTGATTTCTTGGCCCGGCGCGGGTTCTCGATGAAGTAAACCTTGCCGGATGGTATAGCTTAACCGCTGCCAACAATCCTTATTCACGAGCGTTCATTTGTCAGAAAATGACGCATGGCAAATAGAGACGAGCCCAATACCTCGCTAGCGGCAGGATAAGCTATTGATACAGTGAGGCCCTGAGCACAGGTACCTTGGCCAAGAAGAACCAGGTGAGGTCGACACGTAGTACTTCAGTGCAACAGGAATCCCTGGCCAATCAAATCATCGGGTTCCAACGACCAGCTGGCTTTCCCGCTGTAGTAGGCACGCCCGGCCACATTTACTGTGACCGCGATATGGCCGGGCAGATGGGCCGGGTTGGCTACCTTACTGGCAAATAAAGCACCTGTCAGACTTTCAAATTCACATGACTCGCCACGCGCAACCTGCCCTTTGGCGTAGCGAATTGCCATACGCGCAGTCACACCCGAACCCGTGGGGCTACGGTCTACTTCTGCATCGGCAAATACACATACATTGCGGCTGGTGCCTGCCGCGAAAGTGTTGCGGCCATCGGTCAGAATGCTGCCGTACAGAAAGCTCAAGTCATCAGCAAGCGGGTGGCGAACAGCGATGGTGTTGCGCACGGCTTCGGTGAGCGCGGAGGCGGCCTCCACCAGGTCGCGTAAGCGGCCATCCAAGGACACGCCCAGTTTTTCGGCTTCGACTACCGCGTAAAATGCACCACCATAACCGATATCGACAGTGACTTCACCGACCCCAGGGACCGTTACTGGTAGATCCAAAGCGAAAGCAAATGCAGGCACGCTCTCGAATTGCACGGTACCAGTCTTGCCATCCTTGATTTCCACAAAGGCCTCCACCAGACCACATGGGCACTCGATTCCCACGCGTGTCAGGGGTGCCACAGCCGCCACTCTGCCTGTATCGACAGCAAAGCGGGCAAGAGCAATCACCGCGTGCCCGCACATCGTGCTGTAACCTTCGTTGTGGGTGAACAGCACGGCGAGGTCTGCCGTCGGGAGTGAGGGCTTAACCAGGACGGCCCCATACATGTCATAGTGGCCACGTGGCTCATGCATGAGCAGGCGGCGAATATGATCGAACTGCTCACTCATCATGCGGCGTTTCGCGAGAATGTCCTCTCCCTGGATCATATCAATCAGGTTGAGAACAATGCGTACCGGCTCACCGCCGGTATGCATTTCGACCGTTTCGATGACAAAGTCTTTAGGCAACTGATTCATTCTGTTTACCCTCCTGTTCACCACGGTTGGCCTAACCCGGCTCTTGCAGGGAGGCTGCCGTGGCTTACCAATTAGCTTGTTGATGGGCAGCAAGGACTACACCTGTCCCTTTTTTATGGGAGGCAGATGGACACAACGAAAAAGAAGAGCCCCTGCATTTACAGACCTTACAGCATGGCCATTTTGAAAAGACTTGTAAGTAACGCAGGCTCGAACATCAGCATACGGCGTACACCGTCCAGCCGGTCGCGCATGTCGCGGTGCTTGGCCAGGATGTCGTCGCCACGAATGGCGTCGAGTAGCCCGGGGATGATGCGTACCGGCTCGCCGCCGGTGTGCATCTCGATGGTATCGAACTCGTTGCTTTGCCAGGTTTCGGTCATGGATCGGCTCTCTTCGGAAAAAGACACGCTCACCAAAACGACGGCCAGGGGGCCGTGTCTGCGGCATGCCGGGCCGTCGCTCTCCACCGCGCACGGGGGCGGCACCTGCCGCACCCGCACGCCGGCCGGTCTTACTGCACCACGGTCTTCACTTTCCAGTTGCTGCCTTCCACCGCCGAGATGGTCACCGGGGCATGCTTCAGGTTGCCGGCGCCATCGAAGCTGAAGTCGGCAGTCACCCCCTTGTAGGCGGTCTTGGCGATCAGCGGCAGGAACTTGGCCGGCTCGGTGGAGTTGGCACGCTTCATGGCATCGGCCACGATCATCACGCCGTCGTAGAACTGCGGCCCCAACAGCACCACGTCCTGCTTGTAGCGGGCCTTGTAACGGGCCTCGAAGTCCTTGCCGGCCGGACGCGCGCCAAGCTCACCACCCGGAACCGCCGAGAAGTGGCCGACGGCATCGGCACCGGCCAGCTTGATGAAGGTGGGGGTGCTCAGCATGTCGCCGCCCATCAGCTTGGCGTTGAGGCCCAGGCGTTTCATCTGCTTGGCCATCGGTGCGGCCTGCGCGTCTGCACCGCCGTAGAAGATCACGTCCGGATGGACCGCCTTGAGCGAGGTGAGGATAGCGGTGAAGTCGGAAGCCTTGTCGTTGGTGTACTCACGCTTGACCGGCTGCTTGCCCAACCCCTGGATAGATTTGATGAATTCGTCGGCGATGCCCTGGCCGTAGGCGGTGCGGTCGTCGATCACCGCGATGCGCTGCGCCTTGAGCTGGGCCACGGCGTAACGCCCCAGAGCGCCGCCCACCTGGCTGTCGCTACCCACCAGGCGGAAGGTGGTCTTGTAGCCGGCGGTGGTAAAAGCCGGGTTGGTGGAGACCGACAGCTGCGGGATGCCGGCGTCGGAGTAGATGCGCGATGCAGGGATCGAGACGCCGGAATTGAAGTGGCCGATCACCGCCTTCACTCCCGAATCGACCAGGCGCTGCGCGACCTGGGTGCCGACACGCGGGTCGGCCTGATCGTCCTCGGACACCAGTTCGAAGGTCACCTTCTGGCCGCCGACGGTGATCGGCTTGGCGTTGAGGTCGTCAATCGCCATCTTGGTGGCGTTCTCGTTGTCCTTGCCATAATGCGCCTGCGGGCCGGACAGCGGCGAGGAAAAGCCAATCTTCACCACGGTATCCGCTTGCGCAGCCGTGATGGCGAACGGGGCCATCATGCCACCCAGGGCCAGCACCATGGTCATGCTGCGAGGAAAGCGCTGCTTCATGATTTCTCCTTTGCTTCTCTTTTTTAAGGTTGGCCGAAAGGCCGGTCAGAACCGGTTGAGCCGGTACGGTGAAACATCGAAACTACTGGGGCGCCGCTGGATCATGTCGGTCAGCAGCACACCGGTGGTGGCCGCCAGCGTCAGGCCGAGGTGGCCGTGGCCAGTGGCAAAGTACAGGCCGGCGGTATCCGGCGCCGGGCCGATCACAGGCACCGTGTCCGGTACCGAGGGGCGGTTGCCCATCCACACGCTCATGTCGGTGGTATCGAAATCGCCGACGATGCGTTTGGCCTTGTCGATCAGGATGTGAGCACGGCGCCAGTCGGGCGGCGCGTCGCGGTGCGCCAGCTCCACGGTGCCAGCCAGCCGCAGGCCGCCGTTGCCCATGGGCAGGATCACGAAGCTCTCGCTGGCGCACTGGATGAAGTGGTGCAACTCCACGCCGGCGTTGGGCAGCGTCACGTGGTAGCCACGCTCGCTCTCCAGCGGAATGCGGTATTTGTGCTGTGCTGTGAAGCGGTCGCTCCAGATGCCGCAGGCAATCACCACCGCATCGGCCTCGAGCCGGCCGCTGTTGGCGGTCTCCACACCGGAGATACGCCCTGCCGAACTGACCGTGGCCAGCACCTCGTCCTGCACGAAGCGCCCACCCTCTCGGATGAAGGCGTCGAACAGTCCACGGCTGAAGGTGTAGGGATCGTCCACGTGCGACCAGGCCGGCACCTTGACGGCACAGCGCCACTCCTCGCGCAACACAGGTTCCTGCTCGCGGATGGCGCCGTTGACGAGCTTGTTCCAGCCCACGCCGTGGTGGCGCTTGTCGTCCCAGGCCCCCTGTGCCGCGCCGAACTCCTCCTCGCTGCGGTACAGCGTCAGGTTGCCGTGGCGCCGCCACAGATGAGTGAGGCCGGCGCGCTCGATCAGCGGCGCGTAATCGTCGTTGACCCGGTTCAAGAGCGTGGCCATGGCACGGGTGAGCTCGGCCACCCGACTCGGCCGGCTGGCCGCAACGAAGCGCAGCAGCCACGGCGCCAGCGTCGGCAGATAACGCCAGCGCATGGCCAGCGGTCCCAGTGGATCGAGCATCCAGCCCGGCACCTTGCGCAAGACGCCCGGCTCGGCCAACGGAATCACATCGCTCACCGCAAAGGCGCCGGCGTTGCCGTAGCTGGTCTCCATCGCCGGCTCGCCGCGGTCGACCAGCGTCACCTCGCAGCCGGCCAGGCGCAGTTGCAAGGCGGTGGCGATGCCGACGATGCCGGCCCCCACCACGACGGTGCCCGCACTGGAAGTCTGTGAGTTCGACATGATCTAGGCCTCTCTCTGGCCATCGAGCAGGCGACGCAGCTGCAGCGGATTGCCGTGCTGCAGCGCGGCAGGCAACAGGCTGTCCGGGAAATCCTGGTAGCAGACCGGGCGCAGGAAGCGCTGGATCGCGGCAGTCCCGACCGAGGTGCTGCGCACATCGGAGGTGGCCGGGAACGGCCCGCCATGAACCATGGCATCGCACACCTCGACACCCGTTGGCCAGCCATTGACCAACAAGCGGCCAGCCTTGCGCTCCAGGGTCGGCAGCAAGGTCCTGGCCGCGTGCAGGTCGCCGTCGTCCAGGTGCAGCGTGGCGGTCAGTTGGCCTTCCAGGTGCTCGGCGACCTGGCGGATCTCCTCACCGTCGGCACATTGCACGATCAACGAGGCGGCGCCGAAGACCTCGGCCTGCAGGGCCAGGTTGGCAAGAAAGTCCCGCGCCGTTGTCGTGAACAGCCGGGGCTGACACTGGTTCGGGCCTTCGGCGCTCAGGCCGGCGGCAACCGGCCGGGCATGACCGGCCAGCGCACCGACACCCGTCTGATAGGCGTCGAAGATTCCCGGGGTGAGCATGGTTTGCGCGCTGCTGCGCTGAACGCCATCCGCCGCAGCGGCAATGAAGCGGTCCAGCTCCGGCCCCTGGAGGGCAATCACCAGGCCGGGGTTGGTGCAGAACTGGCCCGCGCCTTGAGTCAGCGAGGCGACGAACCCCTGCGCCAATGCTTCGGCCCGTGCTTGCAGGGCAGCAGGGAATAGGAACACCGGGTTGATCGAACTCATCTCCGCATAGACCGGGATCGGCTCGGGGCGGGCCTGGGCAGCCTGACACAGGGCGATGCCGCCACTGCGCGAACCAGTGAATCCGACCGCCTTGATGCGCGGGTCGCTGACCAGGGCGATCCCCACTTCACGGCCGGAGCCGAACAGCAGCGAGAACACGCCTTCAGGGAGTTCGCATTTCGCCACCGCGCGGGCCACGGCCTGGCCGACCAGTTCGCTGGTGCCGGGGTGGGCGCCATGGGCCTTGACGATCACCGGGCAGCCCGCCGCCAGGGCCGAGGCGGTGTCACCGCCCGCGACGGAAAAGGCCAGCGGGAAATTGCTCGCACCGAACACCGCCACCGGGCCCAGCGGCACGTGACGCTGGCGCAGGTCTGCGCGGGGCAAGGGCTGGCGCTCCGGCTGGGCGCTGTCGACCCGCACGTCTAGCCACTCCCCGGCACGCACGGTGCGGGCAAAGGTGCGCAGTTGCCCGCAGGTGCGACCACGTTCGCCCTGGATCCGGGCACGCGGCAGGCCGCTCTCGGCCATGGCGCGCTCGACCAGCTCATCGCCAAGGGCTTCGATCTCGTCGGCAATGGTTTCGAGAAATCGGGCGCGGACCGACAGCGACGTCTCACGGTAGCGGTCAAAGGCTGCCCAGGCCAGGGCGCAGGCCTGTTCCACCTGCTCGCCGGTGCCGCCGGGATAGGCCGGCTCAAGCAGTTTGCCGGTGGCCGGATCGATTGCCTGGATCGCTTTGCGGCTGCCGGCAACGGCTTGCCCGCCAATCAGCATCTTGCCTGTCAAGTTCATGGTGACTCCTGCGAAAATAGGTAGCCCGGCTACGCGACAAGGGGGGCGCAGCCGGTGCATACGGAGGCGGCGCGCATCAGGGCGCCGCCGTGCCGACCGGGGCCGTGCGTCAGGCGACGTTCAGTTCTGCCGACCACTTGCCGTACCACTCGCGGAACAGCGCGTACTGGGTCTCGGCGTAACGACGCTGGGCATCGCTGAGCGCATCGGTCTCATTGAAGTGCAGGGTGTATTCCTTGTCGCCGTTGAGCACCATCAGGTGCTTGTAGTAGAGCACCAGGTCGCAGCCTTCATCGAAAGACGACAGCACCGCCAGTGCCGATTCCAGCTCGCGGGCAAGGCGGCGGGCCTTGGCGTCGCCCTTGGCGGCCTGCTTGCTCAGGGCCACCAGTTGCAGCACTTCGCGCGGCAGGGCGTTGCCGATGCCGGTGATAGCGCCGGTGGCGTTGCAATTGACGAAACCGTGTACGACCTGGGTGTCGACACCGACCATGAGGGTGACCTCATCGTCCTTGGAAGTGATGTTCTCGGCTGCGTAGCGCAGGTCGGCGCCGCCGCCGAATTCCTTGAAGCCGATCAGGTTCGGGTAGTCACGGCGCAGCTCGAAAAACAGGTCGGCGCGGGTAGCGAAGCCGTAGTAAGGGCTGTTGTAGATCACCGCCGGCAGTCCTGGGGCGGCTTTGAGGATGGCGGCGAAGTGCGCTTTTTGCGCGGCCGGCGAGGCACCACGGGAGAGCACACGCGGGATCACCATCAGGCCATGGGCGCCGACTTTGGCGGCGTGAGCGGCGTGGGAGACGGCCTCGCGGGTATTGACCGCACCGGTACCGACGATGGTCGGGATGCCGGCCGCCACCAGACGCGCCACGCCTTCCTGACGTTCGGCTTCGGTGAGCAGCGGCCAGTCGCCCATGGAGCCGCAGTACACCACGGCGCTCATACCGATATCGATCAGCTCGCGGCCCTTGGCAACCAGGGCATCGAAATCCGGTTTGCGCTCGGCGGTACACGGGGTCATCAGGGCAGGAATGCAGCCAGTGAAGATGTTGTCGCTCATTGTTTTGCTCCTTACAGCATTCATTCGGGTGATAGAGGTAAAGGGGCCGCCGGGGCGGCTTCAGAACCTGTTCACGATCTTGCTGCGCATCCCTGATCGGGGCTCATGTGCTGCTCGGAATCCTCATGTACTCCAGTACATTCCGGTTCCTGCGCGGCTCTTCACCCCGCTGAGGGCTGCTCGCGACAGATCGTGAACAGGTTCTCAGACGTGCTGGCTCAAATGCCCCACGCGAAGGGATCCTGTTCGTCGATCAGTAGCGTGCTATCCGCGGTCATGTAGGCACGACCGGTAATGAACGGGCGGATACGCTCGCCTTCCCGTTCGTAACGGCCCTCGAACCGGCTGCCCGTGATGCTGGCCTGAACCCAGCGCTCGCCCTCGGCCAGCTTGCCGTCGGCCGCCAGGCACGCCAGCTTGGCGCTGGTACCGGTGCCGCAGGGCGAACGGTCGTAGGCCTTGCCTGGACACATGACGAAGTTGCGGCTGTCGGCCTGGTCGTCGTCGGCAAACAGCTCGACATGGTCGATCAGGGCGCCGTCTGCGCCGCCGATGCCCTGGTCCTCCAAGGCCTTCAGCATCGCCCAGGTGAACTCTGTCAGGGCGTCGACGTTCTCGAGCTGTAACGACTGGCCGTGATCGGCGACCAGGAAGAACCAGTTGCCGCCCCAGGCAATATCGCCGTAGACGCGGCCGTGGCCGGGCACATCGACCGGGACCTGCTGACGGTAGCGGTAGGCCGGTACGTTGCGCAGGGTCACCGCGCCATCGTCATGCAGGGTGGCGCTGACCGGGCCGACCGGGGTGTCGATTTTGTGCACGCCGGGCTGGATCTGCCCCAAGTGGTGCAGCGAGGCGACCAGGCCGATGGTGCCGTGGCCGCACATGCCGAGGTAGCCGGCATTGTTGAAGAAAATCACGCCGCAGGTGGCGTCCGGCGATACCGGTTCGCAATACAGAGCGCCCACCAGCACATCGTTGCCACGCGGCTCGAGCAGGCAGGCGCGGCGCCACTTGTCGTGCTGTTCGCGCAACGCATCACGCTTCTCGGCCATGGTGCTGCCGGCCAGTTCGGGAAAGCCTTTCATCACCAGGCGAGTGGGTTCACCACCAGTGTGGGAATCGATGATGTGTATCTGTTTCATAAACCTGTCCATTTATGAAGAGCCAATCGGGGTTGAGCCCTGCAGTCAATTTCTAAGCCATAGAATGGACTCATCGATGCCCATAATCTTGATGCTTATCTTCAACTTTGATGACGAAATCGGCATAGTTTGTTTTGGCGGTGTACGACTGGCGTGGTAGCCTCACAAGCGGCTCGACATGACGCAAGCCGTGCTGCAAGCTGCTTGCTTTGCCCCTAAAGCAGGTACTGGAGGGGGGAGCACAGATACCGGGGAGTGGAAGTCATGACACCGAACGCATTTGCCATGTTGTGCCAGGGCGATGAGCAACGGCGCCCTGAAACCATCGAGGAATGGCTGGCGGGAGTGGCGCCGTTGCTACCTGTACTGGATGTCATTCCGAATGCGGCGATATTCATCAAGGATGTAGAGGCACGCTACCTCAGTGCCAATCACACACTCGTGCAGCGCTGCGGCCAGAAACAGCTGCAGCCCCTGCTGGGTAAAACCAGCGCTGAAGTCTTTCCGGCGCAGCTGGGCCCTGGATATACCGAGCAGGATCGGCGGGTTCTGGAGCAGGGATTGGTACTTGAGAACCAGCTAGAGCTGCATCTTTACAAGAACCGTGAACCGGGTTGGTGCCTGACGTATAAATGGCCGTTGTACAACCGCAAAGGCGAAATCATCGGGCTGATGGGCATATCGGTCGACCTGCAATCGGCTAGCAACACGCATCCCGCCTATCAGCACCTTGCCGCCGTGGACGAATACATTCGCGCTCATTTCAATCACCCCATTACCATGGGTGAGTTGACGAGGATTGCCGGTATTTCAGCCGCACAATTGGAACGGCACTGCAAGCGGGTTTTCCATCTCACACCGCGGCAAATGATCCACAAGGCGCGTCTGGAGCATGCACATCGCTTGCTGCATACCAAAATGCCGATTACCGATGTGGCACTGCAGTGCGGTTACACCGACCACAGCGCATTCAGCCGGCAATTCAAGGCGCTGACTGGCTTTACGCCACGGCAGTATCGACAGGCTACAGAGCAGAGCTGATGGATGAGGTTTTGTTGGTGGACAGCCACAGCCTCCCGCCGCTCTCGTATCACAAGACGTACAAAAGCCCGGGGCGCCGATATTATCGGCGCCCCGGGCTTGGAAAAAGACGGTGTCTCGATCAGTACACTAGCTTGGTCCCGACGATAGCCAGCATGATCGCCAGCGCCGGACGCATCCAGCGCTCCGCCATCTTCTTGGTGAGGCGGCTGCCCATCCAGATGCCGGGCAGCGACCCCATCAGCAGGTTAACCAAGAGGCCGTAATCGAGGTTGCCGAGACTGGCGTGGCCGATTCCCGCCACCAGCGTCAGCGGCACGGCGTGGGCAATCTCGGTCCCCACCAGGCGCGTGGTCGGCAGCGCCGGGTAGAGCAGGAACAGGGCCAAGGTCCCCAAGGCACCGGCGCCGATCGAACTCAGCGTCACCAGCACGCCCAGCATCACGCCGATCAGCACCGTCGGCATGGTGCGCGAGCGGGACTCGTCCAGCAGCGACGGGTTGATTCGATGCGCCAGCTTCACCAGCAGCGGCTTGAACAGGATGGCGAGCGCGGTCAGGATCAGCGCCGCCCCCAGGCTCACCTTGATCACGGCATTGATGGTGGCGGTAGGCAGTTCGATACGGGACAGCACGAACAGGGTCAGCAACGCCGCCGGCAGACTGCCGGCCGCCAGGCGCGTCGTAATACCCCAGTCGACATGGCGCTGACGGTGATGAATCATCACGCCGCCGGCCTTGGTAATGGCCGCGTACAGCAAATCGGTACCGACCGCAGTGGCCGGGGGAATGCCGAACCACACCAGGATAGGAGTCATCAGCGAGCCACCGCCCACGCCGGTCAGTCCGACGACAAAACCAACGAGAAGACCGGCCACGACATAGCCCAACTCCATACGACCCCCAGATGCTCTCGAAAACGATATGAGAGAGTAACCGATTAGCGTTATAACCAAATAGATTTTCTAATTTGATCAATATTCTAAAAAGTCACTATCCCCCTGCCCTGGGCACCTCCGTCCATCAAAACAGCATACGAAGGCCTCCGTCCTGACATGAAATCGAAATGTATCGGCGGCAAGCTGATCGTCAAGGACATTCCTGCAACATTTCCGGAACCGATGCCCGTTTATGCTTTACAAAAGAAGTAATTAGGGTCATTTTGTAAAGCGAATGCCTTCTGGTGTACAAGCCAGCAATGCAGTGATGAGGTGACAGGATGATCTCTCGTATCCCTCTAAGCGTTCGACGAAAACAGGCCCGCGACCAGCATGAGAGCTTTCTTTACGCGGTAGCCAAACCTCAACTCAGTGAAGCGGAAAAAGTCCGGCAGCAAAAAGTTCGCCAACGGGCGCACGACCGAGACGATGCCCGCTTTCTCGCCGAACGGTGTGACGATATTTTCTGATTGACCCCAGCAGGGGAACATTGCCCGCCTTGGCCAACGGTGGTCGGAGGGCGTGCTGATCCCATCCGGCGGCTCCAGCGCCGTCACTTCCAGCCGCCACAACAAAAAAGCGGCCAAGGCCGCCTTTTTTGTTTCATGCTTTCTCAACCTACTCGCTGCGCCGCGCCACGCCGTGCTCCACCGCGTACACCGCCGCCTGCACCCGGCTCGATAGCCCCAGCTTTTTCAGGATGTTCTGCACGTGGATTTTCACCGTGCTCTCGGCCAGGTCGAGCGTGCGCGCAATTTCCTTGTTGCTCTGGCCTTGCGCCAGGAAACCGAGAATCTCCCGTTCGCGTGGCGTCAGCTTCTCCAGCTCCTGCTGCTGTTGCGACGGCGCCGGCGCACCGGCACGGAAATGCGCCATCAGCTTGGCGGTCATGGCCTCGCTCATCACCGACTCGCCGGCGGCGGCCTTGATGATGGACTGCTTGAGAAAGTCGGCATCGATGTTCTTCAGCAGATAACCACGTGCGCCGGCCTTCAGCGCGGCGGTCAGGTCGTCGGCGTCTTCCGACACCGTCAGCATCACCACCGCCAGCGTCGGGTTGTCCTGCAACAGCAAGCCCAGCGCTTCCACACCCGAGATACCCGGCATGTGCAGATCGAGCAGCACCACGTCCGGCATCAGCTGCTTGGCCAGCTTCACCCCTTCCGCCCCATCGGCGGCCTCGCCCACGACGGCCAGTTCGGGCTGGCGCGACAGCAGCATGCGGATGCCGCTGCGAAACAGGGTGTGGTCGTCGACCAACAGGATGCGGATCGGGGTATCAGGCATAAGTCTCTCTTGGTTAAAGTCGATATTCGGCTCAGGCGGCCTTGCGCTGGGCCCGCGGCAGATGCAGGTGCACCGAAGTGCCCCGACCCGGCTGGCTGGAGATGCGCAGGGCCACGCCGGCACGCGCGGCACGCTCCTTCATGATGGACAAGCCGAAATGGGTATCGGCTTTGCCCGCCACCGTCGCCATGGCGAAGCCGACGCCATTGTCCTTGATATCGAGCTCGAACGCACTCCCGTCGTCCTTGAGATGAACCACCACCTGCGTGGCCTGGGCGTGCTTGCGCACGTTCGACAGCACCTCCTGGAGAATAAACAGTATCTGCAGCTGCTGTTCCGGCATCAGCGGCACCGTCAGCCCCTCGGAGCGCAGTTCCACCTTGATGCCGGTCTGGCGGCGGAAGCGCTCGAGCACGGTGGAGATGGCCTGCATCAGGCTCTCCGAGAGCTTGGAGCGGAAATTATTGAGCAGTTCCCGCACATCGTCGTAGCTTTCCTTGATGCCGGTTTCGATCAGGCCGACGGTGTCGTCCAGCAACTCCTTGTCGCCCAGTTGCAACGCCTGGCGCAGCATCTGGGCCTGCAGGTTCAGGAAGGACAAGCCCTGGGCAATGCTGTCGTGCAGCCCCTGCGCCACCAGGTTGCGCTCTTCCAGCACCGCCAACTCGCGCTCCTTGGCGAACAGGCGCTGGTTCTCGATGGCCACGGCCAGGTTTTGTCCCAGCACCTCGAGCAGGCGGGTCTGCTGCGGCGTCATGATGACGGACTGACGGTAATGCAGGTTGAACAAGCCCAGGGAGCGCCCCTGCACCGTGATCGGGAAGGCGGAAATGACGCGATAGCCTTCCCGGCTGCAGCTCTTGGTGTCCGCCACACTCAGCGTCTCCACCCGGCTGGACGAGTTTTCGGCCACCTCACCGCACAGGCAGTCGCCCACGCGCATGCAATGCTCTTCCTTGAGCAGGGCCTCCGGCATGCCCTGATCCGCCACCACGTAGACGATGCCCTGCTCGTGATCGGTGAGGCGAACCGCCCCGCCATCGGCGCGGTACGCCGCCATCACCTTGGCCAGGAAACCCTGGCACAGGCCTTCCAGCGATTGAGGCTGGTTCAGGAAAGCGGAAATCTCATAGAGCAGCGCCAGTTCCTTGTTCTTCTGCTGCAGCGAAGCGGTCTTGGCGCGAACCCGCTCTTCCAGCGTGGCGCGGGCTTCGGCCAGACGTTGAGCCATCAAGTTGAAGCCCTGGCTCACCTGGGCGAACTCATCGTCGGACTCGACCGGTACCGAGACGTCGAGCTGGCCTTCGGCCAGGAGCTGGATACCCTGATGCAGCTTGTCGAGCGGATTGAGCACCAGCAGCATCATCATGTAGATCAGGGCGACCGTACCCACCACGGCCAAGGCCGCCAACATCAGTTGGCAATAGCGCAGGTATTCGGTGTTGCGCGCGTTGTAGGCCTCCATGTCGGCGACGAAACGATTGATCACGTCGACGTAGTCGCTGGTCATGGACTGGAAACGCGCGATCGACTGCGGGCTGGCCTCGCCGCCCGCTGCCAGAATGGCCTGCCCCAAGGGGCGGATGCGTCCGTTCCACTGGTCGGCAACATTCTTGAAATCGAGCAGGATTTGCGCGGTGCGCGGCACCAGCAAGGGGCGGGCGCTATCCCCCCGGCGCAATACCCCCAGGGTCTGGTCATAGCGGACGATGGAGCCCTGCACCACTTCGCTCGGCAATTTGCCGTCGTGGAAGCGCTGCACGTCGAGTGACAGCCGGGTGGCGCGCATGCGCAGGCTCCCGGCGTCGTTGATGGCGGCCGCGCCTCCTTCGAGTTGCCAGGACAGCCACAGCGTCGCCCCGATGGCGCTGAGCGCCATCAGCAGCACCGCCAGGAGGGCACCAATGATCTTGGCTGACAGGCGAAATCCGAGCGGGCGGGACAAGTCGGCGGGGGGAGGGAGAGTCATGGGTCAGGCTTCTGAATCGGGCACACCAGTGGTACGAAGCGGTCCTGCTGCGGATCGAACCCCCACAGCGCACCCTCATGGATGTCGAAATACCACCCGTCGAGCAGAAGCGAGCCCTGTTCGACGCGCTCGCGCAGCCAAGGGTAGGACAGCAGATTGTTGATGGAAACCAGAATCGCCGCCTTTTCGCATTGGCGCAGACGCTCTTCCTCGCTCACGTCGGCGTAGCTCGACTCGACGAAACGCCGTGCCGGCTCGGCGATATCCAGCCAGCGCTTCAGCGCGCTGGCCTCGTCGGCAGAACGCTGCATCAGCGCCCGGATGCCGCCACAGCTGGCGTGTCCGAACACAATGATGCGCTCCACCTTGAGCGACAATACCGCAAATTCGAGTGCCGCCGCCACACTGGCGTGCGTCAGCGTCTCGTCGCAGGGCGGCACCAGGTTGGCGACGTTGCGTACGATGAACAGCTCGCCCGGTTCGGAACCGGTCAGGGTGGCGGGGTGCACGCGCGAATCGCAGCAGCCGATCACCAGCGTGCTGGGGCGCTGGCCGTGGCGCAATTCGTCAAAGAGGTCCAATTCGCCAAAGTAGCGGGACTGGAAACGGCGGAATCCTTGCAGCAGGGGTTCAACCGAACGCACGTCACCCCCCGGTCATCGACATGAAGCGCAGGATCTTGGTCGGCTTTTCGCGGAACTCGTGCTTTTCCGGCTTGAGCTCGATGGCGGCACGGATGGCATCTTCCAGCCCGGCATCGCTGATGCCGGCGCGCAACAGGGGGCGCAGCTCGAAACGCTCTTCCTGCCCCAGGCACATGTAGAGCGTGCCATCCACCGACAGGCGCAGGCGGTTGCAGGTGGCACAGAAGTGCTGCGAAATCGGCGTGATGACGCCGAGCGAGAACGCGTTGTCGCGGGTCTTCCAGTAACGGGCCGGGCCGCCGCCCAGCGTTTCGGCCTGCGGCACCAGGTCGAAGGTGCGGCGCAGGTTGTCCAGCACCGGCTGCAAATCGAGGTAGTGCGCCGACTGCCCGGTTTCCCCCATCGGCATGGCTTCGATCAGGCGCAGCACGAACCCCTGCTCGATACAGAACGCCGCCATGCTTTCGATTTCGGATTCGTTGACGTCCTTCATCGCCACCATGTTGATCTTGATCGGGGCAAAGCCGACGGCCTTGGCGGCCTTCAGGCCTTCCATGATCTGCGGCAGACTGTCGCGACCGGTGATCTCATGCATGCATTCGCGCTTGAGCGAGTCGAGGCTGATGTTGAGGCGGTTCACGCCGCCCTGGAACAGCGCTTCGGCATGACGCGAAAGCTGCGTGGCATTGGTGGTGAGCGAGAGGTCGTCGAGACCGTCGAGCGCGGACAGCCGCGCCGCCAGTTGCGGCAGATTGCGGCGCAGCAGCGGCTCGCCGCCGGTCAGGCGGACGCGCCGCGTCCCCAGGCGCACGAAGGCAGCGACTACGCGCTCGATCTCGTCGAACGTGAGCCAGTTTTCCGGCTCCTCGAAATCCTTGAAGCCCTTGGGAATACAGTAGGTGCAGCGCAAATCACAGCGGTCGGTCACCGAGAGCCGCAGGTACTCGATGGTACGGCCGAAACGGTCGGTCAGCATGTCAACTCCAGGCGGGGCATGTTCCCCGAACTTAAGCTCTTCATTGTTCAGTATATAGAAGGCAAAAGACGCGCACATTCCCACAAACGACCACCCCGGGCTATGCCGAAGTAACTAGGCCGTGCCATCCCCCCAGGCAAGGAGACGCGCACGGCCGGGAGACGGCGGCTAGCCGGCGTGCTTGAAGCGGTCGACCATGGTAACCAGGTCGCCGGCGGTCTGGTTGAGCTGGGTGGCCAGCTCCGCCGCCTGGTGCACGATAGTCGAGTTGTCTTCGGCCAACGCGGCGATGCGCGCGATGTTCTGCGCCACTTCGGCGCTGGCGGCGGTCTGCTGCTGCATGGCGGCGGCGGTTTCCTCGCACTTGAGCGCCGAATCGCTGGCCTGGCGGTGGATGCCGTCGAGATCGGCCACGGTGAGGCCGACCCGCTCCAGCCCGACGTTCATCTGGCTGCGGGCGGAGTCCATCAGCCCGGCGGCGGCAAAGGTTTCCTGGCGGATACCGTCGACCAGGGTGGTGATTTCCAACGTCTGCTGGCTGGTGCGTTCGGCCAGTTTGCGTACTTCGTCGGCCACCACGGCAAAACCACGGCCGGTCTCGCCGGCACGGGCCGCCTCGATGGCGGCGTTGAGCGCCAGGAGATTGGTCTGGTCGGCGATGTCGCGAATCGCCGTGATGATGGCACTGATGTGCTGCGACTTCTCGCGCAGCTGCCCGATCGACTCGCCGGCCCGACCCAGCGCCGACGAGGTGTCGCGCATCACCCCGGTGGTTTCCCCCATGCGGGCGCGGCCGGCGTCCAGACTGTCTTGCATGACGAACACGGTCTGCTGCGACTCGCGGGTGTTGTCCTTGACCATGGCGATGCCGCTGGCCATTTCCTCGACCGCCGCGGCGATCTCGGTGGAGGACGCGGTCTGGGTCTCGGCGGCACGCGCAGCCCGCACGGAGACCGCCTGCAACGCATCGGAGGCGCCGACCAGCTGGTGGGCATTGTGCTTGACCTGCGTCAGCGTCGCCGCGAAGGCGTCGACCAGATGATCGAACGCCTGGCCCATGCGTGCCATTTCGTCGCTGCCGGGAACCTTGGCGCGCGCCGACAGATCCAGATCCTGGCTCATCCCGGTCATGACGCGCTCCAGACGCCGCACCGGGTTGCAGATACCGCGGTAGATCGACAACGCCAACGTCGCCAGTAGCAGCAGCGCCAGCACGGTTCCGCCAATGGTGAGCACCAGGTCGCTACGGGCACTGGCGCGGGCGGCGGCGAGGCGGGTCGCCATGTCGGCGAGCAGGCCGTCCTGCAGGGTTTTGAGACCGGTAATGCGGCGCGTGGAATCGGCGAACCAGCGTTCCGGCGCCACGCCGGCCGGCCCGCCGAGCGGCTGGCTGCGCAGCGTCTGGCGCAGCGCCAGCACGGCCTGCCCGTCGGCGCTGTGCGCCTGCGCGTCGGCCTGCTGCAGGAAGCGCTCCGACCCCAGTTGGCGCGCCTGCGCGGCACACGCTTCCTGCTTGGCGGCGAGGGCATCAAACTGGCTCATGCTGGCCTGATCGAAGATCCCCCGGACCAGCACACCGTTGACGAAGCCACGCTCGCGTCCGGCAAACTCCTTCTCGCACAGGACGTTGAGCAGCACCGTCGTCTCGCGCAACGCTTCCGGCTCCTGACCAGACTTGGCCAGTTGCGCGATCAGCCCGGTCAGCGCCTCGATGCGCTCGGAAAACGCCACAAACAGGGCCGGTGCGGCCACGCTGCGCGCGTCGACTGCCGGGCGCTGTTGCAGCAGCGCCTCGATGCTGGCCACCTGCGCACTGCCCTGCCCCGCTGCGTCGAGCTCGGCGAGGCCGGCCTTGAAGGCGGCGAACGCCGTGCCAGTCTGGCCGCGTGCCTCGTTCAGCGCTGGCGGTACACTTCCCTGGGCGTGCAGGTAGCCGTTGCTCAAGCCGCGCTCCACCTGCAGGGCATGGATCAGCCTGCTGGCCAGCCCCGCCATCTGCACCTGCTGTTGCGACAGCTCCAGCTGCCGCACTCCGTGCCAGCGTTCTAGGGAGATCACTGACGCCAGGCCGATCGTCACGAGGGCGAAGGGCACCAGCAGCAGCAACAGCTTGGCGGCAAGAGAAAGGCGGGACAGCATCGACATCGACTCCAGTTAAATACTCGTGAGCAAGCAATAAGCACACCATGCGCAATACGCCTGCAACATGGTCATGGAATGCTCAGCTGCCACACTCGTGATCGTGGGCACGTGGGGGGGGAAAACGACAGGAAACGGCGGCCCCGGAACGTGTCGGCGAGGCGGTGCACAGCAGCGGCCGAGGGCGGTAGCACCCATGCGCATGGTAACGATTACGACGACATGACACACTCGTCCGAAAGAACTAATTGCGCCGTGCCATGGTCTTTCATGATTTGCATGGAGTTCTGACAACCCGCGGGCAAACGGACGGACACCCGCCCCTCGCCAGGGCAATGCCCTGGGCGCGACCGCCCTGTTCTGGTGCGTGGACGCGCCCGAGCCGGGACCTGTCCCCGATTGCCGACGGCTTTCCCCGGGCTTCCGCCCCTCTTCCAAGCAGGCCAACTTAGGCCATCCTATCCACTCGCCGGCGCTTGCCGGCCGGAGAACTTGCCTATGGATACCTTGCTGCGTGCGCTGGCCGATGGCCAGGCGCACTCCCCGACTTCGTTGCTGGCCGGTCTGATCGACCTGGTCCGACCCGCCCACCCTTCCGACAGCGCCCAGGCAATCAAGAACGTGCGGGCGCTGAGCTACCTACTGGAGCAGCAGCCGGATTACCGCGCCAACCTGCGCCGCTGCCTGCTGCAACAGCTGAGCAGCACGCGCCAGATCCAGCTCTATACCGACGTCGGCGTCCTGTCGAACGCAGGTTTCTTTTCGTCGATGAAGACGCGCATCGGCGAGAGGCTGCTGCCGCCGCCGCAGAACCCGGACTACCTGAAAGACGTGTTCAGCAGCCTGTTCCGTGACAAGCGCGATTACCAGTGGGTGCAGCAATTGCCGCAGGAAGTGTGCGGCGACGTGTGGCGCGCGCTGCACTGGGAGGAAGAAACCGACACCGAGGCGCGCGCTCATACCCGCTGGCAGCTGCTGGAAGCCGTGCAGGTGCTGTCCTCGCGCATCGTGGCGATCGGCCTGGAACCGGAGCTGGTGCGCGTGCACCCGGACATCGAGCGCTTCGAATCGCCCTTCCTGCACTTGAACGCCGAGGTGTTCCGCTTCGTCGAAAGCCAACACCACGCCGCGACCGACGACAGCGAGACCGGCGAGGACGAGAAACACATTCTGGTGCTGCTGGAGCAGTGCGAGGGCATCGTGCTGCGCATCCGCAAGAACGCCGCGCGCTACGGCATTTCGGTCAGCCTGACCTACCACCTGCAGCGACTGCAACAGCACATTCACCGCCTGCGCCAGGTATTGACACTGCTGACCCCGGGCTACGACCCGGCGGCCGACCCGACGCTGTTCCAGTTCCTCGGCGAGCTGGTACGCGCCGACAACCGCCACCACAAGCTGTCCGACCTGTTCACCTCGAACATCGAACTCTTGGCGCTGCAGGTGACCGAACACGCCGGCCAGCGCGGCGAGCACTACATCGCCGAGAGCCGCAGCGAGTGGCTGGGCATGGCCAAGGCGGCGATGGGCGCCGGGTTGGTGGTGGGCTTCATGGCGCTGATCAAGCTGACGCTGGCGCAGGCGCACCTGCCCCTGTTGCTGGAAGGGATGGCCTTCGGCCTGAACTATGCCTTCGGCTTCATGCTGATCCAGCTGCTGCATTTCACCGTCGCCACCAAGCAGCCGGCGATGACCGCGGCCCGCCTGGCCGCTGCGATCCACACCCCGAACGGCGGCAAGGCGCAGTTGAGCGAGTTGACGGAACTGGTGGTCAGCGTGCTGCGCACCCAGTTCATCGCCATTGTCGGCAACGTGGTGATGGCGCTCCCGGTGGCGTGGGCGATCGCCGCGGGCTGGAAACATCTGTTCGGCTCCCAGGCGGTGAGTGTGGTCAAGGCGCAGCACCTGTTGCACGAGATCGACCCGCTGGCCAGCCTGTCGCTGTTTCACGCCGCAATTGCCGGGGTGTACCTGTTCCTGGCGGGCCTGATCGCCGGCTACTACGACAACCTGGCGATCTACCAGCGCATTCCGGAGCGGCTGGCCGCGCTGCCGTGGCTCAACCGCCTGATCGGCGAGCAGCGCACGCGACGCGTGGCGCAGTACGTGGAACACAACCTGGGGGCGCTGGCCGGCAACTTCTATTTCGGCCTGTTCCTGGGGCTGACCGGCACCATCGGCCTGCTGCTGGGGCTGCCGATCGACATCCGCCACATTACCTTCGCTTCGGCCAACCTGGCCTTCGCGGCGGTCGGGCTCGACTACGCCATCAGTGGGCAGACACTGGCGTGGTCGGCGCTGGGTATCGGCCTGATCGGGCTGCTCAACCTGCTGGTGAGCTTCAACCTGGCACTGTGGGTGGCGTTGCGTTCACGCAAGCTGACGCTGCGCGACGCACTGCCGCTGCTGCCGGCGGTGGCGCGCCACTTCCTGCACCGGCCGCTGGACTTCTTCTGGCCGCCACGCCGTCCGGCGGTCGAGGACGAGACCATGGTCGAGACGCTGGAAGCGGGCCAGCGCTGACGGGCCACCCAGCATAGAAAAAGCGCTGCCCGCGGGCAGCGCTTTTTTGTTACTTCCACAACAGAGCCGGCGTATTCCAAGAAGCATTGGAAACGAGAACGCGAAGGCAAGTGAGCGGGGCCGCAGACAGTACAACTAGTACGGCAAGTGCTCGCTGAGCGAATCACCGCGGGCCAGTCCATCATTGGCCCGCGGAAGATTCGCACGCAGTTCGTGTAACGCCGCCGACAAAGTTATCGTTTCTAAGGCGAATTGGAATCAGGCGCGCGGACGCACCAGCTGCCAGGCACGACCCAGATAGCCCACGGCGGCGAAACCGCTCCACACGTGCACCAGACGGGTGAACGGGAAGATCAGGAACAGGCTCATACCCATGAACAGGTGCATCTTGAACACGATCGAGGCACCGGCGATGTAGCTGGCCGCGTCGCCCCGCAGGGTGATGATGTGCTGCGCCCAAGTCATCAGCAGGACCATTTCGTGGCCGTCCAGATGACCGGCGGAGACGAAGATGGTGGACAGACCCAACAGCAGCGTCAGCAGGATCCACACCATCACCAGCTTGTCGCGCCAGGTGCTGTTGGCGGCCAGGCGGTCGTTGCCGAAGCGGCGTTGCAGCAGGATCAGCACGCCGATCAGGCACAGCGTGCCCATGATGCCGCCAGCGGTCATGGCGAACACCTGCTTGAAGGAGTGGGCGACGCCCAGCGCGTCCCACACTGCCACCGGAGTCAGCAGACCGACCATGTGGCCGAAGAACAGGCCGATGATGCCGATGTGGAACAAGATGTTGCCCAGGCGCAGGCTACCGCGATGCAGCAGCTGGCTCGACTCGCTCTTCCAGCTGTACTGCTCGCGGTCGAAGCGCACCAGACTTCCCAGCAGGAAGATCGACAGGGCGATGTACGGGTACACCCCGAACAGGAATTGATGCAAGGTATTCATGACTTTCCTCCATTCCGCTTCGGCCAACCTTGTCGGCCGGCCGAAAGCGGCAGGTGATAATCAGGCACGCGGCCGTTGCGGGTAGAAGTTGACCGGAGCGATCTCGGGACGCAGCGTCGGCTTGAGCAAAGGCTCGATGCCGTCCACGCCGGGACCGAAGGTTTCCAGCGCCTCGTCCATGTCGCGCACCGGCGGCACCGTGAGCGGCTCCGGCGCTACCGGGGACAGCCACACCACCGCATCGAGCACGCCGGCGTAAACGCTGTTGTGCTCGCGCAGGCGGCCTGCAACGTGGGCCACCACGTGCACGGCGTCGGACAACAGTCTGCCCGCTTCCTCGGCATCGGTCTGAGACAGGAACTCCAGGAACAGCGGCAGATAATCCGGCAGTTCGCTGGTCATCATCTCGAAGCCGTGGGCCTTGTACTCCTCCATCAGGTCGACCATGGCCTGGCCACGCGCCCTGTCCTCGCCGTGAATGTGCTCGAACAGATGCAGCGAGTGCGACGGGTTCCGGTCGAACACCAGCACGTAGTTCTCCTGCAGCGCGATCAGCTCGCCCGCTTCCAGCTCGGCCAGGAGCGGAGCCACCTGCGGCTCCAGCCCGGCGTCAGCCAACAGCGTCCGAATCTCCGGCAAGGCTTCGAGCAGTTCCGGCTCGGGGTAGCTCAGCAGCGCCGACAGCGCCTTGAAGTGTTTCATCATGCTCTCCTTCACTGGCTGGCGTTGGCCTTGCGGTCGCGACGCAGGTCGTGGAACACGATCGGCGTGGCCTTCTTCTTGCCGAACAGGCTGTGTTCGGTCGCACCGCTGGAGCAGCCGTTGCCGAAGCTGAAGCCGCAGCTGGCCTTGTCGTCGAAGGTGTTCTCGACCATTTCCTTGTGGGTGGTCGGGATCACGAAGCGGTCTTCGTAGTTGGCGATGGCCATCACGCGGTACATCTCTTCCACCTGCAGCGGCTTGAGATGCGTGCCCTTCAGGGTGGCGGCGTCGCTGACCTTGTCCACGCTCTTCTTGCGCATGTAGCGGCGCATGGCGACCATGGTTTCCAGCGCCTTGACCACCGGCTCTTCCTTACCTGCGGTGAGCAGGTTGGCGAGGTAGCGGATCGGGATGCGCAGGTCCTTGACGTCCGGGATGATACCGTTCTCGCCGATCAGGCCGTTTTCCAGCGCGGACTGGATCGGCGACAGCGGCGGGATGTACCACACCATCGGCAGCGTGCGGTATTCCGGATGCAGCGGGAAGGCAACCTTCCACTCCATCGCCATCTTGTACACCGGCGACTTCTGCGCGGCGGTCAGCCAGGCATCCGGGATGCCCTGCTTCTTGGCTTCGGCGATGATCTCCGGCGCGTTCGGGTCGAGGAACACGCCCAACTGCGCCTCGTACAGGCTCTTCGGGTCTTCCACGCTGGCGGCGGCTTCGATCTTGTCGGCGTCGTACAGCAGCACGCCGAGGTAACGGATACGGCCGACGCAGGTCTCGGAGCACACGGTCGGCTGACCGGCTTCGATACGCGGGTAGCAGAAGATGCACTTCTCAGCCTTGCCGGTGGTCCAGTTGTAGTAGATCTTCTTGTACGGGCAGCCCGACACGCACATGCGCCAGCCGCGGCACTTGTCCTGGTCGATCAGCACGATGCCGTCGTCTTCACGCTTGTAGATGGAGCCGGACGGGCAGGAGGCGACGCAGGCCGGGTTGAGGCAGTGTTCGCACAGGCGCGGCAGGTACATCATGAAGGTGTTCTCGAAGGCCGAGTACATTTCCTTCTGGATGCCTTCGAACAGCGCGTCCTTGGAGCGCTTGCTGAATTCGCCGCCGAGGTCGTCTTCCCAGTTCGGCCCCCATTCGATCTTGTCCATCTTCTTGCCGGTCACCACCGACACCGGGCGCGCGGTCGGAGGGGTGATCATTTCCGGCGCGTTCTGCAGGTGCTCGTAGTCGTAGGTGAACGGCTCGTAGTACTCGTCGATGGACGGCAGGTTGGGGTTGGCGAAGATGTTGGACAGGATCTTCAGCCGGCTGCCCTGGCGCGGTTCCAGCTTGCCGTCGGAACGGCGCACCCAACCACCCTTCCACTTGTCCTGGTTTTCCCACTCTTTGGGATAGCCGACGCCGGGCTTGGTTTCGACGTTGTTGAACCAGGCGTACTCGACGCCGTCGCGGCTGGTCCACACGTTCTTGCAGGTCACCGAACAGGTGTGGCAGCCGATACACTTGTCGAGGTTGAGCACCATGCCGATTTGGGCTCGGATTTTCATGTTGATTCTCCAGTAGGGCGGAAGCCTGAAAGGCGTTCCGCCAAACATTGCATGAGTAAGGGGAAGTCAGGCGTTCCTGCCGCTAGCGCCGGATCGATACGATCCGGCAGTCGGCGGAACGCCCCGCATGGGGCTTCCGCCCTACTCCGACGGCCGATCCATCCAGTCCACGTTCTTCATCTTGCGTACGATCACGAATTCATCGCGGTTGGAACCGACCGTGCCGTAGTAGTTGAAGCCGTAGGAGAGCTGGGCGTAACCACCGATCATGTGGGTCGGCTTGGTCACCGCACGCGTCACCGAGTTGTGGATACCGCCGCGCTTGCCGGAGGTTTCGGCACCCGGCACGTTCACGATCTTCTCCTGGGCGTGGTACATCAGGCTCATGCCGTTGGGCACGCGCTGCGATACCACGGCACGGGCGGTCAGGGTGCCGTTGACGTTGAACACCTCGATCCAGTCGTTATCGACGATGCCGGCTGCCTTGGCGTCGTCCTCGGAGATCCACACGTGCGGACCGCCACGCGACAAGGTCAACATGCGCAGGTTGTCGGAGTAGGTACTGTGGATGCCCCACTTCTGGTGCGGGGTGATCCAGTTCAGCACGATCTCCTTGTTGCCGTTCGGCTTGGCCCCGAGCATGGCGCCGGTGGTCTTCAGGTTGATGTGCGGGCGGTAGCTCGAGAAGCCTTCGCCGAAGGCACGCATCCACTGGTGATCCTGATAGAACTGCTGGCGACCGGTAATGGTTCTCCAGGGAATCAGCTCGTGCACGTTGGTGTAGCCGGCGTTGTAGCTGACCTCTTCGCTTTCCAGGCCGGACCAGGTCGGCGAGGAGATGATCTTGCGCGGCTGCGCCTGTACGTCGCGGAAGCGGATCTTGTCGTGCTCGCGCGGGATCGCCAGGTGGGTGTGGTCGCGACCAGTAATCTTGGACAGCGCTTCCCAGGCCTTGACCGCAACGTGGCCGTTGGTTTCCGGTGCCAGCGTCAGGATCATCTCGGCGGCGTCGATCGCGGTATCGAGCTTGGGCTGGCCCTTGGACACACCCTCCTCGGTAACGACGTGGTTCAGGTGACGCAGCTCTTCGATTTCGTGGCCAGTCTTCCAGCCGATGCCCTTGCCGCCGTTGCCGGCTTTTTCCAGCAAGGGGCCGATCGAGGTGAACTTCTTGTAGATGTCGCCGTAGTTGCGCTCGACCACGGTCATGGTCGGCATGGTCTTGCCCGGAATCGGCTCGCACTCGCCCTTCTTCCAGTCGCGCGGGTCGAACGGCTGGCCCAGTTCGCTCGGGGTGTCGTGCATCAGCGGGGTGAGCACCAGGTCCTTACGGGTGCCGAGGTAGTCGCCGGCCAGTTCCGAGAACTTCTTGGCGATGCCCTTGTAGATTTCCCAGTCGGACTTGCTCTGCCACAGCGGCTGCACGGCTTCGGACAGCGGGTGGATGAACGGGTGCATGTCGGACGTGTTGAGGTCGTCCTTCTCGTACCAGGTGGCGGTCGGCAGCACGATGTCGGCGTAGAGACAGGTGGTCGACATGCGGAAGTCCAGCACGACCAGCAGGTCGAGCTTGCCTTCGGCGGCCGGGCGCACCTTGACTTCCTTCGGCTTGATGCCAGTCTGCTCGTCGTCCATCAGCGCGTTCTGCGTGCCGAGCAGGTACTTCAGGAAGTACTCGTGGCCCTTGCCGGACGAACCCAGGATGTTGGAGCGCCACACGAACATGTTGCGCGGGAAGTTGGCCGGATTGTCCGGATCGTCGCAGGACATGTCGAGCTGGCCGTTGCGCAGGCTGTCGACAGCGTGCTGCACGGCGTCCTTGCCCAGCGATTCGGCTTCGGCGGTGACGTCGAGCGGGTTCTTGGCGAGCTGCGGTGCGGACGGCAGCCAGCCCAGGCGTTCGGCCTTGGCGTTGAAGTCGATCAGCGACATCTCGGCCATCTTGCCGTCGGCGGTCGGGGCCAGAATTTCGCTGGCGCCGAGTTTTTCGTGACGCCACTGGCTGGTATGGGCGTAGAAGAACGAGGTGCCGTTCATCTGGCGCGACGGGCGCACCCAGTCGCTGGCGAAGGCGAGCGGGGCCCAGCCGGTTTGCGGGCGCAGCTTTTCCTGGCCGACGTAGTGGCACCAGCCGCCACCGCTCTGGCCGACACAGCCGCACATCATCAGCATGTTGATGATGCCGCGGTAGGTCATGTCCATGTGGTACCAGTGGTTCAGCGCGGCACCGACGATGACCATGGACTTGCCCTGGGTCTTGTCGGCGTTCTCGGCGAACTCGCGCGCCACCTGGATCACCATTTCCGGCTTCACGCCGGTGTGCTTCTGCTGCCAGGCCGGGGTATACGGCACGTCGTCCATGTAGGAGGTGGCCACGTTGCCGCCGCCCAGGCCGCGATCGACGCCGTAGTGCGCCATCATCAGGTCGAATACGGTGGCGACCAGCGCCTCGCTGCCGTCGGCCAGCTGCACCTTCTTGGCCGGCACGTTGCGCATCAAGAGTTCGTCGTGCTCGGCGCCGAAGTACGGGAAGCCGACGCTGACCACTTCGTCGCGGTCGTCCAGCAGCGACAGGCGCTGCTTGATCTCACGGCCGGAGTGGCCGTCCTTCTCTTCCAGGCTCCACTTGCCGGACTCACCCCAGCGGAAGCCGATGGAACCGGTCGGGGCGACGATGTTGCCGGTGTTGTCGTCGTAAACCAGGGTCTTCCATTCCGGGTTGTTGTCTTCGCCCAGGTGGTCGACCAGGTTGGAGGCACGCAGGAAGTAGTCCGGCTCGTAACCTTTGGCGCCGTTCTTGAGCAGCACCAGCATCGGCATGTCGGTGTACTGGCGTACGTAGTCGTTGAAGTAGGCCGACTTGCCGGTCTTGTGGTACTCGTTGAGGATGACGTGACCCATGGCCATCGCCAGCGCGGCGTCGGTACCCTGCTTCGGTGCCAGCCAGATGTCGCCGAACTTGGCCATTTCGCCGAAGTCGGACGACACCGCCACGGTCTTGGTGCCCTTGTAGCGCACTTCGGTGTAGAAGTGGGCGTCCGGGGTACGCGTCATCGGGATGTTGGAACCCCATACCATCAGGTAGGTGGAGTTGTACCAGTCGGCCGATTCGGCGACGTCGGTCTGCTCGCCCCAGATCTGCGGGCTGGACGGCGGCAGATCGCAGTACCAGTCGTAGAACGACAGCGGCACGCCACCGATCAGGCTCAGGTAGCGGCTGCCGGAGGCGTAGCTGATCATCGACATGGCCGGAATCGGCGAGAAGCCTACCACGCGGTCCGGACCGTAGTTCTTCACGGTGAACGCGTTGGCGGCGGCGATGATCTCGTTGACTTCGTCCCAGTTGGAACGCACGAAGCCACCCAGGCCGCGCTTGGACTTGTATTCCTTGGCGGTTTCAGCGGTCTGGCTGATCTTTGCCCAGGCCTCGATCGGACCCAGGGTCTTGCGTGCCTCGCGCCACAGGCGCATCAGGCGGCCACGCACCATCGGGTACTTCACGCGCTGCGCGGAATAGACGTACCAGCTGTACGAGGCGCCGCGCGGACAGCCGCGCGGTTCGTGGTTGGGTAGATCCGGGCGGGTACGCGGATAGTCGGTCTGCTGGGTTTCCCAGGTGATCAGACCGTTCTTGACGTAGACCTTCCAGCTGCACGAGCCGGTACAGTTGACACCATGGGTGGAGCGGACGATCTTGTCGTGCTGCCAGCGCTGGCGATACGCGTCCTCCCACTTGCGATCCTCGTTCACGACGGCGCCGTGGCCGTCGGAGAAGGTGCTGCGGACCTTGCCGAGAAAATTCAGGCGGTCGAGAAAATGGCTCATCATGCCTCCAAACATTGGCCGCGCAAGAGAGGCGCGGCTGACCCGTTGTCACACTGCAAAGCTTAGGGAAACCCGGTCCAGCCCGACATTCGCCAAAGGTTGGCCGAAGCCTGCGCATTGGCACTACCCCCTCCCCCTGCCGCCCGGCCATCCCGGCTACTCCCAAAGAACTACCCTCCATTGCCCTCGGTACGACATCTCCATAAAAAAAATCCCCGCACAAGGCGGGGCAAAGAGTCGACATGAAGGGAAGCAGACGGGTGCCGTCGACGGCACCCCTGGCAACGAGGCCCAGGCCTCGTCAGTGTGCCGTTCTCAGCACGGCACTTCAGCGTTCTTGCGCGCGTAGTACCAGCCGTTGATCACCAGGCAGCTGAGGTAGAAGGCGATGAAGGCGTACAGCGCGGCCTCGACGCCACCGGTCAGCGCAATCGAGGTGCCGTAGCTCTTCGGAATGAAGAAGCCGCCGTAGGCGCCGACCGCACCGGAGAAGCCCAGAACCGCAGCAGCCTCCTTGGTGGCGTTGGCAACGGCCTGCTTCTGTGCCGCCTCGCTGCTGCCGGCCATGCGCTTGTGCAGGGTCAGGAAGATGGTCGGCACTTGCATGAAGGTCGAGCCGTTACCGATGCCGGTCAGCGCGAACAGGCACAGGAACATCGAGAAGAAGCCCTGGAAGCTGCCGCCCTGGCCGCCGTGCGGCAGGAAATGCAGCACGCCGAATACCGCAGCGATCATCAGCGCGAACACTGCCTGGGTCACCTTGGCGCCACCGATCTTGTCGGCCAGCCAGCCGCCCACCGGGCGGGCCAGAGCGCCGATCAACGGGCCGAGGAAGGCGTATTTGGTCGGGTCGATTTCCGGGAACTGACCTTTCACCAGCAGCGGGAAGCCAGCGGCAAAGCCGATGAAGGAGCCGAAGGTGCCGATGTAGAGCCAGCACATCAGCCAGTTGTGCTTGCGCTTGAAGATCACCGCCTGGTCGGCGAACGAGGCCTTGGCCGAAGCGATGTCGTTCATGCCGAACCACGCTGCCAGCGTCGACAGCACGATGAACGGCACCCAGATGAAGCCGGCGTTCTGCAACCACATCAGCTTGGTCTGGCTACCCTTGACCCAGGTCTGCGGCTCGCCGCCGAAGGCGCCGAACACGCCGGCGGTGATCACCAGCGGCACCACGAACTGCACCAGCGACACGCCGAGGTTGCCGAGGCCGGCGTTGAGGCCGAGCGCGGTACCCTTCTCCGCTTTCGGGAAGAAGAAGCTGATGTTGGCCATCGACGAGCTGAAGTTGCCGCCGCCGAAGCCGCACAGCAGGGCCAGGAAGGCCATGGTGCCGTAGCTGGTGGAGGTGTCCTGCACCGCGAAGCCGATGCCTACCGCCGGCAGCAGCAGCGTGGCAGTGGAAAATGCGGTCCACTTGCGGCCACCGAAGATCGGCACCATGAAGGAGTAGAAGATGCGCAGCGTGGCGCCGGACAGGGCCGGCAGCGCGGCGAGCCAGAACAGCTGGTTCTGGGTGTAGTTGAAGCCGATGTTCGGCATGTTCAACACCGCCACGCTCCATACCTGCCAGATCACGAAGGCCAGCGTCAGCGCCGGGATCGAAATCCACAGGTTGCGCCGGGCCACCGCCTTGCCCTCATCCTGCCAGAACGCCGAGTTTTCCGGCTCCCAGCGTGTCAGTACGTAAGACGTCATGGTAAGAGTCCTCCAGGGAGAGAGCTCCAGGGGGAGCCCTCCTTCATTAAAATTCGATATCAGGATTTGACGGTGGCCAGCTCGCCCGCTTCTTCGGCGCGACGGACTGCCTTGAACGACCAGTGCATCCAGATCAGGCTGACGCAGACGGTGCCGTAGAGCAGCATGAAGGAGCTGGAGCGCACGCCGGTCAGATCGACCAGGGCGCCGAACAGGATCGGCAGCAAAAAGCCGCCCAGGCCGCCCGCCAGGCCCACCACGCCGGACACCGCGCCGATGTTGTCGGGGAACTCTTCAGAGATGAACTTGAACACCGAGGCCTTGCCCACCGCCATGGCCACGCCGACCACGAACAGCAGTACGGTGAACAGCGTCGGGGTCAGGTGGAGATCGAACGACACCGGGCCCTTAATGGTGTTGATCACCATCTGGGTCGGCGGGTAGGACAGCAGGAAGAACACCACCCAGCACACCCACATCACGCCCCAGGTCACCTTGAACGGCCCCCACTTGTCGCTGAGCCAGCCGCCGAAGGCGCGCAGCACCCCGCCCGGCAGCGAGAAGCAGGCGGCCAGGAAGGCGGCGTGCTTCATGTCGAAGCCGTATTCGCCGACGTAGTAATGGATCATCCACAGCGCCAGGGCGACGTAGCCGCCGAACACCACCGAGTAGTACTGGCAGTAGCGCAGCACCGCCGGATTCTTCATCAGGGAGAGTTGCTGCTTGAGCGATACCTTGGACGACACCACGTGCTTGGGATCGTGATAGCTGAACAGCCAGAAGCTCAGTGCCACCGCCAGCATGATCACGGCGTACACCGTCGGGACCATCTTCCAGCCCCAGGCGGCGACGATCGACGGCGCCACCAGCTTGGTCAGGGCCGAACCGGCGTTACCGGCGCCGAACACGCCCATCGCCAGCCCCTGCTGGTCTTTCTTGAACCAGCGAGCCACGTAGGGTGTGCCGACCGAGAACGAACCACCGGCCAGGCCGACGAACAGGCCAATCACCAGGAACTGCCAGTACTGGGTGGCGAACTGCATGGCGTAGATCGGGATGATGGTGGCGATCATCAGCGAGAACAGCACGATGCGGCCGCCGAAACGGTCGGTCCAGATGCCCAGCGGCACGCGGATCAGCGAGCCGGTCAACACCGGTGTGGCGGCCAGGATGCCAAATTCGGTTTCATTCAGGCCGAGCTGCTGCTTGAGCGGTATCCCCAGTACCGCAAACATCATCCAAATCATGAAACAGACGGTGAACGACACCGTACTGGAAACGAGTACCGCGTATTGTTTGTAACTGTGCGACGCCATGGCTGGCCCCCTCGTTGTGAGCTGATTTCTCGCTATGAAAGGTACGCTTTGCGCCAGCGGATTCCCATTCACCTAACGTGGGCATACGCCGAGGGAAAAGAGCTAGCCGGGTATACCCTTAAGGCCGGCAGGGTCTAGTACTTTAGGAGGAGGCGCGAGCGGAAGACGGCGACGGCGAATCCGCGCCGGGCGGCGTGGGCACGGCCAGACCGGCGGCAAAACGCGGAGAGGGGGTGCCGGGCCGGCCTTCGGCCAACCCAGCAACAGGCGGAACGCTAGCCTGCCACGCTGCCGAAATCGGCCAGGCGGTTCATGTCGATCAACGTGATCTCGCGACCGTTGACCGCCACCAGGCCGGCGTCGGAGAGCTGGTGCAGCACACGCGAGAAGGTTTCCGGCGTCAGGTTGAGGCGCGAGGCGATCAGGTTCTTGTTCACCGGCAGCGTCACCACACGGTTGGGCTGACCAGGGTGATCCTCGCCCTGCAGCAGGTAGCCGATCACGCGCTGCAGCGCGTTTTCCACCGAGTAGCGCTCGACGTCGCGCACCAGTCCGTGCAGGCGCAGGCTGAGGCCGGCCAGCAGACGATGGGCGAAGGCGGCATCGCGGGCGATGGCGGCGAAGATCGAGCGCGCCTCCACCTGCAGCAGCAGGCCGTCCTCGAGAAACTGCGCCATCACCGGGCACGGCTTGCCGAGAAACATCACCGCCTCGGCGAAACTCTGCCCCGGATGGATGATCTCGATCACTTTCTCGGCGCCCTGCGCCGACGAGATCGACAGCTTGACCCGGCCGTAGACGACCAGGTACATGCCCTCGCACGGGTCACCCTTCTGGAAGATGATCTGGCCTTTCTGGCCGCGCACCTCGTGGGTGCACGGCACCAGCGCCGAGAGCTGGCTGTCCGACAACTCTTGAAACAGCGGCTGATGCCGCAAGAACGAACGGATATCGATCTGACTCATGGTCTGCTATTCCTGTGCGGGGTGGTGGTGTGGGAAGCGCAGGTAAAGCGCCAAGCAGCGCTCACCATACCGGCTCCGCCAGCACGGCACCATGAACCGGAAGTACACCCCGGATCATCCAAACGGCTTAGGAGGCCAAGAGCCGGGAAGCCGTTTGAAGACGCTTCGATAATGGCGGGGACAGGCGGACGAGCACACGCCCCTCCCCTCATGTCCAGAACCGCAGGGCGGGTGAAGCGCAGCGCAACCCATCAGCGATGGGGTGCGGCAGAAGCGCCACCACCCATCCTGCGCACTGCCTATATCCGAGCTTGCGAAAGAAATCGTTGCGAGCGGCCCCAGGCTGGTTCGAGAAGCACAGCCGTACAAAGGGTACGGCGAGCATCGCAGGGCCGGGGTGGGGGTGCGCAGCAGGTTTATTCGCAAGCTCAATGGCTGGTGCCCTCGGAGCGGGTCACCTTGTTGAACACGTTGTACTTGCCGATCGGCTTGGCCATCGGCAACGACTTCACCTCACGGAAGGTGGCGGCGTCGAGCACCAGCAGCTCGCCCGGGTTCTCCATCACGCTCACCAGCGCGTAACGGCCATCGCGGGTGAATTCGACGTGGGCGGTGGTTTTGCCCGGGCGCGGCGTCACGGTCTTCACCACGGCCAGGGTGCGTTTGTCGATGATCGCCAGCGTGTCCTTCTTCGGCCCCATCATGGCATCGACCCAGGCGTACGGAGTGTTTTCGTGACTGCGCAGGAAGAAGCCCGGCCCCAGCGTCGGGATGTCCTTGACGCGTTGCCAGCTGTCGAGATCGATCACCGTCACCCGGCCGCTGCTGAGATTGGGGGTGGCCATGTAGCGGTGGCCGCCCTCTTCGAAAGCGATGCCGGAACCCAGATGCGGCATGCCGTCGAGCGGCAGCTCGGCCACCTTGCGCCGGATGTCGAGGTTGATCACCTGCGCCCGGCCCTCGCGTGAGGCGCCGATGACGTGGCGGTAGGCCGGGTCGAAGAAGAAATCGTCCAGCACCAGGTCGAGCGGCGTCACGCGCGGATTGAGAAAGCCGTCGACGCTCAATGCCTCGCCCATCTTGTAATCGTGCACGTGGCCGGGGTAGACCCTGGCCGCCTTCGGGTCGTAGGAAATTTCCCACAGCTCCGGCACGTCCTTGAGCGCCACGATGAAGCTATGGCGCGGAGCGGCGTCGTACACCGCCGAGACGCGCGAGGTCTTGCCGGCGGCGTCGCGCACGGCGAGGGTCTTGACCGGTTTGAGACCGTTGGCGTCGAGCAACACCAGCGTTTCCGGCAGGGTATTGCCGGCCAGTACCCAGCGCCCGTCGCTGGACACCGCGACGTTGCGGGTATTGAGCCCGACGCGGATCTCGGCGACGTTCTGCAGGGTGTAGAGGTCGTACTGCGTCACCCAGCCGTCGCGGCTGGCGAAATAGACGAAGCGGCCGTCCGGCGAGAACTTGGGACCGCCGTGGAGTGCGAAACGACTCTGGAAGCGGGTGATCGGGCTGAGCGTGTCGCCATCCAGCACCGAGACGTGATGGTCGCCCGCTTCCACCACCACGAACAGGTTCTGCGGATCGGCCCGGTGCACCGGCTTGGCCGGCAGGCGTGCCGGATCGGCATAGACCACACGCGAGGCGGCCGTGTCGGCCTCGCTCCAGCGCGCCGGCTGCTCCGGCGCCGTCTTCAGATAACCGGCCAGCGCCTGGATGTCGACGTCGGCCAGGCGCTCGGCGAAGGCCGGCATCTGGGTGGCGCTGCGGCCGTGGCGGATGGTATCGAGAATCTCGGCCGGTTTGAGGCGCTCCAGGCTCTGCGGCAGCAGCGCCGGCGCCATGGCCCCCATGCGGTTGTCGCCATGGCAACTCTGGCAGTGCTGCTGGTAGAGCGTGGCGGGGTTGGCCGAAGCCGGCTGGAGCGAGCCCAGTGCCGCCAGCAGGGCCAGGGGAAGCAGCGCCTTCATGCCTGCACCTCCCGGCGGCGGCGCGGGTACGGCGTCAGCTCGGCCAGCGGATGCTCGCCCTCGGCCACGCCGATTTCGGCATCGGTCAGGTAGCAGGCCGGATCGGCTGCCCAGAAGTCGCCGGTCAGCTCCCAGGCGCGCACCCGGGTGTTGCCGTTGCAGATGGCCAGGTGCCGGCAGGCGCCACAGCGCCCGGTAACCGGGCGCGGACGCTGCTTGAGGCCGGCCATCAGCGGGTGCGTGGTATCTGGCCAGATCGCGGAGAACGGCCGCTCCTTGACGTTGCCCAATCCGATCTTCCACCACATGGTGTCGGGGTGGACGTTGCCGAGGTTGTCGATATTGGCCACGTTGACGCCGGAGGCGTTACCGCCCCACTGCTCCAGGCGCCGACGCAGGTCTTCGGCCAACGTGGGGTGATGGCGTCCGACCCACTGCAGCAGGTAGACGCCGTCGGCGTCGTTGTTGCCGGTGACGAAATCCTTGGGCCGGCCGGCCTGGATGTGCTGCCAGCAGCTCTCGATCAGCAGGTCCATGGCCCAGCGCGTGCGGGCATGGCGCGCGTCGTCGGCGCGGTGCTTGTTGCCGCGCCCGGCGTAGTTGAGGTGCGAGAAATAGAACTTGTCGATGCCCTCGTCGTCCACCAGCTGCAGCAGCGACGGCAGGTCGTGGGCGTTGTCCTCGGTCATGGTGTAGCGCACGCCCACCTTCATGCCGGCGTCGCGGCACAGCCTGAGCGCCGCGAGCGAACTATCGAAGGCGCCGTCAAGGCGGCGGAAGCGGTCGTGGGTGGTGCGCAGGCCGTCGAGGCTGATGCCGACATAGTCGAAGCCCACGGCGGCAATGCGTCCGACGTTACTCCGGTCGATCAGGGTGCCGTTGCTCGACAGCCCGACGTAGAAACCGAGCTGCTTGGCACGGCTGCCGATATCGTAGATATCCGGCCGCATCAGCGGCTCGCCACCGGAGAGGATCAGTACCGGCACCCCGAAGGCACGCAAATCCTCCATCACGGTGAACACCTCGGCGGTGGACAGCTCGCCCGGGAAGACGGTATCGGCCGACACCGAATAACAGTGCTTGCAAGTCAGGTTGCAGCGCCGGATCAGGTTCCAGATCACCACGGGTCCGGTGGACTGGCGCGGCGGCGCCAGCGGCGCGGGATGGGCGACGGACTGCAGGTAGGGGGTGAGGCGCAGCATCGGGGTGGCTCCGTCAATGACATTGGCGTCATTTCACGGCATCGCCCCTTATCCTGCATTGACCATGGTCAACCACCGGAGGCCGGGCCTTCCCCGCGCGCGGATGCTTGATACAGATCGTGCTCTTGTCATCCCCTCGGGGAAACTCGTCATGCCCGGAACGCACCGGCCGACTGCGCCACGCCGGCTCCACCGCGTCCTCTTCCCGTCAGCCGGATGGGCATGGAAGGCACCCCGCCCCCCCTCCCCGCCATCCAACCGTGGCGCAGGAAGGCAACGCCATGAAGCGGCAAACGACGCCAACGGCCGGCCAACCGATGGCGCATTCCCCGCCGGCGGCCTATCATCGCTACCCCATCACAGCCTGATCATCCTGACCGATGCGCTACCTGCTTGCCGTCACCCTGCTATGGGCCTTTTCATTCAGCCTGATCGGCCAATACCTGGCCGGACAGGTAGACAGCGACTTCGCCGTGCTGCTGCGCGTGCTGATCGCCGCCGCCGTGTTCATCCCCTTCACGCAATGGCGCGGCCTGCCCGGCCGGCTCGTCGGCGGTTTCTGGCTCGCCGGGGCGCTGCAGTTCGGCGTCACCTACCTGTGCCTGTACCGCAGCTTCAGCGTGCTGACCGTACCGGAAGTGTTGCTGTTCACCGTGCTGACGCCGATCTACGTCACCCTGCTGGACGACGCGCTGGCACGCCGCTTCAACCGCTGGGCGCTGCTGGCCGCCGTGGTCGCCGTGGGCGGCGGCGTCATCATCCGCTTCCAGCCGCTGGCGGGCGAGTACCTAGTCGGTTTCCTGCTGCTGCAGCTCGCCAACCTCACCTTTGCCGCCGGCCAGGTGCTGTGCCGCCGCCTGCTGCAACAGCACCCCGTACCGCAGCCGCTCTACCGCTACTTCGGCCACTTCTTCCTCGGCGCGCTGGCACTGGCACTGCCGTCCTTCCTGCTGTTCGGCGACGCCGGCCGCCTGCCCCATACGGCGCTGCAATGGGGTGTGCTGGCGTGGATGGGGCTGTTTGCCACCGCGCTCGGCATGTACTGGTGGGTGAAGGGCAGCGTCGAGGTCAGCGCCGGCACGCTGGCGATCCTGAACGAACTGCACGTCCCGGCCGGGCTGCTGGTCAACGTGCTGATCTGGAACCGCGACGCCGACCTGCCACGCCTGGCGTTGGGCGGCGGCGTGATCCTCGCCTCGCTGTGGCTCAACCGCCAGGGACGGCGGAGGATGGCGACGGCGGCGGCCGGCTGAACGAGCGATGACAGAATTGGGCGGTTTCCAAATGGAAATCAGCGCCGTTACCGGCCACCGCGTGTTGATGCCCACTCGATGAGGAGCTAGCCGCCATGCGGCTACGGTGTGCCGTTGCACCCATGCAGCCGGCAACCGGGCCGTTCGCTCAGGCGTTGGTAGTAGGCCTCTACCGCCGGCAACGCCGGGCGCGCCATCGGGGTCATGAACCAGCGGTGGGTGGACAAGCCGATGACGATGTCAGCGAGCGTGAACGACGCGCCGGCGATGTACGCCCCGGTGCGAGACAACTGCGCCTCGACCATGGCCATGTGACGGTTCCAGCCCGCTACGCCGGCCTTGAGCGCCTCGGGGTCCGCATGTGCAGGGCTGTGGCGAACCAGCGCCATGAAGGCGTAGCGCCACGAGTTGTTGAGTTCGGTAGCCTGCCAATCCATCCACTTCTCGACCAGCGCGCGCTCCCGCGGTGCGCTGGGCAGCAGATCGCCCCGCTGCTCCCGCCCCGCGAGGTAGCGGCAGATGGTATTCGACTCCCAGAGCACGAAGCCATCATCGATGAGCACGGGAACCATGGCGTTGGGGTTGAGCGCCTTGAATTCCGGGGTGTCGGTTGACTGGAATCCCGAACCGTACGGCTCCTGCTCGTAGGGAAGCCCAAGCTCCTCGCAGAGCCACAGCACCTTGCGCACATTGATAGAGGAAGACTTGCCGAGGATTTTCAGCATGGCTTTAGAGACCTTTCGACGACTCAAATAACGGATGGTACTTAACGCTTGGGCAGGCCGGGAGCCATCGCGGCGCCGCGCATTGCGCCATCGTTGCACCTGGAGGAGAGGTCAACCATTGCCATGCGGTTCCCCTAGGTTGACGGTGAAATGGTCACGCCTGCTTGACTATACTGCCTAGCGTAGCTCCCTTCCTCGCTCGTGAATAAAGCGTATGTGGCGTGTGCTCGTATTGTTGCTTGGGCTATTGATCTGCCCCCCTGCTTGGGCTGAAAAGATCATTGCAGCAGGCGACCCGTACCCTCCCTTCACAGACCCGGCTCAACCCAAGCAGGGCATCTCCATGCAAATGGTCCGGGCAGCGTACGCCAGCCAAGGCTACGAGGTCGAAATGCGCTTCATGCCCTGGGCACGAGCAATCGACGGGGTAAAAAACGGAACGTACGACATCCTTCCCGCGACCTGGTGGACACAAGAGCGGGCGGCGTTTCTGCTATACAGTGAGCCCTATATCAAGAGCGAGATCAAATTCATCAAGCGCAAGGGTGACCCATTTGAATACAAGGGATTGGGCAGTCTGACCGGAAAAACGGTGGGTATCGTCAGAGGTTATGGCTACGGCGACGATTTCCTGGAAGCCACCAACTTCAACCGGGCAGAGGTTGCCGAAGTCATACAAAACATCAAGAAGTTGGTACTCGGCCGGATTGACCTGACGCTAGAGGACGAGATCGTCGCCCGCTGGATAATCAAACACAATGCACCAGATCTGCTGCAACAGATCGACTTCACCACGAACAGCTTGTCCAGCAAGCAGTTGCTTGTGACCAGCGGTTTGAAGAATCCACGCCACAAAGCCCTCATCGAGGCGTTCAACAAGGGGCTGGCCGTCATCAAGGCGAATGGCACCTACGAGAAGATTCTCCGGGAGAACGGTCTGAAGTGACCCCGCTCGGCACCTGAACCTTGGCCCTTTTCCAGCATGACAAAACATAAAGCATCAAGGGTCGCTTGTACCAGGGCGTTATCTGTTAACAGGGTTGCGAATCCCGTTTCAGAGTGACGCGGCCGTTCAAACAGCGAGCATGCCGACGCGTTGACTTTCCACTTCTGGCCGGGAGTAGCTGCCGGTCACCAAATCTCATTGTCCGACCGAAAACCCCGGCACACGTATTCAATGCGCCTCACCGACAGAAATAGAACGCCCTGTGAGTCGCCCCAGCAGGATGACTCAGGCCCTCAGATCCGCAAGCCACTCTTCTTCAGTATCCGGCTGGAGAACAGGATATCGTGGCTGTGGCAGGCGGTGCCAAGTTGGCTGACCAGCCGCGCCACCTCGGCGCGGACCTGGTCGTGGCTGGCGCCGTGCACCATGGCGAAGAGGTTGTAGGGCCAGTGCGGCAGAGCGCGGGGGCGGCGGTAGCAGTGGGAGACGACGGGGTCGGCGCCAAGTTGTTCGCCGAGGCGGTCGATGGCGTCGTCCGCCACGTCGAATACCGCCATGCCGTTGGCGGTGTAGCCGATGGCGTAATGGTTGGGCACGGCGCCGATGCGGCGGATGACGCCGTTGTGCAGCATGGCCTCGAGTCGCGCCAGCACCTCGCCCTCGTCGCTGCCCAACCCCTCGGCGAGGGCATGATAGGGCCGGGGAAGGCGCGGCAGGCCGGCCTGGGTGGCGCGGATCAGGGCGCGGTCGAGGTCGTCGAGCGTCACCGGGGCGGCGTCCGCCAAGCGGGATGCGCCCTGCCCCACCGGCGCCGTGCCGCCCACGGCGAAACGCATGCCGACGAAGTATTCGCGCTCCTTGGGGAAGGCGTGCACGGTGAGACCGGTGGCGGCTTCGATGCGGGCGGTGGCGGCGGCGATACCCTGCGGCGTTTCGGTGGCGAGCACGAACCACATGTTGAGGCGGTGCTCGCGGCGGTAGTTGTGCGCCACTTCGGGCAAGGCGTTGACCTGTCCCGCCACCTCGTCGAAGCGGTCTTCCGGCACCGCCAGCGCGGCCAGCACGAAGGCGCCGCCGATGCGTTCGATCTGGAACAGCGGACCGAAACGGGTCAGGGTGTGGTGCTGCAACAGGCGGCTGAGACGGGCGATCAACTCGGTTTCGGTGATCCCGAGCGGTACGGCAGCCTCGGCAAACGGCCGCGGGCTGAGCGGAAAACCGCCCTGCAGCTGGTCGATGAGGCGCCGGTCGATCCCGTCCAGCTCAGTCATGGCGGTAGCCGTAGCGCGCACCACGCTGGGTATAGCGGCGGGTCGAGATCAGCACCGAATGCGGCAGGTGCATCACGTCGTGGCGGGCGCGCAGTTCGTCCACGGTCTGGCGCACGGTCAGGGCGTCCGGGGCGTGGATCATGCAGAACAGGTTGTACGGCCACAGCGGCGGGCGCGCCGGGCGGGCGTAGCACAACGTCACCGCCTGCTCGGCGGCGAGTTTGACGCCAAGGTCGTCGCGCTCTTCTTCATCCTCGACGCGCCACACGCACATGGCGTTGGCGTGGTAGCCCAGCTCACGGTGGCGCACCACCAGGCCGAAGCGGCGGATCACCCCGCTGTCGCACCAGTCGGTGAGGATGTGCAGTACCTCTTCGCGGCTCAGGCCGGCACGTTCCGCCAGCAGGCGGTAGGGTTCTGGTTCCAGCGCCAGGCCGTCTTCCAACGCGCCGACCAGGCGGCGTTCGGACTGGCTCAGGCTGAGCGAACCCATCCCCTGCAGGCATTCGCGCGGGCGCGGCTGGTCGCCGGGCAGGAAGGAGAAGCCCAGGTCGATATGGTATTCCTTGAGCAGCGGCAGGTTGAGCGGCTTGATGCCGGTGGCAAGGTAGATGCGCGCCAGCACTTCGGCGACACGACTGCGGTCGGACGCGGTAACCACGAACCACAGGTTGACATGATGCGCACGGGCGTAGTTGTGGTTCACCTCGGGCAGGCTGCTGACGTAGTGCGCCACAGCGTCCAGCCGCTCCGGCGGCACCGCCATCGCCGCCAGGGTGCTGGCGCCGACGGTATTGGGGGCGAAGATGGCGCCGACCCGACCCAGCACACCTTGCTGGTGCGCAGTGGCCAGGGCGTCGATGATGCCGTCCTCGCTCCAGCCGTCGCCGGCCTCTTCGGCCAACCTGGCGTAGGGGCGCAGGGCCAGTGGGAAGCGGTGCTGGAAACGGTTGAGCAGGGACAGCGTCGGGGCGCTGAGCAGTGGGGTGACCGCCGGAAATGCCGGCGAGCGAAGGATTCTTGTCATGACTCACATTCCGATGCGGCTGGCGCGCCAGCTGAAGAAGATGCCCGAAGGGCTGGCCGCAGGCAGTTCACGACGCACGGCGAGTGTGGCGGTGTCGACGATGACCAGCTTGTCGTCGTCGCGGCTCGACAGCCAGACTTCGTCGCCACGCGGCGTGAATTCCATATGCAGGATGCCACGGCCGGGTTTGAGCGTTTTGACCACGGTCAACGTCGGTACGTCGATCACCTGCACCGTGTCGTTGTGCGGGAAGGCAAAGTTGACCCAGACGCGGCGCCCGGACGGCTCGGCCATGACGAACACCGGCTGGCCGTGCACCGGGACCTTGGCGCGCAGCTGCCAGTCGCGGGTATCGGCCACCAGCACCTCGTTGTGGCCGATGGCGGGCAGGAAGGCCTGGCCGCCGGACAATGCCCAGCCACGCAGGTGCGGCATCTTGTAGACCGGCAATTTTTCCGTGCCGCGGCCGTAGCCGTCGAGCACGCGGCGCACCCCGGCTTCGGGGTGCCAGGTATCGAGCAGCGCCAAGCCGTCTTCGCCGAACAGCCCGGCCAGGTAGTAGCGGCCGTCCTGGCTGGCGAGCCCGTCGTAGGGCTGGCGGCCGACGTTAGGGTAACGCGTGGTGACCGGGTGGCGCGGGTCGGCGACGTCGATCACCCAGATCTCGCCGGCTTCGAACAGGGAAAAGGCGAAGCGCTGGCCGGGCAGATCGGCCAGACCGACCACCTTGGAGCTGTGCCCGCTCGTCGCATCGTGCGTGCTGACCTCGGCCAGCAGTTCCAGGGTGTCGGCGTCGAACAGCTTGACGCCGCCCGGTTCGTAGTTCTGCGCGGCGACGACGCGGCCGTCGCTGGAGATGGCGCCGCCAATGCTGTTGCCGGCCTGCATCACCCGCTTCACCAAGCGGCCGGCCAGGATATCGACCTTGGACAACCCTCCGTCGCGCCCGAACACGTAGGCGTAGCGCGCATCGCGTGAGAACACCACCGAGGCGTGCGACAGATCGCCCAACCCCTTGACCGTGGCGAGCCGTTCGCTGCGGGTGTTGTCGACCAGCTGCACGCTGCCGCTGGCGCGCTCGATGACGACGCCGAGGTCGCCCGTGCCGCGCAAGGACGGGGAGGCGCAGCCGGCCAGCAGCAGGCTGGCACCCAGCAGGAGAGCGCTGCCGGCAGCCCATCCCCGCAGGCACGACCGCCGGATGGAGTGGACTACTCGGGAGCGCCGTTTCTCAGCCATTGAATCACCCATTTGGCTTCTTCTTCCGTCAAAAACGGCCGCCATGGCGGCATCGCGGTACCGGGGCGACCGTTCAATATCGTGGCCAGCAGCGCCTCGTCCGAGCGGCTGGCCAGGGCCTCGGCGGTGAGCGGGCTGCCCAGCCCGCCCTTGAGCGTGAGGCCGTGGCAGGAGCCGCAATCCTGGCGCACCAGATGGCGGATCACCGCCGCGCGCTCCGGCGACGGCGACGGCGCCGAGACCGGCGCCGCCGCCATCGCCAGGTTGGCCGAAACCAGCAGCGCCAGCCCGGCCAGGACGTGTCTTACTGGCTGAGTACCCACTTCACCAGTACCTTCAGGTCAGCATCGGGCACGCTGGGGTTGGGCGACATCGGGATCGGTCCGAAACTGCCGGAGCCGCCCTTCTTCACCTTGTCCATCAGCTTGGCTTCGACGTTCTGCCCCTTGTACTTGGCGGAGACGTCCTTGAAGGCCGGACCGACCACTTTCTTGTCGACGCTATGGCAGGCCAGGCAGTTGTACTGCTTGGCCATGTCCTGCGGGGTGGCGGCCAACACGTTGGCCGAAGCCAGACCGGCCAGCACGGCGGCCATAATCCATTGATTGGTTTTCATGTTGTGACTCCTTCTGCCGTGGCCAGCGGTGAACGCCGGCCACTGATCAATAATTGCTGCGCTCAGTAAATATCGTGCTGGGTGTTAAACACGTTGAACTTGCCGGTCGGCGTCACCAGGCGCGGGTCCTTGATCACGGCCTTCAGCTTGCGCGTCTTGTCGTCCACCACCACGATGGCCGACTGCTTGTCCTTGGCGCTCCACACCGAGAACCACACCTCGTCGCCGGCCTTGTTGTACTCCGGCTGCACCACGCGCTTGGCGCCGTCGCCGAGGCCCGCCCACTCGCCCACCGGCAGGCGCACGAGGCCCTTGTCGAGGTGGTCGATGTCGTACACCGCGACCGACTGGCTCACCGCCGGGTCCGGGTTCAGCGTGGTGTCGACCCACAGGTTCTTCGACTTGGGATGGGTCTTGATGAACAAGGAACCGCCGCCCTGGCCCTGGATGCTGGCGACCATCTTCCAGGCGTATTGCTTGTGCTTGACCGGGTCGGAGCCGATCAGCGCGATGCTGTCGTCGCCGAGGTGGCCGGTGGCCCAGACCGGACCGAATTTAGGATGCACGAAGTTCGCGCCGCGGCCCGGGTGCGGGGTCTTGCCGACGTCGACCAGGCCCGCCAGCTTGTCTTCCTTGGTGTCGACCACGGCGATCTTGTTGGAGGCGTTGGCGGCGACGAAGAAGTAGCGGCCTGTGCGATCGAAACCGCCGTCGTGCAGGAACTTGGCGGCGTTGATGGTGGAGGTCTTGAGGTTGTTGAGGTCGGAGTAGTTGACCATCATGATCTTGCCGGTTTCCTTGGCGTTGATCAGGAACTCCGGCTTGTAGTGGCTGGCCGCGATCGAGGCCACGCGCGGCTCGGGATGGTACTCGTTGTCTACCGTCATGCCGCGCGTCGACACCACTTTCTGCGGCTTGAGGGTGTCGCCGTCCATGATCACGTACTGCGGCGGCCAGTAGGTGCCGGCCACGGCGATCTTGTCTTCCCAGCCCTTGAACTTGGAGGTCTCGACCGAGCGCGCTTCCAGCCCGACCTTGACCTCGACCACGGTGTCCGGGTGCTCCATCCACAGGTCGATCAGGTTGATCTTGGCGTCACGGCCGATCACGTAGAGGTAGCGGCCGGAGGCCGACACGCGCGAGATGTGCACCGCGTAGCCGGTCTTGATGATGCTGATGATCTGCTTGCTGTCACCGTCGATCAGCGCGATCTCGCCGCTGTCGCGCAGCGTCACCGAGAACAGGTTGTCGAGGTTGTACTTGTTCATCTTCTTGGTCGGACGCTTGTCGACCGGGATCAGCACCTTGCGCGTCTTCTCGATGTCGGCCAGCGAGTATTCCGGCGGGGTCGGCGGTTCCTGCTGCACGTAGCGCGCCATCAGGTCGACCTGGGCATCGGACAGCTCGCCCGAGGTGCCCCAGTTCGGCATGCCGGCGGGCGAGCCGTACTTGATGAAGGTCTTCAGGTACTCAGTGCCGCGCTCCAGCGTGATGTCGGTGGTCAGCGGCTTACCGGTCGCCCCCTTGCGCAGCACACCATGACAGCCGGCGCAGCGCTCGAAGTAAATCTGGCGTGCCTGCGCGAATTCCGCCTTGGTCATCGGCGGGGCCTTGGGATTGATGTTCTGGTGCATCTCCTCGCCGGCCAGGGGTGAGCCGCCGGCCTGGTAGGCCAGCTCCGGCGCGCTGCTGCTGGCGCCGGGCGGGGCGGCGAACGCCGCTGTCACCGCCAGCGGCAGCGCCGCCATAACGGCTCTTTTGACCAGTACGGACATCCTCGGTGTGCTCATGGTGCATACTCCTTTGAAGGGTAAGGAATTGACACCGGCATCATCTGCCTGCCGCCCCTCCCCCTCCTTGATGCGCGTCAACGCTTGCTCAGGCAAATATGCAAAAAGGGTGAACCTTTACGAACTCAGAACCTGTTCACGATCTGTCGCGAGCCGCCCTCAGCGGGGTGAAGAGCAGCGCAGGAACCGGAATGTACTGGAGTACATGAGGATTCCGAGCAGCACATGAGCCCCGATCAGGGAGGCGCAGCAAGATCGGGAACAGGTTCTCAGCGCGTCAGCTGCGCGTACAGCGTAGTCAGCACCTGCGGCAGGGTCTCGGCACGCTGCACCACCACGTAGCCGCGGCTGCCGAACAGGTGCGGCAGGTAGTCGCCGGCCTCGCGGTCGATGGTGACGCAGAACGGCGTCACGCCGTCGCGGCGCGCCTCGAGGATGGCCTGGCGCGTGTCCTCGATGCCGTAGCGTCCCTCGTAGTGATCCATGTCGTTGGGCTTGCCGTCGGAGACGATCAAGAGCAGGCGCCGCTGCGCCGGCTGCTGCGCCAGGATGCGCGCCGACTGGCGGATGGCCGCGCCCATGCGCGTGTAGTAACCGGGACGTAGCGCCAGGATGCGGCCGCGCGCGGCGTCGTCGAAGGCGTCGGCGAAGTCCTTCAAGAGCAGGTAACGCACTTCGTGGCGCTTGAGCGAGGAGAAGCCGTAGAGGCCGAAGGCGTCGCCGCTGGCCGAGAGCGCCTCGGCGAACAGCAGCAGGCTGTCCTTGATGACGTCGATCACCCGTCCCGCCTCCCCCACCCAGCTCTCGGTGGAGAGCGACAGGTCGGCCAGCAGCAGGCAGGCCAGGTTGCGCTCGCCCGGCGGCCAGGCCTGGTACAGCCCCGGTTCGCCCTGCGCCACGCCGCTCTGGCGTTCGGCCATGAAACGGATGACGCGGTCGAGGTCGATGTCGGGCCCGTTGGTTTCGCCGCTCTTGCGCGTGCGTTCCGGCGCCAGCGCCTGGAACTGGCGGCGCAGCCGCCGTGCCAGCGGCAGCAGTCGATCCGGCAGCGGCGCCGGGCTGGCGTCGCGCGGGTGCATCGGCAGCAGACGGCAGTGGTCGTCGATCAGGCGTTGCCGTTTCCAGTCCCATTCCGGCAGCAGCAGGCCGGGGCCGAGCGGGGTGTCGTCGTATTCGGCGGAGGGCAGGTCGAGGTCGAACTTGAGGCGGCTGCCGCGCGTCTTGCCGTCGGCGGCGATGCTGAGTTTGTTCATGTCCTCGGCGGCGGCGGCGTTGTCCTCGTCTTCATCCTCGTCGTTGTGACGGTTGACCTTGACGTACTCGTCCCAGGTGAACAGGCTCTCGGCGCGGAACACCATCAGCATGCCGTCCTTCTTGTCCTCCGGCACGATACGCTGGGCGCGGTAGCGGCGGCGCTTCTGCGCGCTCTCACGCGCCTTGTGCTCGCTGTCGTCGTCGGCCGGGGAATCCCCCGCGGCACCGCCGTTCTCGGCACCGGTGGGCGGTGCCGGGTGCAGCCACAGCGGTACCGGCTGCGGCGGTCGCTTGACCTCGGGCAGTGTCACCTCGCGTTCGGGGTGCTGCAGCGCCTGGCGGATAGCCTGCTCCACCGCGGCCTCGGGTGCCGCCAGCCGCGCCGGGTCGGGGCGCAGGGCCAGCAAGGCGCCCACCAGCTGGTGGTAGCTGGCGGCGAGCCCGGGCATGCGCTCCAGGCAACGCTGCGTCGCCAGGCGGTTGCGTGTCAGCCAGTCGCCGCGTGGCGCCGGTTCGGCGGCCAGCGCCATCAGCCAGAAGTACAGCGCGCGGTTGAGCGTGGCGGACGGGAACAGATCGAGTTTCTCCGGCAGATACAGCGCCTGGCGGTCGCTCCAGGCCAGCTCCACCTTCTCGCCGATGCCGGCCACGCGCTCGAGCAGCGAGCGGCGCGCGCCGTGCTCGGTGCCGACGGTGGAGCGCAGCACCAGCGCCGGGTCGCCGCCCATGGCGCGGAAAAACGGCGGCGCCAGCCGGGTCACGCCGGCCAGCGTCACGGCCGCCTGCGGGTGGCCGCGGTAGGCGGCGCGGGTGATCAGCCGGTCCCACCAGCCTCCGACAATATCTTCCATCGTCAATGCTCCTGACGGTGCCGCCACAAGCCGGGCAGCGGGTAGCAGAAAGGCTGGTCGGCCAGCACCCGGGCCAGCGCCGCGATCCCCATCAGCGCCAGCACGGCGTGCAACGCAAGGAAGGAGAGGATCAGCGGCAGCCAGCCGGCGGCCCGGGACGGGTCCAGCAGCAGGCCGCTCAGGGCCAGCGGGACCAGCAGCAGGCCGGCGCGCCAGGAGGCGCCCCAGGACTGGTGCAGGGCTTCGGCCAACCTGGGCGTGGCCTGGCCGTGCCAGCGCCGGCGGCACCAGCACAGCAGCAGGAAGGCGATGCCGGGGGCCAAGAGCAGGTTGGCGAGATACAGCGCGTGGGCCAGCACCACCTTGTGCTGTTCGTCCTGCCGTTCGTCGTCGCCCATGTCAGGCGGCGAACTGGGTGTCGATGACGGTCAGCAGCGCCGCCAGGGTGTCGGCGTCGTCGGTCAGCGGCTCGGCCAGCGCGGTGCGGCAGGCGGTGAGCGGCGCCATGCCGGCGGCCATCAGCTTGGCGGCGTAGACCAGCAGGCGGGTGCTGACCGATTCGTCCAGGTCGTAGCCGGTGAGGCGGCGCAGCTGGCCCGCCAGCGTCACCAGCTGCTTGGCGCGCCCGGCGTCGATGCCGCTCTCGCGCACCACCACGGCGTGCTCCACTTCGGGCTGCGGGAAGTCGAACGACATCGCCACGAAGCGCTGCCGCGTCGACGGCTTGAGGGTCTTCAGCACGTGCTGGTAGCCAGGGTTGTACGACACCACCAGCATGAAGTCGGGCGAGGCCTCCAGCACCTCGCCGGTGCGCTCGATCGGCAGGATGCGGCGGTCGTCGGTGAGCGGGTGCAGCACCACGGTGGTGTCCTTGCGCGCCTCAACCACTTCGTCGAGGTAGCAGATGCCGCCCTCGCGCACGGCGCGGGTGAGCGGACCGTCGCTCCAGTAGGTGGCGCCGTCGCCGATCAGGTGGCGGCCAACCAGGTCGGCGGCGGTCAGGTCGTCGTGGCAGGACACGGTGATCAGCGGCAGGCCGAGGCGCGCCGCCATGTGGGCGACGAAGCGGGTCTTGCCGCAGCCGGTGGGGCCCTTGATCAGCACCGGCAGCTGCTGGCGCCAGGCGGCCTCGAACAGCTCGCATTCGGAGCCGACCGGCTGGTAGAAAGGAACATCAAGTTGGGCCGAAACGGTGGGTGCGTTCATGGCGTTCTCTCACAGGAAACTGAAAATCAACACGGCGCTCACCAGCGCCAGCCAGCCGTGCACCGTCAGCCGCAGCCAGGCCGGGGCGTGGCGCAGGGCCATGTAGTGCTCGACGATGGCCAGGCCCTTGAGCCAGGCCACCGACAACGCCGCCAGCGCGAGGTGGCCGGGGGTGAGGTGAGCGTCGGCAAGAAAAGCCGCCAGCAGGGTCAGCGCGGTCAACCACAGCCACACCCGCCAGACGGTAGGAAAATCTCTCAAAGCGTTCATAGTCATCAACTTACGCGTCGGGCCCCGGCCTCACCTTGACCGAGGGCAAGCAATAAAAATCACTCAGAACCGGTTCAGGATGTGTCGCGGGCGGCCCTCGGCAGGGCGACGCCATGACGTCCCGATCAGGGACGTGCAACACGATCGTGGACAGGCTCTAACGTGCCACGTACACCAGCGCGAACAGCACCACCCACACCAGGTCCACCATGTGCCAGTAGGCGGCGGCGGTCTCCACGCCGGCGAGCTGGCCCGGCCGGTAGCGCCCGTCGCGGGCGTACACTGCCACGGCGCCGACGATCACCATGCCGAGGATGACGTGCAGGAAGTGGAAGAAGGTGAGCGACAGGTAGAACATCCAGAAGGTGTCGCTCGACAGCGTGATGCCGGCGGCGAGTTTGCCGGCAAACTCGCCGCACTTGAGCACCACGAAGCCCATCCCCAGCGCCACGGTCAGCCACAGCAGACGCCGGGCGGTGCGCTGGCGATCGAGCGCGAAGGCCCGCACCGCCGCCGCCACGCTGGCGCTGCCGGCAATCAGCAGCAAGGTGTTGACGGTGGGCACGCCCAGCGCCAGTTGGCGCTGGCCGGCGGCGAAGGTGGCGGGGTCGTGCGCCCGGGCGTAGCCGTAGGCGAGAAAGAACACCCCGAACACCAGCAACTCGGCGAGGATGAAGAACCACATCGCCAGATCGCCCGGCACTTCGCGCGGGTTGGTCGAAGCCGACAGGGTTACGCTCTGGTTCATGTTTGCCTCCCTGGACCCGGCCCGGCACCGCAGCGCCCACGCGGCGGGCCAAACCGGCTTCCGATAAAAAAAGGCGACCCGAATCCTCCCGGGCCGCCTTCAGCTACACACACTCAGTGGGCGGCTTCGTCGGTCTTGCCCTTGACGAAGAAGCTGATGATGTAGAGTGCGAGACCGATGAAGAACACCACACCGCTGGCTTCACGCAGCCAGTAGTAGGTCGCAGCCTGGTCCTGGGCGGCCATGAACGGCATCGGCGTGGTACCCATGCGCTGCAGCGATACCTGCACGTAGCCAGCGGCGGTCAGGAACAGCGTGATGGCCACCATGGCGAGGGTCATCAGCCAGAACGACACCATCTCCAGCTTCTGGGCGCCGCGGCTGTTGGCCTCGCGACCGCGCAGCTTGGGCATGGTGTAGGAGATCATCGTGATCACCACCATGGCGTAGGCACCGTAGAAGGCCATGTGACCGTGCGCGGCGGTGAGCTGGGTGCCGTGCGTCAGGTAGTTCACCGGAGCCAGCGTGTGCAGGAAGCCCCACACCCCGGCGCCGAGGAAGGCCATTACGCCGGTCCCCAGGGCCCACAGCACGGCGGCCTTGTTCGGGTGTTCGCGACGGCGACGGTTGACCATGTTGAAGGCGAACAGCGTCATCATGAAGAACGGGATCGGTTCGATCGCCGAGAAGATCGAGCCCCACCACTGCCAGTACCCCGGGGTACCGATCCAGTAGTAGTGGTGACCGGTGCCGATGATGCCGGAGATCAGCGTCATGGCGATGATCACATACAGCCACTTCTCCACCACCTCGCGGTCGACGCCGGTCACCTTGATCAGCACGAAGGCCAGCATGGCGCCCATGATCAGTTCCCACACGCCTTCCACCCACAGGTGCACCACGTACCACCAGAAGTACTTGTCCAGCACCAGGTTGGTCGGGTTGTAGAACGAGAACAGGAAGAAGATCGCCAGGCCCCACAGCCCCAGCATCATCACCAGGCTGACGCTGGTCTTGCGGCCGGACAGCACGGTCATCGACAGGTTGTAGAGGAAGGACAGCGCCACCAGCACGATCCCCACCTTGGTGATGGTGGGCTGCTCCAGGAACTCGCGTCCCATGGTCGGCAGGATCTCGTTGTGGGTCAGCTTGGCCAGCGTGGCGTACGGTACCGACAGGTAGCCGACGATGGTCAGGGCGCCTGCCACCAGAAACACCCAGAAGGTGATGATGGCAAGTTTAGGACTGTGCAGCTCCCGTTCCGATTCTTCCGGAATCAGGTAGTAACCGGCGCCCATGAAGCCGAACAGCAGCCACACGATCAACAGGTTGGTGTGCACCATGCGCGCCACGTTGAACGGAATTTCCGGGAACAGGAAATCGCCGATCACGTACTGCAGGCCCATGATCAGGCCGAACACGATCTGGCCGAAGAACAGCCCGATGGCGGCAATGAAGTAAGGCTTGGCTACCGCTTGCGAGCGGTATTTCAGCCGGGTGGCGGCGTGTTCCTCCACACCCCGAGGGGTGTCGAGAACCGCCGTGGTCGAGGTACTCATGCGAATCTCCCTAAATCTGACAAGAATTCATCCCGCTCGGCAGCCTTAGCCTTCGATGTTGGGCGGCCAGTTGTTGGTATTGATCTCGGAGCTGTACTTGAGGAAGGCGACCAGGTCGTCCAGTTCGCCGTCGGTCAGATGGAACTGCGGCATCTGGCGACGACCCGGGGCGCCGGTCGGCTGACCCTTGATCCAGGCCTTGATGAACTCCGGCCCGCGGCGCTGGTAGACGTTGCCCAGTTCCGGCGCAAAGTAGGCGCCCTCACCCAAGAGGGTGTGGCAGCCGATACAGTTGCGCGTCTCCCAGATGTTCTTGCCGCGCGCGACCTGCTCGGTCAGGTTGACGCGGTTGTCGCGCTTGGGCAGCGCCTGGGTGGTATCGAACGTCAATGCAAGAAACAACAGAAAGAAAAACACCGCCCCACCATAGAAAATATTGCGGGCGGTCGACTTGGTGAAGCTGGCGCTCATACGGCCTCCTATCACATATCACCGGAAACACCCGGTGCCTGGGCTAAACTGTATGGGCGATACATGTTTACGACATTGATGCGAATCAACGATTTCCGGGCCGCGTCATTCCTACACTTGCGCCATTGTCATCGCCTTGCTGCAGGAGTTCGCATGAACCACCCCGCCTCTCCCCCCCTCTCGGCAGCCGTCGCAAGCGCCGCTCAGACCGCCTCCACCAACGACGACTTCCCTCCCGGCTCGGTCTGCCTGATCGGCGCCGGGCCGGGCGATCCGGAGCTCATCACGGTCAAGGGATTGAACCGGCTGCAACGGGCCGAGGTAGTGCTGTACGACCACTTGGTCGATCCCGCCGTGCTGGCGCTGGCATCGCCCTCGGCCTGGCGCATCGACGTCGGCAAGGAGGCCAGCCGCCACACCCTGCCGCAGGACGAGATCAACGCCCTGCTGGTACGGCAGGCGCGCCAGGGGCGGCGCGTGGCGCGTCTCAAGGGCGGCGACCCGTTCCTGTTCGGCCGCGGCGGCGAAGAGGTCCAGGCGCTGGCCGAGGCCGGCATTCCCTGCGAGGTGATCCCCGGCATCACCGCCGCCTGCGGCGCCGCGGCGCGCGGGCTGATCCCGCTCACCCACCGCGACTACGCCCAGGGCGTGAGCTTCGTCACCGGCCACCGCCGCGACGGCGAAGACGAACTCGAGTGGACACGCCACACCGGCGCCGAGGAAACCCTGGTGATCTACATGGGCCTGGCCGAAGCGGCGCGCATCTGTGCCGAGCTGATGCGCCACGGCCGCCCCGGCACCACCCCCGCGGCCGTGATCGAGCGCGCCACCACGCCGCAGCAGCGCATCGTCAGCGCCGACCTGGCCACCTTGCCGGCGCACATCGCAGCGGCAGGGGTGCGTCCGCCAGCCTTGCTGATCATCGGCGAGGTGGTGCGGCTCTACCCGACGCTGAACGCCGCCTCGGTGCCCACGGCAACCTGGCCGGCGTGAGCCTGCCGACGCGCGATGAAAGTGTTGCATCGACCCGACACCGGCCGCGAACGGGGCCGGTGGGCGTCGCTCCGGCCGTGACCGCTTGGCAGCTCAACAGCCGACCAGTTTCGTCACCAATGCGACTATTCTCCCCGCCGACTCCCCGTGTCGGCGGGCGCTGTCAGCATCCGGCCCGATACGCCGTGCCAGCGCCGCCGCCGGCGCGTAACGAATCACGTTGACAGGCCGCGGCGGCATCTCTAGATTCGGCACCAGCCGCGTCAAACATTGCGGGAGAGACCACCTTGAGCGGTGGCGCCGAAGGGGTATCGCCCCAGAAACTCTCAGGCAAAAGAACCGCAATGTCATTCGGCTCTCTGGAGAGTAGGCCCGTGAGGCCTCGCCGAAGGAAGCATGGCCGGGTGCCCGTCACCCCACCGTAATCTCTCAGGCAAAAGGACAGAGGGGGCGTCATCTGACCTGTGTCGGATGGGGACCCGCGTCCGTGCCGTTGCACCCGCCCTTTTCCCCTTCCCTCGCCCGTGCGGGCCACAGGTCGACACCAACGACCGGGTACGCGGCGGCCCCATTGGCCGCCGGCCCTGCAACAACAAGGACAGATCATGTTTACCCAGGATATGCAGATTGCCGGCTTCGACGACGCCCTGTGGAACGCGCTGGAGGCCGAGCGCCAGCGCCAGGAAGACCACATCGAGCTCATCGCCTCCGAAAACTACACCAGCCCGCGCGTCATGCAGGCACAGGGTTCGCAGCTCACCAACAAGTACGCCGAAGGCTACCCGGGCAAGCGCTACTACGGCGGCTGCGAACACGTCGACGTGGTCGAGCAGCTCGCCATCGACCGCGCCAAGCAACTGTTCGGCGCCGACTACGCCAACGTGCAGCCGCACTCGGGCTCCCAGGCCAACGCCGCGGTCTACATGGCACTCTTGGAACCGCACGATACCGTGCTCGGCATGAGCCTGGCCCACGGCGGCCACCTCACCCACGGCGCCAAGGTCAACTTCTCCGGCAAGATCTACAACTCGGTGCAGTACGGCCTCAACCCGGAAACCGGCGAGATCGACTACGACGAAGTGCAAAGGTTGGCCGAAGAACACAAGCCGAAGATGATCGTGGCCGGCTTCTCGGCCTACTCCCTGGTGCTCGACTTCGCCCGCTTCCGCGAGATCGCCGATAGCGTCGGCGCCTACCTGTTCGTCGACATGGCCCACGTTGCCGGCCTGGTTGCTGCTGGCCTGTACCCGAACCCGGTGCCGTTCGCCGACGTCGTCACCACCACCACCCACAAGACCCTGCGCGGCCCGCGCGGCGGCCTGATCCTGTGCAAGAGCAACCCGGATCTGGAAAAGAAGTTCAGCTCGCTGGTCTTCCCCGGCATCCAGGGCGGCCCGCTGATGCACGTCATCGCCGCCAAGGCCGTGGCCTTCCTCGAAGCGCAGCAGCCCGAGTTCAAGACCTACCAGCAACAGGTCATCGCCAACGCCCGCGCCATGGTCAAGGTGTTCCAGAACCGCGGTTACAGCGTGGTGTCCAACAAGACGGACGACCACCTGTTCCTGCTGTCGCTGATCAACCAGGGCCTGACCGGCAAGGCGGCCGACGCGGCACTGGGCGCGGCGCACATCACGGTGAACAAAAACGCCGTGCCGAACGACCCGCAAAGCCCGTTCGTTACCAGCGGCATCCGCATCGGCACCCCGGCCGTCACCACGCGCGGCTTCAAGGAAGCCGAAGTGGAGCGCGTGGCCGGCTGGATTTGTGACATCCTCGACGACATCGAGAACCCGGCGGTGATCGAGCGCGTCAAGCATCAGGTGGCCGAGTTGTGCGCGGCTTTCCCGGTGTACCGCGGCTGAGCCCAGAGACACGATCCGGCGCGAGCGGCCTGGCGGATGGGTGGCGCGCAGCGACACCCCATGAAAGAGCCCCGACCAGGGCCGCAACGCCGCGCAGGATCGTGACCTAATAAAAAGTTTTACCCCGGCCGGAAACGGCCGGGGGTTGTCCCCCGAATTCATCAGGCCCCCGCCCCGTGGGGTGCCGTAGCAAGAGAAGCAACCATGGCAATCAGCGTCTTTGACCTGTTCAAGATCGGTATCGGCCCGTCCAGTTCGCACACCGTGGGGCCGATGCGTGCCGCGCGCCAGTTCATCGCCCGGCTGGAGAAAGACGGCCTGCTGGAACGAGTAGCCAGCGTGCGCAGCGAGCTGTTCGGCTCGCTCGGCGCCACCGGCAAGGGCCACGGCTCGGACGTGGCGGTGCTGCTCGGCCTGCAGGGCGAACTGCCGGACGAAGTCGACACCGACGCGGTGCCGGCCATGGTGGCGGCGATCCGCAGCAACAAACGGCTGTCGCTGCTCGGCCGCCACGAAGTGGTGTTCAGCGAGCCGGAGCACCTGGTGCTGCACAAGCGCAAGTCGCTGCCCTTCCACCCCAACGGCATGACCTTCGAGGCGCGCGACGACGCCGGCGATGTGCTCGACAAGCGCGCCTACTACTCGGTGGGCGGCGGCTTCGTGGTGGACGAGGCGGCGGTGGAAGCCGGCTTTGTGCCGCCCGGCGCCACCGAGCTGCGCCATCCCTTCAACAATGCCGCCGAGCTGCTGGCGCTGTGCAAGGAACATGGCAAACCGATCAGCCAGATCATGCTGGAGAACGAACTGGCCTGGCGCAGCGAGGAAGAAGTGCGCGCCGGCCTGCTCAACATCTGGCACGTGATGCAGGCGTGCGTGAAACGCGGCTGCGCCCACGAAGGCATCCTGCCCGGCGGCATGAAGGTCAAGCGCCGCGCCGCCGACATGCACCGCAAGCTGCTGGCGGCACCGGAAGCCAGCCTGCGCGACCCGCTCACGGTGATCGACTGGGTCAACCTCTACGCCCTGGCGGTGAACGAAGAAAACGCCGGCGGCGGCCGCGTGGTCACCGCGCCGACCAACGGCGCGGCCGGCATCGTGCCTGCGGTGCTGCACTACTACTCCCGCTTCGTGCCAGGCGCGAACGAAGACGGCGTGGTGCGCTTCCTGCTGACGGCCGGCGCCATCGGCATCCTGTTCAAGCTCAACGCCTCGATCTCGGGCGCCGAAGTCGGCTGCCAGGGCGAAGTCGGCTCGGCCTGTTCGATGGCGGCGGGCGGGTTGGCCGAAGTGATGGGCGGCACCCCGGAGCAGGTGGAAAACGCCGCCGAGATCGCCATGGAACACAACCTCGGCCTCACCTGCGACCCGGTCGGTGGCCTGGTGCAGGTACCGTGCATCGAGCGCAACGCCATGGCCTCGGTCAAGGCGATCAACGCGGTACGCATGGCGCTGCGCGGCGACGGCCAGCACTTCGTCTCGCTCGACCGCGTCATCAAGACCATGCGCGACACCGGCCGCGACATGAGCACCAAGTACAAGGAAACCGCCCGCGGCGGCCTGGCCGTGAACATTGTCGAGGTGCCGGTCAACATCGTGGAATGCTGACCGCGTGCCCTCGGCACCCGTCCTCTGACGTCCCTTCCCCCGCTAGCCGGGGGTTCTTTTTTGTCTGGCCCGCCTCAGCGATACAACGCCGGAAGAGAGCGGCGCAGGGCGTCGAGCTTGGGCAGATCGTTGATCACGATGTAGGGATTGTCCGGGTGCAGCGCCAGGAAGTTCTGGTGGTAGCCCTCGGCCGGATAGAACGCCTTGAGCGGCACGACCTGAGTGACGATAGGTTGGCCGAACACGCGCGCCTTGTCCAACTGCGCGATATAGGCCTGCGCCACCTGTTTCTGGCCGGCGTCGCCATAGAAGATCGCCGAGCGGTACTGCGTGCCGTGGTCCGGCCCCTGGCGGTTCAGCTCGGTCGGGTCGTGCGCCACCGCGAAGAACACCTGCAACAGCTGGCCGTACGACACCTTGGCCGGGTCGTAGGTGATCTTCACCGATTCGGCGTGGCCGGTGGTGCCGCTGCTGACGGTCTCGTACTGCGCGCTGGCGGCGTTGCCGCCCGAGTAGCCCGACACCACGCTGGTGACGCCCTTGACGTGCTTGAACACCGCGTCGACGCCCCAGAAGCAGCCCCCGGCGAGCACGGCGACCTGGCTGCCGTGGGCGGGGGGAAGCGCGCCGGCAAAGGCGGGTACGGTCTGGGCACGAGCCGGCATCAACAGGCCGCTGCTAACCCCAAGCACCAACAACAGGGTACGGATGCGAATCATGGTCTTCCTCCTCAGCAAGAGGGATGGGGACGTGACGCCGTGGCCGCCGACAAAACCCCCTGGTGTCGTTGCTCGCATGCGAATCCTTAGGTTCACCCTGCAAGCCTCTGCCACACGACGTGCACTGCGGCTTTGCAGCAACGTCGGCCACGCCGCGTTTTCTGCCGCCCGGCCAGGATCGCGGCACCGGTTTTTTATCAGCGCCGTTTAGCCGAAGGTAAACGCGAACGCCTGCACCCCGGCGTCGAGAAACTCGATCTGGAAGGTGCGCTCCCGAGTGCCCGCCTGCTGACGCACCAGCTGGTACAGCCGGTTGCCGTCGACCGTACCGCTGCCGTCGGCACCGACGTCGGCGCCGTGGTCGACTCCCGGTGCGGCACCATCCAGCGTGACGCGGAAGCGCACCGGGGCACCGAGCGGATTACCCAGCACCAGATGCAGGTCGCGGCCGCGGAAGCGATAGACGATGGCCCCCTGCGGGCGCGCCAGCGTGGCCGATTCGCCCCCCACCTTCCAGCGGCCGGCCAGACCCCATTGGTTGAGCGCCAGCGCGGGTGGCGCCGAATACAGGGCAACACGATCCGGCCGGAAGCGCTCGGGCGAGGCGAAATGCTCGGCACGTTCAGTGCCGATATAGGTTTCCGGCGAGACATTGCCGTCGCCGCCCGCGGCCGCCATCACGCCCTGGGCGGGCAACGGCAGCACCCGGGCCATCGAGCCGGACATCTTGGGGTGGGCCTCCGCCAGCAACTGGCGGATCGCCGCTTCGGTGTGGGCATAGTCGCCCTCGCCGAACGCGTGGTCGCGTACCCGGCCCTGGGCATCGATCAGGTAGTGCGCCGGCCAGTACTGGTTGCGGTAGGCGTTCCAGATGGTGAAGTCGTTGTCCATCGCCACCGGGTAACGGATGCCGAGGTCGCGGATGGCTTTGCGCACATTGCCCTCGTCGCGTTCGAAGGCGAACTCCGGGGCGTGCACGCCGATGATCACCAGCCCCTGGCTTTGATAGTTGCCCCACCACGCCTTCACGTAGGGCAAGGTGCGCAGGCAGTTGATGCAGGAGTAGGTCCAGAAATCCACCAGCACCACCTTGCCGCGCAACGCGGTCAGGCTCAGCGGTGGCGAATTGAGCCAGCGCGTGGCACCGTCCAGCGCCGGCGCCGGCCCTTCATCCGCCAGTTTGAGCGTGCCCGCCACCGGCATCATGCCGACGTTGGGCGCAGGCGCGACGGGCGGCGTGGTGCGAGCCGACAGCGTGGCGATCAGCGCCTGCTCGGCATGCTCGGTGCCGGCGTAGGAAATCCTGGCCAGGTACTGGGTATCCAGCCCGAGGGCGATCGCCGTCACCCCGGCCAGGACCGCGACGCCGAGCCCGCGGCGAATCCACTCCTCGGCCCCCAGCCCGCGCTTCATCCATGCGAAGAGACGGCGACCAGCGAGCAGCGCCCCGGCCAACGAGGTGCCGGCACCGGCGGCAAAGGCGAACAGCAATAGCGCCGTGTGTGCGTTGGCGCCGTTCAGCGCGGCGCCGGCCAGCACCAGCCCCAGGATCGGCCCGGCACACGGCGCCCACAGAAAGCCGATCGCCACACCCAGCAACAGCGCCCCCTTGACGCTGCCCTGGTGCTCGGCCTGCTGCTGCAATTGTCCGCCCAGCCGCACCAGCGGCCGCATCACGCGCTCGGCCAGCGTCGGCAGCAGCAGGGTCAGTCCCAGCAGCGCCATCAGCACCATCGCCGCGATGCGGCCATATTGATTGGCCGCCACCACCCAGCTGCCGCCGACGGCGGCGAGCGTGGCCACCACAGCGAAGGTGAGCGCCATGCCGAGCAGGATCGGCAGGCCGGCGCGCCGGAACGGCTGGTCGGCACGGGCAAATACGAACGGGATCACCGGCAGCACGCACGGGCTGAAGATGGTCAGCACACCGCCAAGGTAGGAAAGCATTAGCAATAACATCGCACCACCTCCGCTTTCAGGAAGCCTTGGTCTGCGGAACGAAACGCAGCGCCACGGTATTCATGCAGTAGCGCAGCCCCGTTGGCGGCGGGCCATCGTCGAACACGTGACCCAGGTGCGCCTCGCACAGGGTGCAGCGTACCTCGGTGCGCACCATGCCGAGCGTCACGTCGCTGTGCGTGGCGATGTTCTGCGAAGCGATCGGCTGCCAGAAACTCGGCCAGCCCGTGTGCGAGTCATACTTGGTGCGGGAGCTGAACAGGGCATTGCCGCAACAGACACAACGGTAGAGTCCGGCATCGTGCCGGTCGTAGCCGGGGATGGAAAACGGCGGTTCGGTGCCTTGCCGGCGCGTCACGGCATACGCCAAGGGCGACAACACGCGCCGCCATTCGGCGTCCTTCTGCACCAGCGGCAGGGTAACCGGGCCGAGCGGCGTTCCCGCATCCGAGAACTTGATCACCGTCACCATCCGCGGCACGAGCGCGGAGGTGGCGGCACGGGCGGCGCGATGCATCGCGAGCAGCGCAACGCTCCCCCCGCCCAGGCAGCGCAGAAATTGTCGACGTTTCATGACCAGGACCTCCCTTCCCCTTTTAGTCGCGCCGGAAGGTCATTCCTTACACTCCGACCGGCTGACCAAACGATAAAAGGTGTACTGAGAGGACACGCACATGCCGAAAAGACATCCCGTCTTTCCGGAAAGTTTCCGGCTGCTCCGAACCCAGCTTTGCCGGCAATACCTGCTGGTGCTAGTGCGAAAACCCCGAGGCCGTTTCGCTGAGGCTCTTGCCCTTGGTTTCGGGGGCCAGCCATTGCGACACGCCTGCACCGACAGCGGCGATGCCGGCCGCGATCAGAATGGTCACCGAGGGGCCGAGATTGCTCATCGACCAGGGCATCAGGAACGTACCGAGGCCGGCCCCGATCCGGCTGAAGGCGGCGGCAAAGCCCGTCCCTATCCCGCGGATCTCGGTCGGGAATACTTCACCCGGGTAGATACAGGTCAGCGTACCGCAGCCTGCGTTAAAGAACGAAAAGGCGAGGAACAGGCCCAGCACGGCCATCCCCGGCGCCTCTGCCCACAAGCCGAGAATCACGAGGATCACGGTGATGATCCACTGCGGCGGCACCGTGAGCACACGGCGGCCTGCCTTGTCGATCAACAGGACCGTGGCCACACTGCCGGCCAACGCCACCGCTGACAGCCCGACGCCACCAGCGAGACCGCCGCCGAGACCGAATTTCTGCAGCACGGTGTCGGCGAACGTGGCTATTGCGAAGTACGGCGTGACGACACAGAAAAAGAACAGCGACACGAACAGCGTGGACCGCCAATACTGACGGGAGAACAGCTTCCGGAAGCCACCGCCCGAGTGGGCCACCTCCTTCTCAATGTCGGCCAAGTCGGAGGCACTTCCCATATACCGACGCGCCACGGAGCGCGCCTGGTCGGTACGGCCCTTGCTCCACAGCCAGCGCGGCGATTCGGGCATGCCAAGCCGGCCGAGGAACAAGGCCACCGCGATGAACGTGCTGGTGCCGAGAATGTTCCGCCAGCCGAGGTCCGTATACTGGTTCAGCAGATAGCCCACGACGAAGGCGAACATAAACCCGGCGTACCAGGCAATGAGGGTCAGACCCATGAGCCGTCCACGGAGCCGGGCGGGGGAGAATTCCGACAACATCGGCCAACCGACGGAGTATTCTGCGCCGATCGCGACGCCCATCAGCAACCGCACCACGAACAGTTCCAGAGGAGAGTTTGTGAAAAACTGCATGACCGACGCGATCACGAACAACCCGATATCGAGCATGAACAGCGGTTTGCGGCCGAACTTGTCGCCCGCCCACCCGCCCAGCGGCGAGCCGAAGAGAATTCCGAACAGCGCGCCAGCCGCGATCAGGCCCTCCCAGACCACCGATATGCCGAGTTCGGCGGTCATCTTGCTGGCCACCGGGCCGACAATCCCGAGGATATAGCCATCCAGAAACGTACCGCCGGTAAGGACAAGGATCATTCTTATCATGAAGCGCCGCTTGAACGCTGCCGATGTCTCATCCCCAATCGCTACGGCGGAAACAACCGCTTCCTTTTGTAACGAGGTCATCCATATCTCCTTTGTTTTGCGGCATGCCAGGGACCGGAAAACGGCGCACACCCGCTCTGTCGGTCGCGACAAACACACCATTTTTTTAAAACTGCACAAGCCACGACCACCGGCTTTCTCCAGGCCGGTGGTGCATTACATCGATTGATCGTGCCCCGATCGCCGGAAGAGGAAAAAGGGATTTGTGCCGTCGCAGCGGCGACAGGTCGTGAAGCACAGTTGCGGTTCGATTGACCGCTTCCTGCGACTCGCACGGGGCCACAGAGCGCTTACCCTAGACTCTGACCGGCCAGCATTCCATGGTCTTCGCCATGCTCATCCATGCTGTACCGACCCTTCAACGAGCACGAAACGCGCCAGACGACATTACTTGAGCAGTGGAGTGTATTAATTCACACAAGTCCGGACGCTAACCCACACGTCTGGAATTCGACAGCAAACGACACCGGCACGAGGGTTTGGCGAGCAACGCGAGAGGTCAGAGGGGATCGATTGGCGTCTGACAAAGCGATTGCTGCTGGGTCAGATCGGTTGGATAAGCAAAGGTATCGCATTTCATGCGAGGGTGAATCGATTCTCTTGCCATTTGATTTTCAAGACAGTCTCCCGGAGCCTGTTCAAGGTCTGTTGGCGGTTGCGGCCGAGCACGGCTGGATGCAGCGCTAGACGAGAGTCCCACCGGGAAGGAAGGGATACGGAACCGCTCAGCGCACCCAGCCCGGTCCGGGGAAGAACGGCTGCTTGAGGCCCTACCCCAAAGCACCTTGCCTTCTTTCGGGACACGGCAGACAAAAAAAGCCGGCCCTCCTGGTGGAGGAACCGGCTATTAGGAGCGCTTTATACGCCCGTGCTTACTTCGCCAAATACTGATTGACCTTGGTCAGACCGTCCTTGCCGTCAAAAGTTTTCACGCCGGCCAGCCAGCCCTTCAGCACGCCCGGGTTTTTCTTCAGGTACTCGCGTGCGGCCTGCTCCGGCTTCACCTTGTCCATGATCGGACCCATCACGCGGTTTTCCATGTCGGTATTGAACTGCAGGTTGGTCAAGAGGCGCGCCACGTTCGGGCAGCGGGTCTGGTAGTCGGTGGCCATCCCGGTGAACACCTTGGCTTCGCCGAAGTTGGGCCCGAAGACGTCATCCCCACCCGCCAGGTAGTTCATCTTGAACTTGACGTTCATCGGGTGCGGTTCCCAGCCCAGGAACACGACCCATTTCTTCTGGCGGATGGCACGTTCCACTTCCGCCATCATGCCGGCCTCGCTCGACTCGACCAGCTTGAACCCGGAGAGCCCGAACTGGTTCTTCTTGATCATGTCGTCGATCAGCTTGTTGCCGTCGTTGCCCGGTTCGATACCGTAGATCCTGCCATCCAGCTTGTCCTTGAACTTGGCAATGTCGGCGAAGGTCTTGAGGCCGCCGGCGGCGACGTAGTCAGGCACCGCCAGGGTGTACTTGGCGCCGACCAGGTTAGGTTTGTCCAGCACCTTGATCTGGCCCGCCTTGACGAAGGGCTCGATCATCGGGGTCATGCTGGGGTTCCAGTAACCGAGAAAGGCGTCGATCTGCTTGTTCTTGATGCCGGCGAAGGTGATCGGCACCGAGGCGATGGTGGTGACCGGCTTGTAACCCAGCCCTTCCAGCACCACGCTGGCCATGCCGGTGGTGGCGGCGATGTCGGTCCAGCCGACGTCGGCGAAACGCACCTTCTGGCATTGGGCCGGATCGTTCGCCATCGCCATGGTGGTGAACGCACCCAGTGCGAGCGCTCCTGCAATCTTGTACAGCTTCATGACTCACCTCTCCGATGCAATTTATAAGAATTTTCCGACGCGCTCTGCGCCGTGTTCAGGCCGCCAACAACAATGCGGGCTGATAGCAGATTGCCATGCTGGCACCGGGTTACTTGCTTGATGGCGACCGCGATTTGTCATGAGGCGTCGCCCAATGGACGACGGCCCCGGCCAAGAAATGCTCCTCGGTCGGGGCCGTCGAGCTTGAAGCATCACATGATGGCGGCTTCGAGCTGCACCTGCTGACGCTCGCGGCTCGGCGGATAGCCAAACAGGCTGCGGTAGGACTTGGAGAAATGCGACGAGGACAGGAAACCGGTGGCGACGGTGACTTCCATCACGCTCATATTGGTCTGCAGCAAGAGTTCACGCGCCCGTCGCAGGCGCAGGTCGAGGTAGTACTGTGCCGGGGTGCTGCCGAGATAGCGCTTGAACAGCCGTTCGAGGTGGCGCAGCGATACGCCGAGCTCGGCGGCCAACTCATCGAGCGAGCGCGGGTTCTCGATGTTCATTTCCATCGCCAGCGCGGCGTCGATCAGCGATTCGTGACCGGTGCCCACCCGAGCCAGGAGCGGGATGTGCTGGTGGTCGTGCTGGTCGCGGATGCGGTCGACGATGAACTGCTCCGACACGTCCGCCGCCAGACTCTTGCCGCCCTTGAAGCGGATCAGGTTGCACATCAGGTCGAGCGGCGCGGTGCCACCGCTACAGGTGAAGCGATCGCGGTCGATCACGAACAGTTCACTGGAGAACAGTACCTTGGGGAACTCCTCGCGGATGGCCGAAAGGTTTTCCCAGTGGATGCTGCTGCGGTAGCCGTTGAGCACGCCAGCCTTGGCCAGCGCGAAGGAGCCGGTACAGACCGCTCCCAGCGGCACGTCGGCAGCGGCAAAACGGCGGATCACCGACAGCACCTGATCCGTCACCGCCTCGCGCACGTGGATACCGCCGCAGACGATGAGCAGATCGTACTCCGACGGGTCGGCCGGCGCCGTGATCGGTGCCACCGACAGGCCATTGCTGGCCGCCACCGGCTGACCGTCACAGGACAGCGCCGACCAGCGGTAGAGCTTCTTGCGCGACAGGTGGTTGGCCATGCGCAGCGGCTCGACCGCGTTGGTGAAGGCGATCATGGAAAAGTTGGGCAACATCAGGAAACCGATATGTGCCAGCGAACCGAGTTGTTGCGGGCTCATGGTGACCTCCTACGATTGGTGAGTGTGCGGACATTCGGGGCGCCTCGTAACGGGCGCTGCTAAATCAATTGGAATTCTTCTGATACAGCAAAAAACAGGCCAGCCCCACCGCCGGCTGGCCGGCAGCGGGGCTTGGCTGGACTACGTTTAACCCTGGCGTGCCGCTTGGCCTCGGCCGAAGCTCTCGGTCAGGCGGTCCAGGATGATCGCGAGCAACACCACAGCCAGACCGCTCTCGAAACCGAGACCGACATCGAGACGCTGGATGCTCGACAGCACGTCGTTACCCAGACCGCCCGCGCCGACCATCGAGGCGATGATCACCATCGACAGCGCCATCATGATGGTCTGGTTCACGCCCGCCATGATCGCCGGCAGCGCGATCGGCAACTGCACCTTGAACAAGAGCTGGGTCGAGGTACAGCCGAAGGCATGGCCGGCCTCGACCTGTTCCTTGTTAACCTGACGAATCCCCAGGCTGGTCAGGCGCACCGCCGGCGGCACGGCGAACACCACGGTCGCCAGGATGCCCGGTACCCGGCCCAGGCCGAAGAACATCGCGGCCGGGATCAGGTAGACGAAGGCTGGCATGGTCTGCATGAAGTCGAGCACCGGGCGCACCAGGGTATTAACGCGCTTGTTGCGTGCACACCAGATGCCGGTGGGGATGCCGATCATCAGGCTGATCAGCGTGGCCGACAGGGTCAGCGCCAGCGTCGACACGGTCTGCGGCCAGAAGCCGGTGCCGAAGATCAGCGCGAAGGCGGCCAATACGAAGCCGGCGAAGCGCCAGCCCAGGCGCCATACGCCGAGGCCGATGAAGAAACCCATGATCAGCCAGGGCGGCAGCGACAGCAGCGCCACCTCGATCGACTCGGCGAACAGGTCGACCGCGCGGCCGAAGGCGTCGAAGGCTCCGCCGTTATGGTCCAGCAGGAAATGGATGAACTGGTTGACCCATTCGCCAATGGGCAGGAAATCGTGCGGGTTGCTGATGAGGCGATGCAAGAAGTCGGACATGGCTGGATGCTCCATTCAGGGACGCGCAGTGGGCGCCGTCCACAAGATTTGTTCGGGACGACGGTCAGTGGGCGCTTTGCAGGCGGTGTGCAGACAGTTTCGACAGCACGCTGGTGGCGGTAATCACGCCGAGGTAGCGGCCCTCGCCGTCGGCCACCGGCAGCGGCTCGCTCTGTCCCAACAGGCGCTGCAGCACATCCGGCAGACAGGAAGCCGGAGCGACCGGGGAGACCGGCACACAGCGCTCGCTCGGCACACAGCCTTCGCTGCGCAGTTCGTCGCGTCCAAGCAGGCCCAACAGCTTGTGGTCCTTGGAGACACAGGCCACCCAGCTGTGCTTGTCCAGCTCGGCGTGGTTGGCCGGATAACCGTTCACCACCAGGCCAGCCGCGCTCGGGTCAATCAGGTCCTTGGCCTGGAGGTAGCGCGAGGTATCGACGCTCTTGAAGAACTCGCGCACGTAGTCGTCGGCCGGGTTCTCGATAATCTCTTGCGGCGTGCCCACCTGCACCAGCCGACCGCCTTCCATGATGGCAATACGGGTACCGATGCGCAGCGCCTCTTCCAGATCGTGCGAGACGAAGAAGATGGTACGGCTCTGGCCGCGCTGCAGGTCGAGCAGGATGTCCTGCATCTCGGCGCGCTTGAGCGGATCGAGCGCGGAGAACGCTTCGTCCATCAGCATCAGCGACGGGTTGACCGCCAGCGCCCGCACCAGGCCGACACGCTGCTGCATGCCGCCCGACAGTTCGTGCGGGGACTTGCGGGCAAACGGCGCCAGGCCGACCTGCTCCAGCACCTTCATGGCACGCGTTTCGCGCTCCTTGCGGCCGACACCGGCGATTTCCAGACCGAAAGCGGCGTTCTCCAGCACCGAGCGGTGCGGCATCAGGGCGAAGCTCTGGAACACCATGCTCATGTCGCGGCGGCGCAGGGCCACCAGTTCTGGTTGCGACAGCCGGGTGATATCCTGGCCATCGAGCAGGATGCGTCCGTCGGTCGGGTCCATCAGGCGGTTAATCAGACGGATCAGCGAAGATTTGCCCGAGCCCGACAAGCCCATCAGCACGAAGATTTCGCCCTCGTCGACCGAGAACGACACGTTGTTGACGCCGACCACCTGGCCGGTTTTGGCAAACACGGTTTCCTTGCTCTCACCCGCCTTCAGGAGCCGCATGGCGTCCTGCGGCTTGTCGCCGAATACCTTGTACAGGTTCTCCACAACGATCTTGCCAGACTGCATCGCTTTCTCCTTTGCCTCGGCGGGCCGATGTACGATGAAACAGCACCGTGCCGGACACCTCACCCACGACAGGTGGGAAAGGGCCAGATTCGCCTCAACAGTTGTAATAATTGATCTGTATCAAGGCAAAAGATAGGGGGGTTCGGCTAGGGAAAACAATCGACAGTCGACGGCGACTTGTCTTTAAACGACATCCGAGTCACCTGCACCAGAACGGTAAGACATTGAAGAAAAAGGGCTGTTCGTGCACCACGAGCAGCCCTTTTTCTGTGCATGTGCACTGGCAGCAATACAACACTAAGGCAGGTCAGAGCGGCCCTATACTGCCAGTAAAACAAAGCCGGCACGAAGGCCGGCTATGATGATCAGTTAACGATCGAGCACGAGAGGTGTCAGCGGGATGCTGCAGCACGGCAGTATCCAGCCTTGGTCGATCTCGCGCTGGCGGATGCCGCCGCCGTGCTTCATGTCGACCTTGCCTTCCAGCAGCTTGGTCTTGCAGGTACCGCACACCCCTTGCGAGCACGAGGACGGCAAGCGCAATCCCTGTTGCTGCGCGGCGGCCAGTACGGTCTGTCCCGGTGCGGTGGTAATGACGTCGCCGAGCTTGGCGAAACGGACTTCGAAACCGCCCTCGCACTCCGCCGTCTCGGCCTGACACCCGGCCTCCTCCACGACGGGAGACGCCGCCAGTTCGGCGAAATTGAAACTTTCCTCGTGATACAGCGCCATGTCGTAGCCGGCGTCGGTCAGCAGTTTGCGCACGGCGGACATGTACGGCGCCGGGCCACAGCAGTAGACCGCACGCTGGCGGAAATCGGGTACCAGCCGCTCCAATGCAGCCAGATCGAGGAAGCCTTCCAGGCCATGCCACTCCGGCTCGGGGTGGCGGCTTTGCACAATGGCCGCCTGACGGAAGCCGGGGCGCATGCGTGCGATCTGCACCAGTTCATGGCGGAAGATCAGGTCGGCCGGGGTACGCGCGCTGTGCACGAAGGCGATGTCGAGCTGCGGGCCGAGGTCGGCGAGCGCTCGGCTCATCGACATCAGCGGGGTGATGCCGCTGCCCGCCGACAGGAACAAGTAAGGCCGGACTGGGGCGGAGGCGTAGCTGAATTCGCCGGAGGGCCCCAGCACGCTGACGTGCTGCCCCGGCTTCATGTTGTCGTGCAGCCAGTTGGAGACCTGACCGCCCGGCACGCGCTTGACGGTGATGGTGACGGTGTCGGGCCGCGTCGGCGTCGACGACAGGGTGTAGCAGCGGTTGACGGTTTCGCCGTCGATCTCCAGTTCCAGCGTGATGAACTGGCCCGGCAGATAGGCGAAGCGGCGCGCCGGCACGGCACGGAAAGTGAAGGTGCGCACGTCGTGGGTTTCGTCGTGCACGGCCACGCATTCGAGCGTGTCGTCCACCCCGGGCTGCCAGTACGGTGCCGGTTCGGTGAAGATGGCGGAGTGGATGGGTGCATTCATGATCGTGCCCTACCTGTGTAAGCCTGCGTCACGTCTTGCCGCCTGACCCGGCTTGGAAGCGCCTCCCGCCCAGCCCGCTCGCGACAGATGGTAAACAGGTTCGAAAACGTTAAAAACGGGCCGGCGGCGCCGGCCCGTGGACGGATTTACTCCAGCCCGGCGCTCAAGCGGTTGATGTACCACTCGGAGAACTTCTCCACCAGCGTCTCGGTGTACGGCGAGTACGGGCCGGGCTGGTAGGCCGAGCTCTTGGCGCCTTGATGGGACTCTTCCACCAGGCGGCGGTCCTGGTCGTTGGTGGCGTTCCACACCGCGGTGAGGTTCTTGACGTCGTAATCGACGCCTTCCACGGCATCCTTGTGCACCAGCCACTTGGTACGCACCAGCGTGGTGTCCGCCGTCAGCGGAATCACGCTGAAGGTGACGATGTGATCGGCCATGAAGTGGTGCCAAGAGTTGGGCTGGGTCCAGAACGACAGGCCACCGATCGAGGCGTCCTTGAAGTCGGCCAGGAGTTTCTTGCACGCGGCCTTGGTGTCCAGCGTCTGCGACTGGCCGGCGCGGTCGAGCGGCATGCGCATGGTGCGGAAGCCGGTAACGTCGCTGAGGCGTTCGACTTCGGTCGAGGGCAGGCCACAGGACTCCCAGTGCTGGTGGCGGTCAGCGACCATCTCGTCATACTGACGGAGCCCCTCGGCGGTTTCGGCCTTGGGCGCGAAGCCGTAGCTGTAGGCGAACAGCGACACGGTCAGTTCGGGATGGTTGCTAGTGCAGTGGTAGCATTCGCGGTTGTTTTCCAGCGTCAGCTTCCAGTTGCCTTGTTCGATGATGTCGACCTGCTCCGCCACCTTGCAATCGTCGATCTTGTGCGGGGCGATGTACGGGGTCATGGTCTCGGCCATGACGTCGAAGTCTTCCGGCGGATTATCAGCCAGGCAAATGAACAGCAGGCCGGCCATGTTGCGCAGGTGCACCGGCTTGAGGCTGTGGTGCGACAGATCGAAACCTTCGGCCATGTGGTCGGCGAAGATCAGCTTGCCGGTCAGGTCGTAGGTCCACTGGTGGTAGGGGCACACCAGGTTGCCAACGGTGCCCTTCTCTTCTGCGCACAGACGCGAGCCGCGGTGACGACAGACGTTGTGGAAGGCGCGGATTTCGTTGTCGTCGTCGCGCACGATCAGGATCGGCTGCGAGCCGATCTGCACGGTCATGTAGTCACCCGCCTCCGGCACGTCGATCGACACGCCGACATAAATCCAGTGCTTGCCGAAGATGTGCTCCATGTCGGCGTCGAATACGGCCGGCGAGGTGTAGAACGGGGCTTCCAGGCTGTAGCCCGGCACACGGCGGGCCACCAGTTCGCGCAAGTTCAGGCTCGGATGAAACGCGATCGTGCTGCTGGTCATGATGATAGTTCTCCAAAAACAACGCTGCTTCGGGTTATAAAGCCGCCCCCCGGGTGGGGCGGGTGGCGGCAAGTTGTTGTCAGAAATCGACGAGCTGATGGTCGCGCAGGTAATCGAGCAGAACTTGTGCTTTTTCGACTGGATCACCTTGTTTTACGACCAGGCCAGTCGTTTTTCCGTCATCGGCAGCGATCGCCCCCAGCATGCGTTCATGCCCGCTGGCGCGGCTGGCGGCGACCAGCGGACGGGCACGACGGCCGCCCGGCTCATAGCGCCACTCGGCAGCCTTGGCGGCCACCGGCATCAGCCTGCGCACCTTGCCCGCTTCCTTGCGTGCATGGGAGTACGGCAGGGCCGGCGTGGCACGCTCGTGCACCGTGACCACTACCGGCAGCGCGGCAGCGAGCGAGCGGCGTTGCCCCTTGGGCAGGAATTGCTCAATTTCGACCGAGCCGCCCTTGATCGCCACCGAGAGCGCATCGGGCAACAACGGGGCCTCGAGTTCTTCGGCCAACTGGTAGGGCAACAGCGCACTGCCCTGCCCGCCGCCGGCGCGGGTACCGCACAGCACCAGCTCGGCGTCGGCGATCTGCGCCGCCAGAAGCGGGGCGATGTCGGCGTCTTCGGCGGTGGGCAGCACCGTGACACACGACGCGCCCTGAGCCAGATAGCCCGCCAGCGCCTCGTCCGCGGCGGCGCCGGCGTACAGCACGGTGAGCCGCTCGGATGATCCGGCGAGCTTGAGCCCCAGCGCCAGCGCGGCGCTGTCGGCGGGATGGGTACACGGGCGGCCGCTCACCGGGTGAATGGCCGGGGCCACCAGCACGGCCACTTTCAGCATGGGGGTGCTCATCGGGTGTTCTCCGTCACGGGTCTGGCCGAGCGTTCGGCGGCCAGCAGCTTGTTCAGTGCGGCGATCAGGGCCTGGCAGTCTTCCACCAGGGTCAGGTCGGCGCGTTTGACGATGGGCGCCGAGGCGTCCAGGTTGACGGCGATGACATGCCGGCACTCCTTGATGCCCTGCAGGTGCTGCACCGCGCCGGAGATGCCGAACGCCAGATAGGCGCTGGCCTGCACCGTCTTGCCGGTGGCACCGACCTGCTTGTCGCGGGTGAAACGGCCGTCGTCCACCGCCACGCGCGAGGCGCCGACCGCCGCGCCCATGGTTTCGGCCAACTGGCGCAGGCCGGCGGTATCCTGCACACCGTTGCCGGCGGAAACGATCAGGTCAGCTTCTTCCAGCGCGAGCTGCGAGGCCGGGCAGCTGCGGCTGCCCAGGTCGCGGATGCGTTCCTGCGCCACCGGCAGTTTGAGGTCGGGCATCGCCACGCCGGCGCCGCGGAACGGCAGCCTGGCGTCGGCCACCTTGCGCGCCAACAGCAGCACAGGCGGAATGTCGCGCACGGCGAAGCGCCCGCCTGGCGCCAGCCGGCGCACTTCGTGTCCGGCCACCACCTCGATCACGTCGCTGGCCATGGCCAGGCGCTGACGACAGGCAAAGCGCCGTCCCAGGTCGGCATCGGCGCCCCGGTCCGGGAAGCACACCTGCTGGGGCGCCTCCTGCTTCCACAGCTGGGCGAGCAGCGCGAGCTTGCGCTCCGGGGCATAGCCCGGGTCTTCCACGCACAGCACGCGGTCGGCACCAGCCAGCGCCGCGGCATCGCCCAGCGCCTCGGCCTGCGCACCGAACAGGACGACCAGCACTTCCGTGTCGGCCGAGGCCATGATGGCGGCGGCGGCCAGCGTTTCGCGGGCGGCTTCGTCGAGCGCACCGCGGTCGGTATGGATCACCACCAGCGAGCGCTTGGCGAAGGGGCCGGCGCTGCGCTGCGGTTTTTGCTGGCTGTGAGCGTGGCCGGCGAGCAGCGGTTCGCGGCTGCCGACGCTCTCGCCCAGCACGATGCGCTTGAGTCCGGACGGCCCGATCACATAGGGCCGGCGCGGGTCGATGCGCGGAATGGGTCGATCGTTGTACATGTTTTAATCTCCCGGAAATCGTTTTAGCACTTGGCGAGCGGCTTCAGGGCAAGGCGCCCGGCGCACAGGAACCGGAGTGCACATGGAGTGCATGAGGATTCCGAGCACCGCACAACGCCGCCATGAAGCTCGCGCAGCCAGGGATAAAGCGATTTCTAAACGGCCAGCCGTGCGGCCACTAGTTCAGCCAACTCAACCACTTCCGGTCGCGGCCCCACCACGCCTTCCAGCATCGCGGTGCAGTTGGGGCAGGCTACCGCCACTTGTTCGGCACCGGTGGCGCGAATGTCGTCCATGCGCATGTCAGGGATGCGACGCTCGCCCGGAATGTCGGTGAACGACGCCCCGCCGCCCCAGCCGCAGCAGCGGCCCTTGCGCCCGGAACGCTCCATCTCCACCACCTTGATGCCGATGCCCTTGAACACGCGGCGCGGCGCATCGGTCTCGCCGTTGTAGCGGCCGAGGTAGCACGGGTCGTGGTAAGTGGTGGCCGGCAGCGGCGCCGCGTCGGCCTTGAGCGGTACGGCACCGCGTTCCAGCAGATCGGCCAGTACCTGGCTGTGATGCTCCACGTCGTAGCGCCCACCCAGCACCGGATACTCGTTCTTCAGGCAATGGAACAGGTGCGGGTCGGGGGTGACGATGCGGTTGAAGCGATAGCGCCCCAGTGTGTCCATCATCTTGCCGGCGAGCTGCTGGAAGGTCGCCTCGTCACCGAGACGGCGCGCCAGATCACCGCAATCGGGTTCCACCTCGCCCAGCACCGCCACTTTCAGGCCGGCGGCCTTGAGCACCTTGACCAGGGCACGCAGCGCGCGCTGATAGCGCATATCGAAAGCGCCCTCGCCCGCCATCAGCAGCCAGTCGGTATGCTCGCCCGGCAGCAGCACCGGCACGTTGAGGTCGATCGCCCAGTGGTAGCGCGCGGCCAGCGGGTAGCCACCGACGGTATCGGTATCGCGCAGGTTGGCCAGCGCCTCGCGGCCCTTGCCCGGCACCTCGCCACGCGTCAGCGTGACGTGACGGCGCAGGCTGACCACGGTGTCGACATGCTCGATCAGCATCGGGCATTCCTCGACGCAGGCGCGGCAGGTGGTGCACGACCACAGCGTTTCCGGATCGAGCAGGCCGCCGACGATGGGCTGGTGCGGATCACCCTGGCGCACCTTGCCTGCCTGGCCCGGGTGCGGGTTACCGGCGTAGGCCGGACCGCTGCCGGCGGCCATGCCGGTGACCATGTCCTGGATCAGCTTCTTCGGGTTGAGCGGCTGGCCGGCGGCGTAGGCCGGACAGGCGGCTTCGCACTTGCCGCACTGCACGCAGGCGTCGAAGGACAACAGACGGTTCCAGGCGAAGTCGGACGGCTTCTCGACACCGTAATCCTTGGCGGCGAGGTCGAGCGGTTTCAGGTCGGTAGAGCGCTTGTCACCGCTGAAGCGGTCCTGACGCGGGTGGAAGGCCAAGTGCAGCAGACCGGCCACAGCGTGCTTCATCGGCCCGCCGAGGCCGATGCCGAGCGCCAGTTCCGCCCCGCCCAAGGCCAGGCCCGCCAGCGCCAGCAAGGCCAGACCTTGCGCGGCAGTGCCGAAAGCGTCACCGCTCAGCGCCAGCAGAGCGGCCAGCGCACCGCCGATGGAGAACAGCAGCAGGCTCTTGGGCAGGCGGTTCCACGCCCCCTTGGAGAGCCGGGCCGGCGGCGCCTTGCGGCGGGCACGCACCAACATCGCGCCGGCCAGCATCAAGAGCGCGGCCAGCAGCATCAACGCATCGAGCGCCGGCAGGTACAGCATCAGACCGTAGTTAAGCGCAGCCAGCGCCAGCACCGCCACCGCCCCGCCGGCCACGGCCACGTGGGCCTTGGCGATGAAGGGATCGCGCGCCACCACGTGGTGCAGATCGACAAAATAACGCTTGGGGATGGTGATGAGCCTGCCCAGCGCCACGGGGGCGGCGCGCCCCTGCCGCCACAGCGCGGCCCGGCGCACGAGCCCCAGCGACAGCAGCGCCGCGCCCAGCCAGAACAGGCCGGTGAGTGCATAAGCCAGGGTGAATGTCATGTCAGAAGTCCTTCACCAGACGCAGTGCGTCGTAGATCGCACCGTGAATGTTGTGCATGGAGATGCAGTCGCCAACGCGGAACAGCAGGAACTCGTCGCCACTCAGCGGTTCGGACAGGCACGGCTGCGGCTGCGAAGCGAACAGCGTGTGCACGTCGGTAACGCCCAGGTTCTTCGAGCGTTCCTTGAGCGACCAGTACAGCGTGTCGTTCGGCAGGATGCCGTTCTCGATCACCACCTGGTCGACCGCACGCTCTTCCAGCGCCTCGGTGTACTCGTTGCGCAGCACCGCGATCAGCTTGTCCCCTTCCTGGTAGACCTTGTCCATCCAGTAGTTCGGGGTCGGGATCATGCCCTGCGCGTAGAGACGGCGATAGAAGATCGGGAAGGTGGTGCCGCCGGTGTCGTCACCCACTTTCACGTCCGGGGTGACGATCTCGACCTGGCTGCCACGGCTCGCCAGGAAGTCGGCCACGCCGAAACCGGCATGGCTGCTGACAGCGTCGTACACCAGCACATTCTTCTTCGGCTCGACCTTGCCGGACAGGATGTCCCAGCCGGTCACGGCCAGGCCCTCGGCCACACCCCAAGCCGGCACCATGCCGCTGTTGGGCACGCCACCGGTGGCGAGCACCACGATGTCCGGCTGCTCGGCCAGGATCATGGCTTCGTCGGCGGCGGTGCCGAGACGACGGTCCACGCCCAGACGCTGGGTTTCCATGTCGAGCCAGCGCACGATGCCCGCCATCTGTTCGCGCTGCGGCGCCTTGGCGGCGAGCACGATCTGACCGCCGACCACGTCGTTCTTCTCGAACAGCACCACGTCGTGGCCGCGCTCCTTGGCTACGCGGGCGGCTTCCAGACCGGCCGGGCCGGCACCGACCACCACCACCTTGCGCTTATGCTTGGCCTTTTCGATGGTATGCGGCATGGTCGCTTCGCGGCTGGTGGCGGCGTTCTGGATACAGAGCACGTCCTGGCCGAAGTACTGGCGATCGATACAGTAGTTGGCGCCGACGCACTGGCGGATCTGGTCTTCCTTGCCGTCGCGAATCTTGATCACCAAGTGCGGGTCGGCGATGTGGGCTCGCGTCATGCCGACCATGTCGACCATGCCGGAGGACAGGATGCGCTCGGCCTGGTTCGGGTCGCGGATGCTCTGGGCGTGCATCACCGGCACTTTGGATACCGACTTGATGCCGGCGGCCAGATGCACGAACGGTTCCGGCGGCAGCGCCATCGGCGGCATGCAGTTGGCCAGCGTGTTATGAGTGTCGCCACCGGAGCCGACCACCGACAGGTAGTCGATCAGGCCGGTTTCCGACATCGCCTGGGCGATGTCCTTGAGCATGTCGTGGGTCAGGCCATCTTCATGGAATTCGTCGCCGCACATGCGCAGGCCGACGCAGAAGTCGGCGCCGACTTCCTCGCGGATCGCCTGGAACACCTCAATGCCGAAGCGCATGCGGTTTTCCAGCGAACCGCCGTAGGCGTCGCTACGGAAGTTGGTACGCGGGCTCCAAAACTGGTCGATCAGGTGCTGGTGCGCAGCCGACACTTCCATGCCGTCGAGGCCCGAGGCCTTGATGCGGCGTGCAGCCTGCTTGAAGTCACCGATGATGCGCTTGATCTCGTGCGGCTCGATGATCTTGGCGTTACCACGGTGCACCGGCTCGCGGATGCCGGACGGGCTCACCAGGTGCGGCCAGTGCTCGCCGTAGTAGCTCGAGCGGCGGCCCATGTGGGTGGCCTGGATCATGATCTTGGCGCCGTGGCGGTGCATGGCTTCGGCCAAGCGCGCCAGCGGGTCGATGATCTTGTCGGTGGACAGGTTGACCGACTTCCACCAACTTTGCGGGCTGTCGATCGAAACCGGGCTCGAACCGCCACAGATGGCGAGCCCGAGGCCGCCCTTGGCCTTTTCCTCGTAGTAGCGGATGTAGCGTTCGCCGGGCAGACCGCCGGGCTCGGCGTACACCTCGGCGTGCGCGGTGCTGACGATGCGGTTGCGCAGCGTCAGTTTGTTCAGCGTGATCGGCGAAAACAGGTGCGGATAGCGCATGATGCCCCCTTACTTCGGCTCGACGGTGAAAACGCAGTAGTCGGCGCCTTGGCCGGCGCACTGGGTTTCGGCACTGATGGTGTGGTAGTCGTAGCCCAGCTTCTCCCCCACCCAGTCCATCGCCCCGGCGAACCAGCCGGCGAACATGTAACAGGCCATGCCTTCGCTCTTGGGCGCACCGGCCATGCCCTGCGCCAGCACGAAGCAGGAATGGTCGAGGCGGATCTTGGCGTGGCCGGTGGCGGCGTCAGCCTCGATGAAGGAGAACAGGCCCCAGCCGCGCTGCGACAGGCGATTGAGGTAATGCTCGAACACGGCCATGCCTTCCAGGCCGTGGGTGCGCGCTTCGCTGTCGCACCAGAAGTAGGCGGAGCGGTAGCCGGCGTCGTACAGCGCCTCGGAATAAGTACCCTTGCCCAGCGCCGCCTCAACAGCCATGTGGTTGTTGACGAAGAAGTGGCGCGGCACATACAGCATCGGCAGGCCGTTGGTGGTCCACACACCGGAATCCGGATCTACATCGATGGGAACGAGTGGTTGCATCAGAATCTCCTGCACGTTGTCGTGGCACGGCGCACAGGGGGCACGCCGTCAGTCAGGAGAAATGGTGCACGAGGCGGTTTCGGCCAACGTCGGCAGTGGCGACCGGTTTTTGCCGCATACCGACACGGGGTGGCGTAAAGAGACTACTGAGGAAGGGGTGCAGCAGGCTTGGGAGGATGGGGAAGCGCTAGGGCTTGGCTATGGCAAGGAGCGTTGTTGCAGAACTCCGCTCCGCCTCTGGGCACTGGAATCCTGTAGGCTTGCAGCGTGAGTTAAGCCGCCTTCCGTCTGCTGCTTTCAGTACTTCCATGCTTCCGGGTCGTTGGGAAGCACATCTTCCAATGACATCAGGCTGCCCACGGCATTCGGGGCGCAATACATTTTCTTACCTGCGACAGAAATTTCGATAAAATCTACCGAATCGAAACCTTCCTCATACTCTTGATCACTATAAATCTCATAATCATATCCGTTATTTTTAAAACTCAGGCTGACTCTAGAAACCATAGGACGCGTATAACGCGAGTAGACAAATCGATTTTGACTACCCTCCCTTTTCACTGGGAAAACAAACTCTACTTTCCCCGGCAACCCGAACCTATATTGAACATAGCCAGTGGATTCGCTCAATTTGCTTGATGCGCATATCGAAACGATCTTTTTTGGCTTTTTCAATATGCAACTGAACGCCACCGTCTCGTTGAGCCCGCAAAGTGTCGGCGTTACCGCATGCGATGTGGAGGCCATCATGAACAAGAAAGGCGCCAATATAAATTGTTTATTTTTCATGACAATGCGAGGTTATTGAGCTTGTGAATTGGATTTGATGCATGTCGATAGTCTCTTGCGTGCCGTCGGGATGTCTTTTTAGCGATTGGGATTGCCCAGAATTGAGCAATCAGAAGGAATACCCTCTTCCGCCGCTGCCAGTGGTTTTGTTGAATTCTAATCTGGGCACTTCTGGTCTATCAGTTTTTCGGTGTTGTTGCCATCCTTGTTCAAATAGCTCAGCTTCAACTTCCCATCAGTTTGGAATTTTCCCTTGATGGTGGAAAAGATCACTGCTGACTGGGTATAAAAACCGAACCTGGGATCACTATATCTGGCCTGCCAATAATATTTGGCACCGCCTTCATAGAAAATTGGTGCTAACGCAATACCCTTACCATCATCCGTCGGCTTTAACACGCAGGCACGCTGGGCGTCCAACGCCAACACGTCGTGCACAGGTTTGGAGACACCGTTTCCTTTCTGATAAAAAAAACTGATATTACATGGGCTGCCGCAGGAAAAAGACACTCCAGCCAACCTAGGAGAGTGCCATTTGGCACTAACGGTGCTGGTCGGTACATCCTTGAACAGGCTGATCTTGCCTGTGTCAGAGTCAATCCAGGCAGAGCAACCATCATCGGCGCAACTGTAGTTGATACTTTCTGTCTTGTCGGGTGAATTAAGCCTTACTATCTCTGCAAAACATGGGATAGATACGGCATACAGTGCAACAACAAAGATTTTTCTCATGATTTTCACGGCCCCTCATTCCCTTCTGCGTGAGCCTGCAGAAGGGTCTTTTTATCTTTCTTTAAGATCTCAACTTCCAGACTGACATTCTTGCTACTAGAGAGGGGAATAGTCCATCCGTTGATCTTGTAGGACCCACCGGACTCATCTATCTTATAACCCTTGCCATTTTTCTCTTGAATTTTACTGAAAATTCTGGAATACAACTCTTCCGGAGCCAAAATGGCAAAATATTCGGTTGTCCTGGTTTTCTTCTGTAGATTAATACCAACCATGACATCTTTCTCATCCAGCTTGCACTCGTAAATTTCGCTGTAGTTGCCTCTTAGCTTGCCCCCATCAGCTTTCTCAAGCTTACAGTTTTTTTCCAGGAATAAGGTCAACGACTTGCTATTTCTACCCACAAGACTCTTGGGGTTGGAAAGGAAGGAATAAAGATTCGCATTGTCAGCTGCAGCGACAGCCACATTTAGGCTAGCTGTTGTTGCAATCACCAAAATCAATTGCGTCGCTTTTTTAATCATCTGCTGCATCCAGTGTGGCTACTGGGTTAACTGCGCAAAACTGAGGAGAACAAGGGCTAATTTAAGCTTTCTCATAGCCCTTGCCCCATTAGGAATGATCTGAACAAGCCCCACCCCTAAAGGCAGCCGTTACGTTCAATTATGGAATTTAAGAGTTTCGATGTTTGTTTTTTTGATTTCTTCATTTCGGCAGTGATTTTTTCTTGGTTTTGGCAAATATGAAAGCTGTTTTTTGTTAAATTCATAACGACATAGCCGTCAATGAATGACCCCCTAGTTTCTTCTTCACTATATCTGTATGCGGCATAATATTGCCCTTTTATCTTTGTTATTATTGGCGGGTATATTTTATTGCAATTTGAATAATCTTCACTATCGTCCGATTCAAAAAATACAACCTTATATTCATTGTTTTTTAATATGATTGAGCAAGATGGCGTTCTCTTTCCGTTTTGCATGTATTGCATGAAGCTTGGCGTGGTAATATTTTCGTCTATTTCTTCTGATGCTATACTACTTATTAATTGATATTGCTGATTAACGCCGATAGCGTTGGTGGCATTAGCGACTACAGAAATTACAACGAGTGCAGCAAGAGTTAATGGTTTTTTCATGATCCTGATTAATCCTTTTTCTGCATTGCGTCTTTTGCTATTTTTTCCATTTGAATTGGAGTTAGCCCAAAGGCCTTTTTCTTAAAAGGCTTTTTCTCGATTAACTCTAAGAATCTTTGATAGCCTGCAATTGATGTTTCTTTGTCTTTTTTTGTTCCTGATCGCTTGCTATTTGGGTCGTGCCAGTATCCCCATGCAAATGCACTTCGTGGATTGTTAAACGCGATGCTGTCTTTGAGCTGATATTCATCAACGGCGAGCGCTTTCTTCGCTTCATCAGGCATACTCTCACGCAGAACTGCCAAGTTTTTGCACGCGGTCACATTCAAGGAATCGTATGAATTTTTTAATAATGATTTTCTATGTTCGAATCCATTAAATCCGCCATTAATTGCAATGGTAATTGCTATAAAATCGTTTGGGTCTGCCGTGGTGTTCATATTAAAAACACCTCCGTTTGTCCAAAACCATCCTGCGGAGTCTGTTGCTAAATCTTCAGCCTCTAGTTGAGATTTGTTTTTTTCGAGAAGCTCTTTCCCGATAAAGTATCCATATTTTTCATAATTTGCCTTCCATGTTATTTGAATAAGCCCCCTTCCCTTGTATCCGTCATATACACTACTCTCAGATACCCCTTTGGGCAGTATTTCTGCTGTATATTTCAGGCAGCCTGACTCATGGCCGACCTGTGCTAGAAAGTGCATGCGCCGCATGCAGGTTTCTATTTCATATTTGCGAAAGGCATTATTGATATGTGGTAGAAATCGTTCTAATATGGATTTGCGCTGACTTGGATAGCAATCAATCAACTCTTCTATGGTTATATCCCTGCCGCACGTACAATCGAGCTTTACTCTTTCATGGTGTGCATGGTCATTTTTAGGATTGGCTTTACCCTTATTCTTCATCATCAAAGACCCTTTTGCTTGCTGGTTGTAAATCCTCTTTTTTCACTCTGTTGCTTGTGTACTTGCTGATTGTAAAGCTCTCTTTTATTGCAGCATAAATACGCTGAGTGTATCCATTTTCATCAGTTAAGCCTTTATACATTAATCCAGTTTTTGTTTGTAATTTGTATTGAAAATTTGAAACTGGTTTGCCCGCAGAGTCCAAAATTTGGTACTGGATACTACTATCGTGCGTTTCTTTAAACCATGGCATTGGTATGCCTAGAGAGTCTCCACTGTTCACCACATGCTCCTCCCCCTTCACGCTCACCGTCCCCGGGCAATGCACCTCGATGTTGCCGCCCGCCATGCGGATATAGGCACCACCACCGACGTTGAGCAGGATTTCCTGAGCGGCAGCAATATGGACCTTGTCCTTGCACGAGGTGACGGTCACGTCCTTGTCCGCTGTCAGCTCCATGGCGTCGCTCTGCGCCTGGACCTGCACCTTGCCCTTGGCGGCGATCAGCTTCAGGCTGATCGTGTCCTTCACCCCCGCCACGAACAGGCTGATGTGCTGCCCCACGTTGTGCAGCCAGCGCCGGCCCGAGGTTTGGTTCGTGTCGCGCTGGGCAACCTGGTCGATATTCGTCCCGGCGGCCAGGGTGAGGCTGTTGTCGGTTGTCGCGGCCAGGCCGGCGGGGGCTGTCAGGATCATCAGCGGCTGCTGGCCGGCCTGACCATTGGCGGCGGTCTTGGATTCTTTATCGGTATTCGTTCCCGCTTCCCAGGCTTTGAGCGCCGCGACGTGGTGCTGCAGGTGGCCGTCGGACTTCTTCTCCCCCTTGCCGTTGTCCGGCTGGACCGTCTCCGGTCCAGTTTCGACGGTATCGGCCAGTTGGGTGGAGGCGGTCTCGCCGAGGGATTGGCTGAGCGCCAGCGCGGCATCGAGCTGACCTTGCGCGCCGTCGCGCGCCAGTTGTTTGCCACTGGCGCGGTTCTGCGCCTCGGTGCTCAACAGCAGGCCATGGCCGGCGCGGATGGCGCCGTGGCGGTCGGTGCGCAGTTCAAAGCCGTCACCACGCGGGGTGGCCTTGCCGTCGGTGCGTGGATGAGTGAGGTAGCCCTGGTTGAGCTGGGTGCCGCCGTGTTCGGACGAGAGTTTGGCCCGCACCTCGCCGGGGGTGTCGTCGAACAGCAGTTCGTTGTATTGCCCGCCCTGGTGTTCTTTCGACTTGATACCGGACAGGGTCTTGTTGGCCGGCAGGCTGCCGGCGCCGCTGAAGGCGGGCAGCGGGTGGCTGCCGTTGTACAGCACGCCGGTAATCACCGGCCGGTCGATATCGCCTTCGAGGAAGTCGACCAGCACTTCCTGCCCGAGGCGCGGAATGAATTGATGCCCCCAGCCGGCCCCGGCCGAGGGCAGGGCCACGCGCAGCCAGCAGCTGGAAGTGTCGTCGAGGTTGGCACCGATCGTCGGGTGTTCGTCCGGGCGCTGCCAGTGGAACTGCACCTTGATGCGGCCGTGCTGGTCGGTGTGGACTTCCTCACCCTCTGGCCCGACCACGGTGGCGGTCTGGGCGCCGCGGGCGGTGGGCTTCGCCAGCGTCGTGCCGGCGTAGGCCGGGGTAAGCGGGATGCCCCGGCGCTGGGCGCGGAAGGTGGTGTGGTACGGGGCGCTGGTGGTGGCATCCACCTGGCCTTCTGCGGTGGCCGACATGGACCGCAGCAGCGCCGGCAGCGCCCGTGCCAGCTCTCTCGGCAGGTTGTTGCGGGCGCTGAAGGTCTGGTGCGTGACGACGAATTCGCGCTGCTCGGGAGCCTCCCCCTCGTGTGCCGGGTGGTCGTCGAGGCGGAACCACTGCCCGGCAATGAGGCCACGTACTGAGCCGCCGCCGTCGAAGCGCTTGGCTTGCCCGTCGTGTGCCTGCTGACGCAGCCGGGCGTAGTGGGCAAGCTGGTCGGCGTCGCCAGCGTAGTACGGGCCGGGGACGTCGTAGTCCTGCAGGCTGCTTTGCAGCCGGGCGCCGTCGGTGCCTTGGTCGACGGCGCTAGTATCCCCACTGTGGCCGGTGGCGACCGGCTGGTAGTTGAAGCTGGCCAGCGCCACGCTGCCACTGACGATCTGGCGCGTGCTGTCCCAGCGGGTGAGGCCGTCCTCTGCCTCGGTGGCGTCGCTGCGGTGGAAGCGCACCCGTTCCACCCCGGCGGGCGGCGGAGAATAGGGATCGTCGAACGCCACCAGTGTCACTTGGGGCGTATTCCCGCGCGACGCGGCGCTACCGCGCTCGGTCGCTCCCTCTCCCTGTTCGAAGCGCCAGGCCAGCCCTTCTTCATGCAGTAGGCGCACGACGAAATCGTAGTCGCTCTCGCGGTATTGCAGGCAGTAGCTTCGTGGCGGCAGTTCGCCAGCGAGGGCGAAGTCGAGCGACTGCACCGCGGCGAACACCGGGTTGGCGGCGGCGTGTTCGGCGAACACCTGGCGCACGATGTCAGGTACCGAGAGGTCCTGGAACACCCGCGACGTCTTGCGCAGGCGCAACAGCGCGAACGGCGGTTCGACGGTCAGTACGTACTTGGCGAAGCCACCATCGCTGCCCACCGCCTCGGCGGCGCTGACCACGCCGCAGCGCACCTGCTCGGTGCCGTCCGCCCCCGCGATGCCGAGCCGTACCGGCACGCCGAGCAGGCTCTTGAGTTCGAGGCCGGTATCGGGCGACAGGCACTCGACGCGATAGCGGTAGCTGTCGGACACCGCCTCGTCGCCATGCACGGCGAGCGGCAACAGCGTCTCGCCCCAGCGCCCGCCGTCGCCCAGTTGCAGGGTCAGGAGGCGCTGGTGCTGGGTGAAGGCGGCGGCGAAGCTGGCGAGGAGGGAGTCTAAGGTCATGGGGAATCAGATAAGTAGGCGGGGTGTCGCCTGATGGCAGACATGACAATTGGGAATGCAGCATTTTCCGCAATATTTATGCCGTTGGCAATTCAATGTGGCAAGCTGGAATGAATGGAGAAGCGGGGACTATCTATCTCCCATCTATGGGACGGCTGTGCTTTGGCGGTCATTTGTCCGCACTGGATTGCCTGACCGGTGGCATCCGACGAACACCTGTCACCATGATGGCGCCCACAAAATTGATGACAATGTTTTTTAGAGAAAGCTAGCTTGGTGCTGATGACACCAAACCATCCTCTTCTTCCTCCCTCACCATCAGCTCAACGGTTTCAGCCTGAATGACGGGTTGAGAAACTGCTGGGCAATACCGCACACCTGCCCCGCTTTCAGGTTCAAGCCATCACAAAAACCCAACAATGCGCGGCTTGTCTGGCGGGTAATACGCCAAATCGACGGTGCCATGAAAAAAGCCCCCGAAGGGGCGTCAAGAGATGGTATTCACCACCCGGGAACAAATTTACAGCCAGCCGGCCACGCGCTTGCCGTTGGCGCCAACCCACTTCTCGGCCGCCGCCGCCGGCTTGGCACCGTTCTCGACTTCCAGCATCACCGCGCCAATTTCCTCCGGCTTCCAGGAGAATTTCTTCAGGAAGCTCACCACTTGCGGTGCCTTGGCGTTCAGGCCGGGGTTGATAACGGTGTCGACGTGTTCTTCCTCGCCGTACACCTTCTTCGGATCCTCCAGGAAACGCAGCTTCCACTTGGCGAACATCCAGTGCGGAATCCAGCCAGTCACCGCAATCGGCTTCTTGGCGTTGATCGAACGCGCCAGTTCGGACGCCATGCCCGGGCCGGAGCTCGGCATCAGCTTGTAGTCGAGGCTGTAGTCCTTGATCGCCAGCTCGGTCTTCTTCATCACGCCGGCGCCGGCGTCGATGCCGACGATGCGGCCCTGGAAGGCGTCCTTGTATTTGTTGAGGTCAGCCAGGCTCTTGGCCGGCACGTACTCGGGCACGATCAGGCCGATCTTGGCGCCGGGATAGTTGGGCCCCAGATCGGTGACCTTGTCCTTGAGCTGCTGGTAGTAGTCGCCGTGCGTCACCGGCAGCCAGGCCGACAGCGTGACGTCGAGATCGCCGCGCGCTACGCCCTGCCACATGATGCCGGCGGCAACCGGCACCAGCTCCACCGGGTAGCCCAGCTTGGTTTTGATGATGGCAGCGGCGACCTGCGTGGTGGCCACGCTGTCGGCCCAGCCTTCGACGTAGCCGATCTTGATGAGCGGTTTGTCGGCTGCCCAACTGGCGCTGGAACAGACCAGGCCGATGGCGGCCAGCAGCTTGACACTGTTGCGAACTTGCTTCATGCCAACTCCTCTACATGGATAAAAGATGGGAATAGTCCCGTTCTGCTGCTTTACGTGCTACTGCGGGTGGTCCCGCTTATCGTTGGAGTCGCTAACAAAACCCAGCACAGCGGTCTTGGCTAGGCGTGCGGCTGCAGACAGTACAAGCAGTACGGCCAAGCCGCACAACAACGCCAAGAGGGTTTTGTTAGCGGCGCTTATTGGATGTCTTCCGGCTTGACCACCAGCCAGTTCTTGTCGGCGGTCACCGTCTGGCCCAGCGACGCTTGGCGCTTGGCCGATTCTTCCCACCACGACTGCATGGCCGGCATGTACTTGGCCTTGCGGTTGACCCACACGCGCATCCCGCCCTTCTCCACGTCGGTGCTGTTGAGCAGCATGTAGCCATCGGAGATCGGTGTGTCTCCGCCTACCAGCACCGGCTTCTTCCACTGGTCGATCCAGCCGACGATGGAGCCCAGCTTGCCCTCGTACCACGTCATTGGGTTCATCAGGTAGGGGGTCAGTTCCAGATCGAGGTTGCGGGCCTGATCGTACTTGCCCTTCTTGATCTGCAGCCGCGAGCTGGTCAGCTCGCCGCTCTTCTTGTCCTTGAGCAGCATGTTGACGCCGATGACATTCTGCGGCTTGACGTTGTAGCCGTACTTGGGGTCGCTCGCGACCATGCGCACCAGTTCCTCGCTCGCTGCGGTCATCACATAGACGTCGATGCCGTTTTCCTGCAGGCGGTTGTAGAGCTCCTGCATGCCGGTGTAGATGTGCGGCCGGTTAACCGTGCCCTCCACCACCTTGTCGCCACTGTAGTACTTGATCGGGATCGGCTTGTCGTAGGCCATCAGCTCGTCGACGTAGCCCTTGAGCTGCTTCAGTGTGAAGCCGGAGAACACCTGCGCCACCCACGGGTAGCACACTAGGTCGTCCACTTCACACAACCGGTAGTAATAGCTGTTCAGGCTCTCCTTGAAGCCCGGAGAATCCTTGAACGGAATCAGCTTGAGCGAGGGGTCGAGTTTCTCGCGCGTCAGCACACCCTTCATCTCGAGAAACGGCAGCAGCGACTCTTCCAGGTCGTAGCGGTAACTGGTGTTGTCCATGTCGAACACCGCGTAGGCGCCCTTGTGGGCGTTGGCGGCGATCATGGTGTTCAGCTTCTCGGCAACGTCCGCCGGCCAGTGCTTCAGCTCGGTGGCCTGGGCTGCCGCCGTGGCCAGCAGCAAGGACAACGATAATGCAACGCGTTTCAAACGACTCATCCGCTCACTCCTGTGGGTTGGACCGACACTGATGAAACAAAAAAACCCGGCATGCCTCGCACGCCGGGTAACTCACGACTCACTCTCCCCTTACCTTCGCGAGCACGCGCACGTCGTGCTCACCCAGCAACTGGTGCTGCCTGGCCTCGTCCCAACCGGTCTCCGACATGTACATGGGCATACCTGAATATGTGGGCTGGGCCGTCGCCGCGCATGGCAATCGCAGGCCTCGTCGAACTTTCCTTGTGCACCATGGTGCCGAACCCTCTTCCAGCCCAGCGGCATTGTGACGACCTGTTCTTGTTGGTGAACGACATGGTGAAGATGGTCCGGTATGCAGCACCGCAGTATCTATACTGACTCCGCCTGTTGCGATATCAGCGCGCAGCAGGCATCCGTCCGCGGCCGCTTCGGCGGCTCCAGCCCGACGTACACAAGGAGGAAGATCATGGCAATCCGCATTGGCGATGAAGCGCCCGATTTCACTGCCGACACCACCGAAGGCACCATCCGCTTTCACGAATGGATCGGCGACAGTTGGGCCATCCTGTTCTCGCACCCGAAAGACTTCACCCCGGTCTGCACCACCGAGCTGGGCTATATGGCCAAGCTCAAGCCGGAATTCGACAAACGCCACACCAAGATCATCGGCCTCTCGATCGACCCGGTCAGCGACCACAAGGCCTGGGTCGGCGACATCGCCGAGACCCAGGGCCACGCCGTCAACTACCCCATGATCGGCGACGCCGACCTGAACGTGGCCAAGCTCTACGACATGATCCACCCCAACGCCAGCCCCGGGCCGCGCACCGCCGTCGACAACGCCACGGTGCGCTCGGTGTTCCTGATCGGCCCGGACAAGAAGGTGAAGGCGATGCTGGTCTACCCGATGAGCGCCGGCCGCAACTTCGACGAAGTTTTGCGCCTGCTCGACGCGCTGCAGCTCAACGCCAAGCACACCGTCGCCACGCCGGTAAACTGGCGCCCGGGCGACGACGTGATCATCCCGACCTCGGTATCGGATGAGGAGGCGAAGAAAAAATATCCAGAGGGCTACAAGACACTGAAGCCCTACCTGCGCATGGTGGCGCAGCCGAAGTAGACATTGATACTGAACGGCGCCAGGGGCCGCCACAGGCGACCCCTGGCATACCCTTCGGCCGTTATCGGGCAGCGGCAGGCCGCCGGTCGGCGCGATGTGTCGACGTAGGGAATTGACGTGCACGTGGCTATGCCGCAGCCGTGGGTGATGGACGGTATCCGCGGGGAACGGAATCGGCCTTCAGCGTCACCAAGCAAAGAAACTTAACAAAATGAAGGAATTGATTAACAGTTTTGAACAACCCCTTGGCTACCATCAAGGTCCCTTTGAAAACCCATCAGGGAAAAGGAGCCTTAATGAAATACCATCCGATTCGTTCCCACCTCGTTGGTGCCCTGCTTCTCGCGGTGAGCAGTTCCGCCGCTCTAGCACTGGATATCAATGCCGCCAGTTCTACCGAGCTGGTGCAAGCCGGCTTCAGCAAGACGCAGGCCGAAAGAATCGTGGCTTACCACAAGGCGCATGGCGATTTCCGGTCGCCGTCCGATTTACTCAAGGTCAAAGGTGTCACCAAGGCCACGCTCCAGAAAGTGAGCGCAAAACTCAATAGCGGCGCCAGCGCGGCGGCCGGTGGCGATGCGGCGGCCGAGGCCGCAGGTCAAGCCACGGCAGGCAAGGCCGGCAGCGCAGGCTCCGGCAGCGCCACGACAACTCAGCGCCCGGCAGAGGCTTCCAGTGGCTCCAATGCTGGAGCTGGGGTCGGCGTGGGGGTCGGCGTCGGTGCAGGGGCCAGCAGCAGCGGAGCTGCAGGCGTCAAAACCCAAGGTGGTGTTGGTATCGGGATCGGCCAGTAACCCCACCCGTCGGTAACGGGGCGCACTGACACGAGTGCCTCGCCCTTGACCCGGATACGGCCCGGCCAAGCCCTTGGAGCATGGCCGGGCTTTTTAACGCCAGCACGGTGCCTGTTACTGGCGGGTTTCTTCTCCCCCGCATTGGCCCCGGCATTTCACGACCGGCCACAGCAAAAACGGCGCGGGTGCGACATCCATCGCCACCCACGCCGTTCTTCTTGCGTGATCGGAACCGGGGTCAGGCGCCCCACACCTCGCCAAACACACGCAACCAGTTCTCGCCCAGCACCTTCTGAATCTTGCGCTCGCCCCAGCCGGCCTTCTCCATCGCTGTGGTCAGGTTCGGCGTTTCGCCAATGGTACGAATGCCTTCCGGGTTCAGAATGGTGCCGAAATTGGTCAGGCGGCGGTAACGGCCCTTGTCGTGGGTAATCCAGTCAAAGAAGCCCTTGTCGTAACCCTGGGTGAAGTCGGTACCGAAACCGACGCAATCCTCACCCACCAGGTTGATGATGTAATCCATCGCCTCGACGTAGTCGTCCACCGTGGCCTCGATGCCGCGCTTGAGGAAGGGCGGGAACATGGTGACGCCGATGAAGCCGCCGTGGTCGGCGATGAACTTGAGTTCCTCGTCGCTCTTGTTGCGCGGGTGCTCTTTCAGGCCGGACGGCAGGCAGTGTGAGTAGGTCACCGGCTTCTTCGACTCGAGGATCGCTTCCTTGGAGGTGTTGCTGCCGACGTGCGACAGGTCGACCATGATGCCGACGCGGTTCATCTCCGCGATCACTTCGCGGCCGAAGCCCGACAGGCCGCCGTCGCGCTCGTAGCAGCCGGTGCCGATCAGGTTCTGCGTGTTGTAGCACAGCTGCACCACGCGCACGCCCATGTCGGCGAAGGCCTCGATATAGCCGATGTTGTCCTCGAAGGCGTGGGCGTTCTGGAAGCCCAGGATGATGCCGGTCTTGCCGTCGCGCTTGGCCTGGCGAATGTCCTCGGTGGTGCGGACCAGCGACAGGATGTCGCTGTAGTCGCGGATCTTCCGCTTCATGTCGGCGATATTGTCGACGGTGTCGGTAAAGCCCTCCCACACCGACACGGTGCAGTTGGCGGCGGTGAGGCCACCCTTGCGCATGTCGTCGAACACCGAGCGTTCCCACTTGGCGATGATCAGGCCGTCGATGACGATGCTGTCGTTATGCAGTGACATTTTTTCTCCTCGCGGGCACCCCACCCGCCTCAAAGAAATGGTGCACGAGGCGGTTTCGGCCAACCTCGGCAGCAGCGACCGGTTTTTGCCGCAGACCGACATGGCATGGCGCAGATCGATAACCAGCACGCGTATGCCACGCCAAATGGAAAAAGCCCCCGAAGGGGCATCAAGTGATGGTAATAACCACCGGGAACAGATAGGAAGGTCAGAACCTGTTCACGATCTTGCTGCGCATCCCTGATCGGGGCTCATGTGCCGCTCGAAATCCTCATGTACTACTTGTACATTCCGGTTCCTGCGCTGCTCTTCACCCCGCTGAGGGCTGCTCGCGACTGATCGTGAACGGGTTCTCAGGCCGCCACCGGGCGCTTGGCCGGGCTGCCGGCGTCGACCAGCCGCAGGAACGGGCTCTTGCCGGCCGAAGGCAGCTTGGCCACGGCGAAGCGGTACGGTATCGCCGCCTTGGTGATCAGCAGCCACAGGTAGTCGGCGAAGCTGCGGCGGATCACCAGGAACACGCCGTCGCCATCCACCCGGCACACCAGCGCGCCGGCCTTGCCCAGCACGGTGCTGACTGCGTCGCCCGCCTCAACCGACTCGAAGTCGTACACGCCGAGGTGACGCAGCAGCGTGACGTGTTCGACACCGGACAGGTAGACCGTGGTCAGGCCGCCGCTGTTGTCCACTGCCTGGGCAAACAGCCCGGCGAAGGCATCGGCGCAGGCCGCCAGCAGCGCCGGCACGGCGGCACGGGCGGTCACCAGCAGGCATTCGTCCGGTGATTGCCAGATCAGCACCCCGGCCTCGCCGCTGCTGAAGCGGCTGGCTGCGGGCACCGCCAGACCGGTGGCCTTGGTGATGGCCTGAGCCACGGCGGCGTCGGCCAGTTCGCCGCGCAACACGATGTAGCCCAACAGCGGCAGCTCGTTGGCGCGCACCTTCTGGCTGGCGTCGGCCGGCACCGTCTGCGCCGGCAGGTTGAAGTTGACCAGCGGCGACTGGAGGTAGGGTTGGAAGTTAGCCATGTTGACGCACCCCTTCTTGATCGACGAATACGGAGGAAACCACCTTGGCCGGGTGCATCTTGCCGTGCGCCCACACGTAAACCGTGTCGCCTTCGCGCTTCAGACCACCCTTGACCACCGCCATCGCGATGGAGCGGCCGAGGAAGGCACTGTGGTAGCTGGAGGTCACATGGCCCTGCATGTCGGCCGGCGCCTGCGTGTTGCGGCTCGACAGAATCTGCGCACCTTCGGCCAGCACCACCTTCGGGTCTTCGGTATAGAGGCCCACCAGTTGCTTGCGGTCGGAACGCGTGGTGTCGGAACGCGACAGCGAACGCTTGCCAAGGAAGCTGAACGGCTTCTTCATGCCCACAGCCCAAGCCATGTTCAGGTCGATCGGGCTCATCGAGCCGTCGGAGTCCTGGCCCACGATGATGAAGCCCTTCTCGGCACGCAGCACGTGCATGGTCTCGGTGCCGTACGGCGTGATATCGAACTCCTTGCCGGCCTCCATCACCTGTTCCCAGATGTAGTGGCCGTAGCAGGCATCGACGTTGATCTCGTATGCCAGTTCGCCCGAGAACGAGATGCGGCACACGCGGGCCGGCACGCCGGCGATGGTACCGTCACGCCAGTCCATGAACTTGAACGCGTCGGCCGACAGATCGATGTCGCCGCACAGCTTCTTGAGCACGGCGCGGCTCTTCGGGCCGACCACGGCGGTAGTACTCCAGTGGTCGGTCACCGAGGTGAAGCGCACCTTCAGTTCCGGCCATTCGGTCTGGTGCCAGCGCTCCAGCCAGTTCAGTACACGGGCCGCACCGCCGGTGGTGGTGGTCATGTAGAAGTGATCGTCGGCAACGCAGGCGGTCACACCATCGTCCATCACCATGCCGTTCTCGTCCAGCATCAGGCCGTAGCGGCACTTGCCCGGGTCGAGCTTGCTCCACGCGTTGGAGTAGATGCGGTTGAGGAATTCGCGCGCGTCCGGGCCCTTGATATCGATCTTGCCGAGCGTCGAGGCGTCCATCACGCCGACACTGTTACGGGTAGCCAGGCACTCGCGGTCCACCGCCTGGTGCATGGTCTCGTTGCCCTTCGGGAAGTACCACGGGCGCATCCACTGGCCGACGGTCTCGAACAACGCACCCCGCGAAACGTGCGACGACTGCATCGCGGTGTAGCGGCGCGGATCGAAGGTGTCGCCGACGTGGCTGCCCGCCAGCGCGCCGAACGTCACCGGGGTGTACGCCGGGCGGTAGGTGGTGGTGCCCACTTGCGAGATCGGCATGCCGAGCGCCTCGGCGGCGATGGCGAAGCCGTTGACGTTGGACAGCTTGCCCTGGTCGGTACCGAAGCCCAGCGCGGTGTAGCGCTTGACGTGTTCGATCGAGCGGTAGTTCTCGCGCACCGCCAGGTGGATGTCGGCGGCGGCCACGTCGTTCTGGAAGTCGACCAACGCCTTGGCGCCGTGCCCTTCCGGCTTGCCGTCCGGCACGCGGAACACGCGGCGGGTCGGCTGGATGTCCTGGTCTTCGCTCACCGGGCAGGTGCTGGACGGATTGCGGCCGAAGCCGATCAGCATCGCGCTCACCGAGGCGTGCGTCTGCGCCAGCGCCTCGCCCAGGCCCCAGCGGCCGGTGACGGCGCCTGCCACGCTGATGCCCTGGCGGCCTTCGTCCGGGGTGACGAACGACAGGCGCTCCTCGTTCCAGTACGGGCGGCCGTTGTTGTGGCAGAACAGGTGCACGGTCGAGGTCAGCCCGCCGGACGACAGGATGGCGTCGGCCGACAGGGTCGGGCCCTTGCCCGTTACGGTCAGGCAGCTCGGGTCGAGCTTGACCAGCTTGGCGCCGCTGGCGGCCTTGCCGCCCTGCACCTCGGCGATGCCGTAGCCGAGCAGCAGCTCGACGCCGGCCTTCTTCGCCGCGTCCAGGCGCCAGGCGGCGGCGCCGCGCTGGCGGGTGTCGATCAGCGTCACGCGGCTGCCGGCCTCGGCCAGATCCAGCGCGGTGTCGTACGACGCGTCGTTATGGGTGAGCAGCAGCACCTTGCGGCCCACCGCCACGCCGTAGCGGTTCAGGTAGGTCTGGCCGGCGGCGGCGGTCAGCACGCCCGGGCGGTCGTTGTTGCCGTATACCAGCGGACGTTCGATCGCGCCGGAGGCGAGCACCACGTGGTGGGCGCGGATCTTGTGCAGGCGCTGACGCGGCGTGGTGGCGACGCGCTGCGCGATCGGCAGGTGGTCCTGCACCAGCTCGACCGCCTGCACCAGGTTCTGCTCGTGGTGGGCGAACGCGGTGGTGCGGGTCAGCACGGTGACGTTGGACAGGCTCTTCAGCTCGGCCAGGCGCTCGCTCACCCACTTCATCGCCGGCTTGCCGTCGATCACGGCACGTGCGTCGGACAGCATCCAGCCGCCCACTTCGCTCTGCTCGTCGACCAGCAGCGTCTTCAGGCCAGCGCGGCCGGCCAGCGTCGCGGCCCACAGGCCGCAGGCGCCGCCGCCCACCACCAGCACATCCACGTGGTGGTGCAGGTGGTCGTAGAATTCCGGATCCGGATCGACCGGGGCGCGGCCGTAGCCGGCAGCCTTACGGATGATCTCTTCGTAAAACGGCCAGGCTTTCGCCGGACCCATGAAGGTCTTGTAGTAGAAGCCGGGCGGCATGAAACGGCTGAACTGGCCGGCCAGCCCCTTCAAGTCGAAATTGAGCGACGGAAAGCCGGTAGTGGTGGTGGCGGACAGCCCTTCGTACAGCTCCACCTGGGTCGCTTTCAAATCCGGCACGGTATGGCCGCCGGTCTCGAGCTGGATCAGCGCGTTCGGCTCTTCGGCGCCATGGCCGACGATGCCGCGCGGACGGCCGTACTTGAAGCTGCGGCCGATCAGTTTCACGCCGTTGGCGATCAGAGCCGAGGCCAGCGTATCGCCGGCGAAGCCCTTGTATTTCTTGCCGTCGAAGCGGAAGGTCAGCGGCGCCTTTTCGTTGATGCGCTGGCTGGCGCGGGATACACGGTAAGCGCTCATGCTTCGCTCTCCTTCAGATACAGCTCTTTGCCTTCGGCCAGCGTCCAGGTGCCGGCGATTTCATAGCTGACGGTGTTGCGCTTGACCGCGAACACCTTGCGGCAACCGGCAGTGTGCTGCCATTGCTCCCAAAACCAGCCGCGCGTGTTCTTGCGCATGAACAGGTAGTCGCCCCATTCGGCCTCGGTCGCCTCTTCCGGCTTGGCCGGGCGGGCGATGTAGGCCTCACCGGCGTAGCTGAATTCTTCTTCCTCGCGGGTTGCCCCGCAGTGCGGACAGTGAATCTGGAACATCTGCGGCTCCTTAGTGTGCAACGCCGGCGGCGCCGTGCTCGTCGATCAGATGACCGGTGTTGAAGCGGTCGAGCGCGAACGCCTTGTTGAGCGGATGCGCCTCGTCGTTGGCGATGGTATGCGCGAACACGTGGCCCGAACCCGGGGTGGCCTTGAAGCCGCCGGTACCCCAACCGCAGTTGAAGTACAGGCCCTTGACCTTGGTCTTGCTGATGATCGGACACGCATCCGGCGCCACGTCCACGATGCCGCCCCACTGGCGGTTCATACGCACACGCGAGAAGCTCGGGAACAGCTCGATGATGGCGGCGGCGGTGTGCTCGATCACGTGCGGGCTGCCGCGCTGGCCGTAGCCGAGGTAGCTGTCGATACCGGCGCCGATCACCAGCTCGCCCTTGTCGGACTGGCTGACGTAGCCGTGCACGGCGTTCGACATCACCACCGTGTCCAGGCACGGCTTCATCGATTCGGACACGAAGGCTTGCAGCGGGTGGCTTTCCAGCGGCAAGCGCACCCCGGCCATCTTGGCCAGCGGCGTCGAATTGCCGGCGGCCACACAGCCGACGCGGTCGGCGAAGATGTCGCCACGCGTGGTCTTGACGCCCTTGATGCGGCCGTCTTCGATGATCATGTCAACGACTTCGCACTGCTCGATGATGTCGACGCCCAAGTCGCTCGCGCCGCGGGCGAAGCCCCAGGCCACCGCATCGTGGCGCGCCACGCCGCCGCGCGGCTGGTAGCTCGCGCCCATCACCGGGTAGCGCGTCTTGGCGCTGATGTCCATCAGCGGCACGATGTCCTGAATTTCCTTCGGCGACAGCACCACGCCGTCGATACCGTTCAGGTTGTTGGCGTTGACGCGGCGCTCGATGTCGCGCATATCCTGCAGGGTGTGGCCGAGGTTCATCACCCCGCGCTGGCTGAACATCACGTTGAAGTTCAAATCCAGCGACAGGCCTTCCCACAGTTTCATGGCGTGTTCGTACAACTGCGCCGCCTCGTCCCACAGGTAGTTGGAACGCACGATGGTGGTGTTGCGCGCGGTGTTGCCGCCGCCGAGGTAGCCTTTTTCGAGTACCGCGACGTTCTTCACGCCGTGGTTTTTGGCCAGGTAATAAGCTGTCGCCAGACCATGGCCGCCGCCACCGACGATGATGACGTCGTAACGGGGTTTCGGCTGCGGACTGCGCCAGGCAGGCTGCCAGCTTTCATTATGTTTGAGCCCGTTCTTCAACAGGCTCCAGAGGGAGTAACGGTTTGCCATGGGACGGGTCCGTATTGAGGTGCCAAGGTGAGTTCATTCTTGGCGAGCCGGCCCCGTTCCGATTGACTGGAAAGGACGATCACTTGCCGATTTACGACAAAGCGCCCTTGACCCAGATCATTTGCCGGCCATTTACCCCCTCGCCCCCTTGAAAGCCTCGGCAAGGCACCCCAAGTTGGCCGAAACCCCCGCCCTGCCCCGCCAGAATTCCATGTCCAAAAAACGACAAAACCTGGCGGCTGACGGCCAGAGACCCCTACTCGCGCGCGCTAAGGTGAAGCAGCGTCGTCGGTAACAAACCGACCAACGACCGCGTCGATCAACGGATAGCCAAAGGAGCGGCACACCGCCAGCCGGTGACCGAGAAAACGAACATGTCCCAGTCCCAACTCAGATACATCTTGGCCTTCACCTGTAAAAGCGCACCGGGCCAGATCGCCCGCGCCTCGCAACTGCTCGACGCGCACCACTGCTATATCGACGAGTTGGCGGTCTTCGACGACGAGGACACCCAGCGCTTCTTCGTGCGCTGCACCTTCCACTCGCTCGGCGACGGCTTCGACCGCACCGCACTGGAAGCCGGCCTCGCCGACATGGCAGGCCACTACGACATGCAATGGACCTTGCACGACACCCACACCCGTCCGCGCGTGCTGATCATGGTGTCGAAACTCGACCACTGCCTGAACGACCTGCTCTACCGCTGCAAGATGGGCGACCTCGACATGGAAGTGACCGCGATCGTCTCCAACCATGCCGACCTGGCGCCGATCGCCGCCGCGCACGGCCTGCCCTACCACCACCTGCCGGTCACTCACGATACCAAGCCGCAGCAGGAAGCGGCGCTGCTGGACCTGGTGCGCGAAACCCACTCCGAGCTGGTGATCCTGGCGCGCTACATGCAGGTGCTGTCGCCGGAGATGTCCAAGCAGCTCTCGGGGCGCGCCATCAACATCCACCATTCCTTCCTGCCCGGTTTCAAGGGCGCCAAGCCCTACCACCAGGCACACGAGCGCGGCGTCAAGCTGATCGGCGCCACCGCCCACTACATCACCGACGACCTCGACGAAGGCCCGATCATCGAGCAGGTGGTGGAACGCGTCGACCACGCCTATCGCCCGGAACAACTGCTGGCCGCCGGGCGCGACATGGAATGCCTGGCGCTGGCGCGCGCGGTGCGCTTCCACCTCGAACGGCGCGTGTTCCTCAACGGCAACCGCACCGTGGTACTGCGCTGACCCACCCGGCCCCGCGACGGCGCCGACACGTCGTCCGCGGGGCCATGCACCACTTTTGCTGCAACGCACTGTTCGCGCACGGCATCCTGCCCTATCATGCCGGTCATTTGCCTCATTCCCTCCCCTGCTCCATGACCGACACGTCCTCCGATATCGCCGATATCACCGCCCTCGACGCCTACCTCGACGCCCACCAGGCCAAACTGGTCACCACAGACGGCAGCTACGCCCTGTCGGTGCACGGCGACATCATGGTCGGCACACGCCGCGTGCCTTATCACCTGGTGCCGGACGAAGGCTTCCTCGGCAAGACCGCCAAGTGGCGCAAGCTCGACGATGCGGCGCGCCTGGCGCTGGTGCAGGAACGCTGGAACAGCGCGACGCGCGCCCGGCTGGAAGCGCACGTGCGCGAGTGCGCCGAGCGCGTGCTGACGTTGGCCGAACAATACGAACTCGATCCCACCGGCGCGCTGCAGGCCTTTCTCGCCAAATACGAGCTGGCCAAGCGGCGCTGCTCGCTGGCGCTTGACCGCATCGCCGCGCTGCGCGACAGCCACGCCGCCACGCGCCAGGCCGAAAAGACCCGCAACGCGGTCAACCTGTCGCTCTACCCGGAATCGTTCACGCTGGCGCAAAGCATGCGCCGCCACTTCATCGCCGTGCTGGGCCCCACCAACTCCGGCAAGACCCACGCCGCGATGGAACACCTGGCCCAGGCCGGCACCGGCGCCTATCTCGCCCCGCTGCGGCTGTTGGCGCTGGAAAACTACCAGCGCCTGCTCGACGCCGGCGTCGCGGTCAGCCTGATCACCGGCGAACAGCGCAAGCTGCACCCGGACGCCACCCACGTGGCGAGCACGGTGGAGATGCTCAACCCCAACCGTCCGCTCGACGTGGCGGTGATCGACGAAATCCAGCTGCTCGACGACCCCGACCGCGGCGCCGCCTGGACCGCCGCGGTATGCGGCGTGCCGGCCAGCACCGTGTACCTGTTGGGTGCGCTGGAAGCCGAGCCGGCGATCGAAGCCCTGGTCAAACGCGTCGGCGGCACGCTGGAAGTGAAGAAGCTGCAGCGCAAATCGCCGCTGGTGATGGAAAAGAAACCGCTGGGCTCGCTCAAGAACCTGCAGGCGGGCGACGTGCTGATCGCCTTCTCGCGCCGCGAAGTGCTCAACTGGCGCGACCAGGCCATCGAACAGGGCTTCGCCGTGTCGGCCATCTACGGCAACCTGTCGCCGGAAGTGCGCCAGGCCCAGGCAGAACGCTTCATCGACGGCGAAACCAAGATCGTAGTCGGCACCGACGCCATCGGCATGGGTCTCAACACCCCGGCGCGGCGCGTCATCTTCACCACCGCCAGCAAGTGGGACGGCTACAGCGAAGGCGAAATCCCCGCTGCGCTGGCCAAGCAGATCGCTGGACGCGCCGGCCGCTTCGGCGCGCACGAGGCGGGCTACGTGGCCGGGCTCGACAGCCATACCCACCAGATCATTGCCAACCTGCTCAAGGAAACGACCGAGCCGCTGCCGGCCTCCGGCTTCTACGTCGCCCCCAGCCTCGACTACCTGCAGCAGATCGCCGCCGCCACCGACCAGAACAAGCTGCAGGCGCTGCTCGAACTGTTCACCAAGCACATCAACGTGCACGACGAATTCTTCCTGCCCGCCAACCTCGCCGACCAGATCGAGAAAGCCCGCTGGCTCGACGCCCTGCCGCTAACCCTGGCCGACCGCTTCACCTTCAGCCTGTGCCCGGTATCGACCAAGATTCCGATGCTGGAACGCGCGCTGCAGGACTGGGCACAGTACCGCGCCGATGGCCGCGTGGCGCCGCTGTTGCGCATGGAGGGCATGGGCGGGCGCAACGAACTGCAATACCTCGAGGACACCTGCAAGCTCTACGCCGCCTACGCCTGGCTGGGCTACCGCATGGCCGACACCTTCCCGCACGGCGAGATGGCGCAGACGCTGATGCAATCGACCTCCGACAAGATCGACGCGCTGCTCCAGGCCCAGAACACCCGCCGCCACGGCCGCCGCCCATCGCAGGACAAACGCCGCCAGCCGGGCAACGGCAAGCCCAGGCAGTTCAAGCCGGGGCGGCGCTGAGCCCGGATACCGTGACATGTAAATATTACAGATGGCAATCAATATCTCTTGCCCTCCTTTTTACACGGGCCGCTCGGACTGGCCGGCGGCCTTCTCGGCGAGTCAGAGGCTCACTTACCGCCGTAAATGTCGAAGTCGAAGTATTTGTCGTTTATCCGCTTGTAGGTGCCGTTCGCACGGATAGCGGCGAGCGCCTTGTTCAAGTCCTCGCGCAGGGCGACATCTTCCTTGCGTACACCGATGCCGTCCCCCACTCCAAAGAACTTGGGATCGGTGAACTCCGCGCCGGCAAAGGTGAAGTCCTTGCCTATCGGACGCTTCAGGAAGCCACTGTCGGCCTGGATCGAAGATTGGAACGATGCGTCCAGCCGGCCGGTGACCAAGTCGTTGTAGACCAGGTCCTGGTTCTGATAGGTGACGATCTCGACGCGAGCCGGCGCCCACATCGCCTTGGCGTACGCTTCCTGTGACGAGCCCTGCTCCACACCAACCCGCTTTCCCGCCAGCGAGGCTGCCGTCGGCTGCAACGGCGAACCTCGCCTGACCACCAGGCGCGAAGGCGCGTTCGACACCTTGTTGGTAAAGGCGATCTGCTCCATGCGCTTGGGAGTGATCATCATCGACGAGGCGATCGCGTCGATTTTCTTGGCCAGCAGCGCCGGAATAATGCCGTCCCAGCTGCTTTCCACCCACACGCACTTGGCACGCAATTGCTGGCACAGCGCTTCGGCAATATCGATACCGAAGCCAGTCAGCTTGCCGGACGGCGTCTTGTATTCCAGCGGCGGGTAAGTCGGATCGACCCCAAGGCGAATCACCTTGCCGGACCAATCCGCGGCACTGGCCATGCCGGAAACCAGCAGCAATGCCAATGCTGCCTTCATCATTTTTGTACTCATCGTCTCTCTCCTGTTGTTACTACACTGTTGCTGCATTGTGCGCGGAGCCTTGACTCCACGTGCTTGGTGCACCTTCAAGAACACTCTCCGGTGCCAAAAACCGTTCCGTCAGCTTGACCCAATAGCTCGCGCCCAGCGCCAAGCAGTCATCATTGAAGTCGTAACCCGGGTTGTGCAACTGACACCCCCCTTCACCCGGGCCATTGCCGATGGTCACGTAACTGCCCGGACAGCGTTCCAGCATGAAGGCGAAATCCTCGCTGGCCGTAATCGGCGGCATCTCGTGGACCAGTTCCTCTCCAACCCAGTCCAGCGCCACTTGCCGAGCCAGCGCTGTGGCCGCGGGATGGTTGATCAGCGGCGGGTAAAGGCGCCGGTAATCGATTTCCAGGCGGGCGCCGAAGCTCGCCGCCTGGGCCTGTGCCAATTCGGTAATGCGCTGCTCCAGCAGATCACGAATGGCCGGCGTCATCGCGCGCACGCTCAGGGTCAGCTCGGCTTCGGCAGGAATCACGTTATTGACGGTGCCGCTATGGAAGGAGCCGACCGTCACGACCGCCACCTCTTGCGGATCGACATTGCGTGCCACGACGCTCTGCAAGGCCAGTACGATGGAGGCCGCGACCACCACCGGGTCGACCGTCTTATGCGGCATGGCACCGTGCCCTCCCTTGCCCAATACCTTGATGGTGACGGTGTCGGCAGACGCCATGCAGGCGCCGCTGACAAAACCGAAGCTCCCCGCCGGATACCCCGGCACGTTGTGCGTGGCAAACACGGCATCACAGGGAAAGCGCTCGAACAGGCCGTCCTCCATCATCTTGCGCGCCCCGCCCAAGCCCTCTTCTGCCGGCTGGAAAATCAGGTGCAAGGTGCCGCGAAACGAACGGGTTTCAGCCAGGTAGCGGGCCGCGGCCAACAGCATCGCGGTATGTCCGTCATGACCACAGGCATGCATCACCCCCTCGACCCGGCTGGCATGGGGCAGCCCGGTGCTTTCCTGAATCGGCAGCGCATCCATGTCCGCACGCAGACCCAGAGCGGGGCCGTCACCGTTGCTCAGCGTGCCGACCACCCCGGTCCCGCCCAGTCCGCGTGTCACTTGGTAGCCCCAGGCTCGCAAGCATGTGGCGACCAGATTGCTGGTGGCGACTTCCTGGAAGCCCAGTTCCGGGTTGGCATGGATACGCCGGCGCAGCGCGACCATTTCCGCTTCGATGGCGGCGATGCCGGGCAGGACAAAGTCCGCGTGCATAAAGAATCCTTGCAAAGGTCAATCAACGGCACCACGTGGCTATTGCCCGCGTGGTGATGGAAGCTCATGGTAGGGAAGCGGAAATGGCCGAGGAAGCCGCAGTTTGGTTATGATGACAACCATTGGTTGTCAAGCAGGTGCACAGTGAAACTACATCAATTGCAGGCCTTGGTAGCGAGCGCCGAAGCCGGCAGCATCCGTGGGGCGGCACGGTCATTGGGCATCTCGCAGGCGGCCGTCACCCGCGCCTTGCGTGAACTGGAGGCCGAGCAGCAATTGCCTCTGCTGGTGCGCAGCCCCAGCGGCTTGAGCTTTACCGAGTACGGCAAAACACTACTCAAGCATGCCCGGCTGATGCTGAGCCAACTTGCCCAGGCACAGGACGACCTGTCACGCTTGCGGGGGCAGAATGTGGGCCGGTTGAGTGTCGGCGTCACCCCATGGATCATGCTGACCTTCTTGCCCGAGGTGGTGCCGCTGTTTCGCCAGCGATTGCCTGAAGTGCGCCTGGAGTTGTATGAAAGCCTGATGGCGGTGGCTCAGCCCCTGCTGCGGGATGGCAGCATGGATTTTGCGATTGGCCAGTTGCAGCCCTCGGCCACATCGGTCGAGTTCAGCAGCGAAGCGCTGTTCGACTATCAGACCGCCGTCATGGTCAAACGCGGGCATGCCTGCCAGGACTGCCGCTCGATCCACGACTTGCTGGAGCAGAACTGGACGCTGAACTATGCCCCCGATGGCCACCAAGCCTTGATGCACGAAGTGTTCTGGCAGCATGGCGCCAGCATCGAGGAGCATCGCATCGTGCGAGCGCATTCCTTGGCGATGCTGCAAATCATGGTCGAAATGGCCGACATGTGCACCTGGGGCCCCTCCATCTTGAGCATGGCCCCGTCCTTCCTCGGCCGCCTGCATGTCATCCCCTTGGCCGAGACGTTTACCCCCCGTCAATTGAGCATTGTCCGGCGACGCAACAGCACGCTCAGCGGTGCGGCGGAATGCTTCATCGACTGCCTGCTGCAAGTAATTCGCCGCCACTCCCGATCCGCCAAGAAAGAAGATCAGCAACTGTTCGAAACCCTGACCCTGTTGGTGTGACGGAAATACTAACCTTTTAGTGTGAAAGAAGTGGTGTTCAGGACGAGCGCACCCCTGGCCTGCGAGCCATGACGGAAGGAATGTTGAAGATCAGGCGTTGGTGGGTGTTATGAAGCCGAACTTGGTCAGTGCCTTGATCCAGCGCGGAGCGTTGCGTTGAACGGAGAGCGCTTCATAGTCGGTGGTGGAATCCCGGTAATATTCGCGCCGCTTGAGCATGAAGAAGATGGTGCGCAGGATTTGGTGGCCGATGGCGACAATGGCGCGTTTATGACCGCGCCGAACGACAAGGGCCTGGAACTTCGACTTGAATACCGAGGTAGTGCGACTGGCGGCATGAGCAAATTCGCAGAGCAGACGGCGGACGTAGAGATTGCCCTTGCGGATGTGGCCGGACTTTCGCTTGCCGGCGGATTCGTTGTTGCCTGGACAGATGCCGACCCAGGAGGCCAGGCGATCCGGGCTGCCAAAGGCATCCATGTCGGTGCCAATCTCGATCAGCAGCATGGCGGCGCCGCTCAGATCGATGCCCGGGATCGTTTGCAGCAGGGCCAGGGCGTTGTGCTCGGCTTCCCATCACTTCGGGGTAGAACGCCACGGACAAGGCGGGGCCGAGTGTTGGCGCACGCCGCACGGCTGCCGCCCCTGCTCTTCCACCATGTGGAGCGCGCCCTCGACAACCCACAAAATCAGCGCCATCGCGCGTGGCCGGATAATAGTTGAAGCGTTCGGCGTCGGACAACGACCAGCCTCGCGTATCGCGCGCCATCCCCGCGAAGACACAGGCGCCCAGCGCCGGGCGCGCCAAGCAGAAACGGCAAGCAAGCACGAACCTTAGTTTTTTTATTTCACGTCCATCGGATAAATCAATTTCCTCAATCGGTTGGGAATAATTATTCTTTAAGAAAGGCACTCGGTCTCCACACCGAGCCGGGTGGTCGAGCGCAAACGATCGGAGGAGAAAACCCATGTCGACTGAATCGAAATGCCCTTTCAAACATACCGCAGGCGGCGGCACATCGAACCAGGACTGGTGGCCCAATCAGCTCAACCTGAAAATCCTGCACCAACACTCGTCGCTGTCCGACCCCATGGACGAGGACTTCGACTACGCCAAAGCGTTCAACAGCCTCGACCTGGCTGCCGTGAAGAAGGACCTCCTGACGCTGATGGCCGATTCGCAAGACTGGTGGCCGGCGGATTTCGGCCACTACGGACCCTTGTTCATCCGCATGGCCTGGCACAGCGCCGGCACCTACCGCATCGGCGACGGCCGTGGCGGCGCCGGAGCCGGTCAGCAACGCTTCGCCCCGCTCAACAGCTGGCCCGACAACGCCAACCTCGACAAGGCGCGCCGGCTGTTGTGGCCGATCAAGCAGAAATACGGCCGGAAGATCTCTTGGGCCGACCTGATGATTCTCGCCGGCAACGTCGCGCTGGAATCGATGGGCTTCAAGACCTTCGGCTTCGCCGGCGGGCGGGCAGACGTCTGGGAGCCAGAGGAAGACGTCTACTGGGGCGCCGAAACCACGTGGCTGGGAAACAAGCGCTATTCCGGCGAGCGGTATCTGGAAAATCCGCTCGGCGCCGTGCAGATGGGCCTGATCTACGTGAACCCGGAAGGCCCGGACGGCAACCCGGACCCGATCGCGGCGGCCAGGGATATCCGCGAAACGTTTGCCCGCATGGCGATGAACGATGAAGAGACGGTGGCGCTGATCGCCGGCGGCCACACCTTCGGCAAGACCCACGGCGCCGGTCCGGCGTCTCATGTGGGCGCCGAGCCGGAAGCGGCCGGCCTCGAACAGCAAGGACTCGGCTGGAGAAGCAGCTTCGGCACCGGCAAAGGCAGCGACACCATCACCAGCGGCCTGGAGGTGACCTGGACATCGACGCCGACCCAGTGGAGCAACAACTTCTTCGAAAACCTGTTCGGCTACGAGTGGGAGCTGAGCAAGAGCCCGGCCGGCGCGCACCAGTGGGTGGCAAAGGACGGCGCGGGAGCGGGGGCGATTCCGGACGCGCATGACCCGTCCAAGCGCCACGCGCCGACGATGCTGACCACCGACCTGTCGCTGCGTTTCGACCCGGCCTACGAAAAGATCTCGCGACGCTTCCACGAGAACCCGGACCAGTTCGCCGACGCATTCGCCCGGGCGTGGTTCAAGCTGACGCACCGCGACATGGGGCCGCGCGCACGCTATCTCGGCCCCGAAGTGCCGGCGGAAGAACTCCTCTGGCAAGACCCTATCCCCGCCGTCGATCACCCGCTGGTCGATGAACAGGACATTGCCACCCTCAAGGGGAAGATCCTGGCGTCGGGCCTGTCCGTCTCGCAACTGGTCTCCACCGCCTGGGCGTCGGCGTCCACCTTCCGAGGCTCCGACAAGCGCGGCGGTGCCAACGGTGCCCGTATTCGCCTCGCGCCGCAAAAGGATTGGGAAGCCAACCAGCCCGGGCAACTGGCGAAAGTGCTCAAGGCACTGGAAGGCATTCAGCACGAGTTCAACAGCACCCCGTCCGGCGGCAAGAAGGTCTCGCTCGCCGACCTGATCGTGCTGGGCGGTTGCGCCGGCGTCGAGCAGGCCGCGCAGAAGACGGGCCACACGGTGACGGTGCCGTTTACACCAGGCCGCATGGACGCTTCCCAAGAACAAACCGACGTGGTCTCCATGGCGGTGCTCGAGCCCATCGCGGACGGCTTCCGCAACTACCTCAAGGGCAAATATGCCGTCTCGGCGGAGGCCCTGCTGGTCGACAAGGCGCAATTGCTGACGCTGACGGCGCCGGAGATGACGGTGCTGGTGGGCGGCCTGCGGGTGCTGGGCGCCAACGTCGGGCAGAACCGGCACGGCGTCTTCACTCAGCGGCCAGAGGTGTTGAGCAACGATTTCTTCCTGAACCTGCTCGACATGGGCACGGAGTGGAAGGCCACGTCGGACGCCAAGGACGTGTTCGAAGGGCGCGATCGCGCAACGGGGCAACTCAAGTGGACCGGCACCCGTGTCGATCTGGTCTTCGGCTCGAATTCCCAACTCCGGGCCTTGGCGGAAGTCTATGGCAGCGCGGACGCCCAGGAGAAGTTCGTCCATGACTTTGTCGCCGCCTGGAACAAGGTGATGAACCTCGACCGCTTCGACCTGGCGTGATCCTCGTCCCCAGGGCGTGTCATCTAGTGTTTCTCCGGCGCAGAGAGGGGAACCATGGATGACACGCCCTTAGAACCTGTTCACGATCTTGCTGCGCGTCCCTGATCGGGGCTCATGTGCTGCTCGAAATCCTCATGTACTGCTTGTACATTCCGGTTCCTGCGCTGCTCTTCACCCCGCTGAGGGCCGCTCGCGACAGAGCGTGAACAGGTTCTCAGCGACTGCGCTTGCCACCGTCACCGAATCGGCGAGCGACTCCGCGCAAACCTCCCGCACGCAACCGCGCAGCCAGCGATGCGCCAGATCGGCATCCATCCTCGGATGCCAAAGCAGGGAAACCGTGATCTCGGGAGCGGGAAAGGGAAGGACAAAGCTGTGCATGCCGTCTCGCAGGGTGCCGGTATGGCGCTCGGGAACCGTGGCGACCAGATCCGTGGCCCGCGCCAACGCCAGCGCCGGGGCAAAGCCGCCGACGATGGTCATGATCTCCCGTTCCAGCCCGAACGTCCTCAAGATGTCATCAACCAGCCCCTTGTCGCTCCCCCGCCGGGAGACCAGGACATGCCGGCCCGCCGCGTAACGGGCGGGGGTGATCTCCCCTTGGCTCAGCGGGTGCTCCTGGCGCACAACACCGATGAAACGGTCCTGGAACAAAGCGCGCACCCGCACCTCCGGCCCCGTCCCCTCCCCCACCACGCCGGTATCCAGATCGACGCTGCCGTCGCGCAGTGGCGCGGTGTCTTTGTTTGATTTCGGCATGAACCGCAGCCGGATCCCGGGAGCAGCCTCGCTGACGCGAGCGATCAGGCTCGGCCCGAAATTTTCCACGAAACCATCCCCGACGCGCAGCGTGAAGGTGCGGACGAGCTGGGTGAGGTCGAGCTTCTCTGCCGGGCGCAGCACCGCTGCGGCGTCCTGGACGAGCTGGCTCACCTGCTCGCGCAGTTCAAGCGCACGCGGAGTGGGCACCAGCCCGCGCCCCGCCCGGACCAGCAAGGGGTCGCCCGTCGTCTCGCGCAAGCGCGCCAGCGCCCGGCTCATCGCCGAAGGGCTCAGCCGCAAGCGCCGGGCGGCGCGCGCCACGCTGCCTTCGGCGAGCAGCACGTCCAGGGTGACAAGCAAATTGAGATCGGGTGTCGACATGTATTCTGGCCTATGAAAGTCGAAAACAAACCCCTGCTCCAGCAAGGCTCCCAGAGGTCCCGTTTCAGTTGGCGTTTTCGCAAAAGTCGAAAGCAAACCGGCCCCGTTGAAGCCGTGCGCCCTCAAACCGTCAAGTAAAGTCGAAAACAGCTAACTCGCCATCTGCCTGCCAGCCTCACCCAAGCGGGGTTGTTGCACTTCATAACCATACTAAAGGCATATCGCAGCTAAAAGCAGACATTGCCAGTCAGTACCCTAAGCATCCAGCGCTTCAGGGTTGGTGACCCGCTACCGCGGCAGATCAAGTGTGCGGAGACCGGCTTTGAGAACGTCAGGAAAATCAGTGCGGTCGACCTAGTGGGTATGAAGGAGCGCGCCAGCAGGCTGGAGGTAAATGCACCCTTGATAGTGCCCCGGGCCCTGCTATTAATACCGCTTGGATGAAGTGCCCCGCCGCCGGGGCCACCAAACGCCCGCCATCTGCTATCGTCCTATCTATGCAACCCATCATCACCATATCGAATCTCTCCAAATCCTACGCTTCAGGCTTCCAGGCCTTGAAGGGTGTCAATCTGGAGATACGGCGCGGAGAAATCTTCGCCTTGCTGGGCCCGAACGGGGCAGGCAAGACCACGCTGATCAGCACGATCTGCGGCATCGTCAATCCGAGCGAGGGCCAGATTCTGGTGGATGGCCACGATATCGTGACGGACTACCGCGCGGCCCGCTCCATGATTGGCCTGGTGCCGCAGGAGCTGACCACCGATGCCTTCGAATCGGTGTGGGCCACGGTGTCGTTCAGCCGCGGCCTGTTCGGCAAACGCAAGAACCCGGCCTACATCGAAGAAGTGCTCAAGGCGCTGTCGTTGTGGGACAAAAAGGACAACCGCATCATGACGCTATCGGGCGGCATGAAGCGGCGCGTGCTGATTGCCAAGGCGCTGTCGCACGAGCCATCCATCCTGTTTCTCGACGAGCCGACGGCGGGGGTCGATGTCGAACTGCGGCAGGACATGTGGCAGCTGGTGCGCTCGCTGCAGGCGCGGGGCGTGACCATCATCCTGACCACCCACTACATCGACGAAGCCGAGGAGATGGCCGACCGCATCGGGGTGATCCGCAAGGGCGAGATCATCCTGGTGGACGAGAAGGCCGAATTGATGCGCAAACTCGGCAAGAAACAGCTGACGCTGCAACTGGAGGCCCCGCTCGAGAGCATTCCTTCCGAGCTTGGCGGCTACGAGCTGGATCTGGCGAATGGCCGCAGCGAGCTGGTCTACACCTACGACGCGCAGGGCGAACGCTCCGGCATCCTCGCGCTGTTGCAGGCTCTCAACGCGGCGGGCATACGCTTCAAGGACCTGCAAACGACACAAAGCTCGCTGGAGGACATCTTCGTCAGCCTGGTGAGGGAGAGAAAATGAACCTGCATGCAGTCTGCGCGATTTACCGCTTCGAGATGGCCCGCGCCGGGCGCACGCTGATGCAGAGCATCATCTCCCCGGTGATTTCGACTTCGCTCTATTTTGTCGTATTCGGTGCCGCCATCGGCTCGCGCATCCCCGAAACCCACGGCATCAGCTACGGCGCTTTCCTGGTGCCGGGGCTGATCATGCTGTCGCTGCTGACGCAGAGCATCGCCAACGCCTCGTTCGGCATCTATTTCCCCAAGTTCACCGGGACGATCTATGAGTTGCTGTCGGCACCGGTTTCCTACCTGGAGCTGGTGGTGAGCTATGTCGGGGCGGCGGCGACCAAGTCGGTGATTCTCGGCCTGATCATCCTGGCGACGGCGGGCCTGTTCGTGCCGCTGCAGGTGGCCCACCCCCTGTGGATGCTGCTGTTCCTGGTGCTGACCTCGGTAACGTTCAGCCTGTTCGGCTTCATCATCGGCATCTGGGCGGATGGCTTCGAAAAGCTGCAGATCATCCCGCTCCTGATCATCACGCCGTTGACGTTTCTCGGCGGCAGCTTTTACTCCATCGATATCCTGCCACCGTTCTGGCAGACCGCCGCCCTGTTCAACCCGGTGGTCTACCTGATCAGCGGCTTTCGCTGGAGCTTCTACGGTATTGCCGACGTCAGCGTCGGTATCAGCCTCGTCATGACGATCGGCTTCCTGGCGCTGTTCACGGCAATCGTGGCGTGGATTTTCAAGACAGGGTATCGCATCAAGGCCTAGGCATCATCCGCACCCCGTTTCTTGCTGAGAGCCAATAGCTGGCTCTCTCGGAGTGCGGATTCGATAAGTCATGCCAACAGGTCGGGGGGAAGTTGCGACCGGGCAGGTCGGGGTCGGAGACAGCTGGCAGGCGCGGCCGGTGAGTCCGGCATCCTGCACACTGGCGAAGCCCTCGACATACGCGCGGCACGGGCAGGCTAGGTCACCGGGCCGCTGGCCTCACCCACTGTCGCGCCGCCGATGCGCAGTGGCCAGCCACGAATCGCGAGGTGATTCAGAGTGGTAAACTTCTTGCCCAATGATTATGGTTAAAGCCAGAGCGTATCCAAATGTGGATGTTCGCATAGGGCCTTCCTTCTTCATCCCCTTTCGCCTACACTTCGCCCCCATGAAATTGCTGCGGCTGGTTCTCACCTTTCTGCTGTTGCTGGCGATCCCGTTCCTGGGAGTGCCGGCATCCGCCATGCCGCAAACGTCTCCGTGCCCCATGCAGTCCGACATGACCCACCGTATGGACATGGCGTCCGACCACCATTGCTGCCAGATGGCAGAGGCTGCCAACCCGGATTCGTCGTCAAAAGCCAAATCGTCGAGCCCGTGCAAGTTCGGACAGGACTGCCAACTCGGTCAAGTCTATTCGCCCGCTGTCGCTTCAATCGCCTTCCAGACGCTGCCGGCTACCCCGATTATTGCCGTTCATCCCGACACCGTTATGTCTTCCCATGACCCGTCCGGGTTGTGGCGCCCCCCTCAGATCTGACTCCGTTTGACACCCCGGACCCGCGCGATTCCCCTCACCTGGGTTGCTGTCGTGCGCTGTTGCGCACGGGTCACTCCATGGAGTTAGAACATGATCCCTCGCTGGATGCGATTACCCCTGCCGCTCTCGCTGGCAGGTCTGGTCGGCCTTGCCCAAGCCGCACCGCTTACGTTTAACGCGGCCCTCGAGCAAGCCGAAAATACTTCCCCGACACTCGCGGCTCAACGCGCACAAGTCGGCGCCGCCCAATTCGCCGTCATTCCGGCCGGCGCTTTGCCGGACCCCAAGCTGTTCGTCGGGGTCGACAACTACCCGGTATCCGGGCCGATGCGCGGTTCGCTGACCCAGGATTTCATGACCATGCAGAAGGTCGGCGTGATGCAGGAGTTCCCCAATGCCGACAAGCGCCGGGCGCGGGTCGAGGCGGCCTCGGCCGGGATCGAGGCCGCCGCAGCGCAAAGCCGGGTGGCTCGCCTCAAGGTGCGGCGCGAGGCCGCACTCGCCTGGCTCAACCGCTACGCCCAGGAGCGCAAGCTGGCACTGTTCGGCGATCTCGAGCGGGAGAATCGGCTGCTTGCCACGGCGGTTCGGGCCCAGATTGCCTCGGGACGCGCCCAGCCGGCCGATGCGGTGATACCGAAGCAGGAGGCCGCCCTACTGGCCGACCGGCACGATGACCTGGCACGCGATCTGGCCAAGGCAAATGCCGAGCTGCGCCGCCTGATCGGCCCCGCCGCCGATGAACCGCTGGCGGGCGACCCGCCGGCGTTCAACCCCGATGCCGACACCTTGCGCCAGCATCTTCACCGTCACCCTGAACTGCTGGTTTTTAGCGCCGAGATGCGCAAGGCCGAGGCCGACGTGCGCGAAGCGGTGGCGATGAAAAAACCGGACTGGGGCGTGGAGCTGGCCTACCAGAAGCGTGGAGCCCAGTTCGGCGACATGGTCTCGGTGCAATTCACCTTCGATCTGCCGATTTTCACCTCGCGGCGGCAGGATCCGACCATCGCCGCCAAACAGCAGGAACTGCTCAAGCTCGATGCCGAGCGGGAAGCGATGCTGCGCGATCACACCAACGAACTGGACGGTGACCTGGCCAATTACGCCGCACTCGAACGCCAGGCGGCCCGGGCCCGCCAGGAATGGCTGCCGCTGGCCCAGCAAAAGGTCGACCTGGCCACCGCCAGCTACCAGGCGGGCAAGACTGATCTGACAACCGTCCTCTCCGCGCGTCGCGAGCTGATCGAACAACGTTTCAAACTCATCGATCTGGACAACCAGCGCGCCAGCACCGCCGCCAGGCTCTACTTCGCCTATGGGGAGAACGAACAATGAACAAGCCGCAATACAAACTCGTCGCCCTGGTGGTAGCCGTGGCGCTGGCAAGCGGCGGCGGCGGCTACTGGCTGGCTCGACAGGGCTTGGCCGACCACCCGGCTGCGACCACGGCAGCCGGTGCCACGGAAGACGTCCGCAAGGTGCTGTACTGGTACGACCCGATGGTGCCGAACCAGCATTTCGACAAGCCGGGCAAGTCGCCCTTCATGGACATGCAGCTGGTCCCGAAGTATGCCGACGAAGGTGGTGCGGAGGCCGGCGTCAAGATCGATCCGGGTGTCACGCAGAACCTGGGAATCCGGCTCGCGACGGTCGAATCCGGCACCTTGGCCGAGCCAATCGACGCACCCGCGAACGTGATGTTCAATGAACGGGAAGTAGCCATCGTCCAGGCCCGCAGCGCCGGATTCGTCCAACGCGTGTATGCCCGCGCCCCGGGCGATGTGGTTCCGGCCGGAGCCCCCATCGCCGACCTGTTGGTGCCGGAGTGGGCCGGCGCCCAGCAGGAATATCTGGCCATGCTCAAAACGGGCGACAAGGCACTTGCCAACGCGGCCCGAGAGCGCCTGCGCCTGACGGGGATGCCGGAATCGCTGATCAAGCGGGTCGAGCAGACGGGCGTGCCGCACTCCGTCGTGACTATTTCGGCCCCAATCGGTGGGGTCATTCAGGAATTGGACGTGCGCAGCGGCATGACCGTCAGCATGGGCATGACGCTGGCCAGGATCAACGGATTGGGCTCCGTGTGGCTGGAGGCAGCCATTCCCGAAGCCCAGGCCGGCCGAGTCCGCACCGGCCAGCCCTTGGAGGCCCGCTTGACGGCCTACCCGGGCGAGGCGTTCAAGGGCAAGGTCGTCGCGGTGCTGCCGCAAACCAACGCCGATAGCCGGACCCTGCGCGTGCGCATCGAGTTGCCCAACCGGGACGGCCGGCTCAAGCCCGGCATGTTCGCGGAGGTGAGCCTTGCGGCTGGGACTGGCAAGCCCGCGATCGTGGTGCCTTCCGAAGCCATTATTCGCACCGGTACGCGTGTGGTCGTGCTACTCGCCGCCGACGGTGGGCATTACCAGCCGGTCGAGGTGCAGATTGGCCAGGAATCCGGCGGTAAGACCGTCGTGCTCAAGGGGCTGGAAGCGGGGCAAAAAGTGGTGGCCTCCGGTCAGTTCCTGATCGACTCCGAGGCCAGTCTGAAGGGGGTGGTGGCACGCCTGACAGGAAACACGGCGGCTCCCGTCGACGCCTCGACGGCGCCGCCTCCGCCCAAGACGGCCGCTCTCCACCAGGCTAGCGGCAAGGTCGAGTCCATCAAGGCCGGCGAGATCACCATTTCGCACGGGCCGGTCGTCTCGCTCGGCTGGGGGGCGATGACCATGACCTTCAAGCTCGCCAAGCCCGAGCTCGCCGCCGGTCTGAAACCCGGCGACAGCGTCGCTTTCGGTTTCTCGCAAAGCGACGGCGATTTCGTGGTGCAGCAGCTCGGCAAGACCGGAGGCGGACAATGATCGAGAAGCTCATTCGCTGGTCCGTCGCCAACCGCTTCCTGGTGGTGCTGGCTACTTTGTTTATTGCGGTCTGGGGCATGTGGGCGGTCAAGACCACGCCGCTCGACGCCCTTCCCGACCTGTCCGACGTGCAGGTCATCATCCGCACCAGCTATCCCGGCCAAGCGCCGCAGATCGTCGAGAACCAGGTCACCTATCCGCTGGCAACCACCATGCTCTCGGTGCCGGGCGCCAAGACGGTGCGGGCTTATTCGTTCTTTGGCGATTCCTTCGTCTACGTGCTGTTCGAGGACGGTACCGATCTCTACTGGGCGCGCTCGCGCGTGCTGGAGTACCTCAACCAGGTGCAGGGCCGGCTGCCCGCGGCCGCGAAGGCGTCGCTGGGCCCGGACGCCACCGGTGTCGGCTGGGTCTACGAGTATGCGCTGGTTGACAGGAGCGGCCAGCATGACCTCGCCCAACTGCGCAGCCTGCAGGACTGGTTCCTCAAATTCGAGCTGAAGAGCCTGCCCAACGTGTCGGAGGTCGCCACCATCGGCGGCATGGTCAAGCAATACCAGGTCGTGCTCGACCCGCTGAAGCTGGCGGCTTACCGCATCCCGCAGAGCAAGGTGGTCGCGGCGATCCGGCAGGCCAACCAGGAAACCGGCGGCTCGGTGCTGGAGTTGGCCGAAACCGAGTACATGGTGCGCGCCTCCGGTTACCTGAAGACGCTGGACGACTTCCGTGCCATCCCGCTAACCACCTCGGCTGCCGGCGTGCCGGTCAAACTGGGTGATGTCGCCACGATCCAGCTCGGGCCGGAAATGCGGCGTGGCATCGGCGAGCTCAACGGCCAGGGCGAGACCGTCGGCGGCGTGGTGATCCTGCGCTCCGGCAAGAACGCGCATGAGACCATCGCGGCGGTCAAGGCCAAGCTGGCCGAACTCAAGTCCAGTCTGCCGGCGGGCGTCGAGATCGTGCCGACCTACGACCGCAGCCAGTTGATCGACCGTGCCGTGGACAACCTCAAGGACAAGCTCATCGAGGAGTTCATCGTGGTGGCGGTGGTGTGTGCGGTGTTCCTGTGGCACCTGCGCTCGGCGCTGGTGGCGATCGTGTCGCTGCCGCTCGGCATCCTGATCGCTTTCATCGTGATGCGGGAGCAAGGCGTCAACGCCAACATCATGTCGCTCGGCGGTATTGCCATCGCCATCGGCGCGATGGTCGACGCCGCGGTGGTGATGATTGAGAACGCGCACAAGCACATCGAAACCTGGCGCCACCACCATCCCGATGAAACGCTGTCGGGCGAAGCGCACTGGCGGGTGATGACCGAAGCCGCGGCCGAGGTGGGGCCGGCGCTGTTTTTCTCTCTGTTGATCATCACGCTGTCCTTTATCCCGGTGTTCACGCTGCAGGCGCAGGAAGGCAGGCTGTTCGGGCCGCTGGCGTTCACCAAAACCTACGCGATGGCTGGAGCCGCCGGGTTGTCGGTGACGTTGATCCCTATCCTGATGGGGTACTGGATACGTGGCCGCATCCCGGACGAACATCAGAACCCGCTCAATCGCTGGCTGATCCGTTGCTATCGTCCCTTGCTCGACGCAGTGCTGCGCCGGCCGAAGGCGACGCTGGTCGTCGCCGGCCTGGCCTTGCTGACAACGCTGTGGCCGATCACGCGGCTGGGCGGCGAGTTCATGCCGCCGCTCGACGAGGGCGATCTGCTCTACATGCCCTCGGCTCTACCCGGCCTGTCGGCGGCCAAGGCCTCCGAGTTACTGCAGCAGACCGACCGGCTGATCAAGACAGTGCCGGAAGTGGCGAGCGTGTTCGGCAAGGCCGGCCGCGCCGAGAGCGCTACCGATCCGGCGCCGATCGAGATGTTCGAAACCACCATCCAGTTCAAGCCGCGAGAAACGTGGCGGCCGGGCATGACCCCGGAAAAACTGGTGGAGGAACTGGACCGCGTGGTCAAGGTGCCGGGGCTCTCCAACATCTGGGTGCCGCCAATCCGCAACCGCATCGACATGCTGGCGACCGGCATCAAGAGCCCGATCGGGGTCAAGGTGTCGGGCACCGATCTGGCTGCCATCGACCGCGTGGCACAACGCGTGGAACACGTCGCCAAGACCGTGCCCGGGGTCAGCTCGGCATTGGCCGAACGGCTGACTGGCGGGCGGTACGTCGACGTCGACATCGACCGTGCCGCCGCTGCGCGCTATGGCCTCAACGTCGCCGACGTGCAGGCCGTGGTGTCGTCGTCCATCGGCGGCGAGAACATCGGCGAAACCATCGAGGGGCGCGCACGTTACCCGATCAACCTGCGCTACCCGCGCGAACTGCGCGACTCGCTGGAAGGGCTGCGCCAACTGCCGATCCTGACCGACATGGGGCAGCAGATCACCCTGGGCACCGTCGCGACCATCCGCATCAGCGACGGCCCGCCGATGCTCAAGAGCGAGAACGCCCGGCCATCGGGCTGGGTGTACGTCGACGTGCGCGGCCGCGATCTGGCTTCGGTGGTGGCTGACCTGCGTGCCAGTATCGGCCGGGAGGTCAAGCTGGAGCCCGGTATCAGCCTGGCCTATTCGGGGCAGTTCGAGTACCTGGAACGCGCCAACGCCCGGCTGAAACTGGTGGTGCCGGCGACGCTGGTGATCATCTTCGTGCTGCTCTACCTGACCTTCCGCCGGCTGGACGAGGCGGCGCTGATCATGGCGACCTTGCCGTTCGCGCTGGTGGGAGGGGTGTGGTTCCTGTACCTGGCGGGCTACAACCTGTCGGTGGCGACCGGCGTCGGCTTCATCGCGCTAGCCGGCGTGTCGGCCGAATTCGGCGTGGTGATGCTGCTGTACCTGAAGCAGGCGGCGGCGGAGCGGCAGGAGCATGGGCTCAAGCTGGACGCGCACATGCTCGACCAGGCGATCCGCCAGGGCGCGGTATTGCGCGTGCGCCCCAAGGCGATGACGGTGGCGGTGATCCTGGCGGGCCTGTTGCCGATCCTGATCGGCTCCGGCACCGGTTCCGAGGTGATGAGCCGCATCGCTGCGCCGATGGTCGGCGGCATGATCACCGCCCCGCTGCTGTCGATGTTCGTGATTCCGGCGGCGTACCGGCTGATGCGCGTCAAGAACAAACGCTCTCAGGCATTGCCTGAAACCACCCTCGTTAACCAATCCATTCAGGAGAAATGATATGACCAAGTTGTTCTCGATGCTGTTTGCCGCCGCGGTTGGCCTCACCGTAATGCTTCCCGCCCAGGCTACGGAAATGGGAATGATGAGCGCAGCAAAACCATCCGGGCAGATGGCCCACGCCGAGGGCGTCATCAAAGCCCTCGATACCAAGGCCGGTACCGTGACCTTGGCGCATGGGCCGGTCCAGGAATTGAAATGGCCGCCGATGACCATGGCGTTCAAGCTGGCGAAGCCGGAGCTGGCTAACGGGCTTGCCGTCGGGAAGAAAGTGCAGTTCGAGTTTCAGGCCCACGGCATGGCGGCGGTGATCACTAGCATCAAGATCATCGGCTAATGAGCGCTGCAGGGACTGGCAAGGGAGCCAGTCCCTTTCTCTGAGGTGGCCGTGTCGGTGACAGTAGGATGGCCGGGTTTTAACCCTGAACGGACGTCCAGTACAAATAGTGAGGTTATTTTTGACTTTCATTGGCAGGAACAAAAATAGGTCCCAGCCCTAGCACGGCTGATCGTGACATGGCGTTTAATGCACGAATTAAGTGCAAATGCTGCGTCTTCCGCCCTATTCAGTAGCGACCTAGACTCCTCTCTGAAAGCCCCGCTTCGGGAGCGTCCAGAAGAAGGAGTTCATGTTGAAACCTCTCACTCAAGCAGGCGACGAGGCTGTCGCCCCCGATGGGAAAACCCCACCGTCGACGAAATGGGTGCTGGCCAGCCTGTCGTTATCCATGCTGCTGTCCTCGCTCGGCACCAGCATCGCCAATGTCGGTCTGCCGGCGCTGGCAAAGGTGTTCGCCGCCTCCTTCCAGGAGGTCCAGTGGATCGTTCTGGCTTATCTGCTTGCCATCACCACCCTGATCGTCAGTGTCGGACGGCTCGGCGACCTGGCCGGGCGACGCCGGCTGTTATTGCTCGGCCTCTTGCTGTTCACGCTGGCCTCGGTGCTGTGCGGCGTGGCGCCCACGCTGTGGCTACTGATTGCCGCACGCGCGGCGCAGGGGTTGGGCGCGGCCATCATGATGGCCCTCACCATGGCGTTTGTCGGGGACGCGGTTCCGAAGAACAAGACCGGCAGCGCCATGGGGCTGCTCGGCACCATGTCCGCGATGGGCACTGCCCTGGGGCCAGCGCTCGGCGGCACGCTCATCGCAGGATTCGGCTGGCGCGCCATCTTCCTCGTCAACGTGCCGCTGGGCATCCTGACTTTCTTGCTCGCATATCGTGCCCTGCCCGTCGATCGCCAGGGTTCGGCGGACCGGGCCGGCTTCGACAGAGTGGGCACGCTGCTGCTTGGCACGTCGCTCGCGGCCTATGCGCTCGCGGTGACGGTGGGGAGAGGCCGCTTCACTGGACTGAATCTGGTCCTGTTGCTGGCGGCGGTTCTGGCTGGGGGCCTCTTTGTGGTGGTGGAGGCGCGAGTGGCGTCGCCATTGATCCGCCTGGCGGCGTTCCGCAACGCCGTACTGAGCTCGAGCCTCGCCATGAACGCGCTCGTCTCGACGGTGATGATGGCGACACTGGTGGTCGGACCGTTCTACCTGTCACGCGCGCTCGGCTTGGGCGAGGCGCAGGTCGGGATCGTCATGTCGGCAGGTCCGATCATTTCCGCTCTGAGCGGTGTCCCGGCGGGGCGGGGCGTCGACCGCTGGGGTGCGGCCGTCATGACCACCGCGGGGCTCGTCGTCATGGCGACGGGGCTGTCGGCACTCGCGCTGCTACCCGGGGTATTGGGCGTGGCGGGCTATGTTGCCGCCATTGCTCTGCTGACCCCCGGCTACCAGCTATTCCAGGCGGCCAACAACACGGCCGTGATGAGGGATGTCGCACCGGAACGACGGGGCGTGGTAGCCGGCCTGCTCAGCCTGTCGCGCAATCTCGGGCTCGTCAGCGGGGCATCCGCCATGGGCGCCGTGTTCGTGCTCGCCTCGGGGACGAGCGACATCGCCTCGGCACACCCCGGTGCCGTGGCCAGCGGCATGCGGTTCACCTTTGCCGCCGCGACGCTGCTGATCATCGTCGCGCTCGCCATCGCGGCGGGAAGCCGTGCTCTTGCGCCCCGCCCTGCACTCGATGCCGCCCGGGAAGAGGCATGAGGCCGGCGGGACGCCCGTACCGGCCCCGGCTCGGTAGCTGTCAGACTGTACTCAGGAAGCCAGCAATCCGCGCCACCACCCGGTCTTCCTGTTCGCGGTGCGGCACGTGGCCGAGGCCCGGCAGGATGTCGAGCTGGACCGGGCCGCTCACCCCGGCTGCGATGCATTCGGGCTGGTCGGTCGATCCGTACTCGTCCTCGCTGCCATGCACCACCAGACTCGGGCATCTCACCCCCGGCAAGACATCGTGCAGCGACCAATCGGCGAAATCCGGCGCCAGCCAGGTATCGATCCAGGCGTTCAGCACCCAGCCCGCCTTGTCGCCGTGATAGCGCTGCAGCCGCGTGAAGTGCTCGGTCTGCCGGAACATCTCCCGGGCCTCGCGGATGCCGGCCCGCGTCCGTTCTTCGACGAACGCCTGGGCGGACAGCGTGACCAGGGCATCGCAGGCCGCGGCATGGCTGGCAGCGCAATGCACCGCCATGCCGCCGCCGACACTATGCCCGATGGCGACGAAGCGCTCGAAGCCGAAATGCCGCTGCACCGCGGGGAAGGTATCCCGCGCTTCGGCGGCGATGAAATCCCGGCCCGGCTCGCCGCGGCGCGCCTCGGATTGACCGTACCCGAGCCGGTCGTAGGCGATCACCACCCGCCCCGATTGTTGCGCGAGCACGGCCGGAAAGGATCGCCACAGGGCGATGCAGCCGAGCGAATCATGCAGCAGGACGATGGGCGCGCGCATGCCGTCGCCGCTCTCCGGGTGCCAGCAGCGCGCGAAAAGACGCCCTTGGTCGGTGTCGATCCAGTGATCGGTGATTGAATTATGTGGTCTGTTCATGATGGCTCACTAGCCTAACAGATGACGCAGCAGGCCCGCCGAGGCAATGCCGATCATCACGGTCGGAAGAACGGGCAGCCTGCTGGCCGCCAACAGGGTGATGCCGAGCGCCAGCAGGTTGGCGGGCCTGCCCGACACGAACGCCGGCGCAATCACTGAAATCAGCACGCAACCAGGCACATTCTCCATCACGGCGCGCATACGCGGGCTCAGTGCGCGTTGTCGTAACGCGAGGTAGCCGAGCACGCGCGTCAGATAGGTGGTGGTGGCCATCAGCATGATGATCAGCAGCGTCTGCGTCTCTATCACGACAACTCCCCCCGGACGATCGCCACCAGCAGGCCGGTGCAAGCGCCGGCGGCGACATACCAGGCGCCCGGTACCAACAGGTAGGTCAGCGCCGCAACGATCAGGCTCGCCAGCCAGGGGAGGCTGGCCCGGGCCCCCTGCCACATCCCCCTCAGCAGCACCAGGAAAACGGCGGTGAACGCCATGTCGAAGCCGTACTGCTCGACGTCGCCTATCGTCGGCCCCAAAGCCGCCCCGAGCGTGGTGCACAGCACCCAGGTCGAATAGAGGCCCGCCGACACTCCAAGATAATAAGGCACGCTGATGCGATCGGCGCAGTGCTGGCGTGCATCGGCCAGCGCCATGGCCCAGCTCTCGTCGCACATGAAGAACAACGCCGGCAGCGCCCTCCGGCTCGGCAGATGCCGTAGATACGGTGCCAGCGCTGCTCCCATCAGAATATGCCGGCAGTTCACCAGGAACGACATGGCGACGATGAGCAGCACATGGGGCGGCGACGTCCACAGGCGAACGGCGGCGAATTCCGAGCCGCCGCCGAAATTGAGCCCGGTCATCAGCGGCACCGCCAGTAAACCGAAGCCTTTCTGGCTGGCTTGCGCGCCCAGTACCAGGGCGAAAGGGATGAAACCCAGCATGACGGGAATCGATGCACGCACACCACGAATCACTTCGGATTGAGTGTTGGATTCCACGGGCAGGGCGATTGAAGTAGGCAGACTGTTCATGTGACCTCCAGTGCTACTATTTTCTGCCAAACCCGTTGAAATAGGATTGCTTTGTTGCCAACAGGAATAGTGAAATTAGAATTGGCTAAGTAGTGCCGCACAACTAAGTTGGAATGATTTTTGCTTCTGTTTGCGTATCTCCCTGATGCCGGTTCGACGATGCGTAAACTCACATTGACCTTGAATGAAGCTGAAGTCTGCACTCTTGAACAATTAGCCAAAGCACACCCCAAGGAATATTTCCGCTTGCGCGGCAAGGCGTTGATTGCTGTCAACCAAGGTCAGGACATTGCCACCGTTGCCGCCGTGTTGCGAATCAGCGGCGAGAGCATCAGAACATGGATTCACAACTGGGAACGCCACGGTCTAGTCGGCATCCTGAATGCTCGTGCCGGTGGACGGCCAGCCAAAC
>NZ_FXAG01000032.1 GCF_900177275.1 Pseudogulbenkiania subflava DSM 22618
TCGGCCACCGGGCGCAGGCCGATCTTGAGCTTGAAGAGGCGGTGGCGGCGCTGCTCGAGCATGCTCTCGGCTTCGGCGATGTCCTTGGCGGTGTCGCCGCTGGCCAGGGTCCAGGCCACCGGCAGCGCGTCGCGCAGGCGGCCGCCCAACAGTTCGGACAGCGGGATGCCGAGGCGGCGGGCCTGGGCGTCCAGCAGCGAGGTTTCCAGCGCGCACTTGGCGAAGCGGTTGCCCTGGATGACCTTGCGCACCCGCGCCATCGCCGCGGCGACGTGGCGCGCCTCCTGACCGATCAGCAACGGGGCGATGTGCGTGTCGATGTTGACCTTGACGCTCTCGGGACTCTCGTCGCCGTAGTTCAGGCCGCCGATGGTGGTCGCCTCGCCCCAGCCCTCGATCCCGTCTTCGCACAGCACGCGCACCAGCACCAGGGTCTGGGTGTTCATGGTGGCCACCGACAACTTGTGCGGGCGGATGGTGGGGACATCGACCAGGATGGTCTCGATGGATCTGATCATGTCTTTAAAGTATCAATCGCTAAAATTACCAACTGAAACAGCAGCTTATTAGGTTATTTTTTCACCATCCAATACTGTTTTAGCATCAGATCGATACCCTTCAGGTATCCATTTGGTGAGCACCCCATCTGCCCTGCACTCCCGCCCGCCCCACCTCGTCGCGGAGCCCGGCGAGGGACGTTGCGACGTGCGGTCTGGCTAGAGACGATTGAATACCCGTTGGCGCCGGGGAGCTATCCGGCTACTGGTCAATGGCTATCCGCTTTTTTTGCGGCGGATGGCGAGGAGGAGAAGGACAAAGGACGCGCCCATGCGGCGCGGGCCGTAACGGGGCCGCCTCCCGGATGGCATGGACACGCGCCGGAAGCGCTCAAGGAGGAGAGAGAAAGTACAGTCCCAAAAAAACGGATAGCGAACGCCAAGTAGCCGGATAGCTCCGGCCCCCGATCAGGTATTCAATCGCCGTGGTCTTAGCGTGATTAAAAGACCATCACAAGGCAGGAGGAGAACGGATCATGAGCACGGCAAGAACCCCATCGCAATGGCAAGAATTCATCGGCGGCTGTCTGGACTTCCGTCCCGCGGAAGGCGTGTACCGGATGGCGCGCGAGATGTTTACCGAACCGGAACTGTTCGAACTGGAGATGGAATTCATCTTCGAGAAGAACTGGATCTACGCTTGCCATGAAAGCGAGATACCCAACCCGCACGACTTCATCACCCTGCGCGCCGGCCGCATGCCGATGATCATCACGCGCGACGGCAACGGCGGACTGAACGCCATGATCAACGCCTGTCAGCACCGCGGCGCCACGCTGACGCGCATGAGCAAGGGCAATCAATCCACCTTCACCTGCCCGTTCCACGCCTGGTGCTACAAGAACGACGGCCGCCTGCTGAAGGTAAAGGCGCCGGGCGAATACTGCGAAGACTTCGACAAATCCGCACGCGGCCTGAAGAAGGCGCGCATCGCCAGCTACAAGGGTTTCGTCTTCATCAGCCTGGCCGCGAACGGCAGCGACACGCTGGAAGACTACCTGGGCGATGCACGCGTCTTCTTCGACATGATGGTGGCGCAGTCCCCCACCGGCGAACTGGAAGTGCTGCCGGGCAAATCCACCTACACCTTCGACGGCAACTGGAAGCTGCAGAACGAGAACGGCCTGGACGGTTACCACGTCAGCACCGTGCACTACAACTACGTGGCCACGGTCCAGCACCGCCAGGAAGCCAACTCGAAAAAGGGCAAGGCCGGCAGCGGCACGCTCGACTACAGCAAGCTCGGCGCCGGCGATGCCGAGACCGACGACGGCTGGTTCTCGTTCAGGAACGGCCACAGCGTGCTGTTCAGCGACATGCCCAACCCGGCGGTGCGCCCCGGCTACGCCAGCGTGATGCCGCGCCTGGTGCAGGAGCACGGCCAGGCCAAGGCGGAATGGATGATGCACCGCCTGCGCAACCTCAACATCTACCCCAGCCTGTTCTTCATGGACCAGATCAGCTCGCAGCTGCGCATCGTGCGCCCGGTGGCCTGGAACAAGACCGAGATCATCAGCCAGTGCCTCGCCGTGAAGGGCGAATCGGAGCAGGACCGCGAAAACCGCATCCGCCAGTTCGAGGACTTCTTCAACGTCTCCGGCATGGGCACGCCGGACGACCTGGTGGAATTCCGCGAGCAGCAGCGCGGCTTCCAGGCTCGCCTGGAGCGCTGGAACGACATCTCGCGCGGCCACCACAAGTGGGTGCAAGGTGCCACCCCGAACAGCAGTCTGCTCGGCATCCAGCCGGTACTGACCGGCACCGAACTGACCCACGAGGGCCTGTACGTCAACCAGCACGGCGCCTGGCGCGCGTTCCTGCTCAAGGGCCTGCAGCAGAAGAGCAACGACAGCAAGGAGATTTGAGCCATGAGCCAACGACAACATGCGATCGAACAGTTTCTCTACCGCAAGGCCGAGTTGTGCGACGCGCAGGACTGGGACGCCTACCTCGATCTGTTCGACGAGGACAGCGAATTCCACGTGCCGCAGTGGGATTCCGAACACGAGTACACCACCGACCCCAAGCGCGGCATGTCGCTGATCTATTACCGCAACCGCTCCGGGCTGGAAGACCGCGTGTTCCGCCTGCGCACCGGCAAGTCGGCCGCGTCCACGCCGCTGCCGCGCACCCTGCACCAAATCAGCAACGTGCGCATCGACGAGCGCCCGGACGGCCAGCTCGAGGTGAAGGCCAACTGGACCACCTTCTACAGCCGCCACGGCGTCGCCGAGCACTTCTTCGGTCGCGTCAGCTACCGGCTGCGCTCCGAGGGCGAGAGCTGGAAGATCGTGCGGAAACACGTGTTGCTGCTCAACGACACCATCAATGCGGTGCTGGACTTCTACCACCTGTAAGCGGGAGGACTACCCCATGAGCCACAAAGTCGCCTTCAGTTTTGCCGACGGCAAAACGCTGTTCTTCGACATCCGGCCCAACGAAGTCCTGCTCGACGCCGCGCTGCGCAACGGGGTGAACATCCCGCTCGACTGCCGCGAGGGCGTGTGCGGCACCTGCCAGGGCCGCTGCGAATCGGGCCGCTACAGCCAGGACTACGTCGACGAGGAGACCCTGTCGGCGACGGATCTCGCCGCCCGCAAGGTGCTGACCTGCCAGACGCGGGTGCAGTCGGACGCCTCGTTCTACTTCGATTTCGACTCCAGCCTGTGCCACGCCGGCGGCACCAGCCTGCTTTCGGCCAACGTGAGCGGAGTGCAGCAGGTGTCCGAGACCACCGCCATCCTGCACCTGGACGCCAGCGCCTGCCCGAAGCAATTGGACTTCCTGCCCGGCCAGTACGCGCGGCTGCAGGTGCCGGGCAGCGGCGCCTGGCGCTCGTACTCGTTCGCCAACCGCCCCAACCCGCGCAACCAGCTGCAATTCCTGATCCGCCTGCTGCCGGACGGGGCGATGAGCAACTACCTGCGCGAGCGCTGTCAGCCAGGCCAGACCATCGAGTTCGAAGCCCCGCTGGGCGCGTTCTACCTGCGCCAGGTCGAGCGGCCACTGGTGATGGTGGCCGGCGGCACCGGGCTGTCGGCCTTCCTCGGCATGCTCGACCAGTTGGCCGAACAGGGTGGCTGTGGCCAGCCGGTGCGCTTGTACTACGGCGTGAGCAACGCGCGCGACCTGTGCGAGCTGGAACGGCTGGCGGGCTACGCCGAGCGCATCGCCGATTTCTCGTACCAGATCGTGGTGATGAACCCGTCGCCGGAGTGGGCGGGCAAGACCGGACTGATCCCCGAGCATCTCGACCGCCGCTTCCTCGAGGCGAACCCGTTCGACATGTACCTGTGCGGCCCGCCGCCAATGGTCGAGGCGATCAGGCAGTGGCTGGACGCGCAAGGCCTGGAAGACACCCGCCTCTACTACGAGAAGTTCGGCGACAGCAACACCAGCCGCTGACCCTCGGACCGTGCCCGCTCCGGCGGGTACGGCCAAGTCTATGAAATTGCTTCCAAATTCCCTATGCTAGGCGTAGGCGGAGGGCAGCCATGAGCGAACAGAAGCAAACGCAAGCCGAGTGCGATTGTCTTGGCATACACGCGCTGCGTAACGACCTGGACGGCGCGCGCGACTGGATGGCCGGCATCTGCGGACCGCACGGGCTGGAAGTGAGCTGCCCGCAGCGACTGCAGTTTCACCACGCCGGCAACGTGCTGCGCTCGATGGCCACGTCGCTCGGTTATGTCGAGTATGGCACCGACGTCACCGTGGTCGTGCGCGAGGATACCCCGCTCAACTGCTACAGCGTCAGCCTGCCGCTGGTGGGCGAGCAGGAGCTGTCGGCGGAAGGCCGCCTGCTGCTGTCCGACAGCAACAAGGGCTTGATCTTGCAGCCGCATGAAAACCAGGCACTCACCATCGCCGGCAACTGCCGCAAGATTCTGGTGGCCATCCCGCGCCCGGCCCTGCGCAAGGTGCTGGAAAACCTGCTGCAACGCCCTCTCGATACCCCGCTGACCTTCCAGGCAGGCATGGATGCCAATAGCGGCGATCAGGCCGCCTGGTGGCGCATGGTCAAATACCTGCTGAGCGAGATGGAGCGCACCGGCAAGCTGTTCAGCCACCTCTACATGGCGAACGATCTGGAGCACGTCCTGATCAAGGGGCTGCTGCTGTCGCAGCCGCACAACTACTCGGACGAACTGGCCAGCATGCTGGCGCCGTCCTGTCCGCACTATCTGACGCGCGCCCGGCAATACATCCACGAAAACGCGCACGAGGACTTGAACCTGGAGGACATCGAGCACGTGGCCGGCGTCTCGCGCTTCAAGCTGTTCGAGGGCTTCAAGCGCCATTTCGGCCTGGCGCCAATCGCCTATCTCAAGCAATTCCGGCTCGAGGCGGTGCGGCGCGACATCCTGGCGGACCGTTCCGGCCGCAATATCTCCAGCATCGCCATGAGCTGGGGCTTCACCCATCTGGGACGCTTCTCCAGCGACTACAAGAAACTGTTCGACGAAACACCGTCGCAGACCCTGAGCCGCATCGCCCGGCGCTAGCCCCCACTGCCCCGCGGCCGGGCGCCACCCCGACTCAAGGCGGCGGCGCGATCACGCCGCCGCCATCGCGCAGCCAGCGCTCGAACGCCTCGGCCGGCAGCGGCGGGCTGAACAGGTAGCCCTGGCCGCTGTCGCACCCCAGCTGGCGCAGGAACGCCAGCTGCTGCGGCGTTTCCACCCCTTCGGCCAACGCCTCCAGCTTGAGGTTGCGCACCATGGCGATGATGGTAGTGACGATCTCGGCATCGCTGCTGTCGCGCGGCAGATCGCGCACGAAGCTGCGATCGATCTTCAGCTTGTCGAGCGGGAAACGCTTGAGGTAGGCCAGCGAGGAGTAGCCGGTGCCGAAGTCGTCGATGGCCAGGCTCACCCCGAGCCGCTTGAGTGCATGCAGCGTCTTCACCGCCTGCTCGGCCTGCTCCATCAGCGCCCCCTCGGTCAACTCCAGTTCCAGCTGTGCCGGCGGCAGGCCGCTGCTCTGCAACGCCTTGCGCACCTGGCCCACCAGATCGTGCCGCAGGAACTGCCGCGGCGAGAGGTTGACCGCCAGCAGCAACGGCAGCCCGGCGTCGAGCCAGGCCTTGCCCTGGCGGCATGCCTCGTGCAACACCCAGTCGCCGAGCGGGACGATCAACCCGGTCTCCTCGGCCAGGGGAATGAAACGCGACGGTGGCACCAGCGCCTCCCCCGGCGGCTGCCAGCGCACCAGCACCTCGGCCCCCAGCACCCGGCCACTCGCCAGCTCGACCAGGGGCTGGTAGTGCAGCACGAACTCCTTGTGCCGCAGCGCCCGGCGCAGGCTGGTTTCCATGCTCAGCCGCTCGTTGGCGGCGCGCGTGAGCGACTCGGTGTAGAAGCGGAACGCGTTGCTGCCCTGGGCTTTGGCCAGGTACATCGCGGCATCGGCGTTGCGGATCAGCTCGCTGGCGCTGCGCCCGTCGCCGGGGTGAAGGCTGATGCCGATGCTGGCGCCGACATAGGCCTCGCCCCCGCCGGAAAAGCTGAAAGGCTGATCGACCACCTTGAGCAAGGCGTGCGCAATGGTGGCGACCTGCTGCACCGGCGCCTCCTCGATCACCACCAGGAACTCGTCGCCCCCCAGGCGCGCCAGCAAATCCTCCTGGCGCAGCCGCTGACGCAGGCGCTGCGCGATGGCCACCAGCAGCTCATCGCCCGCCTGATGCCCGAGGCTGTCGTTGACGGTCTTGAAGCGGTCGAGATCGATGAACATCACCGCGAGCGGGAAGGCATGACGCCGGGCCCGCTCCAGGGCGTGCTCCAGCCGGGCCAGCGCCAGGTGGCGATTGGGCAGCCCGGTGAGGAGATCGTAATGCGCCAGTCGCTCCAACTGCTCCTGGCTGTCCTTGAGCTGGCTGATGTCGTTGAACACGAAGACGTACTGGCGCGGCCGGCCCTGCTCGTCGCGCACGCAGCTGATCGACAGCCACAGCGGAAACGGCGTGCCGTCCTGCTTGCGATGCCAGAGCTCGCCCTCCCAGCGCCCGCTCGCGAGCAACTGCCGCCAGACACGGCGGTAGAACGCGGCATCCTGGTGCGCCGTGCGCCACAAGGGCGGCGTCCGTCCCAGCAGGGCCTCCACCGGATAGTGGGTGATCTCGCCGAAGGCGGCGTTCACCGCCAGGATGCGGCGGCGGTGGTCGGTAATGATCACGCCCTCGAGCATGCTGTCGAACACCGTCAGCGCAAGCTGCTGGGCCTCTTCCGATTGCTTGCGCGCCGAGATGTCCTCCACCACCAAGATGAAATATTCCGGCCGCCCGCCTTCACCGCGCATCAACGCCGCGGTGAGATTGGCCCAGACCAGTTGGCCGCCCCGCTGCCGATAGCGTTTCTCGATGGAAAAACTGGGAATCTCGCCGCCGAGCAGGCGTCGCGTCATCGCCAGATCGATGTCCCGGTCGGCGGGATGGGTGATGTCCTGAAAGGTCAGCCGCAGCAGCTCTTCGCGCGAGTAGCCGAGGATGTCGCACAAGCGCTGGTTGACGCGGATGCAGTGGCCATCGAGCCCGAGGTGGGCGATCCCCACCGCCGCCTGCTCGAAGGTGCCGCGAAACAGCTGCTCGCGCTCGCGCAAGGCATCATCCTGCGTCTTCTGGGCGCTGATGTCCTGCAGCGCGCCCAGCACCAGACCGGGCGCCTCCTCGTCGAGGTGCACCTGGTAGTGCAGCCGCAGCCACACCGGCGCTGCGACGGTGCCGGCACGGCAGAATTCGACGCTGCCGCTGCCTTCGGCCAACATGGCGTCGAGTACCGCCGCCACCCGCAAGCGATCGCTCGCCGCCACCCGCTGCAGCAGGGTGTCGCGTGCCGTGCGCATCTCGCTGGCGGGCAGCCCCAGCAACTGCTGGGCGGCGCCGCTCCAGAGGAACTCGCGGCGCGCGCTGTCATATTCCCAGCTACCCAGCTGCGCGCTCAGCTGCGCCTCCTGGAACAGCGCCTGGTTGCGCCGAAGCTGGGCCAGCAGCTGCGCCTGCGACTTCAGGGCACGCCGCACTAGGTAGTAGAGCAGCAGCGAGATGCCGGCGACGAAGCCCATCCCCTTGTAGGTCTGCAGCATCGTCAGGGTCTGTGTGCTGACCGGCAGCGAGGCCAGGAAACGGTCGCTGAGCACGATCCACAGTACGCCCGCCAAGGCGAACGTACCGGACAGGCGCAGCGCTTGGCGCTGGTGAGTCATGGGGCTCCAGGTCGGGGAACGATAGGGGGAACGTGCCGGCAACACCCCGGCGCGTCATGTAATTGGCATTATAATGGGCGACGCCCGCCCGTGCGGCCCTCTTGTCGTTGCAGTGCGAGCCGCAACCATCCTGACCGACAGGAAAAATCCCGCTTTGCCGCGGGCCGGCGCCTACCTTCGGAGAGTCTATGGTAGACTCGCGCAACATGTTCATTTGCCTATGAAAACACGACTCCTCGCCCTCCTCGTCACCCTGCTGTGCGCTCAGAGCGCCCTGGCCGGCCGCGTGCTGCCCGCCACCCTGCAGATCGGAGAAATCAACGCCGCCGACAGCGCACAGATCAGCTTCGCGGCCGAGCGCTCCTGGCTGCAGGCTCTCACCGGACTCTTCATCCCGTCCGGCACCGCCTATCCGCTGGCGCCCGGCGTGCGCATCCTCGACGAGAACAACCGCTTCCTGCTGACCGGCCAGCTGCCGGGACTGGTGGGCCGGCGCGTGGGGGTGACGGTCGATATGTCAGGCGCCATCAACCGGATCTGGGTACTGACGGACGACGATCTGCGCACCCTGGCCCGGCCATAACCCTAGCTGGAATCGCTGTTGCCATGAAGAAGGTATATATCAAGACCTTCGGCTGCCAGATGAACGAGTACGACTCCGACAAGATGGTCGACGTGCTCGGTGACGCCGAAGGCATGGTCAAGACGGACAACCCCGAAGAGGCCGACGTCATCCTGTTCAACACCTGTAGCGTGCGCGAAAAGGCGCAGGAGAAGGTGTTCTCCGACCTCGGCCGCATCCGTCCGCTGAAGGACGCCAGACCCGACCTGATCATCGGCGTCGGCGGCTGCGTGGCGTCGCAGGAAGGCGACACCATCGTCAAGCGCGCGCCCTACGTGGACGTGGTGTTCGGCCCGCAGACCCTGCACCGCCTGCCCGAGCTGATCCGCGCCAAGCAGGACAGCGGCGCGGCCCAGGTCGACATCTCCTTCCCCGAGATCGAGAAGTTCGACCACATCCCGCCCGCCAAGGTCGACGGCGGCGCCGCCTTCGTCTCGATCATGGAAGGCTGCTCCAAGTACTGCTCGTTCTGCGTGGTGCCCTACACCCGCGGCGAGGAAGTGAGCCGCCCGTTCGACGACGTGCTGGTCGAAATTGCCGGCCTCGCCGCCCAGGGCGTCAAGGAAATCACCCTGCTGGGGCAGAACGTCAACGCCTACCGCGGCCTGATGGCCGACGGCGAGATCGCCGACTTCGCGCTGCTGCTGGAATACGTGCACGAAGTGCCGGGCGTGGAGCGCATCCGCTTCACCACCAGCCACCCGCGCGAATTCAGCCAGCGCATCATCGACTGCTACGCCAAGCTGCCCAAGCTCGTGTCGCACCTGCACCTGCCGGTGCAGAGCGGTTGCGACCGCGTGCTGATGGCGATGAAACGCGGCTACACCGCGCTGGAATACAAGTCGATCATCCGCAAGCTGCGTGCCATCCGCCCCGACCTGTGCCTGTCGTCCGACTTCATCGTCGGCTTCCCGGGCGAAACCGAGGAAGACTTCAACGCCACGCTCAAGCTGGTCAAGGACCTGGAGTTCGACTTCAGCTTCGTGTTCATCTACAGCCCGCGCCCCGGCACCCCGGCCTCGAACCTGCCGGACGACACGCCGCACGAAGAGAAGGTCCGTCGCCTCGAAGCCTTGAACGAAGTGATCGAGGCCAAGGGCTTCGCCATCAACCAGAGCATGGTCGGCACGGTGCAGCGCGTGCTGGTCGAAGCGGTATCGAAGAAGGACCCGAACATGCTGGCGGCCCGCACCATGAACAACCGCGTGGTCAACTTCATCGGCAACCCGCGCCTGTTGAACCAGATGATCGAGGTGCGCATCACCGAGGCGCGCCCGCACTCGCTGGCGGGCGAAATCGTGACCACCGAAACCGTCTGAAGGAGTTCCGCCCGGCCCATGCCGGGCGTATCCTTAAATAAATCCTACCGTTCACGCTTCGGCCAACCATGTTCATCGTCTCCCTCAGCTACACCGCCCCGCTCGCCGCCATCGATGCCCTGATCGATGCCCACGTCGCCTGGCTGCAACGCGGCTACGCCGACGGCGCCTTCCTGGCCTCGGGGCGCAAGGTGCCGCGCAGCGGCGGCGTGATCCTGGCGCGCGGCGAACGGGCCGCGCTGGAACAAAGGTTGGCCGAAGACCCGTTCGCACAGGCCGGCCTGGCCCAGTACGACATCACCGAATTCATTCCGACCCTGACCGCGGCAGACCTCGACGCCTTGCGCGAGCCCCTGCCCGTCTGAACGCCGCGGAGCCGATCCCCCTTGCAAACCGAACAGCTAAGCTTCAACCCCATCGACAACGAACGGCTGGCCCGCCTGTGCGGCCCACTCGACGAAAACCTCAAGCAGATCGAAACCGGGCTGGACGTGGTGATCCAGCGCCGCGGCGAAGGCTTCCGCATCCGCGGCCCGCGCGCCGCGGACGCCGCCACCGCGCTGACGCGCTTCTATCTGCAGGCCGAAAAACAGGAGCTGTCGATCGACGACATCCAGCTCGGCCTGGTCGAAGTGCGGCAACACGACGCCACGCCGGAAGAAGAAGCGCCGGTGCTGGCGACGCGCCGTGGCGACCTGCGCGGCCGCACCCCACGCCAGAACAGCTACATCAAGGCCATCCAGCAGCACGACATCACCTTCGGCATCGGCCCGGCCGGCACCGGCAAGACCTACCTCGCCGTCGCCTGCGCGGTGGACGCCATGGAACGTGACGCCATCAAGCGCATCGTGCTGGTACGCCCGGCGGTCGAGGCCGGCGAGAAGCTCGGCTTTTTGCCCGGGGACCTGGCGCAGAAGGTCGACCCCTACCTGCGCCCGCTGTACGACGCACTCTACGACCTGATGGGCTTCGACAAGGTGACCCGGCTGTTCGAGAAGAACCTGATCGAAATCGCCCCGCTCGCCTACATGCGCGGGCGCACCCTCAACAGCGCCTTCATCATCCTCGACGAGGCGCAGAACACCACCCCCGAGCAAATGAAGATGTTCCTGACGCGCATCGGCTTCGGCTCCAAGGCGGTGATCACCGGCGACATCACCCAGATCGACCTGGCGCGCCACCAGAAAAGCGGCCTGGTCGAGGTCGAGCGCATCCTGGGCCACGTGCGCGGCATCCACTTCCATCACTTCCAGAGCGACGACGTGGTGCGCCACCCGCTGGTGCAGAAAATCGTCGACGCCTACGACGCCCATCAACTGAAAGAACTCACGCAAAGCAAGTCCGATGAAAAGAGCTAAGCGCACCCCGCTGCGACAAAGGTTGGCCGAACGCCTGGAACTGACGCTGGATATCCGCAGCGACGCCGCCAACCTACCCAGCACCGCCGACCTACAGCGCTGGGCCCGCGCCGCCTTGCAGGCCGACGTGCAGAAAGCCCAGATCAGCCTGCTGCTGGTCGAAAGCGAAGAAGGCCGCGCCCTCAACCGCGACTACCGCGGCAAGGACTACGCCACCAACGTGCTGAGCTTCGCCCTCAACGAAGGCGAAACCCTCCCCGGCATGCCCTTGTTCGGCGACCTGGTGCTGTGCGTACCGGTGGTGGAACGCGAAGCCTCCGAGCAGGACACCCCGCTCGCGGCCCACTACGCCCACCTTACCGTGCACGGCATGCTGCACCTGCAGGGCTACGACCATGAAGACGACGACGAGGCCGAGGTCATGGAGGCGCTTGAAACCGCCATTCTCGCCAAGCTAGGCTATCCGGACCCCTACGCGGCGGAGAAAACCTGACACCATGGACGATTCCAGCAAGAGCAGACCCGGTTGGCTGGAGCGCCTGTCGACGCTGCTGCTGCGCGAGCCGGAAGACCGCAAGGAACTGGTCGACCTGCTGCACTCGGCTTTCGAGCGCAACCTGCTCGACGCCGAAGCGCTCGGCATGATCGAGGGCGTGCTCTCGGTCAGCGAACTGACCGTGCGCGACGTCATGGTGTCGCGCAGCCTGATGGACGTGGTCCGGCACGATGAAACCGTGGAGAAACTGCTGCCCTTCGTCATCGAGACCGGGCACTCGCGTTTCCCGGTGATCGGTGACGACAAGGACGATGTGCAGGGCATCCTGCTCGCCAAGGACCTGCTGCGCTACTTCCACCAGCCCGCCACCTTCAAGCTGGCCGACATCCTGCGCCAGGCGGTGTTCGTCCCGGAATCCAAACCGCTCAACCTGCTGCTGCGCGACTTCCGCACCATGCGCAACCACATGGCCATCGTGGTCGATGAATACGGCGGCGTCGCCGGCCTCGTCACCATCGAAGACGTCATCGAGCAGATCGTCGGCGACATCGAGGACGAATACGACAACGACGACAGCGCCGACAACATCATCCCGGTGCGCGGCCAGCGCTACCGCGTCAAGGCGCTGACCGAGATCGCCGACTTCAACCACTACTTCGATACCGGCTTTGCCGACAACGACGTCGATACCATCGGCGGCCTGGTGATCTCCTTGTTCGGCCACCTGCCCAAGCGCGGCGAAACGGTGCAAAGCGACGACCTGCGCTTCACCGTGATCCGCACCGACGGCCGCCGTCTGCACACCCTGCTGGTCGAACGCCTGCAATCCCAGGACCAGCCGCTCACACCCTGACCCATGCGCACCTTCCTGTTCCTGCTCGTGGCCGCGCTCGCCGGCGCCGTCACGCTGTTCGCCTTCGCCCCCTACCGCCTGTTCTGGTTGATGCCGCTCGCCCTCGCGGCGCTCGCCGAACTGGCCCAGCGCCGCCCCCAGCGCGCCTTCTGGCTCGGCTACAGCTGGGGCATCGCCGCCTACACCGCCAACTTCCACTGGATCTACTACAGCCTGCACGACATCGCCGGCATGCCGTTCTGGCTCGCCGCGCCGATGACGGCGCTGCTGCCGGCCTACCTCGCGCTCTACCCCGGCCTCGCGCTGTGGCTCGCCTGCCGCATCGAGCGCCGCCCCGCCATGCGCTGGCTGGTGCTGTTCCCGGCCCTGTGGACCCTGACCGAATGGCTGCGCGGCTGGATGCTCACCGGCTTCCCCTGGGGCACCGCCGGCTACTCCCAGATCACCGAGAGCCCGCTGGCGGGCTACGCCGCCGTATCCGGTGTCTACGGCGTCACCCTGCTGGTGGCGTTCAGCGCCGGCGCCTTGATCGTGCTGCCCCGCCTCGCCAACCGCTGGCGCCTGGCGCTGCTGCTGACCGTCGCCGCGTTCTGGGCCGGCGGTCAGCAGCTCAAGGCGATCGAGTGGACCCGGCCCGTGGGCAAGCCGCTGCGCGTGGCGCTGGCCCAGGGCAACATCCCGCAGAGCCTGAAGTGGGATCCGGCGATCTACGAATACACCCTCACCAGCTACTATCGCCAGGTCGCCAACTCCCGCGCCGACCTGATGATCCTGCCGGAAACCGCCCTGCCCGTCTTCCTCGACGAACTGCCCCCCGGCTTCCTCGGTCTGCTCGCGGCCACCGCCGAGCGCAACCAGATGGCCCTGGCCTTCGGCGTGCCGCGCCGCACCGACGACGGCCGTGGCTACCTCAACGCCGTCATCGCCGCGACCACGCCGGGGCTGCCGTACTACGCCAAGAACCACCTGGTGCCGTTCGGCGAGTTCATCCCGCTGCCGGGCGTCACTAGCTGGATTTACCGTTTCATGAACATGCCGCTCTCCGGCTTCAGCCGCGGCGGCACCGACCAGCCGCCAATCGCCATGGCCGGCCAGCAGGTGGCGTTCAACGTCTGCTACGAAGACAGCTTCGGCGAGGAGCTGATCGGCCCGGCCGCCAAGGCCACCCTGCTCGCCAACGTCAGCAACCTGGCCTGGTTCGGCCAGAGCGACGCCGCCAGCCAGCATCTTCAGCTATCGCAGACGCGGGCGCTGGAAACCGGGCGGCCGATGCTGCGCGCCACCAACACCGGCATGACCGCGATCATCCACGCCGATGGCGAAATCGGCTCGATTGCCGCCCCCTTCACGCGCCAGGTGCTGTCCGGCATGGTACAGGGACGCAGTGGACTGACCCCCTACATGCAGTACGGCAACCGCCCGGTTCTGCTGCTGGCTGCCCTGCTGCTGACGCTGGCCATCCTGATCGGGCGTCGCCAGCGCGGATAGCCGGCATGAAAAAGGCCCGGCATTGGCCGGGCCTACTCGCAGCGACTAGCGCGCTTACCAGCGGAACCGCGCCACCTGGTCGCGCAGGGTATCGGCCAGTGCGTGCAACTCCTCAATCGCACGCGATGCGCCCAGCGAAGCGTCGGCGTTGACCGCCGCGCTCTGCGCGATATCGTCGACGTGGCGGGCGATACCCTGACTCGCCTCGCTCTGCTCCTTCAGCGAGTGCGAGATATCGTTCACCACCTGCACCACCTGCTGGGCGCTGTCGCGGATGCGCGCAATCGCCTCCCCACCCTGCTCCGCCAGTTGCAGCCCGCTCTTCACGCGCTGCACCGCCTCCGCCATGGTGCTGTGCGAGGCATCCGAAGTAAGGCGGATCTCGTCGATCATGCCGGCAATTTCCTGGGTAGCCTGGGCGGTGCGCTCCGACAGCTTGCGCACCTCGTCGGCCACCACGGCAAAACCGCGCCCGCTCTCCCCGGCTCGCGCGGCCTCGATCGCCGCGTTGAGCGCCAGCAGGTTGGTCTGATCGGCAATATCCTTGATCACCTGCATGATGCTGGAAATGGTCTGGGTCTTCTGGGCCAGCTCGCCGATGCGCGAGGCGGCCTGGTCCACCGACTCGTTGATGCGCTGCATCTCGCCGACCGCGCTGGCGATCACCTCCCCGCCCTCGCGCGACAGCGTGCCGGAAGCCTGAGATAGCTGGCGCGCGTCCTGGGCATGCTCGGCAATCTGGTTGATGCTCACCGTCATCTGCTGCACCGAGGCCGCCATCGACGTCGCGGCACCACTTTGCTGCCCCGAGGACTGCGCCACCGACTCGGCGTTGCCGGCGATCCGGGAGCTCATGCCGGACATGGTATTGGCCCCTTCCGCAATCCGCTGCACCAGCTGGCGCAACTGCGACTGCATGTCGGCCACTGCCGCCAGCAAGCTGTCGCGATCCCCCGGGGCGAGCGCAATCGAGGCATCCAGCTGGCCGTCGGCGATGCGGCGCACGATGGCGGCCGTTGCCGCCGGCTCGCCGCCGAGCTGACGCAGTACGCTGCGCACCAGCAGCAGCCCGCCGCCGAGCAGCAACGCCAGCACCACGCCGACCCGCAGCACCAAGCCCAGCAGCGCCCGCTGGAAGGCCGCGTCGAGATCATCCAGGTACAGCCCGGTGCCGATCATCCAGTGCCAGCCCGGTGTGACCGTCAGGTACGATATCTTCGGCTGCGGCGTCGTGGAGCCCGGCTTGTCCCAGACGTAAGGCGCAAAACCCTTGCCCTGCCCCTCCTGCACGGTTTTCAGAAACAGCGCCGCCAGGTCGACGCCTTCCGGCGTCTTCATGCCGTGGGCACTCTGTCCGATCTTGTCGGGGCGGGCGCCATGCGCCACGTACACCATATTCTGGTCGTAAGCGAAAAAGTACTCCTTGCCATCGTAGCGAATGGCATTGAGCGCCGCCGCCGCCAACACCTTGGCCTGCGCTTCGCTCAGCGCCCCGCTGGCAGCCTTCTGCTCGTAGTTGGCCACCACCGCCACGGTCGCCTCGACCAGATTGCGCACCTTGTCCTTGCGATCCTGCAGCAGGCTGTCACGCTCACTCAGCAGGCTCCAGCCGCCCTGCACACAGACCAGCACGGCCACCAGGCCCAGCAGCCCCAGCAACCTTGCCCGCAGACTCCAGCCATGATTTGCTTGTTTCATTGTTCTCCCCTGGTTATGCCGGCACACGGCTTCGGCCAACCCTGACTGCCGGGTACATCGGAGGCTGCCTGGCAGCAGTTAGCCCCCTTCAGGATACTCTCAGCCATCTGCATAGGCTCTCAGGAAAAACCCTAGTAGCCAACTCGCCAGTCCCCCTCGTGCCAGATCAGAAATAGCCCGCCACGCGGCGCCAGAGCGTCACCTCCTTTTCTTGATCGACCTGGCAAGGGGATTCTTGAGCCGCCTGGCACCTGCCGGCTCGACCCGGATGCCGCTCACACTACCCGAGTGTGCTCCAGCCTGCTAACCTCGCAGGGAGCATCCGCCCGGTTGGGCCAGGCTCCATGAAGCCAACACCATGACGCCACCCGGCGAGACGCGACAGCCCTATCGCCGGGGAGTCAGCCAAACCAGACCGACGCTCCACACCGCGGCCAGGCCACGGCAAACCGCCGCCCGACGTCACGGCAGCCGCGGCCCCAGGCGAGACCCATTCACCCCGTAGCAACGCACACACCAAGGAGCAGATCCGTGCAACTGGCCAGCATGTTCGTCCACCCCCTCAAATCCGCCCGCGGAATTCCGTACACCCGGGCGTTTGCCTCGTGGCAGGGCCTGCTGCACGACCGAGAGTGGCTGCTGACCGACGAGAGTGGCCGCTTCATTACCGCACGCGACTATCCCCAGCTGCTCACGATCCGCTGCACACTGATCCCCGGCGCCATCCTGTTCCAGGCCCCGGATACAGCCCCCATCGCCGCGCTTGCCAGTGAATTCGACACCCCCAGCGCAACCAGCGTCTGGAAAGACCATTTCACCGCCTATCATGGCTCGCCGCGGACCGACGCCTGGTTCAGCCGCTACCTCGGTATTCCCTGCCGCCTGCTGTGGCTAGGGCGCCACTCCCAACGCAAGCAGAAGACCAGCGACCACGGACTGTCCTTTGCCGATGGCTACCCCTATCTGCTGCTCAACCAGAGTTCGCTCGACGAACTCAACGCCCAGTTGCCCGAGCAGGTCTCCCAGCGCCACTTCCGCCCCAACCTGGTGGTCAGCGGCGCCGCACCCTACGAAGAAGACGACTGGAAGGTGGTGCGCATCGGCGCGGTGATCTTCGACGTCGCCAAGCCCTGCACCCGCTGCACCCTGACCACGGTCAACCCCGACAACGGCGTGCCCTCAGCCGACGGCGAACCCCTCGCCACCCTGATCAAGACTCGCCAGCTGCCCGAGGGCATCTGCTTCGGCGTCAACCTCGTCCCGCGCAACGAAGGCCTCCTGCAGCTGGGCGACCCCTTCGAGGTGCTTGAGCTACGTTATACTTTCTGACGGCAACTCCGCAGAGGGTGCCGACAAGAGCCTGCCAGAGGGCCGACAACGACAACACACCCTGACGACACAAGACAGATGGATTATCAGACCCTCCTCGATGAAATAGCGCAGGACATCGTCCCCTATTTCGGACTTGGCAAGGTGGCGAACTACATCCCCGCCCTGGCCAAGATCAACCCCCAACAGTTCGCCATCAGCATCGCCACGCTCGACGGCCAGCAGTACTCCACCGGCCAAGCCGACACCCGGTTCTCGATTCAGAGCCTGTCCAAGGTGTTCATGCTGTCGCTGGTACTGGGACGGCTCGGCGACAGCCTATGGACCCGCGTTGGCAAGGAGCCGTCCGGCAACCCCTTCAACTCGCTGATCCAGCTGGAAAACGAGAACGGCATTCCACGGAATCCCTTCATCAACGCCGGGGCGCTGGTGGTGACCGATCTCGCCAACTCGCTGTATGGCGAAGCCAAGGCCGTGCTGCTGGATTTCTTGCGCCAGGAAACCGGCACCACCGACCTCGCCTTCGATCTCGAAGTGGCGCATTCCGAACAACAGCACGGCGACCGCAATGCCGCGCTGGCGCACTTCATGAAAAGCTACGGCAACATGGTCAATCCGGTCGACCACACGCTGGATAGCTACTTCCACAGCTGCAGCATCACCCTGAGCTGCGCCGAACTCGCCCGCGCCGGCCTCTACCTCGCCAACCACGGCCTCTCCCCGATCAGCGGCCAGCAGCGTCTGAGCCGCAGCCAGGCCAAGCAGGTCAACGCCATCATGCTCACCTGCGGCACCTACGACGCCGCCGGCGAATTCGCCTACCGCGTTGGGCTGCCGTGCAAAAGCGGCGTGGGAGGAGGCATCTTGGCGGTCATCCCCGGCAAGCTGAGCATGGCGGTGTGGAGTCCGGCGCTCGACAGTCAGGGCAATTCGCTGATCGGGCTGGAAGCGCTCGACCGTTTCACCACCCGTACCGGGCTATCCATTTTTTAGCCTTCGCGAAGCGGAAAATAAAAAAAAAGCCAGCTTGCGCTGGCTTTTTTTATTCAGAGCACCCGAAGGTTACTCGGCTTCTTCTTCCACTGCTACCGCATCTTCCGGACGGTCCAGCAGCTCAACCAGAGCCATCGGAGCGTTGTCGCCGTTGCGGAAGCCGTACTTCAGGATGCGAACATAACCGCCATTGCGGGCGGTGTAGCGCGGACCCAGTACGTCGAAGAGTTTTACCACGATGTCGCGATCACGAGTGCGGTCGAAAGCCAAGCGGCGGTTTGCCAGCGACGGCTTCTTGCCCAGCGTGATCAGCGGCTCAGCCACACGGCGCAGTTCCTTGGCCTTCGGCAGCGTGGTCACGATGACTTCGTGACGCAGCAGCGAGTTAGCCATGTTGCGCAGCATAGCCAGACGGTGGCTAGTCGTGCGGTTCAGTTTACGATTGCTATAACGATGACGCATTGTTAATGTCCTTTAATCTCAAACCTTACGGTTTTTCCAGCCCTGCCGGCGGCCAGTTTTCCAGCTTCATGCCGAGAGTCAGGCCTTTGGACGCGAGAACTTCCTTGATCTCATTCAGGGACTTGCGACCGAGGTTCGGGGTCTTCAGAAGCTCGGTCTCGGTACGCTGAATCAGGTCACCGATGTAGTAAATGTTCTCGGCCTTCAGGCAGTTAGCCGAACGAACCGTCAGTTCAAGATCGTCGACCGGGCGCAGCAGGATCGGATCGATCGGCGGCGCCTTTTCAACGACTTCTTCAACCGCAGTACCTTGCAGATCAGCAAAAATCGACAGCTGGTCCATCAGGATGCGCGCGGCGTTACGCACGGCTTGCTCAGGTTCGATCACACCGTTGGTCTCGATATCGAGCACCAGGCGATCCAGGTCGGTACGCTGCTCAACGCGGGCGCTTTCCACACCAAAGCTCACCCGGCGAACCGGAGAGAAGGAAGCGTCCAGCTGAATAGTACCGATGGCGCGGTTATCGTCCTGGCTAGCGCGAACGCTAACCGGCTGGTAACCACGACCCTTCTCGACCTTCACCTCCAGATCGATCTTGCCGCCAGCTGCCAGATGGCAGATGACGTGATCCGGATTGATCACCTCAACATCGTGCGGCAACTCGATATCGCCAGCCAGAACAGCGCCCTCACCCTCTTTCTTGAGGGTAAGAACGACGCTGTCACGACCATGCAGCTTAAGCACCACGCCCTTGAGGTTCAAGAGGATGTCGACGACATCCTCGCGAACGCCGTCAAGAGCGGAATACTCATGCAAAACGCCAGCGATAGTGACTTCGGTCGGCGCAAAACCCGGCATCGAGGAGAGCAGAATGCGACGCAGGGCATTACCCAGGGTATGGGCATAACCGCGTTCAAACGGCTCCATCGATACGCGCGCGTGAGTAGCCGAAACCGGCTGCACATCGATGAGTCGCGGTTTAAGAAATTCCGAAGCGCTGTTTTGCATAGTCATTCCCTAGAGCTAGCGATTACTTGGAGTAGAATTCCACAACGAGCTGTTCGTTGATATCGCCAGCCAGTTCGGAACGCTCCGGAGCAGACTTGAAAACGCCTTCCATTTTCTTGGAATCAACAGAAACCCAAGACGGGAAACCACCCTGCTCGGCCAGAGCCAGGCCTTCGACGATACGGGCCTGTTTCTTGGCCTTTTCGCGGATGGCAACGACATCACCAGCCTTCACCTGGAAGGACGGGATGTTCACAACTTGACCGTTCACCACGATGGCCTTGTGGCTCACCAGCTGACGCGCTTCGGCGCGGGTGGAGCCAAAGCCCATGCGGTATACGACGTTGTCGAGGCGGGATTCCAGCAGTTTCAGCAGGTTTTCGCCGGTCGAGCCCTTCAGGCGCGAAGCTTCGGCGAAATAGTTGCGGAACTGGCGCTCGAGCACGCCGTAAATGCGGCGGATTTTCTGCTTTTCACGCAGTTGGACGCCGTAGTCAGACAGACGGCTCTTGCGAGCGCCATGCTGACCAGGAATGCTGTCCAGTTTGCACTTGGAATCCAGTGCACGACGCGCGCTCTTCAGGAACAGGTCGGTACCTTCACGACGCGCGAGTTTACATTTCGGGCCAATATAACGTGCCATGTTCTCACACTCTCCGAATTAAATACGACGTTTCTTGGGCGGACGGCAGCCGTTGTGCGGCACCGGCGTCACGTCGGAGATGCTGGTGATCTTGAAACCCAGCGCGTTGAGCGCGCGAACGGCAGATTCACGACCCGGACCCGGGCCTTTGATACGAACTTCGAGGTTCTTCACACCGTATTCTTGGGCAACTTTACCAGCGTGCTCCGCTGCTACCTGAGCAGCAAAGGGTGTACTCTTGCGCGAGCCCTTAAAACCAGCGCCGCCAGAGGTAGCCCAAGACAAAGCATTGCCTTGACGGTCGGTGATAGTGATGATCGTATTGTTGAACGAAGCGTGCACGTGCACGATACCTTCGCTAACAGACTTGCGCACTTTTTTGCGTACACGGACAGCTGTGTTTGCTTTAGCCATTATCTGTGTTCCTTAAGATTACTTCTTGCCGGCGATCGCCTTGCGCGGACCTTTACGGGTACGAGCATTGGTGCGAGTACGCTGGCCGCGGCACGGCAGGCCACGACGATGGCGCATGCCACGGTAAGAGCCCATGTCCATCAGACGCTTGATGCTCATGGTGATTTCGCGGCGAAGGTCACCTTCAACGGTGAACTTGGCTACTTCTTCACGCAGTTTGTCCATTTCGGCGTCGGTCAGATCCTTCACTTTCGTGGAGGCAACAACACCTGCTGCAGCACAAATTTGCTGAGCACGAGTTTGACCGATGCCGTAAATAGCCTGCAGGCCGATAACGGCATGCGCATGGTTCGGGATGTTTACCCCTGCAATACGGGCCATACTCTTTCCTTAAGCCTTAAGACCTTGAAAAGCTTGCGATTGTATCACGCAAAACGAGGGCTAACAAATATTAGCCTTGTTTTTGCTTGTGACGGGGATCCGTGCAGATCACGCGAACAACACGGTTGCGACGGATAATTTTACAGTTACGGCAAATTTTCTTTACCGAAGGCTGAACTCGCATGTCAGTTCCTTTCAATCTCTAAAAAGAGCGAGTGCATTATTTTGCACGGAACACAATTCGGGCACGGGACAGATCATAGGGAGTCAACTCCACCGTGACCTTATCGCCAGGAAGGATGCGGATGTAGTGCATCCGCATTTTCCCGGAAATATGCCCGAGCACTACGTGTCCATTCTCAAGCTGGACCCTGAAGGTTGCGTTCGGCAACGTCTCCAGGACCTCGCCCTGCATCTGAATGGTATCTTCCTTAGCCATATAACCCAGTGTGAACTCGTATATCAGCGGGTAAGAGCATTGCCTTTGAAGTTAGCCTTCTTCAGCAAACTCTCATACTGGTGCGACAAAATGTAGGATTGAACCTGAGCCATGAAGTCCATCGTCACAACAACGATGATCAACAGCGAGGTCCCACCAAAGTAGAACGGAACATTCCACTTCAGGATCAGGAACTCAGGCAACAGGCAAACCAACGTGATGTAGATCGCACCGATCAACGTCAGCCGCAGAATGATCTTCTCGATGTAACGCGAAGTCTGCTCACCTGGACGAATCCCCGGGATGAAAGCACCACTTTTCTTCAGGTTATCTGCCGTTTCCTTGGGGTTGAACACCAAGGCCGTGTAGAAATAACAGAAGAAAATGATCGCCGTTGCATACAGCAGGACATAGATCGGTTGACCCGGATGCAGTTTGTCTGCAACCGACTTCAACCAGCCCATGCCTTCCGTGTTACCGAACCAACCGATGACGGTAGCCGGGAACAGGATAATGCTGGAAGCAAAGATCGGCGGAATCACCCCTGCCATGTTGAGCTTGAGCGGCATATGCGTGCTCTGGCCCTGCATGACACGATTGCCAACCTGACGTTTGGCATAGTTCACCAGCACCTTACGTTGACCGCGTTCGGCGAACACGACCAGATAAGTCACCAGAATCACCGATGCAAACAGCACAATGGCAAACAGGATAGGCAACGAACCCTGACTGGTCAGGGTCAGTGTTTTACCGATGGCGGCAGGTACACCGGCGGCAATACCAGCACAGATGATCAGCGAAATACCGTTACCGATACCGCGTTCAGTCATCTGCTCACCAAGCCACATCAGGAACATGGTGCCGGTTACCAGCGTAACCACAGTCGTCAGGTAAAACTCCCACTGAGGAGTCACCACCAGGTTAGGCTGCTTATAAAGCATCACTGCAATGCCGAAACTTTGGAAAGTCGCCAGCAAAACAGTCGCGTAACGTGTGTACTGGGTTATCTTACGACGTCCAGCGTCGCCCTCTTTCTTCAGCTCCTTGAGCATCGGAACGATTTCCGAGCCCAACTGCAGAATGATAGAGGCCGAGATATACGGCATAATGCCAATGGCAAATACCGTAAATCTGGAAAGGGCCCCGCCCGAGAACATGTTGAACATGTCGAGGAGGCCCGTTTGCGACGTGTGGAACAACTTCGCTAGTTCGGCAGGGTTGATACCGGGTACAGGTATATGCGCACCAATGCGGTAAACGATCAGTGCACCGATCAGGAACAGCACGCGCCGTTTCAGATCGGCAAACTTGTTGCCATTAGAGACTAGAGAAGTATTCGCCACGTACGTGCGCCTTATTCAATGATACTGCCGCCAGCGGCTTCGATAGCAGCGCGAGCGCCGGCAGTCACTGCCACGCCACGCAACTTCAGAGCACGCTCAACCTTGCCAGACAGCACCACCTTGGCCACCAGGGCCTGGGTGGCAACGAGGCCGGCTTGCTTGAGGGCGAGCAAATCAATTTCATCAACCGGCAGCTGATTCAGTTCGGACAGACGAACTTCGGCAGTCTTGCCAGCGGACAGGGACTTGAAGCCACGCTTCGGCAGGCGGCGCTGCAGCGGCATCTGACCGCCTTCGAAGCCAACCTTGTGGAAGCCACCGGCGCGGCTCTTCTGGCCCTTGTGACCACGACCAGCAGTCTTACCCAGACCGCTGCCGATGCCACGACCAACGCGGCGCTTGGCGTGTTTCGCGCCTGCGCCCGGCTTAATGGTATTCAGCAACATCGCTTAGCCCTCGCTTTTCAACAAGTAGCTGATCTTGTTGATCATGCCACGGTTTTCAGGCGTATCGAGCACTTCGACAGTCTGGTTGATCTTCTTCAGACCGAGACCGCGAGCGCAGGCCTTGTGGGATTCCAGGCGACCGATCAGGCTCTTAACCAGCGTCACCTTGACAGTCTTGGCGTTACTCATGCTCCACCCCCAGGATTTCCTCGACAGTCAGGCCACGCTTGGCGGCGATCTGCGAAGGAACGAAGATCTTGTTCAGACCGTCCAGGGTTGCGCGTACAACGTTGTACGGGTTGGTCGAACCGTGCACCTTGGCGGACACGTTACGAACACCCATCGCGTCGAAGATCGCGCGCATCGGGCCACCGGCCTTCACACCGGTACCTTCTTTGGCAGGCTGCATGAACACGGTGGTAGCACCGTGCTTACCAATTACGGTGTGATGCAGGGTACCGTTCTTCAGGGGAATCTTCACCATGTTGCGGCGAGCCGATTCCATTGCCTTTTGCACTGCAACCGGCACTTCCTTGGAACGGCCTTTACCCATGCCGATACCGCCATCGCCATCACCAACTACGGTGAGAGCGGAGAAAGCCATGATACGACCGCCCTTCACCACTTTGGTGACGCGGTTGACGCCGATCATCTTCTCGATCAGACCGTCGCCACGATCTTCCATTTCGTGCTTAGCCATTCTTCACTCCGAATTAGAATACGAGGCCGCTTTCGCGAGCCGCATCGGCCAGCGCTTTGATACGGCCGTGGTATTGGAAACCAGAGCGGTCAAAAGCGACTTTTTCGATGCCAGCTGCCTTAGCTTTCTCGGCAATCCGCTTGCCGACTACGGCTGCAGCGGCCTGGTTGCCACCATTGGAAAGATCAGAGCGCACTTCGGCTTCCAAAGTGGAAGCGCTGGCCAGCACACGACTACCAGTCTCATCAATGATCTGAGCGTAAATGTGGCAGTTGGTGCGGTATACAGAAAGGCGCACCATCTTGAGCTCCGCAATCCGGGCACGGGTTTTGCGTGCACGGCGGAGTCGAGCTTGTTTCTTGTCCATGTCAGGGCCTCAATTACTTCTTCTTGGTCTCTTTCAGAACCACGACCTCGTCGGCATAGCGTACGCCCTTGCCCTTGTACGGCTCCGGGGAGCGGTAGGCACGGATTTCGGCTGCGACTTGACCAACGAGCTGCTTGTCAGCGCCCTTGATCAGGATCTCGGTCTGAGTCGGGGTTTCCACTTTCACACCGGCCGGCATCTTGTGAGAAACCGGGTGAGAGAAACCAAGAGACAGGTTGACGGCATCACCCTGAGCCTGGGCACGGTAGCCCACGCCAACCAAGGTCAGCTTCTTCTCGAAGCCTTTGCTGACACCATTCACCATGTTGTTGAGCAGGGCGCGCAACGTACCGGACATGGCACGAGCGAACTTGCTGTCGTTCTTGGCCGCGAAGGTCAGCTGGTTGTTATCCAGTTTCACTTCAACCTCATCGCACAAAGCGGTGCTGAGGGTGCCAAGAGCGCCCTTGACGCTCACCTCGGTGGCATTGAACTTGACTTCAACACCGGCCGGGATCGCTACGGGATTCTTTGCTACGCGAGACATTCAACCCTCTCCTTACGCCACGATGCAGAGAAGCTCGCCGCCGATACCGGCTGCGCGGGCCTTGCGATCAGTCATCAGACCTTTGGAGGTGGATACAATTGCAACACCCAGACCGTTCATTACCTTCGGGATCTCGGTGGAGCCTTTGTAAACACGCAGGCCAGGACGGGATACGCGCTCAATGCGATCAATTACCGGACGACCGGCATAGTACTTGAGCTGGATATCCAGGACGGGCTTTTTCTCTTCGCCGGCTACGGCGAAGTCTTCGATATAACCTTCATCCTTCAGCACCTGGGCCAGTGCAACCTTCAGCTTGGAGCAAGGCATGGATACGGCAGCCTTGGAAGCACGCTGAGCGTTGCGGATGCGGGTCAACATATCGGAAATAGGATCATGCATGCTCATTCTGTATCTCCTATTACCAGCTGGCCTTCACAACGCCCGGGATCTCGCCTTTCATGGCGATTTCACGAAGTTTGTTGCGACCCAGACCGAATTTACGGAAGACGCCACGCGGACGACCGGTAACAGCACAGCGACGACGCTGGCGAACCGGGCTGGCGTTGCGCGGCAGTTGCTGAAGTTTCAGGCGTGCAGCGAAACGCTCTTCTTCCGAGAGGCTCTGGTTGTTGATGATTTCGAGGAGCTGTTCACGCTTGCTGGCGAACTTGGCGACCAGCTTGGCGCGCTTCTCTTCACGGTTAATCAGTGCAAGTGTTGCCATGTGCTTAACCCTTGAACGGGAACTTGAACGCAGCCAGCAGTGCGCGGGCTTCTTCGTCAGTCTTCGCCGTGGTGGTAATGGTGATGTTCATCCCACGCAGCGCATCGATCTTGTCGTACTCGATTTCCGGGAAGATGATCTGTTCGCGAACGCCCATGTTGTAGTTGCCGCGGCCGTCGAAAGACTTGCCGGACACGCCACGGAAGTCACGCACGCGCGGCAGCGCGATGGTCACCAGGCGATCAAGGAATTCGTACATGCGCTCGCGGCGCAGCGTTACCTTGCAACCGATCGGATAAGCGTCGCGAATCTTGAAGCCGGCGATCGACTTGCGCGCCGTGGTCACAACAGCCTTCTGACCTGCGATTTTCTCGAGGTCGCCTACGGCGTGTTCCATCACCTTCTTGTCGGCCACCGCTTCGCCCACCCCCATGTTCAGGGTGACTTTCTCGATGCGGGGAACCTCCATGATCGACTTGTAGCCGAACTGTTTTACCAGCTCAGGCACTACGCTTTCTTTGTAAAAATCGTAGAAACGTGCCATGTTGACTCCTTAGGCCCCGATAACTTCGCCATTGGACTTGAATACGCGCACCTTGCGGCCGTCTTCAAGAGTCTTGAAGCCTACGCGATCAGCCTTTTGGCTAGCCGGGTTAAAGATGGCCACATTGGACACATCGACCGGCATGGTCTTTTCAACGATGCCACCAGCCACACCACGAACCGGATTCGGTTTCTGATGCTTCTTAGCAACATTCACGCCTTCGACAACGACCTTCTCGTCCAGAACACGAAGAACGGTGCCGCGCTTACCCTTGTCCTTGCCGGTGATTACTACGACTTCATCACCCTTACGAATTTTGCGCATGCGTCCTCCTTACAGCACTTCTGGAGCGAGCGAAACGATCTTCATGAAGCGCTCGGTACGCAGTTCACGCGTTACCGGCCCGAAGATACGAGTGCCGATCGGCTCAAGTTTGTTGTTCAGCAGTACGGCGGCGTTGCCATCGAACTTGATCAGCGAGCCGTCCGGACGACGTACACCCTTGGCCGTGCGAACCACGACAGCGTTGTACACATCGCCTTTCTTGACGCGACCACGGGGAGCAGCATCCTTGATGCTCACCTTGATGATATCGCCAACACTTGCATAGCGACGCTTGGAGCCGCCCAGCACCTTGATGCACATAACGGAGCGCGCACCGGTGTTGTCAGCGACCTCAAGCATGGTCTGCATTTGGATCATTTGATTACCTTTCTATCCAACTTAACCCGTCACTCTCGTCAACCTGCAGCCATTTTTCGGCATTCAGTTAGACGAAACGCCACAGATAATTCTGCGGCGTATCAAACGGCCAGTTTTGGACCCCGTAAAGGGCGACCCCTGCCCGAATGGACAGGGAAGTGGCCATTATACAGAGGGGCGAGCCCCTCTGCAAGCGTTACACCTGGCGAGCTTTCTCGACCAGGGCAGTCACAACCCACGACTTGGTCTTCGAGAGCGGGCGGGATTCGCTGATTACAACGGTATCACCAGCACGGAACTCGTTGTTCTCGTCGTGTGCGTGGAACTTCTTGGAACGGCGGATAATCTTGCCGTAGATCGGGTGCTTAACCTTGCGCTCGACCAATACGGTAACAGTCTTATCCATCTTGTCGCTGACCACCTTGCCGGTCAGCGAACGTACGACTTTGGTTTCGCTCATATCAAGCCACCTTTTCTTTCAGAACGGTGCGAACACGAGCGATATCGCGACGCACTTTCTTCAGCTCACTGCTCTTGGCGAGCTGCTGGGTGGCGTGCTGCATGCGCAGCGCGAACTGTGCCTTCAGCAGGCTCAGCAGTTCCACCTTCAGCTCGGCATCAGTCTTTGCTCTCAGTTCGGACGCTTTCATTACTGACCTACCTGTCTAGTCACAAACACAGTCGGGATCGGCAACTTGGCTGCGGCCAAACGGAAGGCTTCGCGAGCGAGCTCTTCTGCAACGCCATCCATTTCATACAGCATCTTGCCAGGCTGAATTTCAGCCACATAGTATTCCGTACTACCCTTACCGTTACCCATACGGACTTCGGCGGGCTTGGAGCTGATCGGCTTGTCCGGGAAAATACGGATCCAGATACGGCCGCCACGCTTGATGTGGCGGGTCATCGCACGGCGAGCCGCCTCGATCTGACGAGCAGTCAGACGGCCACGACCGATAGCCTTCAGGCCAAAGTCACCGAAGCTGACTTTGTTACCACGAGTAGCGATGCCGGTGTTACGGCCTTTCTGCTGTTTGCGGTACTTGAGTCTAGTTGGCTGCAGCATTGCGCGGACCCTTTCTCGTTTTCTTCTCGGTGGCAACCGGAGCGGCCTGAACCTGACCCGGCTTCAGCTCACCTTTGTAAACCCATACCTTGATACCGATGATGCCGTACGTGGTGTTGGCTTCCGAGGTAGCGTAGTCCACATCGGCACGCAGGGTATGCAGCGGCACACGGCCTTCGCGGTACCATTCGGTACGTGCGATTTCGATGCCGTTCAGACGGCCCGAGCTCATGATCTTGATGCCCTGAGCGCCCATACGCATGGCGTTCTGCATGGCACGCTTCATGGCACGGCGGAACATCACGCGCTTTTCCAGCTGCGAGGCGATACCGTCGGCGATGATTTGAGCGTCGATTTCCGGCTTACGGACTTCTTCGATGTTCACGTGCACCGGCACGCCCAGGCGCTTCTGCAGTTCTTTCTTCAGAACCTCGATGTCCTCGCCCTTCTTGCCGATCACAACACCCGGACGGGCACTGTGAATGGTGATGCGGGCGGACTTGGCCGGGCGCTCGATGGTGACACGACCCACGGATGCGTTAGCAAGACGCTTCTTCAGAAAGGCGCGAACGTCGATATCCTGCTTGAGCATATCGGCGAAATCATGCGAGTTCGCGAACCACTTGGAAGACCAGTTCTTGTTAACGGCAAGACGGAAACCCGTCGGATGAATCTTCTGACCCATTGCTTACCCCTTAGTTGCCCACGGTCAACGTGATATGGCAAGTCTGCTTTTCGATACGGTTGCCACGGCCTTTTGCACGGGCAGCGAAACGCTTCAGACTCGGACCTTTGTCAACGAAGATGGCTGCCACCTTCAGGGTGTCGATGTCGGCACCCTCGTTGTGCTCGGCGTTGGCGATAGCCGACTCCAGCACTTTCTTGACAATCACGGCGCCTTTTTTCGGGCTGAACGCCAGGATGTTCAGGGCCTGATCGACGGACTTGCCGCGGATCAGATCGGCCACCAGGCGGCACTTCTGTGCCGACAGGCGGACGGTGTTCAAATGTGCAGATACTCTCATCGCTTCACCTTACCTCTTCTTCGCCTTCTTGTCGGCAGCGTGGCCCTTGAAGGTACGAGTCAGGGAGAATTCGCCCAGTTTATGACCGACCATGTTTTCGGATACATAAACCGGCACATGGGTGCGACCGTTGTGTACAGCGATAGTCAGGCCAATGAAATCCGGCAGGACGGTCGAACGACGCGACCAGGTCTTGATCGGACGTTTATCACTGGTCGCACGCGCCGCGTCCACCTTCTTCAGAAGGTGCAGATCAACAAACGGGCCTTTTTTCTGCGAACGTGCCATATGTCAATTACCCTTTAGTGGAATAGCGACGGCGTACGATCATATTGTCGGTACGCTTGTTGCGACGGGTACGGAAGCCCTTGGTCGGCGTGCCCCATGGGCTAACCGGCACACGACCTTCACCCGTACGACCTTCACCACCACCATGCGGGTGATCGATCGGGTTCATGGCAGTACCACGAACGGTCGGACGGATACCACGCCAACGGGTTGCACCGGCCTTGCCGAGCTTGCGCAGGCTGTGCTCTTCGTTACCCACTTCACCAACGGTGGCACGGCAATCGACATGTACCTTGCGGATTTCGCCGGAGCGCAGACGCAGCTGAGCGTAAACGCCTTCGCGCGCCAGCAACATGGCGGAAGCACCCGCGGAACGCACCATCTGGGCACCCTTGCCCGGCTGCAGTTCTACGCAGTGAATGGTGGTACCAACCGGAATGTTGCGGATCGGCAGGCAGTTACCAGCCTTGATCGGCGCTTCGGCGCCAGACAGCAGAACGGCACCAACCTTCACACCGCGCGGAGCGATGATGTAGCGGCGCTCGCCGTCGGCGTAGCACAGCAGGGCGATATGCGCGGTGCGGTTCGGATCGTATTCGATACGCTCAACCTTGGCCGGGATACCGTCCTTGTTGCGACGGAAGTCGACGATACGGTAGTGCTGCTTGTGGCCGCCACCGCGATGACGCACAGTGATGTGGCCGTTGTTGTTACGGCCGGAGGTCGAGTTCTTCTTTTCGACCAGAGCGGCGTGCGGAGCACCTTTGTGCAGGTCAGGGTGAACCACCTTGACTACGGCACGGCGACCCGCGGAAGTCGGTTTTACTTTAACGATAGGCATGCTCTATCTCCTCACTCAGCTGCAGTCGCAGTCAGGTCGATTTCCTGACCGGCCACCAGGCTGACGTAAGCCTTTTTCCAGTCCTTGCGACGGCCGAAAGTACGACCAAAGCGCTTAACCTTGCCCTTGACGTTCACGGTGGAAACACCGTCAACTTTTACGTTGAACAGCATCTCGACAGCCGCTTTGATTTCCGGCTTGGTAGCATCGCTAGCGACGCGGAACACGACTTGCTGGTTTTTCTCGGAGACGAGAGTGCTCTTCTCGGAAACAACCGGAGCAAGGATTACTTGCAACAAACGTTCCTGATTCATGCCCACTGCTCCTCGAGTTGCTTCACGGCGTCGCGAGTGATCACGATTTTCTTGAAACGCAGCAGGCTGTACGGATCAACTTGCTGAGTCTCGATCACCAGCACATTCGGCAGGTTGCGCGACGACAGATACAGGTTTTCATCCATTTCGTTGGTGATGAACAGACCCTGCTCGATCCCCATGGACTTAACCAGGCCGACGAACTCTTTGGTTTTCGGCGTTTCAACCGCGAGGGTGTCGACAACGACCAGACGCTCGTCACGGACCAGCTGCGACAGGATCGCGGCCATACCGGCACGGAACATCTTGCGGTTTACCTTGTGCGAGAAGTTCTCGTCCGGGCTGTTCGGGAAGGTGCGACCACCACCACGCCAGATCGGCGAGGAAGTCATACCGGAGCGGGCACGACCAGTACCCTTTTGACGCCACGGTTTCTTGGTGGAGTGCTTCACTTCAGCACGGGTCTTCTGGGCACGGTTGGCGCTGCGGGCGTTAGCCAGGAACGCGGTAACCACCTGATGGACCAGAGCTTCATTGTATTCGCGACCGAACAAACCTTCGGAAGCCTGCAGGCCTTCTACGGCCTGACCCTGTACATTGATAACCTTCAATTCCATCACGCACCCGCCTTCACACTAGGACGAACGACGACATCACCGTTCGTGGCACCCGGAACGGCACCCTTGACCAGAATCAGTTGACGTTCGGTATCGATGCGGACGATTTCCAGACGCTGCACGGTGCTCTGTACGTTACCGTACTGACCAGCCATGCGCTTACCCGGCAGTACGCGACCCGGATCCTGCGCTTGACCGATGGAACCCGGGGTGTTGTGCGAACGCGAGTTACCGTGGGAAGCTCGGTTGGAGGAGAAGTTGTGACGCTTGATCACACCGGAGAAACCCTTACCCTTGGAGGTACCGGTAACGTCAACGAGTTGACCTACCTGGAAGATTTCGACGGTGATGGCATCGCCCGGCTTGAACTGCGACAGCTGTTCAGCGCTCAGAACGAACTCACCCAGACCACGACCGGCTTCAACGCCTGCCTTGGCAAAGTGACCAGCCTCAGCCTTGTTGACGCGATTGGCTTTGCAGGAACCATAGGTCACCTGAACAGCTTCGTAGCCATCAACTTCGGCGGTTTTGATTTGCGTGACGCGATTGGCAGCCATGTCCAGCACAGTTACCGGGATGGAAGCACCATCTTCGGCAAAAATGCGGGTCATGCCGACTTTGCGACCGACAAGACCTAAACTCATGTTTATTTCCTTTTGCAGGGCCGATTACGATTGACCGGCTCATAAAAACAAAAGCGGACTCGCCAAAATGGCGAGTCCGCTAATGTATCACAGAAAATTCAACGATCGCAAGCACTTAGGCCTGCAACAGGTGAACCCTTGTGCTTACTGCAGCTTGATTTCCACATCGACACCGGCCGGCAGATCGAGCTTCATCAGCGCGTCCACAGTTTTGTCGGTCGGATCAACGATGTCCATCAGACGCAGGTGAGTACGGATTTCCAGCTGGTCGCGGGAAGTCTTGTTCACGTGCGGCGAACGCAGGATGTTGAAACGCTCGATCTTGGTCGGCAGTGGAACCGGACCTTTGACCACAGCGCCAGTGCGCTTGGCAGTTTCAACGATTTCCTGGGCGGAGCGGTCGATCAGGTTGTAATCGAAAGCTTTCAGGCGAATGCGGATTTTTTGGCTTTGCATCTTGGGCTTTCCGATTAGGCGATGATCTTGGCAACGACGCCGGCGCCGACGGTACGGCCACCTTCACGGATGGCGAAGCGCAGACCTTCTTCCATGGCGATCGGAGCGATCAGTTCCACGGTGATTTCCACGTTGTCACCCGGCATTACCATTTCCACACCTTCGGCCAGGCTTACGGCGCCGGTCACGTCGGTGGTACGGAAGTAAAACTGCGGACGGTAGTTAGCAAAGAACGGGGTGTGACGACCGCCTTCTTCTTTGCTCAGTACGTAGACCGAAGCAGAGAACTTGGTGTGCGGGGTGATCGAACCCGGCTTGGCCAGTACCTGACCGCGCTCAACGTCTTCACGCTTGGTGCCGCGCAACAGAACGCCAACGTTGTCGCCAGCCTGACCCTGATCCAGCAGCTTGCGGAACATTTCCACACCGGTGCAGGTGGTCTTCGCGGTGGCCTTCAGGCCCACGATTTCCAGTTCTTCGCCGACTTTGACGATGCCGCGCTCAACACGACCGGTCACCACGGTGCCACGACCGGAGATCGAGAACACGTCTTCGATCGGCAGCAGGAACGGCTTGTCTACAGCGCGCTCCGGGGTCGGGATGTAGCTGTCCAGCGCGTCGGCCAGACGGAAGATCGACGGCTCACCCATTTCGGACTGATCGCCTTCCAGCGCCAGACGAGCGGAGCCGGTGATGATCGGGGTGTCGTCACCCGGGAAGTCGTAGGACGACAGCAGGTCGCGCACTTCCATTTCCACCAGTTCCAGCAGTTCGGCGTCGTCCACCAGGTCAGCCTTGTTCAGGTAGACGATGATGTACGGCACACCCACCTGACGGGACAGCAGGATGTGTTCACGGGTTTGCGGCATCGGACCGTCAGCGGCCGAGCACACCAGAATCGCGCCGTCCATCTGGGCAGCACCGGTGATCATGTTCTTCACATAGTCGGCGTGGCCCGGGCAGTCTACGTGAGCGTAGTGACGGGTAGCGGTTTCGTATTCAACGTGAGCGGTATTAATGGTAATACCACGTGCCTTTTCTTCCGGCGCGCTGTCGATCTGGGAGTAGTCTTTGGCTTCGCCACCGAATTTCTTCGACAGAATGGTGGTGATAGCGGCGGTCAGCGT
>NZ_FXAG01000016.1 GCF_900177275.1 Pseudogulbenkiania subflava DSM 22618
AGCGGGCCGAAGCCCCTGTTACCGTTCGACTTGCATGTGTAAAGCATGCCGCCAGCGTTCAATCTGAGCCAGGATCAAACTCTTCAGTTCAATCTCATAGCAATTTTTGGCACGCAAGATCAAAGAAATATCGAGATACTTCCTGTCTTGCAGTGCAAGTGTCGGCTTTGCCGAGCACTCACACCTATCGGTTATTCTGTCTGTTAAAGAGCGGTGCTGACCGCCTCGTTTCCGTCGCGGCGTCAGCTGAGGAGGCGAACTATACGCCCCGACCCAACCCCCGTCAACGCTTCTTTGCAGAAAAATGACAGAAATTTCTCGAAAAATCGACAAACAATTGATAATTAAAGAAAAGTAGATTCGAACGAATAATGGGCAGGCCATTTAAGAGAGGGAGGATCATCGGTAGACACAGTGACAACCCAGGCTTCCGCTCCCCTATTTCCTGCTTCCCGCCCCTTAACAGGCAGCAAGAAAGGAAGGCATGCCTTCCTTTTTTGCTCGACGCCCCCGCCACATGGAGCGGTACCCCAGCCTCAGGGGCGATGCTGCAGCCGATAGCAGACGTGGATCTTCTTGTTGCGGAAATCTTCCGGCACTGACTGGGTACTGATGTCGCGCACCTCGTAACGCTCCGACAGCCCCGAGTCGAGGGTGAACGAGCGCAGGTTGTTGGAGAAGTACAGCGTGCCGCCCGGCGCCAAGAGCGCCATGGCGTCGTCGATCAGACGCACGTGGTCGCGCTGAACATCGAGGATGTCGAGCATCTTCTTGGAGTTGGAGAAGGTCGGCGGGTCCATGACGATGAGGTCGAACTCTTTGCGCTGGTAGATGGCGTCGTCGAGGTACTGGAACACGTCGGCACGCACCAGCTGGTGGCGGCTCAGGTCCAAGCCGTTCAGCTCGAAGTTACGGCGCGACCAGTCCTGATAGGTGTTGGAGAGATCGACCGTTTCCGAGCTGACCGCCCCGCCGGCGCCGGCGTAGACGGTGAAGCTGCCGGTGTAGGCAAACAGGTTGAGGAAGCGCTTGCCGGCAGCTTCTTCGCGCACGCGCTTGCGGGTGTTGCGGTGGTCGATGAACAAACCGGTGTCGAGGTAGGCTTCGAGGTTGACGATGAAGCGCTGGCCGAACTCTTCGACGATGAAGTCGTCGCCCAGCTCACCGAGCTTCTCATATTGATTCTCGCCCTTCTGGCGACGGCGGGTCTTGAGCGCAATGTGCTTACGTGCCACACCGGTGACTTGCTGAATGGTGTCCAGGCAGGCGTCGAGCCAGGCTTCGCGCTCGCTGTCGTCCATTTCCCAGCCGGTATCGTATTCCTGCACGTGGGCGCGTTGGCCGTAGATGTCCACCGCCAGCGGGAACTGCGGCACGTCGCGGTCGTAGGCGCGCCATGCCTCGATGCCCTGGCGGCGGGCCCACTTGGCGTAATGCTTGAAATTCTTGCCGAGTCGATTGGCGAACGGTGTCACATCCACCATGGCGCTATCCTTCTTCTGACCGGTTTGGAGCCGGCGTCCATCAAAAAGCAAAACGCGCCAGTTTCGGAATCTGACGCGCGGGGTGTTTCGGCCAGCGGGCGGCCGAGCGGGAGATATTATGACTCGTTATGGCTTGTGGTGCATTTCCACCAGCTTGAGACAGACCGGTTCCGGCAGGTATTGGCGGATCACCTGTTCCCAGCCTTGCGGTCCGACCAGCCCCTTGACCATTGTGGAGGAGACTTCGGCGTATTCGCGCGGCGGCAGCAGGAAGATGGTGGTGATATCCGGGTGCAGGTCGGTATTGATGTAGCGCATGGTGCGCTCGTATTCGTAATCGCTGGCGGTACGGATGCCGCGGATGATGTAGTTGGCACCGACGGACTGGGCGTAATTGACCAGAAACTGGTTCTCGAAGACTTCGACGCGCAGATTGGGAAATTCCTGCGTGACGGCGAGCAGCATCTCAAGACGCTCTTCGACGCTGAAGCTGCAGTGCTTGTCCGGATTGACGCCAATGGCGACGATCACTTCGTCAAATAGCTCGACGGCCTTGCGAATGATCCACAGATGTCCATTGGTGACCGGATCGAAACTCCCGGCGTACACGGCTCGCTTCAATTTGCGTTTTCCTGTTTTATTCATCTGCACCATGGTCGAATCTATCCTGCAAAACGGGCAAGGTAAAGTTATTTTTGCTGCATAGCAAAAAACCCCGCCTGGAGCGGGGTTTTAGGCCGGGCGCTGCTTTCAGTCTATCAAACGTTGATTTCCTCCGCGCGATGACACGCCACCAGGTGACCTTCCACCGGGCGCAATGACGGCACCTCGCTGCGGCAACGTTCTACGGCGTGCGGACAGCGCTTGTGGAAGGCGCAGCCGGTTGGCGGGTTGAGCGGACTCGGCAGTTCGCCGACGATCTTGATCTTGGCGTGACGATCTTCCGGGCGGATCGACGGCGTGGCCGACAACAGCGCCTGGGTGTACGGGTGCAGCGGCCGCGAGTAGATCTGCTCTTTGCTGCCGCTTTCCACCGCGCGTCCGAGGTACATCACCATCACGTCGTCGGCGACGTGCTCGACCACGGCGAGGTTGTGCGAGACAAACACGTAGGCGGTCTTGAACTCGTCCTGCAAATCCATGAACAGGTTGAGCACCTGCGCCTGGATCGAGACGTCAAGCGCCGAGGTCGGCTCGTCGGCGATGACGATTCTGGGGTTGAGCATCATCGCGCGGGCGATGGCAATACGCTGGCGCTGGCCACCGGAGAACATGTGTGGGTAGCGGTAATAGTGCTCCGGGCGCAGGCCAACCTTGGCCATCATCGCGCGCACCTTGGCCTGGCGCTCGGCCGCCGACAGCGAGGTATTGATCAGCAGCGGTTCGGCCAACTGGTCGCCGATCTTCTGGCGCGGGTTGAGCGAGGCATAGGGGTTCTGGAACACCATCTGCACCCGGGTGCGCATGGTTTTCAGGGTGGCACGGTCGGCCTTGGCTGCATCGACCCCGTCGAGCAGCAGCGAGCCGGAGGTCGGCGGCTCGATCAGGGTCAGCTGGCGCGCCAGCGTGGACTTGCCACAGCCAGACTCGCCCACCACCGCCAGCGTCTTGCCGGCCTGGAGCGAGAACGAGACGCCGTTGAGCGCCTTGACGGTGGCGGCGGGTTTGAGGAAGCCCTGCGACACGTCGTAATAGCGGGTCAGTTCCCGCGCTTCAAGAACGGTAGTCATCGGGACTCCTTGTCATACAGCGGAAAATGGCAACGCACGGCGCCTTGAGGCAGAGGGGTCAACGCCGGCCGCTCGGCGCGGCAACGCTCCTGCACGTACGGGCAGCGCGGCGACAGCAGACAGCCCGACGGCCGATCGTACTGCCCCGGCACGATGCCCGGCAGCGTGGAGAGGCGGTGTGCGCCCTTGCTGTGCTCGGGGATCGACTTCAGCAGCGCTTCGGTATAAGGATGGGTCGGGTGGCGGAAGATGTCCGGCACCTTGCCCATTTCCGCCACCTGGCCGGCGTACATCACCGCTAGACGCTGCGCCACCTCGGCCACGACGGCCAGGTCGTGGGTGATGAGGATCAGCGCCATGTTCTGGCTTTGCTGCAGCGACACCAGCAGTTCCATGATCTGGGCCTGGATGGTGACGTCGAGCGCGGTGGTCGGCTCGTCGGCGATCAAGAGTTTCGGATTACAGGCGATGGCCATGGCGATGGCCACGCGCTGGCTCATGCCGCCGGAGAGCTGGTGCGGATAGGCGGAGAGGCGGCTGGCCGCCGCCGGAATTTCCACCATTTCCATCAGCTCCAGCGCGCGCGCCTTGAGCGCCGCGCCGCGCAGGCCCTGGTGCAGCTTGAGCACTTCCATGATCTGGTAGCCGACGGTGAAGCTCGGGTTGAGCGCCGTCATCGGGTCCTGGAAGATCATCGAGATGTCCTTGCCGACGATCTTGCGCCGCTCGCGCGCGCTGATGGTAAGCAGGTTCTTGCCATCGAACTCCAGCTGGTCGGCAACGATACGGCCCTGCCCTTCCAGGAGGCCCATCATCGCCATCATCGTCACCGACTTGCCGGAACCGGATTCGCCGACGATGCCCACGATCTCGCCCTGATCGACGGTGAGATCCAGCCCTTCCACGGCGCGGAAGGGGTTCTTGTCCGAACCGAACTCGACCGAGAGGTTCTTGATTTGCAACAGACTCATGTATTTCCCCTTACGCGGCGCGCTTCAGTTTCGGGTCGAGCGCATCGCGCAGGCCGTCGCCCATCAGGTTGATGGCCAGCACCGACAGCAGGATGGTCACGCCCGGCAGGGTCACCACCCACCAGGCGCGTTCGATGTAGTCGCGCGCCGAGGCCAGCATGGTGCCCCATTCCGGGGTCGGCGGTTGCACGCCGAGGCCGAGGAAGCCCAGCGCGGCGGCTTCGAGAATGGCCGAGGAGAAGCTCATGGTGGCGTGCACAATCAGCGGCGCCATGCAGTTGGGCAGCACGCAGACGAACATCAGGCGCAGCAGGCCGGCACCGGCCACGCGCGAGGCGGTGACGTAGTCGCGGTTGAGTTCGGTCATCGCCGAGGCGCGGGTGAGGCGGACATAGGCCGGCAGCGCCACGATGGCGATGGCGATCATGGTGTTGATCAGGCCCGGGCCGAGGATGGCGACGATGGCCACCGCCAGCAGCAGGGCCGGCAGCGCCATCATGATGTCCATCAGGCGCATGATCAGGCTGCCCAGCACCTTGGGGAAGAAGGCGGCGATCAGGCCGAGGATCACCCCGGGCACCATCGCCATCACCACCGAGGTCAGGCCGATCAGCAGCGACAGGCGCGCGCCGTGGATCAGTCGCGACAGCAGGTCGCGCCCCAGTTCGTCGGTGCCGAACAGGAAGCGGCTGGTGCCGCCATCCATCCAGGCCGGCGGTGCGAGGATGGCGTCGCGGTACTGTTCGATCGGGTTGTACGGCGCGAGCCAGGGGGCCAGGAGTGCACTGACGGCGATCGCGATCATGAAGATCAATCCGGCCACGGCACCCTTGTTATGGGAGAAGCCCTGCCAGAATTCTTTCAGCGGGGACGGATACGACAGCGCGACCTCGTCGGCGGCGGTCGCAACGGGAGAAGCTTGTACGTTGGCCATGACGGCTCCTGAGCGATTACTTGGCATGACGGATGCGCGGGTTGGCGATGCCGTAGAGGATATCCACGATGAAGTTCACCAGGATCACCAGCGTGGCGACCATGAGGATGCCGTTTTGCACCACCGGGTAGTCGCGCCGGCTGATGGCGTCGATCAACCACTTGCCGATGCCGGGCCAGGAGAAGATGGTTTCGGTCAGGACCGCGCCGCCCATCAGCGTGCCCACCTGCAGCCCCATCACCGTAAGCACCGGGATCATGGCGTTACGCAGGGTATGGATGAAGATCACCCGCGCCGGCGACAGCCCCTTGGCGCGCGCGGTGCGGACGTAATCCTCGCGCAGCACTTCCAGCATCGAGGAGCGGGTCATGCGCGCGATCACCGCGAGCGGAATGGTGCCCAGCACGATGGCGGGCAGGATCAGATGCTTCAGGGCGTCCTTGAAGGCACCGGCGTTGAGTGAAGGGTCGGCGGCTTCGGCCAACCAGGCGTCGATCAACATGAAGCCGGTGCGCGGCGCGATGTCGAAGGCCAGGTCGAGCCGGCCAGAGACCGGAGTCCAGCCGAGCTTGACCGAGAAGAACATGATGAGGATCAGGCCCCACCAGAAGATCGGCATCGAGAAGCCGGTCAGGGCGAGCCCCATGACGCCGTGATCGAAGATCGAACCGCGCTTGATGGCGGCGATCACGCCGGCCAGCAGACCGAACACGGCGGCGAACAGCATCGCCATCACGGCCAGTTCCAGCGTGGCCGGGAACAGCGTGGTGAACTCTTTCCACACGCTGTCCTTGGTCACCAGCGACTCGCCCAGATGGCCGGTCGCCAGGTTATGCAGGTAATCGACGTATTGCAGATAGATCGGCTTGTCGAGGCCCAGGCGATGCATGGCGTCGGCGTGCATCTGCGGGTCGAGCGTGCGCTCGCCCACCATGACTTCCACCGGATCGCCGGGGATCAGGCGGATCAGACCGAAGGTGATCAGCGTGATGCCGAAGAACGTCGGCAGCAGCAGACCCAAGCGCCTCAGAATGAATGAAAACATATGAAACATCTCCCACGCTCAGTGCACGCAGCGATAAGGCGCACTGTTGGTCGACCCCGGGTAAGGGATCATGCCAAGCGAAAGATGGAGGAAGAACTGCGGGAGAAGAGAGAAGGAGGCGCCGGACGATAACGTTGCAACTGAACCACCCACCCACATCAGCTACTCGTTACCGTCACGGCAAGAGAACGATAACATCGCGCTGGCGCGGGGGTATTGATATAGGTCAAGAAGCGACGAAGATGCATCCGGCCGCGGTCATTTTCCCGGCCCCAGTCGGCCTTTCCACCATCCGCTCAACGGCCCCGAGCTGCTGCGGGTCATGCCCTTTGCATGGTCGGAACCGTTGTAATGGATCGGGGGCCGCAGCCCCCGAAAATCAGCCATCAGACAGGCGCAGTGCCGTCCTTATTTGACGCTGACACCGTAGAAGGAATTCAGGCCGAACGGGCTGACCTTGAAGCCTTCCACTTCCTTGCGCATCGGCTGATTCACCGTGGAGTGCGCAATGGTGGTCAGCGGCACTTGCTGCTTCACGATTTCCTGCGCCTTCATGTAGAGCTTGGTGCGCTCGCCGACGTTGGCGGTGGCCTTGCCCTTCTGGATCAGGTCTTCGAACGGCTTGTAGCACCACTTGGAGAAGTTGTTGCCGTTCATCGCGTCACAGCCGAACAGCACGCCCAGCCAGTTGTCCGGATCGCCGTTGTCGCCGGTCCAGCCGATCAGCATGGAGTCGTGTTCGCCGGCCTTGGCGCGCTTGAGGTACTCGCCCCACTCGTAGGACTGGATCTTGGCCTTGACGCCGATCTTGGCCCAGTCGGACTGGATCATTTCGGCCATCACCTTGGCGTTCGGGTTATACGGGCGCTGCACCGGCATGGCCCACAGGCTGAGTTCGAAGCCGCTCGGGAAGCCGGCCTTCTTCAGCAGCTCCTTGGCCTTTTCCGGGTTGTACGGGGCGTCCTTCAGCGACTTGTTGTACGACCACTGGGTCGGCGGCATCGGGTTGGTGGCCGGTTGACCGGCGCCCTGGTACACGGCGTCGATGATGGCTTTCTTGTTGATCGCCATGTCGAGTGCCTGGCGCACTTCGAGCTTCTCCAGCGGCTTGTGCTTGACGTTGTAGGCGACGTAGCCGAGGTTGAAGCCGGATTGCGACATCACCTTGAGCTTCGGGTCGGCCTTCATCGCCGGCACATCGGCCGGGCGCGGGAAGGTGGTGACCTGGCACTCACCGGCTTTCAGTTTCTGGAAGCGTACCGACGGGTCGGTGGTGATGGCGAACACCAGGTTATCGACCTTCACCTCACCCTTGTTCCAGTATTCCTTGTTGCCGGCAAAGCGGATCTGGGCGTCTTTCTGGTAGCGCTTGAAGATGAACGGACCGGTACCGACCGGCTGTTGGTTGATCAGCTGCGGCTTGCCTTCCTTCAACAGCTTGTCGGCGTATTCGGCCGACTGGATCGAGGCGAAGCTCATCGCCAGATCCTGCACGAAGGCGGCGTCGATCTTCTTGAGGGTGAACTTGACGGTATACGGGTCGATCTTCTCAACCTGGGCGATGTTCGCGTCCATGCCCATGTCGGTGAAGTACGGGAATTCGGTCGGGTAGGCCTTACGGAACGGGTGGTTCTTGTCGAGCATGCGCTGGAAGGTGAACAGCACGTCGTCGGCGTTGAATTCGCGGCTCGGCTTGAAATAGTCGGTGGTGTGGAACTTGACGCCCTTGCGCAGATGGAAGGTGTAGTTCAGGCCATCCGGCGAGACTTCCCACTTTTCGGCCAAGCCCGGGATCACCTTGGTGCCGCCGCGCTCGAATTGCACCAGGCGGTTGAACACGGTTTCGGCCGAGGCGTCGAAATCGGTGCCGGTGGTGTACTGGCCCGGATCGAAGCCGGCCGGGCTCCCCTCGGAACAGTAGATCAAGGTACCGGCGGCCTGCGCCATGGAAGCGCCGGCAACCAGGCCGGCGGTAAGCAGCAAATGCTTGGCAATTTTCATAGTTTCCCTATTCCCTGCTTGTATTTGAAGTTTCAGCTTTTACAGTCCGCCAGCGCCCGGGTAGGGTGCAGGCGGTGACATCACGACAATCACGCCCTGCCCTTTCTCCCCCTGATGTCGCCCGGAACGGGTCCGGAGGGAGATCGTGCGGCCAACGCTCGGCGGTTATCAGGCGCCGAGACGACTTCTGCTGGTGCGCGCCGAGTATTCCACACTTCAACTATCACATCTATTCGCAAACGATGATAGCCAATGCTATATTGTTATAATATGGCCTGTGCCAGCCATTCAAGAAAGCGTTCTCCATGATCCGTTTCCGCCAAGTCGAGGCCTTCCGCTGTCTGATGGCGACGGGCACCAGTGTCGGTGCCGCGCGTCGCATGCACATCACCCAGCCGGCGATCAGCCGGCTGATCGCCGATCTCGAGGCGGACCTGGGCTTTCGCCTGTTCAACCGCACCAAGGGGCGGCTCGAACCGACCATGGCGGCAGTACGCTTCTACCGTGCCGTGGAAGAAAACTTTCTCGGCCTGGAGCGGCTGAAGCAGGCCGCCGAGACCATCCGCCAGGAGGCCTCCGAAGGGCTGACCGTGACCTGTCAGCCGATACTGTCCACCGCACTGCTACCACCGATACTGCGCGAATTCTTCAAGAGAAAACCGGGCATGCCGGTCAAGGTCGACACGGCCAACAGCCCCGAGATTCTGGTGCGGCTGCAGGACCTCAAGGTCGACATCGCGGTGTGCCAGGCCTTTCCCCCCATTGCCGGCATCGAGACGGAGCCGCTGCTGGAGGGCAATGTGCTGTGCGCCATGCCGGCCGCGCACCCGCTGGCCAGGAAGGAGCTGATCACGCCGGAGGACCTGCACGAGCAGGAAGTCATCGGCTGGCTGTCCGAAGGCCCGCTGTCGCGCGGCATGGAGGAGGTCTACCTGCCCGATCCGGCCATCCGCCCGCGTTACACCATCCGCACCCATACCTCGCAAACCCGCTACGCCATGGTGGCCAACGGCTTCGGCATCTCGATCGTCGAGCCCTTCGCCGCCCCGATGTGGGAGCCGCACGGCGTGGTGGTGCGTCCGTTCCAGACCGACGCCCGCTTTCAGTACGTGCTGGCCTACCCGAGCACCGGCATCCGCTCCGACATCGCCCACGAGTTCCGCGAAGCCGCGCTGGCGGTGGCACGCGAGCACGATTTCGGCATCGCGACCCGCCAGGATCTGGCACGCTCGACCGTACTGGCCTAAGCCCTACCCCGTTGGCCTCGTCCCCAATGAGGGTCGGGGCCAACACTCAGTTCTTCCTCAGCACCACGCTGCCCACCGAATAACCGGCACCAAACGAGCAAATCACCCCCATATCATTAGTTCCTAGCCGATCTTTATGTAAATGGAAAGCGATGATCGAGCCGGCAGAGCTGGTATTGGCGTAGCGGTCGAGGATGACTGGCGCCTCGTCAAGCGTGGCCTCTCGCCCCAGCACGCGGCGTGAGATCAGTTGGTTCATCGCCAGATTGGCTTGGTGCAGCCAAAAACTGCGCACGTCATCCGGGCGAATCGCCAGTTGTTCCAGATGGGCCACGATATGCTCGCCGACCATCGGGCAGACTTCCTTGAACACCTTGCGCCCCTGCTGGATGAACAGCTTATCCGGCTGGCCGATGCCGCTCTCGTCGCAGCGGTTGAGGAAACCGAAGTTGTTGCGGATGTTGTTGGAGAAGGTCGTGGCCAAGCGCGTCCCCAGCACTTCGTAGACGTTGGCCGAAGCCGCCAGGTCGGCACGTTCCAGCAGCACCGCGGTGCAGGCATCGCCGAAGATGAAATGGCTGTCGCGGTCGCGGAAGTTGAGGTGGGCCGAGCAGATTTCCGGGTTCACCATCAGCACCGCGCGCGCCTGTCCGCACTGGATGGCATTGACCGCGCTGTGGATGCCGAACGTCGCCGAGGAGCAGGCCACGTTCATGTCGAAGGCGTAGCCCTGGATGCCGAGCGCCTGCTGCACCTCGATCGCCAATGCCGGGTAGGGCCGCGGCAGGTTGGAACAGGCGGCGATCACCAGGTCCACATCTTCGGCCAACCTTCCCGCCTGGGCCAGCGCTTCGCGCGCGGCGGCGAGCGCCATCTCGGCCTGAAGCGACAGGGCCTCGTTGTCCCGCTCGGGCAGGCACGGCGCCATGCGCGCCGGGTCGAGCACGCCCGCCGCGTCCATCAGGAAGCGCTGGCGGATGCCCGAGGCCTTCTCGATGAACTCGGCGCTCGACGCCGCCAGCGGCTCGACCTCGCCGGCAGCAATGGCCCCGGCCTGTTCGGCGTTGAAATGGGCGGCGTACTGGTTGAAGGCCGCGACCAGCTGTTCGTTGCCGACCGCATTGGGCGGGGTAAACAGGCCCGTGCCGCTAATGACCACCTTATGCATTGCTCACTCCCTGCCGGCGGCAGTGGCCGGCACATCAAATCAAACAAATGTTTGACTGATGATACACCAAGCGGCCACGGAACATTAAGAAACACATGCCAGCCACGCTAAAACCAAGTAAAATAGTCAAGTTATAGCCGGTGTCGACGAAACGGCTTCTGCCCGTGCCTCAATGCAGATGAACAAACTTGGCCGACCAGTAGTTGACTGAATTACTCGGAAATTAGGTATAATCCGGATAACCATCCCCAACGGAAACTGAGATCATGCGTTTGACCACCAAGGGACGCTTCGCCGTCACCGCCATGCTGGATCTGGCCTTGCGCCATGGCAACGGCCCCGTCACGCTGGCGGGGATCAGCGAACGGCAGAGCATCTCGCTTTCCTACCTGGAACAGCTGTTCGGCAAGCTGCGCCGCGCCGAGTTGGTGGAAAGCGTGCGCGGTCCGGGCGGTGGCTACACCCTGGCCAAGAGCGCCGACCAGATTTCGGTGGCGGACATCATCACCGCCGTGGACGAGCCGGTGGACGCCACCCAGTGCGGCGGCCGCGAGAACTGTCATGACAACCACCGCTGCATGACCCACGACTTGTGGACCAACCTCAACGCCACCATTTTCGATTACCTGTCCAAGGTGACGCTGTTCAGCCTGGTGGCCGAGCAGCACGCCAAGGATTCGAACGTCATGCAGGACAAGCGCGAAGCCACGCCACAGCGGGCTCGCGTCACGCCGACCGGCGCCATGTGAACCGGACGCCTTTTGTGGAGATATTAAGAATGAGTCAGCTCAAGCTTCCGATCTACCTCGACTATTCCGCCACCACGCCGGTCGACCCGCGCGTGGCGGAACAGATGGTGGTCTACCTGACCGAGAAATTCGGCAACCCGGCGTCGCGCAGCCACAGCTTCGGCTGGGAGGCGGAAGCCGCGGTGGAACAAGCCCGTGCTGACGTGGCCGCGCTGGTGAACTGCGACCCCAAGGAAATCATCTGGACCTCCGGCGCCACCGAGTCCGACAACCTGGCGATCAAGGGTGCCGCCCAGTTCTACAAGAGCAAGGGCAAGCACATCATCACCGTCAAGACCGAACACAAGGCCGTGCTCGACACCTGTCGCGAACTGGAGCGCCAGGGCTTCGAGGTGACCTACCTCGGCGTCAAGGACAACGGCCTGATCGACCTCGACGACTTCAAGGCGGCGCTGCGCCCGGACACCATTCTGGTATCCGTGATGTACGTCAATAACGAGATCGGCGTAATCCAGGATATTCCACAGATCGGCGAGATCTGCCGCGAGAAAGGCATCGTGTTCCACGTCGACGCCGCCCAGGCCACCGGCAAGGTCGATATCGATCTGAACAAGCTCAAGGTCGACCTGATGAGCTTCTCCGCTCACAAGACCTATGGCCCGAAAGGCATCGGCGCGCTGTACGTGCGCCGCAAGCCGCGCGTACGCCTGGAAGCGCAGATGCACGGCGGCGGCCACGAGCGCGGTTTCCGCTCCGGCACGCTGGCGCCGCATCAGATCGTCGGCATGGGCCAGGCGTTCCGCATCGCCCGTGAAGAGATGGCGACCGAGAACGAGCGCATCCGCATGCTGCGCGACCGCCTGTGGAACGGCATCAAGGACATGGAAGAGGTGTACATCAACGGCGACATCGACGCCCGCGTGCCGCACAACCTCAACGTCAGCTTCAACTTCGTCGAAGGCGAGTCGCTAATCATGGCGGTGAAGGACCTGGCGGTATCGTCCGGCTCGGCCTGCACCTCGGCCAGCCTGGAGCCGTCTTACGTGCTGCGCGCGCTGGGCCGCAACGACGAACTGGCGCACAGCTCGATCCGCTTCACCATCGGCCGCTTCACCACCGAGGAAGAGATCGACTACACCATCCAGCTGATGCGCGAGAAGATCGGCAAGCTGCGCGAACTGTCCCCGCTGTGGGAAATGTTCAAGGACGGCGTCGACCTCAACAGCATCGAGTGGGCCGCCCACTAAGAACCTGTTCACGATCAGTCGCGAGCAGCCCTCAGCGGGGTGAAGAGCAGCGCAGGAACCGGAATGTACTGGAGTACATGAGGATTCCTGATCGCTGAACCAATCTGAAGATTGGCACGCAGAGCACATGAGCCCCGATCAGGGATGCGCAGCAAGATCGGGAACGGGTTCTAAACCAGATTACCGGCGGGAGGCAGCCCCTCCCGCACGCAAGGAGAACTACACCATGGCATACAGTGAACAGGTCCTGGACCATTACGAGAACCCGCGCAACGTCGGCTCCTTCGACAAGGGCGACGACAGCGTCGGCACCGGCATGGTCGGCGCCCCGGCCTGTGGCGACGTGATGAAGCTGCAGATCAAGGTCAACGAGAACGGCGTGATCGAAGACGCCAAGTTCAAGACCTACGGCTGCGGCTCGGCCATCGCCTCGTCCTCGCTGGTGACCGAGTGGGTCAAGGGCAAGACGCTGGACGAAGCCATGTCGATCAAGAACACCGAGATCGCCGAAGAGCTGGCGCTGCCCCCGGTGAAGATCCACTGCTCCATCCTGGCCGAAGACGCCATCAAGGCAGCAGTGAGCGACTACAAACAGAAACACGGCAAGTAAGCGGATGGCAGGCGCCGCCTGCCCTCTGCCCCATCGGCAGGAACGACTATGGCAATCACTCTTTCCGAAAGCGCGGCCGACCACGTCCGCAACTTCATCGCCAAGCGCGGCAAGGGCCTGGGCATCCGCCTCGGCGTGAAAACCTCGGGCTGCTCGGGCATGGCCTACAAGCTGGAATTCGTCGACGTCGCCAGCGACGAGGACATGACCTTCGAGAGCCACGGCGTGACGGTGTTCACCGACGCCAAGAGCCTGGCCTACCTCGACGGCACCGAGCTCGACTACACCAAGGAAGGCCTCAACGAAGGCTTCAAGTTCAACAACCCGAACGTCAAGAACGAGTGCGGTTGCGGCGAGAGCTTCAACGTCTGAGTCACCTTGAGAGCCATGCTGCCGGAACCGACCTTCGTGGTCGGTTTTGTCTGAAAAGCAGGGCGCTGTTTGCGAGATGCCATGAACTTCGACTTCAAGCAGGACCATTTCAGCCTGTTCGGGCTGCCGCGCCGCTTCGCGCTGGACGCGGGCCAGCTGGATAGCGCCTGGCGCACCGTGGCAGCGCAGGTCCATCCCGACCGTTACGCCAGCGCAGGGGACGCCGAGAAGCGCGCCGCCCTGATGATGGCGACCCACGCCAATGAAGCCTACCGCACCCTGAAATCGCCGCTGGCGCGCGCGCGCTATCTGCTGCAGCTGGCCGGCGTCGACACCCAGGAAGACACCAATACCAGCATGCCGGCCGATTTCCTGATGGCGCAGATGGAATGGCGCGAAGCGATCGGCGAGGCCAAGGACGAGCACGACGTGGCCGCACTGGAGAAGCTGGCGCGGGACCTGCAACGCGACGCTGCAGCCCTGCAGCAGCACCTCGGCGTGGCGCTGGACGACGCCGGCGATCTGGACGGCGCCGCCGTCCTGGTTAGAAAATTGCGCTTTCTGGAAAAACTCGAACAGGAAATCGGCGACGCCATCGAAAGCCTGCTGTTCTGACCCCACAGGTTGGCCGAAGCCGCCTCTACAACACGATTGACCACCATGGCCCTCTTGCAAATTGCCGAACCCGGCCTCTCCGCCGCACCCCATCAACACCGCCTCGCCGTCGGCATCGACCTCGGCACCACCAACTCGCTGGTGGCCACCGTGCGCAGCGGCGCGGCCGGCGTGCTGCCGGACGAGTGCGGCCGCAGCCTGCTGCCCTCGGTGGTGCGCTATCTCGACGACGGTGACGTGGCGGTGGGCTTCGCCGCGCAGGCCGAGCAGAGCCGCGACCCGCACAACACCATCGTGTCGGTGAAACGCTTCATGGGACGCGGCCTGGCCGACATCAGCGAGGCCGCCGCCCAGCCCTACCGCTTCGTCGACGCGCCCGGCATGGTGCAGCTGATCACCCGCGCCGGCCCGAAGAGCCCGGTGGAGATTTCCGCCGACATCCTGCGCGCGCTCAAGCAACGCGCCGAAGCGTCCCTCGGCGGCGAGCTGGTGGGCGCGGTGATCACCGTGCCGGCCTACTTCGACGACGCCCAGCGCCAGGCCACCAAGGACGCCGCCCGCCTGGCCGGGCTCAACGTGCTGCGCCTGCTGAACGAACCGACCGCCGCCGCCATCGCCTACGGTCTCGACAACAGCTCCGAGGGCGTCTACGTGGTGTACGACCTCGGCGGCGGCACCTTCGACGTCTCCATCCTCAAGCTGACCCAGGGCGTGTTCGAGGTGCTCTCCACCAGCGGCGACTCGGCACTCGGCGGCGACGACTTCGACCATCGCGTGTACTGCTGGGCGCTGGCGCAGGCCGGCCTGTCCGGCCTCAACGCGCACGACTCGCGCCTGTTGCTGACCTGCGCGCGCGAAGCCAAGGAGGCGCTCACCGAGCACGCCAGCACCCATCTCACCGCGCTGTTGTCCGACGGCCAGGCCATCGACCTGACGCTCGACCAGGACACCTTCCGCGACATCACCAAGACCCTGGTCGACAAGACCCTGCTGCCGGTACGCAAGGCGCTGCGCGACGCCCGCATCGGCGTCGACGACGTCAAGGGCGTGGTGATGGTGGGCGGCGCCACGCGCATGCCGCACATCCAGAAGGCGGTGGGCGACCTGTTCGGCCAGACCCCGCTCACCAACCTCGACCCAGACAAGGTGGTGGCGCTGGGCGCCGCGATGCAGGCCAACGTGCTGGCCGGCAACAAGCAGGACGACGACTGGCTGCTGCTCGACGTGATCCCGCTGTCGCTAGGGCTAGAGACCATGGGCGGGCTCACCGAAAAGATCATCCCGCGCAACAGCACGCTGCCGATCGCCCGTGCCCAGGAGTTCACCACCTTCAAGGACGGCCAGACCGCGATGTCGATCCACGTGCTGCAGGGCGAGCGCGAACTGGTGAGCGACTGCCGCTCGCTGGCGCAGTTCGTGCTGCGCGGCATTCCGCCGATGGTGGCGGGGGCGGCGCGCATCCGCATCACCTTCCAGGTGGACGCCGACGGTCTGTTGGCGGTGTCGGCGCGCGAGCTGACCTCGGGCGTGGAAGCCCATATCGAGGTCAAGCCGTCCTACGGCCTGTCCGACGAGGAGATCACGCGCATGCTGACCGACTCACTGGCGCACGTGCAGGACGACATCGAGGCGCGCAAGCTGCGTGAGGCCATCGTCGACGCCGAAAGCCTGGCCGACGCCACCCGCGCCGCCATCGCCGCCGACGGCGACCTGCTCAGCGCCGACGAGCTGGCCGCCATCGAGGCCGGCCTCGGCGCGGTGGCCGACGCCATCGCCGGCAACCGCACCGTGGCGATCAACGAAGCCGCCCACCAGCTCAACCGTCTCACCGAAACCTTTGCCGCCCGCCGCATGGACCGCAACGTGCAGCGCGCGCTCAAGGGTCACAACATCGCCGAATTGTAAGGATCACCCATGCCAAGAATCATCGTGCTGCCCCACGTCGAACTGTGCCCGGAAGGCGCCGTGATCGAGGATGCCGAGAGCGGCAAGAGCATCTGCGACGTGCTGCTCGAAAACCACATCGAAATCGAGCACGCCTGCGAAATGTCCTGTGCCTGCACCACCTGCCACGTGGTGGTGCGCGAGGGCATGGGGTCGCTGAACGAGGCCGACGAGCTGGAAGAAGACATGCTGGACAAGGCGTGGGGGCTGGAAGCCAACTCGCGCCTGTCGTGCCAGGCCATCGTCAGCGACGAGGACCTGGTGGTGGAGATTCCGCGCTATACCATCAACCTCGCCCGCGAGAACCACTGAGAGCTTGTGAATAAATCTGCTGCGCGTCCCTGATCGGGGCTCATGCGCTGCGCGAAATCCTCATGTACTACTTGTACATTCCGGTTTCTGTGCTGCTCTTCACCCCGCTGAGGGGCGCTCGCTACGATTTCTTTTACAAGCTCTGAGGAGAGCCGAACCATGAAATGGACCGACATCCACGACATCGCCATCGAACTGGCCGACACCCACCCGGAAGTCGACCCGACCGCGATCCGCTTCACCGACCTGCACAACTGGGTGGTGGAGCTGCCTGAATTCGACGACGACCACCAACGCGGCGGCGAGAAGGTGCTGGAAGCGATCCAGCAAGCCTGGATCGACGAAGTGGCCTGAGAGCTTGTGAATAAATCTGCTGCGCGCCCCGATCCCGTTCCTGCGATGCTCGCCGTACCATTTGTACGGCTGTGCTTCTCGAACCGGCCTGGGGGCGCTCACGACGATTTCTTGCACAAGCTTTAACTCCCGGAACGCCCTGCCTTGCCGCTGGGCGTTTTTGTTTCCACAATGAGGAGTGCTCCCGTCATGAAAGAGAACCCCATGTTCACCCTGGTCATCGGCAACAAGAATTCCTCGTCCTGGTCGCTGCGCCCCTGGCTGGTGCTGAAGATGCTGGACGAGCCGTTCAACGAACAGCTGATTCCCTTGTTTCAGCCCGATACCCAGAGCCGCATCCTGGCCGCCAACCCGGCCGGCAAGGTACCGGTGCTGCTGGACAGCAAGATCAGGGTGTGGGATTCGCTGGCGATCTGCGAATACCTGGCCGAATGCTTTCCGGCAGCTCGTCTGTGGCCGGAGGACATGGCCGAACGCGCGCTGGCCCGCTCGGTCGCCGCCGAGATGCACTCCGGCTTCGCCGCGCTGCGCCAGCACCTGCCGATGGATATCGTCTCGCGCCACAGCGGTTTCGCCGTGCCCGAGGCGGCGGCGGCCGACATCCGCCGTATCGTCGAAATGTGGGAGGAGCTGCTGCACCATCACCAGGACAACGGGCCGTTCCTGTTCGGCCATTTCACTATTGCCGACGCCATGTACGCGCCGGTGGTGGCGCGCTTCGTCAGCTACGACGTGGAGCTGCCGCCGCGCTCCCAAGCCTACGCCGACCATATCCTGGAGCTGCCGGCGATGCAGCAATGGTACGACGACGCCGAAGCGGAAGTGGGAACACCGCTCGTCTGACCCGCCCATGCGCCGTCCCCGGGACCTCGACGCCAGCGGTACCCGGCCGTGACCGGACGCCTCGCAGGCTCTAGAATGGCGCGTGTTTGCCTGACGGAACGCGCGCCATGAGCCCAGCCCTACCTCCCCCCCCTTTCATCATCGGCATTGCCGGCGGCAGCGGCAGCGGCAAGAGCACCGTGACGCGCCGCCTGGTCGAGGCCATCGGTCCCGAGCACGTGGCGCTGCTGGTGCAGGACAACTACTACCGCGACCAGCCGCAGCTATCGGCAGCGCAGCGCAGCCAGACTAACTACGACCATCCTGACGCGTTCGACTGGGCGCTGCTGCGCGAGCATCTCGCCGCGCTGGACCAAGGCCGCCCGGTCGCCATGCCGCACTACGATTTCGCCACCCATCGCCGCGCCGACCACAGCCAGACCGTCGCCGCGGCGCCGGTGATCGTGCTGGAGGGCATCCTGGCCTTGCACGATGCTGCACTACGCGAGCGCATGGCGCTCAAGCTATTCGTCGATACCGACGGCGACATCCGTTTCATCCGCCGCCTGGAACGTGACATCGCCGAGCGCGGTCGAACCCTGCAGCAAGTCGTCGCACAGTACCTGGCCACGGTGCGGCCGATGCACCAGCAGTTCGTCGAGCCCACCCGGCGCTTTGCCGACGTGATCCTGCCGCACGGTGCCAACGACCCGGCGCTCGAGCTGGTCGCCGCGCGGGTCGCCGCCGCGCGACGCTGAGCCTCCACGGCTTCCGGATTCTGGAGAAAGCGATGCCCCGTTTCCTGTTGCTTGCGCTGACGGTCCTGCTCGCCGGTTGCGCCACGCTCAACGAGCAGGAGTGCCGCAGCAAGCCCGCCGCCCGGCTCGGTCTGGAAGACGGCCGCCAGGGCTACGGGCTGTGGCGGCTGGACAAGCACGTCGAGGCCTGCGCCCGCTTCGGCCTCGGCATCGACCGCCAGGCCTATCTGGCGGCACGCGAGCAAGGCTTGCGCGAGTACTGCACGCCGGACAATGGCGAGCGCGTCGGCCGCCGCGGCGAGCGCTACGAGAACGTCTGCCCGGCGGACTTGGAAGCCCCCTTCCTCAAGCGCTACTACCCGGCCTACCTGGAGTACCGGCTGGATTACCGCGACGATTTCTGGCCGGGCTTCCCCTGGCACCGCCATCCGCGCTGGTGAGACCCGCCGGCCTGGCCATCATCGTGTTGGCGCCATGCCCGTGACGCGCCGCCGCCTGGCTCACGTTCCATCCGGTACGCAGGGCTGGATCGCGCGCGGCGGGATCGGCACCGACAGCACGATCGAGGTGCGCGTCTCGCCGAAGTGGTTGATACGGCCGATGAAGGCCTCGAGGTGGCGGGTGTCGCGCGTTACGACCTTGATGATGTAGGAGTCGCTGCCGGTGACGTGGCAGCATTCCAGCACCTCCGGCGCGGCGCGCAGCGTGTCGAGCAGGCGGTTCTTGTAGGGTTGGGCGCAGTTGATGCCGATCAGCGCGGAGAGGCCGTAACCAACCTGCTGCGGCGCCACGTCGGCGTGGTAGCCGGTGATCACGCCGGCTTCTTCCAGGCGCTTGACGCGTTCGGTGACCGCCGGCACCGACAGCGCCACGCGGCGCGCCAGCTCGGTCAGGGTGAGTCGGGCATCCTGCTGCAGGGCCTCGAGAATGGCCCAGTTTTTCCGGTCCAGTTCCATGACGATTTTCTCCCCCTTTTCATTTTAGCCTTATATTTTCAGGCGGCCATTGCTAACTTCCTGTGTTTCGCCATGTTAGCGCGGCGCTGCCGCGGGCACACTGAGGCGTATCGGAAACCCGGGAGGAGACAGGCATGGAGAGCAGTTGGGGCTTGGGTGCCAAGGCGGTGCTGATGGGGCTGGCGATTGCCGCCCCGGTGGGGCCGATCGGCCTGCTGTGCATCCAGCGCACCTTGCAGCACGGCCGGCTGGCGGGCTTCGTCAGCGGGCTGGGCGCGGCCTGCGCCGACGGGCTATATGGCGCGCTGGGCGCCTTCGGCCTCGCCGTGCTGTCGGCTTATCTGGACGGTCTGCAGCAGTGGCTGAGCCTGCCCGGCGCGGTGTTTCTGGGCTGGCTCGGCTGGCGCACCTTGCAAAGCGGAGCGGCCGCCACCAGCGCCGCCGCGCTGCCGGGAGGGCGGCTGCCGCGGCTGTTTCTCTCCACCTTCGCGCTGACGCTCGCCAACCCGATGACCATCGTCGCCTTCAGCGGGGTGTTCGCGGCGCTGGCGGCAAGCCGCAGCGCGCTGTCGGCAGCGGACGCCTGGAGCATGATCGCCGGGGTCTTTACCGGATCGGCACTGTGGTGGGGGCTGCTGGCGCTGGTCACGGGGCGGCTCGGGCAGCGGCTCGGCACACCGCAGCGGCGGTTGATCAGCCTGCTGGCCGGGGTATTGCTGCTTGGCATGGCGGCGTGGCAGCTGCTGCGCTGGCTGGACGGGCTGATCTGAGAGCCTCTTCACGATTTGTCGCGAGCAACCCTCCGCGAGATGAAGAGCAGCGCAGGAAGCGGAATGGATTGGAATACATGGGGATTTCCTATCGCTGGGCGATGGATTCGCACGCTGAGCACAGGAGCCCCGATCAGGGAGGCGCAGCACGATCGTGAACGGGTTCTGAACTGTATGGCGGGAAACGGCGGCGATTGTGCCTTGCCAAGCGACGACACCGTCCCCACTCTTCTTGAAAACGCGTTCCTCACGCTTTGGCGAGTGGCAACATCCCGACAGGACACACAGGAGAGATCATGCAGGAAGCCTTCTACCGCGACCCTTACCAGACCCGGCTGGAGACCCGGGTACGCCGCCACGACGAACAGGGCGTGGTGCTGGAAGAGACGCTGTGCTACCCGCTCGGCGGCGGCCAGCCGGGTGACTGCGCCACCCTGCGCAGCGCCGACGGCGTGGCACTGGCGGTGCTGGATACCCGCCGCGACAAGGCTACGCGCGACATCGTGCACCTGGTGGCGGCCGATGCCCCAAGGTTGGCCGGAGGCACCCCGGTGACGCTGGAGCTGGACTGGGCACGGCGCCACCGCCACATGCGCGTGCACACCTGCCTGCACCTGCTGTCGGTGGTGATCAAGGCCGGCGTCACCGGCGGCAACCTGACCACCGAATCGGGCCGGCTCGACTTCGACCTGCCGGAAGGCATGGTGCTGGATCGTGACGAGATCGAGCGCGAACTGAACCGATTGATCGCCGAGGACCGCGCGGTGAAGGTGATGATGACCTCGGGCGAGGCGCTCAAGGCGCAGCCGGAGCTGATCAAGACCATGTCGGTCACGCCGCCCTTGGAGCTGCCGGAAATCCGCCTGATCGAGGTCGACGGCGTCGACCTGCAGCCCTGCGGCGGCACTCACGTGGCGCGTACCGGCGAGATCGGCCCGGTCGTGATCAAGAAGATCGAGAGCAAGGGCGCGCGCAACAAGCGCGTGGTGGTGGCGCTGGCGGAGTGAAGCGGCCTGCCCGCCACGAGGGCGGCGGCCAGACGGCACCGTCCGTGCCGTTATTGGCAGCCCTCCAGGCTCAGGCCTGCCGCCGAGCCCCGTCCCGCCCGGCACTCACGGCGTCCAGCAAGGCGTCGAGCTGGGCCAGCCCTTCTTCCCACTGGTGGTGGCCGGACGCCACGTTGATATGACCACCATCGACCAGCCACGTCAGCGGCGCCTGCCACAGGCTGGCGATGCGGGCCGAGCGTAGCGGCCGGCAGAACGGATCGGTATCGCTGGCGACGATGCGCGCGGGGAACGGCAAAGCCTCCGCCGGCAGCGGGGCAAAGGGCTGCAGCGCAGCCGGGGCGCTGGCGCGCTCGACGTCCGCCGGCGCCACCAGCAGTGCGCCGGCCAGCTTGTGCGGATGGCGCCGGGCGTAGTGGGCGACGGTGACGCAGCCGAGACTGTGCGCGACCACCACCACCGGGCGGCGGCTCGCCTCGACGGCACGGTCGAGCCCATCGAGCCAATCTTCGAGCCGGGGCGTGTTCCACTCGTGATTGTCGACGCGGCGTGCGCCGAGCAATTGCTGCCAGTGGCTCTGCCAGTGCTCGGGGGCGGAGTTGTTCCAGCCGGGCTGGATAATGAAGTCGAAATCGGCGTAGTCGGCGCGCATGGTGCAGGCCCTGGATGAATGGTATGGGCCGACTATACAACAGCCATCAATAGCACTAAAAATAATAAAAATTTGTTTTTTAATAACCAAACGTATTTACATACACGTCCCTGGCTCAGACGGATGGTTCAATCCTCCCGTCCTCTGCCCTCTCCCTGCCATCGGCCAGGCTTCGCTCACGAATTGCCTGGCCTCCTCACTTGGCTCGATCAGCCTTCGTTTTCGGCCCCCGGCACCATGTGGACCAGTTCCCAGATGTGACCGTCGAGGTCCTGGAAGCCGTGGCCGTACATGAAGCCGTAGTCCTGTGGTTCGCTGTACGTCGAGCCGCCGGCGTCGACGGCCTTGCGCACCAGTTCGTCGACCCGCTCGCGACTTTCGACCGACAGGCACACCAGCACTTCGGTGTACTTTTTGGCGTTGCAGATTTCATTGGGCGTGAAGGTTTTGAATTTGGCTTCGGTCAGCAGCATGACGAAGATGTCGTCGGAGACGATCATGCAGGTGGCGGTCTCGTCGGTGAATTGGGGATTGAAACTGAAGCCGAGGTTGGTGAAAAAGGCGATGGAGTTGGTGAGGTCGCTCACCGGCAGGTTGACGAAAATCTGGGGGCGCATGGGGGTCGTCCTGTGGGATGGGGGTATGTCTAGGTATAGCCTCCGAATCACGGAGGTGACCCAGTTGTTGCCATAATGGGTGGGGCTGGTTCTGCCAGGCTGGGAGGCAGAGCCTGCAATGATCCGGTTGTTTCTTCCGATACTGCTGGCGAGTGTGCAGGGTGCCGGTTCCGCCCGGCGGACGGGCGGATTGGTCGCATCGGTCATGTTTTGACTCCGGGAGAAGCTGGCGAGTGTGCGGGGGCCGGTTCCGCCCGGCGGACGGGAAGGGGGAGTTTGCGTCGCCAAACTCCCCCTTCACCCCCAAAGGCGACCCCCACCGCTATTCCTTCGCGACGCTTCGCTTGCCTCGCTCAGTCAGGCCTTCGGCTTCCCGCCGGGGCCCGGCCATGGCAAGGCGCGGCTGGAACTAGCCGGGCGCTAACGTCGCCCGGCGTCGAACAGCCAGCCGCTTAAAACCTTGCCATGCCCACCCAGCGGCACGACAAAAGGGGGGCCCGCTACTGACGAATTAACTGGGTTGATTTGGATTGGTGAAAAGGCAAACCCAAAGCAAAAGCCGACGAGGCAGGCTAAGCAGTTGTGGATAACTGCCTTCGGCCCACACAGCCGAGAGCACCCACGTTTCCTCCTTTGCCTGTTATCCCCAAAACTAAGACATGACCGACGCGCCCCACCCGCCCTTCTGCCGCGCCGACTGGATGGGGGATGGCGAGGTCTTAAGCGGCGGGCTGTTCGACGCCGGGCGACGTTAGCGACCGGCTAGTTTCCGCCGCACCTCGCCATCCTCCAGCCAGACGGAGACAAGCGGCGGTGGGCTCGCCTTGGGAGCGTCGAGGGGCTTGGCGAGACAAGCCCCTCGACCCGCCTGCCGGGCGGGACCGGCAAGCCCCACACCTCTGCCACCCCAGGCAAGCAACAACCCAGGCGAGGAGGCCAAGTGATACCGCCCCCCACACACTCGCCAGCAACATTGATTGAGGCCACAGAAAACGACAGCGCCACGGCAAAACCGTGGCGCTGTTTTCATTCAGACCGCTCGGCGGCGGACTGCCGATGCCACTACGACACCCGCCCCACCTCTCCGCCACGCTTGCCACCCCACATCCGCCGCACCCGCTCGCGCAGGCCGTCGAGGTAGGTGTACACCACCGGCAGCACCAGCAGCGTCAGCAGCGTCGAGGTCACCATGCCGCCGATGATGGCGTGCGCCATCGGCGCGCGCGATTCGGAGCCTTCGCCCGCCCCCAGCGCCAGGGGCAGCATGCCGCAGATCATCGCCAGGCTGGTCATCATGATCGGCCGCAGTCGTACCCGTCCGGCCTCGACGATGGCGTCCTCGCGTGTCATGCCCTCGCGGCGCGACTGGTTGATGAAGTCGACCAGCAGGATGCCGTTCTTGGCGGCGAGCCCCATCAGCATGACGATGCCGATCACCGAGAACATGTTGAGCGTGGAGCCGAATGCGAGCAGGCCCAGGAACACGCCGACGAAAGCCAGCGGCAGCGCCACCATGATCGACAGCGGCAGGGTGAAGCTGCGGAACTGCGCCACCAGGATCATGTAGATGAAGATCACCCCCATCGCCAGCGCCTGCACGGCGAAGCTCAGCGACTCCTGCATGTCCTGGCGCTCGCCCTGTTGCGCCAGCGTCACCCCCGGCGGCAGCGTGAGCGACGCCGTGAGCTTGCCGATGTCGGCGAATACCGAGCCGGTATCGCGGCCGGACACGTTGGCGGTCAGCGTCACCTCGCGCAGCAGGTCGACGCGGTCGATCTGGCGCGGGCTCTCGGCGTTCCGGGTGGCGGAGACGGTGGAGAGCGGCACCATCGGCTTGTGGCCCTGGGCATCGCTGGGGCCGGCCACGGTCAGCACGTCGAGCAGGCCCTCGCGGCGCTGCTCCTTGGGCACCTGCAGGCGCACGTCGTAATTCTCGCCGTCCGGCGCCTCCCAGGTGGTGACGACATTGCCGGCCAGCAGCGTGGACAGGCTCTCGCCCACCGCGGCGAGATCGATGCCGAGGCTGGCGGCGGCGTCGCGCCGCACTTCGACGTTGAGCGCCGGGTCGGCCTCGCTCAGGCTGGACTCGATGTCGCTGACGCCGGGAATGGCGACGAGCCGGCGTTGCAGATCGGCCGCGGCCTGTTCGAGCTGGGCAAGGTCGCTGCCCCGGAGGCCGATGTTGACCGGCTTGCCGCCACCGCCCTTCTTGCCCAGCTCTTCGATCGACAGGATCTGCACACCGGCCAGCCGGCCGCTCTCGCGCCGCGCCGCGTCCATCAGCGCGAACAGGCCGCGCTGCCGCTGCTTCTTGTTGCCGACGTTGACGATGAGGCGCCCCTCGTTCTTGCTGGCACCGAAGCGGCCGCCGCCGACGATGATGTTGACCGACCTCACCTCGGGCAGGCGGCGCAGCGCACGCTCCAGCTCGCGCGCCTTGCCTTCGGTGTAGGCCAGCGAGGAGCCGGGGGCGGTCTTGAAGCTCAGCGCAAACTCGCCCTTGTCCTCGCGCGGCAGGAATTCGCCGCCGATCACCGGCACCAGCGCGAAGCTGCCGGCGGTCAGCGCCAGCGCCGCCGCCAGCACCGTCTTGCGGTGGCCCAGCGCCCAGCGGATCACCCCGACGTAGCCTTCGGCCAACCTGTCGAGCGAGTTTTCGAATCCGTCGAGCAGGCGCCCGAGCGGGCCCTTGTGGCGGTCGCCGTGGTGGTGCGGGTCATGCCAGATCGAGGACAGCATCGGGTCGAGGGTGAAACTGACCAGCATCGAGATCAGCACCGCCACGGTCACGGTGAGGCCGAATTCGTGGAAGAACTTGCCGATGATGCCGCCCATGAAGCCGACCGGCAGGAACACCGCCACCACCGTCAGCGTGGTGGCGAACACCGCCAGGCCGATCTCCTCGGTGCCCTGCAAGGCCGCCTGGAAATGGCCCTTGCCCATGTTGGCGTGGCGCACGATGTTCTCGCGCACCACGATGGCGTCGTCGATCAACAGCCCGATCGACAGCGACAGCGCCATCAGCGTCATCAGGTTGAGGGTGAAGCCCAGCGCCTGCACCGCAAACAGCGTGCCGATCAGCGACACCGGCAGGGTCAGCCCGGTGATCACCGTGCTGCGCCAGCTGCCGAGGAACAAGAACACGATCAGCACCGTCAGCACCGCGCCCTCGATCAGCGTGGCGCGCACGTCGGCCAGCGAGTTCTTGACGTCCTGCGACTTGTCGTAGGTGTAGGTGACCACCGTGCCCGGCGGCATCTGGCCGCGCTCGGCGGCGATGACCCGCTTCACGCCGTCTGCCACCTCGACCACGTTGGCGCCGCGCGCAGCGCGGATCTCCAGCCCGACCGCGGGCTTGCCATCGATCAGCGACACGCTGGAGGGTTCGGCCTCGGCATCGCTGACCTCGGCCACGTCGGCGAGCCGCACCGGGTTGCCGTTCTGCCAGGCCAGCGGCAGCGCGGCGAAGTCGGCCGGCGACTTGAGCTTGCCGGCCACGCGCACCGACAGCTCGCGGCTGCTGGTGCCGACGTCGCCGGCCGGGTAGTCCTGGTTGGCCTGGCGCAACACCGCCGCCACGTCGGGCAGCGACAGCCCGGCCGCCTCGAGCCGGTAGGGGTCAAGGTCGATGCGCAGTTCGCGCTTGGCCCCGCCGACCAGCTTGGCCTCGCCAACACCGGACACGGTCTGCAGCCGCTTCTTCAGCACGTTGTCGACCCAGGTGGTCAGGGTGCGCGGGCTGACCTCGGGCGAACTCAGCGTAATCGACAGCAAGGGCTGGTCATTGGGGTTGAACTGCGACACCGTGGGGGTGGAGATTTCGCGCCGGAAGCGCCCCTGCACCGAGCCGACGCGGTCGCGCACGTCCTGCACCGCGACATTGGGATCGGTGGAGAGCTCGAACTCGACCACGATGGTGGAGCTGCCCTCGAAGGAATAGGAACGGATGTGCTTGATGCCGCTGATGGTGTTGATCGCCTCTTCCAGCGGCCGGCTCACCTCGCTCTCCACCACTTCGGGGGAGGCGCCGCTGTAGGTCGTGCTGACCACCGCCACCGGGAAGCGGATGTCGGGAAACTCCTCCACCGGCAGACGCCAGGCGGCGAACAGACCCAAGACCAACAGTGCCAGCATCAGCACCGTGGCAAAGTAGGGGTTGCGGATACTGACGCGGGTCAACCACATGGCGGCGTCCTCAACGTGCGCCGGCGAGCGTCACCGCATCGCCCGGGTTGACGCCCAGCAGGTTGGCGGCCAACAGCGTCTCGCCCGGCTTGACGCCGCCGACGGCGGCGCGCCCGGCGCCCTCGGCCAGCAAGCGCACACTGACCGGACGCTTGACGATCCGGCCGTGCTCCACCAGCAACACCCACGGTTTGCTGCCCGGGTCGTGCAGCGCCGCGAGCGGCAGGCTGACCGCATCGGCGACCTCGTTGAGCACGATGCCGCCCTTGGCGAACTGGCCGGCGCTGAGCCGGCCGTCGCGGTTGGCCACACGCAGGTAGACGGTGAAGCTGCGCGTGCCGCCCGCCGCGACCGGGTTGAGCCGCACCAGCTCGGCATCGAATTCTTCGGCCAACCCTTCGACGCTGAAACGGGCATGCTGGCCGACGTGCAGCTTGCCGACCAGCCGCGCCGGCACGCTGGCCGCCAGTTCCAGCACCGACAGGTCGGCAATGCGGAACAGCGGCGTATTGCGCTGCGCCAGCTCGCCCGGGTTGATGGCGCGCTGGTACACCACGCCGTCGATCGGCGCGCTGAGGCGGGTATCGCCCAGCGATTTGCGCGCGCGCGCCAGCTGCGCTTCCTGGGCTTTCAGCTCGCCGACCCGCACCTGGAAATCGCTCTCCACTTCCTCGAACGCCAGGCGCGAGATGAAGCCCCGGTCGTACAGCTCGCGCTGCTTGTCGCGCTTGACGCGCGCCAAGCCCAGCCGTGCCCGGCTGTTGGCAAGCTGCGCCTCCTGCTCGGCCACGCTCTGCGCCAGGGTCTCGTTGTCGAGCCGCGCCAGCAACTGGCCGCGCCGCACCCGTTCGCCCTCGCGCACCGCCACCTCGCGTACCACCGCCTCGACCTCGGCGGCGACGGTGCTGCTGTCGAGCGCGTTGAGGGTACCGGTAAAGGCCAGGGTGTCGGCCAGCGGTGCCACCTTGGCGACCAGCACGTCCCCTGCGGCCAGCTCGCGTGCCGGCGGCGCCTTGGTCCCCTCCTCCTTGGCGGCGGATGACGAGGACTCGTTGCAGGCGGTCAGCACCAGCAACGACAGGATGAGGAGGAACGGGGTTGGTTTCATGGTCGGGTCCGGATCAAATGGCCTGGCTCGGCTTCATGCCCTTGGGCAGCAGGATCCACAGGCTGCCCGGCTGTTTCATGCGCCCGGCGTACATGCCGGCCTCGGTGCCGAAGCCCCAGAAGAAGTCGGCGCGAATCGGCCCGCGGATCGCCCCGCCGGTGTCCTGCGCGTGCACCAGCCGCACCAGCGGCTGGTTCGACAGCGGCCAGGTGGTGGACAGGTAGACCGGGGCGCCGAGCGGGATGTAGCGCGGGTCGACGGCGATGCTGTAGCCGTCGGTGAGCGGCACGCCCAGTGTGCCGAGCGGCCCGCCCTCGGCGTGCGCCAGCGGCTTGAAGAACACGTAGCTCGGGTTGACGTTGAACAGCTCCTGCTGGCGCCCCGGATGCGCCTTGATCCAGTCCTGGATGCCCTGCATCGAGGCGTCGGCCAGGGTCAGCTCGCCGCGATCCACCAGCCAGCGGCCGATCGACTGGTAGGCGTAGCCGTTCTGCTCGGCGTAGCCGACGCGCAGGAAGCTGCCGTCCTCGAGCTGGATGCGGCCCGAACCCTGGACCTGCAGGAAGAACAGCTCGACCGGGTTTTCCACCCAGGCCAGCACCGGCGCGCTGCCGACGCCCTGGCCCTGCTCGATCTCGGCGCGGGTGTAGTAGGGCCGCAGGCGCTGGCCCACGAGCCGGCCGCGCAGCTTGTTGGTACGGCCGTCGCTGGGGAAGTCGGCCGGCCGCACTTCCACCTCGCCAGGACCGGCCACGGTCGCGCCGGCACGCAGCGTCAGCTTGTTGCCCGACCCGCGCCGCGCCACCAGCACGCTCTTGGCGCGCTCGGCGGGCGGCACGTCCAGCGTCAAGAGATCGGCCGGCACGCCGTACAGCGGATACGGGGTGCGCGCCGTCTTGACGCGGCTGCCGTTGAGCAACGGCTCGTAGTAGCCGGTGATGAGCCCGCTGTCGCGCTCGCCGTCGCGCAGCTTCCAGGCCTGGAATTGGGTCTCGAAGAAACGGCGTACCGCGGCGGCGTCGTTGGCCGGGACGGCGGCGGCGGTGCGGCACACGCCGCTCCATTCCGGCTTTTTCGCCACCGCTTTGCAGCTTTGCTGCAGCGCCGTCAGCGACTCGCCCGCGGCTTGCTGCTGCCACTGCGGCAGTTCGGCCACGCTGGCGGTTTCGAAACGAACCGAGGTATCCGCCGGGCGCGGCGCCACGGCGCACGCCGCCAGCAGCAGTACCGGCAACAACAGACTGAGTTTTCTGGAAATCACGCTTGCGACTCGATTGAATGCCGGCCACCCGCCACCGCAATCGGCGCGGGCGGCTCGTAATAAAGGGAACACGTCGCCCCCGATTGTAACCGTCCCGAGGCGCCATGAGCAGGAGGGAGGGTAGACCCGCGGCGGGGGCGGCGAGTTCATGCCGCCTGGCCGAGCGTCGTCCGGCGCGCCAAAACACTGCTTGCAGTATGGATAACTTCAGCTAGAACAGATGTTAGAAGCACCCATGCAATGCCATAAGAATAACTCATTTGCCATGGTGCCGGGCCTCCGGCAGCCATTCCTTCCATCCAAGGGGGCAGCATGCGCCAGAACCTTCCCGTCACCGAGCAGGAGTTGTTTCTCGACCCGCGCCGGCCGATCGTCACCAAGACCGATCTCAAGGGCCGCATCACCTACGCCAATCCCGCCTTCGTCGAGATCAGCGGTTTTGCCGAGGCGGAACTGATCGGCCAGCCGCACAACGTGGTGCGCCACCCCGACATGCCGCCGGCGGCGTTCCAGGACCTGTGGGACACCATCAAGGACGGCCATCCCTGGCAGGGCCTGGTGAAGAACCGCGCCAAGGGCGGCGGCTTCTACTGGGTCGACGCCTACGTCACGCCGCTCACCGAGCACGGCCGGCACGTCGGCTACATGTCGGTGCGCGCGGCCCCGGCGCGCGACAAGGTGAGCGAAGCCGAGCGGCTGTACCGCGAGATCAACGCCGGCCACGCCACCTTTCCGGCCACCCGGCGCCAGCACCACACCTCCTGGCTGACATGGCAGTTAGCGATCCTCGCCACGACGCTGCTGCTGGGAGCGGCCAGCGCTTGGCCTGCCTCGCCCCTGCTGCGCGAGGGAGGGCTGTTGCTGGTGCTGTTGGCCAGCGGCACGGCAACGCTGCTGCTGCAGCAACGGGTGCGCGCCACGCTGCGGCGCGCCGACGCGGCACTGACCGATTTCGGTGAAGGCAACTTCAAGACCCCGATCGCCGAGCAGGGGCCGCGCGAGTGCGCCATGCTGCTGCAGCGCCTGGAGACCACCCGCATCAACCTGCGCGCCATCCTCGCCGACGTGGTGTCGGCCACCGAGCGCATCGGCCAGGACGCCCAGCGCATCGGCGAGCAGGCCGAGACGCTACGCGCGCGCGCCAAGGACGAGAGCAACGACATCGCCCAGGTGGCCGCCGCGCTAGAGCAGCTCACTGTCTCGGTCAACGAGATCGCCGATTCCACCCGCCTCGGCTCCGAACACGCCGCCACCGCGCGCCAGTTGGTCCAGGCGGGCAACCAGCGCATGCAGCACTCGCTGCAACGCACCGACGACCTGCGCGGCGTCATCGCCCAGGCACGCGACACCATCGCCACCCTGCACACGGCCGTGGCGCGCATCGGCTCGGTCACCGAGCTGATCCGGGACGTCGCCGACCAGACCAACATGCTGGCGCTCAACGCGGCGATCGAGGCGGCACGCGCCGGCGAGCAGGGACGCGGCTTCGCCGTGGTGGCGGACGAAGTCAGAAAGTTGGCCGAACGCACCAGCAACAGCACCGCCGAGATCAGCGCCTCGATCAGTCAGGTGCAACTGCACGCCCACGGTGCGCTGTCCTCGATCGATAGCGCCAGCCAGGTCACCGGCCAGGCCAGCGCACTGATCGGCGAGACCTCGGCCAGCCTGGGCCAGATCGAGCAGGCCAGCCTCGGGGTCGCCGACAGCGCCCGCGACATCGCGGCGATGCTGAACCAGCAGTCGCAGGCTTCCAACGAGGTGGCGCACAACATGGAGAAAGTCAGCGCCATCACCGAAAGCAACGCGCACAGCGTGGAACAGGCGGCGGACGCGGTGGGCAAGCTGTTTGACACCACCAAGGCACTGAAGAGCCTGGTGGCGCATTTCGAAAAGTCGCTCTAAGAGCCTGTTCACGATCTGTCTCGAACAGCCCTCAGCGGGGTGAAGAGCAACGCAGGAACCCTCATGAACTGGAGAGTACATGAGGGGTCCCGCTCGCGGAGCGAATCTCTGCATGCACATCGTTGATGTGCCCAGCGAAAGATTCCCACACAGGGCACATGAGCCCCGATCAAGGATGCGCAGCGAGATCGGGAACGGGTTTCAAGGGAATGACGCCAGCCAGAACGGTGCCGGCGCGCCGCATCACATGCGCAGCAAGGCGCCGACCTTGATCACCGCCTGGGTGCGGCTGGAGACCTTGAGCTTGCGCAGGATGGCCGAGACGTGGGCCTTGACGGTGCTCTCGGCGATGTTGAGTTCGATCGCCACCACCTTGTTCGACTTGCCGCCGACGATGTAGTCGAGCACGCAGCGCTCCTGCTTGGTGAGCAGGGCGAGACGGCTGGCCAGGTCCTGCAGCTGTTCGGGACTGCTGCCAGGCACCCCGGTGTCGCGGTCGGCCAGCGACGGCGGCAGGTAGATGTCGCCGCCCAACACCGCGTTCACCGCCTCGGTCATGCTGTCGCGCGAGAAGGACTTGGGGATGAAGCCGGAGGCGCCCACCGACATCGCCGCCTCCACGGTGCTGTGGCGCTCGTCGGCCGAGACCACGATCACCGGCAGCGTCGGCGCCTGCTGGCGCAGCCGGGCGAGCCCGGCCAGACCGTCCATACCCGGCATGTTGATGTCGATCATCGCCAGCTCGATGTTGGGGTTGCGGCGCACCGCGTCGAGTGCTGCGTCCAGCGACTCGCACTCGACGATCTCGCTGCCCTCGCCCAACGCGGAAGACACCACCAGTCGCATGGCCTCGCGAAACAGCGGATGGTCGTCCGCAATCAACACCGTGGCTTCCATCTTGAACGGCTCCCGGAGCCCTCGGCCTACCGCGCGGGGGCAGCGCGCGGCGTGACGACGGGCTCGAAAACAAACCGGCGGGGCGTGATGCCCAGCCGGCTCGGAATCATTTCAGACTCAGGACCCATTCGACGATGCGATGGATATCCTCGTCTTTGACTTGGGCTTGCGGCGGCATGCCGGCACTGCCCCAGACACCGCTGCCCCCTTCCTTGACCTTGAGGACCAGCTTGTCGACTGCGCCCTTCTCCCCATCATAACGCTCGGCCACGTCCTTGTAAGCAGGACCGATCACTTTTCGCTGGACGCTGTGACAGGCGAAGCAGCCACTCTTCTTGGCCAGCGATTCCCCAGCGGAGGGCTCGGCCGAAGCCAGAGCGGGCAACAGGACCAGGCCCGCCACGACGATATGCAATGCTTTCAACATGATTCTCTCCTGCCGGCGGCATGCCAGGGCGTGCCGCCGGCGACTACTCGATTACTGGCTCAGCTTGAATACCCACAGGCTGCCGCCCTGGGTGATGGTGTTGATCTTCTTGGCTACTTCGCCACCCCACAGCGGTACCGCGCCCCCCCAGCCGGAGACGACGGCGACGTACTGCTGGCCGTCCATTTCCCAGGTCACCGGGCTGCCGACGATGCCGGAGCCGGTCTGGAACTTCCACAGTTCCTTGCCGCTTTGCGCGTCAAAGGCCTTAAGGAAGCCTTCCGGCGTACCGGTGAACACCAGGTTGCCGGCAGTGGTCATCACACCACCCCACAGCGGAGCCGGGTTCTTGTATTCCCACTTGATCTTGCCGGTCTTGGGGTCCATGGCGCGCAGCACGCCGATGTGGTCTTCATAGAGCGGCTTGATGGTGAAGCCGGCGCCGAGGTAGGCCGCGCCCTTCTTGTAGGTGATGGGCTCGTTCCAGATGTCCATGCCCCACTCGTTGCTGGGCACGTAGAACATCTCGGTCTTCGGGCTGTAGGCCATCGGCATCCAGTTCTTGCCGCCGAGGAAGGACGGCGCGGCGAACACCGGCTTGCCCTTGCCGTCGGCACCCTGGGTGGCCGGGTCGAACGGATTGGCCGGACGGCCTTCGTCGTTGTAGATCGGGCGCTTGGTCTTCAGGTCGAAGCCCTTGGCCCAGGTGATCTTGGACACGAACGGATAAGCCCCGAGCAGATCGCCGTTGGTGCGGTCGGCCACGAAGAAGAAGCCGTTGCGGTCAGCCTTGGCGCCGGCCTTGATCACCTTGCCGTCCTTCTTCAGGTCGAACGGGATGAATTCGTTCACGCCGTCGAAGTCCCAGCCGTCGTGCGGAGTGGTCTGCAGGTGCCACTTGATCTCGCCGGTATCCGGGTTGAGCGCCAGGGTGGAGGCGGTGTAGAGGTTGTCGCCCTTGCGTGTCCACGAGTTCCACGGCGCCGGGTTGCCGGTGCCCATGAAGATGGTGTCGGTTTCCGGATCGTAGGTACCGCCCAGCCAGGTGGCGCCGCCGCCCTGCTTCCACTGGTCACCTTCCCAGGTCGCATTGAGCTTGCCGGTCATGGTGCTTTCCTTGCCGTTGAGCGTGCCCATGTGACCTTCGATCACCGGACGCGACCACACCAGCTCGCCAGTCAGCGCATCGCGCGCCTCGACCTTGCCGACAATACCGAATTCACCGCCGGACACGCCGGTGATCAGTTTGCCCTTCACGACCATCGGAGCGGCGGTGTAGGAGTAGCCTTCTTTGTATTCCCCGACTTTCTTGGTCCATACTACTTTGCCGGTATGGCGATCGAGCGCGATCAGACGGGCATCGAGCGTGCCGAAGTACACCAGGTCGCCGTAGATGGCCATGCCGCGGTTGATGACGTCACAGCAGGGCATGATGCCGTCCGGCAGACGGGCGTTGTATTCCCACAGTTTCTTGCCGGTGCGGGCATCGACGGCGTAGGCGCGGGAATACGAGGCGGTGGTGTAGATCACGCCGTCATACACCAGTGGCTGGGCTTCCTGGCCGCGCTGCTTTTCGCCGCCGAAGGAGAAGCTCCAGGCCGGCACCAGCTTCTTGACGGTCTTGGCGTTGATCTGGGTGAGCGGGCTGAAGCGCTGTGCCTGCGGACCCATGCCGTAAGTCACCACATTATGGGTGTCCTTACTGCTGTTGATGATGTCCTTGTCGCTGACCGCGGCCGTGGCGAGCGGCGCCAGCACGGCCGTAGCCAGCAAGGTGGACAGTGTGGTCAGACGCCACGAGCGCGTCGGCTTGGTGTTTCTCATCTGGCTCTCCGATTTTGTAGTGGGTGCCGGATCGATACGGCTCCGGTCAGTGTGGGCGTTCACCTGGCATCGTGCGGTGGCGGTCGCGGAGGGCTTGGACAGCGCATCGACAAAATGAAGGTGAGCACGTACTGAATTCTCGGCAGCCATGTGCAGAGAGCCAATTCGACTTAAGTCGCAGAAACGCCCCCAGGGCATGCGACTTAAGTCGAATGGACGCCCGGCAACGGCCAAGCCAATCTGCAAGCAACCCTCCCACCCATTAAAAGAAACCGCCATGCCCGCGCTATCCGTCCGCCTTGCGTTCTGTCTTGCCGCCGGCCTGCTGGCCCTGCCGGCGGCGGCCCAGACCACGATCCGCCTCATCTACCTGGAAGAGGCCCGCGTTGCGACCAATCCGCTGGCCAACATCGAACCGGTGCCCGACGACCTGGGGCGCGCCGGCGCCGAGCTGGCGATCAGCGACAACAACACCACCGGCAAATTCCTGCAGCAGCGCTTCGAGCTCTCGCGCATCGCGGTGCCGACCGGCGCCAGCGGCGCCGACATGCTGGCCAAGGTGCAAAAGAGCGGCGCCGGCTTCGTGGTGCTGAATGTCAGCGCCGGCGCCATCGACCGCCTGATGGCGCAGCCCGCCGCAGCGCGCTACCTGTGGTTCAACGCCGGCGCGCCGGACGACCGTCTGCGCCAGAGCCAGTGCCGCGCCAACCTGCTGCACACCCTGCCCGGCCGTGCGATGCAGGCCGACGCCCTGGCGCAGTACCTGGCCACGCGGCGCTGGAGCAAGTGGTTCCTGGTGACCGGGCCGCGCCCGGAGGACAAGCTCTACGCCGCCGCGCTGCGGCGCGCCGCCAAGCGCTTCGGCGGACGCATCGTTGCGGAGAAGACGTGGAACTACGGCCACGACGCGCGCCGCACCGCGCAGGGCGAGGTACCGGTGTTCACCCAGGTGGGGGACTACGATGTGCTGATCGTGGCCGACGAGAGCGGCGACTTCGGCGACTACCTGTCTTACCGCACCTGGCTGCCGCGCCCGGTGGCCGGCACCCAGGGCCTGACGGCCGAGGGCTGGCATGCCGCCGCCGAGCAGTGGGGCGCGGTGCAGCTGCAGAACCGCTTCCGCCAGCAGAGCCACCGCCCGATGCAGCCGGTCGATTACGCCGCCTGGGCGGCGGTGCGCAGCGTCGGCGAGGCGGCCAGCCGCACCGCCAGCGGCGAGACCGCCAAACTCACCGCCTACATCCGCGGCCCGGCCTTCCAGCTCGCCGGCTTCAAGGGCCGCACCCTGTCGTACCGGCCGTGGAACGGCGAGCTGCGCCAGCCTATGATGGTGGCACAGCCGCGTTCGCTGGTGAGCCTGTCGCCGCAGGACGGCTTCCTGCACCCGCGCACCGACCTCGACACCCTGGGCTTCGACGCTCCGGAAGTGAAATGCCCGGCCCATTGAGCCGCCCCGCACCCCAAGGAACCGCCATGCCACACCCTCTTTGCCGTCTCGCCGCCCTGCTGCTGGCCTCGTTCACCGCGTCGCAGGCCATGGCCGCCAACGTCTACGTCTCCAACGAGAAGGACCACACGCTAACGGTGATCGACAGCACTACGCTGGCGGTGGTCAAGACCATCCCGGTGGGCAAGCGCCCGCGCGGCATCACCTTGTCGAAGGACGGCAAGTCGCTGTTCATCTGCGCCAGCGACGACAACACGGTGCAGGTGATGGACCTGGCGAGCGGCAAGATCACCCACAACCTGCCCTCGGGCGAGGACCCGGAGCAGTTCGCGCTGGCGCCGGACGGCAAGTCGCTGTACATCGCCAACGAGAACAGCAACGTGGTGACCATCATCGACGTGGCGAGCCGCCGCGTCACCGGCCAGGTGGACGTCGGGGTGGAGCCGGAAGGCATGGCGGTGAGTCCGGACGGACGCTGGGCGGTGAACACCTCGGAAACCACCAACATGGTGCACTGGATCGACACCCGCACGCGCCAGCTGGTGGACAGCACGCTGGTCGACCAGCGTCCGCGCTACGCGCGCTTCTCCGCCGACGGCAAGCTGTTGTGGGTGAGCGCCGAGGTGGGCGGCACGGTGTCGGTGATCGACGTCGCCAGCCGCAAGCGCATCAAGACCATTTCCTTCGCCATCACCGGCATTCCCAAGGACCGCATCCAGCCGGTCGGCATCCGCCTCACCCGCGACGGCCGTTACGCCTTCGTGCCGCTGGGGCCGGCCAACCACGTGGCGGTGATCGACGCCAAGACCTTCCAGCCGGTGAAGTACCTGCTGGTGGGACGGCGCGTGTGGCATGCCGAACTGTCGGCCGACGAGAAGCAGCTGTGGGTCACCAACGGCATCAGCAACGACGTCTCGGTGATCGACACCGCCGCGCTCAAGGTGATCAAGTCGATCCCGGTGGGACGCTACCCCTGGGGGGTGGCGGTGAGCGGATCATGAGCGCCGCGCTGGCGATCGAGGCGCTGAGCCACCGCTACGGCGAGCGGCTGGCGCTCGACCAGGTCAGCCTGACGGTGGAGGCCGGCCAGTGCTGCATCCTGCTGGGCCCCAACGGCGCCGGCAAGAGCACACTGTTCGGCCTGCTCTCCCGGTTGCTGGCGGTGAAATCGGGCCGCATCACGGTGTTCGGCCAACCTTTGCAGGCCGCGGCGCTGTCGCGCGTCGGCGTGGTGTTCCAGCAGTCGACGCTGGACCTCGACCTGACCGTCGAACAGAACCTGAGCTACTTCGGCGCGCTGCACGGCATGCACGGCAAGGCGCTGGCCCAGCGCATCGGCGAGGAACTGGAACGGCTCGACCTAGCCGCGCGCCGGCGCGACCGCGTACGCGACCTCAACGGCGGCCATCGCCGCCGCGTGGAAATCGCGCGCGCCCTGCTGCATCGCCCGGCGCTGCTGCTGCTCGACGAGCCCACCGTCGGTCTCGACCTGCCCTCGCGCCAGTTCCTGATCGGCCACCTGCACCGGCTGGTGCGCAACGAGGGGCTGGCGCTGTTGTGGGCCACCCACCTGATCGACGAAATCGATGCGCAGCACGACCACGTCGCGCTACTGCACCGCGGCCGCCTGCTCGCCAGCGGCGCGGTGGCCCCGCTGCTCGCAGAGGCCGGCTGCGCCGACCTGGCGGGCTGGTTCGACCTACGTACCGGAGCGGTGTCATGAAAACCAAGTGGATCGTGCTGTGGGCCATCATCGTGCGCGAGCTGCGCCGCTTCCTGCAGCAGCGCTCGCGCTTCTTCGGCGCGCTGGTGCGCCCACTGATCTGGCTGATGGTGTTCGCCGCCGGCTTCAGGGCCGCGCTCGGCATCGCCATCACCCCGCCCTACGAGACCTACATCACCTACGACGTCTACATCGTGCCGGGGCTGGTGGGCATGGTGCAGCTGTTCAACGGCATGCAGAACTCGCTGTCGATGGTGTACGACCGCGAGATGGGCAGCATGCGCGTGTTGTTGACCAGCCCGCAGCCGCTACCCTTCCTGCTGTTCGCCAGGCTGTTCGCCGGCATGTGCGTGTCGCTGCTGCAGGTGTACGCCTTCCTGCTGATCGCGCGGTTGTCCGGGGTGGACCTGCCATGGAATGGCTTTCTCAGCGTGCTGCCGGCGCTGGTGCTGACCGGGCTGATGCTGGGCGCCGCCGGCATGGTGGTGTCGTCGCAGGTGCGCCAGATCGAGAACTTTGCCGGGGTGATGAATTTCGTGGTGTTTCCGGTGTTCTTCCTGTCCTCGGCGCTGTATCCGCTGTGGAAGATGCAGGAGGGGAGCGAATGGGTCTACCAGCTGTGCCGCTTCAACCCGTTCACCGACGCGGTGGAGATGATCCGCTTCGCGCTGTACGGCCAGTGGGACAGCGCGGCGGCCAGCCATACCGTAATCGCCACGGCAGTGTGTCTGACCCTGGCGCTGCTCGGTTACCGCCCGCGCCAGCGCGCTTGAGAGCAGATCAACATGTCGACGGCGCGTGACGATCTCGGGGCGGCGATGCTCGCCGTGACGTCGTCCCGCACGCAAGGAGCTTGCGTCAGCCGCGCGGACAGGACGACAAGCGCGGCAACACCTTCACTGCGGCTCGGGCACGGCGTCGATCAGCGGCAGCCCGGCTTCCTGCCAGCCATCGCTGCCGTCCGGATACCAGTACACCGCCTGGTAGCCGTAGCTCAACGCCCGACGCGCCGCGTTCCACGACATCCAGCAGTCGCGCAAGCAGTAGAACACCAGCGGCCGGCCGAGGTCGCCGCCGGACAGCCGCTCCAGCTGGCGGCGGAAATACTGCTCGATGGCGGGTTCGAGCTCGCCGTAGCCGACGTTGGGCAGCCACACGCTACCGGGCAGGTGGCGGCGCGGCGCGGCCGGCACCCAGCGGCAGCCGCCTGCGGCGTCCGGCACCCGGTTGGCGGCCATGACGTCGAGCAGCAGCGGGTGGTGTATCGCGATCAGCGCCTGCAGGGCCTGGCTGTCGAGCACCGTGGCGCCGGGCAGCTTGGCCGGGGTCGGGGCGCGGTAATGCTGCAGGCGGTAGCCGTCCGGCAGCGGCACCGGTTCGGCGGCGACGGCGATGGTGGAGCCCAGCGACAACAGCAGGGCAACGCTGAGACGGGACAGGCTCATGGCAGTACTCCGGCAGACGGTACACTGCAGCATGGCGCGGCGCGCGCGCGCGCGCTATTCGACTTTCGTTTTACGCAGCGAAGGTTCAAGATGAGGTGCGAGCGTCCGCAGAGACGTCATCACGACTACAAAGCAGAGTGGAGACAAATGGGTTTCAATCCGCCTTCCCGGGTGCGACGCGGTCATGGTTACAGCGCCGACCCCGACCAGGTCGCCGACGAACTCTACCAGCAGCTGTGGCAGCCCGACTGCTCGCTAGTGCTGCTGTTCGTCGCCCCCGATTACCAGCTCGACAAACTGGCCGCCGCGCTGACACGCCGCTTCGGCGACATCCCGGTGGTGGGCTGTACCACCGCCGGCGAGATCAGCCCGGACGGCTATCGCTGCCACTCCATCGTCGGCGTGAGCTTCGCCGAGCCGGATTTCTTCGTCGAGGTGCAGCACATCGGCGACCTGCCCCACTTCGACCTGTCCGACGCGCTGGGCACGGTGATGAGCGCACGCTACTCGCTCGGCCAGAAAGCCGGCTTTCCGCTGGAGCGCCATGCCTTCGCCCTGCTGCTGGTGGACGGCCTGTCGGCGCGCGAGGAACAGCTCGCCGGCCGGCTGGCGCGCGCGCTGGGCGACATTCCGATCTGCGGCGGCTCGGCCGGCGACAACATGCGCTTCGAGCGCACCCACATCCTGGTGGACGGCCAGTTCGTCAGCGACAGCGCGGCGCTGGTGCTGATCGCCACGCCACACCCGTTCGAGGTATTCAAGTCCGAGCACGCCATCCGCAGCGGCGAGCGCGTGGTGGTGACCGAGGCCGATGCCGAAGCGCGTCTGGTGACCGAGATCAACGCCGAACCGGCCGCCGCCGAATACGCGCGGCTGCTGGGCGTGTCGCCCGAGCGCCTCACCCCGCTGTCGTTCGCCGCGCACCCCCTGGTACTCAACGTCGGCGGCGTGCCCTACGTGCGCTCGATCCAGCGCATCAACCCCGATCTGAGCCTGAGCTTCTTCTGCGCCATCGACGAGGGCATCGTGCTGTCCGGCACGCGCGCCACCGACATCGTCGACAACCTGGCGCGCACCTTCCGCGACCTGCGCGGCCGGCTCGGCGAGTTCCAGATCGTGCTGGGCTTCGACTGCATCCTGCGCACCCTGCCGCTGTTGCACTCCGACGCCATCGCCCGGCTCTCCAGCCTGCTCGCGGCGAACTCGGTGGTGGGCTTTTCCACCTATGGCGAGCAGTACCAGGCGATGCACGTGAACCAGACCTTCACCGGCATCGCCATCGGCTATGGCACGCAACATGAGTGAGATGGCACCGCGGCCCAACGGCGCCGAGCGGCTCAGCGCGCTGGAACTGGAAAACGCCAAGCTGCGCAAGATCAACGAGGCGCTGATGCGCCGCGTCGAGCAGGGACTGGCCGACAACGGCAACTCGTTCACCTTCTTCCAGGTCGCCGCCGAGCTGGAGACCCGCATCCAGGAGCGCACCCGCGCCCTGGAGAAGGCCATGGCCGACCTCGAGGCGTCCAACTTCGCGCTGCAGGAGGCCAAACTCGCCGCCGAACTGGCCAAGAACCAGCTCAACGTGGCGGTGGAGACCATCGCCGACGGCTTCGCGCTGTGGGACAGCGACAACCGGCTGATCCACTGCAACCGCAAGTTCGGCGAGATGTTCCCGGCGCTGCGCCCGATCATCGCCCCCGGCCTGCCGTTCGAGACCCTGATCCGCGCCGCGGTGGCGGCGCACCTGATCCGCGACGCCGAGGCCGACCCGGAGGGCTGGATCGCCCAGCGCCTGGCGGTGCAGCAGGCGCCGCAGGACAGCCTGATCCTGGCGATGAGCGACGGCAGCTGGCAGCGCGTCAGCGAGCGCGCCATCGCCGGCGGCGGCCGCGTGGCGATCTACACCGACATCACCGAGATCAAGCGCCAGGAAATGCTGCTGCGCGAGCGCGACCTCGCGGCGCATTCGCAGCTGTTGCACGCCACCATGAACAGCATCCGCCAGGGCCTGGCGGTGTTCGATCGCGACGGCCGCCTGATGGAGTGGAACCCGCGCTTCGTCGAGCTGACCCAGCCGGCGCTGGCGCAGCTCGACGAGGACAGCGGCGTGCACCTGGCGGAATGGTCGCGCTGCTGCCCGCTGGGCGGTACCCTGGAATACCGCACGCCGCAGGGCCTGACGCTGGAGGTGCAGTACAACCCGATGCAGGGCGGCGGCTTCGTGATGAGCTACACCGACATCAGCGAGCGCAAGGCAGCCGAGCAGGCGCTGCGCGACAGCGAAGCCAAGATGCGCCTGATCACCGACGCCATGCCGGCGCTGATCGCCTACGTCGACAACCAGCAGATCTACCGCTTCACCAACAAGGGCTACGAGAGCTGGTTCGGCGTGCCGCAATCCGAGATCAACGGCCGCTCGATGCGCGAAGTGCTGGGCGCCCAGCTGTTCGACGACCGCAAGCATTTCGTTGAGCTGGCGCTGTCGGGCCAGGCCTCGGTGTTCGAACTGGAACTGCCGGCACCGCGCCAGCACATCGAGTTCGCCCGCGCCACCTTCATCCCGCACTTCGCCGCCGACGGCAGCGTGCTGGGGTTCTTCGCGCTGATCCAGGACATCACCGAGAGCCGGCGCGCCGCCGAGGCGCTGCAGCAGGCCAAGGAACAGCTGGAAGTACGCGTGGCGGAGCGCACCGAGGAACTCTCCGTGGCCAACGGCCGGCTGCGCGAGGCGATCCGCGCCATCGAGGATGCGCAGCAGAGCAAGACGCGCTTCTTCGCCGCCGCCAGTCACGACCTGCTGCAGCCCCTGAACGCGGCGCGGCTGTTCCTCGCCGCGCTGGCCGGGCAGGAGCTGGCGCCGTCGGTGCGACCGCTGGTGGACAAGACCGGCACCGCGCTGGAATCGGTGGACGACCTGATCAACACCCTGCTGGAAATCTCGCGGCTGGACGCCGGCGCGGTCGAGGCCGAACCGCGCCACTTCCCGGTGGCGCAGCTGCTGGAACAGGTGGCCGAGGAGTTCGCACCGCTGGCCGAGGCCAAGTCGCTGCGCCTGCAGCTGCACTCCAGCCCGGCCATCATCCATAGCGACTGGGTGCTGCTGGGACGGGTGCTCCGCAACTTCCTCTCCAACGCCATCCGCTACACCCGCGAAGGCGGCATCCTGCTGGGCTGCCGGCGCCAGCCGGACGGCCTCCTGATCGGGGTGTGGGACCAGGGGCTCGGCATCCCGTCCGACAAGCTCGCCCTGGTGTTCCACGAATTCCAGCGCCTGCCCGAACACCACAGCCTGTGTCCGAAAGGCATGGGACTCGGGCTCGCCATCGTCAGCCGCCTGGCGCGCCGTCTCGACCACCGCCTGGTGGTGCGCTCGCGCTTCGGACGCGGTTCGTTGTTCGGCGTGGTAGTGCCCTACGGCGAGGCCGACGCGGTCAGCCCCGCACCGCAACCGGACCCGCCGCCGGCCCTGGCGGCCCCGGCGCAGCGCCAGGGCGCCACCATCCTGCTGATCGACAACGAAACCAGCATCCTCGAGGGCATGAGCACGCTGCTGACCAACTGGCACTACCGTCCGCTGGCGGCAGCCTCGGCGAGCGAGGCGATCGAGTTGCTCAAACGCGAGGCGGTGCAACCGGACGCCATCCTCGCCGACTACCATCTCGACCACGGCGCCACCGGCATCGAGGCGATCCGCACCGTGTGCCATCATCTGGGTCGCGCGGTGCCGGCGGCGCTGATCACGGCCGACCGCAGCGACGAGGTGCGGCAGGAGGCGGAAGCCGGTGGCTGGGCCTGGCTGGGCAAGCCGGTGCGGCCGGCGCGCTTGAGGACGCTGCTGGCGCATCTGACGCAGCCGGTGGGGGAGTAAGCGGTAGGTTGCCCGTTCGGCCGCCCTCCTCGCCTGGGTCGTGGCTTGCCTGTCCGGGTTGGTGGAGGTGTAGGGTTTGCCGGTCCCACCCGGCAGGCGGGTCGAGGCGAGCGGATGGGACGCGACGCTCATGTTTTGGCTCTGGGGAAGCCGGCCGCATAGAGGGGGCCGGTTCCGCCCGGCCTCCTCGCTTGGGTGGTTACTTGCCAGTCAGGGTGGTGAAGGAGTGGGCTTTGCCGGTCCCGCCCGGCAGGCGGGTCGAGGGGCTTGCGTCGCCAAGCCCCTCAACGCTCCCAAGGCGAGCCCACCGCCGCTTGCTTCCGCCTGGCTAGAGGCTGGCGAGGCGCGGCGGAAACTAGCCGGGCGCTAACGTCGCCCGGCGTCGAACAACCCGCCGCTTAAAACCTCGCCATCCTCCATCCAACCGGCGCGGCAGAAGGGCCGATGGGGCGCATCGGCGATGTTTTAGCACGGGGGAATGCAGGCGAAGGCGGAGACGGGGATATCTGATGCCGTGATGACTGAAGGCAATTATCCACAACTGCTCAGCCACCCTCGTCGGGTTCTTCACTGGACTTTGCCTTTTCCCCAATCCAAATCAACAAGCCTAGTGCGCCAGTAGTGGGTCCCCCTTCTTGCCGTGCCGACGGGTGGGCATGGCAAGGTCTTAAACGGCTGGCTGTCCGACGCCGGGTGACGTTAGCGCCCGGCTAGTTCCAGCCGCGCCTTGCCATGACCGGGCCCCGGCGGGAACACACGGCAGGCGGGGGTCGCCTTTGGGGGTGAAGGGGGAGTTTGGCGACGCAAACTCCCCCTTCCCGTCCGCCGGGCGGAACCGGCACCCCCACACTCTCGGGCGTCCTTCCGTGCCAAAACCTAGCCGACGCGCGCCATCCGCTCGCCTTGGGAGCGTCGAGGGGCTTGGCGACGCAAGCCCCTCGACCCGCCTGCCGGGCGGGACCGGCAAACCCTACTCCTCCACCAACCCTGACGGGCAAGCCACAACCCAGGCAAGGAGACCGGGCGGAAACGCCCCCCCCGCCACCGCCAGTTTCTCCCAGAACCAAAACATGACCGACGTGCCCCATCCGCCCTTCTGCCGCGCCGCCTGGATGGGGGATGGCGAGGTTTTAAGCGGCGGGCTGTCCGACGCCGGGCGACGTTAGCGCCCGGCTAGTTTCCGCCGCGCCTCGCCATCCTCCAGCCAGACGGAGACAAGCGGCGGTGGGCTCGCCTTGGGAGCGTCGAGGGGCTTGGCGACGCAAGCCCCTCGACCCGCCTGCCGGGCGGAACCGGCAAAGCCCACTCCTCCACCAACACCGACAAGCAAGCGCCCTCCCCCCTCTCCGACCAAAGTCGAATGGCTGAACGCCCCTCCGATTCGCACAATGAAACCACTGCTAGGCTGTACACCCAACAGACCAGCGTCTCACCAAACCGGAGGAACGTCATGTTGCAACAGACCCTGAACTCGATCCAGAACACCATCCCGCTGCGCAGCCAATACGATAACTTCATCAACGGCAAGTGGGTCGCCCCGGTGCGTGGCCAGTACTTCACCAACCTGAGCCCGATCACCGGCCAGCCGCTGTGCGAAGTTGCCCGCTCCACCGCCGAAGACGTCGAACTCGCACTTGACGCCGCCCATGCCGCCTTCGACCGCTGGGCTCGCACCTCCCCGACCGAACGCTCCAACACCCTGCTGCGCATCGCCGACCGCATGGAGCAGTACCAGTCCTTCATCGCCGCCGTGGAAACCGCCGACAACGGCAAGCCGCTGCGTGAAACCAACGCCGCCGACATCCCGCTCGCCGTCGACCACTTCCGCTACTTCGCCGGCTGCGTCCGTGCCCAGGAAGGCTCGATCGGCGAGATCGACGACAACACCGTCGCCTACCACTTCCACGAGCCGCTGGGCGTCGTGGGCCAGATCATCCCGTGGAACTTCCCGCTCCTGATGGCCGCCTGGAAACTCGCCCCGGCGCTGGCCGCCGGCAACTGCGTAGTGCTGAAGCCGGCCGAGCAGACCCCGATGGCGATCATGGTGCTGATGGACCTGATCGGCGACCTCCTGCCGCCGGGCGTGCTCAACGTCGTCAACGGCTTCGGTCTGGAAGCCGGCAAGCCGCTCGCCACCAACACCCGCATCAACAAGGTGGCCTTCACCGGTGAAACCAGCACCGGCCGCCTGATCATGCAGTACGCCTCCGAGAACATCATTCCGGTGACGCTGGAACTGGGCGGCAAGTCCCCCAACATCTTCTTCGAAGACGTGATGAGCGCCGACGACGCCTTCTTCGACAAGGCCCTGGAAGGCTTCGCCATGTTTGCCCTGAACCAGGGTGAAGTGTGCACCTGCCCGAGCCGCGCCCTGATCCAGGAATCGATCTACGACGCCTTCATCGAGCGTGCCGTGGCCCGCGTCAAGGCCATCAAGCAGGGCAACCCGTACGACATGAGCACCATGATCGGCGCCCAGGCTTCGTCCGAGCAGCTCGACAAGATCCTGTCCTACATCGACATTGGCCGCCAGGAAGGCGCCCAGGTGCTGGCCGGTGGCCAGCGTGCCCAGCTGGGCGGCGATCTGGCCGGCGGCTACTACGTCGAGCCGACCATCCTTGCCGGCCACAACAAGATGCGCGTGTTCCAGGAAGAAATCTTCGGCCCGGTGGTCGCGGTCACCACCTTCAAGAACAAGGAAGAAGCGCTGCAGATCGCCAACGACACCTCCTTCGGCCTGGGCGCCGGGGTGTGGACGCGCGACGGCTCGCTGGCCTACCGCATGGGTCGCGAGATCAAGGCCGGTCGTGTCTGGACCAACTGCTACCACCTGTACCCGGCACACGCCGCGTTCGGTGGCTACAAGAAGTCCGGCATCGGTCGTGAAACCCACAAGATGATGCTCGACCACTACCAGCAAACCAAGAACCTGTTGGTGAGCTACAGCCCGAACGCACTGGGCTTCTTCTGAGAATAGGGAACGTTCCTGCTGTGCAGGCCGATCTCGACGTGGCGGTGCTCGCGGCCCCCTCTCCGCGGAGCTTCCCGCTTCGACCTCGGCCTGCCCATGACGGAAATCCCTCTTCTCGGGCATCAAACCTGCGGGGCGGCAGCCATGCCGCCCAGTGCGAGGAACACCATGGTCAATCGCGTTGACATCACCCCTGCCGCGGCCGCCATGGTCAGCAAACTGACCGAGCGGCACGGCCCCCTGCTGTTCCACCAGTCCGGTGGCTGCTGCGACGGCAGCGCCCCGATGTGCTACCCGCAGGGCGATTTTCACCTCGGCGCCCAGGACGTCTACCTCGGCGAGATCGCCAGCGCGCCGTTCTACATGAGCGCTTTTCAGTACGAATACTGGCAGCACACTCACCTGACCATCGACCTGGTTCCCGGTCGCGGCTCGAGTTTTTCGGTGGAGGCACCCGAAGGGGTACGTTTCATCACCCGCTCGCGCCTGTTCAGCGAGGCCGAATTGGCCGAGCTGGCAAACAGTTCTTCACCCCCTGAGCAAGGAAGCACGACATGAAACCCGCCACCCTCCGCATGCTGACGCTGGCCCTCGCCGGCAGTCTCACCCTCCTCGGCACCGCTTACGGTCACGGCAACGTCACCCCGCAACCGGTGGACACCGGCAATCTGAAGAAGCTCGGCAGCGAGTGGCTGGACAGCAACCCCTACCGCGGCGATGCCGAAGCCATCCGCATCGGCCATTCCGCCTTCGCCCAGAACTGCGCGCGCTGCCACGGCATCGACGCCGTCTCCGGCGGCATCGCCCCGGACCTGCGCCAGCTGCCCACGGGCGAAGACGGCGATGCCGTGTTCCAGGGCCGCATCCGCCACGGCTCGATTCGCAACGGCGTGACCTACATGCCGCCGTTCGAGGGCATCCTGTCGCAGGAAGCCGCCTGGGCCATCCGCTCCTGGCTCGATACCGTGCATCAGGAATGACATCATGAACCGCCGCCATGTTCTGACCGCTCTGCTCGTGGCCCCGCTGCTGCTGGTGCAGCAGGCCCGCGCCGCCAATCTGGACGATATCCGCGCGGGCGGAGTGCTCAGGGTGGCGGTGTACCGCGACTTCCCGCCGTTCTCCTTCGTCAAGGACGGCGAACTCACCGGCATCGACGTCGACTTGGCGCGCGCCATCGGCAAGAAACTCGGCCTGGCGATCAACTTCATGCCGATCACCCCGGCCGACGACGTCGACGGCGACCTGCGCAACGCCGTCTGGAAGGGCCACTACCTCGGCGGCGGCACCGCCGACCTGATGCTGCACGTGCCGTTCGACCGCGAACTGGCGCGCCGCAACGACAACGCCTACCTGTTCAGCCCCTACTACAGCGAGAACTTCGCCTGGGCCGGCGGCAACGTCCCCGGCTCCACCTTGCAGATCGGCCAGGACAGCATCGCGGTGGAAAACGACAGCCTGGCCGACCTCTACCTGTCGTCATTGCAGGGAGGCCGGCTGCGCAGCCAGCTACAGCACTATCCCAGCGCCCAGGGCGCGGTGGCCGCGCTGCGCGAGGACAAGGCCAGCGCGGTGTACGGCACCCAGAGCGAACTGGAATGGGGCCTGCCGCGCGGCGAATGGCGCCTCGGCCAGCCGCAGGCGCCCGGCCTCATCAAGGCGCGCTGGGAGGTCGGCATGGCCACCAAGGAAAGCCTGCGCGATCTCGCCTGGGCGGTGAGCGACGCCGTGACCGAGCTGCGCCAGTCGGGCAAGCTGGCCCGGCTGTTCGCCCGCTACCAGGTCAGCTACCGCGCGCCTGACGAGCACTGAGCCCCCGGGACCCCGCCATGCCGCCCCTCGCCCGCCACCTCCCCGCCCTGCTCGTCCTGCTGGGCACGAACCTGCCGCTGTACGCCGCACCGCAAGCCGACCCGCTGCATTCGGTAATGTGGGACGTCATGCACAAGACCGTGCTGGGCGACCAGCCGGCGGTGTTCGACGAGCGCGTCAAGGTGACGCTGCCGCAGCAGGTCGAAGACGGCCAGCGCGTGCCGGTCAGCGTCGACGCCAGTGCGCTCGGCCAGGTCGAGGAGATCGTGCTGTTCGCCGACTACAACCCCTTGCCGCTGGCGCTGCGCTTCCAGCCGCTGCGGCTGCAACCGGTCTTCGCCGTCGCCATGCGCGTCAACCAGGCCACGCCGATCCGCGCCGCGGCGCGTGACGCCCAGGGGGTCTGGCACGTCGGCGGACAACTGGTCGACGCCCCGGGCGGCGGCTGCGCCCTGCCCACCCCGACCCGCGCCAGCACCGACTGGGCCAACCTGCTGGGCAAGATGTACGGCCGGGTCTGGCGCGAGGGCGCCACCCACCGCATCCGCCTGCGCGTCATGCACCCGATGGACACCGGACTGGTCGGCAATACGCCGACGTTCCACCTGACGCAGCTGCGGCTCAGCGACAGTGCGGGCCAGCCGCTGGCGCGCCTCAGCCTCGACGCGCCGCTCGCCGAGAACCCGCTGTTCACCTTCCAGCTGGCCAGGCTCGACGGCGACAATCTGCGGATCGACGCCCAGGACAGCGACGGCAACGCCTTCGGCGGCCGCCTGCCGGTGCTGCCATGATGACGCGCCGCCTGCGCCTGATCGCCGCGCTGCTGGCCGGACTCGGTGCCATGACCGACGCCCGCGCCGCCGATTATCCGATCACGCCGCAGGCGGTCGCCCCGGACAGCTGGGCGGTGATCGCCGACACCGGCTACTTCACGCCGCAGAACGGCGGCTTCCTGGTCAATACCGCCTTCATCGCCACCACCGAGGGCGTCGTGGTGATCGGCAGCGGGCCGTCGCGCGCCTTTGGCGAGCAGTACCGCCGCGTCATCGAGCGCACCGCCGGCAAGCCGGTGCGCGAACTCGTCATCACCCACAAGCACCCCGACCACTTCCTCGGCAACCAGGCGTTTCGCGACGTGCCGATCCGCGCCGAGGAAAAAACCACCGCCATGCTCCGGAACGAAGCCGAAGGGTTGGCCGAAAACCTCTACCGCCTGGTCGGCGACCGCATGCAGGGCACCGAGCCGCTGCTGCCCAACGCCCCGCTCACGCCCGGCGTGCGCGAGATCGGCGGGCACCAGCTCGAATTCATCGCGGTGCCGGGCCACACCCAGTCCGACATCGCGGTGTTCGACCACACCAGCGGCGTGCTGTACGCCATCGACCAGGTGTTCAACGGCCGCACCCCGACCCTGCCCAACGCCAGCCTGCCCGAGTGGTTCGCCGCGCTCGACCGCCTCGAAGCGCTGCCGTTCAAGACGCTGGTGCCCGGCCACGGCGCCGTGACCCACGACGCCGCGCCGATCCGCGCCACGCGCCGCTACCTGCAGTGGCTCGACGCCACGCTCAAGGAGGCCGCGCGGCGCGGCCTGACGCCGACCGAGGTGATGGCGCTGCCGATCCCGGCCGACTTCGCCGGCTGGGCCGAGGCGCGCGCCGAATGGCGCCGCAGCGTCGGCTTCCTCTACGCCCGTTACGAACTGGCCGAACTCCCCGCGCTGGCCGCCCCCGACCAGCCTACCGATTGACTCCTCCTGCCCGTGCATTGTCATTACAGGGCTTTTGGCCCGCCTCTCGGCGGGTCCTTTTTTTGCCGGCCCGATCCGCAAGATAAGTACCGACGCCGACGGAGCGAGGCCCGCGAAATGTCGCGAAGGCAGCAGAGTCGCAATCCCTCATGCCCCCAAACGTTGGCCGAAGGATGGGTGAAGGCGTTCACGCCGAAACCCAGCAAGCAACACCATCCGATGTGCCGTCGAGTGCACTTCGCTCCCCGCACGATGGCCCACGACGCACCGCCCGCGCCGATCTGCTGGATGCATGCCGATCCGTAGAATGGATGCAGGCGTTCACGCCCCCCATCACGCCACGCCGTGCGATGCGATGCGATGCGGCAAGAAAAAACACGTTCCCCCGTCCGACTAAAGTCGCATTCTCACGCGGCGCCTGCCATCCTTATAGTGAAGTGGCCATCCGGCAATTCAGTTCTCAATTTGGAGGATTCACCATGCGTACCTGGACCACCCCGAAAGTGATCGAAGTCTCCCTCGGCTGCGAGATCAACTGCTACATGTGCGCCGAGCGCTGAGACAAGGACCCGACCCCATGTTGCGCGTCATCATTCTCGGTGCCGCGGCCGGCGGTGGCCTGCCGCAATGGAACTGCGCCTGCGACGTGTGCCAGGCGGCCCGCCTCGGCCACCGCGCCACGCCGCAGACGCAATCATCGATCGCGGTATCCGCGGATGGCGCGCACTGGGTCCTGATCAACGCCTCGCCCGACATCCGCCAGCAGTTCGCCGCGACCCCGGCGCTGCAGCCCCAGAGCTTCCCGCGCTCGAGCCCCTTGAGCGCGGCGCTGCTCACCAACGCCGACGTCGACCACATTGCCGGCCTGCTGTCGCTGCGCGAGAGCCAGGCCTTCCCGGTGTACGCCAGCGGCCGCGTGCAGCGCGTGCTGGAAGCCAACGCCGTGTTCAACGTGCTCGACCGCCAGCAGGTGGCACGCCGGACCCTGACGCTCGATCAGCCTCAGCCGGTGCTCGACGCCAACGGCGCCGACACCGGCGTGCGCGTCGAGCCCTTCACCATCCCCGGCAAGGTCGCACTGTGGCTGGAAGACCCTAATGCCGCCAACTTCGGCAGCGTGCCGGAAGACACCATCGGCCTCGCCCTGAGCGCGGTGGGCTCGCACAGCCGGCTGTTCTACCTGCCCGGCTGCGCCGCGCTGCCCGATGACATCAAGGCGCGCCTGCGCCCCGAGGACAGCCTGTTGTTCGACGGCACCACCTACACCGAGGACGAGATGATCACCTGCGGTGTCGGCCACAAGACCGCCTCGCGCATGGGCCACCTGCCGATGAGCGGCGAGGGCGGCGCGATCGCGCTGTGGCAGGACGTGCCGCTGGCCCGCAAGCTGTTCATCCACATCAACAACACCAACCCCGTCCTGCTTGCCGACAGCCCGGAGCGCGCCGCCATCGCCGCCGCCGGCTGGCAACTGGCCCGTGACGGCATGGAGTTCTGCGTTGAATAAGCCCCTTACTGCCGTGCTGTCGCCGGCCGAACTGGAAGATGCGCTGCGCACCATCGGTCACGAGCGCTATCACAACCGCCACCCCTTCCACCACCTGCTGCACGGCGGCAAGCTCAACTTCGGCCAGGTGCAGGCCTGGGCGCTCAATCGCTACTGCTACCAGGCGGCGATTCCGCGCAAGGACGCCGCGCTGATCAGCCGCATCCACGACCGCGAACTGCGCCGCGAATGGGTGCAGCGCATCCTCGACCACGACGGCTACGGCGACGAGGAAGGCGGCATCGAACGCTGGCTGGTGCTCACCGACGGCCTGGGCCTGTCGCGCGACTACGTCATCTCGCGCCAGGGCGCGCTGCCCGCCACGGTGTTCGCGGTGGAAGCCTACGTCGACTTCGTCGCGCGCCACCCGCCGGTGGTCGCCGTCGCCTCCTGCCTGACCGAGCTGTTCGCCCCGGCCATCCACAAGGAACGCATCGTCGGCCTGCTGGAAAACTACGATTTCATCGACGACAAGGTGCTGGCCTACTTCCGCCGCCGCCTCTCCCAGGCGCCACGCGATGCCGACTTCGCGCTCGACTACGTCAAGCGCCACGCCACCACGTTGGCCGAACAACAAGGCGTGCTCGACGCGCTGACCTTCAAGTGCAACGTGCTGTGGGCGCAGCTTGACGCGCTCTACGCCGCCTACGTCGCGCCGGGCATGATCCCGCCGGGCGCCTTCGACCCGAGCCAGCCGCCATGCTGACCTTGGACAGCACCGTGCAGCTCGCCCCCGGCACCCGGCTGCAGCATGACAAAGTGCGCGAGCGCTGGGTGCTGCTGGGGCCGGAACGCATGCTGATCGTCGACGACATGGCGCGGCTGATCCTGGAACGCAGCCGCGGCCAGAGCATCGGCGCGCTGTGCCAGGCGCTGGCCGCCGAATTCGACGCCCCGCTCGCCACCGTCGAGAGCGACGTGCTGGCGCTGTTCACCACCATGAGTGAGAAAGGGTTCCTGCGCCATGACTGATACCGCCCTGACCCCGCCGCTGGCCGTCCTGCTGGAACTCACTCACCGCTGCCCGTTGCGCTGCGCCTACTGCTCCAACCCGCTGGCGCTGACCCCGGCCTCGGCGGAGCTCTCCACCGCCGAGTGGTGCGCCATCCTCGACGAAGCCGCCGAGATGGGCATGCTGCAGGTCCACTTCTCCGGCGGCGAGCCGATGGCCCGCGCCGACCTGCCCGAACTCGTCGCGCACGCCAGCCGCGTCGGCCTCTACAGCAACCTGATCACCTCCGGCGTACTGCTGAACGAAGCCAAACTCGCGGTGCTGGCCGAGGCCGGGCTCAACCACGTGCAACTCAGCTTCCAGGGGCTGGACGAAGCCGTGGCCGAGCCCCTCTCCGGCTTCAAGGGCGGCGTCGCCAAGAAGCAAGCCGCGCTGGACCTGGTACAGGCCGCCGGCCTCGCACTCACGCTCAACTTCGTCATCACCCGGCAGAACGCCCACGAACTCGACGCCATGCTCAGCTACGCCGAAGAGCACGGCATCGCCCGCGTCGAAGTCGCCAACACCCAGTACTACGGCTGGGGGCTGCAAAACCGCGCCGCGCTGATCCCGAGCGAAGCCCAGCTCGACGCCATGACGGCGCTGGTGACCGACTGGCGCGAACGCGTCAAGGGCCGCATGGTCATCGACTACGTCATCCCCGACTACTACGCGCGCCGTCCCAAAGCCTGTATGGGCGGCTGGGCACAACGCTTCCTCAACGTCATGCCGGACGGCACCCTGCTGCCCTGCCACGCCGCGCAAACCCTCACCCACCTCGACTTCCCGCGCTTCCCCGCCAGCACGCTGAATGCCGCCTGGTTCGACTCGCCCGCCTTCGCCGCCTACCGCGGCACCGCCTGGATGCCCGAACCCTGCAGCGGCTGCGACAACAAGGAAAAGGACTGGGGCGGCTGCCGCTGCCAGGCGCTGGCGCTGGCCGGCGACGCCAACACCCTCGACCCGGTGTGCGAGCACTCGCCCAAACACGAGCACGTGGTCACGCTGGCCCGCCGCGAAGCCCAGTTGGGCGACGTGCCGCTGCAACTGCGGCGCTTCTCGTACGCGGTAACCGAGGAGTAAGCGGACACAACCAGCTACTCACCAGACAATAAAAACCGACAGCCCCGTTTCTCAACGAAACGGGGCTGTTTGATTTGACAGTGCAAGGCGGATGTCAATATTTACGCCAAGGAGTCGAAGATATCCAAAGTACCGCCGGTGATACACTCATCGGCTCCCTCGCCTTTGGAAATAGACATGTCAGGTCAAGAAATCACGTTCGACGAAGTGGCAGCCACGGCCAACCGCTTGGTAAATAATGGCTTGCCTGTGACCGTCGGCGCTTTGCGCGACGCTTTTGGCATGGCCTCCCTTTCCTCTGTCCACACGCATCTGGCGGCATGGCGAGCCAGCCAGACAAAACCCGCGGAAGCGATAAAGGTGGATATCCCCGAGTCCATCACGGCCGCCTTGGTCAGCTGGGCACAGCAACTCGCGGAAGAAGCACGCACCGGTCTTCGCGATGGCCTTGCACAGGCCGATGGCGACCTGACATCGCTGCTCCATTTGAATGAACAACTCGAAGCCGATCATGATGAGTTGCGCGCGCAGTTGGCCAAGGTCGCAGAGGACCGTGATCAGGCCCTGGCAACGTTGGCGGAGTGCGATGCCCATATCGAGCGTCTGACAATCGAACTGCAACATGCTCGTGATACCGCTTCCAACGCCTTGGTCGGTAAAGCCAAGGATCAATTGGCCATCGAAGGCAAAGACGCCCAGCTCGCTGAATTGCGCCTGCAGCTCGAACGCAATGTGGCGGCGTCATCGGCCGAATCCGACGCACGCCTTACCGCGGAGATGGAATTGGTTGGTGCTGTCACTGCTCGCGACAATTTGGCTGCCGAGGTAAAGGAACTGCGCACCCAGCTTGATGGCTGCCGTGCGGGGCGCCGCGCCTTGTGAAACAAGGCCCAGGCCTGTTGTCACGGCTCGGCATATCAGAGCCGCTTGAGCGGCAACGACATTATCCAGAAACGATCGATAGAACGGCGAGTGGATATATCATGGCGAGGTAGAGAGGGGCCCGACAAACCACCGGAAAGGTCTAAGGTGGCTGCCAGTATCGGCTGCACCCTGTCCACTGGAGTCGTGTGGGTTAAAATCGCAGCCCCCCACCAGCATTGTTTCCCGGGAAATTCTTGCATGACCCAGCTCGAAGCACTGAACCAGGCCCTGTTCCTCGCCCTCAATGGGGCTCCCGATAGCCCGTGGTGGCGTATCGCCGCCGCCACCGTCCTCGCCGACGACCTGATCCTGCTGATCCCGCTGCTCCTGCTGGGCCTGTGGTTCTGGGGCAACGATGCGCGCCGCAACGTCGCCCTCAAAGCCTGCCTGGTCGCCTTGCTGGCCCTCGGCCTCAACCAGTTGATCGGGCTGATCTGGCCGCATCCACGTCCATTCGCCATGGGGCTGGGGCACACTTTCATCCCGCACGCCGCCGATTCGTCGTTTCCCAGCGATCACATGACCGTATTCGCCAGCATCGGCATCGCCTTGGTTCTGGGGCGGGAAAAACCGCTGGGTGGGCTGGTACTGCTGGCCAGCCTGACCGTGGCCTGGGCACGCATTTACCTTGGCGTGCACTTTCCACTCGACATGGTCGGCGCCGTCGCGGTGAGCGGCATCAGCCAAGCCGTGGTGACACCGCTCTGGACCCGGGCCGGCGATCAGACCACCCGACTCGCCCTGCGGCTCTACCGCAAGCTCTTCGCCTGGCCCATTGCCACGGGCTGGATTCGGCGCTGACACCGGCGGCAGAGCATCAGACAGAACGCACAAGGAGAGGGAGTGAAAGGACAGTCATTCGATAAGCGGCTGGGTTACGCGCTGCGCGGGCTGGTACTGGCCATCGGACGGGAAAAAAGCCTGCGCACCCAGCTGCTGGCTGCCGTCGTCATCCTGATCGTGCTGCTGCTGGTGCGTCCGGCCGCGCTGTGGTGGGCCATCCTGGCCTTGGCGGTAGGCTTGGTACTGGTGGCCGAGCTGGCCAATACCGCGCTGGAAACGTTGATCGACCACCTGCACCCCGAGCGGCACCCAGAAATCGGTGTGGCCAAAGATATCGCCGCCGGCGCCGTGCTGCTGGCCAGCTTCATGGCGCTGCTGGTCGGGATCGCCTTCCTGCTGAGCTGCCTGGGCGCCTGATGGTGCCCCCCCGCCTTTCCCGCAACGAACAGATCACGCCCCGGCCCAGCCAACAACGATGCCCGTCGGCTGGGTCGGGCAGGCCTCGCTTAGCGGGCAGCCTCGCCAACGAAGATTTCGACGCGGCGGTTCTTGGCGCGGCCAGTCGCGGTGCTGTTGCTCGCGATCGGCTCGCTCGAGCCGCGGCCATCGATGCTGATGCGGTTCACCGCCACGCCGCGTGCCGCCAGGTAGCTCCGCGTCGCGCCGGCGCGGTTCACCGACAGCGGACCATTGATGGCATCCGAACCGGTATTGTCGGTGTGGCCGATGATCTTCACCGTGGTCACCGGGTTCTGATTCAAGGTAGTGGCGAAGCGGTCCAGGATCGGGCGCATATTGGATTTGATGTCGTAACGGCCGGAATCAAACGACACGTCGCTCGGGATGTCGAGCTTGAGCTGGTTGTCGGCGGTCTGGCTCACGCTCACGCCCGTCCCCTTGGTCGCCTGCTCCATTGCCGCCTTCTGCTCCTGCATGTGCTTCGACCACAGATAGCCCCCGCCCGCCCCCAGCGCCGCGCCGACGGCGGCCCCGGTCGCCGCGCTGCGGCCGGTATGTCCCCCCGCCGTCAAACCGCCAATCACCGCCCCGGCGGCCGCGCCGATGGCGGCACCAGTGCCGGTATCACGTTGGGTTTCGTTCATGTTGGCGCAGCCGGAAAGAGCGCTGACACCGAATGCGACAGCCGTAAGGGTAACGATGATCTTCTTCATGTGAGGCCCTCCATCGAGTCTTGCAGAATGTTCAGTAGAGTAAAGTACCGCCGCGTGACAGCAGTTTGATGCGCTGCAGGGCGAGTGGTTCGCCCGCCTGTGTCTGTAATGATAGTACGGCTGCAGGACATTGCTCTGTCATGAGCCGCAGAAGCGACAGACTGCGCCTCGCTCAAGTCTTCTGCCACGCATGCCAGGGCCGGAACAGGCGGCGCGAGAACGCGTCCAGTTGCGGCACCAGCAGGTTGCCGGTTAGCACGGCAAAGCAAATACCGTCGGCGTACAGGCCGTACTCACGCACCAGCTCGGTCACCAGGCCGATGGCCAGCCCGAACAGCACCCGCCCGCAGCGGGTGTCGGGGCTGGTCACCGGGTCGGTGGCGATGAAAAAGGCGGCGAACAGGTAGCCGCCCAGGGTCAGGCTATGCAGACTCTCGGGCAGGGTGTGTCCCGACAGCATGCACAACACCACCGAACTCACCATCATCGCCAGCGGAATCTCCAGCCGGATGACGCGCAGCATTGCCAGCCCCACCCCGCCGGCCAGATAGCCAATCCACGACAGATAAGGCGCTGCCGTCATCTCCCCGCGGGCCAGCGGCGTGGCCCCGCTCAAGCCATCCAGCAACAGACGCGGCGACAGCTGAAACTGCTGGCTCAGCACCTGGGCAATGTCGAGCGAGCGCGTCCACGGCACAGACAAGACAGGGGCGGGATAGAGCAACTGATAGAAGCACACCGCGATGACGCCCAGGCCGGCCATCACCGGATTTAGCCGATTGCGCCCCAAACCGCCGCTGGCCTGCTTGACCAGGCCCAGCGCCACCAACGTGGCCAGCAGCATCATCCACAGCGGCACCAGCAGCGGCAGCGAGCGCCCCATCAGCACACCGCTGACCAGCCAGCTCATGTCGCCCAGCCCGGCGCGCACCGACTGGCCGCGCCCCCGCAGGCACAGCGCCTCCACCAGCAGGGCGAACAGCACGCACCAGCCCGTCTGCAACAGCACCACCACACCCAGATGCCAGGCATGCAGCAGCAAGCCCGGCAACAGCGCCACCACCACCGCCAGCATGATGCCGCGTACCGACGCCAGACGAGGCGTCATTGCACCGCTCCCAGCCAGATGGTGCGCTTGGCGTGGCGGAAGCTGTCGCGCAGTGGCAGATTGCTCGGGCAGACCTGGCTGCAGGTACCGCACTCGATGCAAGCGCCCAGCTGTTCCTGCTGCAGCGTCTGGCGATCGGCCCTATTGGTCGCCTCGTACAGTTTGAGCGGCTGCAAGGCCATCGGGCACACATCGACGCAACGGTTGCAGCGAATGCAGTCACCCGACTGGGCCCGCGGCGGGAACAATTCATCGGAACGGACAATGAGGCAGGAACTGGTCTTACCGATCACCGCCTCCGGATGCGACAGCAGGCGGCCCATCATCGGCCCGCCGACCTGAACCCCGCGCTCCCCGGCACGCGGCCGTGCCCGTTCGAGCAGGTGGGACACCGCCAGCCCGACCGGGGCCTCGACGTTGCCGGCCTGCTCCACGTGGCCGGTCAGCGTCACCACGCGCGACACCAGCGGCTCGCCATGAAACACCGCGCGCCCCAGCGCATACACGGTCGCCACGTTCATCACCAGCAGGCCCAGCTCGGCCGGTAACATGCCCGGCCCGAGCACGCGCCCGCTCAGGCTCTTGACCAGCAGCGGCTGGCCGCCGGCAGGATAACGGCAAGGCAGCGCCACCACTTCGACTGCACTGCCCGCCGCCCGCGCCACCGCGCGCAGGCTAGCCAGCGCTTCCGGCTTGTTCGGCTCCACGCCGATCGCCACCCGCTTCAGAGAGTAGACGCGTCCCAAGTAATCGGCGGTGGCGATGATGTCGGCTGCGCGTTCGCGCATCAGACGGTCGTCACAGGTGATGAAGGGTTCGCACTCGGCGCCGTTGATCAGCAGGGTATCCAGCTCGGCATCGCGCGGCGCCAGTTTGAGACCGGTCGGAAAACCCGCCCCACCCAGCCCCACCAGCCCCATCTGCAGGGCGAAGTCAGCCAGCTGCGCCGGATCGAACGACGGCGCCGGCGCACGCGCGGCCAGCCATTGATCCAGCCCATCCGCCTCGATGCTGACGCAGGCCACCGGCTCGTCGGACTCGGCCAGCCTCACCTCGCCCAACCCGCACACCACACCGGAAGTGGAAGCATGCACCCACACCGTGCCGGCCGGGCCACGCCAGATCACTTCACCCTTCTTTACCGCCTGCCCCACGGTCACGCAGGCCTCGGCCCGACTGCGCCCGTTGACGAGAGGAATGTCCAGGCGCACACCGGCTAGGCTCAGGCTCTGGATCGGGGTCTTGTTGGAAAGATCCTTGTGGCCGGGCAGGCGGATGCCACCCTGCCAATCCTGCCGCCCCCACCCTGTTCCTTTCAGCAGACGCTGTAACCAGGCAGTTTTTGGACGTTCCTGACGAGGGGCGACGGCAAGTGACAGCACGGTATGGCTCCGGCAGAGAAAGGGTTGGTCCAGCCAGGCGCGGTCCAGCCGCGCCTGCTTGACAAAACACAAATAATACCCATTCTCAAATAATGATGCTAGTAATTCTTATTCATATTTTTTACACTCGCGACGAGTGCAACAGAGCACGATGAATCACCCTCCCCGCCGGGTGCGGACCCGGCACCAAGGCGCCCTGCCAGAATGGCTGAGTGGCGAGCGACGCCACATATCACGGAGCAGCTCATCCCACTCCGGGCACTGACCCGAGTAGACTAACGTCAAGATACGGCCCCTGGTCCAACTGGACCAGAGACAAAAATAGGCTCCCTCCCTCGCCCACGCTTGCTTATGCGGCCGCTCTCAACAGGCCCAAGACGGATCGGACGGGGGGCGAGGTCGTGATACCTCAGGAGATGAACAAAGCGCGATGAATGCAAGAATGGAACATCGGCGGCACTGGCCGCTGTTCGCGCGACGCAGCCTGTTGGTTGCGGCGGCTGGCGGCGTGCTGGCGGCGCTGGCCAACCCGTTTTGGGGCAACCCGGTGGCTCAGGTGCTGGTCGGCTGGAATGCCGCCTCGCTGATCTGGCTGCTCGCCGTGGGCTGGCTGATCGGGCACGCCGGGCCGCAGGACGTACGCCACCACGCGGCCGAGCTCGACCCCAGCTGGATGATCTCGCTGGGGATGGCCATCGCCGCCCTCACCGCCAGTGTCGGGGCGATCTTCTTCCTGCTCGCCGGCGTAAAGGGGCTGCCCGGGGGCGGGCGCCTGCCACATGCCCTGGCGGCCATGATCACCATCGCCACCGCCTGGGTCAGCCTGCATACGCTCTACGCGCTGCATTACGCCCATCTCTACTACGCCCACAGCGGCGACCGCACAGCCGGCAGCGGTATCGACTTCCCCGGCACACGGCAGCCCACCTTCGGCGATTTCTTCTATTTCTCATTCACCATCGGCGCCACCTCGCAGACCTCCGACGTCGCCATTACCGCATCGCGCGTGCGCAAGAGCGTCATCATTCACGCCTGCCTCAGCTTTGCCTTCAACACCACCCTGCTGGCCCTGACCATCAACCTGGCCGCAGGCTTGTTCTGAGCTCGCCGCCCGTCGCGCCATGACCCGGTGCTCCTCACCCCTGGACGTGTCCTGGAGGCCGCAGCAGCATCGCAAGTCACGTTCCGGCCCCACCACACCACGCCAGAACGGGAATGAAAAAGGACCTATCGCTTTCGCGATAGGTCCTTTCCGATATGCCTTGGTGGGCCCTGCGGGGCTCGAACCCGCGACCAAAGGATTATGAGTCCTCTGCTCTAACCGACTGAGCTAAAGGCCCTGTGGGGGCGAATTATAGCAGAATATCGGTTACTGGTTGCCCGGCTCGTTGTCGAGGAAACTGCGCAGGCGCTCCGAGCGGGTCGGATGGCGCAGCTTGCGCAGCGCCTTGGCTTCGATCTGACGGATACGTTCGCGCGTGACGTCGAACTGCTTGCCCACCTCTTCCAGCGTGTGGTCGGTGTTCATGTCGATGCCGAAGCGCATGCGCAGCACCTTGGCCTCGCGCGGGGTCAGCGTTTCCAGAACCTCCTTGGTGGCGTCCTTGAGGCTGGAATACATCGCCGCGTCGGACGGAGCCAGGTTGTTCTGATCCTCGATGAAGTCACCCAGGTGGGAGTCGTCGTCGTCGCCGATCGGCGTTTCCATGGAGATCGGCTCCTTGGAAATCTTCATGATCTTGCGGATCTTGTCTTCCGGCATTTCCATGCGCTCGGCCAGTTCCGCCGGATCCGGCTCATGGCCGGTTTCCTGCAGGATCTGACGGCTGATGCGATTCATCTTGTTGATGGTCTCGATCATGTGCACCGGAATACGGATGGTGCGCGCCTGGTCCGCGATGGAGCGGGTAATCGCCTGACGAATCCACCAGGTGGCGTAGGTCGAGAACTTGTAGCCGCGGCGGTATTCGAACTTGTCCACCGCCTTCATCAGACCGATGTTGCCTTCCTGGATCAGATCGAGGAACTGCAGACCGCGGTTGGTGTACTTCTTGGCGATCGAGATCACCAGACGCAGGTTGGCCTCGATCATTTCCTTCTTGGCGCGACGCGCCTTGGATTCACCCGCCGACATCTGGCGGTTGATTTCCTTCAGGTCCTTGATCGACAGCATGGCGCGGTCTTGCAGCTCGGCCAGCTTGGTCTGCTTCTCGATGATGGCGTACTTGAAGCGGGTCAGCGCCTCGGACCACGGCTTGCCCGAGCTGATCTCGTCTTCCACCCAGTCGGTGTTGATCTCGTTGCCGGGGAAGTACTTGATGAAGTGAGCGCGGTCCATGCGCACGCGGGTCACGCAGATGTCCTGGATATCGCGCTCGTAGGAGCGGATCTCATTGACACGGCTGCGCAGCGATTCGCACAGGCTCTCGATCTGGCGCGTGGCAAAGCGGACCTTCATGAACGATTCGGTAATCGCGCCTTGCAGCTGACGATACTCTTCGTTCTGGTTGCCTTGTTTGCGCAGCACCACCACCAGTTCGTCGAACAAGGCGCGCACCAGCGCGAAGTGCTCCAGCGACTGCAGCTTGAGCTCTTCCAGGTTGGCGTTGGAGATGGCTTCGGCGTCTTCTTCCTCGGCTTCCTCCTCTTCCTCCTCCTCGTCCAGCTCCTCGTCGGTCTCGACCGGCTCGGCGAACGGCACTTCTTCCTCGACCTCGGCGTTCGGATCGATGAAGCCGTCCACCACTTCGTCGACACGGATGTCGCCGGCTTCGACACGCTCGAGCAGGGTCAGCACTTCGGAGATGGTGCCCGGGCAGGCCGAGATCGCCTCGATCATGTGCTTGAGGCCGTCTTCGATGCGCTTGGCGATTTCGATCTCGCCTTCGCGGGTCAGGAGCTCGACCGAACCCATTTCACGCATATACATGCGCACCGGGTCGGTGGTGCGGCCAAACTCGGAATCGACCGAGGACAGCGCCGCCTCCGCTTCTTCCACCGCGTCCTCGTCGGCAACCGCCGGCGTGGCGTCGGACATCAGCAGCGTATCGGCGTCCGGCGCCTCGTCGTAGACCTGGATGCCCAGACCGGTGATCATCGTGACGATGTTCTCGATCTGTTCGGTATCGGACACGTCTTCCGGAAGATGGTCGTTGATCTCGGCGTAGGTAAGGTAGCCACGCTCCTTGCCCAGCGCGATCAGCAAACGCAGGCGTTTGCGCTGATCCTCAAGACTCATCGATTCCTGCTCGTTGTCTTGCATATCTTTCTGATTTTCGGGAGAGGCCGCCATTTCGCTTCCTGCTTGAAAAAAGCCGAAAAAAAACAGTTAAGTTTACCATAACCCCATGACGAGCCCCAGCACCTCTAGCCTTGCCGAGTCAGCAAGGCGCGCAGCAGCTGGGTTTCTTCAGGTGTTAGACCTTCATTCCTTGACTTTTGTTTTAGCCTTTCCAGTTCGGCTTCACGCAACAATTTAAGCAGTTTGACGTTGCCGTCCTGAAACTGCTGGCGTGCTTCCTCGCCGGTGTCAGCAAACTCGTCGGGGTCTTGCATGGCCTGCTGCAATACGCTGTCCACCAGCCCTTCGAAAGGGGTGCCGCGAATGCTTTCCACCAGCCGGGCCGTGTTGGGCTCCTGCGGCATCTCGTGCACTCGTTCGGCCAACATGGCAAAACAGGCCAATTCGTCGGACAGCGCCACGCTGTCGGAGAGCGTCACATCCTCCGCCCAGCGCGGGTTCATCAGCAGCCACTTGATCTGCTTGCGCACGATCGGCGTGTTGATGTAGCGGTTCGACTCGTCCGGCAGACGGTATTCGCGTCTGCCCTTGCGCTCCGGCTTTTTCAGCCCCATCAGCATGTCGAATTCGTCGACGTCCACGCCAGCCAGTTCGGCCAGCCTTTTCTTGATGATGAGAGCCAGCGCCGGTGCGGCAATCTGGTTCAGGAGCGGCATGGCCTGACGGATCAGGTCGGCCTTGCCCTCCGGGGTATTCATGTCGGCGCGCCCGGTCAGCTCGCGCGTGAGATAGACCGATAGCGGCAGACTTTGCTGTTCCAGGCACGCTTCGAACGCCTCGCGCCCAAACTCGCGGATATAGCTGTCCGGATCGTGCTCCTGCGGCAGAAACAGAAAATTCAGCGCCTTGCCGTCGACCAGCTGCGGCAGGCTGTTTTCCAGCGCACGCCACGCGGCCTTCTGCCCTGCCTTGTCGCCGTCGAAGCAGAAATACACCTGATCGGCATGGCGCAGCAGTTTCCGCACGTGCTCGCCGGTGGTGGCGGTGCCGAGCGTGGCCACCGCGTATTCGACGCCGTACTGCGCCAGCGCCACCACATCCATATAGCCTTCGACCACCAGAACGCGGTTTTTCTCCCGGATCGCCTGGCGCGCCTCGTACAGGCCGTACAGCTCGCGCCCCTTCTCGAACAGCGGCGTCTCCGGCGAGTTGAGGTACTTCGGCTCACCCTTGCCCAGCACCCGGCCGCCGAAACCGATGATGCCGCCACGCTGGTTGCGGATCGGGAACATTACGCGGTCGCGGAAGCGGTCGTAGCGCTTGCCCTCGTCGCCCGCGATCACCAGCCCGCTCTCCACCAGACTCTCGTCCTGGTAGTTCGCGAAGATCGCCTGCAGGTTCTGCCACTCACCCGGCGCGTAGCCCAGACCGAAGCGGGCGGCAATTTCGCCGGTCAGGCCACGGCCTTTGAAGTAGCCAATGGCGGCGGGCGACGACTTGAGCTGCTGCTTGTAGTACGCCGCCGCACGCTGCAGCAATTCTTCCAGCGTCAGCTTGCGTTCGCGCGCCTCGCGGCTGGCCTGCGGGTTGGCCGAACGCTCTTCCGGCACCGGCATGCCAAGTCCTTCGGCCAACAGCCGGATGGCATCGACGAAGCTCAGCCCCTGGTACTCCATGACAAAGCCGATGGCCGAACCGTGGGCGCCGCACCCGAAGCAGTGATAGAACTGCTTGCTCGGACTGACGGTGAACGAAGGGCTTTTTTCCTTGTGGAAGGGGCAGCAGGCGAGATAATTCTGGCCGGCCTTTTTGAGCGGGACGTAGCGATCCACCACGTCGACGATATCGACGCGGGACAGCAGCTGATCGATGAAATCCTGCGGAATCAACGTCAGATTCCCGCGTCAGTCAGGTGGCACCACCGAACAGCTTGTGAACGCAACACGCGTGCGGGCACCTCAGCCGGCCAGCTTGGCTTTGATGCGGGCGGAGACCACGGCCATGTCGGCACGGCCGGCCATTTGCGGACGCAACAGCCCCATGACCTTGCCCATGTCCTGCATCGAGGCGGCACCACTTTGTGCCACGGCAGCGTCGATCAGCGCGTCGATTTCGGCTTGGGTGAGCGGCTGCGGCAGGTAGCCGGTCAGCACGTCCATTTCCGCCTTTTCCTTGTCCGCCAGGTCTTGGCGGGCAGCAGCCTCGTACTGGGTGACCGAATCGCGGCGCTGCTTCAGCATCTTGTCGACCACAGCGATGATGCCGGCGTCGTCGAGTTCGACACGCTCGTCCACTTCCTTCTGCTTGATCGCTGCCATCAACAGGCGGATGGTGCCGAGACGCTCGGCGTCCTTGGCCTTCATGGCCGTTTTCATGTCGTCACTGATGCGCAGTTTGAGGCTCATGTCTTGCTCGCGGAAAAAGGCGAAACCATCGGCATGGCAGATGGCGGGAATTCGTGAAGTACAAATGGCAAAACCGCAGGCGTTGCCTGCGGTCCTGCATTCTTGCCGTGCTACGAAGCGATTAGTACAGCTTCGGCGGCAGCATCTGGCTGCGCAGACGCTTGTAGTGACGCTTCACGGCAGCGGCTTGCTTGCGCTTGCGCTCGGCAGTCGGCTTCTCGTAGAACTCGCGGGCGCGCAGTTCGGTCAGCAGACCGGTTTTTTCCACAGCGCGCTTGAAGCGGCGCATGGCGACTTCGAACGGCTCGTTCTCTTTGACGCGGATATTCGGCATTACCTTAGTGTCCTTAAATTCTGGAAGCTAAATGCTTGAAGAAAACAAATATTTTAACAATGTTCAGGGCTTTGTAAAAGCCTGACGCGACTCAAGCAAGTGTTTTGTGCGCTTTACGCATCACTACTTGCGAGCGGAAATCACCCCCTCACTCGGAGAACTTGGTGTTGCACTATAAAAACGCTTGGGCATGCGACCCGCGCGATACGCGGCACGCCCCGCTTCCACGGCCAGCTTCATGGCCCGGGCCATCAGCACCGGGTCATCCGCCGCGGCAATGGCGGTATTCATCAGGATGCCATCGCACCCCAGTTCCATGGCGATGGCGGCATCCGAGGCCGTTCCGACACCGGCATCGACCAGCACCGGCACCTTGGCCTCTTCAATAATCAGTTTCAGGTTCCACGGATTCAGGATACCCATGCCGGAACCGATCAGGCTCGCCAGCGGCATGATGGCGCAGCAGCCGATGTCGGCCAGTTCGCGCGCCACGATGGGATCATCCGAAGTGTAGACCATCACGTCGAAACCTTCCTTGACCAGCACCTCGGCGGCCTTGAGCGTTTCGCGTACGTTGGGAAACAGCGTGTGCGGGTCACCCAGCACCTCGAGCTTCACCAGTCGATGGTCGTCCAGCAGTTCACGCGCCAGGCGCAAGGTGCGCACGGCGTCGTCGGCGGAATAGCAACCCGCCGTATTGGGCAGCAGTGTATACCGGTTTTTCGGCAGAAAGTCGAGCAAATTCGGCTCATCGGCATTCTGGCCGAGGTTGACGCGGCGAATCGCCACGGTGACGATTTCGGTGCCAGAGGCGTCCAGCGCCTCGGCAGTCTGGGCAAAATCACGGTATTTGCCGGTGCCCACCAACAGGCGCGACGCATAGGCCTTACCGGCGATGACAAGCTGATCCTGCGACATCATTCCCTCGTACCTTGTTCAACCGCCGCCAACGGCGACGACAATTTCCAGTTCGTCCCCATCGGACAAACATTCTTCACCATGGCGGCTGCGCGGTACGATCTCGCCGTTCTTCTCGATGGCGACGCGCTTGCCGGCCAGTTCCAGTACGGCGATCAGATCGGCCAGCGTGGCAACACCGTCCAGCGCCCGCTCCTCGCCGTTGACACGAATCTTCATGCGGGATTATCTCCGTTCCGCCTGCTGCACCACGTCGATCTGCTGCACCTCGTTCAGCACCTTGCCAAGGTGGGCCAGGCTCTCGACCTGCAGGCGGAAATGAATGTGGATGAAACCGTCGCCGACATGGGTATCCTGAGTGTCGACGCTCTCGATATTGGCCGACGCCTGCGAAATGGCGGTGGCGATCTCCGCCAGCGCCCCGCGCTCGTTGCGCGCCAGGATGCTGATATTGACGCCGAACATGCGCTCCTTGGGGCTGTCCCAGGTCACGTCGAGCAGCTTGTCGTGGTCAACCCGCTTGGTGTTGGGGCACACCACGCGGTGCACCAGCAGCCCCTGCCCCTTGGTGATCACCCCCAGGATGTCATCACCCGGAATCGGATGGCAGCAGGTAGCCAGCTGTACCGCACCACCCTCGTTGCCGCGGATGGTGACCGGCCCGATATGCACATTCTCGCCGGTGCGCTCACCGGCCAGCTCAGCCAGGCGGCGCGCCACCACGATCGGCAGCAGCTTGCCGACGCCAATGTCGGCCAGCACATCGTCGAACGGCTGGTCCTTCTCGCCGTACTGTGCCAAGTAGGCGGCGTGCAGCGCGTCGTCCAGCGTCAGCGGCGCGGAGGCCAGCGCGCTGACAGCCTGCTTGAGCAGGCGCTCGCCCAGCTGCGCGGCCTCTTCGTGCTGCAGGCTCTTCAGGTAATTGCGGATGCAGGAACGGGCACGGCCGCTCTGCACGAAGCTCAGCCACGAAGGATTGGGCTTCGACTGGGTGGAGGTGATGACCTCCACCGTATCGCCGTTGCGCAGCACGGTGCGCAGCGGCATCAGCGAATGATTGACGCGCGCCGCGATGCAGCGATGACCGATATCGGTGTGCACGGCGTAGGCGAAGTCCACCGGCGTCGAGCCCTGCGGCAGCACGATGATCTTGCCTTTGGGCGTGAAGACGTAGACCTCGTCCGGAAAGAGATCGATCTTGATGTGTTCGAAGAACTCGACGGCGTCGTCGCTCTCGGCCTGGATGTCGAGAATGCTCTGCAGCCACTGGTGCGTGCGCTGGTGCGCGGCGTCGAGCGAAGCGTCACCGCTCTTGTACATCCAGTGCGAGGCCACGCCGGCCTCGGCCACGCTGTTCATCTCGCGGGTGCGGATCTGCATTTCCACCGGCGTACCGTACGGCCCGAACAATGTGGTGTGCAGACTCTGGTAGCCGTTCCCCTTGGGGATAGCGATATAGTCCTTGAACTTGCCTGGAATGGGCTTGTAGAGGCTGTGCAGCGCGCCCAATGCCAGGTAGCAGCTGGGCACGTCGTTGACGATCACGCGGAAGCCATAGATATCCAGCACCTCCGAAAACGACAGGTGCTTTTCCTGCATCTTCTTGTAGATGCTGAACAGGTTCTTCTCGCGGCCCTTGATCGTCGCCTCGATATTACACTCGACCAGCTTCTGGCTCACCGAGTGCAGAATCTTGCTGACCACCTCGCGCCGGTTGCCACGCGCGGCACGCACTGCCTTGGACAACACGTGGTAACGGTGCGGATGCAGGTGCTTGAATGCCAGGTCCTGCAGCTCGCGGTAGACCTTGTTGAGACCGATGCGGTTGGCGATCGGCGCGTAGATTTCCAGCGTTTCCAGCGCGATGCGCTGGCGCTTGTCCTCGCGCATCGCGTCCAGCGTGCGCATATTGTGCAGCCGGTCGGCCAGCTTGACGATGATGACGCGAATGTCGCGCGCCATCGCCAGCACCATCTTGCGGAAGTTCTCGGCCTGCGCCGTTTCCTTGGTCTGGTACTCCAGCCGCTCCAGCTTGGACAGGCCGTCGACCAGGTCGGCGATGGTGCGGCCGAACTTCTCCACCAGCGTCGGCTTGGTGACGCCGGTGTCTTCCAGCACGTCGTGCAGCAGCGCCGCCGCCAGGCCCTGCACGTCCAGCCGCCACTCGGTCAGCATGGTAGCGACCGCAAGCGGGTGGGTGATGTAGGGCTCGCCGCTCTTGCGCGTCTGACCCTCGTGCGCCGCGCGGCTGAGCTCGAAGGCCTGCCGCAGCAGTTGCACGTCCTCCGGTCTCAGATAACGGGCGGCGGCCTCGAGAAAGGCTGCCGCGTCGGCGTCGATCATCGCCTCATAGTCGACGACCGTGGAGAGGTCTGCGCTCATGGAGCCTTCCATCGGACGCTGGCTCAGCCCTTGTTGCGATGCAGGATTTCGGTGCCGACGTGGCCGGCGGAAATTTCACGCAGCGCCACCACGGTCGGCTTGTCGCGGCCGGCCTCGACGAAGGGGGCGGAACCCGATGCCACCTGACGGGCGCGGTAGGCTGCAGCCAGGGTCAGGTCGAAACGGTTCTGGATACGATCCAGGCAATCATCAACGGTAATGCGGGCCATAATGTCCTCGGCTAATCAATCGTTTTTCAAGACTATATAGTGTTTCGGGCACGGGACCAACGGGGTCAGCCCTGGCTGCCCATGCGGCTCAGCGCGTCGCGGTAGCGCAGCATCTGCTTGGTGGCGTGCAGCCGCTCGGCACGGATGATGCTTATCAAATCCTGCTTGGCACGTTCGATATCGTCGTTGACGACGATGTAGTCGTACAGCGCCGCGCGGTCCACCTCGGAACGTGCCTCGGCCAGACGTCGCTGGATGACCTCCTCGCTGTCAGTGGCACGGCCGCGCAGGCGGCGTTCCAGTTCGTTAATCGAGGGCGGTGCGATGAAAATGGTGATCACCCCGTCGAACAGACGGCGCACCTGCTCGGCACCCTGCCAGTCGATCTCGAGCAGGATGTCGCGGCCTTCGGCCAACTTCTCGCGCAGCCAGGCGGAGCTGGTGCCGTAGTAGTTGCCGTACACCTCGGCATGCTCGAGGAAATCACCGGCCTCGATCATGGCAAGAAACTGCTCCTTGCCAACGAAATGGTAATGCGTCCCTTCCACCTCGCCTTCGCGCGGCGCGCGCGTGGTGTAGGAAACGGACAGCTGCACCGCCGGGTCGACCGCCAGCAAGGCCGACACCAGCGTGGTCTTGCCGGCGCCCGAAGGGGCAATAACGATGTAAATGTTACCGCTGGGCTGAACCATGTAAGCGTACATCCTGCGCCAAAAGATAATTTTTCAGGATACCACAAGCACTTCAAGCGGTTAAGACGTTCACCAAGCGGCCTAGTACTGGCGAAGGACTAGCCAGTCCCCTGCCACTACTGCAAAATGCGCAGCTTAATCAAACCAATATGCCATTTTCGAGGGGTTTTCCATGTCGCTGCTGGATAGCTTTTTCAAACTCAAGGAACACGGCACCTCGGTCCGGACCGAGGTCATCGCCGGCGTCACCACCTTCCTGACCATGGCCTACATCATCCTGGTCAATCCGCTGATCCTGTCGGGCACCGGCATGAACCTGGACGCCGTGTTCGTTGCCACCTGCCTCGCCGCCGCGTTGGGCACCGGCATCATGGCGCTGGTCGCCAACTACCCGATCGCACTGGCGCCGGGCATGGGACTCAACGCCTACTTCACCTTCACCGTGGTGGGCGGCATGGGCGTGCCGTGGCAGGCCGCACTGGGTGCGGTCTTCATCTCCGGCGTGGTGTTCCTGGCGGTGAGCCTGTTCAAGGTGCGCGAAGCCATCGTCAACGCCATCCCCCGCTCGCTGAAATTCGCCATTTCCGCCGGCGTCGGCATGTTCCTCGCGATCATCGCGCTGAAGAACGCCGGCGTCATCAAGGCCCATCCGGCCACCTACCTGACCCTGGGCGACATCCATAGTCCCACCACCCTGCTCGCCATCCTGGGCTTCTTCGTCATCGTGGCCCTGGAGTACCGCAAGGTGCCGGGCTCGATCATCCTGGGCATCCTGGCGGTGACCGCGCTGTCGATCACGTTTGGCCTGTCCAAATTCAACGGCGTCGCCGCCGCCGTGCCCAGCATGGCGCCGACCTTTATGCAGATGGACCTGCACGGCGCACTCAACGCCGGTCTGCTCGGGGTGATCTTCGTCTTCTTCTTCGTCGACCTGTTCGATACCACCGGCACGCTGATCGGGGTGTCGCACCGCGCCGGCCTCCTGGATCAGGACGGCAAGCTGCCGCGCCTGAAGCGCGCCCTGCTGGCCGACTCGATCGCCATCACCGCAGGGGCGGTGATGGGCACCTCGTCCACCACGGCCTATATCGAAAGTGCGGCGGGCACCGCCGTCGGCGGCCGTACCGGGCTGACCTCGCTGGTGGTCGCCATCCTGTTCCTGGCGTGTCTGTGGCTGTCGCCGCTCGCCAAGACCGTGCCGGCCTACGCCACCGCGCCGGCACTGTGCTACGTTGCCGTGCTGATGTGCCGTGGCCTGGCCGAAATCGAGTGGGACGACCTCACCGAGTCGGCTCCGGCCGTCATGACCGCGCTGGCGATGCCGTTCACCTTCTCCATCGCTGACGGCATCGCCTTCGGCTTCATCAGCTACGCCGCCCTCAAGCTCTTGAGCGGTCGCATTGCCGAGCTCAAGCCAGCGGTGCTGGTGATCGCGGCACTGTGGGTCTTCAAACTGGCCTTCTTCGCCTGAGGAGCAATGGGCGTATGGAAAATCTGAGCAGTCTCGATTTCTCCGGCTACTTGAAAAACCGGATCCGCACCGTACCGGACTGGCCACAGCAGGGCGTCATGTTTCGCGACATTACGCCGCTGCTGCAGAACCCCAAGACCTTCCGCATGCTGATCGACATCTTCGTCTATCGCTACATGGAGGAGAAGGTCGACCTGATCGCCGGTCTCGACGCACGTGGCTTCATCATCGGCTCGGTGCTGGCCTACGAGCTCAACGTCGGCTTCGTCCCGATCCGCAAGAAGGGCAAGCTGCCGTTCAAGACCGTGTCGGAGGAGTACGAGCTGGAATACGGCAATGCCACGGTGGAAATGCACACCGACGCCTGCAAACCGGGAGATCGGGTGGTGCTGATCGACGACCTGGTCGCCACCGGCGGCACCATGCTGGCCGGAGCCAAGCTGCTGAAGAAACTCGGAGCCGACGTACTGGAGGCGGCGGCCATCATCGACCTGCCGGAACTGGGCGGCAGCCAACTGGTTCGAGACAGCGGGCTGGAACTGTTTACCGTGTGCTCCTACGACGGTCACTGAGCACGGAACACACACGACTGGAAACGCAAACGGGCCTCACGGCCCGTTTTTATTGGTTCAGCTAGCTCACAAAAAAAGAGGATACGGCGGTCACCGTATCCGTCCAAGCACACACACACATAAACCCAAGGAAGTAACGGAGAAAGCGCTCGCCCGCTCAGTGCTTGCGCGACTCGTTCTTCATATTGCGGATGAACAGCGTCACGCAAACGCCCACGACGAGGCTGGCGACCACGATGGTGATCAGGCTCAAGAGCCCGACGTCGTCGGATAACAGTTGTTTCCAGAGTTCCATTTTGCCCTCCTGTGGCGGCTGAGCTCGCCTTGATGACTTTGACTGCCAACCATCATACCCATGACAGAATGTCGGGAATTGACGTAGGTCAAAGGCATGTTTTTCTGTACCGGGCGGGCACAGAGGGCGAAAAAAATGGCCACGAATCGATCCGGGGCCATGTCTTTGGTCGCGCTTGTCGGCGGCGTCTTACTTGCTGGTGCTCGTGTCCTTGGAGAGGAAGAAGGCGTCCGAGAAGAACTCGTCCTCGGACAGACCGCGTTCGCGGGTGAAGCTGCGGTGTGCCGCCTCGACCATCACCGGCGCGCCGCAGGCGTACACTTGGTAGCCCGACAGGTCATCGAAGTCGTCGAGCACCGCCTTGTGCACGAAGCCGGTACGACCGGTCCAATTATCCTCGGGCAGCGCCTCGGACAGCACCGGGATGTAGGTGAAGTTGGCGTTGGACGCCTGCCACTGTTCGGCCAAGTCGGCCATGTACAGGTCGGCCTTGGTGCGCGCGCCCCAGTAGAACACCATGGGACGGGTAATGCCGCTGTGCAGAGCATGCTCGACGATGCCCTTGATCGGGGCAAAACCGGTACCGCTGGCCACGAACACGATGGGCTTGTCCGAATCCTCACGCAGGAAGAAGGTGCCCAACGGCCCCTTGAAGCGCATGATCTCGCGCTCCTTCATCTGAGTGAACACGTATTCGGAGAACGAGCCGCCGGGCTGGTGGCGGATGTGCAGTTCGAGGAAAGCATCGTCGTGCGGCGCGTTGGCGATCGAGAAGCTACGCTTCTTACCGTCCTTCATCAGGATGTCGATGTACTGGCCGGCATGGAACTGCAGGCGTTCGGACACCGGCAGCTTGAGCTTCAGCACCGCCACGTCGTGCAGTTTCTCGATTTTCTCGACGCGGCACGGCAGGGTCTTGACCGGGATGTCGCCGAGGCCGGTGACTTCACGCACCTCGATGGTCAGGTCGCCTTGCGGCTTGGCGCAGCAGAACAGCGCATAGCCCTGCACCCGCTCCTGCTCCGGCAGGGCCTTCTCCTGATAACCATCCTGGCAAACTTCGCCTTCCAGCACCTTGCCCTTACAGGCACCGCAGGCACCATCACGACAGCCGTACGGCAGGCCGATACCATGGCGCAGGGCCGCCTCGAGAATGGTTTCGTGGTCGTCGACCTGGAAGGTGTGTCCACTCGGGAGCACTTTGACTTGAGCAGTCATCTCGTTACTCTACCTTAAGCTCGCTAAAATGCGGTGTATGCGTACTCTATTGATTGCAGGCTTCGGCGACGTGGCACGCAGGGCCGTCCCCCTCTTGGCGCCGCACTGGCGGCTGCTGGCGCTGGTGCGCCGGCCGGAACAAGCAGACGAAGCGCGGCGGCTGGGCATCCAGCCGGTACTGGCCGATCTCGATGACAAGCGTAGCCTGGCACGTCTAGCCGGGCTGGCCGATGCCCTGCTCTATACCGCCCCGCCGCCGGAGCGCGGGGAGCACGACCCGCGCCTTGGCAAGTTGTTATGCACGCTGGCAAAGGGGAAAAGTCTACCACAGCGGGTAGTCTATATCAGCACCAGCGGGGTCTACGGCGATGCCGGAGGCGCATGGCTGGACGAAACCGCGCCGCTGCGCCCGCAAAGCGCACGCGCCAAACGACGCGTCGACGCCGAGCGCCGACTACGTGCCTTTGCCAGAAGCAGCGGCGCCAGCATCACCATCCTGCGTGCTCCGGGCATCTACGCCGCCGAGCGCTTGCCGACGACACGGCTGATCAACGGCACACCCCTGATCGCGGCAGACGAAGACAGCTACGGCAACCACATCCACGCCGACGATCTGGCACGGCTGTGCGCGGCAGCGTTGCGGCGCACCGGCGGCATCCGCATTTACAACGCCTGCGACGACGAACCGTTGACGGTGGGCGAATGGTACGACCGCCTGGCGGACGCGCTGGGCATGCCGCGCGCGCCACGCCTGCCACGGATCGAAGTGCAGGCGGCGGTCTCCCCTGCCCTGTGGTCGTTCCTGGCCGAGTCGCGGCGACTCGACAACCACCGACTTAAACGGGAATTGAAGGTCCGGCTGCGCTACCCGACCGTGGCGAGCTTTCTCGCCACCCTGCCTGGCCCGACAACATGATGTCAGTTGGCGTAGCGCCAGGATCACGGTGACCGGCATCACTCAAGCCGGGGAGGGAATGTCTCGCCACCTCGCGCCAGATTCGGTAACATCGCGCTTTTTTTGACTTTTCCAACGAAGACCGCCATGGAAAACCCGGCTTTTCAGCGACACATCAAGAGCTTCGTGCTACGTCAGGGCCACCTGACGCCGTCCCAGAAGCGCGCCATGGACGAAGGCATGCCGCGCTGGGGTATCGAGTACCGCCCCGAGACCCTCGACCTCGAACAGGCATTCGGCCGCCAGGCACCGAAAATCCTGGAAATCGGCTTCGGCATGGGTACCGCCACGGCGGAAATCGCCGCCAACAATCCGCAACAGGACTACCTGGGGGCCGAAGTGCATTCGCCAGGCGTGGGCAACCTGCTCAAGCTGATTTCCGAGCAAGACATTTCCAACCTGCGCCTGATCCGCCATGACGCCGTCGAGGTCATCGACCACATGCTGGCCGACGCCTCGCTCGACGGCATTCATATTTTCTTCCCGGACCCATGGCACAAAAAACGCCACAACAAGCGCCGGCTGATCCAGGGCCCCCTGGTGGCGAAGCTGGTGAAGAAGCTGAAGCCGGGCGGCTACCTGCACGCCGCCACCGACTGGGAAGATTATGCGGTCCAGATCCTGGAGGTGTTTTCGGCCACCCCCGAGCTCGCCAACAGCGCCGACGGCTACGCCCCGCGCCCGGACTACCGTCCGCTCACCAAGTTCGAGCAGCGCGGCATCCGCCTCGGCCACGGGGTATGGGACATCATCTTCCGGCGTAACTGAGCCGGAGATTCCGAGGCTTGGGCTCCCTCGACGGCAGGCCTAGGCGCGTGCCTCATCCCCCCAACAAACGATCGATATCGTCGAGCAGCTCATGCGGCTGCACCGCCGGCTCATAACGCTTGACCAGCCGTCCCCTGCCGTCGATCAGGAACTTGGTGAAGTTCCATTTCACCGGCTGGGGATGATCGGTATCGGCGCGAGTCAGCCAGCGCCACAAGGGATGTGCCTCGTCGCCGTTGACAGCGACCTTGGCGTAAAGCGGGAACGTCACCCCGAAACGGCTCTGGCAGAACACGGCGATGCTGTCCTCTGCTCCCGGCTCCTGTCCGCCGAACTGGTTGCAGGGAAAGCCGAGCAAGGCGAACTCCTCGCCGGCGAAGTACACCGCCAGTTCCTGCAAGCCGGTGTATTGCGGGGTGAAGCCGCATTCGCTGGCGGTATTGACCACCAGTACCACCATGCCGGCGTAGCGCGACAGGGATTCGGGACTGCCGTCGATACGGCAGGCGGAAAAGTCATGGAGCGTGGTCATGGTGGGTCTCCGTCTCGTATAATCGGCACTGCTACAGCACAGGAGCCGCCGCGCGCGGCATCCTCCGTTTTTCTCCTCAGGTAGATCGCCATGTTCAATCCCAGCCGCCAGGACGCACGCCGTTTCTTTTTCGACACCTGGGCCAAACACCAGCGCAACGAGCCGCTGACCGATCTGGAAAAAATCACGCTGACCATCCTGCTGGAGCATCCGGAATACCATGCCATCGTCGGCCAACCCGAGCGCTACCTGGAACAGGAATGGACACCGGACATGGGAGAATCCAACCCTTTCCTGCACCTGAGCCTGCACATGGCGATCGAGGAGCAACGTTCCATCGACCAACCCTTCGGCATCCGCTCGCTCTACGCCCAGCTCGCCCTGCGTCTGGGCGACGAACATGCCGCCCAGCACCAGATGATGGAATGCCTTGGCGAAATGATCTGGCACGCCCAACGCTATGGCGGGGGCCCGGACGTTAATCGCTACATTTCCTGCGTGCGCGGCCGGCTGGGCATGGGCGAAGAAGAAACTCCACGCATCAACCCCAATGATGTCGGCGACTGACAAGGCGCTTCCGGTTCTTTAGGTGATAGCCCAAGTTGGCGGCTGCCACAAACCCTGAAATGGCAAGCGATGCAAATCGATGCCAAGCCTGTCCAACGCGCCCCTGACCACGCCCCAGAACGAAAAAGGCACCCGAGCCTAGTGGCGGGTGCCTTTCCATCGCGGCATAAGCTTTAGACGATGCGTCGCAGCCTGCGCCCCTCGATGAAGGCTTCGATATTCTCGACCAGTTGCCCCGCCAGCCGGCTCATCGCCTCGTGGCTGGCCCAGCCAACGTGCGGGGTGACGATCAGATGCGGCAGCCGCGCCTTGAGCAGCGGATTTCCCTCGCTCGGTGGCTCGACCGTCAACACATCGAACCCTGCCCCACCCAGTTGACCATACTTGAGTGCCGCCACCAGTGCCTCCTCGTCGACCAGCCCGCCACGTGCGGTATTGATCAGCACGGCCCCCGGTTTCATACGCTGCAGTTCCTCAACGCCGATCATATTGCGGGTTTGCTCGGTCAACAGACAATGCAGCGACAGCACGTCCGAGCTAGTCAGCAGGGTGTCGAAATCGACGTAGCCCTCGCGCACGCTGGCCGCCCCCTTGCGCTCTCCGAACAGCACGGTCATACCGAAGGCGCGCGCACGCGACGCCAGCGCCTGACCAATGCCGCCAGAACCAATGATCCCCAGCGTGGCGCCCTGCAGGTCGCGAATCGGCGCGCCGAAATGGCAGAACTGCGGCGCGTTCTGCCACACCCCAGCCGCCACGTCGCGCTGGTAGGCCGGCAGGTTGCGGAACAGCGCCAGCATCATCATGAAAGCGTGCTCGGCCACTGTATCGTCGCCGTAATGCTGGATGTTCGCCACGGCCACGCCGCGTTCGCGGCAAGCCTCGAGGTCGATATGGTTCACCCCGGTCGCCGCCACAGCCAGCAGTTTCAGCGCGGGCAGAGCCTCAAGCGTGGCACGGTTGAACGGCACCTTGTTGGTGATGACGATCTCGGCCCCCTCGGCATGGCTGACGATCTGCCCTGGAGTGGTGGCCGGGAATTCATGATAACGATGGGGGAAGGCAAAAACAGGAACCGGGACAGGCAGGCTGTCCCGGTCCAGAAATACGATGGAATGGGTCATGTAGTCGTCGTCAGCGCTCGAAGGTGATCAAATCGCGGTAGGCATGCCAGGTGGCCAGGCCGATCACCGGCATGATCACGATCAGGCCGACGAAATAGGTGGCAAAGCCCACCACGGTGAGGGCAACAATCATAGCCGCCCACACCAGCATCGTCAGCAGGTTCTTGTACACCGCCTGCAGGCTGGCAACCATGGCCGTGACGGTATCCACTTCCTTGTCGAGCAGCATCGGCAATGATACCGCGCTGACCGCAAACACCAGCGCCGCAAAGAAGAAACCGATACCGAAATAAGCAACCAGGAAGCCCACGTTCTCGGGCTTGAAGGCGTTACTGACTACCATGTTCAACGTCGGCAAGGTCGCCGTGTCGTAGAACAGCGCAAACATCAACAGCGACATGCGGAACCAGCCGAACACCAGCACGGCCAGCAACACAGCGTACAGTGCAAAGCTGTGCATGTTGACCCGCCAGGCCGTCATGCTGTGGACCAGCGTGACGCGACCACGACCATCGAATGCCTCCATCTGCTTGGCGATGTCGTAGAGGCCAATCGCAAGGAACGGTCCGGCCAGCAGGAAGATGGTGGACAAGGTGATGACGATCTCTGGCGCCTGTTCGAAATAGGTCGTCAGCAGGTAGCCCATCAGCACGAAGACGGCGCCGTAGAACAGCGAGTCGGCCGGAGCACGCTGCAAATCCTTGAACCCCTGACGCAACCATTTGGCTGGGTACGACACGTTGACATGCTTGACGACCGGGTGCTCGTTTGACGGATGGTGTGCGATATCCATGATGTATCCCCTTTGCTGCAAGAGTGTGTGGCGGACAAACCCGGCATTAGTTTTTTTATAAGCCATAACCGCGGAAACACAACCCGGGAGGAGCCCCCAACGGGACGACGCCGCCGGACGGCGCTGCTACAATAAATAGCTTGGATGACTCTAATGAAAGGACAGAGCTGATGGCGTCCGAACTGATCATTGAAGAACTGCAACTGGGCGACGGGGCCGAAGCCACCGTTGGCCAGGAAGTCACCGTGCACTACACCGGCTGGCTCACCGACGGCACCAAGTTCGACTCGAGCAAGGACCGCTTCCAGCCGTTTTCCTTCCCGCTAGGCGCAGGTTACGTAATCAAGGGCTGGGATCAGGGCGTAGCCGGCATGAAAGTCGGCGGCAAGCGCAAACTGACCATCCCGGCCGAACTGGGCTACGGCGCACGCGGCGCCGGCGGGGTCATCCCGCCCAACGCCACGTTGATCTTCGAAGTGGAACTGCTGCAGGTGGGCTGAATATCAACCACTGTTGCAACAAAAAAGCCATCGCATGCGATGGCTTTTTTGTTGCAACGAACCGATTCATTTCTTGGGAGTCAATGGCGCAGGATGGCCGTTCTTTTTCTTGCGGTAACACGCCATCGCCACGCCCGCCAGCAACAGCGCCACCACGATCAAAATCCCGGCCTGGCCACGGTGCACCCAGGTCATCAGCCAGTCGCGGTTGGCCGCACCAAGATAGCCCAGATACACCCACACCGGCACGGAAATGAGCGCGGCAAAACCATCCATCAGCAAAAAACGCCAGTACGGCACGCGCCGGGTCATCCCGGCGGTGATAAAGATCGGCGAACGCAAACCAGGTAGGAAGCGCGCCACGAACAGCACCCAGTTGCCATACTTGTCGAATTTTTCCTGCACTGCGGCAAAGCGTTCCTGGGTGAGGATGCGGGCAATCGGCTTGAAGCGCAGCACGCGATGGCCGTAGTGATGGCCAAGCGCAAACATCAGGCCATCACCGAACAGCACACCGGCCATGCCCACGGCCACCATCCAGTCGACATTGGCAAACCCCAAACCAGAGATGATGCCGCCCGCCACCAGCGTGATGTCTTCCGGGATGGGCACGCCACAACCACAGGCCAACAACACCAGGAAGACGGCGAGATAGCCGTACCCGGTAAAGAAATCGAGAAGAATCTGCAGAATATCCATGTAGGCCCGTCTGTCCATCCCCCTGCTCAGGCAGGGTTAGTGCCCCGTTTTCAGAGCGGGGACGTATCGTGGAGCATCATGATAACACAGCCCATCGTGGCAATTTCTTGATACCGAACAGCCTTCCCCATCGCATCACGGAATCGCCCCCAGCGCCCGAATGACAAAAACCCACAACCGGATAGCTGTGGGTTTTTGCAGGAAGGCAGACCTAACGCGCTCAGCCAGCGGAGCTTTCGATCACGGCCGCGATTTCCCGCGCCCACTTCTCCGACAAGGCATGATCGTCCGCTTCCACCATCACGCGCACCACCGGCTCGGTGCCACTGGGACGCAGGACAACCCGGCCGCGCCCTTGCAAGGCAGTCTCAGCCGATTTCAAGACATCTGTGGATGCGGCTTTCCAGTCCTGCCCCTTGAGTCGCACATTGATCAGCGTCTGCGGAAACGGCTGCCAATCACGGCAGACACTGGCCAGATCCTGCCCCAGCTCGGCCAGGGACGTCAGCACCTGAAGACAGGAAATGATGCCGTCCCCGGTATTATGCTTATCGAGGCACAGCACATGGCCGGAAGCCTCTCCGCCCACCTGCCAGCCATTGCTGTGCAGCATCTCGAGGACGTAGCGGTCACCCACCTTGGCCCGACCGAACGGCACGGCCATCTTCTGCAAGGCCAGCTCCATCCCCATATTCGTCATCACGGTTCCGACCACGCCGCCCTTCAGCTCACCCTTGGCGGCTCGCGCCTTGGCGATGACGTAGATCAGCTGGTCGCCGTCGTAGACCTGGCCCTTGCGGTCCACCATCATCAGTCGGTCGCCGTCGCCGTCGAGCGCCACGCCGTAATCGGCCTCGTGCTGCAGCACTGCCGCCTGCAGGGTCTTGGTGTAGGTCGCCCCGACCTTGTCATTGATGTTGTAGCCGGTCGGCTCACCGCCAATCGTCACCACCTCGGCACCCAGTTCGTGGAACACCTTGGGAGCGATATGATAGGTGGCACCGTGGGCGCAATCGACCACCAGCTTCAAGCCCTTGAGATCGCGGTCGTTGGGGAAGGTGCTCTTGCAGAACTCGATGTAGCGCTCGGCCGCGCCATCGATACGACGCGCCCGCCCCAGTTCTCGCGAAGGCCGGGTCTCCATCGGCTGCTCGAGCATCGCCTCGATTTCCAGCTCGATGGCATCGTCCAACTTCTTGCCGCCTTCGGCGAAGAACTTGATGCCGTTATCGTGATAGGGATTGTGCGAGGCCGAGATCATGACCCCTGCCGAGAGGCGCAAAGCACGCGTCAGATAGGCGATACCCGGGGTCGGCAGCGGCCCGGTGAGCAGTACGTTGACGCCGGCGGCGGTCAAACCCGCCTGCAAGGCAGCCTCCAGCATATAGCCGGAAATCCGCGTGTCCTTGCCGATCAGCACGGTTGGATGCGAGTCGTTCTCGTGGTTGACCAACACCCGCCCTGCGGCGTAACCGAGCTTGAGCACGAATTCGGGGGTGATTGGAAATTGGCCGACTTCGCCGCGGACGCCATCGGTACCAAAGTATTTGCGAGCCATATTATGTTGTATCCCTGAAAAACGGCACGACATTGTACTGCCAGCCGACATGAGGTGTCAGTGATGGGTCTGTTCCAGTGCGGCCAGCAACTGCAGCGCCTGACGGGTGGCCTTGACGTCGTGCACCCGGACCACTTTGGCGCCACGCCGCGCCGCCTCCAACGCTGCCGCCACACTGGCCCCCAGTCGCTCGGCCGGCACCTCTTCACCGGTAACCGCGCCGAGCATCGACTTGCGCGACATGCCGACCAGGAGCGGGACGCCGGCCAGTTGTTCGACTTCGGACAGGCGTTGCAACAGCTGCAGGTTATGCTCCAGCGTCTTGCCAAACCCAAATCCCGGGTCGCCCAGCAGCCGCGCGAGTTCGATGCCATGCTCCAGGCACAAGGCCACGCGCCGCCCGAGATAGGACCCGACTTCATCAACCACATCGCGATAGTGCGGGTTATGCTGCATGGAGTCCGGATTGCCTTGCTTGTGCATCAGGCAGATGCCCGCCCGGCTCCCCGCCACAGCGGCCAGCGCACCATCATCCTCCAGGGCTGAGACGTCGTTGATCAGATCGACCACGCCGGCCTCCAGCGCGGCGCGCATCACCGAGGCGCGGCGAGTATCGAGCGACAGCGGTACATTCAATGAAGCCAAACGTTCGAGCACCGGCAACACGCGCGTCTCCTCTTCTTCCGGGCTGACGTAGGGCGCGCCGGGCCGGGTCGATTCACCGCCGATGTCGAGGATGTCCGCCCCCTCTTCCAGAAGCCTCTCAGCATGAGCCAGGGCAGTATCGAGCCGGTTGAAGCGGCCGCCGTCTGAAAAGGAATCGGGGGTAACGTTGAGAATGCCCATCAACAGCGGGCGATCCAACGCGAGCGTAAAGCGTCCGCACACGAAGCCGGTCATGGTATTGCCTGTAGGGAGATCGCAAAAAAGGCGGCAGCACGATGCTGCCGCCTTGGGTAAGGATGGAATGGTTCAGTGTTCCTGCGCCGGGGTCGCACTCGGTTCCGGCGCCGTACCGGTCGGCTTGTCACCGCCACCGCTACCTGCCGTGCTGCGGTCGGGACGCGGCGGACGCGGCGGACGGCCGGCCATGATGTCGTCGATCTGCTCGGCGTCGATGGTCTCCCACTCGAGCAGCGCCGCAGTCATCGCTTCGACTTTGTCGCGGTGCTCTTCAAGCAGGTGGCGCGCCAGCCCGTACTGTTCGTCGATGATGCGGCGGATTTCCGTATCCACCTGCTGCATGGTCGCTTCCGACATATTCTTGTGGGTCGTGACCGAGCGGCCGAGGAACACTTCACCCTCGTTCTCGCCGTACACCATCGGCCCCAGCTTGTCGGACATGCCGTAGCGGGTCACCATGTCGCGCGCCATCTGGGTGGCACGTTCGAAGTCGTTCGACGCACCGGTGGTCATCTGGTTCATGAACAGCTCTTCGGCGATACGGCCGCCGAACAGGATGGCGATCCGGTCCATCAGGTAGCCGCGGTCGTAGGCGTAGCGGTCTTCTTCCGGCAGCTGCATGGTCAAGCCCAGCGCGCGGCCGCGCGGAATGATGGTGACCTTATGCACGGGGTCGGACTTGGGCAGCAGCTTGGCGACCACGGCGTGGCCGGATTCGTGATAGGCAGTATTACGCTTCTCTTCTTCCGACATCACCATGGACTTGCGCTCGGCGCCCATCATGATTTTGTCCTTGGCGGCCTCGAAGTCGTCCATGTCGACCAGGCGCTTGTTGCGGCGCGCAGCAAACAGCGCCGCCTCGTTCACCAGGTTGGCGAGATCCGCGCCGGAGAAACCCGGCGTGCCGCGCGCGATGACCGATGCCTCGACATCCGCGGCAATCGGCACCTTGCGCATGTGCACCGAGAGAATCTGTTCGCGGCCACGGATATCCGGCAGCGGCACTACCACCTGGCGGTCGAAACGGCCGGGGCGCTGAAGCGCCGGGTCCAGCACGTCTGGGCGGTTGGTGGCGGCGATCACGATCACCGTGGTATTGGTTTCGAAGCCATCCATCTCGACCAGAAGCTGGTTGAGGGTTTGCTCGCGCTCGTCGTTGCCACCGCCGAGACCGGCACCGCGCTGGCGACCGACCGCGTCGATTTCATCGATGAAGATGATGCACGGGGAATTTTTCTTGGCCTGCTCGAACATGTCGCGCACGCGAGCGGCGCCGACACCAACGAACATTTCGACGAAGTCGGAGCCGGAGATGCTGAAGAACGGCACCTTGGCCTCACCGGCGATGGCCTTGGCCAGCAGGGTCTTACCGGTACCGGGGCTGCCGCACAGCAGGATGCCGCGCGGAATACGGCCACCCAGGCTCTGGTAGCGCGAGGGATCGCGCAGGTAGTCGACGATCTCCTTGACCTCTTCCTTGGCTTCATCGCAGCCGGCGACGTCCTGGAAGGTCACGGTGTTGGTGTCCTGGTCGAGCATGCGCGCCTTGCTCTTGCCGAACGAGAACGCCCCGCCCTTGCCGCCGCCCTGCATTTGGCGCATGAAGAAAATCCACACACCGATCAGCAGCAGCATCGGGAACCAGCTGATGAACAGACTCATCAGCATGCTGGGCTCCTCTTCCGGCTTGGCCGAGAAGCGCACGTTGTTCTTGATCAGGTCATCGACCAGCTGCGGGTCGTAAGGGGCATAGGTCATGAAGGAAGAGCCGTCGGCTCGCTTGCCTTTCAGCCACTGCCCGCGTAACGGATGCCCCTCGATGCTCAACGACTGCACCTTACCCGACTCGACATCGCTGATGAACTGCGAATACTCGATCTGGTTCTGGGTATCCTGACGCTTGTTGAACTGATTGAACACCGTCATCAGTACCAGACCGATGATCACCCAAATGGCGATGTTTTTGCCGATATTGTTCACTAGAGCGGACTCCTCTGTGCCCTGACTTAGCTGGTTGCCCGTATTGATACGGATTGTAACCCCCGTAGGGGTGGATGTCAGCGACGACCTTTGCCCAACAGGTAAATTTCCGTGGAGCGGTCACGCGAGGCCTTGGGCTTGCGGCTGACCACCTCGTCGAACAGTTCCCGCATGGACTTGAGGTAGGGCTGGAAATCGCTACCCTGAAAAACTTTGACGAGAAAACTCCCGCCCGGTTTCAGATGGTCGCGGACAAACTCCAGCGCCAGCTCGCACAAGTGAAAACTGCGCGCCTGATCAATGGCGCTCATACCTGAGATATTGGGGGCCATGTCGGATATTACAAGATCAAGTTCGCGCCCACCGAGCAGCGCCACGAACTGATCGAGGACTTCCTGCTCGCGGAAGTCGCCCTGAATGAACTCGACGTCGGCAATCGGGTTCATTGGCAGGATGTCGAGCGCGTACACCTTGCCCTTGTCGCCGACCAGCCGCGCCGCCACTTGCGACCAGCTGCCCGGTGCCGAGCCCAAGTCGGCGAGCACCGTGCCGGGGCGGATCAGCTTGTCCTTGTCGTTGATTTCCAGGAGCTTGTACGCGGCACGGGCACGGTAGCCGTCCTTTTGCGCCATGTGCACGTAGTGGTCGTGCACATGCTCGCGCAGCCAGTCGTTGCTGGATTTACTTCTAGCCATTGATGTCCTGCTCAGTCGTCTTGAAAACAGCCCCACCCCGCTCGTGTTGGCGGGAGGCCATGCAGCCAGGCTGCCATTTTTTAAAAGTACTCCAGGCGGAGCCACTCGCAAAGTCCGTGCCGGCCCCGGCTGGCCGGCTGAAGAACGGCCTCCGCCGAATGCGGACGAGCCACCGAGATAACGCCATAAGCATGGCAGCCACGACGGGATGTCGCATGTATCTGTTTTCAGCGGCTATTTCCACCAGCGGCGGGGGCGGAACTTGGGGTAAAGGCCGAAAGTTTAGTAGAATCTCGTTTTATTCAGGAAGCTCACGCCCATGAAAATCGAACTTGCTCCCTTTGAGCGCCAATACCTGAAAGGACTCGCCCACGATCTCAAGCCGGTAGTGATGATCGGCAACCATGGCCTGAGCGAGGCAGTCGTTCGGGAAATCGCCATCAACCTCGATGCGCACGAACTGATCAAGATCCGGGTGCAGGGCGACGACCGCGATGCCCGTGTGGCGCTGTTCGACAAGATCTGCGACGAACTGGGCGCAGCCCAGGTCCAGCACATCGGCAAGCTCCTGGTGCTGTGGCGTCCGTCCGACAAGCAGCGCGTGGTGCTGCCGAAGAGCAAGAAGGCGCTCAAAGCACAGCCCTGATGTGATTGCTGGAACACGAAAAAAAGCGGTGGTCTGACCACCGCTTTTTTTCACCCCGCCTCCGACTGCCGGCAGCGACCCGGAAATGAGCATGCCACTCGGCGGCGTCAGCTGTCCCGGCGCAGGATATAAGCCAGCGCCATCAGGCTCTGCAGCAGATAGATCAGGCTCGAGATCGCGTGCCAGGTGGCAAAGCCCCCGCCGAACAAACCTTCGGCCGCCTGGTTCATCTGCAGCTTGAGATTGGCGATGATCGGCGACACGGCAAAATGGTTGATCAGGGTGCATAACAGCATGCCGATGATCAGCCAGAACGTGGCGGACTTAACGCCACGCAGGCCATCCCGCCAGATGAAATCCACCAGCAGGAACACCCCGCACACCAGCCCGACCCAGGCGATGGCGGAAAACAGCTTGCCGGCGACCATGCCGGCGGTGCCACGGTCGAGCACCGAGAACAATACCGGGGTGACGATGATGCCGATGATCCACATGCCACCGATCCAGAAGGTGCGGGTAATCGCCCTCAACCCATCCATGCGCAGTCCCCTTTATCCAAACCTGCCAGGCACGGCCCCGCCGTGCCGCAAACCGCTCAGATGTATTTGACGTCCAGGATTTCGTACTCGCGGATGCCGCCCGGGGCCATCACTTCAGCCACATCGCCGGCTTCCTTGCCGATCAAGGCGCGGGCGATCGGCGAGTTCACCGACACCTTGGCGAACTTGATGTCCGCTTCGTCGTCGCCGACGATCTGGTAAGTGACCTCTTCCTCGCTCTCCAGATCCATCAGTTCGACCGTGGTGCCGAACACGATGCGGCCTTCGGCGTCCAGCTCGGTCGGGTTGATGATCTGGGCGTTGGAGAGCTTGCCCTCCAGTTCCGCGATGCGGCCTTCGACGAAAGCCTGGCGCTCCTTGGCCGCGTCGTATTCGGCGTTCTCCGACAGATCGCCATGGGAGCGGGCTTCGGCAATGGCCTCGATCACCGCCGGACGTTCCACGCTCTTGAGCCGCTGCAGTTCTTCTTTCAGCAGTTCTGCGCCACGCAGGGTCAACGGGACTTTGTTCATTCGACTTCTCTCCGCAGGCGGGATACCCGCCATCATGAAAAAGCACAAGCCGCCGTACGGGACGGCGGCTTGGCTGCTAGTAGCTTGCTGGCTGAATTGTAACGGCAAACGGCGCGGGGTTCAAAGGTTGGCCGAAACCCGCACCGTTCGTGTCGTCAGCCGTTTCGGACCATGGCGTGCAGGTCCTGCACGCTGTACACGTCGAACTCCTCGGCATGCGCCATGCCGACACACACGGCCTTGGCACCGGCCAGGGTGGTGTACTGCGGCACGCGCATCTGCAGCGCCGAGCGGCGAATCGAGTGACTATCCTGGATGGCCTGACGCTTTTCATCGACGGTGTTGAACACCAGGCTGATTTCGCCGTTCTTGATCATGTCGACGATGTGCGGGCGGCCTTCGTTGACCTTGTTGATCAGCTGCACCGGGATGCCGGCTTCCTGGATGCCGCGCGCCGTGCCACGGGTGGCCACCACCTCGAAGCCCAGGCGCACCATCTCACGGGCTACTTCGACGGAGCCGGCCTTGTCGCTGTTGCGCACAGACAGGAACACCTTGCCCGACTTCGGCAGGCGGTCGCCAGCACCGAGTTCCGCCTTGATGAAGGCTTCGGCGAAGCTGCGGCCGACGCCCATGACCTCGCCGGTGGACTTCATTTCCGGACCGAGGATGGTATCCACGCCAGGGAATTTGATGAACGGGAACACCGCTTCCTTGACCGCGTAGTACGGCGGCACCACTTCCTTGGTGAAGCCCTGTTCGGCCAGGCTGATGCCCGCCATGCAACGCGCGGCGATTTTGGCCAGCGGTGCGCCGGTGACCTTGGAGACGAACGGCACGGTACGCGAAGCACGCGGGTTCACTTCCAGCACGTAGATGGTGTCGCCCTGGATGGCAAACTGCACGTTCATCAGGCCGACCACGTTCAGCGCCTTGGCCATGGCCACGGTCTGGCGGCGGATTTCGTCCTGCACCGCGGGGAACAGGCTGTACGGCGGCAGCGAGCAGGCCGAGTCGCCGGAGTGCACGCCGGCTTGTTCAACGTGCTGCATGATGCCGCCGATCACTACCAGCTCACCGTCGGATACCGCGTCGACGTCGACTTCGATGGCATCGTTAAGGAAGCGATCGAGCAGCACCGGGCTGTCGTTCGACACCTTCACCGCCTCGCGCATGTAGCGCTCGAGGTCGGCCGGCTCGTGCACGATCTCCATGGCACGGCCGCCCAGCACGTAGGATGGGCGCACCACCAGCGGGTAGCCGATCTCTTCGGCCAACCGCATGGCGTCGGCCGGGGTACGCGCGGTACGGTTCGGCGGCTGCTTCAGGCCGAGCTCCTGCAGCATCTTCTGGAAGCGCTCGCGGTCTTCGGCGCAGTCGATCATGTCCGGCGTGGTGCCGATGATGGGCACGCCGTTGGCCTCGAGCGCACGCGCCAGCTTCAGCGGAGTCTGGCCGCCATACTGCACGATGACGCCGAACGGTTTCTCGACGTGGCAGATCTCCAGCACGTCTTCCAGTGTCAGCGGCTCGAAGTACAGGCGGTCGGAGGTGTCGTAGTCGGTCGAGACGGTTTCCGGGTTGCAGTTGACCATGATGGTCTCGAAACCGGACTCGCGCAGCGCCAGCGCCGCATGCACGCAGCAGTAGTCGAACTCGATACCCTGGCCGATGCGGTTCGGACCACCGCCCAACACCATGATCTTCTTGCGGTCGGTCGGCCGCGATTCGCACTCTTCCTCGTAGCTCGAGTACATGTAGGCGGTGTTGGTGGCGAACTCGGCGGCGCAGGTGTCGACGCGCTTGTACACCGGGCGCAGGTTGAGCGCCCAGCGGCGCGCACGCACCGCACCCTGGTCGACGCCGAGCAGCGCGCCCAGACGACGGTCGGAGAAGCCCTTGCGCTTCAGGCGACGCAGTTCAGCGTAGTCGAGCTCGTCGAGCTTGCGGCCGGCCAGCGCCTTTTCCTCACCGACGATGTCCTCGATCTGGGCCAGGAACCACGGATCGATCTTGCTGATGGCGAAGATGTCGTCACGGGTCAGGCCGGCGCGGAACGCGTCGGCGACGTAGAGGATGCGTTCCGGGCCCGGCGTGCCGATCTCGTGGCGGATCTGCTCCAGGTCGGAGGTCACCGGGTCGAAGCCGGCGAGGCCGGTTTCCAGCCCGCGCAGCGCCTTCTGCATCGATTCCTGCAGGGTGCGGCCCATCGCCATCACTTCGCCCACCGACTTCATCTGGGTGGTCAGGCGGTCGTCGGCCTGCGGGAACTTCTCGAAGGCGAAGCGCGGGATCTTGGTGACGACATAGTCGATCGACGGCTCGAACGAGGCCGGGGTGGCGCCACCGGTGATATCGTTCTTCAGTTCGTCGAGGGTGAAACCGACCGCCAGCTTGGCGGCGATCTTGGCGATCGGGAAGCCGGTGGCCTTAGACGCCAGCGCGGACGAACGCGATACGCGCGGGTTCATCTCGATGACGATCATCTCGCCGGTGTCCGGATTGGTGGCGAACTGCACGTTGGAGCCGCCGGTATCGACACCGATCTCGCGCAGTACCGCCAGCGAGGCGTTGCGCATGATCTGGTATTCCTTGTCGGTCAGCGTCTGCGCCGGTGCGACGGTGATCGAGTCGCCGGTGTGCACGCCCATCGGGTCGAAGTTCTCGATCGAGCAGATGATGATGCAGTTGTCGTTGCGGTCACGCACGACTTCCATCTCGTACTCTTTCCAGCCGAGTACCGATTGCTCGATCAAGAGTTCGTGGGTCGGCGAGGCTTCGAAGCCGCGTTCGCAGATCGCCAGGAACTCTTCCTTGTTGTAGGCGATGCCGCCGCCCGAGCCGCCCATGGTGAACGACGGGCGGATCAGCGTCGGGAAACCGACCTTGGCCTGGGCCGCCAGCGACTCTTCCATGGTGTGGCAGACGAAGGACAGCGGGCAGGACAGGCCGATCTTGGCCATGGCTTCCTTAAAGCGGCCGCGGTCTTCCGCCTTGTCGATGGCGTCTTCGGTGGCACCGATCAGTTCGACCTTGTACTTCTCCAGCACACCGTTGCGCGCGAGGTCGAGCGCGCAGTTCAGCGCGGTCTGGCCGCCCATGGTCGGCAGGATCGCGTCCGGGCGCTCCTTGGCGATGATTTTTTCCACCACCTGCCAGTTGATCGGCTCGATATAGGTGACGTCGGCCATGTCCGGGTCGGTCATGATGGTCGCCGGGTTGGAGTTGACCAGGATGACCTTGTAACCCTCTTCACGCAGCGCCTTGCAGGCCTGGGCGCCGGAGTAGTCGAATTCGCAGGCCTGGCCGATCACGATGGGACCGGCGCCGATGATGAGAATGCTCTTTAAGTCAGTACGTTTTGGCATCGTTATGGCTCAATTTGGATCATTTATTCAGTTCAGACTCGCCGCGGCCAGCTTGGCGCCGAAGCCCAGGAACAGCGCACCGGTACCGCCGGTGGCGGCGCTCGCCAGCCGGCGCCGTGCGCGGAAGGCTTCGGCCAGGCGGCTGCCGGCCAGGATCAGCGCCGTCAGGTAGCTGATGCTGCACACCTGCAGCATGCCCCCCAGGGCGACGAAGGTCAGCGCCGGGTAAGGGTAGGCCGGGTCGACGAATTGCACGAAGAACGAGAGGAAGAACAGGATGGCCTTGGGGTTCATCAGGCTCAGGGTCAGCGCCCGCCGGAACGGGTCGCGATGGCCCAAGGTCATCGGCGCGCTCATTGCTGCCGGCGCCGGAGCGGACCAGCGTCGCAGCGCCGCGCGCAGCATGTTGATACCCATCCACGCCAGGTAGGCCGCACCAATGTACTTGACCACCCAGAACAACGCCGGATAGCTCTTCAGCAGCGACGCAGCGCCGGCGGCGGTGGCCACCATCAGCAGCGTATCCCCCAGCAGCACCCCGCCGGCTGCCTTGAAGCCCGGACGCACCCCACGTTGCGCCCCGACCGACAGCACGTAGAGCGAGTTCGGCCCCGGCAGCAGGATGATGAAGATGGTGCCTATCAGGTAGGTCAACGGATCGGTAATTCCCAGCATGCTCTGACTCCCGTCTAGGCCGGCGCGACGACGCCGCACCGGCCATCAAGCGGCCTCTCAGCCGCGTTCGTCCATCGCCTTGATGAACTTGTCGAACAGGTACGCCACGTCGTTAGGACCGGGGCTCGCTTCCGGGTGGCCCTGGAAGCTGAAGACCGGGCGGTCGGTCAGCGCGATGCCCTGCACCGTGCCGTCGAACAGCGAGCGATGGGTGACGCGCACGTTGGCGGGCAGGCTGTTCTCGTCGACCTGGAAGCCGTGGTTCTGGCTGGTGATCATGACGCGGCCGGTATCCAGATCCTGCACCGGATGGTTGGCGCCGTGATGGCCGAACTTCATCTTGGACGTCTTGCCGCCGACCGCCAGGCCGAGCAGTTGGTGCCCCAGACAGATGCCGAACACGGGCAGCTTGGTGTCGAGGATGTCCTTGATCGCGTCGATGGCGTAGTCGCACGGTTCCGGATCCCCCGGGCCGTTGGACAGGAACACGCCGTCCGGCTTGAGCGCCAGCACGTCCTTGGCCGGGGTCTGCGCCGGCACCACGGTCAGCTTGCAGCCGCGCTCGGCCAGCATGCGCAGGATGTTGTGCTTGACGCCGAAGTCGTACGCCACCACGTGGTATTTCGGTTCGGCCTGCGCGCCATAGCCTTCGCCCAGGCGCCACTCGCGAGTATCCCACTGGTAGATCGAATCGCAGCTAACCACCTTGGCCAGATCCTGCCCGGCCATGGTGCCGAAGCCGCGCGCCAGCTCCAGTGCGCGCGCTTCGTCGATCTCGCCCGCCATGATGCAACCGGGCTGGGCGCCTTTTTCGCGCAGGATGCGGGTCAGCTTGCGGGTGTCGATGTCGGCGATCGCCACCACGTTGTTGGCCTTGAGATAGTCCGACAGCGACGCCTCTGCGCGGAAGTTGCTGTGCAGCAGGGGCAGATCGCGCACGATCAGGCCGGCCGCGTACACGGAGCGCGACTCGGTGTCTTCCGCGTTGGCACCGACGTTGCCGATATGCGGATAGGTCAGGGTGACAATCTGCTTGGTGTAAGAAGGGTCCGTCAAGATTTCCTGGTAGCCGGTGATGGCGGTATTGAATACCACTTCGCCGACCGTATGGCCGGCGGCACCGATGGCACTGCCCTTGAAGAGGGTTCCGTCAGCCAAGACAAGAATCGCGGGTACGGATGACACTGACTGGCTCCTGTTCCGTTTGCTCTGTTTTCGAAGCTTTTATGTGAAGAACGGGACACCGCGTCGTAACGCTTGTCCCGTTTTGTTAAACCTTAACAGTATAATTTTTTTAGCTATTTCTGGCAAGGCGACATCGCCCCTCCTCTACGCAGCACCAAGCAAGCGCTTGTCTTCCTATCAGAGCCGGGGCTGTCGACAGGGCTCAGAACTGGCCGTCGTCGAGTTCCAGCACGCTGTCGGCCCCGTGCAGGATCGCCGCCGCCAGGCCGCTCACCTGGGGCAGCAGGTGCTCGCCGAAAAAGCGTGCGGTCACCTGCTTGGCACGCAGGAAATCGACATCAGCCTCCTCCTCGCCCATGCGCTCGCGGGCGATCAAGGCGGCACGCCCGAGCTGCCAGCCACCCAGCAGGATGCCCATCAGCTTGAGGAAAGGCACCGAACCGACTGCAGCACGCTGCGGTGCGGCAGCAAACGACGCCAGGATGAACGCCACGCAGCGCTCGGCGTCGGCCGCCGCACTCTTCAGGTTGGCCGAAAGACTGGCAAAGCCGGCTGTCGCCAGCTTGTCTGCCGTGACCTGCACCTCGGCCAGCAGCGCACGTGCGGTGGCCCCCTCTTCCGCTGCGGTCTTGCGGCCGATCAGGTCGAGCGCCTGGATGCCGGTCGTTCCCTCGTAGATGGCGGTGATGCGGGCGTCGCGATAGTACTGCGCCACGCCGGTTTCCTCGATATAGCCCATGCCGCCGTGCACCTGCAGCGCCAGCGAGGTGATCTCGTTGGCCTGCTCGGTGTTCCAGCCCTTGACGATGGGGATCAGGAAGTTGACCAGCGCCTGGTTGCGCGCTTTTTCCTGCGGATGGGGATGACGCGCCGCGCGGTCCAGCGCGGCGGCGGAGACGAAAGCCAAGGCACGCTGCGCCTCGATCTGCGCCTTCATCGTCATCAGCATGCGACGCACGTCCGGATGCTTGATGATTGCCACCCCGGCCGCGTCGGGAGAACCGACGGCCCGGCTCTGCACGCGCTCGCGGGCGTAGGCCACGGCCTGCTGGTAAGCGCGCTCGGACACCGCCATGCCCTCGACACCGACGCCGAGGCGGGCGTGGTTCATCATGGTAAACATGTAGCCCAGCCCCTTGTTAGCCTCGCCCACCAGGTAGCCGACAGCACCGCCCTGATCGCCGAAACTCATCACGCAGGTGGGAGAGCCATGGATGCCCAGCTTGTGTTCCAGCGACACGCAGCGCAGGTCGTTGCGTGCGCCGAGTACGCCGTCGTCGCCCGGCAGGAACTTGGGCACGACGAACAGCGAGATCCCCTTCACCCCCGCGGGGGCATCGGGCAGCCGCGCCAAGACCAGATGCACGATGTTTTCAGCCAGATCGTGCTCACCCCAGGTGATGAAAATCTTCTGGCCGCTGATGCGGTAGCTGCCGTCGTCTTGCGGTACGGCGCGGGTACGCACCTGCGCCAGGTCGGAGCCGGCCTGCGGCTCGGTCAGGTTCATGGTGCCGGTCCACTCGCCGCTCGCCATCTTCGGCAGGTAGAGCGCCTTGAGCGCGTCCGAAGCGTGATGGTTGAGCGCCTCGATCGCGCCCAGCGTCAACAGCGGTGCCAGCGAGAAAGCCAGGTTGGCCGAACACCACATTTCCTCGGCAGCGATCGCCACCAGTGCCGGCAGACCCTGCCCGCCGAATTCGTAGGGCGCGCGCAGGCCCACCCAGCCAGCGTCGACGTATTGCTGCCAGGCATTCTTGAAGCCCGGCGCGGCGGTGACGGCGCCGCCATCCAGCCGCGCCCCCTGGTCCCCCTGCTTGTTGATCGGCGCTAACACTTCTTCGGCGAAGCGGGCTCCTTCGTCCAGGATGGCGTCGACCAGTTCCACGCTGGCGTCTTCATAACCCGGCAGGGAGCATACTGCAGGCAGTTCCGCCAGCTCGTTGAGGGCGAAACGGATATCTTTCAGGGGAGCTTGGTAAGTCATGTCAGCACCTCGGTTCTCGTGTTTTCTCGTGATGTAAAAAAAGGCCGGTCTGACGCCGGCCTTGATGGATACTTGCTAAATCGTTGCAGCCCAGAGAGCCTGTTTCAGTAGGCGAGCGAGCCAAAGCAGGTTACGCGTCGGCAGAGCGCAGGAACCGGAATGGACACGTAGTCCATGAGGATTCCGAATCGCTGAGCAAATCTCTGCGTGCTAATCTTCGATTGGCTCAGCGATGGATTTGCACGCAGTCCGCCGACGCTTAAGATGCAAAGGCGTAGCCGCCTAATGAAATGGGGTCTTACTTGGACAGTTCGGCGATCAGCTCGGGCACCACGGTGAACAGGTCACCGACGATGCCGTAGTCCGCTACCTGGAAGATCGGCGCTTCTTCGTCCTTGTTGATCGCCACGATCACCTTGGAGTCCTTCATGCCGGCCAGGTGCTGAATCGCACCGGAAATGCCCACGGCGACGTACAGCTGCGGCGCCACCACCTTGCCGGTCTGGCCGACCTGGTAGTCGTTCGGCGCGTAGCCGGCGTCCACGGCAGCGCGCGAGGCGCCGACGGCGGCACCCAGCTTGTCGGCCAGCGGCTCGATGATGGCCTTGAACTGCTCTTCCGAACCCAGCGCACGGCCGCCGGAGACGATCACCTTGGCGGCGCCCAGCTCCGGACGGTCGGACTTGGTCAGCTCCTGGCTGATGAAGCTCGACAGTTGCGCTTCCGCGCCGGCCGACACGCTTTCCACGTTGGCCGAACCGCCCAGCGCCGCCGCTTCGAAGGCGGTGGTGCGCACGGTGATGACCTTGATGGGATCGACGGACTGCACCGTGGCCAGCACGTTGCCGGCATAGACCGGACGCACGAAGGTGTCGGCCGATTCGACGGCGACGATGTCGGAGATCTGCGCCACGTCGAGCAGCGCGGCGACGCGCGGCAGGAAGTTCTTGCCCGAGGTGCCGGCCGGGGACAACACGTGGCTGTAGCCCTTGGCCAGATCGACCACCAGCGCGGCGAGGTTTTCCGCCAGGCCGTGGGCGTATTGGGCGGCGTCGGCCACCAGCACCTTGGCAACACCGGTCACGGCCTTGGCCGCGTCAACCACGGTGCCGCAGTTATGGCCGGCGACCAGCAGGTGCACCTCGCCACCGATCTTGGCGGCGGCGGTAACGGTGTTGAGGGTGCCTGCCTTCAGGCTCTGGTTGTCGTGTTCAGCGATAACGAGAATGGCCATATCACAGCACCTTTGCTTCATTCTTGAGTTTGGCGACCAGTTCGGCGGCGTTAGCCACCTTGATGCCGGCTGAGCGCTTGGCCGGCTCGGCCACCTTGAGGGTCTTCAGGCGCGGCGTCACGTCGACGCCCAGTTCTTCCACCGTCAGCTTGTCGAGCGGCTTCTTCTTGGCGGCCATGATGTTCGGCAGCTTGACGTAGCGCGGCTCGTTCAGGCGCAGGTCGGTGGTCACCACCGCCGGCAGGCGCAGCTTGACGGTTTCCAGACCGCCGTCCACCTCGCGGGTGACATCGGCGGTTTCAGCCGCGAGGTCTACCTTGGAGGCGAAGGTGCCTTGGCCCCAGCCCAGCAGCGCGGCGACCATCTGGCCGGTCTGGTTGGCGTCATCGTCGATCGCCTGCTTGCCGAGGATCATCAGCTGCGGCTGTTCCTTCTCGGCCACGGCCTTGAGCAGCTTGGCTACAGCCAAGGGCTGCAGCTCGGCATCGGTCTCGACGTGCACGGCACGGTCGGCGCCCATCGCCAGCGCGGTGCGCAGGGTCTCTTCGCACTGCTTCACACCCAGCGATACCGCCACCACCTCGCTGACCTTGCCGGCTTCCTTGAGGCGCACCGCCTCTTCCACGGCGATTTCGTCGAACGGGTTCATCGACATCTTGACGTTGGCGATGTCCACACCGGAGCCATCAGCCTTGACCCGGACTTTCACGTTGTAATCGACAACGCGTTTCACAGCGACTAGAACTTTCATATTCCTCCAGCAAGTGTCGTCTGTTCTGGTATTGGTCGGCATGCCCAAGCATGCGAGACATGCAGTTGCGTTGATTATGCACGTCCGTCGAAATAAAACGAGCGTTTGGTCAGTAAAAGATGGGTGGACCGTCTCGAAAACGCAACTGGACTCCAGATACTACCGCGTTTCCGCTCGATTTGCATGCCGTGGAAAATATGACAAGATGCACTGCAACATCTCCATGACAAATGCAGGGGCAACCGCATGAGCACGATCTATTTCGAGGATATCGAGATCGGACAGAGCGCCGAATACGCCAAGACCATCACCGAAGCGGACATCCTGATGTTCGCCGCCGTGTCGGGCGACAACAATCCGGTGCACCTGAACCAGGAATACGCCGAACAGACCCCGTTCGGCACGCGGATCGCCCACGGCATGCTCACCGCCGGGCTGATTTCCACCGTGGTCGGCACCCGGCTGCCGGGCGAAGGCACCATCTACCTGTCGCAATCCACCCGCTTCAAGGCTCCGGTGAAGATCGGCGACACCGTCACCGCCCGCGCCACCGCCACCGAACTGGACCCGGCCAAGAAACGCGTCAAGTTCGCCACCCAGTGCCTGGTCGGCGGCAAGGTGGTGCTGGAAGGCGAGTCGCTGGTGATCGCACCATCGCGACCGGCGTTGTAAACGGCGGTGCCGTCACGATCCAAAGCAAAAGGGCCCCTCTCGTGGGCCCTTTTGTCTGGCTTCGGCCAACCCTCGCGGCTCAGCCCAGCTTCACCATCTCCAGGTCGCGGATACTGCGTCCTAGAAAGCGCTCGCCGATGGTCTGGAACTTGAGCGGGATGTCGGTGACGTAATAGCGGTACTCGGGGGCACCCCGCTGGGGGTTGAGCAGGTTGAGCCCCGCCAGTACCTCGGCCGTGGCCTCCGCCGTGGTCAGCGCCGAATCGACCAGTTCGACGCGGCCGCCCGTCACCTCGGTCAGTAGCGGCTTGATCAACGGGTAATGGGTGCAGCCCAGCACCAGTGTATCGACATGCTCCTCCCGCACCGTCTTCAGGTACTCCTCGGCGGTGAGGCGGGTCACAGGGTGGTCAACCCAGCCCTCTTCGACCAGCGGGACGAACAGCGGGCAGGCTTGCGAATAGACCCGGGCATCCGCCATCAGGCGATGGATCTCACGGGCATAGGCGTTGCTGTTGATGGTGGTCGAGGTGGCAATCACGCCGATCTCGTGGTTTTTGCTGACCTTGACCGCCGCCTGGGCACCGGCCTCGATCACGCCGATCACCGGAATGTCGCCCGCCAGTTCCCGCACCTGCTCCAGCGCCACCGCCGAAATGGTGTTGCATGCCACCACCAGAGCCTTGACCTCGTGCTGCAGCAGGAACTCGACGATCTGCCGGGAAAAAGCACGAATGGTCGCCACCGACTTCACACCGTAGGGCACCCGTGCGGTGTCGCCGAAATAGATGATGTCCTCGAACGGCAGGCGGTCCATCAGCGCCCGCACCACGGTCAGCCCCCCCACACCGGAATCGAATACCCCAATGGGACGGCGAGCTTTGGCTGTCATGACGTTTCCTCAAGCAGAGAAGGCGCGCATCTTAGCATGCCGCAGCGGCACGGCCTGTTAGGCGATTCCAGTAAGCGAGCGAGCCAAAGCGCACCGGAACCGGAATGGGCACCTAGTCCATGAGGACTCCTGATCGCTGAGCGAATCCCGGCGTGCCGATCTTCGATTTGCTCAGCGATAGATCGCACGCTCAGAGCACTGCCCACCCTCAAGATGCGAAGGCACAGCCGCTTACTGAGCGGCCCGAGACGCATGCTGCGCCAGTGCCCATTGCACATGCTCGCGCACCAGCTCGGACGGATCGTTGGCGCGCGCGGTGAGCGCCGCCAACACGGCCGGAGAACTCGGGGCGTTGCCAAGCCCGACCGCCAGGTTGCGCGACCAGCGCTCGTAGCCGATGCGGTAGATCGGGCTGCCCGCCATGCGCGAGGCGAAATCCGCCGCGCTCCAGCCGAACAGCTCGGCCAGCGAGACGTCATCGAGGCCGTGCCGCACATTGAAATCGGCCTCCTCGGTCGGCACGGCGAAACGATTCCACGGACACGCCAACTGGCAATCGTCGCAACCGTACACGCGGTTGCCGATCAGCGGCCGCAACGCAGGCGGAATCGCCCCGGCCAATTCGATGGTGAGATAGGAAATGCAACGGCGCGCATCGACCTTGTACGGCTCGACGATGGCCCCGGTCGGACACACCTCGAGGCAGCGCGTGCAGCGGCCACAATGCCCTTCTTCCGCGGCATCGGCCGGCAGAGGCAGATCGGTGAACAGCTCGCCGAGAAAGAAGAGCGAACCGTGCCGGCGGTTGAGCAGCAGCGTATGCTTGCCGCGCCAGCCGAGTCCTGCCTGCGACGCCAGCGCCACCTCCGCCACCGGCGCACTGTCGGTGAACACGCGGTGGCCAAATTCGCCCACCTCGGCCTGAACTCTTTCGGCCAACCTTTGCAAGCGATTGCGCAGCACCTTGTGATAATCCCGCCCCAGCGCGTAACGCGACAGGTAGGCGCGCTCGCCATCGGCCAGCACCTCGTCGGCCCCACGTGAGGCACCCGGCCAGTAGTGCATGCGCAGCGACACCACCGACAAGGTGCCGGGCACCAGTTCGGCAGGTCGCAGCCGCAACACGCCATGGCGCGCCATGTACTCCATCTCGCCGTGACACCCCTCCGCCAGCCACGCCAGCAGCGTGTGCTCGGCCTCGGGCGGCAACTGTGGCCGGGTAATACGCGCGTCGGCAAAGCCCAATTCACACGCCCATGCTTTGATTTGGCGCGCCAATTCGGGATAATTCGGGTTTTGTAAGGACTTCTCGGTCATGGAGATGGATGATACCAGTGTTCGCCAGGGCAGCCTGCCGGATGAAGACGCCACGCTGGCGCTAGGCGGGGCCTTGGCACACGCCATCGCTCCGGGCACCGTCATCTACCTGTGGGGCGACCTGGGGGCGGGCAAGACCACCCTGAGCCGAGGCCTGCTGACAGCGCTCGGCCACCATGGCCGGGTCAAGAGCCCCACCTACACGCTGGTGGAAAGCTATCCGCTCGCCCCTCTCACGGTACACCATTTCGACCTATACCGCTTCGCTGACCCCGAGGAATGGGAAGACGCCGGCTTTCGCGACTATTTCGGCCCTGGCACGCTATGCTTGGTAGAGTGGCCTGACAAGGCCGAGGGCCTGCTGCCACGTGCCGACCTGATCGTGGAACTGGCCGTCGCCGGCAGCGGTCGGAATTATAAAATCACCGCCCAAACGGACATTGGACAGTCATGCCTCACCCGCCTTTCGATCCCACCCGACGTCGCCTGATCGGCGCCGCCGCCGCGACCTTCCTGCTGACACTAAGCCGCGTCGGCCTGGCCGCCCCCAGCCAACTCGTCGCCCTGCGCGTCTGGCCGTCGTCCACCTACACCCGCATCACGCTGGAAGCCAGCGAGGCGCTCAAGTACAAATACTTCACCATCCCGAATCCTGATCGGCTGGTGATCGACATCGAAGGTGTGCAGCTCAATGCCGTGCTCAAGGACATCGGCAACCAGATCAGCGCCGCTGACCCCTTCATCCAGACCGCGCGCGCCGGCCAGTTCAGCCCGGATACGGTACGTATCGTGCTGGACCTGAAGTCCGACATCAAACCGCAAGTGTTTACGCTGGCACCCGTCGCGGAATACCAGCACCGGCTGGTGATCGACCTCTACCCTACGGCACAACAGGACGACCCGCTGCTGGCTCTGCTCGAAGACTACAACAAGGGCAAGTTGGAGCAGCCGCCACTGAAGTCCAAGAACAAATCCGACAAGAGCCGCCCGATCCTGATCATGCTAGACCCGGGACACGGCGGCGAAGACCCCGGCGCGGTCGGCCCTTCCGGTACGCGGGAAAAGGACGTGGTGCTGAAGATCGCCAAGCAGCTCAAGCGCATGATCGACGCCGAGCGCAACATGAAAGCCTACATGACGCGTGACGAGGACGTGTTCATTCCGCTTGGCGTGCGCGTGGCCAAGGCGCGCAAGCTGAATGCCGACCTGTTCATCTCGATCCACGCCGATGCCTTCCTCAATCCGAGCGCGCGCGGCTCGTCGGTGTTCGCGCTCTCGGAACAAGGCGCCACCAGTACCGCCGCTCGTTACCTGGCCAAGACCCAGAACGATGCCGACCTGATCGGCGGGGTGAAGATCACCAGCAAGGACCGCTACTTGGCGCATACTCTGTTCGACCTCACCCAGACCGCCACCATCAACGACAGCCTCAAGCTCGGCAAGAGCGTGCTGGGCAAGATGGGCGAACTCAACCGACTACACAAGGACGAGGTGGAGCAGGCCGGCTTTGCCGTGCTGAAGGCGCCGGACATCCCGTCCATCCTGGTCGAAACCGCTTTCATCAGCAATCCGGAAGAAGAGCGCCGGCTGATGGATGCCTCCTTCCAGCAGAAAGTGGCGGAAAGCATCTTCGGTGGGGTACGCGGCTACTTCGCCCAGGGGGCCGCACTGGCCAGGACCTGAAGCCACCCAGGCCGGCAACAAAAAAAATGGCCCGCATTTGGCGGGCCATTTTCGTTGCCATCGGAATTCAGCGTGACTCCCCGGGCGCCTCGCTATCCGGATGCTCCTCTTCGGCCGGCACACGATAGCTCTCGTCCGCCCACTGCCCCAGGTCGATCAACTTGCAGCGCTCGCTGCAAAAGGGCCGATAACGGCTCTGCGGCTCCCAGCGCACGGCGGCACCACAGGTTGGACAGGCGACGATTCGTACCTTCTCGGTCATGACACTACTCCAAACCTGTTCATGATCTGACGCGAGCGTCCCTCAGCGGGGTGAAGAGCAGCACAGAAACCGGAATGTACACACCGTACATGAGGATTTCGAGCAGCACATGAGCCCCGATCAGGGATGCGCAGCAAGATCATGGGCAGGTTCTCAGAACTTGCAATGGGTCAGGGTGAATTCGACATCGGCCTCGGTCGGCTTGGGCCGGCTCTCGCCGGTAGCCGCATTGATGAAGCGGATATTCAGGGCGTACTTGTTGGCCGACAGCTCCGGCAGGGCGCCGAGTGACTCGTCGAAGCCGATACGGATCAGTTGCACCACCTTGCCGCCGGACATCTGCTGGAACACGCCGCGTCGCGCCACATACTGGTGCGACTTGCCGCTATTGCGCAGCAGCTTGAGCAGAATGCGCGAGGCTTCGGCGGTCGGCATCAGGGGCCCCGCCCAGCGCTGCAGATCGAGGCGGCGCTCCTCCGGAGGCTTGAGCTGCCACAGGTAGTACGACGGCAGGTCGAACTGGCAGGTCCCCCCCGGGATACCGGCACGCTGCTTGATCGCCATCAGCCACTCGTTCTCGCGCAGATGCTGGCCGAACTTGCCGGTCAGGTCCAGCAGATCCGCCGCCGTGCCCTCGATTTCCTCGATGACGCCTTCCAGCATGTCTTCCGAGACGTTGGGGTTGTCGCGCAGGGCCTCGAGAATCTGCTTCTGCCGCTCCAGTTCTTGCAGCAGTTCGGCCTTGAGGTCGGCTCGGGAGGCCGTTTCCATCAGTTCGAACAGCGTCAGGATGGCGGAATGATGTTCGAACGGATGATCTTGGGAAATGAAGAAGGCCAGGCGTGTGTACAACTGCTCCAAACGCAGCAGCATCCGAGTTTTCTCGGTAACGGGGAATTCAAAACTGATCACGGCACCACGGCCCTTCTAGATGGCTTTTATTGGAGTAGTTGTATCGCGCCGGTCATGGGGCACCGCGGAAGAGGAACGCGGCTTCATCACTGGCTCCGAGCCCTGGCGAGGCTCGACAGATAATAACGATGTTTGGCTTCGACTTGAAGCGCAAGTTCACTCAGCGAGCCGCTATTGTCAATAATATCGTCCGCGAGCCTGCGCTTGTCCTCGCGCGGCATCTGCGTCGCCATGATGGCACGCACCTGCGACTCGCTCAAACCACTACGCTGCATCACCCGCGCCACCTGCACTTCTTTGTCGCAATCGATCAGCAGGGTACGGTCGACCACATCCCGATAGGCCTGGCTCTCGAACAGCAAGGGCACCACCAGCACCGCGTACGCTCCTCGTGCCTTCGCCAGCGCCGCCAGACTGTCTTCCAGAATCATCGGGTGCAGGATGGCTTCCAGTTCGCGGCGCGCCGACGGTTGCCGGAACACCAGCTCACGCATGCGCAGGCGATCGAGCGCCCCGTCTGCCCGCTGAAAGTCGGGGCCGAAACGCGCCACGAGCATCGGCATCGCCCGCCCTCCCGGGGCCGTGAGCGCGTGTGACAGCTCGTCGGTATCGACCACCACCACCCCCTGCGCGGCAAAATAACGGGCCGCGGCCGTCTTTCCCGAGCCGATGCCACCGGTGAGTCCAACGACCTTAACGCCCACCAAGATACCACCCGACGATCTGCTCGCCCCAGAGCAGGGCAATCCAGCCGGCCAACGCCAGATAGGGGCCGAACGGCAGATGCTGGCCCCGCCCCAGTCGCGCCATCAGAATCATGGCGATACCGAACACAGCCCCGACCAGCGACGACAGCAGGATCACCAAAGGCAGCATCTTCCAGCCCAGCCAGGCACCCAGTGCCGCCAGCAGCTTGAAGTCGCCGTACCCCATGCCTTCCTTGCCCGTCGCCAGCTTGAACAGCCAGAAAATCACCCACAGCGAGACGTAACCGACCATGGCACCGATCACCGCCTCCTCCAGCGGCACGCGCCCGCCCAGCAGGCTGAACAGCAGCCCTCCCCACAGCAAGGGCAAGGTCAACGAATCGGGTAATAGCTGGGTGTCAGCATCGATGAAGGCCAATGCGATGAGCGTCGCCGTCAAGGCGGCGTATCCCAGCAAGTCGAGCGTCCAGCCGAAGCGATAGGCCAATGCCGCGAACATCGCGCCACACATCAGCTCGACCAGCGGGTAACGCGGCGCGATCGTGGCCTTGCAACTGTGGCAACGGCCGCGCAGCAGCAGGAAACTCAGTACCGGAATGTTGTGCCAGGCCCGCACCGGCGCCTGGCAGGAAGGGCAATGCGATGCGGGCGTCAGCAGGTTGAAACGCGGCATCTCCTTCGCAGGCTGCCCGCTCAACAGCGCGCACTCCAGCTGCCACTCCTGCTCCAGCATCTTGGGCAGGCGATGAATCACCACGTTCAGGAAACTCCCCACCAACAAGCCCAGCAGCGCCACCACCCCGACCAACAGCGGAAGGTTGGCCGAAAGAACTGCATCCATCTCCGTCATCATCAGCCGACCACCTGCCCCATCTTGAAGATCGGCATGTACATGGCGACCACCAGGCCGCCGATCAGCACCCCGAGGACGATCATGATGACCGGTTCCATCAAGCTGGACATCGCCGCCACCGCGTTATCGACCTCTTCCTCGTAGAAGTCCGCCACCTTGTCGAGCATGTGGTCGAGCGAGCCCGACTCCTCGCCGATCGCCGTCATCTGCATCACCATATTGGGAAACAGATTGGTGCGCTGCATGGCAAAGCTCAGGCTGGAGCCAGTGCTGACCTCAGCCTGGATGCGCTTGGTGGCCTCGGCATAGACCTGGTTGCCGGAAGCCCCACCTACCGAATCCAGGGCCTCCACCAGCGGCACTCCAGCGGTAAACATGGTAGCCAAGGTACGCGACCAGCGTGCAATCGTAGCCTTCTGCACCACCTCGCCCAGCACCGGCAGCTTGAGCAGCAAGCGGTCGACCTGTTCCTGGAACTTGGGCGAACGTTTGAAAAAGAATATGGTGCCAAAAATGGCGCCGAAAATGACTCCGAAAAACAGCCACCAGTAGCTTACAAAGCCATCTGACAGCCAGATGACAAAGAGCGTAGGAGCCGGCAAATCGGCGCCAAAACTGGAAAACAGATCCTTGAACGCCGGAATCACGTACAACATGATGATGGTGGTGATGATGAAAGCGGTCGCGATAATGGCGGAAGGATAGATCATCGCCGATTTGATCTTGCCCTTGATCGCCATGATTTTTTCGCGGTAGGTCGCCAGCTTGTCCAGCAGCGAATCCAGCACGCCACCAGTTTCGCCGGCAGCGATCAGGTTGCAGAACAGCTTGTCAAAGTACAGCGGACGCTTGCGGAAGGCCTCGGCCAGCGACATACCAGTCTCCACGTCGGCCCGGACTTCCAGCAGCATCTTGGTCACGGCAGGATTGCTATGCCCTTTGGCCGAAATATCGAAGGACTGCAGCAGAGGAACACCGGCCTTCATCATGGTGGCCAGCTGCCGGGTAAACAGGGTAATGTCGCGTTCGCTGATACTCCGGCCAAAACCAGCCTTGCGCTTCTTCAGTTTCTGGACCGTGATGCCCTGACGCCGCAGTTGGGTCTTGGCGACGGTTTCGGACTCCGCACGCATCTCGCCCCGCACCACCTTGCCGGTACGGTCCTTCCCTTCCCACTCCCAGATGTGGGCTGCCGTCGTCGGCAGTTTCTTTGCCAGAGTAGCCATGGCGTCTTGTTTCCCTGCACTGGTTATTCGTTGGTGGCGGCTTCGATTTCCGCCAGCGAGGTGATGCCCTGCTTCACCTTGAGCAAGCCGGCACGACGCAGATCGACCATCCCCTCCTGCCGGGCCAGATCCGCGATGTCCACCGCCGTACCGTTTTTCATGATAAGGCGAGTCATGGCATCGGTGATGGGCATAACCTCATAAATCCCCACCCGTCCCCGATAGCCCGAATCGCGGCACTCGCGACACCCGACAGGTCCGTAAGGCTGCCAGCTGCCATCCAGCTCCGTCTCACGGTAGCCCGCCCGCAGCAGCGCCTCTTTCGGAATATCCATCGGCTTCTTGCAATTGTTGCACAAGCGTCTGGCCAGGCGCTGGGCCATGATCAGCAGCACGGAACTGGCGACGTTGAACGGCGCCACGCCCATGTTCAGCAAGCGCGTCAGCGTAGCGGGAGCATTATTGGTATGCAGCGTGGAAAAGACCATGTGCCCGGTCTGCGCCGCCTTGATGGCGATGTCGGCGGTCTCGAAGTCGCGGATTTCACCCACCATGATCACATCCGGATCCTGGCGCAAAAAGGCCTTCAGCGCCGACGAAAAAGTCAGCCCGGCGCGCTCGTTGACGTTCACCTGGTTGATCCCGGGCAGGTTGATTTCGACCGGGTCTTCTGCCGTGGAAATATTGGTGTCGGGCTTGTTGAGGATGTTCAGACAGGTATAGAGCGACACCGTCTTCCCGCTGCCGGTCGGGCCGGTCACCAGCACCATGCCGTAGGGACGGCTGATGGCTTCGAGCAGCATCGCCTTCTGCTCCGGCTCAAAGCCCAACTGCTCGATATTCAACGTGGCCGCGGATTGGTCGAGAATACGCATCACGATCTTCTCGCCAAACAGCGTCGGCAGGGTGCTGACCCGGAAATCGATGGCGCGCGTCTTGGACAACACCAGCTTCAAGCGGCCATCCTGCGGCACCCGCTTCTCGGAAATATCCAGCCGCGAGATCACCTTGATGCGCGAGGCGATCTTCTCCTTCAGCAAGAGGGGGGGCTGGGCGACTTCCTTGAGCACACCATCCACCCGGTAGCGGATGCGGTAATACTTTTCATAAGGCTCGAAATGGACGTCCGATGCTCCGCCGTTGATCGCATCCAGCAACACCTTGTGGATGAATTTGACCACAGGGGCATCATCCACTTCGGTCTGGGCGACGGTTTTTTCCGGTTCTGCTTCCGGGTCGGCAAACTCGAGATCACCGAAGTCCTCGTCCACCAGGGCCTTGATCGCTTCGGCCCCACCCGCCTGGTAGCTGCCGATCAGCTTGCCGAGCTTGTCGTCTTCCACCACGACAACTTCGACCGACAGGCTGGTCTTGAAGGTAATGGCGTGGAAGGCCGAGGTCTGAGTGGGGTCGGAAGTGCCGATGAAGAGCCGGCCACCCCGCTTGTACAAGGGCAACAGGCGGCGCGAGCTGATCAGATCCTCGTCCACCAGCCCCTGCGGCAGTTGCTCCGGCTCAATGGCGGCAAGGTCCAGCAAAGGAAAGCCGAACACCTGCGAAGCAAACGTCGCCACCTCCAGCGAGCTCATTTTCTTGCTGAGAATAAGCTGCTCGACGAAGCTGATCGACGAGCTCTGCGCCTGGCGCTGAATAGCCTCGGCATCCTGCAACAGCAGGCTGTTATGTTGCACCAAGGCGCGGCCGAGGCCGGAAACGCCGGCAGAAACTTCCATAACGTCCCTCGTTAGAACGGAGCGATCATCCCGCCATCCGGCCAAGCCGGAGAGCGGCAGGCCATGACAGCGGCACACACCGGACTGTAGCGTAAATCTTCGTTGTCCGCATGCACTCTACCGCACAAGGATGGCTATGCTGCAAGTACCTGGCCAAGACCGGCAAGCAGCACCCGCTCCCCTGCGCACTGCACTGAAGTAAAAAACCACGTTCGTAGAACGTGGTTTTGCCTTATGCCCCCCAAAGGGGGGCACACCTAGCGGCCCTTCAAAGAAGGCCCGCCCGCCTGCTCAAACTGCAACTGTTGCTGGTGCAGCTCTTCCTTTTCCTGGAATTTCACGTACTTCTGAATCATCTCGCTGTTCAGACCCACCGTGTCTACGCAGTATCCTTTGGCCCAGAAATGGTTACCCCAAAATGGCTTCTTTCTCATGTATGGAAAAACATTGAAGAGCCTGATGGCAGTACGTCCTTTCAGGACGCCCATCAACTCGGAGATCGCTAGCTTCGGCGGTACCTTCACCAACAGGTGTACATGATCTACCTGCACGTTGAGTTCCACTACCTCGCATCCCAACTGCTGGCAAAACACCATCACGCACTTGTAGACCTCCTTTCCCACCGCCCCTTTCA
>NZ_FXAG01000012.1 GCF_900177275.1 Pseudogulbenkiania subflava DSM 22618
TACGTGGCCCATGAACAGACCGTGCGCAAGCAAGAGGTTGAGGTCTTTTTGCAGAGTTTGGCTGAGCGATCCAGTCGTGAGCGGCCGACCTTGCTGATCCTGGATAACGCGCGGATGCACGCCGCCATCAGAGAAGATAAACGTGATGTCTGGTTGCTGGATCATGGGTTTCATCTCTGCTTTCTGCCAGCTTATAGCCCAGAGCTGAACCTGATCGAGCAGCTCTGGAAACAAGCCAAATACCACTGGCGACGATGTAAGACATGGGGTGCCACCGAATTGAAAAGCAAGGTGACCGACTTGCTGGATAGGGTTGGCACAGAACTCAAATTTAGTTATGCGTGATTACTTAGACTTTGTCAAGCGGCTTAGAAAAGTTATAAACCTCAGTGTGACTGATGAGGGAGTAGTCAGAAAGGTGTCTGATTACTTTAAATCTGAGCTTGGTCGAGCCGCTGCACTTGATCAGCATGTAAATAGACCTGCATATGTTCCCGAAGATATAAAAAAAGCAGTTCATGCTTATACAGGGAAGCATCCGGATGTAAAGCCTGACCCCGCCACTTGGGACGTAAATCATGCAAAAATTGAGGCGGAGATTTTAGAGATTTATGGCAATGCTCGCAGAGGAACAGATATGCCATTGAGATTCAAAAAGCTAAAGGCAAAATGAGATGAAAAAACTTATCCTTTGTGTTGCGTTGTTGACTGGATTTTCTGTAGTAGTGGGCGCTGAAACCATACCGGATAGCAGCATATTCATAGAAAAAACTAAAATCGCCAATAAACAGATTTCGAAACTGGCTCATAGAAAATTTAATAGGCAGATATTTATAAAGGATAGTGGAAAGAGCAAGAACCTTCTAGATTTCCTAAATGAAGCATACAACGTTGAGGACTCGATAGAAGATATTGCAAATCAAAAGAATAAGATTCTAAATTTGCAAGTGGCAAGTTATGGCATTGCTGAAACGCCTATAGGAAAAACCTATCACGATGTAGCAAGCTGCATGTTTATCGACAGAAAAACCGGCTGTATACTTTATAGAGCAAGCGATATTTTATGTGTGGGGCAGTGGGATGGAATAGAGTCATGGAAGACTGATGAAGGGGAGATGGTGGATTTTTCTGCCATAAGGAAATCCATTCTTGATCGCACTAATGCGGATACAGACCTGTTAAAGAGAGAAAATTACAGTAGATGCGAAAAGCAATAGCAGTGGCAAAGCTCGGCCCAAGTGGCCGTTGGTCCACTTCAAAGCCAAGGATGATCTGAACAAGTCCCATCCTTCCCTGTAAACGGCGTTGTTGCAGAAGTCGCCAGACCTGCAGGGTTCTGCGAACTTCGGTAGGCTTGCCGCATGAGCCATCCAGTCCCTGATGATTACTTACGTGCTTGCTCTTTGAAACCGCCGAAGTAATCCTGGAAGCGCTTCCCACTGAAGAAACCACCGAACGACGGGGAAGCAAGCATGTGCAAGGCCATAACATGCGGCTATATGCACACGCAGGGCAAAGTAGCCGCGCCATCCCCTGGGCAAAGGCAGCTCTGTATAACGCTTCCCGATAGAGATCGCCGACACCCCCGGGCCGGCCATCAGCAAGGCCTCGTCGAGCGAGGCGCAGGCGATTGCCTTATGGGAAGCCATCACCGACACCTTGCGACCACGGCCCAATGGGTTTTGAGGCGGGATGATGCCGCGGGTCCGGGACGTCCATGAAACCGCTGGTCACGACTACCGCGAAACACAGCGCTCCACCGTGTCCATCCCAGTTCCTGTGTGCCAGCGGCATTCAACCTGTTTTGGCTCGCGCGCCCACTGGGACAGGTGCAGGGGAAGGCTCAAAAGAGTGCTTCGAGGAGTATTAGGCGCGGATTCATTCCACGCCTTTTTTTCGTCCCGCCGCAGGCACACCCGCACCAGCGCGGCACCTCAGGACAGCATCAGGCTCAGCCGGCGCGCCTGCTCCAGCGCTTGGTCGCCCTGGCTGCACTCGTCCTCCCACACCCAGATCCCGTGCACCCGGTCCAGCGTCTCCACCAGCCAGACGCGGCCGCCGCTGCCTAGCGCCACCCGGCGCGCCCGCGCCGGACGGCAATAGTTGAACATCACCAGCTCGCTGGTGGTACCGGTCACGGCCTCCGGCTTGGCTTTCGACTCGAACTTGAACATGTTGGCTCCCGGAATCTCGATCTGGCTGGAGACAATGCAATCCTCGTGCCAGATCGGGCATCTTTTGACAGTCGTGGAGCCAACACCTAGCATGAATCCTCAAGCATCGAATCCGCACCAGAACGACACGGCTCGAGAGAGCACTGCCGCCCGCCCAGAGGGGACCCCCAGCATGCACATCCGTGACGCACGCCTTGCTGATCTGCCGCAGATTCTCGCCATCTACAACGACGTCATCGCCACCTCGACCGCGGTGTACTGCGACCTCCCCAGCACGCTGGAAGAGCGCCAGGCCTGGTTCGAGGGACGGCGTGTGCAGGGCTACCCGGTGCTGGTGGCGGAATACGGCGAAGAAGTGGTCGGTTTCGCCAGCTTCGGCGACTTTCGCGCCTTTCCCGGTTTCCGCTACACCGTGGAACACAGCGTGCACATCCACCGCGACCACCGCGGCCGCGGCATCGGCGAGCACCTGCTCTTGGCACTGTTTCCGCGCGCCCTGGCCCTGGGCAAGCACGTCATGGTGGGTGCCGTGGACGCCGTCAACGCCGGTTCCATCCGGTTTCACGAACGGCTCGGCTTCACCCAGGTCGGCCACATGACGCAGGTCGGCTACAAGTTCGGCCACTGGCTCGACCTGGTGCTCCTGCAGCGCTACCTCGACGCCCCGGACAGCCCGCGCGACTGAATCCCTCCCCGCTTGCGACGGAAAACCGGACGACCGGCCGGTTTTCCGTCGGCCTCGCCGTCTTTCAGCTCAGCCCGATGGCGAGGTAGACCGCGTACAGCACGCCGTTCAACAGCAGGTGCCACACCCGGATGCGGCCGGCCAGGTAGCGCAGCCAGCCCGCCGCCAGCAGGGTGATGGCGATGCCGGCGAAGACTTCCTTCTGCGGCGCCCACGGCGTCAGCGCGATGCCGATGGCCGGCAGCAGCGTGCCCTGGAACACCATGGCGCCGGTGATGTTGCCGAACGCCAGGGTGTCCTTGCGCTTGCGGATCCACAGGATGGAATTGATCTTTTCCGGCAGCTCGGTGGCGATCGGCACCACCATCAGCGCCAGCAGCAGCGCCGAGATGCCCAGCCGGTGCGAGGCGCGGTCGACATGCTGGATGAAGCCGTCGGCACCGTACACCAGCAAGCCCAGCCCCAGCCCCAGTTGCAGCAGGATGGTCAGCCAGTTGGTCGGCAGACCGGCACGCGCCAGGAACATCGCATCGCCCGCCTGGGTGGCGTGCCCCTCGCCGACCAGCGCCGCCGAGGCCTTCAGCGTGCGCAGGATGTAGAGAAAATACAGCAGCACCAGCACGGCGCTGATGGCGGCGCGCACGAAGGGCTGTTCATGCGGCACGAACATCGCCAGCGCCGCCAGGGCAAAGGCGCCGAGAAAGGTATCGAGGTCGCGCTTGAGACCGCTCTTTTCCGGCTTCAGCGCGCCCTGCACGCCCCGTTTCTGCCAGGCGAACAGCGCCATCAGGCAGGTCGACAGCGTCGACAGCATCAGCGGCGCGCCGAGAATGGCGCCGACGCCGATCTCCTCGCTGACCATGACGTCGCCGCTGGCGGTTCCGCCGAAAATCGCCAGCAGCGGCACCAGCGTCTCCGGCATGGCGGTGCCCACCGCGGCGAACAGCGACCCGGTCACCCCCTCGGAAATCTTCAGCTTCTCGCCCAGATGCTCCAGCGCGTTGGTGAACACCTCCGCCGCCAACAGGATCACCAGCAGCATCAGGCCCAGGCCGGCCAGTTCCGACAGCATCGTCCGCGTTCCCCTTTATTCTGCTGCACGTGGCCCCCGCCCCGCTTCGCAGCGCCTTCCCTGCCCGTTATAGGCCGGCATGGCGCCACGGGATAGCCGCCCGCGCCGTCGCGATGCCCTGTCCCGCGAGCGTGATGCGCTTGGCGCACACGGCGGCCGATGAGCGCCACCCGACGTGGCGCGGCCACGAGATCGACGCACGCCACCGGGGCGGGCCATAAAAAAAGCGCCGCGGTCATCCGCGGCGCTTTCCTGTTTGGTTTTGTTGCACTGTCGTTTTGCAGCGCTTACTTGTAGTTTCTCCACTCCTGAGTACGACTTAGCGCACTTCGGCTACGATATCCTTACTAAAGACTTTTTCGCAATACTTACATTTCATTTTGGTGTCGTTCTTCACGGTTCTGACGTAAAAAAAGCTCATAACCGGCTCTTTATGCGAAATGCAATTGGAGTTGGGGCAGGCGAACACGCCTTCGATCTCTTCCGGCAGCTCCAGCTTGTGCTTTTTCACCACCTCGAAGTTGGAGATCACGTTCACCGTGGCCTTGGGCGCGAACAGGGCCAGTTCGTTGGCCTGCTCCTCGGTGAGCGCGATGTTCTCGACCTTGACCACATCCTTGCTGCCCATATGGCGGCTTTGCAGGTTGAGGCCGACGGTGACGCGCTCGCCGGTTTCCACCAGCTGGAACAGGCGCAGGATCTTCAGGCCCTGACCGGCCGGGATGTGGTCGATCACGGTGCCCTCTTTCAGGGCTTCTACGTTGCGGGTGTATTGCATCTGGCTATCCTTTCCTGGAAACCGCCGCCCGATCCGGCGCCGGTTCTTGAATCGACTCACACCGTTTCGTTCAGCACCAGCGCCAGCAGCGCCTGGCGCGCGAACACGCCGTTACGGGCCTGTTCGAAGTAGTAGGCGTGCGGGGTGTCGTCCACCGCCACCTCGATCTCGTCGACGCGCGGCAGCGGGTGCATCACCTTCATGTTGGGGCGGGCGTGGTTCAGCATCTCGGCCTTGAGAATGTACTGGCCCTGGATCTGCTTGAATTCGGCCTCGTCGAAGCGTTCGCGCTGGATGCGCGTCATGTACAGGATGTCGACCTGCGGGATCACCTCTTCCAGCGAAGAGGCCAGGGTATAGGAGATGCCACGCTCGTCCAGTTCCTCGCAGATGTAATCCGGCATCGCCAGCACTTCCGGCGCCACGAAGTAGAAGTGGCAGTTGAACAGCGACAGCGCCTGCGTCAGCGAGTGCACGGTGCGGCCGTACTTGAGGTCGCCGACGAAGGCCAGCGCCAGATTCTCCAGCCGGCCCTGCGATTCCTTGATGGTGAACAGGTCGAGCAGGGTCTGCGACGGGTGCTGGTTGGCGCCGTCGCCGCCGTTGATCACCGGCACCGCCGAGAATTCGCTGGCCAGGCGCGCCGCGCCCTCCTGGGGATGGCGCATCACCACCGCGTCGGTGTAGGAGCTGATGATGCGGATGGTGTCGGCCAGCGTCTCGCCTTTCTTGGCCGAGGTGTTGGCGCCGTCGGCGAAGCCGATCACGGTGCCGCCCAGGCGCTGGATCGAGGTCTCGAACGACAGCCGGGTACGGGTGGACGGTTCGAAGAAGCAGCTGGCCACCACCTTGCCGGCGAGCAGGTCATGTCGCGGCGCCGCCTTGAGGCGACCGGCGGTTTCCACCACCAGCTCGAGCTCCTCGCGGGTGAAATCGGGGATGGAAATGATGTGCTTCCGGTACAGGGGATTGGCCATGGTGCGGGTTCCTCGCGGTGTGATTCCATTTACAGAGCAAACCTGCCGCTTGCCTGGGCGGGCAGTTTTGCTCTGGAAACGCGATAACGGGTCTCTCACAGATAAAAAAAAGCTCCTGACGGCTCAGGAGCTGTTTTTGACAACACATTTCGTTCGGGTTCCCCGGCTCGCGCCAACGCGTCTTTCCCGCCCTGGCGGGCGGTGGCGGCATCGTAGAACAGAAAGCGTACGCGGCACATGGGGTTCATCCGAATAAAACCGTCGAATTATAAGCCGAAACTGGCCGGCTGATAAGCACCCGTTTGGTGCGGCGACGGCGCTTCGCCACCGCACCCGGCCCGCTCAGAGGCGGAAATTGCCCACCAGTTGCTCGAGGTTGGCCGAAAGCGCGTGCAGCTGCTCCACCGCGGTCGAGACCTCCTGCACCACCTGGCGGTTGGACTGCGCCATGGCGCTGATCTGCTCGACGTGGCGCGCGATCTCGGCGCTGGCCGAGGACTGCTCGCGCGTGGCGGCGGCGATGTCGACGATGTTGCCGACCAGTTGCTGGCTGCAGAGGGAGACCTGCTGCATGCTGCCGTCGGCGGCCTGGGCGACACCGACGCTGCTCACCGCGCGTTCGCGGCTGCCGTCCACCGCGTGCACCGCGTCGCGCGTCTCGCTGCCGATGGCCTCGACGATGCGGCCGATCTCCAGCGTCGCCTCGGCGGTGCGCCCGGCGAGGTTGCGCACCTCGTCGGCCACCACGGCGAAGCCGCGCCCCTGCTCGCCGGCGCGCGCCGCCTCGATCGCGGCGTTGAGCGCCAGCAGGTTGGTCTGGTCGGCGATATCGCGGATCACGCGCACGATGCTGCTGACCTCTTCCGAGCGGCTGCCCAGCGCTTCCATGCGCTCGGCCAGCGCGTGCATGTCGCCGGTCATGGCATGGATCTCGGCCGCCACGCGCTTGACCGTGGCCACGCTCTGGTCGGTGATGGCGCCGGTCTCGCGCGCCAGCGCCTCGGCGCGCCCGGCCGAATCGGCGATGTGCTGCACGCTGGTGCTGACCTGTTCCACCCCGGCGGCGGTGGCGCTGGCGGTGTCCGACTGCGCCGCCGAGGCCTGCTCGACCTGGCCAGCCGATGCGGTCAATCGCGCCGCAGCCTCGGCCACCGCGTGGCTCTGCTCGCGCACCCCGACGAACATCCCGTGCAGGCTGTCGATGAAGCGGTTGAAGGCGGTGGCGGTGCGGCCGATCTCATCGCGATTGGCGATGGCGATGCGCACGGTCAGGTCGCCCTGGCCGGACGCCAGTTGTTCCATGGTCTCGGCCAGCTGGTTGAGCGGGCGGGTCAGCACGCCGACCACCAGCGCCAGGATGACGATGATGGCAATCAGCGCCACTAGGCCGATCAGGATGGCGCTGTTGCGCAGCTTGAGCGCCGGCTCGGTGATGGCGGCACTGGGAATACTGACGCCGAGCGACCAGAACTGGCCGGTGTCGCCGATCTTCACCGGGAAGAAGAAATGGGTGAAACCGTCCGCCTCGAACACGAAGTTCTCACCCTGGCGGATCTGCAGCAGCTTCTCGCCCAGCGCCTCGTCCTTGCCGACCGGCTTGCCCACCTTGGCCTGATCGGGGTTGGCCACGTACATGCCACCTTCGGACACCAGCCGCACGTAACCGGTCTGGTTCAGGCGGATGAAGCCATAACGCTGCTGCAACGCGTCGAGCGCCAGGTCGGTGGCGGAAACGCCGATAAACGTGTCGTCCTGGTCCTTGACCATCGTCACCAGCGAGCTCTCCAGCACCTTCTTGCCCTGCACCTCGTAGAAGAACGGTTCGGTGATGGTGTCGCGGCCGCGCTGCTTGGGCACGTAGTAGTAATCGCCCCAGCCCGGCTTCTCGTAGTCGGGCTGGTAGCTCCGGGGGTTGTCCTTGTACTGCGGAAACGCCTTGACCCGCTCGGCGTCCAGCATCACGTCCATCTTGGCGTGGCCGTCGGCGTCGCGCGTCACGTAGGGGGTGTAACGGCCGGTCGGGTCCTGCTTCGGCCAGTCGAGGCGGTAGGCGTCGTCGCGGCCGTCCATGGCGTTGGGCTCCCACAGCATCCACAGCCCGATGTTCTGCGGCGAGTGATCGAGCATGTTGACGATCATCGCGTCGACCACCTTGCGCTCGGGCGGCGCCGTCTTCTTCAGCCCCAGCACCGCCTCGGCCAGGTGATGCGGCAGGGCCATGTTCTGCCCCAGTTCGGCCTCGACCTGACGCGCGTAGCCTTGCGCCTGTTCCGACGCCAGCTGATAACCCTGCTCCAGCGCGCTGTCGTAGCTGATCTTGGCGATCAGCCCCACCATCACGGCAAAGCCCAGCGCCACCGACAAGCCGCCGATCAGGGTGATCTTGCGGCTGAGTTTTCCCCATTTCTCTTTCGTTCTCATGGCTGACGTTTCCCCTGTTTGTGTGGTGGGCCTGTTGCCGGCCCTGTGATCACAGGCTTGCCCCCGGCTCGGCGATTGCCGCAGAATGCAGGCAAGAAATGCACTTTATTTTCAAGAATTTCTTATCAAACCCGTCGTGGCAGATTAATGATCACGACGCCATTCCCCCGGCGCCGCGATCCTAGTCCCTTAGCCGCTGTGCCAATAGAATGAAAACGACATACCGCTGCGGTTTTTTGCCATGATCAAGTGCATCGATATCACCGACTTGAAACCGGGCATGTTCATCCACGACCTCAACTGCGACTGGATGAGCCACCCCTTTCTGCGCAACCGCTTCGTCATCAGCAGCGAAGGCGAGATCGACAAGATCCGCCATGCCGGCATCCATCAGCTCTACATCGATACCAGCAAGGGGCTGGACGTGGCGCACGCGCCCACCGTGGCCGAGGTGAAACAGCAGCTGGAACAGGAAATCCGCACCTTTGCCGAGGGCAGGAGCCAGTTGCCGCGCCGGGTGGATGCGGCCGAGGAGTTCGGCCAGGCGCGGCGCATCCACGCCGAGGCGCACCAGATCGTGCGCGACATCATGCAGGACGTGCGGCTGGGGCGGCAGGTGCAGCTGGAGCGGGTGGAGCCGACGGTGGAGAAGATGACCACCTCGATCCTGCGCAACAATGACGCCCTGCTGGCGCTGTGCCGCATCAAGAACAAGGACGACTACACCTTCCTGCATTCGGTCAGCGTGGGTGCGCTGATGGTCAGCTTTTCGCGCGCCATGGAGCTGGAACGGGAGACACTGCACCACGCCGGCGTGGGCGGCATGCTGCACGACATCGGCAAGATGACGGTGCCCGACGCCATCCTCAACAAACCGGGCAAGCTGAACGAGAGCGAGTTCGCCGTGATGAAGTGCCACGTGGTGGCCAGCGAAAAGATCCTGCGCCAGATCCCGGGCATCTCCGCCATCGCGATCGCGGTGGCGGCGCAGCACCACGAACGCCACGACGGCAGCGGCTACCCGCGCGGCCTCAAGGGCGACGAGATTGCCGAGCTGGGGCAGATGGCGGCGATCGTCGACGTCTACGACGCGCTCACCTCGGACCGCTGCTACCACCGCGGCATGACCCCGACCGACGCCCTGCGCAAGATCTACGAGTGGTCGAAGTTCCACTTCAACCCGAAGCTGGTACAGGCGTTCATGCGCAGCACCGGCATCTACCCGGTGGGCACGCTGGTGCGGCTGGAAAGCGGCAAGCTGGCGGTGGTGGTGGAGCAGAGCGAGAGCAATATGCTCACCCCCAAGGTCAAGGCCTTCTTCAGCACCAAGAGCAACAGCTACGTCACGCCGCAGCTAATCGACCTGGCGCGCGGCCTGGGCCAGGGCGGCGGCGACCGCATCGTGCGCCACGAAGCGCCGGAGCAGTGGGGGGTCGACCCGCTGCGCTTTCTGTAAGGAGGGATGCCGGCGCGCTCAGGACCTGTTCACGATCTGTCGCGAGCGGCCCTCAGCGGGGTGAGAGAGCAGCGCAGAAACCGGAATGTACACGTAGTACATGAGGATTTCTGATCGCTGAGCGAATCTCTGCGTGCCAATCTATCGCTGAGCCAATCGAAGATTGGCACGCAGTGCGCATGAGCCCCGATCAGGGATCGCGCAGCAAGATCGTGAGGGTTTTCAGGGCGCCGGGTACTTCCGCGCATTCTTCACCAGCTTGTCGCGCACTGCCGCGTCGAGGTCGACGCCGGTGACGCTGGCCAGCCGCACCAGGTACATCAGCACGTCGGCCAGTTCCTCCTGCAGATGGGTGAAGCGCGCCGGGTCTTCGGCCAACCTGGCCGCCTCCTCGTCGGAGAGCCACTGGAAGATTTCCGCCAGTTCCCCCACCTCGCCGGTCAGCGCCAGCACCAGGTTGCGCGCGGTGTGGTAGCGCGGCCAGTCGCGTTCGAGGGCGAACTGCTCCAGGGCGGCGGCGAGGCCGCTACTGTCGATCAGGGAAACGGAGGCGGTCATGCGATGGCTTTCTCGTTGCGGGGTTCGGGATGGATAGAATGTTTCACGTGAAACGCCAAAAACCTGTTTTACGATCTGTCGCGAGCAGCCCTCAGCGGGGCGAAGAGCAGCGCAGAAACCGGAATGTACTGGAGTACATGAGGATTTCGAGGGTAGCACATGAGTCCCGATCAGGGAGGCGCAGCAAGATCGCGAACAGGTTCCAACAACACTCTGCCCCGTCGTGACGGGGCAGAGTCACTGACGTCTGCAATACAGCTTACTGCAGCAAACCCTCCTCGCGCAGCGCCTGCTGCACCCCCGGGCGCGCCGCCATGCGGGCCATGAAGTCCTGCAACGCCGGCCACTTGTCGAGCGGCAGCTTATGGTAGTGCGTCCAGTTGAGGATGGTATACAGGTAGGCGTCCGCCACGCTGAATTCACCCATCAGGTAGCTCCGCTCGGCCAACTGCGGGGCGATCCAGGCCAGGCGCCGGCTGATGCGCGCCCAGGCGGCCTCGCGCTCGTCCGCCCTCGCATCCGGGTTCCACATCGGGCTGAAACCCTTGTGGATTTCGGCGGAAATGAAGTTCAGCCACTCCTGCAGCCGGTAGCGCTCCAGCGTGCCGTTGGGCGGAGCCAGCTGCATTTCAGGTGCCTGGTCGGCGATAAACTGCAGAATGGCAGCGCATTCTGTCAGCACGTCGCCGTGGTCGAACTCGAGCGCCGGTACGTAGCCCTTGGGGTTGATCATGGTGTAGTCGGCACCGCTTTCGGTATGGTGCGGCGTCTCACGCAGGTTGACGCTCTCGGTATCGAACGGCAAACCGGCTTCGCACAACGCGATATGTGGCGCCAGCGAGCAGGCGCCGGGAGCAAGATAGAGCTTCATGGTGCATCCTCCACTAATGGTGACGGGACAGCACCGGCAGCTTGGCCCAAAGTGTTGCTTGCAACAATCTCCAGCGTGTTACAGCGGTCTTACAGTACTGCGCCGTCACAGTTCCTCATGAATCCAGGCCCAGGCAGCCGGGGTTTCCTCACGCGGAAAGTAACGCACCGACGCCAGCGTGAACGGACGCACCAGCTTCACCATCCATTCCTGCCACTTCTCGTCGCCGACCACGGCGATGCGCTCAAAATCGGTATAGTGGCGTGTGCCGAATACCATATCGTCCCATGCCGCGTGCAGGTCCCAGCCGTGGAAGTCGTCGAACTGGGCGTAGAACCGCGCCCTTCCGCCACCGCGCAGCGCCGCTTCCACCAGCGGCTCCAGCGTGCGGTAATCGGCGTCGTGCAGCGTGCCGCGCAGCTTGATGGCCACCACCCTGGACGAGGGACTCGTCAACGTATCGATCATCGTCGTCTCCTTGTGCCATGCCCTACTTTCAGTATGGCTCGCCAAGCAAGCGGACGCGGGGCGAATGAGACGGCGGACGGCAACGCGGCACTTATTCCAAAAAGCATTAGACACGAGAACGCGAAGGCAAGTGAGCGGGGCCGCAGACAGTACAGCCAGTACGGCAAGGCCCTGCGCAACGTCGCCGACAAAGTTATCGTGTCTAAGGCGAATTGGAATTACTTGCCCTCGGCGGCGTCGACTTGCTGCCGCAGCTGCTGTTGCTGGGCATCGACGGTCTGCTGCACCCCCTTGGCCTTGTCCAGCATCTCGCGCTGCGGCGCGGCGATTTTGGCCGGCGGCGGCGGTTCACAAGCGGTGAGAGACAGCAGCAGGAAAACGATGGGATAACGCATGACCAGTCCTTGCGTACAGGGAATCTGGTTTCGTTGTAGGCGGCGGCGCGCCATGACGAAAGCTTGACGGTAGGGCGGACACCCCGGCACAAGACGGGGGTTCCGCCGTGATGTGGCTCCCCGTCATGACGGTGTGACGAATGGTGAAACGCGTCCAAGCTTCGCCGACCGGGACAATCTCGCGTAGGGCGGACACCCCGGCCTACCCCGGGGGTTCCGCCGCGACACCAGCACAAGGACGCCGTGGCGCTGTCAGGATGGCGGAACGCCGTCATTCCTTCGCGACGCTTCGCTTGCCTCGCTCAGTCACGGGCTTCCGCCCTACGGTCACGGGCGCTGCTTGAAGAAGGTGATCGGCGCGCTGGAGGGGATTTCCGACGGCGGCGGCGACTTGAGGATGTGCTTCTTCATCTTGCCCATGACGTGCATCTCGCACGGACGGCATTCGAACTTCAGGGTGTAGGTCTCGTTGCCGGACTTGAGCACCATCGGGTCGGCGCGGACCTGCCCCATCACCCCCTTCACGCCCTTGGCCTGCTTCGGGCACAGGTTGTAGGAGAAGCGCAGGCAGTGCTTGGTGATCATCAGCGACACCTCGCCCTCTTCCTGGTGCGCCTCGTAGGCCGGTTCGATCACCTCGACGCCGTGCTGCTGGTAGAAATCCCACGCCAGCGCGTTGTACACGTTGGCCAGGTAGCTCAGGTTCTTTTCCGGGTAGGGCACCGGCGGCTCCACCGGCACCTTGCGCGGCTGGCGCGGCCAGGCGGCCAGGCGCGCCGCTTCCAGCTGCTCGATGGCGTCGCGGCGCAGGCCGTTGATCACCGAAGCCGGTACGAACCAGGGCTGGCTGAGCTGCAGTGCCACGTCGTGCGCCTGGAACATGGTGTTGCCGAGCTTGGCCAGGTTGTCGCGCAGCCCGGCCTCGGCGCGGGCGGCGTCCTTGGCGGGCTCCAGCGCGATGGCCGCGCTGGCCGTGGCGCTGCAGCCGTCCTCGTCGGTGACGGTCAGCACCAGGCCGTCAGCGCTCTCGGAGAGCGTCAGCCATACCCCGACGCGGCGCTCGGCCGATTTCTTCAGCAGCGCCAGCTCCCAGGCGTGGTCGCGGTTGCGGCTGAGGTCGGTGCCGGGTTTCAGGCCGGCCAGCACGCTCGGGTCGTTCGGCTCGCCGCGCCACAGCAGCAGCCCGCCGGGCACCTTGCCGACCTGCTTCACGGTGTTGAGCTGCATGCCCACCACCTCGCGCTTCTTCATGAAGTTGATGCCGTCGCCGTTGCTCATGGTCTCGGACGTGGCGATCTCCAGCCAGGTCTCGCCCACCTGGTGCACCGTGCCCAGCGCCACGCCGACGAACTTGGGCGAATCGAAGGCGCCGATGTCCTGCTTGCGCCCGGTGGCGAAGTAGTCGGTCGCACCGCGGTGGAAGGTCTTGTCCGGGTCCGGCGCGAAGAAGATTTCGCTGCTGCCGCTCGAAGCCGGGGCCAGCTCCGGGCGGCGCTCGATGATCTCGTCCAGGAGCAGGCGGTAGTGCGCGGTGATGTTCTTGACGTAGCTGACGTCCTTGTAGCGCCCCTCGATCTTCAGCGAACGCACGCCGGCATCCAGCAGCGCTTCCAGGTTGGCGCTCTGGTTGTTGTCCTTCATCGACAGCAGATGCTTGTCGAACGCCACCACGCCGCCCTTTTCGTCGGTCAGGGTGTACGGCAGGCGGCAGGCCTGCGAGCAATCGCCGCGGTTGGCGCTGCGCCCGGTGTCGGCGTGGCTGATGTAGCACTGGCCGGAGAACGCCACGCACAGCGCGCCGTGGATGAAGTACTCGATGGTGGCGCTGTCGGCCACCCGGTCGGCGATCTTCTTGATCTGCGGGATGGTCAGCTCGCGCGCCAGCACGATCTGGCTGAAACCGGCGTCGGACAGGAAGCGCGCCTTGTCGGCGTCGCGGATGTCGCACTGGGTCGAGGCGTGCAGCTGGATCGGCGGCAGGTCCATCTGCAGGATGCCCATGTCCTGGACGATCAGCGCATCCACACCGGCGTCGTACAGCTGCCAGATCAGCTTGCGCGCCGGCTCCAGCTCGGCGTCGTGCAGGATGGTGTTGAGCGTGGCGAAGATGCGCGCGTGGTAGCGATGAGCGAACTCGACCAGCCCGGCGATGTCCTCGACGCTGTTGCAGGCGTTGTGGCGCGCGCCGAAGCTCGGCCCGCCGATGTACACCGCATCCGCCCCGTGCAGGATCGCCTCGCGCCCGATCTCGGCGCTCTTGGCGGGGGACAACAGTTCGACTTGATGCGGCATCAGACTCATGCGACGGCTTCCTTGCTGGGGGGTGGGTGCGCGCGGGCACGCGACAGGGGCGGAAGTATAGCGGAATCAGGGATTTAGGTGTAGGGCGGAAGCCGCGCAGCGGCGTTCCGCCATCAGCCACGATAACGGGAAGATGGAGCGCACCTTGGCGGAACCCCAGCTTATGCCGGGGGGTCCGTCCTACATGGGACGACCCGCATCGGTGTAGGGCGGAAGCCGCGCAGCGGTGTTCCGCCATCAGCTGCGATGACGGTAAGATGGAGCGCACTGTGGCGGAACCCCCGGCTAATGCCGGGGTTCCGCCCTACCCGATGACGCGGAAGATGTCCCAGCGCTGCGTGCCGGACACCACGTGCGGCTCCAGCGCACGGCTCCACGCCGCGTGCGCCTCGAGGGTGGCGAGCGTGCGCCAGGCCGCCTCGAGTTCGGCCAGATCGGCGATCTCGATTTCGGACTGGATGGTGGACTCCTTGGCGCCGATCGAGCCGTTCAACAGCCGCACCCGCTCGGGGGTCCAGCCGACCTGCGAACCAATCTCGCGCAACCAGCGCTGCATCTCCGCCACCACCTCGGGCTTGTGGCCGAACTTGGCCTCGATACTCCAGCGGGCGATCATCATGACGGGTCTCCTTCCCGGATGTCAGGAGCCTGGCCCCGCCGGCGGAACAGCTCGCCGGAGCCAGGCTCACCCCCAGCATAGGCCATGCCGCCCAGCGCGCCAGCGCCATCGCGCCGGCCCAACGCTATTGGCTCAGCAAGGTCGCCAGCTCGTCCACCGCCTCGGCCCACTCGGCGTCGCTTTCCAGCGCCTGGCGCAGAAAATCGGCCTGCGCGGCGCTCCAGAATGGCGCATCCGCCACCTCCATGCCGTGCTCCAGCCGATGCTTGGCCAGAAACGCGTCGATCGCCGCGGCGTCGCCGCCCAAGCCGAGTTGCTGGAACAGCTGCGGCAGTTCGTGCTTGCCAGTATCCATGTCGTTCTCCTTAGAAGTCTTGGGGTGGAATGAGGACTCACACAGACAGCTTAGCAGGGGGAAGGTCAAAACGCGCAAACAGCGCCAAGCTCCCCCTCCCCCTTTTGCTATAGTCATCCTTTTCCCCTTCCCATGCCATCGCCATGACCACGGTTCACCTCTCGCCCAGCGCCGCCCGTCACCTGCATCTGGCCGCCCAGGGCCTGCTGACGCCGCCCAGGCGCCGGGCCGGCAAGGGCGACGTGCTGGCGGCGATCCGGCGCATGGCCTTGTTGCAGATCGACACCATCCACGTGCTGGCGCGCAGTCCCTACCTGGTGCTGTTCAGCCGGCTCGGCCACTACGACCCGGCCTGGCTGGACGAATTGCTGGCCGAGGGCGCGCTGTTCGAGTACTGGGCGCACGAGGCCTGCTTCGTGCCATCCGAGGACTACCGCCTGCTGCGCCACCGCATGCTCGACCCGGCAGGCATGGGCTGGAAGTATTCGGTGGCGTGGATGGACAAGCACCGCGCCGAGATCGAGCAACTGCTCCAGCACATCCGCGCCCACGGCCCGGTGCGCTCGGCGGATTTCGCACGCCAGGGCGGCAAGGGCAACGGCTGGTGGGACTGGAAGCCGGAAAAGCGCCACCTCGAAGTGCTGTTCACCGCCGGGCGGCTGATGGTGGCGGCGCGCCAGCGCTTCCAGCGCGTCTACGACCTGGCCGAACGGGTACGCCCGGGCTGGGACGACGCGCGCGACCTGCCGCCGCTGGCAACGGCGCAGCACGAGCTGATCCGTCAAAGCTGCCGTGCACTTGGCGTGGTCAAGGCGGGCTGGGTGGCGGACTACTACCGGCTCAAACGCGGCCGCTACGACGCCGCGCTGCACGCGCTGGCCGACGCCGGAGAGCTGCTGCCGGTACGCATCGAGGGCTGGAAGCACGACGCCTTCGTGCACGCCAGCCTGGCCGACGAGCTGGTTCTGGCGGCGGACGAGCGGCTCACCGCCCGCGCCACGGCGCTGCTGTCGCCGTTCGACCCGGTGGTGTGGGACCGCCGCCGTGCCGCCGAGCTGTTCGGCTTCGACTACCGGCTGGAGTGCTACACCCCGGCGCCGCAGCGCCAATATGGCTACTTCGTGTTGCCCATCCTGCAACGCGGCCGGCTGGTGGGGCGGCTGGACGCCAAGGCGCACCGTGCGCAGGGGGTGTTCGAGGTCAAGGCGCTGTACCTGGAGCCGGGGATACGCGTGACGCAGCGGCTGACAACCGATCTGCGCGCCGCCCTCACCAAGCTGGCAGACTGGCACGGCACACCACACGTGAAGGTCCAGCGGGCTCCGGATGGACTGGCAGATGCGTTAAACGCGGCCCGAGACAGCACGCTCGTCGCCTCTTCCTCACCCGAGCTGCCAGCCGGCGCGTAGGGTTTGCCGCCACGGCCTACCCGCATGGCTAGGTACGGCCACACAGCGCCCACCACCTTCTAAATTCAATAGAGTAATTAAAAAAACATTTTTTATTACTTTTTGTGGTTATTGACGGCGTTTAGACTGGTCTCGTCATAGTGTGAAGGAGGCCAACTCATGCGAGCCCTCATCATCGGCGGCGACCACATCGAACCCACCCGGCGTGCCTTGCACGCCCAGGGCTATGAAGACATCGTGCACTGGAGCGGCCGCAAGACCGGCGACCTCACCCGTCCGCTGCCGGCACACGTGCAGCACATGGTGATCGTACTCGGCTACGTCAACCACAACCTGGCGCGACGCATGCGACAGCTCGCACGCGAACACCGCATCCATGTCGACTACGTCGGCCGCAAGGGTAGCCACTAAGAACCGCTAACAAAACCCTCTGGCGTTGTTGCGCTCGCGTGCGAATCCATCGCTGGGCAAATCGAAGATTTGCACGCAGAGATTCGCCCAGCAAACACTTGCCGTACTACTTGCATATAGCTTCGCTGAAACTTCGGCTATGCCTCGTTTTCTGCGGCCGCGCGCCTAGTCAAGACCGTTGCACTGGGTTTTGTTCGCGGCTCTAAGCACTGCCCACGCGGCGTGGACATCCCCTCCGACAGCACTCCCCAAGCCTGGCCGAAGCCCCCGCTTCACCCGGGCTTTTGCCATTTCTGATGCTCCCATAATTCTACAAATGGTCTGATAGATACAGTTTCACCTAGCCATCAGCTGCCTTATTTTGACAAAATATACGACATTATGGCTAATTAACTAAAACGACAGCCACCATATTTATACATTTTGTCTAAAAAGGAATGAGCATGCTCGCCGACCCCAGTCAAAAATACCCACCGTTTAGTCCGATCGCCCTGCCCGACCGCCAATGGCCTGGTCGCGTGCTGCGCAGCGCGCCGCAATGGATGAGCACCGACCTGCGCGACGGCAACCAGGCCCTGATCGAGCCGCTCGATGGCGAAGCCAAGTTGCGCTTCTTCCAACTGCTGGTGGCGATCGGTTTCAAGGAGATCGAGGTGGCGTTTCCGGCGGCATCACAGACCGACTTCGACTTCGTGCGCCGGCTGATCGACGAGGGGCATATTCCCGACGACGTCACCATCGAGGTCATCACCCAGGCACGCGAGGATCTGATCTGCCGCACCTTCGACGCGCTGCGCGGGGCGCGCCGCGCCATCGTCCACCTCTACAACGCCACCGCGCCGCAATGGCGCGAGACGGTATTCGCCAGCGACCGTGCCGGGGTCAAGGCGCTGGCGCTGGCCGGTACCCGACTGATCCGCAAACTCGCCGACGCCGACCCAGCCACCGACTGGGTGTTCCAGTACTCGCCGGAGACCTTCTCCGCCACCGAGCCAGAGTTCGCGCTGGAAGTGTGCAACGCGGTGATCGCCGCCTGGGAGCCGACGCCGGAGCGCAAGATGATCGTCAACCTGCCGGCCACGGTGGAGATGAGCACGCCCAACCATTACGTCGACCAGATCGAATGGATGCACCGCCACCTGGCCCGGCGCGACAGCGTCGTCCTCAGCGTGCACCCGCACAACGACCGCGGCACGGCGGTGGCGGCGGCGGAACTCGCACTGCTGGCTGGGGCGGAACGGGTGGAAGGCTGCCTGTTCGGCAACGGCGAGCGCACCGGCAACGTCGACCTGGTGACGCTGGCGCTCAACCTGTACTCGCAGGGCGTGGCGCCGGGGCTGGATTTCTCCGACATCGATGCGGTACAGCGCCAGGTGGAAGACTTCAACCGCCTGCCGGTCCACCCGCGCCATCCCTACGCCGGCGAGCTGGTATACACGGCGTTCTCCGGCTCGCACCAGGATGCCATCAAGAAAGGATTGGATGCGCGCCGGCCGGGCGCGCCGTGGCAAGTGCCCTATTTGCCGCTCGACCCGGCCGACGTCGGCCGCAGCTACGATGCCGTGATCCGCGTCAACAGCCAGTCGGGCAAGGGTGGCATCAGCTACCTGCTGCAATCGGAATACGGCCTGCAGCTGCCGCGCCGCATGCAGATCGAGTTCAGCCGACTGATCCAGCAGCACACCGACACCAGCGGGCGGGAAGCTACGGCGGACGACCTCTACGCGCTGTTCTGCCGTCACTATCTCGAGTCCCGCGCCCCGTACCGCTGCCACAGCTTCGCACAGCAGCGCCGCGACGACGGCACCACCACGCTGAGCCTGCAACTGGAACAGCACGGCAAGAACCGCAGCGTGCACGGCCAGGGCGGCGGCCCCCTGGAGGCGCTGCTCGACGCACTCGACCTTGACGCCCGCATCGGCGACTACCACGAACACGCCCTCGGCAGCGGCGCCGACGCGCGCGCCGCGTGCTACGTCGAACTGCAGCTGCCGGGCCAGCCGGCCTGCTACGGCGCCGGCATCGATCGCAACATCACTGCCGCTGCCATCGACGCCCTGCTCTCTGCCCTCAACCGCTCCCTGGAGGGCGAGGCCGGAACCCTCCCGGCCGGACACGAGGAACTTCCGCCCCGCACCGTGCCTCTGATCTATTCCAGATGACATGGAGTAATGTCTATGCCGAAGTCTTACCTTCCCCTCGTAATCGCGCTGGCGCTGGGGCTTGCCGCCTGCAGCGACAAACAGACGACCAAGCTGCAACAGTCGGCCTCGGATGCGATTGGCGCGGTGCATAGCACCGTCGAGGCAGCGAGTGCCCCGGTGGGCGAGCTGAAACAGGAAGCCAGCGCCGCGCTGGGCACGGCGGCCAACAAGGTCGGGAGCGCCGCGGCGGCCCTCAAACCCGAACTGAAACACCAGATGGACAAGCTGAAGCAGCAAGCTTCGGCGGTGAAGGAAGCGGTCAAGGGACTGCAGGAACACTGAGTCCTCCAACCAGAGAAAACGGCAGCCTCCAGGCTGCCGTTTTTCATGGCGCCACGCCGATGGCCCACCGGCGGCGTGGCCATGACGGGCTCGGTCTCACCAACAACTTCCGAATTGCTCCATTTTTCCTCCCTACTCCTCGCCTAGCATGGCGTCACCATGCACCCAACGAAGCAGGCGTGAAGCGAACCGTCAGCGCATCCGTCAAGGGCCAGGACGTCGCCGGCTTCGGCCACCCCTGGTGCGGGCTCAGCCCAGCAACCGGCGGTACTGCACGAAGCCGGAACGCTCGGCGATGCGGTCGTACAGCTGCATGGCGTCGCGGTTGGTCTCGTGCGTCAGCCAGTGCACGCGTGAGCAGCCATCTTCTGCCGCCTGGCGGTAGACGTGCTCGATCAGGCGACGCCCGATGCCGCGGCCACGCACGCCCTCGGCCACGTACAGGTCCTGCAGGTAGCAATAGTCGCCCGCGGTCCAGCACGAACGGTGGTAGATGGTGTGCACCAGCCCGACGGCCTCGCCGCCCTGCCAGGCCAGATAGGCAGCCATCGGTTCGGCCGGATCGAGCAGGCGCTGCCAGGTGACGGCGCTGGTGGCCTCGGGGATCGTAGTGCGGTAGAACGCCTGGTAGCCCAGCCAGAGCGGCAGCCAGGCGGCGTGGTCGGCGGCGCTCGCGGCGCGGATGTGCAGTTCAGTGCTCATAAGGTTGACTCCTGCCGGGGACGATCGCCACAGCATGCCGCAGGCCGTACCGCGGCGACAGAACCACTCGCCGCCGCCGCCAGGGAACCACTGGCACGGTACGCCCGGTGCCCCGGCTCAGGAACGGTACCGTTGCACCAAGGCAACGAATGAGCCCCATTTTTCGATCATCTGCCGCGATCGGCGGGGTTAAGTCTGCATTAAGACGGCGCCCTTACCCTGAACGGCAGAAAGTAAACAGGAGTACATCATGTTGAAGAATTCCCAGCACAGTTATGGCTGGCTGGCCCGTGCCCTGCACTGGCTGTCGGCCCTGGCCGTCATCGCCGCCCTGGCCTTCATCGAATTCAAGGATTTCTTTCCCAAGGGCACGCCGCTGCGCGACGCCATGAAATTCGGCCACTTCCAGGCCGGTCTGATCGTCTTGCTGCTGGTGCTGCCGCGCCTGCTGTGGCGTCTCGGCAACCGCGTGCCGGAGATCACCCCGGCGCCGCACAAGCACAGCGCCGTGCTGGCGAAGCTTGCCCACTGGGTGCTGTACGCGCTGATGCTGGCCCTGCCGCTGCTGGGGATTGCAATCGTGCAGGGCAGCGGTCACGAACTGGCGTTCTTCGGCCAACCCCTGCCGGTGCTGTTCACGCTGGACCGCGACACCGCCCACGACCTGAAAGAAGTGCACGAAACGCTCGGCAACGTGCTGTTGTGGCTGGTGATCGGGCACGCCGCCGCCGCGGTATGGCACCACCGCTTCGTCAAGGACAACACCCTCACCCGCCTCACCGGCCCGCTGCGCTGACCGGGCAACGGGGACGCCGCAACAAAAAAGGTTGGCCGAAGCCAACCTTTTTCTTTGCCCGATCACCTGAGCGCCGCTCAGGCGCCCTCGCCCAGCCCCTGCTGCGTCTGCAGCAGCAGGTCGAGCGACGCCAGCCCGCCGGCCTGCTTGAGCAGGATCAGCTCGTCGCGATGCGCCTGCGCCAGCGTTTCCACCAGTTCCTCGCCCTTGGCCAGCAGGCTTACCTCGACGCAGCGGCGGTCTTCCCTTCCCGGACGGCGCTGCACCAAGCCTTGCGCCTCGCAGCGCGACACCAGCCCCACCACGCTGTGATGATGCGACTGCAGCCGTTCGGCCAGCTCGGCCACGGAGGCCCAGTCCCGTCCCGGATAGCCGCGCAGTTGCAGCAGCAGCTGGTATTGCTGCGGGGTCAGGCCGTGCTGTTGCGCCAGCTCCTCGCTGAAACGCAGAAACAGGCGTAAGCGGTAACGGAAATCGGCCAGGTGCTCGAAATCGCGTTTCGACAGGGAAGAATGGAAGGTCATGACTGGATCGCGGGCTGAATTCTGGGGCACCGTAGCACAAATCGCCCGCGCGCCCTACAGCAGCGGCAGCACCAGCAGCCCGATCACCAGCGCCCACAGCAGCGCCCCGACCGAAAACACCGTGTAGGTGACCGACAGCGTCCGCACCCAGTGATCGTGCTCGAACAAGGCGTCCAGCCCATGGAGGATCAGCCCGGCCGAGGCGAACAGCCCGGTGACCCCGGCCAACAGATTGAACAGCGGGCTCGGCACCATCAGCGTCAGGGCGGACAGCCAGATCGGCAGCGGGGCGATCGCCGCCAGGCGGTAGCAGTCGCGGTATGCCAGCGGCCGGGTGCTGCGCACCGAGTGCCGGATTACGTAGCCCATCAGGGGCACGCACAGCCAGCTCACCAGCAGGAACAGCAGCGCGACGTAGCACCACTGGCGGAAAGGCACCGCGGGCGCATACACCTCGCCGTGAAAGTACGCGGCGTACACGATCATGGCGCTGCTGAGCAGCGACGCCGGCAGCACCACCTTGCCGAAGCTGGCCGCCAGCGAGGGATGGCTCCTGGCCAGTTCGTCCCAGCCGTCTTCCGACGATATCAGCATGCGAACGGGAGTAAGCAGACTCATGACAATGCTCCTTGGTTTACGGCGATGGCCTCTCTAATATATCGCATTACGATATATTTACAAGTGGCCATTTCATTCGCCGTGCAAGCGTGCCCCCTGCGATGGCCTGCACCGCGGCAAAGAGGCGCCCCTCCCCTCTGCCGCCACGCCCCCTGTCCGCTGGCGAAAAAAAAAACGGACTGCCTCGGCGGTCCGCCAGGCGGCTGACAACGTCCCCTGTTCGGATTCAGCCGGACCCGGCGAAGCCGGGCCGCTCCAAACAAGTTGTTGAGTCCGCCGCCTTCCTGTTTAAACGACAAACCCCTTCCGCGTCGCAGAAGGGGTTTGTCTACCATCTCACGGACCGCCTCGGCGGTCCGTTCACGTCGGCACTAACCGGCCTCGGCTCAGATCTTGTCGTACAGCTTGGCGCCGCCCTTCATGAACTCGATCGACTTCACTTCCATGCCCTTGGCCAGCGCCTCCTCGTCGGCCAAGCCCTGCTGCGCGGCGAAGTCGCGCACGTCCTGGGTGATCTTCATCGAGCAGAAATGCGGGCCGCACATCGAGCAGAAGTGCGCCACCTTGGCGGAATCCTTCGGCAGCGTCTCGTCGTGGAACGAGCGCGCGCGGTCCGGATCGAGCCCGAGGTTGAACTGGTCTTCCCAGCGGAACTCGAAGCGTGCCTTGGACAGCGCGTTGTCGCGGATCTGCGCACCGGGGTGGCCCTTGGCGAGGTCGGCGGCGTGCGCGGCCAGCTTGTAGGTGATGATGCCTTCCTTGACGTCGTCCTTGTTCGGCAGACCGAGGTGCTCCTTCGGCGTGACGTAGCACAGCATCGCGGTGCCGTACCAGCCGATCTGCGCGGCGCCGATCGCCGAGGTGATGTGGTCGTAACCCGGCGCGATGTCGGTGGTCAACGGCCCCAGGGTGTAGAACGGCGCCTCGTGGCACCACTCCAGTTCCTTGTCCATGTTCTCCTTGATCAACTGCATCGGCACGTGGCCCGGGCCCTCGATCATCACCTGCACGTCGTGCTGCCAGGCGATCTGGGTCAGTTCGCCCAGCGTCTTCAGCTCACCCAGCTGCGCCGCGTCGTTGGCGTCCCACACCCAACCCGGACGCAGGCCGTCGCCGAGCCAGAACGCCACGTCGTAGGCCTTCATGATGTCGCAGATTTCCTCGAAGTGGGTGTAGAGGAAGTTCTCCTGGTGATGCGCCAGGCACCACTTGGCCATGATCGAGCCACCGCGGCTGACGATGCCGGTCATGCGGTTGGCGGTCATCGGCACGTAGCGCAGCAGTACGCCGGCGTGGATGGTGAAGTAGTCCACCCCCTGTTCGGCCTGCTCGATCAGCGTATCCTTGAAGATCTCCCAGGTCAGGTCCTCGGCCTTGCCGTTGACCTTCTCCAGCGCCTGGTAGATCGGCACGGTGCCGATCGGCACCGGGCTGTTGCGCAGAATCCACTCGCGCGTCTCATGGATGTTCTTGCCGGTCGACAGATCCATGATGGTGTCGGCGCCCCAGCGGATGCCCCAGGTCATCTTGTCGACTTCTTCCGAGATCGAAGACGTCACGGCCGAGTTGCCGATATTGCCGTTGATCTTCACCAGGAAGTTGCGGCCGATGATCATCGGCTCCGATTCCGGGTGGTTGATGTTGTTCGGGATGATGGCACGGCCGGAAGCGACTTCCTGGCGCACGAATTCCGGGGTGATCTCCTCGACGGTGAGCGCACCGAAGTTCTGGCCCGGGTGCTGGCGCGTCATCAGCTCCAACAGGCGCGCGTTGTTCTTGCCGCCGGCGCCCTTCAGGCTCTCGACATAGGCGGCGCGGTTCTGGTTCTCGCGGATGGCGATGTATTCCATCTCCGGCGTGACGATGCCCTGCCGCGCGTAGTGCATCTGGGTCACGTTACAGCCCGGCTTCGCCTTGCGCGGCTGGCGCGTCAGGTTGAAGCGCAGCTCGTCGAGCTTGGCGTCGGCCTCGCGCGCGCGGCCGTATTCGGACGACAGGCCGGCGAGCTGCTCGGTGTCGCCGCGCTCCTCGATCCAGGCGGCGCGCAGCGCGGCCAGGCCATTGCGCACGTCGATCTTCACGGCCGGGTCGGTGTAGGGGCCGGAACAGTCGTAGACGTAGATCGGCGGGTTCTGTTCGCCGCCGAACTGGGTCGGGGTGTCGGCCTGGCTGATCTCGCGCATCGGCACGCGGATGTCGGGGCGGGAGCCTTCGACGTAGATCTTGCGGGAATTGGGCAGCGGCTGGATGGCGGCTTGGTCCACCACCATTTCGGTGTTCAGGTTGGTCGGCGCGTTCATCGGTCGGTCTCCGTGGTTGCTTCGATGAAACAGCGCAGGGAGCGGAACGCCGGGCGACTAGGCCATGGGCGGAAGAGCGGCAGAGGCCGGACTTCGTATTCGATACGCTTCCCTACGCCGGTATTATCCGGGTCAGGTTCCAAGGGTGTTTCTCACCGGCGCCCCGTGCTTATGTAAAAAAACCAATCCCTCGAGGCGGACTGGTTCACAAAAAACGGGGGCAGGACCCCTAGCGATGCTGTGAAGGTACGGTAAATATGGGATAATCGCAAGTTATTGTCGATAAAGCCCTTCCGGAGTGAACTGATGGATTTTGAGAATGCCCGCTTCAACCTGGTCGAACAGCAAATTCGTCCGTGGGATGTGCTTGACCCCAAAGTACTCGATCTGCTGTTTCACGTGAAACGTGAGGATTTCGTGCCGGACGACAAGCGCACGCTGGCCTTCGTCGACACCGAACTGCCGCTCATCAACGGTCACAAGATGCTGCAGCCGAAGGTGGAAGCCCGCCTGGTGCAGGACCTCGGCCTGAAGCCGGAAGACAAGGTGCTGGAAATCGGTACCGGCAGCGGTCACGTCACCGCCCTGCTGGCCAGCCTGTCGCGCCACGTCTACAGCGTCGACCTCGACCCGGTGATGAAGGAGATGGCGGCCAAGAACCTGAAGAAGGCCGGCGTCAGCAACGTCACCCTGGTCGAAGGCAACGGTGTCGACGGCTACGCCGCCCAGGCGCCATTCGACGCCATCCTGGTCGGCGGCTCGCTGCCGGTGGTGCCGGACAGCCTGAAGCAACAGCTGGCCGTCGGCGGCCGCATGATTCTGGTGGTCGGCGACGAGCCGGTGATGACCACCAAGCTGATCGAGCGCGAGAGCGAAACCGTCTTCCGCGAGACCAACCTGTTCGAAACCTGCATCAGCCGCCTGGCCCAGTCCGAGGCGGTCGAGCCGGAACGGTTCAGCTTCTGATGGTCAAGGAAATCAGCGCCGGCGAGCTGGCACAGTGGCTGGCCGACGCCAGCGCCGAGCAGCCGGTGCTGCTGGACGTGCGCGAGGACTGGGAAGTACAGCTGTGCCGCATTCCCGGTTCGCTGCACATCCCGATGAACCTGATCCCGCTGCGCATGAGCGAGCTGCCGGACGACAAACCCATCGTCACCGTCTGCCACCACGGCGTGCGCAGCTTCCAGGTGGGGCTCTACCTGGCCAATGCCGGCTTCGAGCCGGTGATCAGCCTGCGTGGCGGTGTCGAGGCCTGGGCCTGCGACGTCGACCCGACCATGGCGCACTACTGAAACCGCGTCCTTTCCTTCCTCAAGGCCTTTCCCTCACACCGTGCGGGAACGGCCTTTTTGCTGACCGGTCTTAGCATCGGAGCGCGCTCGCCAACCGGCCCCAGGCCGACGCCGAGCACGCTTACAAGCGTGCCAAGCCCTCAGTTCTTCTGCGACAACAACAACGCCATGCCGCAACTCGACTATCTCGCCCCCACCCTCGCCCGCGTCCATCCCGCCTGGGAGACCGTGCTGAGGTCGCCTGCGTGTTTCAAGGCCCTGAGCCAGATCGACCGCACCCTCGCCAGTGAAGCCGCCGCCGGCAAGACCCTCTATCCGCCGCGCGAGCAGATCTTCCACGCCCTGAGCTACGCCGCCCCGGCCGACGTCCGCGTCGTCATCCTCGGCCAGGACCCCTACCACGGCGCCGGCGAAGCAATGGGGCTCTCGTTCTCGGTACCGCCCGGGGTGCGCATCCCACCCAGCCTGCGCAACGTCTACAAGGAAATCGCCGCCGATCTCGGCACCGGCCTGCCGGCTTCGGGCGACCTGACGCCTTGGGCGCAGCAGGGCGTGCTGCTGCTCAACAGCGTGCTGACGGTGGAGGCCGACAAGGCCGGCAGCCACGGCAAGCTGGGCTGGCAGAACGTCAGCGACGCGCTGATCGACGCCGTCAACGCCGAGAACCCCGGCTGCGTGTTCCTGCTGTGGGGCAACTGGGCGCAGGGCAAGGCGGAGCGCATCGACACGCGCCGCCACAAGGTGCTGTGCGCCGCCCACCCCTCGCCGCTGTCGGCCAGCCGCGGCTTTCACGGCTGCCGCCACTTCTCGCAGGCCAACGCCTGGCTCGCCGCCGCCGGGCGCGGCGTGATCGAGTGGGCACCGGTGACACAAACTGATCTGTTCAGCACGGCGACCTTGGCCATTTAACGTCACCAGCTGCCGTTGCGATACGTCCAACTACTCTTGGACAGAGTGGGCACGGCGCAGGATAGACCGTGCCCAAAATCCAATACCTAAGCCTAGGCTACCGAACACCAGCTTGAATCCCCACGCGCCAGTGGGAACCCGCCACTGCAGCCATCCCGACAGCATCAGCAAGGCCAGCGCGATCAATCCCAACACGGCCACAGCCAGATAGGCCACGATGGCGGGAAGCGTCACGTCCTGTGCCACGCCAGGTTGAGCCCGCGGTGCCTTCAGGTAAGCCGGAGGTAGGCGCCCCAGCTGTGCCATCAGGGCACCGACTCCCAGCCAGCCCAACCAGCGCAACAACCTAGGTCCCAGTTCGCCATCTCCCGTCAGGGACGGATTGAACAGCGTAAGGGTCATCCCCATTCCCATCAGGGCATAGGCGGCCATGGCCGCACGACGGCGCCAGCGCTCGTAGTCCGGACGGACGGCGCGGGTATCGTAGACACCAATCACCGGAACTAGGCAGGCGGCGGCGGCCATGATCAGCATGGCCTCGAGCAGGCTCGCCGCGACGCCATGATAATGGCTGCCCTGGCTATGCTTACCCATGATGTAAAAATCGTCGCGCAGGTAGCTGAAACCGGCATAAAGCAGAGCCAGCACGGCCAACGCAATGCGATAAAGCTGATGCTGCTTGCCAGGCTGCCCCTGGTTGCACGGGGATAAGGCCGGTGGTAATTCCATGCGAACACTCCATTTTGTTTTTATTCATTATGAATATTCATGTTTGAGTAAGCAAACCCGCCATGACTGGTCACCGGCGCGGCATCGAAGACCTCTTTCCACGGAGGGGCCATTGCCCTAAGCTTGGAGTCCCGCAACTCTTTTTCCCCACCGTGGACATATTCATATTACTGTTGCTGATCCTGCTCAACGGCGTGTTCGCCATGTCCGAACTGGCGCTGGTGTCGTCGCGCAAGGTCCGTCTTCAGCAATGGGCCGACGACGGCGACAAGGGCGCGCAGGCCGCGCTCAAGCTGGTCGAAGAGCCCACCCGCTTTCTCTCCACCATCCAGATCGGCATCACCTCGATCGGCATCATGTCCGGCGTGTTCGGCGAAGAAGCCATCGCCCAGCACCTGGCCGCCTGGCTCAAGCAGTACCCGCTGATCGCACCGTATAGCGAACCGCTGGCGTTCGGCGTGATGGTGGTGACCATCACCACCCTGTCGCTGCTGTTCGGCGAGCTGGTGCCCAAGCGGCTCGCCATGCACAACCCGGAACTCTTCGCCGCCGTGCTGGCGCGGCCGATGAAGCTGCTGTCGCGCGCCACCGCACCGCTGGTGCGCGTGCTGAGCGTGTTCACCGACGCCATCCTGCGCCTGATGGGCGCCAAGAAGAGCAAGGAGCCGTCGATCACCGAGGAAGAGATCAAGGTGCTGATGGAACAGGGCGCCGACGAAGGCGTGTTCGACCGCGCCGAGCAGGAACTGGTGGAAAACATCTTCCGCCTCGACGACCGCAAGGTGGCGTCGATCATGACGCCGCGCAAGGACATCATCTCGCTCGACATCGAGGACGACCACGCCAGCAATTGCCAGCTGATGCAATCGCACCCCTACTCGCGCTACCCGGTGTGCAAGGGCGGCATGGACCAGTTGATCGGCATCGTCGACGCCAAACACCTGCTCGACCGCCTGCTCTCCGGCGGCAACGTCGACTTCACCGCCGGCATGCACCCGCCGCTCTACGTGCCGGCCACGGTGTCGCTGATGCAGCTGCTGGAGCAGTTCAAGCGCGCGCGCATCCACATGGCGCTGGTGGTGGACGAGTACGGCGAGCTGGAAGGCCTGGTGACGCTGCACGACGTGCTGGAGTCGATCGTCGGCGGCCTGCCTGCCGGTCCGCAGGAAGACGAACAGCTGATCATCCAGCGCGACGAGCACAGCTGGCTGGTGGACGGCATGGTGGCGCCGGACGAACTGCGCGAGCACTTCGCCATCGACAGCCTGCTGCCCGGAGAGGACACCGGCAACATCCATACCCTGGGCGGCGTGGTGATGTTCCAGCTGGGCCGGGTGCCGGTGGCGGCCGACCGCTTCGAGTGGAACGGCTTCGCCTTCGAGGTGGTGGACATGGACAAGACCCGCGTCGACAAGGTCATGATCAGCCGCCTGCAGGAGCCGTCGGCGCCGGAGGAAGAGCCGCCGGCACCCTGAGCCGCCGGCATCGTGCCGCATCTTCCTGCAACGCCGCCCTTGGGCGGCGTTTTGCTGTCTGGTCGTCGCCCGTCGTGGCATGCCCGGCAAAAGCGCACTACGCTGAAATTGACCGGCCTGGTTGCCCGCAGGCACCGGGCTTCAGCAATATGAGGACCGCAGCATGCTCGAACACACCCTGGCCGCCCCCGTCGAAGCGTGGGTCAAGTCGTTGCGCCACCATCTCAACCTGTCCGTCGCCATCGTGCTGCCCTCCGGCCAGAGCCTGCCGCTGGGCGACTTCGAACAGCCCCGGCTGGCCATCCGCGTGCACTCCTGGAAGTCGCTGCCGCTGTTGCTGTCGCCGTCGGTGGACCACCTCGCCGCCGCCTACGTCGAGGGCGAACTGGATCTGGACGGCACCCTGGACGACATCATCGAGCAGGGCTACGCCTTCGCCCTAGCCGAGAACCCCGTGCCCGGCGCCAGCTTCCAGCCCGGCCACGTGCGCCACACGCGCGAGCTCGACCGCGAGGCAATCCGTTTCCACTACAACGTCTCCAACCGCTTCTACGCGCACTGGCTGGACCGCGACATGGTCTACTCCTGCGCCTACTTCGCGCACGGCAACGAGACGCTGGAGGAGGCCCAGCACGCCAAGATCCGCCACATTCTCACCAAGATCCGGCTGCAGCCCGGCCACACCCTGCTCGACATCGGCTGCGGCTGGGGCGCGCTGGTACGGCTGGCGGCGCGCGAATTCGGCGCGCGCTGCGTCGGCATCACGCTGTCTGAGGCGCAGTACGAATACGCCATGGAACGCGTGCGCCAGGAAGGGCTGCAGCGGCAGGTGGAAATCCGCCTGCAGGACTACCGCGACGTCGACGGCCGCTTCGACCGCCTCACCAGCGTCGGCATGTTCGAGCACGTCGGCCTCGCCAACCTGGTGGAGTACTTCGGCACCCTGAACCGCCTGCTCGCCGACGGCGGCCTCGCGCTCAACCACGGCATCACCACCTCCTCGGCGGCCAGCGACGGCACCGCCGGCGGCGGCGGCGACTTCATCGAGAAGTACGTGTTCCCGCACGGCGAGCTGCCGCACATCTCGCTGGTGCTGCGCACGCTGCAGGAAGGCGGGCTGGAGCCGATCGACGTGGAGAGCCTGCGCCGCCACTACGCCGTCACGCTGGCGGCCTGGGCCGGCCGCTTCGAAGCCGCCCGCGAGGCGATCCGCCAGGAAGTGGACGAAAAGACCTGGCGTATCTGGCGCCTCTACCTCGCCGGCTGCGCCTACGCCTTCCGCACCGACAAGGTGTCGATCTTCCAGGTGCTGTGCCAGAAGGCCGGCCAGGACGCCGCCACGCTGGCGTGGTCGCGCGACTACATGTACCGCGGCCGCTGAGCTCGCCTCTTCATGTTCCAAGGTTGGCCGAAGACCGCGCCTAGTCCTTTCAGGCTAGGCGCGTAGTGCCTCTCGCCCGGCACGCCACCCCATCCGGCGAATAGTGCCTGGCCGCGCCGCTCCCTACCATGCAGGGTGACGGAAACCGTCCCGCTCACGGCACGGTACGTTGCCGAGGCCGCGCCCGCCTCGGCAAGCGCCTATGGGAGAGTCCACGATGAAGCAATCGCTGGCCGGCTTGAGCATCCTGCTCGTCGACGATCACGCGCTGGTACGCATGGGCCTGCGCGCGCTGCTGGAAAGCGCCGGCGCCCAGGTGCTGGGCGAAGCCGACAACGGCGAGGAGGCCCTGCGCCTGTACGATGAAACCCGGCCCGACGTGCTGATCCTCGACCTCTACATGCCCGGCATGGGCGGCTTCGCCACCCTGGAACGGCTGCGCGCACGCCATCCCGCGGCGCGCGTGCTGATCCTCTCGGCGCACCATGAGGTAGCGATGCCGGTACGCGCGCTGCGCATCGGCGCCCTGGGCTACCTGTGCAAGCGCAGCGCCCCGCAGGAGTTCGTCAAGGCGGTACGCCAGATCGGCAACAACCAGCGCTATCTCGATCCGCAACTGGCGCAGCAGGTGGCGCTGGCCCAGCTGGGCGGTGCCGCCGACCCCTCCGAGGCGCTCACCGACAAGGAATTCGCTATCTTCCTGCAGCTCGCCCAAGGGCACTCGGTCAACGAAGTGGCGGAGGAGCTGCACCTGAGCCCCAGCACCGTCGGCACCCACCTCTACCACATCAAGCAGAAGCTCAACGCGCAGAACGCCGCCGAACTGGCGCTGATCGCGGTGCGTTGCGGCCTGATCGACGTCTGATCCCGCCCGGTTGCGGCGTTGCCGCCGCCAGCCGCCCCCTCCGCCCTAGCGAAAATCATGAGGCCCCGCGCCGGGATGCCGTGAGGCCGCGCTCCCGGCATCGCCGACGCGCGCGCGCCTGGCCGTGCCGACAATGATTCCAGACACCGGTGCACAAGCCGTCGCACGCCCAGACCAGGGCGGCGCTGTACGGCCGTCCGCCGGTCTCCAGGAGCCGGGCGCCCCGCACCGGCCTGGCGAGGAAAGAGGAGCGCACCATGCCGAAAGAATCGACCGGGCTCAGCCTGGATGGCCAGGGCAAACCGCTGTGGCTGTCGCTGGAACTGACCTACCGCTGCCCGCTGAAATGCTCGTGGTGCAACAACCCGCTGGATTTCGACAAGTACACCGAGCACGAACTCAGCACCGAAGAATGGAAACGCGTGCTCGCCGAAGCACGCGAGCTGGGCGCGCTGCAGCTGGGCTTCACCGGCGGCGAACCGTTGCAGCGTCCCGACCTGGAAGAGCTGGTGGCCTACGCCGACGAGCTGGGCTTCTACACCAACCTGATCACCTCGGGGGTCGGGCTCAACGAGGCGCGCATGGCGGCGCTCAAGCAGGCCGGCCTGAAGCAGGTGCAGCTGTCGCTGCAAGCGACCCGCGCCGCACTCACCGACCAGCTGGTGGGCACCCGCGCCCACGCCCGCAAGCTGGAGGCGGCGCGGCTGATCAAGGCGCACGGCTTCCCGATGGTGCTCAACATGCCGGTGTTCCGCCACAACATCGACCTGATCGACGAGATGGTGGCGTGGGCCGCCGAGCTCGGCGTCGAGTACATCGAATTCGCCAACATCCAGTACTACAACTGGGCGCTGCTCAACCGCGACGAGCTAATGCCGACGCGCGAGCAGATCCGCCGCGCCGAAGCGGTGATCCAGCGCTGGCGCGAACGGCTCGACGGCGCCATGACGATCTATTTCGTCATCCCCGACTATTTCGAAGACCGCCCCAAGGCGTGCATGAACGGCTGGGGCGCCATCCACCTCACCATCGCCCCCGACGGCGTGGCAATGCCGTGCCAGGAGGCGCGGGTGATTCCCGGGCTGGAATTCCATTCGGTGCGCGAGCGCCCCTTGGCCTGGATCTGGCACGACTCGCCGCTGTTCCGCAAATACCGCGGGCTCGACTGGCTGCCGGAGCCGTGCCGCTCCTGTGCCGAGAAGGAAAAGGACTTCGGCGGCTGCCGCTGTCAGGCCTTCCTGCTCACTGGCGACGCCGGCAACACCGACCCGGCCTGCAGCCGCTCGCCACAGCACGTCCTGGTGCAGGCGGCGGTGACGCAGGCGGTGTCGCCGCAGCGCTTCCGCAAACCGCTCATCAAGCGTTCCGCCAGCGGCGTCTGCACCACCTTCATGGAGGAGTGAATGCGCCATCCCTACGACAGCGCCGGCGGCACCCTGCTGCTGGGCGCCCTGCTCACGCTGCTGCTGTTCCTGCTGGCACGCCTGCTGGCCGGCTGAGGAGACACCATGGACGGAATGACGCTCGATCTGCTGGTGCGCTGGGTGCATTTTCTCGCCGGCATCGTCTGGGTCGGCCACAACTACTCCAGCGTGGTGCAGCGGCCAAACTGGCGCCCGCTCAGCGCCGCAGACCTGATCGACGACCAGAGCCCGCGCTTCCAGGCGCTGCTCAACCGCGAGCACGGCACGTTCCGCTGGGCGGCGGTGCTGACCTGGAGTGCCGGCCTGTTCATGCTGTGGCAGCGCGGCATCCTGGCCTCGGCACTGTCCCTGCACCGGGCGCAGGCGCCGATCGGCATCGGCCTGTATCTCGGCACGCTGATGATGCTCAACGTCTGGTTTGTGCTGTGGCCGCACCAGAAGAAGGTGCTGGGACTGGTGCCGGCCAGCGTGGAAGAGCGGCTGCGCTGCTCGCGTATCACCCATCTCTCCTCGCGCACCAACACCATGCTGTCGCTGCCGCTGCTGTTCTTCATGGCGGCAGGCACGCACGGCGGCTTCCTGTTCGGCTGAAGTCATGAGCCCGGTCTACAACTTCGCCTCCGGTCCGGCGCGCCTGCCGGACGCCGTTCTGGAGCGGGCGCGCGACACCCTGTTGCTACGCGGTGCCGACGGCGCCTGCGCGCTGGAGCGCCCGTTCAGCAGTCCGGCGTTCCGCGCCACACTGGAGCGCGCCCGGCAACGCCTGGCGGCGCTGCTCGGCCTGCCCGCGGGCTACCGCGTGCTGTTCCTCGCCGGCGGCGCGATGCAGCAGTTTTCCATGGTGCCGCTCAACCTGCTCGGCCGCGCGCGTTGCGCCGCCTACGCCGACTCCGGCTACTGGGCCGGCCGTGCCATCCGCGAGGCGCGCCGCTACGCCGAGGTGGCGGTGGTGGCGCGCTACCAGGGCGCGACACCGCTCGCCGCGCCGCCGCTGGCGAACTGGCCGCTGCCGGACGACTGCGCCTATTGCCACATCACCCCCAACGAAACCGGCGAAGGCATCGCCTACCCCGCCCTGCCCGACACCGGCGCCGTGCCGCTGGTGGCCGACGCCACCTCCTGCTTCCTCGCCGGCCCGCTCGACGTGTCGCGCTTCGGGCTGATCTACGCCGGCGCCCAGAAGAACATCGGCCCGGCCGGGCTGACCGTGGTGATCGTGCGCGAGGATCTGCTGGAACGGGAAGCGCGCTACGCCCCCGCTCCTTATTGCTACCGCCAGCAGCTGGCCGAGAACAACACCGTGAACACCCCGGTGGGCTGGGCCATCGAGCTGGCGGCGCTGGTGTTCGACTGGATCGCGGAATCGGGCGGGCTGGCGGCGATGGCGCTGGCCAACCGCCGCAAGGCCGAGCGGCTGTACCACGCCATCGACACCAGCGGCGGCTTCTACCAGGCGCCGGTGGCGCACGGCCACCGCTCGCCGAGCAACGTGCGTTTCCAGCTGGCGGACGAGCGCCTCACCGAGCCCTTCCTGCAGCAAGCCGAGGCAGCCGGGCTGACGCATCTGCGCGGCCACTGCCACGTCGGCGGGCTGCGCGCCAGCCTCTACAACGCCATGCCGCAGGCGGGCGTGGACGCCCTGGTGGCGTTCATGGCGGATTTTTCCCGGAGACAGGGGTGAACACGGCGCCGTTTCACTGGGGCCGCCGGCCGGGATTGGCGGGCGGCATCGACAAGAGCGGCGCGCAGGCGGCGGCTCTGCTCGCGGCCGGCTTTGCCGCGGTGGAGTTCGGCACCGTCACCCCGCAGCCGGTGCCGGGGCAGCAACCCGGCGTGGCGGCGCTGGCCGCGACGCTGGCGCGCCTCGGGGCGCGTGGCGACAGCACCATCGGCATCGGCCTGGGCATGACACCCGGCGCCGCGCCAACAGCGCTGCACGACGACTGGCTATACGGCCTGCAGCAGGCGGCGCCGGTGGCGGATTACCTGAGCTGCAATCTCAGCGCCCGGGCCTACCGTCCGCTGCTGGCAGCGGAGCACGACGCGCTGCTGCGGCAGGCGCTGACGGCCATGGTACGGGAACGCGATCGGCTCGCCGCGGCCTCCGGGCGCCGCCTGGCGCTCGCGCTCAAGCTGCCGCTGGCGTCGCTTCGCCTCGCCGTCGCCGCCGCCACGGCGGGGTTCGACGCCCTGATCCTGGTCCGGCCGGACGCCCCGCCGGGCGGCATGACGCTGCGCGGCCTGGCACACCAGCTGCACGGCGGCCCGGCGCTGATCGCGGTGGGCGGCATCCGCCACGCCGCCGACGTGCGTGCCGCGCTGGCGACGGGGGCGCACGGGGTGCAGGTGCATCGCCTGTTCGCCGAGCACGGCCCGGCTTGCCTCGCCATGCTGTGCGACGACGTCTCATGATTTTCACGAGCCGTTTTTGGCCCGCTGCCGCTGGCTGGCGCCGGGGCCGGGTCGAATAATCGTTACTGGAGCGGCATGGGGCCGTTCCGCAACCGAAGGAGACCGTCATGACCTGGGAAACCCCCGCCTACTGCGAAATCCGCCTTGGCTTCGAAGTGACCGCCTACGTCTACGTGCGCTGAGCCACGGGGCGGCAGCGGCAGCAGCGCTGCCGCTGCCGCCCCCTTGCGCCGATCAGGAGCTACCGCCATGAATCCATCCCGCCCGCTCGACCACGCGCACCCCCGACTGGCACCGCACTTCATGTTTCGCTGGGAGGCGAGCCAGCAGGCCTACATCCTGCTCTACCCCGAAGGCCTGATCAAACTCAACGCCTCCGCCGGGGAAATCCTGAAACGCTGCGACGGCCAGCGCAGCGTGGACGATATCGTCGCCGAGCTGCAGGCGGCCTTTCCCGACAGCGCGGAACAGATCGAGAGCGGCACCCGGGCGTTTGTCGACACCGCCTGTGCCAAGGGCTGGCTGCAGCTCATGGTAGCCGGCGCGCCAGCTGGGCGTGACTGAGCCGGCCACGCCGGCGATTGGCTATCGATCAGCGCCCATCGGCGTTCATTGTTGGCCTATCAACGGCTAACGGCCGGCGTCTCGTTGAGGCAGTTGCGGGGTTGCCGGTTGATGGCTTCCTGCAGCGCCTGGAGGCGCTGGTAATCGGTGGTCTGGATGCCCTTTTCCTTCATCAGGCGGTGGATGTCCGGCCCCTCCCACACCTGGAAATCGCTCAGGCGCAGCATGATGTCGCCGATGCGCTGGCGCGCGTCCGGGGTGTCCTCGGCCGGGTGGATGGCGAACTGGTGCAAGCCGGGCGGCAGGTCGCGCACCGCGAAGTCGTAGCCGTCGTAACGCACTTCGAGGTTCTGCGGCCGGATTTCCGGGTTGTACTGCATGATGTAGCTGTCGGCCACCACGTTGCCGCGCAGCTGCTCGCCACGGCTCAGCGGCAGTTGCTGCGCCACCGGATGCCACAGCAGCTGCAGCACCACCGGGATGCCGGTGAGCTTGGGCAGCGACAGGTAGAGGTTGATGAAGTCGTTGCGGATGCGCCAAAACACCATGTGGGTGTCGAGGTGGGTGATGGTGAGGCCGGCATCGCGCGCCTTCTGGATCTGCGCCAGCAGTTCGCGCCGCACGTCGTCGATATCGGCGTGCGCCGCCAGTTCTTCGATGCTGCCCCACAGCCGGCCTTCCGGGTTGTACAGCGAGGGCACCTGCTCGCGCGGCAGCACCGCGCCCCAGCCGTAATCCTCCTGCCATTCGTCGGTCAGCGTCAGGTGCAGCCCGACCGCCTTGTGGCGCTGGCGCACCTCCGCCGCGGCCGCGGCAAAATGCGGCGCAGGCACCATCAGCGACAGATCCTGGATCTTGCCCTCGTCGAGCAGGCGGAACGCCGCGCGGTCGAGGTCGGGGTGCATGCCGACGTCGTCGGCGTTGACGATCGCCAGCTTGGCGTCGTCGGGATAACCGAGGCAACGCGTCAGCGGGGTGGCCGCGCAGTTGAGGGCAAAAGACGCCAGTACGGCGCCGAGCAGGGGGAGTTTGGGCAACATGGACGAGCAATCAACGACAAACAGGCGGCTACTGTAACGGCTCGCGGTCATTACGGCGAGCCTTGTCGTGAACAGAACCGGCCTTGATGCCATGTTTGACCAGGCAGCTCAGAAATCATCCAGACGACATGCCCCATCCCCACTGGATGGCGTCACCCGCATCCGGCGGCGAGTGGCGCCGCCCGCGCCACTCCCGGTCATGGTTTGCCGGGATTATCGGCCGGGTTGACGTAGGTGATTCCCCACGGCCCCATGTCGTTCAACTGGATGACCGTTTCCTCCTTGGTCCAGGCGAAATGCTTGGTCTTGGGCGGCATGATGATGACGCTGCCCGGCCCCAAGGCCTTGGTCATCTGCGGATCCAGCTTGTCGCCGAGGCCGAAGTTGAACGTTCCGGACAGCACGGTCACCCGTTCCCCCCCGGGGTGCCAGTGCGCGGGAACCTTGTAGTCGGCCGGCAGCTTGATCCGCACCGTAATGGGGCCTTTCTTGTCCATCTTTCCTTCGATGACGGCCACCTTGGCACCGGCCGGCAGGGCGTTGGTATCCGCCCACTTGAGGTCGTCCGGTGTGACGATAAGGACACCGCCTGTCTCGGCGGCAGGGACAGCAGGTGCGATGACCGTACCGGCCATCAGCAGGGAAAAAGCAAAAAGCGTGTTCTTCATGACTGACTCCTGAATCAGTATCTAGGAAGGAGGGCCGGCGCACGAGGGAATCTATGGGGCGGATGGCGAAGCGGTACAAGACCGCTTGCCCTGCACCGGCTCGCTATGTGCTTACAGAGCGATGGCGGCCTGGACCTGGGCCGGGGCGGCCGGTGGTGGCGGAGCAACCGGAGTCAGCTGTGCCGGGGTGCCGGACGGCTGAGCCGCCGCCGGAGCGGGTGGTACAGGTGGTGCGGCGGCGGGTGCGGCTGGCTGGGCCGGCGCGGCAGCCGGTTCCGTAGCCGGGTCCGTGACCTTCTTCATCAGCGCGTCGGCGATGCTGCGTTCCTTCTCGGCCCGCGCCTGGAAGCTCTGCAGCGGCTTGATTTCCCACTTGAGCTGCCCCCAGGCCGGCAGGTCGCGCAGCAGGCGATCGGCCTCGTCGTTGGATGCGGCATCGAGGATGAAGGCGAACGTTCGGTCGCCCACCGGCATGCCGCCGACGATCTTCCTGGCGGCCTCCAGCTTCATCAGCGCGTCGAAGGTCGGCAACAATTCTTGCTCCACCGCTTCCACCGCTTCCGACGGCGTCGCGTCGTCCGGTGCGCCCGAGCCGATCACCAGGTATTGCGCGGCTCCAGCGGCCGGCCCCAGCGCCGCCAGCGTAACCGCCAGCAGCCACCGGGGCACCACCTTGTTATCCATACATGTCCTCCCACTGCCTGATTGCTAGCGGGTCGGTCAAGGTCGCCAGGCAGTACGACGTTGGCCGAAGCCAGGACGCCAGACAGCGGCAATGGGCGGGGAACCCTGCAAGCGGCGCGCACGCAAATGGGTTCGAGGGAGCAATCGCGGAGCTGGTCAACGGGGTCGATACGGCATGAACACCCGGTCCATACCATGCAGTATGGCTAACAAATCCAAAAAGAACAGCTTTAAAAACAGGGGAATTTCCGGCCCATAAACGGCCGCTGCGCGGTTTTTCCGCTTTTGGACGCCGGAGCAGCTCGACAGGACAAAAACGCCGTGGCGGGCCTCTACGGCGCCGCCACGGTGGTCTGGCTCACACGCCGTGGTAGCCGCGGTACCAGGCGACGAAGCGCTGCATGCCGTCGGCCAGCGGCGTGTCGGGCGAGAAGCCGACCGCGGCGCGCAGCCTGGCGGTGTCGGCGTAGGTCACCGGCACGTCGCCGTCCTGCATCGGGTAGTAGTCCTTCACCGCCTCGCGCCCGCAGGCGGCTTCGGTGGCGCGGATGAACTCCATCAATTCGACCGGGTTGTGGTTGCCGATGTTGAACAGCTGGTACGGCGGCTGGCCGTCCCCCCCCTGCGGCACGTGCTCCATCACGCGCAGCACGCCTTCGACGATGTCGTCGATGTAGGTGAAGTCGCGCTGCATCTTGCCGTGGTTGAACACCTTGATGGTCTCGCCCTTGAGGATGGCCTCGGTGAACAGCCACGGCGCCATGTCGGGGCGACCCCACGGGCCGTACACGGTGAAGAAGCGCAGCCCGGTGACGGGTAAGGCGTAGAGGTGGGCGTAGCTGTGCGCCATCACCTCGTTGGCCTTCTTGGTGGCGGCGTAGAAGCTCACCGGGGCGTCGACGCGGTCGTCTTCCGAGAACGGCACCTTGGCGTTCTGGCCGTAGACGCTGCTGGAGCTGGCATACACCAGGTGCTTGACCGGGTGGCGGCGGCAGGCTTCCAGCATGTTGGTGAAGCCGGTGAGGTTGCTCTGGGCGTAGGCGTGCGGGTTCTGGATGCTGTAGCGCACGCCGGCCTGGGCGGCGAGGTGGATCACGTAGTCGACGCGTTCGGCGGCGAACAGCGCCTCCAGCGCCTCCCAGTCGGCGATGTCGAGCCGGTGGAAGGCGAAACCCGGCCGGCTCTGCAGCGTGGCGAGCCGGGCGTGCTTGAGCTCGACGGCGTAGTAGTCGTTGAGGTTATCCACAGCCACGACGTCGACCCCGCCCTTGTCCAGCAGTTTTTCGCACACGGCGCGACCGATGAAACCGGCGGCGCCGGTGACCAATACTTTCATTGCTTGCTCTCCAGACGATGAAGCTCGATCAGCTTCGCGTATTTGATGTAGCTGTTGAAGCAGCCGATGCTGATGTGCACCAGGCCCGGCACGCCATCGCGAAAGCCCTGGCGCAGCAGGTAGAACTTGAAGAAGCGCAACAGCGGGCTGAACACCAGCTTCGGCCAACCCACGCGCTTGCCGCGTGCGAACAGCGCTTGCGCCTGCAGATCGGTGTAACGGTTCTGCTTGGTCAGGTAGAGCGCGATGTCCTCGCCCGATTCGTGCATCAGGTCGCCCTTGAGGTTTTCCACAGGCCCGTCGGCGATGACGTACTCGTGCACTGCGTGATCGGACCAGCGCGCCCGGCGCCGGTCGAACAGCCGCAGGCTCAGGTCCGGGTAGCCCTCGCCGTGACGCAGGAAACGGCCCATGAATTTGTTGCTACGTGGAAAACGGTAGGCCGACGCTTGTGGATTGTCCGGCAATGCCTTGATTTCACTGGCCAAACCGGGTGAAAGCCATTCGTCGGCATCGAGGCACAGCACCCAGTCGTGGCGTGCCTGCTGCACCGCTAACTGCTTCTGCGGACCGAATCCCAGCCAATCCTGGTGGATAACTTTGGCGTTATAGCTTTTGGCAATGGTGACGGTGTCGTCACTGCTGCCGGAATCCACCACCACGATCTCGTCGGCAAAACGGCAGCTCTCCAGGCAAGTTGCGATCTGTCGTGCCGCATTCTTGGTGATCAATACGACGCTCAGTGCTGAGCTCATGTTTTCTTATTAGCCCTTTTATATAAAAACCGAAGAAACTGGTAGAAGTCGCCCTTCTTCTGTGGACAAGTGCCTTTCCCGCTTATAAATCAGTGTGTTGCTTTGTCGGAAAGGCTGTTGCCAACCCCCTTGCCAGCGCCTTCATCAGTTGTGGATAAATAATGCGCGGCCTGTCCCGAGCGGTTTACCCACAGCTTGTCGGCAGCTTGTGTGTGCCGTGTGGTGGACAGCGTGTTCTGAGCGCCATCGGTTTTTTCATTGACGCCCTTATATAAAATGAAACAACAGATGAAGGGGCCTTCCGTTTGTGGATAAGCCGAAAAACGACGTGTTAACTCAGTTACTTGCCCTGTTGATGAGCATGGGATTGTTTCCGCTGGTAGCTCACGGACAGATTGTGGATAAATCCGCCAGGACTTGTCCACAGCCTGTTATCCACAGCTCGTGCCGGTGGATTTTACTTGGTTAACCACAGGGGCGCTCGTACAATGCCGCCCATGATGAATGTGCTGATCGTGCGCACCTCGTCGATGGGCGACCTTATCCACACCTGGCCTGCCGTGACCGACTTGCTCGCGCATTACCCCAACCTGCGTCTGGCCTGGCTGGCCGAAGAAAACTTCGCCGACATCGCCGCGCTGCACCCCGGGGTACGCGCGGTGATTCCGATCGCCTGGCGGCGCTGGCGCAAATCCCTGCTGTCCCCTTCCACCTGGGCCGAAATGCGCGTGTTTCGCGAACAGTTGCGGGCGCGTCACTGGGATCTGGTGCTGGATGCGCAGGGCCTGGTCAAGAGCGCGCTGCCCGCCAAGCTGGCGCGCGCGCCGCTCGCCGGCTACGGCTGGTCGAGCATCCGCGAGCCACTGGCCAGTCTGTTCTACGACAAGAAGCACCGTGTCAGCCGCCAGCTTTCCGCGATCGAGCGCAACCGTCGGCTGTTCGGCCTGGCCTTCGGCTATGAGCCGGAAGGCGTGCCGGATTTCGGCGTCCACGCCGGCCCCCGGGCGGGCTGGCTGCTGCCCGGCGACTACGCCGTGTTGCTGCACGCCACCAGCCGGGCTTCCAAGGAATGGCAGGAGGAGCGCTGGGTGCAGCTGGCCGACACGCTGGCGCGGCAGGACGGCATGGTGGCGGTGTTGCCGTGGGGCTCGGCCAAGGAGAAGGAACGTGCCGAACGGCTGGCCGGCAAGATGCACGCCGCGGTGGTGGCGCCCAAGCTGACGCTGAAACAGGCCTCCGGCCTGCTCGGCCATGCCGCGGCAGTGGTCGGCGTCGATACCGGGTTGACCCACATGGCCAACGCGCTGAGCGTGCCGCTGGTGGCCATCTATACCGATACCGATCCGGCCAGGACCGGCGTGGTGGAAGGCCCGCGCGCCGTGAATCTGGGCAACGCCGGGCAGTGCCCGGCGGTGGACGAGGTGCTGGCGGCGCTGGCGCGGGTGCGGAGCGCGGCGTGATCTGGCGCACCCTGTACAGCGGGCTGTGGACGCTGGCCACGCCGCTGATCCGCCGTTACCTGAGAAAGCGTGCGAAGAAGGCGCCGGCCTACCTTGAGCACTGGGACGAACGCTTCGGCCAACGTGTCGCCCCCGCTGCGACCGGGGCGATCTGGGTGCACGCGGTGTCGGTGGGCGAGACGCGTGCCGCGCTGCCGCTGGTGGCGGCCTTGCGCCGGCGCTGGCCCGACGCGCCGCTGCTCGTCACCCAGATGACGCCGACCGGCCGCGCCACCGCCGAGGCGCTCTACCCGGACGCCGAAGTACGTTACCTGCCCTACGACTATCCGCGCGCCGTGCGCGCCTTTTTCCAGGCCTACCGCCCGCGCTTCGGCGTGCTGATGGAAACCGAGCTGTGGCCCAACCTGATCCACGCCGCGCACGAACAGGACGTGCCCTTGTTCCTGGCTAATGCACGCTTGTCAGAAAAATCGCTCAAAGGCTATCGCAAGGTGGCCCGGCTGATGGCGCCGGCATTGCGCCGATTCCGCGCCATTGCCGTCCAGACAGCCGACGATGCCGGCCGTTTGCAGCAGTTGGGCGCCGTTGATGTCGCCGTATGCGGCAACACCAAGTACGATTTCACCCCGCCCGAGGCGGCGCTGGCGCTGGGCTCGACGTTCCGCCAGCGCATCGGCACGCGCCCGGTGCTGGTGTGCGCCAGCACGCGCGACGGCGAGGAAGCGCTGATCCTGGACGCCTGGCGCGCCGCCGGCCGCGCCGTGGCGGATGCCCTGCTGGTGATTGTGCCGCGCCATCCGGAACGCTTCGCCAGCGTGGCGCAGTTGGCCGAAGTCGCGGGCTTCACGGTGCAGCGCCGCAGCGACGACGCCGCGTTGCGCGACACCACCCAGGTCTGGATCGGCGACAGCATGGGCGAGCTGTTCGGCTATTACGCCGCCGCCGACCTCGCCTTTGTCGGTGGCAGCCTGCTCCCCTTGGGCGGGCAGAACCTGATCGAGCCGGCCAGCGTCGGCGTGCCGGTGCTGTTCGGGCCGTCGATGTTCAACTTCGCCGACGCCAGCGCCAAGGCGCTAGCGGCCGGCGCCGCACTGCAGGTGGCCGACGCCGCCGCGCTGGTGCAGCAGGCGCTGGCGCTGCTGAGCGACCCCGCCCGCCGTCAGGCCATGCGCCAGGCGGCGCTGGGTTTCACCGCCGCTCATCGCGGCGCCAGCGAGCGCATCGTCGACCTGATCGCGCACGGGCTGGAGCGCCGCTGAGTTTCCCTTCCCTCGGGTTTGGCAGCGGCGCCGCCTCCCTCCTTGTTATTCTTTTCCTGACATCCAAACTGAATTTCTATCGGTTCTGGGAATGCAACGGCACGACTAGCGTTGCTCGCATCGGGATATCGCCATCCCGGTGTCGCGCCATGAAAAAAGGCGGGAGAGGGTCTCCCGCCTTTTGGCGTTGTGGTCTTCTGGTTTCACGTGAAACCAGCGACGGCGATCCGGTTCAGCGCCGGAACGCTGCTGCCAGCTGTTCGGCGGTTTGGGCCGGGTCGGCGGCGTCGAACAGCGCGCCGATCACCGCCAGCATGTCGGCGCCGGCGGTGACCACCTCTCCGGCATTGGCCGGGGTGATGCCGCCGATCGCCGCACTCGGCACGCCGAGCCGCTTGGCTTGGCCGAACAGCTCGAGCGGCGCGCGCACTGCGTTCGGCTTGGTGCCGGATGGAAACACCGCGCCGAAGGCGACGTAGCTGGCGCCCGCCGCCACCGCTGCCTCGGCCAGCCGGAGGTCGTCGTAGCACGAGGCGCCGATGATGGCGTCCGCTCCCAGCCGCGCCCGCGCCGCGGCGATGGCGGCGTCGTCGCGGCCCAGGTGCACGCCGTCGGCGCCGACCGATAAGGCCAACTCGACGTCGTCGTTGACGATGAAGGTGACGCCGTGGCTGTGGCACAGGCTCGCCAGCAGGTTGGCCTGCCACAGCCGCCGCACCGGGTCCTGACTCTTGTTGCGGTACTGCAGCAGGCGCACGCCGTGCGGCAGCACGTCGCTCACCAGCTCGATCAGGCGCTCGCTGTCGTCGGTGTCCGGGGTGATGGCGTACAGTCCCTCAAGCGTGGCCAACGTCGTCTCCTTCGCCGTCCTGTTCCGTCTCGTCGCCTTCGTCCTCGGCCACTTCGCGCGCCCAGAACAGCCGGTCCGGAATGTACTGGCCCATGCCGGGGCGGTAGGCGTTGAGCAGGGTCTGGTAGGTGTACTCCTGGGCGTCGGTGATGGCGTCTTCCACCGCCGAGCCGGCCGCCAGCATGCCGGCGATGGCCGAGGCCAGGGTGCAGCCGGAGCCGTGGTAGCGCTCGGGCAGGCGCTCCCAGTGGTGCTGGCGCACCTTGAGGTCCTGGTTGTAGTGGGCGTTGATCACCTCGCGCGTGTTCTCGTGGGTGCCGGTGATCAGCACGTGCTCGCAGCCCAGCGCCAAGAGGCGCTTGGCGCAGTCGTCGAGCGTCAGGCTGTCTTCCTCGTCCGGGTCGTTGGCGGCGAGCCGGCGCGCCTCGATGCTGTTCGGGGTGAGCACGCTGACCTGCGGCAGCAGCATGTCGCGCAGCGCGGCGATCAGGTCGTCGTCGGCGAGGTCGTCGCCGCCGTCGCTGGCCAGCACCGGGTCGTACACCAGCGGGATGTCCGGGTAGTCGGCCATCAGCTGGGCGATCACCGCCACGTTTTCGACACTGCCGATCATGCCGATCTTGAACGCGGCCACCGGGATGTCCTCCAACAGGCAGCGCGCCTGATCGTTGACCCAGTCGGCTTCCATGACCAGGAAGTCGCTGACCCCGGCGGTGTCCTGCACGGTGATGGCGGTGATGACCGACAGGGGGTGGCAACCGAGGCTCGCCAGCGTCAGAATGTCGGCCTGGATGCCGGCGCCCCCGGAGGGGTCGGAGCCGGCCAGCGTCAATACGGCGGGCAGAGGGGATGGAGTGGTCAAAGCTTAGCCTCTTTGTCGGTCAGGATTTAGAATTGGTATTTTAACCGAGCAGGGGCCAAAGGCGATGCGCAGCTGGATGTGTCTTATTTGTGGTTTCATTTACGAGGAAGAGGCGGGCCGTCCCGAAGACGGCATCGCGCCGGGCACCCGCTGGGAAGACGTGCCGGTGAATTGGACCTGCCCGGACTGCGACGCCCGCAAGGAAGATTTCGAAATGGTCGAGTTCTGAACCCGGCCGCGCCAATGCTGAGGAAAATCGTGATGTCGTGGAAACTGTCGTTCATGGCGGCGACGCTGGTCGCTGTGACCGGCTGCGCCGAGGTCTCCACCACCCAGTCCGGGGCGGTGGGCGTCGAGCGCAAGCAGACCATGCTGCTGTCGTCGCAGGAGGTGGAGCAGGCCTCCGCCAAGTCGTACGCGCAGGAAGTGAGCAAGGTGCGCAGCACCGGCAAGCTCAATAACAACGCCGCGCTAACCGCGCGCGTGCGCACCGTCGCCAACCGCCTGATCGCGCAGACCCCGGTGTTCCGCCCCGACGCGCGTACCTGGCGCTGGGAGGTCAACGTCGCCGACTCGCCCGAACTCAACGCCTACGCCATGGCGGGCGGCAAGGTCATGGTCTATTCCGGCCTGATCACCAAGCTCTCGCTCACCGACGACGAACTGGCCGCCGTGATCGGCCACGAGATGGCGCACGCGCTGCGCGAGCACTCGCGCGAGCAGATGAGCCAGGCCTACGCCCAGCAGATGGGGTTGTCGGTGGTCGGTGCTCTGGCCGGGCTGGGACAGGGCGCGATGGACCTGGCCTCGCTGGCCGGCGACCTGGCGCTGACCAAGCCCAAGAGCCGCACCATGGAGAGCGAGGCCGACGTCATCGGCCTGGAGCTGATGGCGCGCGCCGGCTACAACCCCAATGCCGCGCTCAGCGTGTGGCGCAAGATGATGGCCACGGGCAACGGCAACGGCCCGGAATTCCTCTCCACCCACCCGTCGGACAGCAGCCGCCTGCAGGAGTTGTCGGCGCGCATCCCGCGCGTGATGCCGCTGTATGAAGCCGCGCGCCGGCGCTAAGCCGACGTTTCACGTGAAACCAGACCTCGCCGAACTGGAGCGCTGCGCCCTGGCCCTGCCCGGCGCCACGCTCGACGTCAAATGGGGCGACGTGCGGGTGGCCTGCGTGGACGGCAGGATGTTCGCCACCTTCCACCGCGAGGTGGTGGCGTACAAGGTGGCGCCGGACGACTTCCTCGCCCTGAGCGGCCTGCCCGGCGTGCGCCCCGCCCCCTACCTGGCGCGGGCGCGCTGGATCGCGGTGAGCGACTGTTCCGCGCTGACCATGACCGACCTCAAGGCAGGGCTGGCCACATCGTGGAAACTGGTGGTGCAAAAGCTGCCGCGCGCGCGCCGCGCCTTTTATGGACTGTAAATGACCTACCTCTACCTCAAGGCGTTCCACATCTTCTTCGTGGTGGCATGGTTCGCCGGGCTGTTCTACCTGCCGCGCATCTTCGTCAACCTGGCGATGGCCGAGCACCCGGCCGAGTACGACCGGCTGCTCTTGATGATGCACAAGCTCTACCGCTTCATGACCCCGCTCGGCGTGCTGGCGCTGGCGCTGGGCCTGTGGCTGATGTTCGGCTACGGCATCAGCGGCGGCTGGCTGCATGCCAAGCTGGCGCTGGTAGCCGGGCTGGTGCTCTACCACGGCGTCTGCGGCCGCTTCTGCCAGGCTTTCGCGGCGCGCCGCAACACGCGCAGCCACACCTGGTTCCGCGTGTTCAACGAACTGCCGGTGCTGGTGTTGCTGGCGGTGGTGATACTGGTGGTGGTCAAGCCTTTTTAAAAAGACGATGTCCAAGCTAAGTGTTGTATTTGGGTAAGTCGGCAGTAGATAAATCCCGTCAGGCTCGCGCCGCCAAGAAACCGGTTGCCAAGGCGCCGCCGGAACTCGCCATTCGCTAGTGTCGAATCGCTCGAACAACCGGTGACTTAAATCCTTGGCAACCGGTTTCTTGGCGGGGTTGCGCGAGACTCGGGAACGCTGGCGATGCAAGAGGCCTGGCGCCAGGCCCCTGCCCGTCCGCCGCGCGGAAGCGGCACTCAACACTGCATCCGCAGAGCGGATACCAAAAACCGAAGGAAACGAGATGGCAATGGAAATCGAGCGGCGCTTTCGCGTCGCCAACGACGGCTGGCGCGGACTGGCCGAGGGCGTGCGCTATCGTCAGGGCTACCTGTCGGTGGAGAAGGAACGCACGGTGCGCGTGCGCGTGGTGGGCGAGCAGGCCTGGCTCACGCTCAAGGGCCACGTCACCGACGTATCGCGCCACGAGTTCGAATACGCCATCCCGCTCGCCGACGCCCAGACCATGCTCGACAGCATGTGCCCGATGGTGGTCGACAAGCTGCGCTACCGCATCGAACACGGCGGCTTCGTCTGGGAAGTGGACGAGTTCTTCGGCGAGAACGCCGGCCTGGTGATGGCCGAGATCGAGCTGCCGGCGGAAGACACACCGTTCGCCAAACCGGCGTGGCTGGGCGAGGAAGTCACCCACGACGGGCGCTATACCAACGCGCACCTGTCGAAGAACCCGTACACCCGTTGGCCGAAGGCGTGAGCGTCTATTTCCGCGCGCGGCTTGGGTTCGCCCGTCCGCTGCACTAGACTCTGACGTTTCGGCCAAGCTCTGAACATTGCTCTCATCAGGAAACCATCATGTCCCGCAATCTCGAACTGTTTGAACGTGGCAAGCAAGTGATCCCCGGCGGCGTCAACTCGCCGGTACGCGCCTTTGGCCAGGTCGGCGGCACGCCGCGTTTCGTCAAGCGCGCCGAAGGCGCCTATTTCTGGGACGCCGACGACAAGCAGTACCTCGACTACGTCGGCTCATGGGGCCCGGCCATCCTCGGCCACGCCCATCCGGAAGTGGTGAAGGCGGTGCAGGACGCCGCCGTCGGCGGCCTGTCGTTCGGTGCGCCGACCGAGGGCGAGGTCGAGATTGCCGAGGAAATCTGCAAGCTGCTGCCGTCCGTCGAGCAGCTGCGCCTAGTGAGCTCCGGCACCGAGGCCACGATGAGCGCCATCCGCCTGGCGCGCGGCTTCACCGGGCGCGACCTGATCGTCAAGTTCGAGGGCTGCTACCACGGCCATTCCGACAGCCTGCTGGTGAAGGCCGGCTCCGGCCTGTTGACCTTCGGCAACCCGTCCTCGGGCGGCGTGCCGGCCGATTGCACCAAGCACACCCTGGTGCTGCAGTACAACGACGTGCAGCAGCTGGCCGACACCTTCAAGGAAGTCGGCGACCAGATCGCCTGCGTGATCCTGGAACCGATCGCCGGCAACATGAACCTGATCAAGCCGTCGGCCGAGTTCGTCCAGGCGCTGCGCGCGCTCACCGAGCAGCACGGCGCGCTGCTGATCTACGACGAGGTGATGACCGGCTTCCGCGTGGCGCTGAACTGCGCCCAGGGCCTGCACGGCATCACGCCGGACCTGACCACGCTGGGCAAGGTGGTGGGCGGCGGCATGCCGCTGGCGGTGTTCGGCGGCCGCGCCGACATCATGGCCAAGATCGCGCCGCTGGGTAACGTCTACCAGGCCGGCACGCTGTCCGGCAACCCGCTGGCGGTGGCCGCCGGGCTGACCACGCTCAAGCTGATCCAGCAACCGGGCTTCCACGACACGCTCTCCGCGCGCAGCGCCAAGCTGGCCGCGGGCCTGGCCGACGCCGCACGCGAAGCCGGCGTGGCGATGAGCACCGACAGCGTCGGCGGCATGTTCGGTTTCTACTTCAGCGACACCGTGCCGACCAGCTACGCCGAGGCCACGCGCTGCGACATCGCCCGCTTCAAGGCCTTCTTCCACGCCATGCTGGACGAAGGCATCTACCTGGCGCCGTCCGCCTACGAGGCCGGCTTCGTGTCGATCGCCCATAGCGACGCGCTGATCGACGACACCATTGCCGCCGCGCGCCGCGCCCTGGCGCGGCTGTAGTTCCACTTCGCCTTAGAACCGGTAACGTTGTCAGCGGCGTTGCGCGGCCGGCGAGCGGATCTCTCGCCGGCCAATGACTGCGTGCAAATCGTTGATTTGTTCAGCGATAGATTGGCACGCAGAGATTCGCTCGGCGAGCGCTTGCTACTCTGTGCACGGACTGCGGCCCCGCTGGCTGGCTTGCGCCTTGGCTTCGCAGACACGCGCCTTGCCAGGCTTCGTTTTCTCGGTCCTAATGCGTTTTGCAATACGTTCCTTTTAGAACAGCTTGGCCGTCGCCCCCGTCACCGGGTCTTCGGCCAACCCTGTCGTTTCGCCGTTCTGCCCCACCGACCATGACCGACTCGTTTTCCCACCACATCGAGCCCGCCCTCACCCCTGCCCACCAGGCGCTGCTGGCCGTGCTGGCGCTGCTGCCCGGCGGCGAGACCAAGGCCAACCTGCTGACGCTGCTGCACCGTGCCGACATCCACGACACCCACGGCAAGGCGCTCGACAGCGTGCGGCTCGGCACGCTGCTGGCCGAGCTGGAGAACCGGCAGTGGATCGTGCGCAACCCCGGCCTGCCCTATCGCCTGGTGCCGGCGGCGCGCACCGCCGCCTTGCTGCCCTTGCTGCAGGACCGGTGCGAGCTGGCGCGCTGGAGCAAGCTGCTGCCGGAACACCTTGGCAGCCGCCAGGCGAACTGGGGCGCCGCGGACCCGGCGCAGTGCCAGCTGCAGCTGTGGCTCGCCGTGCTCGCGGGTCAGGCCAGGCCGGCGCAGCGCTGGCTGACGCAGCTGCACGAGCTGCAGCAACGCAGCGGGCAGACGCCGCCGGCGCCGGCCAAGCGGCTGTTCGCCGACGCCGCCGGGCGCGCCTTGTTCGACGGGCTGGCCGACGACGTGCAGGTGACGCTGCTGCTCGACTACCTGCCGGAGGCCTGCTGGCGCTTCGACGGTTTCCGCCACGGCTACGACTACGCGCTGTCGCGCTGGGACAGCGGCTACAGCGAGTGGGACGAACTGGCCGAATGGCTGCTGCGCCAGGCGCTGTGGCGCGGCGACGGCGAGCGCGTGGCGTTGTTCGGCCGCCTCGGCAACAGCCTCGGCGGCGCCCTCAGCGCGCTGTTGCTGCAGGGCAGCTACGGCGCCGCGCTGGCGCATCTCGACGCCTGGCGCGACGAGCGCAAGGCCGAGACCCGGCAACGCAAGCTCGACCTCCCGGCCGAGCTGCACGCGCTCTACTGCCTGGCCCTGCTTGGTGCCGCCGATCCGGCGCGCCAGGCCGAGCTGAAGCAGGCGATCCAGCACGGCATCAAGCACAACCTCGGCCAGAGCTACGGCCTGTTGCAGCACCTGGTGGCGCTGCAGGAAGGCGTGGCGGTGCCGGCCTACCTCGGCCTGCCCGAGCAGATCCACCTGGCCGGGCTGGACGGCCTGATGCTGGCGCTGGCGCTCTACTGGCTCGACGCCAGGCAGGCAACCTCCACGGCGTGGCAAGCCACGCTGCACGCCTTCTGCGAGCGCATGCAGCAGGAAGGCTACCAGCGCGTGGTCGAAGAGCTGGAGGCGCTGCTGGAACGGCAATTCGGCGAGCCGCGCGCCAACCCGATTTGGCACAGCCGGCACGGCGCGCGTCCGCTGCTCGAGCTCTACCAGCGCCGCGAGGCCTGGCAGCACGCGCTCTCCGCGCTCTCCTCGCTGGCCCCCGGCAAAGCCGCCGAGGCGCGTCAGGCGGCGCCGAATCCGACTCGGCTCGCCTGGTTCGTCAGCGCCGGCCGCCACGGCGTGCTGCTCGAACCGCGCGAGCAGAAGCTCGGCGCCAAGGGACAGTGGAGCAAGGGCCGCGCCGTGGCGCTCAAGCGCCTGCTGGACGAGGCCGACAGCGCCGACTACCTGCTGGAGCAGGACCGCAACGTCATGCGCCACATCCAGCGCAGCTACGACGGCTACTACGGCGGCTCCAGCTACGAGCTCGACGGCGAAAAGGCGCTGCCGGCGCTGGTCGGCCACCCGGCGCTGTTCTGGGCCGACGCCCCCGACGTGCGCATCGACGTCGCCGCCGGCCAGGTGGCGCTGCAGCTCAAGGAAAGCGGTGCCCACATCCAGCTCAAGCTGACGCCGGCGCGGGTCGGCGCCGACAGCGAGGTGGTGTGGGAAAAGGACACGCCGACGCGGCTGGTGGTCTACCCGGTGAGCAAGGAAATCCGCCAGATCGCCGCCATCGTCGGCAAGGAACTGACCGTGCCGCTGGCGGCCAAGGCGCAGCTGATGGAGGCCATCACCAGCATCGCGCCGCTGGTGCCGATCCACTCCGACCTGCCCGAGCTGGCAGCGCACATCGACACCGTGCCGGCCGACGCCCGGCTCTACGCCCACCTCTTGCCGCTTGAGCAAGGCCTGCGCCTGCAGCTGCTGATGCGCCCGCTGCCGGGCGGCGCCTGGTGCAAGCCCGGCCAGGGGCTGGAAAACCTGGTGGGCGAGGTGGACGGCAAGACACTACAGACGCGCCGCGATCTGGAGCAGGAAAAACAGGCCATGCAAGCGCTGCTGGACGCCTGCCCGACGCTCGCCCAAGCCGACGGCGACGGCCAGGAATGGCAGCTCGCCGAGCCGCAGGCGGCGCTGGAAGTGCTGTCCGAACTCCAGGCGGTCGACCCGGCCACGCTGGAATGCGTCTGGCCCGAGGGCGAGCGCATGCGCATCAAGGCGCGGCGCGGCCTGGCGCAGATGACGTTCGGCCTGCAAAAGCAGGGCGACTGGTTCGTGCTGTCCGGCGATCTCGAACTCGACGACGGCCGCGTGCTGCAGCTGCGCCAACTGCTGGAACTGCTGCAGGCCAACCCCGGGCGCTTCCTCAAGCTGGGCGAGCAGGACTGGCTGGCGCTCACCGACGCCATGCGCCGCCGCCTCGACGAGCTGGCGCTGCTGGCCGACCACGTCGGCAAGGACGGCGGCATCCGCCTCTCCGCGCTGACCGCGCCGCTGTTGGCCGAACTGGAACGGGAAGCCGGCCAGTTCGAGGCCGACGCCGCCTGGCGCGAGCAGCTCGCCGCGCTGGCGAGTCTGAGCGACTACCAGCCCACGCCGCCTTCCACGCTGCAGGCCGAGCTGCGCGACTACCAGCTGGAAGGCTATACCTGGCTGTCGCGGCTGGCGCGCTGGGGCGTGGGCGCCTGCCTCGCCGACGACATGGGGCTCGGCAAGACGGTGCAGACCCTGGCGCTGCTGCTGGAACGCGCCCCGGCCGGGCCGCAGCTGGTGGTGGCGCCGACCTCGGTGGCGCTCAACTGGCTGGCCGAAGCCGCACGCTTCGCGCCGACCCTGAAGGTGCGTCCCTACCAGCAGCAGCGCGCGCTCGACACGCTGGCGCCGTTCGACCTGGTGGTGACGAGCTACGGCCTGCTGCAGCAGGACGCCGACGCCTTCGCCGCGGTGCCGTGGACCAGCGTGGTGCTGGACGAGGCGCAGGCGATCAAGAACGCCGGCACCAAGCGCGCCCAGGCGGTGCTCGGTTTGCAGGCCGGCTTCAAGCTCGCCGCCAGCGGCACGCCGGTGGAAAACCACCTGGGCGAGCTGTGGAGCCTGTTCCGTTTCCTCAACCCGGGCTTGTTGGGCAGCCAGGAACGCTTCAATCAGCGCTTCGCCGTCCCGGTCGAGCGCGGCGACAAGAACGCGCGCAAGGCGCTCAAGGCGCTGATCCAGCCCTTCATCCTGCGCCGCACCAAGAGCCAGGTGCTGGACGAGCTGCCGCCGCGCACCGAGATCACCTTCAAGGTGGCGCTGTCCGGCGACGAGCTGCATCTGTACGAAGCGCTGCGCCAGCAGGCGGTGGACAAGCTCGACGCGCTGGGCGAGGACGACAACAAGCCGCTCAAGGTGCTGGCCGAAATCACCCGGCTGCGCCGCTTCTGCTGTCACCCGCGCCTGGCGCTGCCGGACAGCGAGCTCGCCGGCAGCAAGCTCAAGGCGTTCGCCGAGATCGCCGGCGAACTGCTCGACAACCGCCACAAGGCGCTGGTGTTCAGCCAGTTCGTCGATCACCTCGCCATCGTGCGCGGCTGGCTCGACGAGCGCGGCATCGCCTACCAGTACCTCGACGGTTCCACCCCGGCGCGGGAACGCAAGGTGCGCGTCGACGCCTTCCAGGCCGGCCAGGGCGACCTATTCCTGATCAGCCTCAAGGCCGGCGGCACCGGCCTCAACCTCACCGCCGCCGACTACGTCATCCACCTCGACCCGTGGTGGAACCCGGCGGTGGAAGACCAGGCCTCGGACCGCGCCCACCGCATGGGCCAGCAGCGCCCGGTCACTGTCTACAGGCTGGTGGCCGAGCACACCATCGAGGAACAGATCGTGGCGCTGCACGCCGCCAAGCGCGATCTGGCCGACAGCCTGCTGGAAGGCGGTGAGATCAGCGCCAAGCTCGACGCCGACGCGCTGCTGCAGTTGCTGAAGGGAAGCTGAGCGGGCCTCTCCGCAGGGGGCGGCGCTAGGCGGCCCCTGCGCGGGAGGCGCCGGGCATCCGTCCCGGCGTCGTGCCGCGGCCGCCTTGCCCCCTGTTTTTTCCTGCCAAACCGCGCAGACTTTTCCTATCCTTTCAGCATTAGTAGCATGCCCCGACACGGCGATGGCTAGCCTCGCGGTACGATACCGCTACCATGGCGGCGTCGGCACGTTCACCCCCCTGTTCTCGCGCTGGGAAACCGTCATGCTCCGTTTCGACCTGCGCCGCCTGATCCTGCTATTGGCCCTGACCGCGGTGCTGCTCACCGTGATCAACGGCTTTTACTCCGGTTATCAGGTTCAGCGCGACATCCTGATCCGCAATACGCTCGAAGCGCACCGGGTCTACGCCGCCAAGGTGGCCTACAACACCGAGGTCTTTCTGCGCGCCACCCAGCAGAACCTGCGCGTCAACGCCGAGCGGCTCGTCGAGCACATGGACGACGCCGCCGCGCTGCAGCGCGAGCTCGACCTGCTGCAACGCTCCTCCGACAACTTCAACAACCTCGTGGTGTTCGATGAACGCGGCGTGGTGCGCGCCGCCACCGCCCTGCCCCAGCTCATCGGCCGGCGCCTGGAGAGTCCCGGCACGCACGAGGCCCTGGCCAAGCGGCGGGCGCTTATCTCCGAGCCCTACCGTGCCGTCACTGGGCAGCTGGTGATGATGATCTCGCAACCGCTGTTCGACCGTGCCAGCCACTACCGGGGCTACGTCGGCGGCTCGATCCGGCTGCGCGAGAAGAACATCCTGCACGGCCTGCTGGGCGAGCACTATTACCGCGACGGCTCCTACCTGTACGTGGTGGACGGCAAGGGACGACTGATCTTCCACCACGACCCCGCACGCATCATGCAGGACGCCTCGAGCAACCCGGTGGTGGCAGCGGCCATGCGTGGCGAGAGCGGTGCCCGGCCGGTGACCAATACCCGGGGCGTCGCGATGCTGGCCGGTTATGCCTACGTGCCCAGCGCGCACTGGGGTGTGGTGTCGCAGCGCCCCAGGGCGCAGGCGCTGGCCGAGCTCGACCAGCTCATGCTGACCATGGCCCAGTACGCCGCGCCGCTGCTGCTGATCATCGTCGTGGTGGTGTGGTGGCTGTCGCTGCAGATCGCGCGGCCGCTGCGGCAACTGGCGCGCGAGGCCGCCGCCATGGACAGCCACGGCGCCACGCCGCGCATCGAGGCGGTGCGCTCGTGGTACTTCGAGGCGCAGCAGCTGAAACAGGCGCTGCTGGTGGGGATGCGCGCCATGCAGCAGCAGCTCAACCGTTTCCGCCAGGAATCGAATACCGATGCCCTCACCGGGCTTGGCAACCGGCGCGAACTGGACAGCGTGCTGGACGACTGGAAATACAGCCGCCAGCCGTTCGCGGTGCTGATGATCGACATCGACTTCTTCAAGTCGGTCAACGACAGCTACGGCCACGACACTGGCGACCAGGCGCTCACCGCGCTGGCGCAGCTGATGCGTGACAGCGCGCGCGAGGGGGACGTGGTGTGCCGCATGGGGGGCGAGGAATTCGTCATGCTGCTGCCGGGGGCCGACGCCATCGGTGCGGAGCGCGTGGCCGAACGCCTGTGTTCCTGCGTGGAAGCGTACCGCGTGCCCGGCCTGCCTCCCTTGACGGTGTCGATCGGCGTGGCCGCCGGCATCGCCGACGAAGCGCCGGAGGCGCTGCTGCGGGAAGCCGACGACGCGCTCTACCAGGCCAAGCAGCAGGGCCGCAACCGGGTGGTGCTGGCCGTCGTCTGATGCCGCGGCGGGCTTCGGCCAACCTCGAGCGCGGCCGCGTGCCCGAAGCGGCCGCCGCGACCGTGCCGGCAAGCGCTGGCGGCTTGGCTATGATCCAGTCAGGGGACGGCCCGCCCCTTGGCCGTCCGGGCCGCTCACGGGAGCACGCCGATGCCGATCCACAACCTGCTCAACGACCTCCCCGCCGCCGGCGCCGAGGAAGTGTTCCACACCCTGCTGCGCCAGCCTGGCGTGAAGATCGAACGCATCGTCTCGTTCGGCCAGGCCAGCCCGCCCGGCTACTGGTTCGATCAGCCCGATGGCGAGTGGGTGCTGCTGCTCGCCGGCGAGGCCAAGCTGCTGTTCGAGGACGAAGGCATGCCGCGCGACCTGCGCCCGGGCGATTGGCTCGACATCGCCCCGCACCGCCGCCACCGCGTCGACTGGACCGACCCGGAGCAGCCCACGGTGTGGCTCGCGGTGCATTATTCCCATTTGCCTTAGAACCTGTTCACGATCTTGCTGCGCGTCCCTGATCGGGGCTCATGTGCTGCTCGGAATCCTCATGTACTCCAGTACATTCCGGTTCCTGCGCGGCTCTTCACCCCGCTGAGGGCCGCTCGCGACAGATCGTGAACAGGTTCTTAGCCGCGATGGCTTCGCCGGTAGCGTTGCGCAACCAGCCTGCGGCGCTAGCCCTGGGCAAATCGCGGCGTGTCAGTCTTGCGATCGGCGCAACGATGGACTGGCACGCAGAGACTCGCTCAGTGAGCGCTTGCCATGCTCCCTGAACGGCCAGCGGCCCTGCTCACTGACCTTCGCGTCGTGGTTGCGCAGGCGTCTTGGCATGGCTAGGCGGAGCCTGCCAGTACGTCCAGCACCGCCGCATCGAGCGCCTGCGGATGGGCGGTGACGCGCAGCAGATGCTTCATCGCCGCATGCGGCGGACGGTGCACCGCCACGCCGTCGGCCAGCAGCGCGCGCTGGATGCGCTCCGCCACGGCGGCGTCCGGGTAGGCGATGGCGACAAAGTTGGTGCGGCTGGGCAGCACGGTCAGGCCGCGTGCGCGCAGCGCTTCGGCCAACTGCACACGCAGCGCCAGCGTGTCGGCGATCAGCCGGCGCGCGTAGTCCGGCTCGTCCAGCACCGCCTGTGCCGCCGCCTGGGCGACCGCCGACAGCGCGTACTGCGGGCGGATCTGGTCGGCCTTGGCCACGATGTCGGCGGCGGCGATGGCGTAGCCTACGCGCAGTCCGGCCAGCGCGTAGGCCTTGGACAGCGTGCGCAGCCGCACCGTACCCGGCAGCACGCCGGCCGGCGGCGCGTCGTCCTGCTCCACGCAGAAGTCGACGTAGGCCTCGTCCAGCAGCAGCACGCAGTCGGCCGGCAGCGCCGCGCGCAGCCGTGCGATGGCGTCGGCACGGTGGTAGTGGCCGCTCGGGTTGTCCGGGTTGGCTAGGTAGACCAGCGCCGCCCGGTGCCGCTGGGCGGCCTCGGCCAGCGCCGCCAGATCGGGTGCCAGCAGGCCGTCGCCGTGCGCGTAGTCGACCTCGACCACCTGCGCGCCGACGCCCTCGGCGAAGTAGCGCAAGGTCGGGTACGTTCCCGCCGTGCTCACCACCGTGTCGCCGACGTTGCAGAACAGGCGCAGCGTCAGCAGGATCAGGCTGTCGGCGCCGGTGTCGAACAGCACCTCGTCCGCCGTCACGCCGTTGAGCGCCGCGGCGCGCGCGCGCAGCGCGTGGGCGTAGGGGTCGGGGTAGAGCCGTGCCAGCTCGGCCCCGGCGGCGCCGAGCAGCTGCAGCAGCGGCGACGCCGGCTGCGGCATGCTCTCGTTGGAGCCGATGCGTGTGCGGATCGGGTGGCCGAGCGCCGCCTCCAGCTTCACGATGCCGGGAAACGGGTTGACGATGGGGTGATGTTCGAGATGGCGGGCAAAACGGGTCATGGGGTCACTCCACAAACGCAATGCGGATCATTCTAGGCCATGGCGGCGGCAGGGTCCGCCACCGCAGCGGCGGTTCCGATGAAAAATGCCCCGGCTGGCGGGGCATGGCAGCGGGCCGGGGTCACGGCGCCGAGGCATCGTGGTGCTGGTGTTTCGCCGGCGCATCTTTGGGCAGATAGAGCGGGGCCTTGTAGCCGCAGGCCGTGGCGATAAGGCACAAGGCCGCGAGGGAGATCATGGTTCGCATGGAGGCGGGTCCGATGTGGCAAAATTACGATACTAGCAAAGCGTGCCGTACCGATACATAGCGCCCGTTTCTTCCGGCGGTCCTCTCCCCGCAGCCCATCCGGCTGCCCTGGCCCGTCCGCCTGGCGAAACCGGCATGCGGCGGCGCGCCGACCCAACTGGACAAGACGACATGACCGACAGCGAATTCCTCATCCTGACCGACGGCATCTTCGCCCGCATCGAGAACGCCATCGACGACGCCGGCCTCGACGCCGACTTCCTCACCAACGGCAACGTGCTGGAAATCGAGTTCGACAGCGGCGCCAAGATCGTGGTCAACCGCCACAGCAGCAACCACGAACTGTGGATCGCCGCCAAGAGCGGGGGCTACCACTTCGCCTTGAGCGACGGTCAGTGGCTTGCCGCGCGCGACGGCGCCGAATTCTTCGCCACCCTGTCGCAGGCCATACGCGAAGCCTCCGGCCAGGACTTCGAGCTCGCCGAGTGATGGACACGGCCGCGCTGGCGCTGGCCGGACTGGCCGCCTCGGCCTTCCTCTCCGCCACGCTGCTGCCCGGCAACTCCGAGCTCGCGCTTACCGCCTTCCTCTACAAGTGGCCCGACTGGTTGTGGCCGGCCCTGCTGTCGGCGACGCTGGCCAACAGCGCCGGCAGCGTCAGCAGCCTGTGGCTGGGGCGGCTCGCGCCACGGAAGGAGCTGCCGCCGAGGATCGCGCGCTGGTTCGAGCGCTTCGGTCCGGCCACCCTGCTCCTGGCCTGGGTGCCGCTGATCGGCGACGCGCTGCCGCTGGCGGCGGGCTGGCTGCGTCTGCCGTTGTTGCCGAGCGTGCTGTGGCTGACCGCCGGCAAGGGGCTGCGCTATGCCGCCATCGCGCTGACACTGCAGGCACTGACGCACTGACGTCGTCGCGTTCGGATTTCCGTCATGCCGGTGTCGCAGTTGTTCGGTTTTCCGAACAAAACGCCGTGTTGCCCACGCCGCACTGGCGATGGGCCGGCCCGGCTGAGCGCGTGCAGGCTGCCAAAATCGGCGCGGAGCTGGAAAATTTTTCTATGGAAATTTTAATATCGATTGATTTTATTGGCGTATTACCACGCCAGTGAGACAAAAAAACCACACCGGCCACTCTTTTTTTCGCCATCCGTCATGGATCGGATGAGCGTTTCATGACGAAAGCCCATGACAAAACACATACCCCGTAAACGCTTCGGCCAGAACTTCCTGCAGGACGCCAGCGTGATCGAAAGCATCGTGCACGCGGTCAACCCGCAGCCCGGCGACATCGTGGTCGAGATCGGCCCCGGCCTGGGCGCGCTGACCCGCCCGCTCCTGGCGCGACTGCCGCACCTGCACGTGGTCGAGATCGACCGCGACATCATCAGCCGGCTGAAAAGCGAGTTCCCGCCCGAGCGCCTCACCATCCACGAAGGCGACGCGCTGGCCTTCGATTTTTCCACCATCGGCACGCGTTTCAAGCTGATCGGCAACCTGCCCTACAACATCTCCACGCCGCTGCTGTTCCACCTTGCGAGCTACGGCGACCGCGTGGTCGACATGCACTTCATGTTGCAGAAGGAAGTCATCGAGCGCATGGTGGCCGAACCGTCCACCGCCGACTACGGCCGGCTCACGGTGATGCTGCAATATCGCTTTGAAATGGAACAGATTCTGCATGTGCCGCCGGGCGCCTTCTGGCCGCCGCCCAAGGTGGAATCGGCCGTGGTGCGCATGATCCCGGCACCCGGCCGCTGCGGCGTGGCGACGGACGAAGCCGAACTGGAGGCCCTGGTCACCCTAGCCTTCTCGCAGCGCCGCAAGACCCTGCGCAACAACCTCAAGGGCGTGCTGGACGAGGCGGACTTCGCCGCGCTCGGCATCGACTCGGGGTTGCGGCCGGAGAACCTGACGGTGGAGCAGTACGTGGCGATGGCCAACCTGCTGAGCCGCCGGCGCTGACCCCGGCCCTTGCTGCGTTGCAACTTGCGCCGGCCGCGGCCTGCCCCGAAAATCGTGGCGCGGCGCACCGGCCTGCGGCCGGCAGGCAAGGACAACGCCTTGAAACATAAATGAAAATCAGTAAACAGAAAGAGCGGTAACGATGATCCGATTCATGAACGTGCACAAGTGGTTCAAGGACCTGCATGTCCTCAATGACGTCAGCCTGAACGTCACGGCCGGCGAGGTGGTAGTGGTGTGCGGCCCGTCCGGCTCGGGCAAGTCCACGCTGATTCGCACCGTCAACCAGCTCGAATCGATCAACTCCGGCGAGATCTGGGTGGACGGCAAGAACGTGGTCGACCCCAAGACCGATCTCAACGCCCTGCGCGCCGAAGTGGGCTTCGTGTTCCAGCACTTCAACCTCTACCCGCACCTGTCGGTACTTGACAACATCACGTTGTCGCCTCTAATGGTTAAGAAGATGGAACGGGCGGCTGCCGAGAAGCTGGCATTGCAATTGCTAGAACGCGTGGGACTGGCCCACAAGAAAGACGCCTTCCCGGCACAGCTTTCCGGTGGGCAGCAGCAGCGTGTGGCTATTGCCCGCGGCCTGGCCATGCAACCTCAGGTAATGCTGTTCGACGAGCCCACCTCGGCGCTGGATCCGGAAATGATCGGTGAAGTGCTGCGCGTGATGAAAGACCTGGCGGAATCGGGCATGACCATGATGGTGGTGACCCATGAAATGGGCTTCGCTCGCGAAGTGGCCGACCGGGTGGTGTTTGTCGATCATGGCCAGATCATCGAAGAAGCCCAGCCTGAGGAGTTTTTCATGAACCCCCAGCATGATCGGGCCAAGCAGTTTCTGCGCCAGTTGCTGACGCCGATGCAATAAGCCGGCGAAGCAGGCAACGGGGGCGGGGCACGCTGTCAGCACAGCGACCCCCGAATAACGGGGGCGCCGAGATCAATAGAACAGGAGAAACTTGCATGCGCTTTACCACTCGACTCATCTGCACCGCCACCGTTGGCGCCCTGCTCGCTGCTCCGGCCATGTCCGCCGAGCTGACCGGCACCCTGAAAAAGATCAAGGACTCCGGGACCATCGTCATCGGCCACCGTGATGCCTCCATTCCCTTCTCCTACCTCGACAACAACCAGCAGCCGATCGGCTACTCGATGGACCTCGCCCACAAGGTGGTCGAAGCCGTCAAGAAAGACCTGAAGATGCCGGGCCTGAAGGTCCAGTACAACCTGGTCACCTCGCAGACCCGCATTCCGCTGGTCCAGAACGGCACCGTCGACATCGAGTGTGGTTCCACCACCAACAACCTGGAACGCCAGAAGCAGGTCGACTTCTCCGTCGGCATCTTCGAAATCGGCACCCGCCTGCTCACCAAGAAAACGTCCGGCGTGAAGGACTTCGCCGATCTGAAGGGCAAGAACGTGGTGACTACCGCCGGCACCACCTCCGAGCGCCTGATCAAGTCGATGAACGCCGAGAAGCAGATGGGCATGAACATCATCTCGGCCAAAGACCATGGCGAATCGTTCCTGATGGCCGAATCCGGCCGTGCCGTCGCCTTCATGATGGACGACGTGTTGCTGTACGGCGAAATGGTGAAAGCCAGGAACCCGGCCGAGTGGGTGGTGACCGGCAAGCCGCAGTCGTTCGAAATCTACGGCTGCATGATGCGCAAGGGCGACCCGGCCTTCAAGAAAGTGGTCGACGATGCCATCAAGGCCACCTACAAGTCCGGCGAGATCAACAAGATCTACGCCAAGTGGTTCACCAGCCCGGTTCCGCCGAAAAACCTCAATCTGAATTTCCCGATGTCGGACGAACTCAAGGCTCTGATCAAGAACCCGACCGACAAGTCTGCCGAGCAGATGTAATCCTGACGGGCGACTCGAGCCTGTCGTGAACCTGTTCCCGGCGCGGACCGGCGGCGTTGCCGCCACCACGCGCCGGCTCGCAGCACCAACCCGCCGCCTGTGGCGGGACGATTCACAGCCAATCCCGCATTGGTCGTGAGGGGTGCTGCTGCCCGCGCCATACCCTCCTCCCGGTATGGCTGACGGACAGGAACATGCCAGGCTCCGGGGGGAGGTCGTCTCCCCCTTTTTGTTTGGAGATTCGGTATGAATTACAACTGGGACTGGAACGTCTTTTTCAAGTCCACCGGCATCGGCAAGGAAATCTACCTCGACTGGTTCATTTCCGGTCTGGGCTGGACCATCGCCGTGGCGCTGGCCGGCTGGATCATCGCGCTGGCGCTGGGATCGGTACTGGGCGTGATGCGCACGCTCCCCAACAAGTGGGCGGCGCGTATCGCGACCACCTACGTCGAGCTGTTCCGCAACGTGCCGCTGCTGGTGCAGCTGTTCATCTGGTACTTCCTGGTGCCCGACCTGCTGCCGGAGCGCGCGCAGATCTGGTTCAAGCAGGACCTGAGCCCGGCCACCTCGGCCTACCTGTCGGTGGTGGTCTGCCTCGGCCTGTTTACCGCCGCACGGGTGTGCGAGCAGGTGCGCACCGGCATCCAGGCGCTGCCCAAGGGACAGAACTACGCCGCCATGGCGATGGGTTTCCAGCAAGCACAGGTCTATCGCTACGTGCTGCTGCCGCAGGCCTTCCGCATCATCATTCCGCCGCTCACCAGCGAGTTCCTGAACATCTTCAAGAACTCCTCGGTGGCCTCGCTGATCGGCCTGATGGAACTCTTGGCACAGACCAAGCAGACCGCCGAGTTTTCGGCCAACCTGTTTGAAGCGTTCACGCTCGCCACGGTGATCTACTTCGTGCTCAACATGAGCCTGATGAAGTTCATGGGCTGGGTGGAAACCCGCTTGCGCGTGCCGGGCATGATGGGAGGTGCCAAATGATGGGTTTCGATTTCAGCCAGATCGGTCCGGCCCTGCCTGGCCTGATGGACGGCATGGTGCTGACGCTCAAGCTGCTGCTCCTGGCGGTGAGCGGCGGCGTGGCGCTGGGGACGGTGCTGGCGCTGATGCGTCTGTCCAGCAACCGCCTGTTGTCCGGTGGCGCCAAGTTCTATGTCAATTATTTCCGCTCGATTCCGCTGCTGTTGGTGATCACCTGGTTCTACTTCGTGGTGCCGCTGATCTTCAAGTGGATTTCCGGCGAGTTCGTCGCGGTCGGCGCCTTCACCTCCTGCCTGGTGGCCTTCATGATGTTCGAAGCGGCCTACTATGCTGAGATTGTGCGTGCCGGCGTCCAGTCCATTTCCAAGGGCCAGCTCAACGCCGCCTACGCGCTGGGCATGACCTACGGCCAAGCGATGCGGCTGATCATCTTGCCGCAAGCCTTCCGCAAGATGATGCCGCTGCTGCTGCAGCAGTCCATCATCCTGTTCCAAGACACCTCGCTGGTGTACGCCGTGGGTCTGATGGACTTCCTCAACACCGCCCGCTCCAAGGGGGACATCGTCGGTCAGCCGAATGAGTTCCTGATCCTGGCCGGGGTGGTTTATTTTGTTATCAGTTTCGGCGCTTCCACCGTGGTGAAGCGTCTGCAAAAGAGGTTGGCAGTATGAGCGCGATGATTACTCTCAAGAACGTCAGCAAATGGTACGGTGACTTTCAGGTGCTCACCGATTGCTCGACCGCCGTGGAAAAGGGCGAAGTGGTGGTGGTGTGCGGACCGTCCGGCTCCGGCAAGTCCACCCTGATCAAGACCGTCAACGCGCTGGAACCGTTCCAGAAGGGCGAGATCATCGTCGACGGCATGTCGGTGGGCGACCCGAAGACCGACCTGCCCAAGCTGCGTGCCCGGATCGGCATGGTGTTCCAGAACTTCGAACTGTTTCCGCACCTGTCGATCACCGAGAACCTGACCATCGCCCAGGAAAGGGTGCTGGGGCGCAGCAAGGACGAGGCGCGCCAGAAGGGCCTGCACTACCTCGACCGCGTCGGCCTTAAGGCGCACGCCGCCAAGTTCCCCGGGCAGCTCTCCGGCGGGCAGCAGCAGCGCGTGGCGATCGCCCGTGCGCTGTCGATGGACCCGATCGCCATGCTGTTCGACGAGCCGACCTCGGCACTCGACCCGGAGATGGTGAACGAGGTGCTGGACGTGATGGTGGAATTGGCGCACGAAGGCATGACCATGATGTGCGTAACCCACGAAATGGGCTTCGCACGCAAGGTGGCCAACCGCGTCATCTTCATGGACAAGGGCGCCATCGTCGAAGACTGTGCCAAGGAAGAGTTCTTCGGCGACATCAAGGCCCGCTCCGAGCGTGCCCAGCACTTCCTGTCGAAGATCCTGCAGCACTGAGCCACCGATGACGGCGGGCCGAACGATCTTCTGCCCGCCTTGACCGCACAACGCCACCGCCACCCGGTGGCGTTTTTCATTCCCTGGTCGCGGACGGTATTCTGCCGCTCGAGCGGATCAGATGAGGAGAGATGACATGCGCCTTCGCCACGTCGAGGTGTTCCAGGCCATCATGCAGACCGGTTCGCTCAGCGCGGCGGCCGAGCTGCTGTGCATTTCCCAGCCCGCCGTCAGCAAGACGCTAATGCACGCCGAGCAGCAGCTGGGCTTTGCCTTGTTCGAGCGGGTCAAGGGCAAGCTCTACCCCACCCCGGAGGCACAGTTGCTGCAGAGGGAGATCGCCACCCTGTTCGACAGCCTGCAAGCGGTCAAGCGGCTGGCCAGCAGCCTGCGCCATCAACGTGACCGCCCCTTGCGGCTGCAGGCGACCCCGGCCGTGGCCCAGGCCGTGCTGCCCGCCGCACTGGGTCGCTGGCGCCGGGCGTTCCCGGCCCACCCCTGTTCGCTCGCCACCCACCACACCACGCAGATGGTGCAGAGCCTGTGCCTGCACGAAGCCGACCTCGGCTTCACCCTGCGCCGGCCGGATCATCCCGGTGTCGTCGTGACCCCGCTAGCACACGGCCAGCTCACCGTCATCGCCCCGCTGGGCTGGTGGCCGGAAGCCAAACTGCCGCGCGACCTGCCCATCGAGGAACTGGACGGGGCATCGTGCATCGGTCTGATGGACGACGACCCGTTGTGGGGCGGGTTGGCGGCGATGCTGGAGGACCGCGCCATCGTCCCGCAGGTGCTGACCACGGTGCAGACCTACCAGCTGGCCTACGACCTAGTGGCGCTGGGACAGGGCATCGCGCTGGTGGACCCGTTCACCGCGCGCGGGCCGAGCCCGGCTCGGGTCCAGCTGCGCGCGCTCGATCCGCCTCTGCCGGTGCGGCTCTACGCCGTGCATGCCGTCGATGCTCCGCTGTCACTGCCAGCGCGTCAGCTGATCACCCTGATCCGCTCGTTGGCGCATGAGATGGGGTTGGACGGCGTCGTTTGACGTGTAACCAGTCGGTCCGGCAAGGCAGGAGTCTTCGGCCAACGTTGTTTCATCTGGAACGGCCGCCCATTGGGGTGGCCATTTTGCCGTTGGTTGGGGTCGTCTGCGCCGGTGCCAGCCGTACCAAAGGTTATACCCTTTCGTCATTTTTTCATTGGCCACGCTCCCGTATGGGCTCTTACAGTGAAGGCATTCCTTCCAACCTTCAATCTGAAGCGAGTGCGGCATGGCAAAGCATGTGTGTGTGATCGGCGGCGGCGTGATCGGCTTGTCCACCGCCTACGCTCTGGTACGGGAGGGCTTTACGGTTACCCTGCTGGAAGCGGGCGAGGCAATCGCGCGCAGCACCAGCTTCGCCAACGGTGGGCAGCTGAGCTACCGCTACGTGTCGCCGCTGGCCGATGCCGGAGTACCGCTCAAGGGACTGCAGTGGATGCTGTCCGGCGACGCGCCGCTGCGGCTGCGGTTGCGGCTCGACCCGCGCCAGTGGCGCTGGCTGTGGCAGTTCCTTGCCGCCTGCCGCCGCACGGTCAACCAGGCCAACAGCGCGCACCTGCTGCGACTGTCGTTGCTGAGCCGGCAGACGCTGGGCCAGTGGCAGACTGAGGACGGTCTGGTCGATTTCAGTTGGCGCGACAACGGCAAGCTGGTGGTGTATCGCTCGGCTGCCGGGTTCGGCGGTGCCGCGCGCCAGCTACTCGATCCGCAACAGCAGGTGCTGACGCCGGCCGACTGCCTCCGGCTGGAGCCGGCGCTGGAACACGTGGCCGACCAGCTCGCCGGCGGCATCTTCACCCCGGGCGACGCCGTGGCCGATTGCTACCAGTTCTGCCTGCGCCTGCAGGAGCAGTTGCAGCGCTCGGGGCGCTGCACCCTCGTCACCGGCCAGGCGGTGACGCACTTCCGGCGCCAGGGGAACACCCTGCAGGCGGCCTGCAGCGCCAGCGCCGAGCATCCCGCCGATGCCTTCGTGCTGGCGACCAGCTGGGCCAGCCGGCCGTTGCTCGCTCCGCTGGGCATCGACCCGCTGATCTACCCGCTGAAAGGCTACAGCCTGACCCTGCCGCTGAGCGGCACCCACACGGCCCCGGACATCAGTGTCACCGACTTCGAGCGCAAGACGGTCTACGCCCGGCTCGGCGAGCGGCTGCGCATCGCCGCCATGGTCGACATCGTCGGCTACGACCAGACCCTGCCCACGGCGCGGCTCGCCAGCCTGCGGCGCATCGCCGGCGAGACCTTCCCCCACGCCGGCGACTTCGACCGCGCCGAGCCCTGGGCCGGCCTGCGTCCGGCCACGCCGACCGGCCTGCCGGTGCTGGGGGGCACGCCGCTTGGCAACCTGTGGCTCAACCTCGGCCACGGCGCGCTGGGCTTCACCCTGGCGGCCGGCAGCGCTCGCCTGCTGAGCGACCTCATCGCCGGCCGGCAGGACAGTATCGATACGCACGCGTTTGCCCTATCACCCGCACGCTGAACCCGACCCTTCTCTCGACCGGAGCCTTGTCATGACGATTTCCCGTATCCACAGCAATCCCCGCCTGTCCGACGCCGTGGTGTTCGGCCAGCTGGTGTACCTGTCCGGCCAGGTACCGGGCGACCGCACGCAGGACGCCCGCGGCCAGACGCGCGAGGTGCTGGCCAAGATCGACCGGCTGCTCGCCACCGCCGGCAGCGACCGTGCGCACATCCTATCCGCCACGCTCTGGCTGAAGGACATCGCCCGCGACTTCGCCGCCATGAACGAAGAATGGAGCGCCTGGTTGCCGCCGGGCGCCAGCCCGGCCCGGGCGACCACCGAAGCCCAGCTGGCCTCTCCCGACGTGCTGGTGGAAATCATGCTGACCGCCGCCGTCATTGCTGTACCTGACCGATAACAACACGCCGTCCACCAAGGAGACTCACCATGTCCCAGCGTTTCACCCGCACCCTTCTCGCCAGCGGTCTCGCCGCCGCCTGCCTGACCGCCCCGGCCTTCGCCGCCGAACCGGCCGGCACACTGCAGAAGATCAAGGAGTCCGGCAGCATCGTGCTGGCCTACCGCGACGCGTCGATCCCGTTCTCCTACCTCGACAACAACCAGCAGCCGGTCGGCTATTCGGTCGACATCGCCAACAAGGTGGTCGAGGCGGTCAAAAAAGAGCTGAAGCTGCCGAGCCTCAAGGTCCAGTACAACCTGGTGACCTCGCAGACGCGCATCCCGCTGGTGCAGAACGGTACCGTCGACCTGGAGTGCGGCTCCACCACCAACAACCTGGAACGCCAGAAACAGGTCGACTTTTCGCTCGGCTTCTTCCTGGTGAAAGGCCAGTTGCTGACCAAGAAAAGCTCCGGCATCAAGGACTTTGCCGACCTCAAGGGCAAGAACGTGGTGACCACCGCCGGCACCACCAATGAGCGCCTGTTGAAGGTGATGAACGCCGACAAGCAGATGGGCATGAACGTCATCTCGGCCAAGGATCACGGCGAAGCCTTCATGATCGTGGAGTCGGGCCGGGCCGCCGCGTTCTACATGGATAACCCGCTGCTGTACGGCGAAATGGCCAAGGCCAGGAACCCGGCCGAGTGGACTGTGACCGGCAAGCCGCAATCGTTCGAGAGCTACGGCTGCATGCTGCGCAAGGGCGACCCGGCGTTCAAGAAGGTGGTCGACGACGCGCTGCGCGCCACTTACCAGTCTGGCGAGATCAACAAGATCTATGCCAAGTGGTTCACCAGCCCAGTGCCGCCGAAAGGTCTCAACCTGAACTTTCCGATGTCGGACGAGCTGAAGGCCTTCCTGAAGAACCCCACCGACAGGCCGTCCGAGCAGTTGTGACCGTCGTTGGCATCCGCCAGGGGATGGCGGAGCCTCCTGCCCGGCCTCCCTTCGTCTGATCGACTAAGAAGAGCATCCCATGGTCCTTACCCGTCCCTGGCGTGCGTGGCTCTGACGCGTACCCGCGACAGCAAGGAGCCCCAGCGGATGTTGGTTGTAGCGAGAGTGCGGCATGGGCCGGCTCCACCCGGTTTCACGTGAAACGTCGTGCGGTCGCGCCAGGTGACTCGGTGCGGGTGCTCCCTTCCCCATCCAGCCGCCCGTCACACTCAGTGACGGGCGGCTTTTGCCTCTTGTGCCCACTACGGCCAGTGCTGCAGCTCGCGGTACTGCGGCCCCTGCGGCGTCAGTGTGGACTCCATCAGCGACACGCGCCGCAAGACGAACGGCAAGGGGGGGATATCCTGGGGCGGCAGCCGGCGGCGCGCCCGGCGCAGCAGCGTCACGTGCGGCACGTAGGGACGCGTCTCGGTCGGGAACCCGGCCTGTGCCAGTCCTTGCTGCAAGGCGGCCACCAGTTCGCTCAGCACGAGGCATGGCTGAGAACTGCCGGCCCAGACGATGCCGTTGGGCCAGCCGCCGGCGCGGTCTATCATCCATACTGTCCCATCCAGACGCGGCAGGCTCTCCCCGATCGTCAGGAGCTCGTCCAGCCGTTCGGGAGCGACCTCGCCCAGAAAGGCCAGGGTCAGGTGCAGTCGCTCGGCGGCGACGACATGGCCACGGCTGTGCTTCGCCATGAAGTTGCCATTGGCATGCAATGACACGGAAGTCGACTTGTCCGGTATGATGGCAAAAAAGAGTCTCAAGACCCGATTCCTTTCCCCTAAACTGATCACTCGACGCTTTTCAGGGACGACACAGGTTTCTTCATGTACTCAACGCACTATCTGGGGCGGCAGCCGATTGTCGATGCCAGGGAAAACCTGGTGGGGTATGAATTGTTGTTCCGTTCCAGCCCGGTCAACGCCGCGCACGTCGTCGACGATTTCGCCGCCACCGCTACGGTGATCCGCCATGCCTTTGTCGACCTTGGCGTCGCCGAGGTGCTGGGCGACCGGCTGGGCTACATCAACGTCGACGAACAGCTGTTGATGAGTGATCTCATCAACGTGCTGCCGCACGACACTGTGGTGCTGGAAATCCTGGAAACGGTCCGGGCGACGCCCGCCCTGCTGGTCCGGCTGGCCGAGCTGCGCCAGCGCGGCTTCCGCATGGCGCTGGACGACCTGGTGTCGCTCACCAGCGACAAGCGTGCCCTGCTCGATTACGTCGACATCGCCAAGGTCGACCTCAGCCAGGTCGCGCTGGGCGCGTTGCCGGCGCTGCTGCAATCGCTGGAAGGTTTCCGCGGCAGCTTGCTGGCGGAAAAGGTCGACAACCCCGAGCAGTTCGAAACCTGCCGCGAGTTCGGCTTCAAATTGTTCCAGGGCTACTTCTTCGCTCACCCCACAGTGATCCACTCGCGCCAGGTCCGGCCCAAGGTGTCGGTGCTGCTGCGCCTGCTGGGGCTGATCCTGAGCGACGCCGAAACCGACGCGCTGGAAGAGGCGTTCAAGAGCGCTCCCGACATTGCGCTGATGCTGCTCCGGCTCACCTCCACCGCGGTCATGGCCGACAAGTCGGCGGTCACCTCGATCCGCCAGGCCATCCTGCTCCTGGGACGGGACAAGATCAAGCGCTGGACCCTGCTCCTGATGTTTGCCACGGCCACGCCCCAGGGCGACAAGGTCCGCCACAATCCACTGCTCGAACTGGCGGCCATGCGCGGCCGCATCATGGAGCGGCTGGCCCAGAGCCTGCGGCCGGAGGCGCCGCAGTTGGCCGAACAAGCCTTCATGGTCGGCATCCTGTCGCTGGTCGACGCCCTGATGCTGCGCCCCAAGACCGAGCTGATTCCACAGCTGCCGGTCGATCAGATCATCAAGGACGCCGTGCTCGATGGCCGGCACATCCTCGGCGAATGGCTCAAGGTCACCGTGTCGCTGGAAGACGAAAACACGGTGCAGCCCGCCGGCTACGATGCCGAACTCCTCACCCGAATCGAGACCGAGTCGTTGGACTGGGTCAAACGCATGTGGGCGTAAGCCGGCCCGGACCGCTTCCCCGTCCCTGCCTCCCCTTCCCGGTCTTTGCCACGCCGCCGGGCGCTAGCGGGTGTTCAGATGATGTCGAGGTGGTCGATGCCCTCGAGCAGGTCGCGATCCTTGGCGCCCTCGCCGTACAGCTTGATCTTCAGGCGCAGGTCGTTGACCGAGTCGGCGTTGCGTAGCGCATCCTCGTAGCTGATCAGGCCGCCCTCGTAGAGATCGAACAGCGCCTGGTCGAAGGTTTGCATGCCGCTCTCGCGCGACTTGCCGATCACCTCCTTCAGCGAGGCGATTTCTCCCTTGAAGATCAGGTCCGCCATCAGCGGGCTGTTGAGCATCACCTCCACCGCAGCCACCCGGCCGCGCCCGGTGGCGAGCGGGACCAGCCGCTGCGAGATGATCGCGCGCATGTTCAACGACAGGTCCATCAGTACCTGCTGGTGACGCTCTTCCGGGAAGAAGTTCAGGATGCGGTCGAGTGCCTGGTTGGCGTTGTTGGCGTGCAGGGTGGCGAGGCAGAGGTGGCCTGTTTCGGCAAACTGCAGGCCATAGCCCATGGTCTCGCGGTCGCGGATTTCGCCCATCAGGATCACGTCCGGCGCCTGGCGCAGGGTATTCTTCAGTGCGATGTCCCAGCTGTCGGTATCGACCCCGACCTCGCGCTGGGTCACGATCGATTTCTTGTGCGGATGCACGTATTCGATCGGGTCCTCAATGGTGATGATGTGGTCCTGGCTGTGGCTGTTGCGCCAGTCCACCAGTGCGGCCAGCGAGGTGGACTTGCCCGAGCCGGTGCCGCCGACGAAGATCACCAGGCCGCGCTTGATCAAGGCTACGTCCTTCAGCACTTCCGGCAGGCGCAGTTGGTCGAAGGTGGGAATCTCGGTATTGATCTTGCGCAGCACCATGCCGGCCATGCCCTGCTGGATGAAGGCGCTGACGCGGAAACGGCCGATGCCCGGCGGGCTGATGGCGAAGTTCGCCTCCATCGAGGATTCGAACTCCTCCATCTGGCGGTCGTTCATCACCGAACGCACCAGCTCCTTGGTGTGCTGCGCCGACAGCGGCTGCGGCGACACCGGGATGATCTTGCCGTCGATCTTCATGGCCGGCGGGAAGTCCGCGGAAATGAAGATGTCCGAAGCGTTCTTGCCTACGGCGTGCTTGAGTAGGTCGTGGATGAACTTCGAGGCCTGGTCTCTTTCCATGATCGTTTTCCATCGTTGCCGGCGCTGAACGCCGGTGTCAGGCCTGTCTCACGAGGGGGGTCCCCGGCCTGTTGCGAGGCGCCGGAGTGGCGGAACCTCGAGATCGCGGGAGCGCATGGAGATTCCGCGTCGCGGCACCATCGCGCCGGGCCAATCGTCGGCTCGCTCGGCATGGGATGGGCGCGGCACACGGACGCTCGTCGGGACAAGGGCTTGCCGTCTCGTGAAATGGGCGCTTAGAACAAATCCTTGTTGCTGGCTTTCAGCCGTGCCTCGGCCGGCGACGCGATGTTGCGGCGTACCAGTTCCTGCAGGCACTGGTCGAGCGTCTGCATGCCGTACTGCTGGCCGGTCTGGATCATCGAGTTGATCTGGGCGATCTTGTTCTCGCGGATCAGGTTGCGGATCGCCGGCGTGCCGACCATGATCTCGTGCGCCGCCACCCGTCCGCTACCGTCCTTGGTCTTCAGCAGGGTCTGCGAGATCACCGCGCGCAGGCTCTCCGACAGCATCGAGCGCACCATCTCCTTCTCGCCGGCCGGGAACACGTCGACGATACGGTCGACGGTCTTGGCGGCCGAGCTGGTGTGCAAGGTGCCGAACACCAGGTGGCCGGTTTCCGCCGCGGTCATGGCGAGCCGGATGGTTTCCAGGTCGCGCATTTCCCCTACCAGAATCACGTCCGGGTCTTCGCGCAGCGCCGAGCGCAACGCGTTGGCGAAACTGTGGGTCTGCTGCCCCAGTTCGCGCTGGTTGATCATGCAGCGCTTGCTCTGGTGCACGAATTCGATCGGGTCTTCCACGGTGAGGATGTGGGAGAATTCATTATCGTTGATATAGTCGATCATCGCTGCCAGCGTGGTGGACTTGCCGGAGCCGGTCGGCCCGGTCACCAGCACCAGGCCGCGCGGGTAGCTGGCGATCTCCTGGAAGATCTTCGGCGCCGACAGCTCCTCCAGCGTCAGCACCTTGGACGGAATCACCCGGAACACGGCGCCCATGCCGCGGTTCTGCATGAAGGCGTTGACCCGGAAGCGGGCGATACCCGGCAGCTCGAACGAGAAGTCGCACTCCATCATTTCTTCGAACGCCTTGCGCTGGAAGTCGTTCATGATGTCGTACACCTTGTCGTGTACCTCATGGTGCTCGAGCGGCGGCAGGTTGATGCGTCGCACGTCGCCGTTGACCCGGATCATCGGCGGCAGGCCGGCCGACAGGTGCAGGTCAGATGCCTTGTTCTTGACGGTGAACGCCAAGAGCTCGGAAATTTCCATTTATAATTCTCCCCAATTCGATACCGCACGGCGGGCCGTCAGCGCCAGACCACCGGCATGACCTTTCCTGATTGTAAGCATAAGCGCCGGGACTTGGTATGCTGATGCAGTGGGAGTCGTCCCGACGTGGGGCGGCGGCATTGTTGCGGTTGCACCAAGGACATCATGACTTCAGCTATTTCTTCCTCTCTGGCCGCGGTCCGCCAGCGGCTTGCCGCGGCCGAGGCCGCCGCCGGGCGTGCCGCCGGCTCGGTATGCCTGCTGGCGGTCAGCAAGACGTTTCCGGCTGACGCCATTCAGGAAGCGTACGACGCCGGCCAGCGCGCTTTCGGCGAGAACTACGTGCAGGAGCTGCAGGCCAAGAGCGCCGAGCTGGCGGGGCTGGATATCGAATGGCACTTCATCGGGCCGCTGCAATCCAACAAGACTCGGCCGGTCGCCGAGTTGGCGCACTGGGTGCACTCGGTGGAGCGCCTGAAGATCGCCGAGCGTTTGTCGGCGCAGCGCCCCGAATCCTTGCCGCCGCTCAACGTCTGCCTGCAGGTGAACGTCTCGGGCGAGGAGAGCAAGAGCGGTTGCGCACCGCATGAGGCGCTGGCGCTGGCGCGAGCCGTCGCCGCCCTGCCCCGGCTCAGGCTGCGCGGCCTGATGTGCATCCCCGAACCGACCGCCGATCAGGCACGGCTGGCGCAGCAGTTTGCCCTGTTGCACGGGCTACGCGACGAGATGGCGGCGCAGGGCATGGTGCTCGATACCCTGTCGATGGGGATGTCGTCAGACCTGGAGCTGGCGGTGCGGGAAGACTCGACGCTGGTACGGGTCGGCACGGCCATTTTCGGCTCCCGGACGTATCCGGCATAATGAATCGCCAATTTGGCTACAGTATACAATCGACAAATAGAGGACTCAGCATGCAGATTACCTTCATCGGCGGCGGCAACATGGCCTCTGCCATCATCAGCGGCCTGGTCAAGCAGGGCGGCCACGGCATCAGTGTGGTCGAGCCCTCAGCCGACAAACGCGCCCAGCTGGCACAGACCTATGGCGTGACGGCGCTGGAACAGCCGCCGCAACAACTGTCTACCGACGACGTGGTAGTGCTGGCCGTCAAACCGCAACAGCTCAAGGACGTGTGCCTCTCGCTCGCGCCGGTGCTGGGTAACGCGCTGGTGGTGTCGATCGCCGCCGGTGTCGGCATCGCGGCGCTGGCACGCTGGCTCGGCAGCGACCGCATCGTGCGGGTGATGCCCAACACCCCGGCCATGGTCGGCAAGGGCGTCTCCGGGCTGTTCGCGCCGCTCGGGGTGGGGGCCTCCGACAAGAAAAACGCCGCGGACATCATGGCGGCGGTGGGCAGAGTGTTCTGGCTCGAGAGCGAGAGCGGTATCGACGACATCACAGCCATCTCCGGCAGCGGCCCGGCCTATGTGTTCTACTTCATCGAGTCGATGATCGCTGAGGCACGTGCACTTGGCTTCGACGACGCCACCGCGCGTCAGCTGGTGCTGGGTACCTTCGACGGCGCGGTGGCGCTCGCCAAGCAGAGCGATCTCGATGTCGCCACGCTGCGCGCCAACGTTACCTCCAAGGGCGGCACCACCGAGCGCGCCATCGCCCGCTTCGAGGCCGAAGGCGTCAAGGCGGCGATCCAGGCCGGGATGCAGGATTGCCGTGCACGTTCGGTGGAATTGGGCCAGATACTGAGCCAAGACTGAGATGATCGCCGAGACCCTGCAATTCCTGATCAAGACGCTGGCCGACCTGTTCGTGCTGGTGCTGCTGCTGCGTTTCTACCTGCAGGTGGCGCGCGCGCCGTTCAAGCACCCGCTGTCGCAGTTCGTGATGGCGGTCAGCAATTTCGCGGTGCTGCCGATGCGCAAGCTGGTGCCGAGCGTGCACGGCTATGACACGGCCACGCTGCTGCTGGCGCTGTTGGTCGGCTTGCTCAGCAACGTGCTGATGCTGGCGCTCAATCCCCTGCCGTACAGTTTTGCCGCACCGGAAACCTGGCTGGGCCTCGTGTGCCTGTCGCTGCTGGACGTGTTCCGCCAGTCGCTGTACCTTCTGATGGGGGCGGTCATCGTCCAGGCCATCCTGAGCTGGGTGAATCCGTACAATCCGCTGACGCCGATCCTGGACGCGCTGACCCGGCCGTTCCTGCGGCCATTCCGCCGGGCCGCCATCGGCGGGGTGGATTTGTCGCCGCTGATCCTGTTCCTGATCATCCAGGTGATCCTGATGCTGCCGGTGCGGGCGCTGGAAAGCGTTTTTCTGATGCAACTCAAGGTCGCGTTATAGGTGTTATGGTTTGCTGTCGGGTTGGATCCCGATATTACGGGTGTGTCCTATCCAAATCTTTAAGGAGAGAGGTATGAAAAAGACGCTGCTGGCTGCGGTCATGCTGGGTGTAGTCGCCACGCCGGCCATGGCCAACCTGCAACTTGCCCAGAAATACAATTGTCTGGCCTGTCACTCGGTGGACAAGAAGGTAGTGGGTCCGGCCTACAAGGATGTTGCCAAGAAATATGCTGGTGACAAGGGGGCCGAAGCCAAGCTGATCGCCAAGGTCAAGGCCGGTGGTTCCGGGGTGTGGGGCGCGGTGCCGATGCCGCCGAACCCGCAGGTCAGCGATGCCGACCTGAAGACCCTGGTGAAGTGGGTGCTGTCGCTGAAATAAGCGGCCGGGCTCGGAATTGGCAAAGGGCGGCCTCGGCTGCCCTTTGTCGTGTAATAAGGCTTGTCATTGTGTGCGAATCGCACTATACCGGGGCACATGAGGAGGGATTTTCCCGGCGAGTCGTCTGTCCAATATAGTTGCACAAAGACCATGCCACCGGTAATCTTCAGCGCTTGTCTGCCAACTCTATGCTGGAAGCACTAAATTATGGCCAAGCTGACCGAACAGGATATCCTCAACTGGGAAGGCGAGGATTACATGAACGCCGACCACCTTGAGTTCTTCAAAGAGCGGCTGTTGCAGATGCAGCAGGAGTTGTTGAGCAACGCCAACGCGACGGCGAACCATCTGCAGGAGCAAGAGGCCACTCCCGACCCGGCCGACCGGGCCACGCTCGAGGAAGAATACGCGCTGGAGCTGCGTACCCGCGACCGTGAGCGCAAGCTGTTGCAGAAGATTCAGTCGTCCTTGCGCGATATCGAAGACGGTTCCTACGGCTTCTGCGAAGACACCGGCGAGCCGATCGGGCTCAAGCGCCTGATGGCGCGCCCGACCGCCACGCTGTCGGTGGAGGCACAGGAGCGCCGCGAACGCATGAAGCGCCAGTACGCCGACTAATCCGTGGCGAGGGTGAATGAAAAAAGCGTCCCAAAAGGGCGCTTTTTTTGTTTTTTATCCGGGTTGGCGGCGTGCCGCCAAGCGGCGGCCGGGTGGGCGCGGGACTTGTCGCAGTGCGCAAAATGCAGGTATTGTGTGATGCAGTCAATACACAGAAAAATGCCCCGAGGCACATCACCATGCAACGACAGACCGACGACGTCCGAATCCGCGAAATCAAGGAACTCCTGCCCCCGATTGCGCACCTCTACGAGCTGCCGATCACCGAAACCGCCTCCGAGCTGATCTACAATACCCGCCGCGAAATCGCCGCCCTGCTGCGCGGCGAGGACGATCGCATGCTGGTGGTGATCGGCCCGTGCTCGATCCACGATCCGGCCATGGCCGAGGAGTATGCCGAACGCCTGATGAAGCTGCGCCACGAGCATGCCCGCGAGCTGATCGTGGTGATGCGCGTCTACTTTGAGAAGCCGCGCACCACGGTGGGCTGGAAGGGGCTGATCAACGACCCGCACCTGGATGAATCGTACGACATCAACTCCGGCCTGCGCCTGGCGCGTCGCCTGTTGCTGAATCTGAACAACGCGGGCATGCCGGCGGCCACCGAATTCCTCGACATGATCACGCCGCAGTACTTCGCCGACCTGATTTCGTGGGGCGCCATCGGTGCGCGCACCACCGAGTCGCAGGTGCACCGCGAGCTGGCGTCGGGGCTGTCCTGCCCGGTGGGCTTCAAGAACGGTACCGATGGCAACCTGAAGATCGCGGTCGATGCTATCCGCGCCGCCAGTCAGCCGCACCACTTCCTGTCGGTGACCAAGACCGGCCACTCCGCCATCGTTTCTACCGGCGGCAACCCGGATTGCCACGTGATCCTGCGCGGCGGCAAGGAACCGAACTACTCGGCCGAGCACGTGCGCGCTGCCGCGGCCGAGCTGGCCGGCGTCGGTCTGGCGCAGAAGCTGATGGTGGACTTCAGCCACGCCAACAGCCGCAAGGATTACAAGCGCCAGATGGAAGTGGCGCGCGACGTGGCCGGCCAGTTGGCCGCGGGTGACACCCACATCTTCGGTGTGATGGTGGAAAGCCATCTGGTGGAAGGGCGCCAGGACCTGAAGCCGGGCTGCGAGCTGACCTACGGCCAGAGCATCACCGATGCCTGCATCGGCTGGCAGGATACCGAGGATCTGGTGCAGATTCTGGCCGACGCGGTCAAGGCGCGCCGTGCCAAGGTGGGTGTGCCGGCCGGCAAGTGAGCCTGCGCCACCGCATGACAAAACCCGGCCTAGGCCGGGTTTTTTGTTTTCAAGGGCGAGTGCCGGGTGCGGTGCGGCGGGCTTCGGCCAACCTGAGGGTTCAGTCCCGGCCGTCGAGCAGGTCGCCCAGTCCGCCCAGCACCGAGCCCTGTTCGCTGGAACGGCCGCCCGCCTTGGGGCTGGCGGCGATCAGCCGGTCGGCCAGGCGCGACAGCGGCAGCGACTGCAGCCATACCTTCCCCGGGCCGGTCAGGGTGGCGAGGAACAGCCCTTCGCCGGAGAATAGCGCACTCTTCAGTTTGCCGACGTATTGGATGTCGAAGTCGACGGAGGGCTGGTAGGCTACCACGCAGCCGGTATCGACGCGCAGCATCTCGCCCGCCGCCAGCTGGCGTTCGGTCAGCGTGCCGCCGGCGTGCAGGAAGGCGTAGCCGTCGCCGTCCAGCTTCTGCATGATGAAACCCTCGCCGCCGAACAGCCCGGTGCCGATCTTCTTCTGGAAGGCGATGCCGAGGCTGACGCCCTTGGCGGCGGCTAGGAAGCTGTCCTTCTGTGCGTACAGCGTGCCGCCCAGCTCCCACAGGTGCACCGGCACGATCTTGCCGGGGTAGGAGGCGGCGAAGGCCACCCGTTTCTTGCTCAGTCCCTGGTTGACGAACACCGTGGTGAACAGCGACTCGCCGGTGAGCAGGCGCTTGCCGGCGCCCATCAGCTTGCCGAGCAGGCCGCCCTGGGCCGCCGAGCCGTCGCCGAACACGGTGTCCATGCTGATCCCGTCCTCCATGTAGTACATGGCGCCGGCCTCGCCGACGGCGGCTTCGCCCGGGTCCAGCTCCACTTCGACGTACTGCATGTCGTCGCCGAAGATCTCGTAATCGATCACGTCCATCGCCATGCGCATTCTCCTGACTGGGGTGGCTATTGCATCATGCTAGCCCAGCGGGTCCGGCCGCGGCCAGTGCTGCCAGCGCGTCGGGGGTGTTGAGGTTGGGCAGGGCCTGGTCGAACGGCACGATGCGGTGCTCGAGCGTGGCGAGCCAGCCGCGGATGGAGCGGCCGCCGCCGGCCAGGTAGGCTTCGAGCGCGCCCTGTAGCCCAGGACGCAGCGCCAGCAAGGTGGGATGCCAGTGTTCCGGATCGCTCGCCGAGGCGGCGTCAATGCCGCCATCCAGCGCCGTCAGCAGCCGCGTCGCCAACTCGGCTGGCAGCCGCACCGCGTCGCAGGGCAGCATCAGCAGGGTGTCGTGTGGGGCGGCGGCGAGACCCGCCAGCAGGCCGGCGAGCGGACCGGGGTAGTCCGGCAACGTGTCCGGCAGCACCGGGTGGCCGAAGGCGCGGTAGGCGTCGAGGTGGCGGTTGGCGGAGATCAGGATGCGCGCCGGGGCGGGAGTCTGCGCCGCCAGCGCGGAGAGGGTGTGGGCGATCAGGGGTTGGCCGAACAGCTCGAGCAGCCCCTTGTCCTGGCCGCCCATGCGCGTGGCGCGTCCGCCGGCCAGGATCAGCGCGCTGTAGCTCATTGCCAGCGTCCGGCGGCGCCCTCGTCGCTGGACTTGGCCTCGACCCAGCGGCTGTGGCCGTCGGCGTCGATTTCCTTTTTCCAGAACGGTGCCTGCGTCTTCAGGAAGTCCATCAGGAATTCGCAGGCGGCGAACGCGGCGGCACGGTGCGCGCTGGCGGTAACCACCAGTACGATCGGTTCGCCCAGTGCCAGCCGGCCGACGCGGTGGTGGATCAGCGCGGCGGAGAGCGGCCAGCGCGCGCGCGCCTCGGCGACGATGGCGGCAAGCGACTTCTCGGTCATGCCGGGATAGTGTTCCAGTTCCAGCGCGGCGACGTTGTCGCCGTCGCCATGGCGGCGCACCACGCCGACGAAGCTGACCACGGCGCCGACGCCGGGGTCGGCCGACAGCCGGGCGATTTCCTGGCCGGCGTCGAAGGCGGCGGCGTCGACGCGGATGGTGAAGGCGTCCATGTCAGCCCCCGGTGACCGGCGGGAAGATCGCCACTTCGTCGCCGGTGGCGAGCCCGGCGTCCGCGGTCGCCAGCTCCTGGTTGAGCGCCACGCGGAATACGCGGCCTTCGGCCAACTCGTCGGCCCAGGCGCCGCCGCGCGCGCGCAGCTCGGCGAGTAGTGCGCCGACGCTGGCGGCATCGCTCTCCAGAGTTTCGTGATCGCGGCCGAAGGCGTCCTTCAGTCGCGCAAAATACAACAGCTTCAGTTTCATCTATTTGGACTCCTGGTCGGCATCCGGCTTGCCGCGTCCGGCCAGCATCACCCACAGGTGAAAGGCCAGCCCGGCCAGCGGCACCAGCGCCATGATGACGACGAAAACCCATTCCAGGGGAGATAGCAGTTCGCTCATGTTGCCAGTGTACGCAAGCCGGCGGCCCAGGCCAATGCGCCGGGTGGCAGAGGGCCGGCTGGCCGAAAGTAGTAGAAGTGGTATATGGAATACATGTTCTTTACAATGGCGGGATGACTACTTTCGCCCCCACCCTTCCCCTGTTTGCCACCGTGCGTCGCCGCCTCGGCCGCTGGTGGCCCGAACCCCTGGTTATCAGCCGGCGCGAGCAGCTGGCGGTGGCCGTGGCCGCGCTGGCGGCCATCGCCTTGACCGCGCTGATCACCCACCTGACCGTCGGCGACGCGCCGTGGCTGGTGGCGTCGATGGGCGCCGCCGCGGTGTTGCTGTTCGCCTTGCCGAGCAGCCCGTTGGCGCAGCCCTGGCCGCTGGTCGGTGGCCATGTGCTGTCGGCCGCCATCGGCGTCGCCTGCGCGCGCTGGGTGCCCAATCCCTGGCTGGCTTCCGGGATGGCGGTCGGGCTCGCCATTTTTGCAATGATATCGCTGCGCTGCCTGCACCCGCCGGGCGGCGCGATCGCGCTCAACGCGGTGATCGGCGGCCCGGCGATCCACGCCATGGGCTTCGGCTTCGTGCTGTGGCCGGTACTGCTCAACGCGCTCGCCATGCTGGCGCTGGCGCTGCTGCTCAACAACCGCGTGCTGCGCCGCCCTTACCCGCGCCCGCTGCCGCAGCCCAACCGCAACCTGATCAGCGATCCCAAGCCGCTGGAGCGCATGGGCATCCGCGACGAGGACGTCGAAGCCGCGCTGGCCGGTTTCAACCACCTGCTCGACATCAGCCGCAGCGACCTGGAACAGGTGATGACCCTGGCCGAGATGCACTCTTACCGGCGCCGGCTCGGCGACATCCGCTGCCGCGACATCATGTCGCGCGACTTGATCAGCCTGCGGCCGGAAGCCAGCCTGCAGGAGGCATGGCGCCTGCTGCGCCGGCACAAGGTCCGCGCGCTGCCGGTGGTCGGCGAGTTCGGTCAGGTGGTGGGCATGGTGTCGCTGGTGGACTTCCTCAAGCGCCTGGACGGCACGCCGCAGGGCCTGCGCGAGCGCGTGGCGAAGCTGTTGAGCGGACGGGGTGCCGACAACCGCGTGGCGGCGATCATGAGCACGCCAGTGGTGAGCGTGCGCGAGGCGCTGCACCTGGTCGAGCTGGTGCCGCTGTTCGCCGACCGCGGCCTGCACCACGTGCCGGTGGTCGGGACGGATGGCACCCTGTGTGGAATGATCAGCCAGTCTGACCTGATCGCCGCCTTGTACCAGGGCAAGCTGGCCGGTTGAGGCGACGTGGCCGCGGGGCGTGGCGCGTCCTCCGCCCCGCCCACCCGCCCATTTTGACCGTATCGCTGTGCTACTCCGGCGGTAGACAGCCCCTGCCTGCGACCCGTGGCTTGTGCTTATAATGCAGGCATAACCATATCGGGGAGAGGGCCATGCAGGGCAGCATTCTCAGGGGACCGCGCCTGGTCGCGCTGTTTCTCGCTGGTTGCCTGCTGTTCAACTACCCCGTGCTGGCCCTGTTCGATCGCCCGGTCGAGCTGTTCGGCCTGCCCCTGCTGTTCGTCTACCTGTTCGCCGCCTGGTTCGGCCTGATCGCGCTGATGGCGTGGATCATCGAGCGTCGGCGCGACTGAGGCGGAACCGACCTTGACCCTGGCCCCCCTCCTCGCCGTCGTCGCCCTGCTCTACCTGGGTTTGCTGTTCGCGGTCGCCTGGTGGGCGGACCGCCGCGCCGATCAGCAGCGCTCGGTGATCGCCAACCCCACGGTGTACGCGCTGTCGATGGCGGTGTACTGCACCACCTGGACGTTCTACGGCAGCGTCGGACGCGCCGCCGGCTCGGGGGTCGGCTTCCTGCCGATCTACCTCGGGCCGACCCTGGTGATGGCGCTGGGCTGGTTCCTGCTGTTGAAGATGATCCGCAGCGCCAAGGCCAACCGCATCACCTCCATCGCCGACTTCATCGCCTCGCGCTACGGCAAGAGCCAGCTCTTGGGCGGGCTGGCGACGGTGATCGCGGTGGTGGGCGTGGTGCCGTACATCTCGCTGCAGCTCAAGGCGGTCTCCGGCAGCCTCGGCATCCTGTTGCAGCAGCCGGCAGCGCTGCTGCCGCGCCATGACGCGGCGCAGCCGTTCTTTGCCGACAGCACCTTCTACATCGCCCTGATCCTCGCCGCCTTCACCGTGCTGTTCGGCACGCGCCACCTCGACGCCACCGAGCGCCACGAAGGCATGGTGGCGGCGGTGGCGCTGGAGTCGGTGGTCAAGCTGGTGGCGTTCAGCGCCGCCGGCCTGTTTGTCACCTACGGCCTGTACGACGGCTTCGGCGACATTTTCCAGCGCGCCCAGGCGGTGGAGCGGCTGCGCGTGCTGGCGGGTTCGCTGGCGGCGGGCCAGGGCTACGCCACCTGGTTCTCGCTGACCTTGCTGGCGGCGCTGGCGATGTTGTTCCTGCCGCGCCAGTTCCAGGTGGCGGTGGTGGAAAACGTCAACGAATCGCACCTGAAACGCGCCATCTGGCTGTTTCCGCTCTACCTGCTGCTGATCAACGTGTTCGTGCTGCCGATCACGCTGGGGGGGCTGCTGCGTTTTTCCGGACAGGGCGTCGACGCCGACACCTTCGTGCTGACGTTGCCGGTGGCCGCGCACCAGGATGCCCTGGCGTTGCTGGTGTTCATCGGCGGGCTCTCGGCCGCCACCGGCATGGTCATCGTCGAGACCATCGCGCTTTCCACCATGGTCTGCAACGACCTGGTGATGCCGCTTCTGCTGCGCTGGACGGGACTGGCGCAGGGCGGCGCGCGCGATCTTTCCGGCCTGCTGCTGGCGATCCGGCGCGGCGCCATCCTGGCCATCCTGCTGCTGGGCTACCTCTACTTCCGCCTGGCCGGCGAGGCCTACGCCCTGGTCGGCATCGGCCTGATCAGCTTCGCCGCGGTCGCCCAGTTCGCCCCGGCGATGATCGGCGGCCTGTACTGGCGCGGCGGCACGCGCGACGGTGCGCTGGCCGGGCTGAGCGCGGGTTTCCTGGTGTGGGGCTATACCCTGCTGCTGCCGTCCTTCGCCAAGTCCGGCTGGCTGCCGGCCAGCTTCCTCACCGACGGGCCGTTCGCCCTGGGGCTGCTGCGGCCGCAGCAACTGTTCGGCCTCACCGGGCTGGACGAGATTTCGCACAGCCTGTTCTGGAGTTTGTGCGCCAACCTCGGCGCCTACGTCGTGGTGTCGCTGCGCCGGCCGCCCACGGCGGTCGAGGCGGGCCAGGCGCGGTTGTTCGTCGACGCCCTGAAGCTGAGCCGTCCGGTCGGCGTGGCGTTGTGGCGCGGCCGCGCCGACAGTGGCGAACTGCAAACGCTGGTCGGTCGTTTCCTCGGCCCGGAACGGGCGCGCGCCGCGTTTGCCGGCTACGCGCGGCGGCACGGCGTGGCCGATCCCGCCACGCTGGAGGCCGACGCCGATCTGGTGCACTTCGCCGAGTCGCAGCTGGCGGGCGCCATCGGCAGCGCCTCGGCGCGGGCGGTGGTGGCCTCGGTGGCGCAGGAAGAGCCGCTGTCGCCGGCCGAGGTAATGGAGATTCTCGACGAGGCCTCGCAGCTGCGCCGTTACAGCCGCGAACTGGAGCGCAAATCGCAGCAACTGGAGGCGGCGACGCACCAGCTCACCGCCGCCAACGCGCGCCTGCAGGAACTCGACCGGCTCAAGGACGATTTCATGTCGTCGGTGACGCACGAGCTGCGCACGCCGCTGACCTCGATCCGCGCCCTGTCCGAGATCCTGCGCGACGACCCCGACATCCCGCCGCCGGAGCGCCAGCGCTTCCATACCATCATCGTCGGCGAGACCGAACGCCTGACGCGGCTGGTGAACCAGACCCTCGATCTGGCCAAGATCGAGTCCGGCAACGCCGAGTGGCACACCACCGAAATCGACTTGAAGCAACTGGTGGCACAGTCGGCCGAAGCCACCGGGCAGCTGTTCCGCGACAAGGAGGTGGCGTTGTCGCTCGAGCTGCCGGAGCGTGTGCCGCCGCTCCTGGCCGATCGCGACCGGCTGATCCAGGTGATGCTTAACCTGCTGTCGAACGCCGCCAAGTTCGTCGGCCGCGGCGGCAAGGTGACGGTGCGTCTCGCCGAGACCCCGGAGGGGCTGCGCGTGGACGTCGCCGACAACGGCAAGGGCATCGCGCCGGAGGAGCAGCAGCTGATCTTCGAGCGCTTCCGCCAGGGCGGCGGCATGACCGACAAGCCCGCCGGCACCGGCCTCGGCCTGCCGATCAGCCGCCACATCATCGAGCACTTCGGCGGCCGGCTGTGGGTGGAGAGTGTTCCGGGGGCCGGCGCGACCTTTTCCTTCGTGCTGCCGCGCGCGGCTGTGGGACAATGACATGACATACGCAGCGTTCAGACTGCGACAGGAGACCGGGCATGAGCAAGACACTGTTGATAGCCGATGACGAACCCAACATCGTGATTTCCGTCGAGTACCTGATGAAGCGCGAGGGGTTCGAGGTGCTGGTGGCGGGCGATGGCGAGGAAGCGTTGGCGAAGATCCGGCAGCATCGGCCGGACATCGTGCTGCTCGACGTGATGATGCCCAAGATGAACGGTTTCGACGTGTGCCAGGAGGTGCGTGCCGATCCCACGCTCTCTGGGGTGCGCATCCTGATGCTGACCGCCAAGGGGCGCGACACCGAGGTGGCCAAGGGCCTGGCGCTGGGGGCCGACGTCTACATGACCAAGCCGTTCTCGACCCGCGAGCTGGTGGAGAAGGTACGCCAGCTGGTCGGTCAATGAGTTGCCGGAGGCCGAACCGATGACGCCGTCGCGCAAACTGGGGCTGGCTGCCGGCACCGCCTGTCTCGCCATCGTTGCGGCACTGGCAGCCACGGCGTGGCTTGCCTGGCACGCCGCCCGCGGCACCGGGCTTGCTCTCAACGACCTGGTGACGGCGCTGCTGATTCTCGCCCTGCTGCTGTGCGGCAGCGCAGTGGCGGCGTTGCGCGACGCGGTGGCGCGCTACGTGCGGGCGCCGCTGCGCCTGGCCGAGGAAGTCGCCACCGTGGTGGCCGACGCGTCGCGCCGGGTAAACAGCGATGGCGGCAGCGAGTTGCACGGGCTGGCCCAGGCCATCAACGAGTTGGCGGCGGCGCGCGCGGCGCTGCAGCGCGACGTGGCGGAACAGGTGCGCCGCGCCCAGCACTCGCTCGAAGCCGAGAAGAACCGCCTCGCGGCGCTGATGGCGGAGCTGCACCAGAGCGTGGTGGTGTGCAACCTCGACGGCCGCATCCTGCTCTACAACCAGCGCGCCCGTGCCGAGGTCGGCGACGAGCTGCTGGGGCTGGGGCGCTCGATCTACGCCATTTTCGATCACGGCCTGATCGCCTACGCGCTGGAGAGCGTGGGGCAGCGCCTCGGGCGCGAGACGGTGCCGGCGGCCGAGTTCGTCGCCGCCACTGCAGCCGGCCGGCTGTTGCGCGTGCACCTGGCGCCGGTGCTGGGCGGCGACGCCCAGGAGGCGGCCACGGCCGCGCCGGCCATCGCCGGCTTCGTGCTGATCCTCGACGACATCACCGCCAGCTTCGCCGAGGAGTCGCGGCGCGACACCGTGATCCAGGCCTTTACCGAAGGCGTGCGCGGACCGTTGGGCAGCCTGCGCGCCGCCGCCGAAATGCTGTCGGACTACGGCGACATGGGTGAAGACGAGCGGCGCCGTTTCCTCGGGGTGATCCGCGACGAGGCGCAGCAGCTGTCGCAGCGCCTGGAGTGTGCCGCCAGCGACTACGGCGACGCGCTCAAGGCGCGCTGGCCACTGGAGGTGGTGCGCGGCGTGGACGTGGTGACGGCCGCGCTGCAGCGGGTCACGGCGCAGACCGGCGTGCCGTGCAAGGCCGAGGATCTCGACGACACGCTGTGGATCAAGGTCGACAGTTTCTCGCTGTTGCAGGCGCTGAGCTACCTCACCGGCCGCCTGCACGACGAGTACGGTGTGCGCGAGGTGCGCCTGGCGCTGTCTCGCGCCGAGCACCACGCCCAGCTCGACCTGATCTGGAGCGGCACCGCCATGAATACCGAGACCGCGATGTCCTGGGAGCTCGACACCATGCAGGGTGCCGGGACGAGCGCGCCATCGGTGCGCGAGGTGGTCGAGCGCTGCAATGGCGAGATGTGGTTCGAGCGCCAGCGCGCCGCGCACCGCGCCCTGTTCCGGCTGCTGCTGCCGCTGGTCGAGCCGCGCCGTGAGCGTCACGAAGAGACGCGCTTCCTGCGCGGCGGCAGCCGGCCGGAGTTCTACGACTTCGACCTGTTCCGCTGGTCGGAGGGCGGGCACGCCCTGGACGAGCGCCTGCTGTCCGAACTGTCCTACACCGTGTTCGATACCGAGACTACCGGGCTGGAGCCCGCCGCCGGCGACGAGATCATCCAGATCGGCGCCACCCGCATCGTCAACCGTCGCTTGCTGCAGCACGAGGGTTTCGAGCAGTTGGTCGATCCGCGGCGGCCGCTGCCGGAGGACTCGGTGAAGATCCACGGCATCACCCCGGAGATGCTGGCGGGTCAGCCGCACCTCGACACCGTGCTGCCGGCGTTCCGGGCCTACTGCGCCGACACCGTGCTGGTGGCGCACAACGCCGCCTTCGACATGCGCTTCCTGCAGCTCAAGGAAGAGGCGACCGGGGTGCGTTTCGACCAGCCCGTGCTCGACACGCTGCTGCTGTCGGCGGTGCTGCACCCGAACCAGGAATCGCACCGCCTGGAGGCGATCGCGGAGCGGCTGGGAGTGACCATCATCGGGCGACACACCGCGATGGGCGATGCCATCGTCACCGGCGAGGTGTTCCTGAAGATGATCCCGCTCTTGGCGGAAAAGGGCATCCGCACGCTGCGCGAGGCGCGCGAGGCGTCCGAGCGGACTTTCTACGCGCGTGTCCGCTACTGAGCGGGAATAAAAAACACCGCCGGGCTGTTCAGCCGCGGCGGTGTGGTCGGTCGGGTCGGGCGATTGGCGCTGGTGAAAGAAATCGTCCCACAGGGATTCCCTGCGGTCATCGCCGCGTCCCCCGGCCGGTTCGAGAAGCACAGCCGTACAAGTGGTACGGCGAGCATCAGAGGGCCGGGATGGGGCCGCGCAGCCGATTTATTTACCAGCGGCTTACTTGACGATCTGCGCCAGCTCACCCTTCAGGTACTTGTTGGTCATGGTGTCCAGGCTCACCGGCTTGATCTTGCTGGCCATGCCGGCGGCGCCGAAGGCTTCGTAGCGGGCAATCACGATGTCGCGCATGGCGATGGTGCTGGCCGCCAGGTATTTGCGCGGGTCGAACTCTTTCGGGTTCTGCGCCAGGAAACGGCGGATGGCGCCGGTCGAGGCCAGGCGCAGGTCGGTGTCGATGTTGACCTTGCGCACGCCGTGCTTGATGCCTTCCACGATTTCTTCCACCGGCACGCCGTAGGTTTCGCCCAGCTCGCCGCCGAATTCGTTGATGATCTGCAGCCATTCCTGCGGCACCGAGGAGGAGCCGTGCATCACCAGATGGGTGTTGGGGATGCGGGCGTGGATTTCCTTGATGCGGTCGATGCGCAGCACGTCACCGGTGGGCTTCTTGCTGAACTTGTAGGCGCCGTGGCTGGTGCCGATGGCGATGGCCAGCGCGTCCACGCCGGTATCCTTGACGAAGCGGGCGGCTTCTTCCGGATCGGTCAGCAGTTGCGAGTGGTCCAGCACGCCTTCGGCGCCGACGCCGTCTTCTTCACCGGCCATGCCGGTTTCCAGGCTGCCCAGGCAGCCGATTTCACCTTCCACCGACACGCCGCAGGCGTGGGCGAAGTTGACCACGGTGCGGGTGACGTCGACGTTGTAGTCGTAGTCGGCCGGGGTCTTGCCGTCGCTCTTCAGCGAGCCGTCCATCATCACCGAGGAGAAGCCGAGCTGGATCGAGCGCTGGCACACGTCCGGGCTGGTGCCGTGGTCCTGGTGCATCACCACCGGGATGTGCGGGAATTCTTCCACCGCGGCCAGGATCAGGTGGCGCAGGAACGGGGCGCCGGCGTATTTGCGGGCACCAGCCGACGCCTGCACGATCACCGGGGCGTCAACCTTGTCGGCGGCTTCCATGATGGCGCGCATCTGTTCCAGGTTGTTGACGTTGAAGGCCGGCAGGCCGTAGCTGAATTCGGCTGCATGGTCCAGCAGCTGACGCATCGAAACGAGTGCCATGGTAATTCTCCAGAATAAGGCAAGGTGCCGTCATGGCGACGGCACCGGTATCAAATCAAAAGGTTGGCCGAAGCCGATGCCAAACGGCGCTCAGTGTCGGCTGATACCGGACAGCGCCACGCCCGCCGCCATGAACGAGCCGCCGGCGAAGCGGTTCATCCAGGAGAGCCGCAGCGGGCTGTTGAGCCAGCTTCTGAGACGCGAGCCGCCGGCGGCGTAGGCCAGCTGCCAGCTGCTCTCGATCACGTAGAAGGTGCCGGCCAGCGCCATCAGCTGCGGGCCCTGCGGCGCGCTGGCGTCCATGAACTGCGGAAACAGCGCGGTGAAGAACACGAAGGCCTTGGGGTTGCTCATCGCCACCAAGAAGCCGGTGCGAAAGCGCTGCCAGGCGCTGCCTTCGGCGCGGCTGCCGCTATCCGGCCCCTGCCCCAGCGGCTGCGGCGCCGCGCGCCAGGTCTTGATGCCGAGCCAGATCAGGTAGGCCGCGCCGGCGTACTTGACCAGCGAGAACAGCAGTTCGGACGCCGCCAGGATCGCCCCCAGGCCGGCCGCCGAGCCCGCCATGATCAGCCCCAGTGCGGTCAGCAATCCGGCCAGCGTGGGCAGGGTGCGGCGCACACCGTAGCGGATACCGTGCGACAGCGCCAGCAGCATGTTGGGGCCCGGCGTGGCCGAGACGAAGAACACGGTGACGAGGAACAGCAGCCAGGTATTGAGCGACATGGGTTTGACTCCGTTTGGGGTGGCGGACCTTATAGGGTCCGCCAGCTTCGCTGTAGTGTCCAGCCTACTTGCCGGGTTGTTGCGGCGCCGCCACCGTTTAACCGGTTCATCATCCTGCTGCGCGGCCCTGATCGGGGCTCATGTGCACGGCGTGTGAATCTTTCGCTGGGCACATCTGAAGATGTGCACGTTAGAGATTCGCTCCGCGAGCGGAAATCCTCCTGTACCCCAGTACATTCCGCTTCCTGTGCTGCTCTTCACCCCGCTGAGGGCCGCTCGTAACAGATTCTGAACAGGTGTTACGGCCGCTTTACCGCGCGCGCTGCTGCAGAATCGCCACCGCGGGCAGTTCCTTGCCCTCGAGGAATTCGAGGAAGGCACCGCCGCCGGTCGAAATGTAGCTGATCTTGTCGGTCACGCCGAACTTGGCGATGGCCGACAGGGTGTCGCCGCCGCCGGCGATCGAGAAGGCGTCGGATTCGGCGATCGCCTCGGCCAGCACGCGGGTACCGTGGCTGAACTGCTCGAACTCGAACACGCCGACCGGGCCGTTCCACACCACGGTGCCGGCCTGGGCGACGATGTCGGCCAGGGCCTTGGCCGAATCCGGACCGATATCGAGGATCATGTCGTTCTTGGTGACCTCGTCGACCAGCTTCAGCGTGTCCTCGGCGTTCTCGGCGAACTCGCTGGCGCACACCACGTCGGAGGGCAGCGGCACGTCGCCGCCGTGGGCGCGGATCTTGGCGATGACCTTCTTGGCCTCGGCCACCAGTTCCGGCTCGGCCAGGCTCTTGCCGATGCCATGGCCTTCGGCCAGCAGGAAGGTGTTGGCGATGCCGCCGCCGACGATGAGCTGGTCGACCTTGTCGGCCAGCGCCTCGAGGATGGTCAGCTTGGTCGATACCTTGGAGCCGGCGACGATCGCCACCAGCGGGCGTGCCGGGGCTTCCAGCGCCAGCGACAGGGCTTCGAGTTCGGCGGTCAGCAGGATGCCGGCACAGGCCAGCGGGGCGTGCTTGGCCACGGCGTGGGTCGAGGCTTCGGCGCGGTGCGCAGTGCCGAAGGCGTCGTTGACGAACACGTCGCACAGGGCGGCGTAGGCACGGCCCAGTTCGTCGTTGTTCTTCTTCTCGCCGCGGTTCAGGCGCACGTTTTCCAGCATCACCACTTCACCTGGGTGCACCACCAGCGGCTGCTCTTGCCAGCTGTTGTTGACCGGTACGCTCAGGCCCAGGAGTTCGGACAGGCGCTCGGCCACCGGCTCCAGGCTGTCTTCCGGCTTCGGCTCGCCTTCGGTGGGGCGGCCGAGGTGAGTCATCAGGATCACCCCGGCGCCGGCCTTCAGGGCGTGCAGGATGGAGGGCAGGCTGGCGCGGATGCGGGTGTCGTCGCCGATGGTGCCGTGCTTGAGCGGCACGTTCATGTCGACGCGGATCAGCACGCGCTTGCCGGCGAGGTCTTGTTCGGTCAGTTTGAGAAATTGCATGGCTCTATCCGTACGGACGCCGCGCCGGGGGCGCGGCGGTTGTAGGGCGGATGCCCCTTTCGGGGCGATCCGCCGTCGTCGCTGAGGTCTCGTTTGGCGGATCGCCCCTGCGGGGCATCCGCCCTACCCGCATCCTCTTACTGGGCGAACAGCGCGCGGGCGGTGCGCAGCATCTGCTGGCAGAAGCCCCACTCGTTGTCGTACCAGGCCAGCACTTTCACCATGTTGCCGTTGGAGACCTTGGTCAGCGTGGCGTCGAACACCGAGCCTTCGGTGGTGTGGTTGAAGTCGCTGGAGACCAGCGGCAGGGTGTTGTAGCCCAGGATGCCCTTCATCGGGCCTTCGGCGGCAGCCTTGACGATGGCGTTCACTTCTTCCACCGAGGTGGCGCGGCCGGCTTCGAAGGTCAGGTCGACCAGCGACACGTTGATGGTCGGCACGCGCACCGCGAAGCCGTCCAGCTTGCCCTTCAGTTGCGGCAGCACCAGGCCCACGGCCTTGGCGGCGCCGGTCTTGGTCGGGATCATGTTCTCGGTGGCGGAACGGGCGCGGCGCAGGTCCTTGTGGCGCACGTCGGTCAGCACCTGGTCGTTGGTGAAGGCGTGAATGGTGGTCATCAGGCCTTTGACGATGCCGAGCTCGTCGTTCAGCGCCTTGGCTACCGGGGCCAGACAGTTGGTGGTGCAGGAGGCGTTGGACACCACGGTCATGTCGGCGGTCAGCACGTCGTGGTTGACGCCGTAGACGATGGTGGCGTCGACGTCGTCACCGCCCGGGGCGGAGATCAGCACCTTCTTGGCGCCGGCGTCCAGGTGCAGCTGGCACTTTTCTTTGCTGGTGAAGGCGCCGGTGCATTCCAGTACCAGGTCCACGTTCAGCGCTTTCCACGGCAGTTCGGCCGGGTTGCGGGTGGAGAAGAACGGGATCACGTCGCCGTTGACGATCAGGTTCTTCTCGTCGTGGCTCACCTCGGCGGCGAAGCGGCCGTGCACGGTGTCGAACTTGGTCAGGTGGGCGTTGGTGGCCAGGTCGCCCGAGGCATTCACGGCCACGATCTCGAAATCGCCGCGCAGATTGTATTCGTAGATCGAGCGCAGGGCCTGGCGGCCGATACGGCCGTAGCCGTTGATCGCGATACGGATGGTCATGTTGGTTCTCTCCCGGATTTTAAGATAAAGGCGAATTTTGTTGCTTGTCGGCCATCCCGTCATGGCGGGATGGCCTTGATTTTATTTATTCAGGATCAGATGACGGCCAGCGTCTGGGCCACCACGTTGTCGACGGTGAAGCCGAATTCCTTGAACAGCACGGAGGCCGGAGCGGATTCACCGAAGTGGTCGATGCCGACCACGGCGCCTTCCAGGCCCACGTACTTGCGCCAGAAGTCGCTCACGCCGGCCTCGATCGCCACGCGCGGCACGCCGGCGGGCAGCACGCTGGCCTGGTAGGCCTTGTCCTGCTTGTCGAACACGTTGGTCGACGGCATCGACACCACGCGCACCGCCACGCCCTGCTCGGCCAGCGCGGCCTGGGCCTTGAGCGCGAGCTCGACTTCGGAACCGGTGGAGATCAGCACCGCCTTGAGCTCGCCCTGGGCTTCACGCAGCACGTAGCCGCCACGGGCGATGTCGGCGATCTGCTGGGCGTCGCGTGCCACGAACGGCAGGTTCTGGCGACTCAGGATCAGGTTGCTCGGCGTGGTCTTCTGTTCGATGGCGTGCGCCCAGGCCACGGCGGTCTCGGTGGTGTCGCACGGACGCCAGGTGTTCATGTTGGGGATGTAGCGCAGCGTGGCGACCTGCTCCACCGGCTGGTGGGTCGGGCCGTCTTCGCCGAGGCCGATCGAGTCGTGGGTGAACACGAAGATCGGGTTGGTCTTCATCAGCGCGGCCATGCGCAGCGCGTTGCGGGCGTATTCGCTGAACATCAGGAAGGTGCCGCCGTACGGGCGCAGGCCGCCGTGCAGCGTCATGCCGTTGATGATCGCGGCCATGCCGAATTCGCGCACGCCGTAGCTGATGTAGTTGCCGTTGCCCTGCTCGTCGATCCACTTCGAGCCGGACCAGTTGGTCAGGTTGGAACCGGTCAGGTCGGCCGAGCCGCCGACGAATTCCGGCAACAGCGGCGAGAACGCCTCGAGCGCGATCTGGCTCGCCTTGCGCGTGGCCACGGTCTGGGCGGCGTCGTTGATCTTGGCGATGGCGGCGGCCTTGGCGTCTTCCCAGCCCTGCGGCAGCGCGCCCTGCATGCGGCGTTCGAATTCGGCGGCCAGTTCCGGGTAGGCGGCGCGGTAGCGGGCGAACAGGCTGTTCCACTCGTTTTCGCGGGCCGCGCCGGCGTCGCGGGCGCCCCAGGCGGTGTAGATCTCGGCCGGCATCTCGAACGGCGCGTGCGGCCAGTTCAGGTGTTCGCGCGCGGCGGCGATCTCGGCCGCGCCCAGCGGCGCGCCGTGCACGTCGTGGCCGCCCTGCTTGTTCGGGGCGCCCTTGCCGATGGCGGTCTTGCAGCAGATCAGGGTCGGGCGGTCGGCGGTTTTCCTGGCGGTCTGGATCGCGGTCTGGATTTCTTCGGCGTCGTGGCCGTCGACGTTGCGGATCACCTGCCAGCCGTAGGCTTCGAAGCGCGCCGGGGTGTCGTCGGTGAACCAACCTTCGACATCGCCGTCAATGGAGATGCCGTTGTCGTCCCAGAATGCCACCAGCTTGCCCAGGCCCCAGGTGCCGGCCAGCGAGCAGGCCTCGTGCGAGATGCCTTCCATCAGGCAGCCGTCGCCGAGGAACACCCAGGTGGTGTGATCAACCACCGGGAAGCCTTCGCGGTTGAACTCGGCGGCCAGCATCTTCTCGGCCAGCGCCATGCCGACGGCATTGGTGATGCCCTGGCCCAGCGGACCGGTGGTGGTCTCGATGCCGGGCGCGTAGCCGTATTCCGGGTGGCCCGGGGTCTTGGAGTGCAGCTGGCGGAAGTGTTTGAGGTCCTCGATCGACAGGTCGTAACCGGTCAGGTGCAGCAGGCTGTACAGCAGCATCGAGCCGTGGCCGTTGGAGAGCACGAAGCGGTCGCGGTTGGACCAGTGCGGGTTGGCCGGATTGTGCTTCAGGTGATCGCGCCACAGGACTTCGGCGATATCAGCCATGCCCATCGGGGCGCCGGGGTGACCGGATTTGGCCTGTTCCACCGCGTCCATGGCGAGAAAGCGGATGGCGTTGGCAAGCTCGGTACGGGAGACCATTCGGGAGAAACCTCGAAACTGTAGTGGGTCAACTACGGAAACCGGCGCGGGCCGCTGCCGTTACAGTGGCCGAAGCGGCGGAACCGTCGCTAAATCATGAAATTATCGCTGATTTGACCCCCGGGCGGCAACCGGCTGCCGCCAGTTCGGGACGGCAGCGATCAACCTTGTCATATTGTTGGGGCTATGATGGAAGCTGAGCCCCGAGGATCGGAGTTTATGAGCGATTTTTTTACCTCTCCGCCGGGGACCATCACCCCGACGTCGCCGCCGCAACCGCGCCAGGTGGGCGCGGCGCATGGCTGGCGCTGGATCGTCGAATCTTTCCTGATCGTGCGTGACCAGCCACTGACCTGGGCGCTGTTCGCCCTGGCCTATTTCGGGCTGCATCTTCTGGTCAGCTCGCTGCCGATGATCGGCGGCCTGCTGGCGTTCCTGCTGGGGCCGTTGTTCGCCGGCGGCTTCGTGCTGGCGGCAGCACGTGCCGAGCACCATGACGAACTGGGGGTGGCCGACCTGTTCGGTGGTTTCCGCCGCGCCGGCCAGGCCCTGTTCGGCGTCGGCCTGCTCTATCTGGCGCTGTTGCTGGCGGCGCTGCTGGGGTTCGGGGTGCTGTTGCGGTTGCTGGGGGGGACGGTGCCGACGCCCGAGATGATGAGCGCGCCGGGCCACGTCGGAACCATGATGGCGAGCATGCTGCTGGGGGGCGTGATCGTGTTCGTGGTCAATCTAGCCTACTGGTTCGCGCCGGCGCTGGTGGTGCAGAACGGCCTGGCGGCGTGGCCGGCCCTCAAGCTCAGCATCCGTGCCGGACTCGTCAACTGGCCGGCGGTGCTGACCTGCGGACTGATGCTGACCGTGTTGTTCGTGCTGGCGGCTCTGCCCTTGTTTCTTGGCCTGCTGCTGTGGTTCCCGGTGGTTTACGTCACCGGCTATACCGCGTGGAAGGATGTGTTCGGCCAACCTTGAGAACCACTCCGCATCAGGCGGTGGTGCCGCTGCCGCTCGGTGGCCGGACGTACTGCGCGCCAATCCGGCGCTGCGCCAATCCCTGTGAGCCGATCCCTGTGAGCCGATCCATCGCTGAGCCAATCTAAAGATTGGCACGCAGAGATTGGCTCAGCGATACGGAATCCTCATAGACTCTGTGTCCATTCCGGTGCCGCTGGGCTGGTAGCACTCAACCTGCTTTCGCTCGCTCGCCTACTGTGGCAGGTTGACGCCTGATCGGGAAGGCGGGACTGAAGTCTCACTCGTCGAGCGGGCGGCGCATGTCGACGTGCAGGATGCCGCCGTCGTCGTAGGGTTCGGACACGCGCTCGAAGCCGAAGTGGACGTAGAAGTCCTGGGCGTAGGCCTGCGCCGACAGCATCATCGGCGCGCCGGGAAACAGCCGCGCGGTGCGCAGCACGGCCTCGGCCATCAGCTGGCGGCCGACGCCGCTGCCGCGCCAGTCCGGTTCCACCACCACGCGGCCGATGGCGGCGGCGTCCGGGTATTTCCGTTCCGGCGCGATCAGCCGGGCGTAGGCCACCAGCCTGCCCTGGCCGTCGCGGCCGGTCAGATGCCAGCAATCGAGGTCGGTGCCGTCGATGTCCTCGTAGATCGAGCGCTGCTCGACCACGAACACCCGGCCGCGCAGCTGCAGCATTTCGTACAGGGTGTGCAGAGTGAAGCCGTCGAAACGGTGGCATTGCCACTGGATGAAGCTGGCCATAGTACAATCCTCCCCGATCAATTCCGACAACCAACATACCATGACATGCGCCTTGGCGCGTGTCCGGCCCGCCATGGACAACAACGACCTCTTCGCAGACGATATCGCCGAGCCTGCCGTGGCCGGCACTCCCCCCGCCGCGCCGCCGCCGCCCGTCGCCGACGGCGACGCCGGCGAGTGGATTCCGCTCGACCTGTACGCCGAGCGCGCCTACCTCGAATACGCCATGAGCGTGGTCAAGGGCCGTGCGCTGCCCGAAGTGGCCGACGGCCAGAAACCGGTGCAGCGCCGCATCCTGTACGCCATGCGCGACATGGGCCTGACACATGGCGCCAAGCCGGTGAAATCGGCGCGCGTGGTCGGCGAAATCCTCGGTAAATACCACCCGCACGGCGACAGCTCGGCTTATGAGGCGCTGGTGCGCATGGCGCAGGACTTCACGCTGCGCTACCCACTGATTGACGGTCAGGGCAACTTCGGCTCGCGTGACGGTGACGGCGCGGCGGCGATGCGTTACACCGAAGCGCGCCTGACACCGATCGCCGAACTGTTACTGTCCGAGATCGACATGGGCACGGTCGACTTCGTGCCCAACTACGACGGCGCCTTCGACGAGCCGGCACTGCTGCCGGCCCGGCTGCCGATGGTGCTGCTCAACGGCGCCTCCGGTATCGCGGTCGGCCTCGCCACCGAGATTCCGCCGCACAACCTGACCGAGGTGGCTGGCGCCGCCGTCGCCCTGCTCGACAACCCCGAACTCAGCACCGCCGAGCTGATGGCTTACGTGCCGGGGCCGGACTTCCCCGGCGGCGGCCAGATCATCACTCCGGCCGAAGACATCCTCGCCGCCTATGAAAGCGGCCGTGGCAGCGTGCGCGTGCGCGCCAAGTGGGAAGTGGAAAAACTGGCGCGCGGCCAGTGGCGCGTGATCGTGTCCGAGCTGCCGCCGGGTTCCTCTGCCCAGAAGGTGCTGGCCGAGATCGAGGAAGCGACCAACCCCAAGGTCAAGGCTGGCAAGAAGGCGCTGACCCAGGAGCAGCAGAACCTGAAGAGCCTGATGCTGTCGCTACTGGACCGCGTGCGTGACGAATCCGATAGCGAGCAGCCGGTGCGGCTGGTGTTCGAACCCAAGTCGAGCCGGCAGGACCCGAACGAGTTCATCAACGTGCTGCTGGCGCAAACCAGCCTCGAGGGCAACGCCTCGCTCAACCTGGTGATGATCGGGCTCGACGGCCGCCCTGGCCAGAAGGGGCTGAAGCCCATCCTCGCCGAGTGGCTGGATTTCCGCCGCACCACGGTGACGCGCCGCCTCGAGCATCGTCTCTCCCAGGTGGACAAGCGCATCCACATCCTCGAAGGCCGGATGATCGCCTTCATCCACATCGACGAGGTGATCCGCGTCATCCGCGAATCGGACGAGCCCAAGCCCGACCTGATCAAGGCCTTCGGCCTGACCGAAATCCAGGCCGAGGACATCCTGGAAATCCGCCTGCGCCAGCTGGCGCGGCTGGAAGGCTTCAAGCTGGAGAAGGAGCTGTCCGAACTGCGCGAGGAGCGCGAAGGGCTGCGCCACCTCCTGGCCACGCCCGATGCACTCACCGGGCTGATGCGCGACGAGATCCAGGCCGACGCCGCCAAGTACGGCGACGCGCGCCGCAGCGAGATCAAGGCCGCCGAGCGCGCGGTGCTGACGCAGACCATCGCCGACGAACCGGTCACCATCATCCTGTCGCAGAAGGGCTGGATCCGCGCCCGCGTCGGCCACAACGTCGATTTGAGCGCGCTTTCCTTCAAGGACGGCGACGCGCTCGCCACCGTGGTGGAAACGCGCACCGTGTGGCCGGTCATCGTGCTGGATTCCAAGGGCCGCGCCTACACCGTCGATCCCGCCGTGGTCCCGACCGGGCGCGGCGACGGCGTGCCGGTGGCGTCGCTGGTCGAGCTGCAGGACGGCGCCAAGCCGGCGCAGCTGTTGTCCGGTCCGGACAGCACGCGCTTCGTGCTGGCCAACTCCGGCGGCTACGGCTTCATCGCCAAGCTCGGCGACATGGCCGGGCGGGTCAAGGCCGGCAAGGCGTTCATGACGCTGGAGGACGGCGAGAGCGTGCTCCCGCCGCTGGCCGTGCCGTCTTCGGCCAACCTGGAGGCGCTGCGGCTGGTGGCGGCCGCCGACAACGGCCGCCTGCTGGCGTTCCCGGCCGGCGAGCTGAAGGAACTGGCCAAGGGCCGCGGCCTGATGCTGATGCAGCTGGGCGAGGGCGAAGCGCTCACCGCGATCGGCCTCGTCGGCGGCGATAAGGCGCTCTTGGCGGCGCAGTCGGTGCGCGGCAAGCAGAGCGAGGAGAAGATCGCGCTCGCCGAGTACGACGGCAAGCGCGCGCGGCGCGGCCAGCTGCTGCCGAAGAAATGGCTGGTGACGGCCATCGTCGATCCGGCCGGACGCGCATGATCGAGCTGCCGCGTTCGCTCACGCTGCCTTCGGCCAACGCGCTCAGGTTGTTCAACGCGTTCCGCGGCACCATCGTGCTGGTGCTGCTGCTGGTGTCGCAGCTGCACGGCTTCGACGGCGAACCCTTGCTGGTGGCCGGGCCGGCGTTCTACAGCTGGGTGCTGGCCTACTCCATCCTGATCGGGCTGTGGCTGTCGCTCGGGCGCGGCCCGCTGGCGCACGGCGTGCAGGTCACGCTGGGGGTCAGCGTCGATATCGTCATGATCGTTGCGCTGATGGCGCTCAATGGCGGCGTGAGAAGCGGTTACGGCGTGTTACTGCTGCCTTACCTGGCGGTGGCCGGTCTGCTGGCGTCGGGGCGCTACGCGCTGTTCTACGCCGCGCTGGCCAGCCTGGCGCTGCTGGGAGTCACGCTGTACGACATCCTGGCGCTGAACGGCACCACCGGCGAACTGGTACAGGCGGCGCTGTTGGCCAGCGCCGGTTTCGTCACCAGCGTCACTACCCACCAACTGGCCCGGGTGGCGCGCGAGTCGGAGCAACTCGCCGCGGCGCGCGGCAGCGAGATCGCCCAGCTCAACCGCCTCAACGAGCTGGCCCTGCAGAGCCTGCGCGAGGCGGTGCTGGTGCTCGACCAGGAAGGTCGGGTGCGCCAGTTCAACGATGCCGCCACGCGCCACTTCGGCCTGGTCGAGCGTGGCAAGCTGCTGCCCGAGTTGGCGGCGCCGGTGGCGCACTGGCGCCAGGACGGCTCTCCCTTGCTGGCGCGGCCGGTGCAGCTCAACGCCCAGCCCCATCCGCTGATCGGGCGCATGGTGCCGATCCTGACCGGGGAGACCCCGACGCTGCTGCTGTTCCTGCGCGAGACGCGCGAGCTGGCGGAAGAGGCGCGCCAGCTCAAGCTGGCGGCGCTGGGGCGGCTGACGGCCAATATCGCCCACGAAATCCGCAACCCGCTGGCGGCGATCAGCCACGCCGCCGAGCTGTTGGGCGAGGACGCCGTCGACCCTTCCACGCGGCGCCTGACGACGATGGTGCGCGACAATACGCGGCGCATCGACCGCCTGGTGGAAGAGGTGCTGGCGCTCAACCGACGCGACCGGGTGCGCCCCGAGGTGCTGCGCCCGGCGACGGTGCTGGCCGAGCTGGTGGAGCAGTTCGTGCTCGGCGAAACCGCCGCCGCCGGGCGCATCATCACCACCTTCAACAGCCCGCGCGCCATGATCTTCGACCGTGGCCACCTGGCGCAGATTGTCGGCAATCTGCTGGCCAACGGCTGGCGTTACTGCCAGCGCCATACCGGTTCCCTGCGCATCGAGGTCGACGAGAGCGAGAGCGCGCTGTTGATCGACGTGGTGGACGACGGGCCCGGCGTCGGCGCCGAGCACCAGTCCCGCCTGTTCGAACCGTTCTACACCACCGAAAGCAGCGGCACCGGCCTCGGGCTCTACATCGCCCGCGAGCTGGCCGAAGCCAACGATGCCCTGCTCGCCTACCTGAGTCCGGGCGGACGTTTCAGACTGTACTGCCGGAAAGCCTATGACCAAAACCCTTAATCGCCGCGTGCTGGTCGTCGACGACGAGCCGGACATCCGCGAACTGCTGGAACTGACGCTGATCAAGATGGGGCTGGAGGTGGTCACCGCCGCCAGCGTCGGCGACGCCTGCCGCCAGCTGTCGCGCCAGCCGTTCGACCTGGCGTTGACCGACATGCGCCTGCCGGATGGCGAAGGGCTGGCGGTGGTCGAGCACATCGGCCAGGCCGGGCTCGACGTGCCGGTGGCGGTGATCACCGCCTACGGCAGCGCCGACAACGCGGTGGCGGCGATGAAGGCCGGCGCCTTCGACTACCTGCAAAAGCCGGTCAGCCTGGCGCAGCTGAGGACGCTGGTGCAGTCGGCGCTGGCGCTGGAGGGGCGCACGGCCGGCGGCGCCGTGGACGGCACGGTGCGGCTGGCGGGTGAATCGCCGGCGATGCAGGAGGTGCGGCGGCTGATCGAGCGGCTGGCGCGCACCCAGGCCGCGGTCTACATCCACGGCGAGTCCGGCACCGGCAAGGAGCAGGCGGCGCGGCTGATCCACGAGCAGGGGCCGCGCGCGGCGCGTCCGTTCGTGCCGGTCAACTGCGGCGCCATCCCGGAAAACCTGATGGAGAGCGAATTCTTCGGCCATCGCAAGGGGGCCTTCACCGGCGCCGACAATGAGCGCGACGGCTTCTTCCAGCAGGCCAACGGCGGCACGCTGTTCCTCGACGAAGTGGCCGACCTGCCGCTGGCGATGCAGGTCAAGCTATTGCGCGCGATCCAGGAGAAGCGCGTGCGCAAGCTGGGCGGCGGCCCCGAGGAGGCGGTCGACGTGCGCCTGTTATGCGCCACCCACCACGACCTGGCGGCGCTGGTCGACAGCGGCGCGTTCCGCCAGGACCTCTACTACCGCCTCAACGTGATCCAGCTCACCATGCCGCCGCTGCGCGAGCTGCGCGAGGACATCCCGCTGTTCGTCGGCCGCCTGCTGGAGCGGCTGGCCGGCGACGGCGCCCGCCCGCGCCTCAGCCCGGACGCGGTGAAGGCGCTGTTGGGGTACAACTATCCCGGCAACTTCCGCGAACTGGAAAACATCCTCGAACGCGCCGCGGCGCTGGCCAGCGACGGGCGGGTGGACGTGGCCGACCTGCAGTTGTCCGATGCCGCATGCAGCGAGGGCGGCGCTGAGCCGCCGGTGGCGGGCGGAGGCGAAGGGCTGCAGGAGTACCTCGACCGCGTCGAGCGCGACGCCATCGTCAAGGCGCTGCAGGCGACCCGTTTCAACCGCACCCAGGCGGCCAAGCTGCTCGGGGTCAGCTTCCGCTCGTTGCGCTATCGCCTGGAGCGGTTGGGCATCAAGTAGCCCCGCCCGGGTTGGCCGAAGCCGGGCTGTCTCGGGGTTCGGCCAACCTGGCCGGGCAAGCCCCGGGTCATCCAGGACCATGACAGCATCTGAAGCGGGGTGGTGATGAGTCGCTGTCGGCTCTCCGTCGCCATGCCAAACGGCTAATTTTCTTGCTTCGGCGCCCGCTTCACGTCCATCATGGAGGCTCAAGCCCCATGCTGAGGTGCTACCGAATGAGTGTCGACTTTGCCAGACTCAAGGTCTTGGTGGTGGACGACCAGATTCTGATCCGAACCCTGATGACGCAGGCCCTGCGCAATATGGGCCTGCGCCCGGAGGCCATCCTGCAGGCGGCCGACGGTGCTGCCGCCATTCGCACCCTGGATATCCGCCAGGTCGACCTGGTGCTGTGCGATATCCAGATGGACGGCCTGGACGGTATCGGACTCTTGAAAGAACTGCGCTGCGGGCAGACCGCCAACCCGTCCAACCTGCCCTTCATTTTCCTGTCCGGGCACGCCGACCGCAGCAACGTGCTGGCCGCGGCGCGCCTGCACGCCGACGGTTTCATCGTCAAACCACCCAAGCCGGCCGACGTGGAAAAGGCGATCGAACTGGCCATGACCAAGCCGCGGCCTGAGGCGGACCCGTTCCGCTATTTCGTGGTGTCGACCAGCTCTGGTCAAGTGCAGCACCTCAGCCAGCCCCACGCCTCCACCCTGCTCGAACACGCGGCGCTGGACGAGCATCACCATGCTGCCGGCACCCTGCTGCCTCTGGAGGGGGTCAAGCCCGGCATGGTGCTGGCACGCGATCTGACCAATCTGTCCGGCCACCTGCTGCTGCCCAAGGGCACCCGCATCACCGCCACCCAGCTTGCCGCCTTGCGCAACTTCCGCGACCGCTACGGCGTCAGCCATCTTTCCATCGTGGAGCCTGACCAGCCGGGTCGGGACTGAGCCATGACCGACGGCAAGGGGCGCTGGACGCAGACGGTTGCCATCGGCCGGGCGGTGGTGCTGGTGGTGATCGTGCTGGGCGTGCTGCAGGGGCTGGCCTCCTACCTGCTGCTCCAGGACTCGCTGCACCAGTACCGCCGTGCCCAATGGCTGGACGACCTCAACCGCGCCTCGCACCAACTGTTCCTTGCCGCCGACTTTCTGGAACGGGAAGGCGCCCAGACCCGCATCCTGCTGGTGCGTGCGCAGCCGCCGGGGCGCTACGAGCTTCCCGAGTTGCAGCGCCTGCGTCAGCAGGGCGACCGGGCCTTGGCCGAGGCGCTGCACAGAGTGGAGATGCTGGAAGGGACGAAGGACCGGGCCAACCTGGCCGCGATCCGCCAGCGTTATGACCATCTTGCCAAGCTGCGCAGCGAGATCGACCGTTATCTGCAACATCACCCTGGCCGGGCCGACGAAAGCCTGGCCTTCAGCTGGCAACTGGCCAGCAACCACCTGTTCGAAAGCATCGACGCCGAACTCGCCAACCACTCGTACCGCCTTGGCGACGATGACAACGAGTTCCTGAGCCGGCTTGCCGGGGTCAAGTTCAATGCCTGGCTGCTGCGCCGTGCGATCGGCAGCGAAGGGTCGGCCCTGCTGATGCGCCTCGAGCTGAAACGGCGCCTCAACGCCAGTGACGAGGCCGACCTGGCGTCCCAGCGCGAACGTGGCCTGCTGATGCTGGAGCTGTTGCAGAGCAATATCCGCTATCTCGGTCCGGGCGAGCTGTCGCAGCGACTGACCAAGCTCAACGCGGCGACCTACCAGCTGTTCCGCATGAGCAACGCGCAACTTGCCGAATTGCAGGGCGCGGCGGCCTCGCTGCCGGTCAGTGGGGTCTATGTGGAGGCCATACGCCGGGCGCACGACGAAGTGCTGTTCCTGTTCGACGACGCCTCCCGGCTGGCGGAATCGACGCTGGAGGAGCATCGTCAGGCGCTTTATCGCGAGCTGCAGCTGACGGTGTTCGCCTCCCTGCTGGCGTTCGCGCTGTACGCGGCGCTGCTGTTCGCCGTGATGCGCCGCATCCTGCGCCCGCTCCGGCGCCTGCAGCAGGTGCTGGACGCCACCCGCGACGCCATCCTCACGGTTAACGATGATGGCATCATCCAGATGGCCAACGTGGGGGCCGAGACGCTGTTCGGCTATCGTCGCAACGAACTGCCGGGGCGGGCGTACGGCGAGCTGCTGGAGCTGGCGCCTGCCGCGCCGCCGGAGGACGCCGTCGCACCGGAGCATGTCGAGACCCGCTTGCAGGGGGTCGGTATCCGCCGCGACGGCAGCCGCTTCTTTACCGGCGTCACCTTGAGCGGCATGGCGCGAGGGCGCTTCGGGCGCCATTCCCGTCGCTTGCTGGTGGTGCGCGACGAGCACGAACAACGCCTGGCGGAAATGGCGCACGCGCGCAGCCTGGCCCTGCTGTCGGCGATCTCCGAAGTGACCTCGCTGCTGCTGGCCAATCGTGCCCGCCTGCACGTTTTCACCCGGCTGCTGGCGCTGTTTCTCGAATTCTGCCATGCCGCCGAGGGTGGGCTGATCGTGGTCGAACCCGATCCGGACGGCGGCCAGCGCTTCCGTTTCCTGGCCCGGCAAGGATGCCGCGACACTCAGGCCTGGGACGTTCTGCTGGATTCGCTCTCCGAACTGCTGGTGATGGCCGACGGCCACATGGAGCGGGAAATCGGGGGGGCGCCGTGGTGGCTGCTGCCGGTCCGGCAGGAACAGCGGCTGGTGGCGCTGGTGTGCCTGAAAGCACCGGACCGGGACGCCATGGTGCAGGTGCAGGACGCCCTGCTCGCGGCGTTTGCCAGCATCATGGGCTTCTACGCCGAAGAAAACCGCCGCAAGGCATCGGAGCAGCGGCTGCGGACCGTGTTGCAGGAAGAGGAGGCCGTGTACGCGGCCTCGCCGGTCGGCTTGCTGCGCATCGACGAAGACTTCCGGATACTGCGCGCCAACCACGCGGCGGAACAGCTCTTCGGCACCGCACGCGGCGGCTTGCTGCCGTTGCATCTGTTCGAACTGGTCGCCGACCAGCAAATCTGGATTCCGCTCGGGCAGGCGTTGTGCAGCGCACGCGAACAGGGCGGCCGCGTGCAGTATGAGGCGGAATGCCTGCGCAGCAACGGCATGCCGGTGTGGGTGCTGATCGAGGGGCAGGCCCTGCACGGCGAGAGTGTCCAGGGCGGCATGATTCTGGCCTGCCTCGACATCACCGAGCGCAAGCTGGCCGAGTTCGCCCTGCAGCAGGCGCGCGACGAGGCGGCGGAATCCCGCCACCAGCTGCTGGGAGCGATCGAGTCCATTTCCGAGGCCTTCGTGTTGTACGGCCCGCACGATCAGCTGCTGCTGTGCAACCAGCGGTTCGCCGACCTGGTCAGCGAGGGACGGTCGTCCGACGCCCTGCTCGGCATCTCGTTCGAGGACACGGTATGGGCGATGCTGCAGCGTGGCGAGCGTCCCGAGCCGGGTTTTGACGCCGAGCAGTGGCTCGCCGAGCGGGTGCATCGCCACCGTATGGGCGCCTCGTCCTTTTCGCTGCAGCTGGGCGAGGCGTGGTGGCAGATCAACGAACGGCAGATTCCCGGGCGCGGCACGGTCGGGGTCTGGGCCAACATCACCGCGCTCAAGCAGCAGGAGGCGGAGCTGATCGAGGCTTGCCGTCAGGCCGACAGCGCCAATCATGCCAAGAGCGCCTTCCTGGCGGCGATGAGCCACGAGATCCGCACGCCGATGAACGGCGTGCTGGGCATGGTCGAGCTGCTGGCGCTGACCCCGCTCGATTCCGAGCAGCGTGACGCGGTGGACACCATCCAGGAGTCGGCCAAGACCCTGCTGCGCCTGATCGACGACATCCTGGATTTTTCCAAGATCGAGGCCGGCCGGCTCGACCTCTCGCCCGAGGCGGCGTCGGTGGCCGACATCGTCGCCCAGGTGCATGGGCTGTACCAGGAAAACGCCCGGCGCAAGGGGCTATGGTTCACCACCTGGGTCGACGATCGGGTGGCACCCTGCCTGTTGCTGGATTCACTGCGGCTACGCCAGATCCTGCAGAACTTCGTCAGCAACGCGCTCAAGTTCACCCAGCAAGGCTCGGTCGAGATTCGCGTCTCGCTGCTGGCGGAGGACGCGCTGGCCCAGACCCTGCGTTTCGACGTCGTCGACACCGGCATCGGCATGACCGCCGATACGGTGGCGCGCCTGTTCGAGCCGTTCACTCAGGCCGAGAGCGATACCACCCGCCGCTTCGGCGGTACCGGGCTGGGGCTGGCCATCTGCCGACGCCTGGCCAGGCTGATGGGAGGGGAAGTCGGTCTCGACAGCGAGCCGGGGCAAGGCAGCTGCGCCACGCTGACGCTGTCGGCGGCGGTGGTGGCGGCGCCAGCCGCGCCGGTGGCCGACGCTCCGTTCCCGCCCCTGGGCCTCGACCGCGCGGCGCTGGCCGGTTTCAAGCCGATCCTGTTCGTCGAGGACAACCCGACCAATCGCAAGCTGGGACAGAAGCAGCTGGAGTTGCTGGGCTACCCGGTCGAGGTGGCGGAAGACGGCGTGCAGGCCTTGCAGCGCTGGCGCAGCGGGCACTTCTCGCTGATTCTGACCGACTGTCACATGCCGGTGATGGACGGCTATCAGCTGGCACGCGCTATCCGCCAGCACGAGCAGCTTGGCGAGGGCGGCGGCCGGATTCCGATCGTCGCCTGTACCGCCAACGCCGGCAAGGAAGAGGCCGACCGCGCGCTGGCGGCCGGCATGGATGATTTTCTCACCAAGCCGCTCAACCTGGCCCAGCTTGGCGGGATGCTGGAGAAGTGGCTGTGCAGTCCGGTCGTGGCGGACAAGGCGGCGGTTGTGCCCGGCCGGGAGCCGGCGGCGCCGAAAGGCGAGCCGGTGGAGCGCTCCGCCCTGGCGGTCTACAGCAATGGCGACCGCATGCTGGAATGGGAAATCCTGCAGGACTTCCTGCAGAGCAACCTGGAAGACGTCGCCGCGCTGCGCGCCGCGGTAGACGCGAACGACAGCGCGCGCGTGGCATGGGCCGCGCACCGCATCAAGGGGGCCAGCCGCATGGTCGGGGCCATGGCGCTGGGTGCGGTGGCCGAGACGCTGGAAACGGCCGCACGCCGGCCGGAACCGGGCGAGTTCGCGGCCGCGATGGCGGACTTCGAGGCCCGGTTGCAGGAATTCACCGACTGGCTGGAGGCGGAAGGCCAGTCGGCCTGAGCCGGCGCACACGCTGGTCCGTGTCGCCATAAAAAAGCTCATGGTCAGCCGGAGCTTCGGAAGAACAGGTCGCTGACACATACTGACTTTGAAGCCTGGCACGAATCTATCCGGATGCTTGACGGGCAGCTCAGCCCGATCCTTGCCGTGAGCCGCTCCTGACGGCCCTCAAAAAGCCCTCAGTCTGAAGACTGTTTTGTTGGTCAGGTTGTCCGTCAGGCCGTGGGCCGGTGGTCATCATCAGTGTCTGCCGTCGCAAAAGCAGGCCTTCATTCGCCGCCGGGATGCTCCACGGCGGTTTTGCTTCTAAACCGAGGTGCCGGGCTGTGGGCGATGCTAGACCTTGGCGACTATTCCATCACAATGCGGCAGGCGGTTTGGTGAGAAAGGAACTCGATCAGGCCACTTCGGGTGAACTGTCGCTCGAACACCGGATTGTCGCAGGCATCGTCTTCTCCCAGGTGGAAGCGGTGTGTTTGCCAATATCCAGTCCGAACAAAGCGGTGGCCGCCATGACCGATCTTCTCGCCAGAAAAGAAAAACCGCCCTGGTCAGCATAGCCTGCAGGGCGGTTTGATTCAGCTCGACCTTCTCCGTAACCACCCTGCCGTTACCGGCCGGGCGGTCGAGTGCGTCAAGGTTGGCCGAAGGCCGGCGTTAATGCGCCACGCTCTTCACCAGGTCCTCGACCACCTTCTTGGCGTCGCCGAACACCATCATGGTCTTGTCCATGTAGAACAGCTCGTTGTCCAGACCGGCGTAGCCGGCGTTCATCGAGCGCTTCACCACGATCACCGTGCGTGCCTTGTGCGCCTCCAGGATCGGCATGCCGTAGATCGGGCTCGCCTTGTCCTTCTGCGCCGCCGGGTTCACCACGTCGTTGGCGCCGATCACCAGCACCACGTCGGTGTTGGAGAAGTCGGAGTTGATCTCCTCCATCTCCTGCACCTGCTCGTACGGCACCTCGGCTTCGGCCAGCAGCACGTTCATGTGCCCCGGCATGCGCCCCGCCACCGGGTGGATGGCGTAGCGCACCTTGACCCCGGCTTCGTGCAGCAGCTCGGCGAACTCCTGCAGCGCGTGCTGCGCGCGCGACACCGCCAGGCCGTAGCCCGGCACGATGATCACGGAGTCGGCGTTGCTCATCAGGAAGCCGGCATCCTCGGCCGAGCCCGACTTGTAGTTCTTCGGACCGGACGCGCCCGCCGCCGCCGCGGCCGGTTCGGCGCCGAAGCCGCCCAGCAGCACGCTCACGATCGAGCGGTTCATCGCCTTGCACATGATGTAGGACAGGATCGCACCGGACGAGCCGACGCAGGCGCCGGCGATGATCAGCACCGGGTTGTTCAGCGTGAAGCCGATGCCCGCCGCCGCCCAGCCCGAGTACGAGTTCAGCATCGACACCACCACCGGCATGTCGGCGCCGCCGATCGGGATGATCAGCGTCACGCCCAGCACCAGCGCCACCGCCACCATCGCCAGGAAGGCGGCGTGGCTGTCGCTGACGAAGTAGACGATGCCGAAGCCCACCATGGCGATCGCCAGCAGCAGGTTAAGCAGATGCTGGCCGCTAAACGACACCGCCTTGGAGCCGAACTTGCCCGACAGCTTGCCGAACGCCACCACCGAGGCGGTGAAGGTGATCGCGCCGATGAAGGCGCCGATGAACAGCTCCACCTTCTGCACCGGGGTATGCTCCACCCCGCTGTGGAAGATCGCCGCCACCGCGATCAGCACCGCCGAGAGGCCGACCAGCGAGTGCATCGCCGCCACCAGCTCTGGCATGCCGGTCATCTGCACGGTCTTGGCGCGCCACGCCCCGATCACCGCGCCACCGGCAATGGCCGCGCCGATCAGCGCCAGCACCGGCTTGTCCATGATCAGGAAGGTGGTGACCACGGCGATCAGCATGCCCACCATGCCGTACAGGTTGCCGCGCAGGGCGGAAACGGGGCTGGACAGCCCCTTCAACGCGAGGATGAACAGCACCGCCGCGATCAGGTAGAGGATTGCAGAGATATTTTCCATGGCGGCTCCTTACTTTTTCTTCTTCTTGAACATGTCGAGCATGCGCTGGGTCACCAGGAAGCCGCCGAAGATGTTGATGCTGGCCAGGAAGATGCCGATGGCGCCGAGTACGGACGTCAGGGTGAGGGTTTCACCGTTGATGTCCACCACCTGCAGCAGCGCACCGACCACGATGATGCCCGAGATGGCGTTGGTCACCGCCATCAGCGGGGTGTGCAGCGCCGGCGTGACGTTCCACACCACGTGATAGCCGACGAACACGGCCAGCACGAACACGGTCAGACTGGTGATGAAAGGATCGATCATGATGCTCTCCCGGAAGGTCAGGCCCGCGTCGCGGCCGGCTGGGCGGCGGCGGACGGGGAGGAAGTTTGGCCGAAGCGCACCGCGCCGTCGTGGGTGATCAGCGTGGCGGCTAGCAGGTCGTCTTCCAGGTTGAGGGTGAAACCGTCCTTGCTCAGCATCAGCGACAGGAAGGTCAGCAGGTTGCGCGCGTACAGGTTGGAGGCGTCCGCCGCCACCAGCGCCGGCAGGTTGGTGGTGCCGACCACGGTCACGCCGTTGTCGGTCACGCTCACCTCGCCCGGCACCGTCAGCGCGCAGTTGCCGCCGGCTTCCGCCGCGATGTCGATGATCACCGAACCCGGCTTCATCCCCCGCACCACCTCGGCGCTGATCAGCTGCGGCGCCTTCTTGCCCGGAATCAGGGCGGTGGTGATGATGATGTCCGCCGCCATGGCGTGCTTGGTCACCAGCTCCGCCTGGCGGCGCTTGTAGTCGTCCGACATCTCCTTGGCGTAGACGCCGTCGCTGGCCGCCTTCTCCTCGTCGGTCATCGGCACCTCGATGAACTTGGCGCCGAGCGACTCCACCTGCTCCTTGGTGGACGGGCGCACGTCGGTCGCCTCCACCACCGCGCCCAGGCGCTTGGCGGTGGCGATGGCCTGCAGCCCCGCCACGCCCACGCCCATGATCAGCACGCGCGCCGGCTTCACGGTGCCGGCGGCGGTCATCAGCATCGGCATGAAGCGCGGGTAGTAGTGCGTGGCCAAGAGCACCGCGCGGTAGCCGGCGATGTTGTTTTGGCTAGAGAGCACGTCCATGCTCTGCGCGCGCGTGGTGCGCGGCAACAGCTCCATGGCGAAGGCCGACAGCTTCTTGGCCGCCATGGCCGCCAGATGCGGGTTGGCGTAGGGGTTCATCAGCGAGACGACGGTGGCGCCGGTCTTGAACTCGGCGATCTCGTCGGCCTCGGGCGGGCGCACCTTCAGTACGATGTCGGCGGACGACAGCGCTGCCGCGCGGCTGGCGGCCAGGCTGGCCCCCGCCTCGGCATAGGCCGCATCGGGGACGGCGGACAGGCGTCCGGCCCCCGACTCGACGACCACGGTGTGACCCATGGCGACGAGTTTCTTCACCGTTTCCGGTGTAGCGGCCACGCGCGCCTCGCCAGCCAGACGTTCGGCCGGGATTGCGATCTGCATGGTCAGTTCCTCAGTTGTGTGAAAAGCGTTAGTAAAGACGGCAAACGGCTGTTTTCCCCGAAGATTAAACAGCCGTTCGTTTTATCTTTATGTATTTATTTGTTATTAAGCGTAGCGCTTTTATACTTTTGCGACAAATTTTGCGGAAAACTTGTCCACTGTCAATGCGACTTTAGGCCTCCCGGATTGCGCCGGCATGTCAGGCGCCGCTGTCAATCCGACTCCAGGCGTCACCCCAGCATGTCGTAGGCGAACTTGCCGATCAGCCCGGTCACCAGGATCAGGAACAACACCCGCACCAGCCCGGCCCCGCCCTTGATGGCAATGCGGCTCCCCACCTGGGCGCCGACGATGTTCGACAACGCCATCGGAATGCTCACCGCGTACAGAATGTTGCCGGTGGTGACAAAAAACGACAGTGCCGCGATGTTGGTCGCCAGGTTCACCACCTTGGCCGCGGCCGAGGCGTGCAGAAAGTCGAAGGCGAAACAGCGCACGAACAGGAAGATCAGGAACGTCCCGGTACCCGGCCCGAAAATCCCGTCGTAGAAGCCGATGCCGCCGCCGATCAGCAGCGCCAGCCGCTTCTCCCGCGCGGTGATCGCCGTCGGCTTGTGCAGCCGCCCCAGATCCTTCTTCTTCAAGGTATACAACGCCATCGCGATCAACAGCACCAGCACCACCGGCTTCATCACCTGCTTCGGCACGTGGCTCGCCGCGGTGGCGCCGACGAACGACAGCAGGAAGGCTGCGCCGGTGGCCGGCAGAATCAGCCCCCACGCCATCCTCACCCGTGTCACGAAGCTGCGCGTGGCGCTGGCGGTACCGAATACCGAGGCGAACTTGTTGGTGCCCAGCAGCGTGGCCGGGGCCTGCGTCGGCAAACCGTTGAACAGCGCGGGCAGCTGGATCAGTCCACCGCCACCAACGGCCGAATCGATCATCCCGGCAAAAAACGCCATCAGGCACAGAAAAACCATTTCCATTGGGCTATTTCTTCTATTTGTTGCGCCGCACAAACTATGATGACAGTAACTTTTTGTCACACGAGCTGTAAAGCAGGGTTTACGATTAAGGGGAAACGCGAGAACGTGAAGCATAATCGATTCCAACGTTTTTCACGTTGGGCCGGTAATGAGCCGCTTGTCATGCCGCCCGTCATCCCGATCGAGGTACCGAAGTGACCATGCCGTTATGGCCCTATCCGCTGGTATTCGCCCATCGTCTGGGCGGGGCGCTGGCACCGGAAAACACCCTGGCCGGCTTGCTGATCGCGACACGGCTGGGCGTGCGCGCGGTGGAGTGCGACGTCAAACTGTCGGCCGACGGCGAGCCGTTCCTGCTGCACGACGACACCCTGCAGCGCACCACCAACGGTGCCGGCCCGGCCCGCGCGCTGACGTTGGCGCAGCTGCGCGAACTGGACGCCGGCAGCCGCTTCCATGCCGCCTTCGCCGGCGAAGCGTTGCCGTTGTTGGAGGAACTGGCCACGCTGTGCCGCAGTGGCGGTATTCAGGTCAACCTCGAGATCAAGCCCTGCCCGGGGCACGAGGCCGAGACCGGGCGCGTGGTCGCCCGCGCGGCGCGGCGGCTATGGCAGCGCGCCGCGGTGCCGCCACTGCTGTCGTCGTTCTCTGCCGAGGCACTGCACGCCGCCCGTGCCGCGGCACCGGAACTGCCGCGCGGCCTGCTGTTCGACAGGGTGCCGGCCAACTGGCGCGCCCAGCTCGATGCCGTCGGCGCCCTGGCGCTGCACTGCCACCACGCCAGCCTCAACCTGGAGTTGGTCGAATCCATCCACAGCGCCGGCTACGCCGTCATGGCCTACACCGTGAACGACGTCATGGAAGCGCGGCTGCTGCAGTCCTGGGGGGTCGACATGCTGTGCACCGACAGGCCGGACCGGCTGGGCGAGCTGCAAAGCCGGGTCTAGTCCATCCCATTAGGTGGCTGCGCCTTCGCATCTTGAGCGCTGGCGGTGCTCAGCCATGATCCTCATGTACTGCATGACCATTCCGGTTCCTGTGCTCCGGCAGCACTCAACCTGCCTTGGCTCGCTCACCTACTGGAATGGACTTTCAGCCCATCCCCAGCCCCGCATAGCGCGTCTCCCACGCATCAGCGAAAGCCTGCCGCTCGGCCGCGCTCATCGCCAGCCCGCACTTGCTGCGGCGCCACAGCACGTCCTCGGGTAGGCGCGCCCACTCCTCCCTGATCAGGTATTCCACCTCGCGCTGATACAGCCCGCCGCCATGGTCGGTGCCGAGGTCGGCCAGCGCCGTCGCGCCGTGCAGCACCCGCTCGATCAGGCTGCCGTGGCGTTGCAGCAGCGCCGTCAGCAGTTTTGCCGGCAGCCAGGGATAACGCTGTGCCAGCTGGTGCCGGTAGGCGCTCAGCGTCAGTGTCGGCAAGACGCCGCCGGGCAGCGCCGGGGGCGGCTCGTCCGGCAGCTCCAGGTCGAAGCGGCTGGCCAGCCGCGCCAGCGCGGCGCGTGCCAGCTGGCGATGCGTGGTGAGCTTGCCGCCAAACACCGACAACAGCGGCACGTCGCTGCCGTCGAGTTCCAGATGGTAGTCGCGCGTCACCGCCGTGGCGCTGGGCGAACCGTCGTCGAACAACGGCCTCACCCCGGCAAAGCTCCACACCACGTCCTGCGGCCGGATCGGGCGCAGGAAATACTCGTTCACCACGCCGCACAGGTAGTCGATCTCTTCCGCGCTCGCCGCCAGCGTCGCCGGGTCGCCGTCGAACGGCACGTCGGTGGTGCCGATCAGGGTGTAGTCGCCATACGGCAGCACGAACACCACGCGGCGGTCGCCGTTTTGCAGCAGGTAGGCGTGCTCGCCCTCGTAGCAGCGCGGCACCACGATGTGGCTGCCCTTGACCAGCCGCAGCCGGGAGCGCCCGGCATGGCCCAGGGTGGTTTCCAGCACCCGCTCCACCCACGGCCCGGCGGCGTTGACCAGCGCGCTCGCCGTCACCGTGAGCGGCGCGCCCGAAGGGTCGGTCAGGCGCGCCAGCCAGCCCGCCTCGCTGCGGCAGGCGCCGTCCAGGCGGGTATGGGTCAGCACGTCGGCGCCGTACTCGCGTGCTTGCATCGCATTGAGCACCACCAGCCGGGCATCGTCGACCCAGCAGTCGGCGTAGCTGAAGCCGGTGTGGTAGAACGGGCGCAGCGGCGCGCCGGCCGGATGCTCGGCCAGCGTCAGGCGCTGGCTGGCCGGCAGCTGCTCGCGGCTGCCGAGGTGGTCGTACAGCAACAGCCCGAGGCGGATCATCCACACCGGGCGCAGCGCCTTGTGATGCGGCAGGATGAAGGTCAGCGGGCGGATGATGTGCGGCGCCATCGCCAGCAGCACCTCGCGCTCCGCCAGCGCCTCGCGCACCAGGCGGAACTCGCCGTACTCCAGGTACCGCAGGCCGCCGTGGATCAGCTTGCTCGACGCCGACGAGGTATGTGCCGCCAGGTCGTCCTGCTCCACCAGCAGCACCGAGAGCCCGCACTGGGCTGCCAGGTTGGCGATGCCACAGCCGTTGATGCCGCCGCCCACTACCAGCACATCGTAATGATCTCGCATCGCTGCCCCATCCCGTTTGGCTGTCCTGCTTTCAGCATACGACATGGTGCCGGACCGAGGGGCCACAGGTGGCCGATGACCCGGCGCGATGCGACGTCACAGCCAGGTAAAAATTTGTTCGGCATCTACTCATTCGGCATGGTGTCCGGTATTTTTCCGGTAGAATGTCGGGCACCATGGCACTCGTTGCGTCCCGGTGCCATTCCGGCTCATGCCCACTAACCCGACCCTAGTCCGACAACACCATGTGGAATGCTACCCGCCTGCGTCTGGCAGCGGCTCTCGTCGTGCTGGCCACCGTGCTGGCCCTGCCAGCCTACTGGTTGCGCCTGGAGCAGAACCACGACGCCTTGCGGGCGCAGGCGCTGCAGCTGAGCGCCCGGCACGCTGAGCAGATGGCGGCCGCGCTGGCCGACAGCCAGGCCGGTGCGCTGGCCAACGTCGACTTCGCGCTGCAGGGCCTGCGCGCGGAATACCTGGTGGCGCCGGGGCAGGTGGCGCTGCACGCCAGACAGATCATCGCCACCTTCCCGGCCGGCATGCTGCGCCAGATCGCCGTGATCAACGCCGACGGCTACCTCACCTACTCCAGTCTGAACGACGCGCTGCACGTCTACTTGGGTGACCGCGACCACTTCAAGGTGCATGCCATCAGCCGCACCGACCAGATCTACATCAGCAAGCCGGTGCTGGGGCGGGTGTCCCAGGCCTGGAGCATCCAGTTCTCGCGCCCGATGTACCGCGACGGCGAGTTCGCCGGGGTGATGGTGTTCTCGATAGCGCCGGACTTCTTCATCAACCGTTTTGGCGCGCTGCGCCTGGGGCCGAACGATACCTTGGCGCTGTTGCGCAGCGACGGCCGCTTCCTGGCGCGTAATCGGCTGCAGGACAAGGCGATGGGGCAGCCGTTCGACTTCAACGCGCCGTTCCGCGGCCCGTCCCCCGCCGCGCATGGCAGCTTCCGCCTGACTTCCACTCTCGACCACGTACCGCGCATCCACGCTTGGCAGCTGCTAGAGGTGTTCTCGCTGATCGCCGTGGTGGGTTTCGACGAGCGTGCCGTGCTGGCGCCGGTTGAGCGCACCATCGCCGCCAGCCGCGAGCAGAGCATGGTGGGGTCGCTGCTGCTGGCCGGCTGCGCCGCGGCCCTCGCGCTGCTGCTGTTGCGCCTGGCGCGTCAGCAGCACGCGCTGGACGAGAGCAAGGCGCGTTATAGCGGCCTGTTCGAGAACAACGCCGCCATCAAGCTGCTGGTCGACCCGGCCGGTGCCCGCATCATCGATGCCAACCCTGCCGCCGCCGAGTTCTACGGCTACCCGCGCGAGGTGCTGGCGCGGATGCGCCTGCCGCAGCTGATCTCGCTGCCGGCCGAGGTGCTGCAGCGGGAAATGGAGCGGGCGCTGTCCGGTGAGAGTGCCCGCTTCAGCTGCGTCCACCACCTCGCCAACGGCGAGCAGCGTCAGGTCGAGGTCTACACCGGGCCGGGCCCATTGGACGGCCGTAACCTGCTGCACTGTATCGTGCACGACGTCAGTTCCCGCCATGAACTGGCGCGGCGGCTGCGGCACAGCGAGGAACAACTCCAGGCCCTGTTCGACAGCGTAGCCATGGGGGTCGCCGTGGTCGACGCCGACGGCGCGGTGAGCGCCGCCAACCCGCTGGCGCGGCGCCTGCTGGGGCTCGACGAGGCGGGCTGGATGCGGCCCGAGCGCTGGCTGGTGCACCCGGACGGCACGCCGCTCGCCGCCGATCAGGCGCAAGGGCTGGCGGCAGTGCGCGACGCGGCCCCGCTCGAGCACGAACAGCTCGGCATCGCCAGCCATGGTGCCGGACCGCAGTGGCTGTCGCTCAGCGCCCGTCCGCTCGGTGGCGACGACCAGGGCCGGGCGCCCGCGGCGCTGCTGGCATTCAGCGACGTTTCGCCGCTGCTGGCGGGCCAGGCGGCGCAACGGCTGGCGCAGTCGGTGTTCGACGCTGCCAGCGAAGGCATCATGGTGACCGACCTCGACAGCGTGATCGTCACGGTCAACCACGCTTTCAGCCTGCGCAGCGGCTACAGCGCCGACGAGATCGTCGGTCACACCCCCGCCATGCTGGCCTCGGGCTGGCACGACGAGGCCTTCTACCGGACGTTGTGGCAACGTCTGCGCCAGGACGGCCATTGGGAGGGCGAGATCAACAACTGCCGCAAGAACGGCACGGTGCAGGCCGAGTGGCTGAAGATTTCGGTGCTGGCCGACGAACAGGGCCGGCCCAGCCACTACGTCGCGCTGTTCAGCGACATCTGCCCCGAGCGGCAGCGCCAGCAGGAAGCCTGGCAGCAGGCCCACTGCGACGCCCTGACCGGCCTGCCCAACCGCACCCTGCTGCTGGCCCGGACGTCGCGCGCCATGGCGCGCGCCGAGGCACACGGCCAGCGCGTCGCGCTGCTCTATCTCGATCTGGAACGCTTCCAGCCGATTGCTGCGCGTTACGGCGAAGAAGCCGGCGAGCAGCTGCTGCGCCAGGTCGGGCGGCGTCTGGAGAATGGCTTGCGCCCGCAGGATTGCGTGGCGCGGCTGGGGAGTGATGAATTCGCGGTCCTGCTGGCCGACCTGCCGCAGGACGCCACCGCCGTCGCCGAACGGGTGGAGCCGCTGCTGGCGCGGCTGGCCAATCCGTTCATGCTGGGCAAGCACCGTGTCGAGATCGCGCTACGCGTCGGCGTGGCGGTGTTTCCCAGCGACGGCAACGAGCCCGCCCCCCTGCTCGCCCGGGCCGAGTTGCTGTCCCGTTCCGGCGCACCGGGTGCCCCGCTGCTGCTGACGGCGGGCAGCCCGCCGGGCCGGGGGGGCTTACTTGCCGATGCAGAAGCGGCTGAAGATCACCCCGAGTAGATCGTCCGGGGTAAATTCGCCGGTGACTTCCGACAGCGCGTGCTGCGCCAGGCGCAGCTCCTCGGCGAACAGCTCCACCTGCTGCCACACCGTCTCGGCCAGCGCCAGGTGCTCGGCGGCACGGCGGATGGCGTCGAGGTGGCGTTCGCGCGCCAGGAACACCCCTTCGCTGGCGCCGCGGTAGCCGATCATCTCCAGCAGCTTGGCGCGCAGCAGCTCCACCCCGGCCAGGGTGCGCGCCGACAGCCGCACCACCGGATGGCCGTCTTCTTCGGCCAACCCCGGCACTTCGCCCGACAGATCCACCTTGTTGAACACGAACACACGCGGCAGGCGTTCCGGCAACTTGGCCAGGATGGCGCTCACTTCGGCGCCCACCCCCTCGCGGCTGTCCACCAGCACCAGCACCAGATCGGCACGCTCCACCGCCTGCCAGGTTCGCTCGATGCCGATCTTCTCCACCACGTCGTCGGTGTCGCGCAGGCCGGCGGTATCGATCACGTGCACCGGCACGCCGTCGATGACGATCTCCTCGCGCAGCGTGTCGCGCGTGGTGCCGGCGATGTCGGTGACGATGGCGACGTCGTCGCCCGCCAGCGCGTTCAGCAGCGACGACTTGCCGACGTTGGGCTGGCCCACCAGCACCACGTGCATGCCCTCGCGCAGGATCGCGCCCTGGCGCGCCGTGGCCTGCACCTGGGTGAGCCGGGCGCGGAGCCCGCCGAGCTTGCCGCGCGCGTCGGCGGCCTCGAGAAAATCAATCTCCTCGTCCGGGAAATCGAGCGTCGCCTCCACCAGCATCCTGAGCGTGATCAGCTCGTCCACCAGCTGGTGGATCTCGTGCGAGAACGCCCCCTTGAGCGACTTGAGCGCACTCTTCGCCGCCGTCTCGCTGGACGCGTCGATCAGGTCGGCCACGCTCTCGGCCTGCGCCAGATCGAGCTTGTCGTTGAGGAAGGCGCGCTTGGTGAATTCGCCCGGCTCGGCCAGCCGCGCTCCCAGTTCGAGGCAGCGCGAGAGCAGCATGTTGAGCACCACCGGCCCGCCGTGGCCCTGCAGCTCCAGCACGTCCTCGCCGGTGAACGAGTTCGGGCCGGGGAAGTACAGCATCAGGCCGTTATCGATGGCCGTGCCGTCGGCGGCGACGAAGTCGCTGTAGGTGGCGTAGCGCGGCTGCGGGGTCTTGCCGCCCGAGATGGCCTGGGCAAACGGCAGCAACCCACGGCCGGAGACGCGGATGACGCCGACGCCGCCACGGCCGGGAGCGGTGGCGATGGCGCAGATGGTGGTCGGAGTGTAGGCAAGCGACATGGTGGCGGTCCTGCGGCTAAGGCGGAATAACGGAAAAGTCTGGCCGAAACGGTCTCTGAGTCCATCCCATTAGGCGGCTGCGCCTTCGCAGCTTGAGCGCCGGCAGTACTGCGTGCGAATCTATCGCTGAACAAATCGAAGATTTGCACGCAGTGATTCGCTCAGCGATCAGGAATCCTCATGTACTCCGTGTACATTCCGGTTCCTGTGCGCTGGCGGCACTCAACCTGCTTTGGCTCGCTCGCCTACTGAAATAGACTTTTCTTAGACCGCTTCGGCCAAGCTTTTCTCTGGCGGGTAATGTAAAGGGTGCCAGGAAAAAAGCCCGGCCATCAAGGCCGGGCTTATCATCGGGTTCAAGAAACGGCTCAGAACCAATCCACGATCTTGCTGCGCGTCCCTGATCGGGGCTCATGTGCACTGCGTGCGAATCTATTGATTCGCTCAGCGATCGGAAATCCTCATGTACTGTGTGTACATTCCGGTTTCTGCGCTGCTCTTCACCCCGCTGAGGGCCGCTCGCGACAGATCGTGAACAGGTTCTTAGGACTGCAGTGCCAGTTTCCGGGCCTTCTCGATCTGCTTGTTGATGTACCACTGCTGCGCGATCGACAGCACGTTGTTCACCACCCAGTACAGCACCAGACCGGCCGGGAAGAAGAAGAACATCGCCGAGAACGCCAGCGGCATGATCTTCATCATCTTCGCCTGCATCGGGTCGGCCGGCGGCGGGTTCAGGAAGGTCTGCAGGAACATGGTGATGGCCATGATCGCCGGCAACACGTAGAACGGGTCCGGGCGGGCCAGATCGTTGATCCACAGCGTCCACGGCGCCTGGCGCAGCTCGACCGAAGCCAGCAGCGACCAGTACAGGCCGATGAACACCGGAATCTGGATCACCATCGGCAGGCAGCCGCCGAGCGGGTTCACCTTCTCGCTCTTGTACATCTCCATCACGGCCTGCTGCATCTTCATGCGGTCGTCGCCGTACTGCTCCTTCAGGCGTTCCAGACGCGGCGCCAGCGCCTTCATCTTGCCCATCGAGCGGTACGAGGCGGCGGTCAGCGGGTAGAACAGCGCCTTCACGGTCAGCGTCAGCAGGATGATGGCCCAGCCCCAGTTGCTCACCAGCGCGTGCAGCTTGGTCAGCAGCCAGAACAGCGGCGAGGCGAAGATGTGCACCCAGCCGTAGTCCTTGGCGTACTCCATGCCATCGGCCACCTTGGTGATGATGTCGAACTCTTCCGGACCGGCGTACAGCGGCACGGTGATCGAGCGGCTGGCACCCGGCGCGATGGCCGGCAGATCCACCAGCGTAGCGGCGGAGAACAGACCGTTGCTGCCCTTCAGCTCGAAGCGGCACGGCTGGCCGGCGGCGCACACGCTCTGGCTGCCCAGCGGCTTGATGATCCAGGCGCTCATGAAGTAGTGCTGCAGCATCGACACCCAGCCATTGTCGGCGCTCTTGACGTAGTCACCCTTGCCCTTGGTCAGATCGTCGAACGACACCTTCTGGAACTTGCCGTCGGTGGTGTACACCGCCGGGCCGGTGAAGGTGCTGGCAAAGCGGCCTTCGCCTTCCGGCTTCTGGCCGTCGCGCAGCAGACGGAAGTAGGCGGTCGGGGCGACCGGCGCGCTGCCGCTGTTGCTGATGTCGTAACGCACGTCGATGTCGTAGGCGCCCTTCTTGAAGGTGTACACCTTGCTCACCTTCACACCGTTGGCTTCCGGCGCGGTCAGCTTCACTTCCAGCTTGTCGCCGCTCATCTGGTAGCTGGTCTTCTCGGCCGTGAACACGGTCTTGTGCGTCGGCAGCGCCGGGTTGGAGGCGGCCACCAGACCGGTTTGCGCCACGTACACGCGGCCGCCCTTGTCGGTGAACAGCTCGAACGGCTTGCTGGCGTCCTCGGCAGCGTTGTGCTTCAGCAGATCCAGGCGACGCAGGTCACCCCCCACGGTATCAATCTCCGCCTTGTAGAGGTCGGTGCTGACCGTGATGCGCTGGCCCGACGTCAGCTTGGCGGCATCAGCCGGCTGGGCTGCCGCGCTCGGGGCGGCCGGGGCTCCCGGCGCACCCGCCGTCGTCTGGCTCTTGGCCAGCTGCTGCGGGGTCGGTTTGGGCGCAAAATACTCCTGCCAGAGCAGCAGGATGCTCATGGACAGAACGATGAAAATGATCAGTCGTTTGGAATCCATCTCTCGATTACCGGGAAAGGTGGTCAGGGAACCGGGTCGTAGCCGCTGCCACCCCAGGGGTGACAGCGCGAAATACGCCGAACAGCCAGCCAGCCGCCCTTGCAGGCGCCATGTTTCTTCACCGCCTCGATCGCGTAGCCGGAACAGGTCGGCACATAGCGGCAGCGCGGCGCGAGCCACGGGCTGATGGCGACCTGGTAGCAACGGATCAGGAAGATGAAGAGGCGTGACATCGGGCTAGTTTACCAAAGAGTGAGGACAACGCCGTGACAGCTTCGGTGCGCGTCTCGCGGTCGAACACGAGGCGGGAACGCACCACGTAATCGAAGGAGCCGAGCGTCTGCTGATTCAGGCGGAACCACTCTCGAACGGTGCGCTTGATGTAATTACGGCGATACGCCCGCTTGGCGACCTTCTTGCCGACCACGAGACCGAGTCGCGGGCGGTTAAGACCGTTGGGGCGGGCGTATACCTGAAAATAGGGATTGCTGCGCGCTTGCCGCAAACTAAAAACGGATGAAAATTCATCCGTTTTCAACAGCCGGTGCGCACGGCGAAAGCGAAAGGCCAAAACTTACACGGCCAGACGCTTGCGACCCTTGGCGCGGCGGGCGGCCAGAACGGCGCGACCACCACGGGTCTTGGAGCGTACGAGGAAGCCGTGGGTGCGCTTGCGGCGCGTGGTCGAAGGCTGGTAAGTGCGTTTCATGATTCGGTGTTCCTATTTCGAAACGAGGAAATAAACGCGTGATTTCACAAGAAAACCCCGGCTTTGTCAATCGCTAATTTTTTCTCTCCCTGTGGATAACTTTCCGGAAAACTATTAGAATGTCAAAACTTAGCGCCCCCCACCCGCTGCGTAAGAATTGAACAGAAACCTTCCCCCTGCGGGCAAGGTTAGCCGCTCCGGCTGGGAGGATGCGCCTCTGCGCCATGCCGAACACTGACCGCCGCGCCGCCCACGAGGCCCTGGCACGGCGGTATCTCCCGCCTTCGCGACAACGGACAACGGCGGGATTTTTTGCTTTTTATTGCGTGTACTTAATGACCGAACTGGATCAATTCTGGCCTGCGTGCCTCGCTCGCCTCGAGGGCGAACTGTCTTCACAGCAGTTCAACACCTGGATCAAGCCGCTGGCCGCCGAACTCACCGAGGACGGCGTGCAGCTGTTGGCTCCCAACCGCTTCATCATGCAGTTCATCAAAGACCGTTTCCTCGGCCGCATCGAGGAACTGGCGGTGGAGCTGATGGGCGAGGTGCCGGTCGAACTGCGCCTGGGCAGCCCCAACGCCGCCCCGGTGGCGGTGCCGGCCAAGCCGGCCGCCCCGAGCGGCAAGAGCGCACCGGCCGGCGGCGCGGCTCCGGCCGTGGCCACCCCGGCCAAGCAGGCGGCGGTCAAGGCCATCGGCGGCGGGCACGAAAGCACCCGGCTCAACCCGGCGTTCACCTTCGATACCCTGGTGACCGGTAAGGGCAACCAGTTGGCGCGCGCCGCGGCGATGCAGATCGCCGAGAACCCTGGCGACCAGGCCTACAACCCGCTGTTTGTGTACGGCGGCGTCGGCCTCGGTAAAACCCACTTGATCCAGGCCATCGGCAACCACGTCTATCAGAAGAACCCGCAGGCCAAGATCCGCTACATCCACGCCGAACGCTACGTGGCCGACATCATGCGCGCCTACCAGCACAAGGCCTTCGACGAGTTCAAGCGCTACTACCACTCGCTCGACCTGCTGCTGATCGACGACATCCAGTTCTTCGCGGGCAAGAACCGCACCATGGAAGAATTCTTCTACGCCTTCAACGCCCTGCTGGAAAGCGGCAAGCAGGTCATCATGACCTGCGACACCTACCCCAAGCAGATCGAAGGCATGGACGAGCGCCTGATTTCCCGTTTCAGCTGGGGGCTGACGGTGGAAATCCAGCCGCCGGAGCTGGAAATGCGCGTCGCCATTCTGATGAAGAAAGCCGAGGCCGACAGCATCAAGCTCGACCACACCGTCGCCTTCTTCATCGCCCAGAACGTGCGCTCCAACGTGCGCGAACTGGAAGGCGCCCTGAAGCGCGTGGTGGCCTACGCCCGCTTCACCAACCAGAGCATCTCGCTGGAACTGGTCAAGGAAGCGCTGAAAGACATCCTCGCCGCCGGCAATCGCCAGGTGACGGTGGACGCCATCCAGAAGACCGTGGCCGAGTACTACAAGATCAAGCTGGGCGACATGCACAGCAAGAAGCGCAGCCGCGACATCGCCCGGCCGCGCCAGATCGCCATGGCGCTGGCCAAGGAGCTGACCCAGCTCTCGCTGCCCAACATCGGCGACGCTTTCGGCGGGCGTGACCACACCACGGTGCTGCACGCCTGCAAGACCATCGCGGAGATGCGCGGCAGTGACGCCGACATCGCGCACGATTACGATACCCTGCTGCAAATGCTGCGCAATTAATACCTTTCGGGAGCCTGGAACATGCTGATTCTGCAAGCTGAACGCGATGCCCTGCTGAAACCGCTGCTGGCGGTGACGGGGATTGTCGAGCGTCGCCACACGCTGCCCATCCTGTCCAACGTGCTGATCGAGAAAAAGGACGGCGCGGTGGGCTTTCTGGCCACCGACCTGGAAATCCAGATCACCACCGCCAGCGCCGAAACCCTGCCGGGCGAGTCGTTCCGCCTGACCACCTCGGCCAAGAAGCTGCAGGACATCCTGCGCGCCATTCCCGGCAACTCCACCGTGTCGCTGGAGCAGCAGGACAACCGCCTGACGCTGAAAGCCGGCAAGAGCCGCTTCAACCTGCAGACCCTGCCGGCCGAAGACTTCCCGCTGTTGTCGGTCAACGGCACGCCGGAAGCCACCTTCAGCCTGCCGCAGAAAGAACTCAAGCGCCTGATCTCGCAGGTGCAGTACAGCATGGCCGTGCAGGACATCCGCTACTACCTGAACGGCCTGTTGATGCAGACCGACGACAACCAGGTGCGCCTGGTCGCCACCGACGGTCACCGCCTGGCCTTCGCCGCCGCCGAAATCGACACCTCGTTGCCCAAGGCCGAGGTGATCCTGCCGCGCAAGACCATCATCGAACTCTACAAGCTGCTGCAGGATAGCGACGAGCCCATCACCATCGAAGTGCTGGCCAACCAGGTGCGCTTCACCTTCGGCTCCACCGTCATCATCAGCAAGGTGGTGGACGGCAAGTTCCCCGACTACAACCGCGTCATCCCGCTGGACAACGACAAACTGTTCCTGATCGACCGCCTCACCTTCCTGCACGCGCTGCAGCGCGCCGCCATTCTCGCCAACGAGAAATTCCGCGGCGTGCGCCTGGTGCTCAAGCCGGGCAGCCTGTCCATCCTGTGTACCAACAGCGAACAGGAAGAAGCCGAAGAAGAGCTGGAAATCGACTACGGCGGCGGCGAGCTGGAGATCGGCTTCAACATCAACTACCTGCTGGACGTGCTCACCAACCTGCCGGCCGACACCCTGCAGCTGGCCTTTGGCGACGCCAACCGCAGCACGCTGGTGACCATTCCGGACTACAGCCAGTTCAAGTACATCGTGATGCCGATGCGCATCTAACGCGGTTTCGGCCGGCCTCGGGCATCACCGGGTTGGCCGAAGACGAAGGCGGGGGCCTCCCCCGCCGGTGACACCTGCCACACGACAGAGAAGGTTTTATGAGCGAACAGGAATACGGCGCAGACAGCATCAAGGTTCTCAAGGGTCTGGATGCCGTACGCAAGCGCCCGGGCATGTACATTGGCGATACCCAGGACGGCACCGGCCTGCACCACATGGTGTTCGAGGTGCTGGACAACGCCATCGACGAAGCGCTGGCGGGTCACGCCGACACCATCAAGGTCACCATCAACCCGGACAACTCCATCTCGGTGGAAGATAACGGTCGCGGCATCCCGACCGACATCCACCCGGAAGAAGGCCGCTCCGCCGCCGAAGTGATCATGACCGTGCTGCACGCCGGCGGTAAGTTCGACAGCAACAGCTACAAGATCTCCGGCGGCCTGCACGGCGTCGGCGTCTCGGTGGTCAACGCCCTGTCCGACTGGCTGCGCCTGAAGATCTGGCGTGACGGCAAGGTGCACGAAATGGAATTCCGCCGCGGCGAAGCGGTGGCCCCGCTCACCGTCACCGGCCACAGCACCTATCGCGGCACCGAAGTCACCTTCCACGCCAGCGAAGAAACCTTCGGCAAGATCGAATACCACTTCGACATCCTCGCCAAGCGCATCCGCGAACTGTCGTTCCTCAACCAGGGCGTGGCCATCACTCTGATCGACAAGTGCAGCGGCAAGGAAGAGAACTTCGCCTACTCCGGCGGCGTGGCCGGCTTCGTCGAATACATGAACCGCAACAAGACCGCCCTGCACCCCAAGGTGTTCCACGCCATTGGCGAAAAGGAAGGCATGACGGTCGAAGTGGCGATGCAATGGAACGACTCCTACCAGGAATCGGTACAGTGCTTCACCAACAACATCCCGCAGCGTGACGGCGGCAGCCACCTCACCGCCCTGCGCCAGGTGATGACCCGTACCCTCAACGGCTACATCGAAGCGTCGGAAGTCGCCAAGAAGGCCAAGGTCGACACCTCCGGCGACGACATGCGCGAAGGCCTCACCTGCGTGCTCTCCGTCAAGCTGCCCGACCCGAAATTCAGCAGCCAGACCAAGGACAAGCTGGTCTCCAGCGAGATCGGCCCGGTAGTCAACGAAGTGATCAGCGATGCGCTGAAAACCTTCCTGCTGGAAAACCCCAACGACGCCAAGATCATCTGCGGCAAGATCGTCGACGCCGCCCGCGCCCGCGAAGCCGCGCGCAAGGCCCGCGAGATCACCCGCCGCAAGGGCATCATGGACGGCTTGGGCCTGCCCGGCAAACTGGCCGACTGCCAGGAAAAAGACCCAGCCATGTCCGAACTCTACCTGGTCGAGGGTGACTCCGCCGGCGGCTCCGCCAAGCAAGGCCGCGACCGCAAGTTCCAGGCCATCCTGCCGCTCAAGGGCAAGATCCTCAACGTCGAGCGCGCCCGCTTTGACAAGATGCTGGCCAGCCAGGAAGTCGCCACCCTGATCACCGCGCTCGGCTGCGGCATCGGCAAGGACGAATACAACCCGGACAAGCTGCGCTACCACCGCATCATCATCATGACCGATGCCGACGTGGACGGCGCGCACATCCGCACCCTGCTGCTCACCTTCTTCTATCGCCAGACGCCGGAACTGGTCGAGCGCGGCCACATCTACATCGCCCAGCCGCCGCTCTACAAGGCCAAGCACGGCAAGCAGGAACGCTACCTCAAGGACGACTACGAGCTCGACCAGTACCTGCTGCAGCTCGCGCTCGACAAGGCCGAGCTGATGCCGGCCGAAGGCGAAGCCGCCCTCTCCGGCGACACCCTGGCCGAAGTGGCGCGCCAGTTCCTGCTCGCCCGCGCCGTGATCGAACGCGAAAGCCGCGTGGTCGACCCCCTGGTGCTGCAAGCCATGCTCAAGGTCGGCCGCCTGTCGCTCGACACCGAGCACGACGCCCGCGCCACCATCGCCGCGCTCACCGCCACGCTGCCGGCCGAGTTCATCCAGCTCGACCTGCTGCACGACGAGAAGAACGACGGCTGGATGATCAAGATCACCCGCAAGCTGCACGGCAACGTGCTGGTGACCGTGCTCGACCAGGACTTCCTCGACTCCGGCGACTACGCCGAACTCGCCAAGACCGGCGACCTGCTCAAGGGCCTGCTGCGCGAAGGCTCCTACGCCAAACGCGGCGAAACCATCAAACCGGTGGCCGACTTCGGCGAAGCGCTCGACTGGCTGCTGGCCGAAGTGCGCAAGGGCATGAACATCCAGCGCTACAAAGGCTTGGGCGAGATGAACCCGGGACAGCTGTGGGAAACCACCATGGACCCGACCGTGCGCCGCCTGCTCAAGGTGAAGATCGAAGACGTGATGGGCGCCGACGACGTGTTCACTACGCTGATGGGCGACAACGTCGAACCGCGTAGGGCGTTCATTGAGGGGAATGCGCTGATTGCGCGGAATATTGATGTGTAAACATGTAGGATCCCACGAATATCTAGATTTTTCCCACTTTTCTAGATTTTTGGGATTCTGCGCTCTGCACTCAGCTTAGCAAATGGCCTCCAGGTTTGGAGGCCATTTTTCATTTCATGGTAACCAACGGGAGTTGAAACTGGAGTAGCTGCAGGATCGCTTGTCGGTCTTAATGAACGATCTCCCCGGTTGAGACGATGTCGGCTACTAGAGGAGAACTTGACATTCAGAAACTGGACTTGTAGGTCCGTATCTTGGCTAACAGAACTATCATTTCTTTTGTGCCTGCATGTTGGTTGCCTTAGCCATCGCCTGCACGAACTCTTGTGTCTGTATGTATTCCAAGAGCCACTTATTGTAGGGGGTACGGGTTAGCGTGCTCGTCCTAGCATCAATGATGACTACTTCACCCTCCAGCTCCGTGGCCGAAAAACCATCTGCTGGGGTAATGCAGAAGCCGGCAATAGATCCGAAAAGAATTACCGCAGAAATTATTTTGTTGCCCATTCGAAAACAGGTTAGCGCATGTTCATTGGGCCTTGCACGTGCCAGAGTAGGGATGATGTCAATATTCGTACCTCCGCCCAAGCCGGTAGCCCGAATCATATCTTCAGTTTCGGCGTGGATAGCCGCACGATAAATTTCACCGCTACGAGACTGAATGGCGTCGTCGCCAAAGATACAGACGGTCATCAGGTACGCAATTTTTCTGATCTCTTTGTGGATGATCTTGAGGTTGCCCTCCAAGCTGAGAGAGAGCTGCGGATTCGGCTCTGATACCGTCTCGCCGACTTCGACCTGTCGGCCTTTGCGGGCGTTGTCCTGCTGGAATTGCTTCATGAGTTTTTCGGTGGCGTCTCCGAAACCACGGACGCCCTTAACAACACCGTTTTCATCAACATCGACCGGTTTCGTAAAGCGGACATTGACCCCTGCTTGTCCGAGAGTCGCTACCACCTCCTCACCGCTACTGGTGACCACTCCCTCAAGCTTTGCACTGACGAATCCGGAGCGGGATTTAACTCCCTGCGTAGCGGCAAGTAAGCGCATGAGCGGGTCATTTATTGCAGGGGAGTCGATGAGTTCGTTCATCTTTGTGTTCTCCGCTTCGTCGGCGGGAACGGTGAAACTCTCTGGGGCGCCGAATGCGTAGGGCAGGATATGCTCCCCATTCGTATTGGAAATTTCAGCAAGCGGCTTAACGGAATATGGACAGAGAGTCTGTTTCATTGGGGGGGTTAAGCGGGATGGTGACAAACCACTAGCATATCAAAAATGAATAAAACATTTTGCACATGAGATCGAATTAGACTCAGGCCCACTGATTTACTGCTATGGCGGAACCATCTTCTGCTGGCCAATTTTAGTCAATGTCCCTTCAGTAGTGAGAAGCGGACAAGCGAATGTGCTTTTCCCGAGCTGGCGACGGGTCGTTCCTGGCGGGATGCTGCCAAGTGACTCCCGATGCCCAGGTTAAGCACACCGCCGTCTATAAGAACCGTCTACGCACCAGTCAAGGCCAGGACAGGGTCTGTCATGCAACAGATGCGCTTCGCACGGGCTACGAGCTCTGCCGGTCCTTATGCTGGTCGGCGTATCGCAGTTCAGTTCACGGCTGAAGGCAAAGGGATTTTCGACAACGTCTCCTCAGGATATGCGACCTCCTGTTTCACTCGCGTCCATTCTGTCTTGAGGATTGTTTGGGTCAATTCCTCCGACTGTTGCACCAGTTCTTGCATCGCGATAATGTACACCGCTGTCGAGCCCATTTCCTGAACCTGGGCACTTGCGACTGCAGTCATATTCTTGCGGATGTCGTTGAGGTAGTGTCGCAACGTGATGTGGTCTGGCTCTTTGGGGTTGAGCCGAAGCCGTAAGCGAATATGACGCTCTTGGTGCTGTCGATCAAGTTCGCCATTCGACTTCGAGAACTCATGTCTTGCAGACGTCATGGTCCGGATCTGCTCCTCTTTTGTCAGAAGCTGGTCGTTCTTTATTTCCTGGATCCTCGCTCGCAGTGCGTCCCACTTCCACACGACTTCCTGAGACTGCGCAAGGTGGGTGGCGACATCCGAGCGCAATTCATCAATCCATTTCTGGCGCTTGTCTGCGATAAAGGACGCGGTAGCACGATTGGTAACGAGCCGCTGGACTGCTAGGGTGTCTTGCCCCTGGGCAAGTGTTCTCTTCGCATTTCGCAGGCTCACCCGCGCGGCAATAAGAGCAGCAATCAGGGAGCCGGCAATGGTGAGAAGTACCCCTACAAAGGTGGCAAGTATTCCGACGATATTCGGGACATTTTTGAGGTATGCCCAGACGTTTGTGTAGGTCATGATCAATTTTCACTTCTGTTACCCCATCCGGGGCGAGGGCTAAAATATAGCCGAAGCGCCTTGCCGCTGGCAGCCAGACGCGGACTTATTGCAATTCGCGTGGGGTGTGCTTCTGGCGACGATCTAACTGCGACTGCTTGGTGGTGTAAAGCGGTCTTTCTCTTTGCTCCGTCGAATGCCTGCAACGGGTCGGAAGTGCCCATTTGATCTCCCCAGAAGCTGCCATCAGATAACCAGCAAATCTCCCTTGCTCAGTCTGAATGCCTGTGATCAGCTGGCGAAACTGGCGCGTCGCTATGGTGCAGAGGAACTGGAATCGGCTGCCAAACGGGCGATAGAAATCCGCTCATTGACCATCGCCAGCGTGCGCTCCCTGTTGGGTACCGGACGTTACCGCCGCCAGCAGAGGCTGGAACGGTCGGGTAGTCTGCCATTTCACACCAATGTGAGAGGTCCGGACTACTACACCGAGACCCCTCCGCCCTCGCAAATCAGCCGAGAGGAGAGCGATGATGCTAATTGAACAGACCATCGACATCATGCGCCAGCTTAGGCTGCACGGTATGGTCGAAAGCCTACTGCATCAGCAGGACAATCCCTCTCTTCAGGCATTAACCTTCGACGACCGCTTGGCCCTGATGGTGGAAGCGGAACGTCTGGCTCGTGATAATCGGCGACTTGCACGCTTACTGAAAGCAGCTCGGCTGAAAGTATTGGCCTCCCCCGAGGCGATTGACTACCGTGCCAGCCGAGGGCTGGATCGACAGCAACTCCAGACCCTGCTCGGGTGCGACTGGGTGCAGCGTAACCAGTGTCTGATTATCACTGGGCCAACCGGTGCCGGCAAAACATGGTTGGCATGTGCCTTGGGCCAGCAAGCTGCCCGAAAGGGTTTCCCTGTCCAATACCACCGTTTTAGCCGATTACTGGAGTCCTTTGAGATCGCCAGGGAGGATGGCAGCCTGCCGACACTACGGGCTGGGCTGGGTAGAATGAAACTGGTGATCCTGGACGATTGGGGGCTCTCGCCCTTGACGGCGATGATGCGACAGGACCTGCTAGAAATCATTGATGATCGGCTGGGGTGTGTCGCCTTGCTGATTACTGCTCAGCTCCCGGTTAATCGCTGGCATGACTATCTGGGGGAGCCCACCTTGGCCGACGCCATTTTGGACCGGCTGGTTCACAGTGCACACAGGATCGAGCTGAGGGGCGAGTCCATGCGGAAGCTTCAGGCAGACCAAAGCTAATTACAAGGAGTTGGAGCCATGGTGATATAGGTGGGGCATTGCCATGGTCTGCCATGGCTTTCTTGATTTTGTCATTACTCCTACATCAAGCACCTTCCTGGCGGGAGCGGAGTCAGCTCCCGCGTAATTCCGACGAAGTCCTAATCGTTATTGAAACGCCGGGCCCAGAATGCCGCACTATGATAATGAGGGAACAGTGGCATGGCTGGCCAGCCACGTCAGGGGAGGAAACGGCTCGTCCGCACCCTGTGACTTTGTGATGGAGAAATGCATTTCAAAGAGGGGGGGTATGGTCAAGGTCTGTTTTGTGCGACGGATACTGTGGGTCAGACTTGTCTTGGTCATCCCTTTTTGCCTAGCCCAAGAAACGACATTGTTGGGCTTGCCCCCTGTGCCCGCACCATCCGCCAATCCGCAGACGCCTGCAAAAATTGCGTTGGGCAAAACATTGTTCAACGACAAACGTCTCAGCGGAGACGGCTCCATCAGCTGTGCCAGTTGCCATCAGGCCGAAAAGGCCTTTGCTGACGGGCGGCCCTTGGCCAAAGGCATTGGCGGGCGTATTGGCTCACGCAATACACCAAGCCTACTCAATGCCGCCTACCTGACCAGTCAATTCTGGGACGGTCGGCGCGCCTCGCTGGAGGAGCAGGCCAAGGATCCCCTCGTCAATCCGCGTGAGCACGGCTTGACCGACCATGATCAGGTGCTGCGGATCATCCAGGCGAACACCCGCTACCCGGGTGATTTCCGGCGCGCCTTTGGTATTCGTCCTAGCCACCTTACGATCGACCATGTTGCTCAAGCCTTGGCCGCCTTCGTCCGCACGTTGGTTGCCGGCAACTCGCCGTTCGATCGCTATCTGTATGCCGGGCAAGGGGAGGCTCTGTCTGAGTCGGCCCGGCGTGGCCTGGCCTTGTTCCGTGGGCGGGCGCAGTGTGCAACCTGTCATGTCGTAGGACCTGAATACGCACTCTTTACCGATAACGGATTTCACCGCCTGGGGGTGGGGTTTCCCAAAATCGAACCTCGGCTGGCAGACATGGTACTGGGTGTCGCACGAGGGCGGGGCCAACCGGTGGACCAGGCGATTATCAGTGACGGGGAGATGGCAGAACTCGGGCGCTTCATGGTCACGTTCAACCCTGCGGATATTGGCCGGTTCAAAACGCCCAGTCTTCGCAACGTGGCCAACACGGCACCATACATGCACGACGGCAGTGTGCCCACACTATTCGAGGCGGTGGAGCGGGAAATCTATTACCGGGGCATTGAGACTGGGCGCCCCCTGATCCTCACCCCCCAAGAAAAATCCGATCTGGTCGACTTCCTGAAGTCACTCAGCAGTGAAACCCTTCCTCCATCGTCGTAATGCCGTCGGCTTCGGCGGCGCATCGTCGATACCAAGAACAGGGATGGACTGCCTCCTTCATACCCGAATTTCATTAGTCAATCTTATTTGACTTGTAAATTCTATTGGGCTAAGCCTAAGTCAATACTTGCAGGCCAAGTCTGCGATCACCCTCCAGCTGTCCGAAAAAGAACGAAGAATTCGGGAGGTCCTATGGCGCCCCACGCCGATGGTCAATTGTGCGAGCCTGATAGTGGCGGTTGTACCCACGAGACGGACGACCGCAAGGCAAGCGAAGCCTCCTGGCACACATTCCCGCATTTGAAATTCGACACTTGGCTTTCCTTGCAAATGGCTCTGTCTTTTCTTGGGCTGTTTTCCCTCTGTGTCTCGAGATGCGCTTGGCAAGCACTTCCGGTGAGGGGGAGGGACGGAGCTGACGGTCATGGCCGCATCATGAGGCGGTGGGGCATTCTCTCCGGATGGGGGCTGTGGCGGTTGGTGTGTGCGCTCATGCTGGCCACCGGCTTCGCTCCCATGGTCTTTGCCGGCCCGAACAAAGCGCCGTCGGTCAGCCTGACGGCCCCGGCCAACGGTGCCACGTTTACCGCACTTGCTACAATCACCCTCACAGCTACGGCGTCGGATCAGGATGGCACCGTCACCAAGGTTGAGTTTTTCAATGGCACTACGTTGCTGGGAACCAGTACAACGGCACCGTACAGTACCGTCTGGAATAATGTCGGGGAAGGCAGCTACACCCTGACTGCCAAGGCGACCGACAACGCGGGGGCCAGTACGACTTCTTCCGCAGTAACGATCACCGTCAATCCCCCCTTCAACAATGGTCCCATCAACCTGACCTATGACGAGTTGGGGCGGCTAGTCGGGCTCACTGATGGCATTGGCTCCACCGCAACGTATAACTACGATGCCCTGGGCAATATCGTTTCGATTGGGAGGACCGCCGTTGGCCAAGTCGCGATCATCGAGTTCACCCCCAACAACGGCCCGGTCGGAAGTACGGTGACAATCTCTGGAACGGGGTTCAGCACTACGCCAAACCAGAATACGGTCAAATTTAATGGGACGAACGCCGTCGTCAGTACGGCTAGCTCGACACAGCTCGTTGCCCAGGTTCCCGCTGGGGCCACCACGGGCCCCATCAACGTGGTGACACCGAATGGCAGCGCGACGAGCAGCACACCATTTACCGTGTCCGATTCGAATGCCCCAGCCATTACCAGCATCGCCCCTACCATCGGCCCAGTCGGCACTGCTGTGACCATCTCCGGGAGCCACTTCCAAACGGTTCCGAACAACAACAACGTAGAGTTCAACACCCGCCCGGCAGTAGTCACGTCCGCGACGGCAAGCAGCTTGGCCACCAGCATTGGGGCTAATGCCACCTCGGGTAAGGTTTCCGTGGCAACGCCTTATGGGAAGGCCGTCAGCACGCAGGATTTCTACGTGGTGCCGACTCCCTATGCAACATCTGACATTGAGGTGGCGGATCGTATAGCGATCGGCGATACCAAGACGGTGACCATCGGTAGTGCCGGGAAGAAAGCCCTGATCCTGTTCGATGCCATAGCAGGCCAACGAGTTGGTCTGCAGGTCAACAGCATGAGCTTTGCCAGCTGTGTCAACGTTCAGCTTACCCGCCCGGATGGTAGTACTGTGTATTCGGGCTGCATGGGCGTGGGCAGCCTGATTGACCCTCCCCCTATACTTCCTTACTCGGGGACGTATACGCTCTTCATCAACCCGGTGAACAACCAGACAGGCAGCATGACGTTTGTCCTTCCCAGTGTTCCTTCGGATGTTACGGGAACGATCACGGTGGACGGGCCGCCGGTCACCGTCACGACCACAGTCGCGGGTCAGAATGCCAACCTTACCTTCAGCGGCAGCGTGGGGCAGCGAGTGGCCTTGCAATCCACCAGTTCGACCTACACAGGGTGGGTGGATGTCTTCATCTACAAGCCCGCAGCGGATGGATCGGCCAGCACCAGCAACGGGGTTATCTACCAAGCGTGCTGTTGGGGGGGAGGCAACCTGACAGACCTACTGACCCTGCCGGTAGCGGGTATCTATACCATTGTTTTGAATCCAGAAGGGGCGGCTATCGGCAGCATGACGCTCAA
>NZ_FXAG01000018.1 GCF_900177275.1 Pseudogulbenkiania subflava DSM 22618
ATTACGTGGCCCATGAACAGACCGTGCGCAAGCAAGAGGTTGAGGTCTTTTTGCAGAGTTTGGCTGAGCGATCCAGTCGTGAGCGGCCGACCTTGCTGATCCTGGATAACGCGCGGATGCACGCCGCCATCAGAGAAGATAAACGTGATGTCTGGTTGCTGGATCATGGGTTTCATCTCTGCTTTCTGCCAGCTTATAGCCCAGAGCTGAACCTGATCGAGCAGCTCTGGAAACAAGCCAAATACCACTGGCGACGATGTAAGACATGGGGTGCCACCGAATTGAAAAGCAAGGTGACCGACTTGCTGGATAGGGTTGGCACAGAACTCAAATTTAGTTATGCGTGATTACTTATATTGGGTTTCGGTCTGTGTATTTATATATAAAACCGATAACTGCATCATTATTTCGGATAAGCCTCGGCAAGCCATTGGTGCCTTATATCGATTGCTCATTAATTATTCCGGCCCAATCAAATAACGAACGCAGATTTATTCATTTCTCAGGCTGAAGGGTTTGTCATTTAATCGCTCCATCGTTGACTCACACCTCGCCGGAGATTGCCATGACTCGCCCTATCCTTACCTCGCTGCTGGTTTCCCTCGCCCTGGCCGCCAGTTTCGCCCATGCCGAAGATGCCGTGACCATCGCTTTCCAGACCGGGGTCGACCCATCCAAAGTGGCCCAGGCCGATGGCGACTACGAGAAAGCCACTGGCAAGAAGATTAACTGGCGCAAATTTGAAAGTGGCGCCGAAGTCATCGCCGCCGTGGCATCAGGCGACGTGCCCATCGGCAATATCGGCTCCAGCCCGCTGGCCGCTGCCGCGAGCCGTGGCCTGCCGATCCAGACCTTTCTGGTTACCGGCGTGATCGGGGAATCGGAAGCGCTGGTGGTGCGCAACGGCAGCGGCATCAACAAGCCGGCCGATCTGGTCGGCAAGAAGATTGCCGTGCCGTATGTATCCACCACCCACTACAGCCTGTTGGCCGCGCTCAAACACTGGAAAGTCGATGCCGGCAAGGTGAACATCCTCAATCTGCGCCCGAGTGAGATAGCGGCGGCCTGGCAGCGTGGCGACATCGATGGTGCCTATGTCTGGGAGCCGGCGCTTGGTAAGGTGAAAGCCAGCGGCAAGGTGCTGACCAGCTCGGCCGAAGTCAGCAAATGGGGCGCACCCACCTACGATCTGTGGATCGTGCGCCAGGACTTCGCCCAGAAAAATCCGGATTTTCTCAAGCAATTCGTGAAAGTGACGGGTGGCGTATTCGATCGCTACAACAAGGATCCGAAAGGCTTTGCCAGCAACCCGGCCAACGTGGAGAAGATCGCCCGCCTCACCGGCAGCAAGCCGGAAGAAGTCACGGCGCTACTGCCGGGCAACGTCTACCCGTCGCTGAAAGAACAGAGCGCGCTGCTGCAAAAACCGTTCGTGAAGGCGGTCAGCGATACCTCGGTGTTCCTGAAATCGCAGGGTAAGGTGGACAGCCTGCAGGCCGACTACAGCTCGTACGTGACCAACCAGTTCATCAACGCAGCACTGCGCTGAGCGGGAGACGTCATGAGCCTGTTGCAGGTAGACAAACTGACAGTCCACTACCCGGGCCAGCCGCTGCCTGCCTTGCAGCAGGTTTCGTTGGGCCTCTCGCCGGACGAATTACTGGTGGCGCTGGGGCCGTCCGGTTGCGGCAAGAGCACCTTGCTGAATGTGCTGGCGGGCTTTATCGCCCCCACGCACGGTACGGTGCAGTTTGACGGCAAGCCGGTCAGCGGCCCGGGCGCCGAGCGCGCGGTGGTGTTTCAGAACGACGGCTTGCTGCCCTGGCTGGACGTGGCCGGCAACGTGGCCTTCGGCCTGAAACTGCAGGGTGTGCCGGCGGCACAACGTGCTGCCATCGTGGCCGACACGCTGCAGCAGGTCGGCCTGGCCGATGCCGGCGGCAAACGGGTATGGGAGCTCTCCGGCGGCATGCGCCAGCGGGTGGGTATTGCCCGTGCGCTGGCCAGCCAGTCCCGCGTGTTGCTGATGGACGAGCCGTTCGGCGCGCTGGATGCGTTTACCCGCGAGCAGATGCAGCAACTGCTGCTGAATGTGTGGCAGCGCTCGCAACGCGGCGTGTTCCTGATTACCCATGACATCGAAGAAGCGCTGTTCCTCGCCACCAGCCTGGTACTGATGTCGCCGGGGCCGGGGCGCATCGTGCAGTACCTGCGGCCCACCTTCAGTCAGCGCTTCCTCGCCGGCGAAAGCGTGCGGGCCATCAAGTCCGACCCCGAGTTCATCACCCTGCGGGAGGAACTGCTGGCCAGCCTGACCCGGACACAGCACGAGGAGGCCGCCTGATGAGCCAGCAAGAGCATGTTCTGCCGGTGCCGACGGCGCCGGCCGCACGGCAACGTACTTGGGGCATCCGCCCTCTTGCCCCCTGGCAGTGGAGCAGCCTGAGCATCGGCAGCCTGTTGCTGTTGTGGTGGGCGCTGAGTGCCAGCGGGCTGGTTCCGGCGCTGTTTCTGCCCTCGCCCGCCGCGGTACTGACCAAGCTGCAGTCGCTCGTGGTGCAGGGCTATATGGAGGCCACCCTGCAGCAGCACTTGCTGGCCAGTCTGCAGCGCATGCTGCTGGCGCTGCTGGCGGCAGTCGGCATCGGTGTGCCGCTGGGTATCCTGATTGGCGTGTTTCCGCTGCTGCGCCACTGGCTGGACCCGATCATCGAGTTCTATCGCCCGCTGCCGCCGCTGGCCTACCTGCCGCTGATCGTGATCTGGTTCGGCATTGGCGAGGTGTCCAAGGTGTTGCTCATTTTCCTGGCGATTCTGGCGCCGGTGCTGATCGCCACCACGCATGGCGTGGCCAGCGTGCATAGCATACGCCAGCAGGCCGCGCTGTCGCTGGGCGCGAGCCGCGGCCAACTGCTGCGCCATGTGATTCTACCGGGCGCGCTGCCGGACATCCTCACGGGCATCCGCATCGGACTGGGCGCGGGCTGGTCGACGCTGGTGGCGGCCGAGCTGATCGCCGCCACCCGTGGCCTGGGTTTCATGATCCAGTCCGCCGCCCAGTTTCTGGGTACCGATATCGTCGTGCTGGGCATCATCGCCATCGCCCTGGTGGCCTTTGTGCTGGAGCTGGGCCTGCGCCGCCTGCAACGTGTACTGACGCCGTGGCACGGCAAGGCTTTGTAAAGAAAGGATTATCCCATGAGTCTGACGTTTACCCGCCTGTCGCCGGCCATCGGTGCCGTGGTGGCAGGTATCGATCTGGCGCGGCCGCTGACCGCAGCGCTTCGCGAGGTCATCAGCACCGCTCTGCTGGAATACCAGGTGCTGTTCTTCCGCCAACAGAACATCACTCCACCGCAGCAGCGCGATTTCGCCGCCTGGTTTGGCGATCTGCACGTGCATCCGATCTACCCCAAGATCGACGACATCCCGCAGATCATGGTGCTGGACACCGCGCAGAACGACCTGCGCGACAACGCCATCTGGCACACCGATGTCACCTTCATCGACACCCCGCCGTTGGGCTCGGTGCTGGCGGCACGCAAGCTGCCGCCCTACGGCGGCGACACGCTCTGGGCCAGCGGCACCGCGGCCTACGAAGCGCTGTCGCCCCACTTCCAGCAGTTGCTGGACGGGCTGACGGCCACCCACGACTTCACCAAGTCGTTCCCGCTGGAGCGCTTCGGTAATACGCCGGAAGCGCTGGCGCGCTACGAGGAAACCCGCCGCACCACTCCACCGGTGACCCACCCGGTGATCCGCACCCACCCGGTGAGCGGCAAGAAGGCGCTGTTCGTCAGCGATGGTTTCACCACCCGCATCAACGAACTGGAGCCGGCGGAAAGCGCCGCTGTGCTGCGCTTCCTGTTCGACCACTTTGCCAAGCCGGAATACAGCGTGCGCTGGCGCTGGCAAGAGGGTGATGTCGCCTTTTGGGACAACCGCGTGACCCAACACTATGCGGTGGATGACTATCGCCCCGTTCATCGCATCATGCATCGGGCGACGATTCTGGGTGACAAGCCTTTCTGATCGACCCATAGCTACGTGAGCACGCCGGTCAGCACCCTGCCTGCTCCCGGCGTCACCGCGCCCGTACCGGATGCACCATCGCACCGCGGCCGCGTCCAACGGGCCGCCCCTCCCACGCCGCATCGTCAGCCCGGCGTGTTTTTCGTCCGCCGTAGCCATTCCAGTTATAAGCAGGCCCGATTTCCTTCTTGGGAAATCGAATAAGCAACGAATAATTCATTATTTTTGGAATAATGAAGTTGCATTTATGCTTGTTTAGGTTATTAAGGAAGCCTCCCATGCCGACGGCGAATACGGCTCGGGGATCTTCATCGCAACAACGCGGTGTAGGAAGTCACCCCGCTTCCGATCAGCAGCAACCCGAACAATACGACGTCGAACACCCCGGCCAAACCCGGCGCGGATGAACAGCAACGCCAGTCGGCATGGCAACCGCCACGCGCGTTGCGGGTGTTCGCCCAGAACGAAACGGCAGGACAACGATGAACTTTCAGCAACTTCGCATCATCCGCGAGACGGTGCGTCAGAATTTCAACCTGACCGAGGTCGCCAACGCGCTGTTCACCTCGCAATCGGGTGTCAGCAAGCACATCAAGGACCTGGAGGACGAGCTGGGCGTCGAGCTGTTCGTGCGCAAGGGCAAACGCTTCCTCGGCCTGACCGACCCGGGCAAGGAGCTGCTGACCATCGTCGAGCGCATGCTGCTCGACGCCGGCAACGTCAAAAGGTTGGCCGAACAGTACAGCCAGCGCGACCAGGGCCAGCTCACCATCGCCACCACCCACACCCAGGCGCGCTACGCCCTGCCCAAGGTAGTGACGGCGTTCAAGAAGGCCTTCCCCAAGGTACACCTGGTGCTGCTGCAGGCGAGCCCGGACGAACTGGTGCGGCTGCTGCTGGACGGCCAGGCCGACATCGGCATCGCCACCGAGGCCATCTCGGAAGTGCCGGAACTGGTGTCCTTCCCCTACTACAGCTGGCACCACACGGTGATCGCACCGCCGGAGCACCCTCTGCACGGCGTCAAGCCGCTGACGCTGGAGGCGCTGGCCGACTACCCGCTGGTCACCTATCACGAAGGCTTCACCGGCCGCGCCCAGATCGACCGTGCCTTCGCCGAGGCCGGGCTGGTGCCGGACGTGGTGATGGCGGCACTCGACGCCGACGTGATCAAGACCTACGTCGAGCTGGAAATGGGGGTGGGCATCGTCGCCTCAATGGCGGTCGACGCGCAACGCGATCACGGCGTGGCCGAAGTGGACTCGCCGCCACTGTTCGGCCACCAGACCTCGCGCATTGCGATCCGCCGCGGCCACTATCTGCGTAGCTACGCCTATCGCTTCATCGAACTGTGCTCGGCGGCGCTGAACGAGGAGACGGTACGCGGAGCACTCAGCCCTGCACCACAGGATTGACAGAACAGATGGGGGCAGAAGCAGCGTCGGCATATCGGCAACGCGCCCAGCCGGACAAATGACAAGAAAGCCGCCCCGGGGGCGGCTTTTACTTTGGTGCATCGTCAAGTGCTACAGCCTGAATTCAGGCAAAACAAACCACGGATACTCAACGATTTTCCTGATTGGTAGCGCCCATCCAGCATCGGTGCCACGCTCAGGCGCCCGCGAGGGATCGGCTGGCGCGTCGGTCGAAACCGCATGATGCATGCGGTCCGTCAGGCCGCAGCCAGCCGGGGGGAGGTCAGAGGCAGTCGCGCAGGCGGTAGTAGCTGGTGGCCAGCAGCAATGCCGGCGTGCGCAGCAGCGTGCCGCCCGGGAAGCGGCGATGCGACAGGCGTGCGAACAGGTCGAATCGCTCGGGCTCGCCGTGGATCGCCTCGGCCATGAGCTTGCCGGCGAGCCCGGTGAGTGCCACGCCGTGGCCGGAGAAGCCCTGGGCGAAGAAGATGTTCGGGCGCAGCCGGCCGAAGTGCGGCGCGCGGTTCATGGTGATGTCGACGAAACCGCCCCAGTCGTACTCGACCTTGACGTCGGCGAGGCTGGGGAACACCTTGAGCATGCTGCGGCGCATGGCGTCTCGGAGCCCTAGCGGCGTCATGCCGGTGTAGCTGACACGGCCGCCGAACAGCAGGCGGGTGTCGCGCGTGCAGCGGAAGTAATCGAGCACGAAGTTGGCGTCGCACACCGCGAGGTTCTTCGGGATCAGCGCGCGGGCGCGCGCTGCGCCGAGCGGCTCGGTGGCGATGATGTAGGTGCCGACCGGCATGATCTTGCTGTCGAGCTCTGGCACCATCCTGCCGAGGTAGGTGTTGCCGGCCAGCACCAGCGACTCGGCGCGCACCTCGTGCCGCCCAACCTTCACCCGTACCGTGGTGCCCGGCACGATCTCCCCCACGGCACTGTGCTCGAAGATGCGCACCCCGGCGGCCTCGGCGGCGCGTGCCAGCCCCAGTGCATACTTTAGCGGGTGCAGGTGGCCGGCGTCGGGCTCGAACAGGCCGCCGACGTAGCGCGCGGTGTTGACCATCTCCGGCAGGCGCTCCTTGCCGATCAGCTGGAAGCGGTCGTAGCCGTAGCGGCGCGCCGCCTCCTCCTGCCAGGCCGCCTGCTCGCGCAGCTGGCGCGCCTTGAGCGCGGCGTGGAAATAGCCCCACACCAGCTCGGCGTCGATGGCGTACTTGGTGCAGCGCTCGCCCACCAGGGCGACCGCCTCGCGCGTCATGTTCCATATTTCGCGCGCGGCCTCCTGGCCGAGGGCGTCGCGCACTGGATTCATGCCGCAGGCGAGGTCGGACAGCACCTGGCCGCCGTTGCGGCCGGAGGCGCCCCACCCCACCCGCGCGCCCTCCAGCACCACCACGCGGTAGCCGCGTTCGGCCAGCTCCAGCGCGGCCGACAAGCCGGTGTAGCCGGCGCCGAGCACGCACACGTCGGCCGAAAGCGATTCGCGCAGGCGCGGCCTGGGCGTGAGCGGGCCGGCGCTGGCGGCGTACCAGGAATCGACGTGTTCCTGACCGGCAAACTGCAAAGACCCGAACATGACTCCTCCTCAAGAAAGAATAGAAAAACCCGCGGCGGCGCCGGGCCGCGCACGGGTGGAGCAACCCCCTGTTGTGGAGCCACTAACAAAACCCAGTGCAACGGTCTTGGCTAGGCGCGCGGCCGAAGAAAACGAGGCGTAGCCGAAGTTTCTGCGAAGCTACATACAAGTAGTACGGCAAGTGCTTGCTGGGCGAATCTCTGCGAGAGATTCGCACGCGAGCGCACAACGCCAAGAGGGTTTTGCTAGCGGCTCTAGGCGGCGGCGAGCCGGGCGCGGCGCCGCTCGGCCTTCACCATCATGCGGTTGGCGCCGACCACCAGCAGCGTCACCACCAGCACCGTCATGGTCGCCAGCGCGTTGATCTCCGGGTTCAGCCCCAGGCGCACGCGCGAGAAGATCAGCTGCGGCAGCGTGGTCGAGCCCGGCCCGGACAGGAAGGCGGTGATCACCAGGTCGTCGATCGACAGCGTGAACGCCAGCAGGAAGCTCGACGCGATCGCCGGCGCGATGATCGGCAGCGTGATCTGGAAGAAGATTTTGAACGGGCGCGCCCCCAGGTCCATCGCCGCCTCTTCCACCGAGCGGTCCATCTCCACCAGGCGCGAGCGGATCACCACCGTGACGTAGGCCATGCACAGGGTGACGTGGCCGACCCAGATGGTCAGCATGCCGCGCTCGGCCGGGAAGCCGAACCACTGCTGCAGTTCGACGAACAGGAGCAGCATCGACAAGCCGGTGATCACCTCGGGCATCACCATCGGCGCGGTGAGCATGCCGGCGAACAGGCTCTTGCCCCTGAACGGGCCGAAACGCGCCAGCACCAGGCCGGCGATGGTGCCCAGCACCACGCTCATCGCGCTCGAGAGAAAGGCGATCTTGAGGCTCAGGCCGAACGCCGAGACCACCGCGTCGTCGTTGAACAGCACCCCGTACCAGTGGGTCGAGAAGCTGGCCCACACTGTCACCAGCTTGGAGGCGTTGAACGAGTACACGATGAGGATCAGGATCGGCACATACAGGAAGGCCAGCCCGGCGCCGAGCGTGAGCTTGCCGAAACCGCTGATGTCTTTGTTTTGCATGATCTGCCTCCTAGCGTTGGGCCGCCCGCGCCAGCGCCTTCTCCTCGCGCTTGTGCAGGTAGACGATGGGTGCGATCAACAGCGCCACCATGACGATGGTCACCGACGCCGCCATCGGCCAGTTGTTGTTGTCGAAGAACTCCATCCACAGCACCTTGCCGATCATCAGCGACTCGGGCGTGCCGACCAGTTCCGGGATCACGAACTCGCCCACCGCCGGGATGAACACCAGCATCGAGCCGGCGATCACGCCGTTCTTGGAGAGCGGCAGGGTGACGCGCAGGAAGGTCTGCCACGGCCGGCAGCCGAGGTCGGCCGACGCCTCCAGCAGACGCCCGTCGAGCTTCACCAGGTTGGAGAACAGCGGCAGGATCATGAACGGCAGGTAGGCGTACACCATCACGATCTGCACCGAGAGCTGGGTGTGCATCAGCTGCAGCGGCTCGCCGATCAGCCCGAGCGACAGCAGTGCCTGGTTGAGCAGGCCCTCGTTGTCGAGGATCCCCATCCAGGCGTAGACGCGCACCAGGAACGAGGTCCAGAACGGCAGCATCACCAGCATCAACAGCGTGTTGCGCTTGGCCTCCGGCGCGCGCGCGATGGTGTAGGCGATGGGGTAGCCCACCACCAGGCAGATCAGCGTGGTCACCCCGGCCATGTAGAGCGAGCTCAAGTAGGCGTCGAAGTACAGCGGATCGCCGAAAATGTACCGGTAGTTGCCGAAGTTGAGCACGAGGCTCACCACGTCCTCGGCGCGCGACAGCAGCGCCCGGTACGGCGGCGAGGCGATCTCGACGTCGGAGAAGCTGATCTGCAGCACGAACAGGAACGGCACCAGGAAGAACAGCAGCAGCCAGCCGTAGGGAATCGCCGTCACCAGCGATTGACCACGCGGCAGGGCGCGCTGCCACCAGGCGGACCGGCGCGCGGTGCGCGCCGTCGCTTCGCGGGAATCCCGCAGCGAAAGGAGTCGGCTCATCATTGCGTCAGCACCACGGCGTCGTTGTCAGTCCAGCTGACGAATACCGGCTCGTTCCAGGTCGGAGCCGCCTCTTCCCGCCAGTGCGTGGCGGGCACGCTGGCCTTGACCACCTTGCCGGAGTCGAGGCGCACGTGGAAGATCGAGAAACCGCCGAGGTAGGCGATGTCGCCCACCGTGCCGGCCGCCCAGTTACCGCTGGCCACCGGCTGGCGGCGCGACACGCCGACGCGTTCGGGACGCAGCGACAGCCACACCGGCATGCCCATGGTGCCGGTGATGCCGTGGCCGACACGCACCGGGCGCGGCAGCTCGGTGGAGTGGATGCAGACGTGGTCCGGCTCGTCCTCGACCACGTGGCCGCCGAACAGGTTGGTTTCGCCGATGAATTCCGCGGTGAAGCGACAGTTGGGGTGCTCGTAGATTTCGCCCGGGGTGGCGACCTGCAGCAGCTGGCCTTCGGACATGATGCCGATGCGCCCGGCCATGGTCATGGCCTCTTCCTGGTCGTGCGTCACCATGATGCAGGTGACGCCGACCTGTTCGATCATGTTGACCAGTTCCAGCTGGGTCTGCTGCCTAAGCTTCTTGTCGAGCGCGCCCAAGGGCTCGTCGAGCAGCAGCAGTTTCGGGCGCTTGGCGAGCGAACGCGCCAAGGCGACGCGCTGCTGCTGGCCGCCGGAGAGCTGGTAGGGCTTGCGGTGCGCGTACTTCTTCATCTGCACCAGCTCCAGCATGCGCTCGACGCGCTCGGCGATGTCGCTGCGCGACAAGCGGTCCTGCTTCAGGCCGAAGGCGATGTTCTGCGCCACGGTCATGTGCGGGAACAGCGCGTAGCTCTGGAACATCATGTTGATCGGGCGCTCGTACGGCGCCAGCGCGGTGATGTCCTCGCCGTCGAGGATGATCTTGCCCGAGGTCGGCGTTTCCATGCCGGCGAGCATGCGCAGCAGCGTCGATTTGCCGCAGCCGGAGCTGCCCAACAGCGCGAAGATGTCGTTCTTCGCGATCGACAGGTTGATGTGGTCGACGACGGTGTTGTCGCCAAATTTCTTCACGACGTCGACGATTTGCAGGTAGGACTTGGCACCGGCCGTCTTGGCGGCCTGGTGCAAGGACGATTCAGCCATGTTCACGATTCTTCCCCTCCGGGTCGGCCGCCCGCGCACGGGTGGGCGGGCAGCCGCGCCTTCAGCTCACTTGCGGGTTTTCACTTCGGTCCAGAGACGGGTCTGCAGGCGCTGGGTCTTGGCCTCGAGCGGCAGCTGGATGAAGCTCTTCTGCTGGATTTCAGCGGTCGGGTAGATCGAAGCGTCGTACAGGAACTTGTTCTCGATCTGGCTCTTGGCGGCCTTGTTCGGGGTGGCGTAGCTCACCGCCTTGGCGTTGGCGGCGGCCACCTCGGGGCGCATCACGTAGTTGATGAAGGCGAGCGCGTTGTCGACGTTCTCGGCGTCCTTGGGAATCGCCATGCTGTCCATCCACAGCATCACGCCGGACTTGGGCGCCAGCACGCGCAGCACCTGGCCGTTCTTGGCCTCCTCGGCGCGGCGCTTGGCGATGTTGAGGTCGCCGCCGTAACCCAGCACCAGGCACAGCGAACCGTTGGCCAGCTCGTTGATGTAGCCCGACGAGGAGAAGCGCGTGATGTAGGGGCGAATCTGCTTGAACAGGTTGGCCGAAGCCTGCCAGTCGGCGTCGGCGTTGCTGTTGGGGTTCTTGCCCAGGTAGTGCGCGGCGATCGGCAGCGCCTCGGCCGGGCTGTCGAGCACCGACACGCCGCAGGACTTGAGCTTGGAGACGTACTCGGGCTTGAACAACAGGTCCCACTCGTTGGCCGGCAGCGGGGTCGAACCCAGCGCCGCCTTGACCTTGCCGGCGTTGATCGCCAGGGTGTTGATGCCGTAGAAGTACGGCACGGCGTAGGCGTTGTTGGGGTCGAACTTGGTGGCCTGCGCCAGCACCTCCGGGTCGAGGTTCTTGTAGTTGGCGAGCTTGGCCTTGTTGAGCGGCTGGTAGACGCCGGCCTTGATCTGCTTGGCGAGGAAGGCGTTGGTCGGCACCACGATGTCGTAGCCGGAACGCCCGGTGAGTATCTTGGCCTGCAGCACCTCGTTCGAGTCGTAGACGTCGTAACGCACCTTGATGCCGGTTTCCTTCTCGAAGTTCTTCACCGTGTCCGGGGCGATGTAGTCCGACCAGTTGTAGATGTTGAGCACCTTGCCGTTGGCGAAGGCCGGTACGGCGGCCGCCGCCAGCACCCCGGCAGCGATGACGTTGAACATGCGTTGGCGCATGGTTTTCTCCTGTGTAGACAAGTAGGCGAATCGGACGGGCCGTCTGTTATCGATGGTATGGTCGGCCCGCTCCGACCGCGGTTACAGACGACCGAGTTCGCGCGCGAGCTGGTCGAGGCACTTCTTGGCGAGGCCGACGAACTCCCTGGCCTCGGCACGGCTCATGGTGAGCGGCGGCGCCGAGATCATGCTGTCGCCGGTGGCGCGCATCACCAGGTTGTTCTGGAAACAGATGTCGCGGCAGCGCAGCGCCAGCTCGCCGCCGTTGGCGAAGCGCTGGCGGCGGGCCTTGTCCTCGACCAGGGTCACGGCGAAGAAGAAGCCCAGGGTGCGCACGTCGTCCACCAGCGGATGGTCGTCGAAGGCGTTGTGCCACAGCTGGTGGGCGTACGGCATCACGTCCTCGCGCATCTTGTCGATGATGCGTTCGTTCTTCAGGATCCTCAGGTTCTCGGCCGCCACGGCGCAGGCCACCGGGTGGCCCGAGTAGGTGAAGCCATGATTGAAGTCGCCCGACTCGGCGATCACCTTGGCGACCGTGTCGTGCACCAGCACGCCGCCGATCGGCTGGTAGCCCGAGGACAGGCCCTTGGCGATCGTCATCAGGTGCGGGCGGATGCCGTAGTACTGGCTGCCGAACCAGTGGCCGGTACGGCCGAAGCCGCAGATCACCTCGTCGGCGATCAGCAAGATGCCGTACTGGTCGCAGATGCGCTGGATCTCGGGCCAGTAGGTGGTCGGCGGGATGATGATGCCGCCGGCGCCCTGCACCGGCTCGCCGATGAAGGCGGCGACGTTCTCCACCCCCAGTTCCAGAATCTTCTTCTCCAGCTCGCGCGCCGCCTTGAGGCCGTATTCCTCCGGCGTCAGGTCGCCGCCGTTGGCGTACCAGTAGGGCTGCTCGATGTGCGCGATGCCCGGAATCGGCAGGTCGCCCTGCTCGTGCATGTACGTCATGCCGCCGAGCGAGGCGCCGCCGATGGTGGAGCCGTGGTAGCCGTTGACGCGCGAGATGATGGTCTTCTTCTGCGGCTGCCCCAGGCTCGCCCAGTAGTGGCGCACCATGCGGATCACGGTGTCGTTCCCCTCGGAGCCCGAGTTGGTATAGAACACGTGGTTGAAGCCGTCCGGGGCGATTTCGGCCAGCAACGCCGACAGTTCCACCACCGGCGGGTGGGTGGTCTTGAAGAAGGTGTTGTAGAACGGCAGCTCGCGCATCTGCCGGTACGCGGCTTCGGCCAACTCTTCGCGGCCGTAGCCGATGTTGACGCACCACAGGCCGGACATGGCGTCGAAGATCTTGTTGCCGTCCGAATCCCACAGGTAGACGCCGTCGGCGTGGGTGATCACGCGGCTGCCCTGGGCGTTGAGCGCGGCGGCGTCGGAGAACGGGTGGAAATGGTGCGCGGCGTCCAGCGCCTGCCACTCGCGCGTGCTGCGCTGGCCGGCCTTGCGCTCCGTGACCTGGCGTACTTCGGCAAAGTTCATATTCAGATTCATGATTCGCTCCTTCTCGTTCTCACACGTGCAGCAACAGGAACTTGCGTTCCCACGGGCTGATCACGCGGGCGTATTCGATGTATTCGGCTTCCTTGACGGCGCAGAACGCCTTGACGAAGTTCTCCCCCAGCACCTCGGTGATCGGCTTGCAGTGCTGCAACTGGGTGATGGCCTCGTCGAGGCCGCGCGGGAAGGCGAACGGCAGGCCGTAGGCGTCACCGGTCAGCGGCTCGCTCGGCTGCTGCTGCTCGACGATGCCGAGCCAGGCGCAGGCCAGCGTCGCGGCGAGCGCGATGTAGGGGTTGCAGTCGACACCGGGCAGGCGGTTCTCGATGCGGCGCCCGGCCGGGCTGGAGTGCGGCACGCGGATGCCGCAGGTGCGGTTGTCGTAGCCCCACTGCACGTTGATCGGTGCGGCGGTGTGGCGCACCAGGCGGCGGTAGCTGTTGACGAACGGCGCGAACAGCGCGATCACCTGTGGGAAGTACTTCTGCATGCCGCCGATGCTGTGGAAGAACGCCTCGCTCGGGCTGCCGTCGGCGTTGGAGAACACGTTCTTGCCGGTGTGCTTGTCGACCACGCTCATGTGGATGTGCATCGCCGAGCCGGGTTCGCTCTCCATCGGCTTGGCCATGAAGGTGGCGTACATGTTGTGGCGGATCGCCGCCTCGCGCACGGTGCGCTTGAACAGGAACACCTGGTCGGCCAGGTCGAGCGGGTTGCCGTGCAGGAAGTTGATCTCCATCTGGCAGGCGCCGACCTCGTGGATCAGGGTGTCGATCGCCAGGTTCTGCGCGTCGCAGAAGTCGTAGATTTCCTCGAACAGGTCGTCGTACTCGTTGACGGCGTCGATCGAGTACGCCTTGCGCCCGGTTTCCGGGCGGCCGGTGCGGCCGATCGGCGGCTGCAGCGGCAGGTCCGGGTCGCGGTTGACGTCGACGATGTAGAACTCCATCTCGGGCGCCACCACCGGCTCCCAGCCCTTGTCCTCGTACAGCTTGAGCACGCGGCGCAGCACGTGGCGCGGCGACTGCTCGACCGGCGAGCCGTCGAAGTGGAGGCAGTCGTGGATCACCTGCGCCACCGGGTCCTTGGCCCACGGCACCAGGCGGATGGTGTTGGGGTCCGGCACCAGCACCATGTCCGGATCGGTGTCGGCAGAGATGCCTTCGGCGTACTCGCCGGTCACGGTCTGCACCAGCACCACTTCCGGCAGGCGCATCCCCTCCTCTTCGCTGAACTTCTCTTTCGGCACGATCTTGCCGCGCGCGATGCCGGTGAAATCGGGAATCACGCATTCCACTTCGGTAATTCGGTGTTCTCGCAGCCATTCGCTCAGAACGCTCATGGTTGCCTCCTTTGTAGCGATTCAGTTTTTGGGTGTTGGGGCAAGTCTCAGCCGCGTCGATCCCGACGAGCGGCGCAAGCCTTGCCAAACGCTTCGAGAATGGCCAACGACAGGGGGTTGTCCTGGTGCTGCCATTCCGGGTGCCACTGCACGGCGAGCGCGAAGCCGCGCGCGCCCTTGACGCTGAACGCCTCGACCAGCCCGTCCGGGGCGTGCGCCTCGGCGGCGAGCGCCGGCGCCAGGCGGGCGATGCCCTGCCCGTGCAGCGAGTTGACCTGAGCTTCCGTGCAGCCGGCGAGGGCCTGCAGCACGCCGCCTTCGACGAAGCGCACCGGGTGCGCCAGCGCGTACATCTCGTCGAGGGTGCCGCCCGGGTCGCGGTGATCGTGCATGCCCGGCTCCTCGTGCACCTTGCGGTGCAGGGTGCCGCCGAGCGCGACGTTGATTTCCTGGAAGCCGCGGCAGATACCTAGCACCGGCACCCCGGCGTCGATCGCGGCGCGGATCAGGGGCAGCGTGGTGGCGTCGCGCTCGGGGTCGTTGAAGTCGCCGTCGACGCTGGCCGCGCCGTAGTGGTGCGGCTCGATGTTGGACGGGCTGCCGGTGAACAACAGGCCGTCGACCAGCTCGAGCATTTGTGCGACCGGCGTCGCCTCGCCCAATGCCGGCAGCAGCAGCGGCAGACCGCCGGCACCGACCGCGGCGCGGACGTACTTCTCGCCGACCAGGTGGAAGAACTGGGACTCCTTGAGCCACCAGCGACAGCAGGGAATTCCGATGACAGGGTGTTTCATCGCGATCGCACGCTCGCCGTCACACGGCGGCGCGCCTCCTTTGCAGCGTTGCGGGAATAAAAAAAGCGGCGCCCCTAAAGAGCACCGCACAGAGGAGATCGAAGGACGCCGCCGCGAACACGCGGCGTGCATGAATCAGGTACTCCGCCAGCACGCCCGATGCCAGCCGCACGCCCCCGGCAACGCTCCGCGGACACCGCACACCGGCACGGCGCAGGCCGGCCGCAGCAACAACAGCGGCGAGCGGAGCGAAGGGGTTGAACGAATGAAGCGGCATCGGGCGACTCCTGGGTGGGTACGGTGTGTTCCGACAGGCGGAACGCTGTGTCGGGCTAAATTCAGTCTAAGCTCGTTAAATATAATTGACAAGCACCGTCAATTAAATTTTTACACACCTCTCTCACTCCTACTATTCCCACGCCTTTCACGCCCCGTTTCAGTGCTGCATCGCGTCAAATTTGTGCACCACAACAAGCAATAAGCCGGTTGTGGTATACTTCGCCGGCCCATCACGACTGGGCGGCAACGTCAAAAATAATTTGACACAAACCGTCAATTATTATCAACATTCGGAAACAACATGGACATCGGACCACGACTCAAGCTGGTGCGCGAACGCTACAAACTGTCGCAACGGGAGCTGGCAAAACGGGCTGGCGTGACCAACGCCACGATCTCCCTGATCGAACAGAACCGGGTCAGCCCGTCGGTCAGCTCGCTGGTAAAGCTGCTCGAGGGCATCCCGATGTCGCTGGCGGATTTCTTCACCTTCGACGAGCCGCCGCGTGAAAACGGCTACGTGTTCCGGCCGGGCGAACAGCCCGATCTCGGCAACAGCGGCCTACGCCTGCTGCTGGTCGGCGCCACCGTGCAGAACCGGCAGATGCGCATGCTGCGCGAGCTGTACGCGCCGGGCGCCGACACCGGCCCGGAGACGATCACGCACAGCGAAGGCGAGGAATGCGGACTGGTGGTGCGCGGCACCATCGAATTGACCATCGACGGACAGGTCAACGTGCTGCACACCGGCGACGGCTATTACTTCCCGAGCACGCTGCCGCACCGCTTCCGCAACATCGGCCAGGAGGAAGCCGAAATCATCAGCGCCAACACGCCGGCCAACTTCTGATCCGGAGCGGCGGCTGGCGCGCTACTTAGGAGAACGTGTTATGCCCCGCCTCACCCACCAGCAATGGCAAGCGCTGGCCGCGCGCCAGATCTTCGAGGGCCGCGCCTTCATCGACGGCGCGTACGTCGCCGCCGTCGACGGCAAGACCTTCGCCACCGTCAACCCGGCCAACAAGCAGCCCCTGGCCGACATCGCCGAGTGCGGCACCGCGGACGTCGAGCGCGCCGTGGCCGCGGCGCGCGCCGCCTTCGAGGACGGCCGCTGGTCGGGCCTCGCGCCGCTGCAACGCAAGACCGTGCTGCTGAAGTTCGCCGAACTGATCCGCGAGCACGCCGACGAACTGGCGCTGCTGGAGACCCTGGACACCGGCAAACCCATCTCGGACGCACTGGGTGTCGACGTCGCCGGCACGGCCTACTGCGTGCAGTGGTTCGCCGAAGCGATCGACAAGGTCGGCGGCGAGGTGCCGCCCCTGGCGCCGAACCTGCACGGCACCGTCACGCGCGAGCCGATCGGCGTGGTGGCCGCGGTGGTGCCGTGGAATTTCCCGCTGCTGATGGCGAGCTGGAAGTTCGCACCGGCGCTCGCCGCCGGCAACTCGCTACTCCTCAAGCCGTCGGAAAAATCGCCGCTCACCGCGATCCGAATCGCCGCGCTGGCGCAACAGGCCGGCATCCCCGACGGCGTGTTCAACGTGCTGCCTGGCGCCGGCGAGACCGGCCGCCTGCTGGCGCTGCACAGGGACGTCGACTGCCTCGCCTTCACCGGCTCGACCGCGGTCGGCAAGAAGATCATGGCGTGCGCGGCGGAATCGAACCTGAAGCGGGTGTGGCTGGAGCTGGGCGGCAAATCGCCGAACATCGTGCTCGACGACTGCCCGGACGTCGCCCAGGCGGCGCGCGCCGCCGCCGGCGGCATCTTCTTCAACCAGGGCGAGATGTGTTCGGCCGGCTCGCGCGTGCTGGTGCAGCGCGGCGTCTACGCCGAGTTCATGGCGGAACTGAAGCAGGCCGCCGAGGGCTATCGCCCGGGTGACCCGCTGAATCCCGCCACCGGCATGGGCGCGATCGTCGACGAACTGCAGTACCGCCGCGTGCTGGACTACATCGAGATCGGCAAGCAGGAAGCCAAGCTCGCCTTCGGCGGCCACGCCGTGCACACCGACACCGGCTACTACATCGCGCCGACCGCGTTCGAGACCACGCCCGACACCCGCATCGCGCGCGAGGAGATCTTCGGCCCGGTGTGCGCCGTGATCCCGTTCGACAGCGCGGACGAGGCGATCGCCATCGCCAACGACAGCGACTACGGTCTCGCCGCCGCGGTGTGGACGCGCGACGTCAGCCGCGCCCACCTGCTGGCGCGCCGTCTGCGTGCGGGCACGGTGTGGATCAACTGCTACGACGAGGGCGGCGACCAGAACCTGCCGTTCGGCGGCTACAAGCAGTCCGGCAACGGCCGCGACAAGTCGCTGCACGCGCTGGAAAAATACACCGAACTGAAGTCGACGCTGCTGAAGCTGTCCTGCTGAGGCAGCACGTTCCGAACCACCCGCCACGGTGTTGCGGGCCACTGTCCGGTGGCCCGCTTTTTTTATGCTCCCCACCAAGGTTGGCCGAAGCCGGGAAAGGCGCCCTCCGCCCGGCACGAATCCGCCAGCATCCCAAGCCCGCCGCCGCGCCACGCCGCCCTCGGTCCCCGGCGCTGGCTTGAGCCCAGACGGAACAAGGACGATACTGCCAGCCATCCCATCCCCTCGCAAAATGCCCATGAACTACCGCCTGGTTTTTGTCGAAGACGACGCCGAACTGGCCGAGCTGATCCGCGACTTCCTGTCGCGCCACGACATGGAAGTGCAGATCGAGCCGCGCGGCGACACCGCGCTCGCCGCCATCGCCGCCGCCCAACCCGACCTGGTCCTGCTCGACATCATGCTGCCCGGCAAGGACGGCCTGACGCTGTGCCGCGAACTGCGCCCCGACTTCGCCGGCCCGATCGTGATGCTGACCTCGCTCGATAGCGACATGCAGCAAATCCTCGGCCTGGAACTGGGCGCCAACGACTACATCCTGAAAACCACGCCACCGGCGGTGCTGGCGGCACGCCTGCGTGCCCAGTTGCGCCAGCACCGCCCTGCCAGCGCCGCCGAAACGCCGGCCGCCATGACGCGCAAGCAGTTCGGCCAGCTCAGCATCGACCCGATCAGCCGCGAAGTGACGCTGGGCGGGGAGCACGTCCCCCTCTCCACCGCCGACTTCGATCTGCTGTGGCTGCTGGCCAGTCACGCCGGCGAAATCCTGGACCGCGAGGTGCTGTTCAAGGAGATGCGCGGCATGGAATACGACGGGCTGGACCGCAGCATCGACGTCGCCATCTCGCGGCTGCGCAAGAAGCTCGGCGACAACCCCGCCGAACCCTTCCGCATCAAGACCGTGCGCAACAAGGGCTATCTGTTCGCCCCGGCCGGCTGGAACTGAACCATGCGCCGCCTGTTCGTGCAGTTCTACCTGATGCTGATGGCGTGCTTCCTCGGCGGCGTGCTGCTGGTCGGCGTGGTCTACAAGCAGGCGGTGGACAAGGTGGGCGAGCGCTACCTGTCCGACCTCCTCGGCGCCTCGCTGTCGATGATCCAGAGCGAGCTCAAGGGCGTGCCGCCGGAGCTGTGGAGCGAAACGCTGGAGGAGTTCGACCACGGCCTGACCTTCCCGCTGCGCATCGAGGGCGATGCCGCCTACACCCTGGACGACGACGCCCGCGCCGCGCTGGCACGCGGCGAAATCGTGATGCTGGAAGACAACTTCCTGTTCCTGCAGCGCATCCCCAACAGCCACTTCCTGCTGGTGGCGGGCCCGCTGCGCTACCTGTTCTTCCTGCACCAGCTCAAATGGGTGGATTACGTGCTGCTGCTGCTGGTCGGCCTGTCGCTGGGCATCCCGGTGCTGCTGTGGCTGCGGCCGCACTGGAACCAGCTGATGCAGCTGGAGCAGACCGCCGTGCGCCTGGCCGAAGGCGACCTCAGCGCGCGGGTGCAGTTGCCGCCCGGCTCCGGGGTGCGCCGGGTGGGCGAGGCGTTCAACCGCATGGCCGACAGCATCGGCGCACTGCTGGCCGGGCGCAAGGCGCTGATCGACGCCGTGGCGCACGAGCTGCGCACGCCGCTGGCGCGGCTGCGCTACCGCCTGGCGCTGCTGGACGGCGACCCGGACAGCCCGCCGCGCCAGGCCATCGAGCGCGACCTCGCCGCCATCGACTCGCTGCTGCAGGAACTGCTGCTGCACGCCCGTCTCGACCGTCCGCAAGTCCCGCTGACACTGAGCTGCTTCGATTCCCGCGAATGGGTGGCCGAAAGGTTGGCCGAACAGGCGCCCTTGGCCAGCGGCATCGACTGGCGCGACGACAGCCTCGGCGAGATCGACCTGGAGGGTGACCGCTACCTGCTGTCGCGCGCCCTCGACAACCTGCTCAGCAACGCACGCCGCTACGCCCAGCACACGGTGCGCGTGCAACTGGAACAGGACGCCGACGGCTACTGCCTGCGCGTGGACGACGACGGCCCCGGTATCCCGGCGGAAGAACGCGAGCACGTGCTGGAGCCGTTCGTGCGCCTCGACCAGAGCCGCGGCCGCGACAGCGGCGGGCACGGCCTCGGACTCTCCATCGTACAGGGCATCGCGCGTGCGCATCAGGGCACGCTCGGCATCGAAGACAGCCCGCTGGGCGGCGCCCGCTTCGTGCTGCGCTGGCCCGGCACGGCGGGCGTACATAGCGTTACACAGGGAAACATTCCACTCACAGACGCCGGAAACGGGCGCGCCTAGGATACAGCTCATGGAAGGCCCACACAGCCAACCGAGACCACAACAGACTCGAACCCTCACGGTTTCACAAGGAGTAACACCATGAAAAAGCTGACCCTGCTCGCCCTCTCCGCTGCCTTCGGCCTGACCTCGCTCGGCAGCTTCGCCGCCACCCCGGTCACCCCGGCATCCCCGGCGGTGAAAGCCGAAGCCTCCGCCCCGGCCGCCAAGCCGGCAATGAAACCGGCGATGAAAAAGATTCACAAGTCCCGCGCCAAGAAGGCCGTGAAAAAGCCGATGGTAGAGAAAAAAGCCGCTTCCGCTCCGGCGCAAAAAGCCCAGGCACTGAAAAAGCATCACAAGATCGTCAAGCACCACAAGCATCACAAAGTGATGGTGAAGAAGCCGGCTGCGGCTAACTAAGCCGGAACAGGCCACCGCCTGCTCCAACCCAGCACAACGGGGCGCCACGGCGCCCCGTTTCGCATTGGATCGCCATGTCCACCCGACTGTTGACCGCCCTGCTGCTCGCCAGCCTGCTTCCCGCCGCCGGCGCCGGCACCCTGAGCGCGGAACGGCGCACCCTGTTCTTCGGCCACGACGACCGGGTACGCGTGCACCCGGACCACGGCCCCTGGCAGGCCATCGGCCAGCTCGAAACCGCCTCGGGCAACCTGTGCACCGCCACGCTGGTCGCCCCCGACGTGGCGCTCACCGCCGGACACTGCTTCGTCGGCCCCCACGGCCGGCTCGACCCGGCGCTACGCTTCACCCTGGCACTGGACGGCCAGAACAGTACCCGCCACGCCGCCGCCCGCCGCGTCTGGCTCGACCGGCGCCTGTTGCGCGGGCTGATCCGCCAGGGGGACGACCTGATCGTCCCGCCCGCCGTGGCGCGCTACGACGTCGCCTTCGTCCGGCTCGACGCGCCCCTGCTCTCGGCGGAACACACCGTCGTGCCGTTCGACGGCGACCGCGCCGCCTTGCGCCAAGCGCTGACCCGGGCCAGCTGGCGCGTCAATCAGGCCGGCTACCCGGAAGACTTCCCCGACCGGCTGATGCTGCACCGCCACTGCCGCGCCACCCGGCTCGAGGCCGACGGCCGCCTCGCCCACCGTTGCGATACGCTGCCCGGCGACAGCGGCTCGCCGCTACTGCTCGAGGTGGCCGGCCAGCCGCGGCTGGTCGCTATCCAGAGCTCGGCACCGGACGCGCGCTGGCGCCACCGCGCCGACAACATGGCGCTGTCGACCCCCGCCTTCCTGCCGGCCCTGCGCCGCTTCCTCTCGGGCCCCAAATAGCAAAAACCGCCTCGCGGGCGGTTTTTGCTGTCAATCGAGCCCTCGGCTCTAGCCGGCCAGCGCCGCCTTCTGTATCGCGATCAGCTCGCCCACGCCCTGCTCGGCCAGGCGCAGCATGGCGTCCAGTTCGGCGCGGCTGAACGGCACCCCCTCGGCGGTGCCCTGCACCTCGACAAAATGGCCGCTGCCGGTCATCACCACGTTCATGTCGGTCTCGCAGGCGGAGTCCTCGAGGTAGTCGAGGTCCAGCACCGGGCGCCCCTCGAACACCCCAACCGACACCGCCGCCACGAAATCGCGGATCGGGTTTTCCTGCAGCTTGCCCTGCGCGATCAGGCCGCTGATGGCGTCGTGCAGCGCGACGAAGGCGCCGGTGATGCTGGCGGTACGCGTGCCGCCGTCGGCCTGGATCACGTCACAGTCGATCTGGATCTGGCGCTCGCCCAGCTTGCCCAGGTCGACCACCGCGCGCAGGCTGCGGCCGATCAGGCGCTGAATCTCCTGGGTACGCCCGGACTGCTTGCCGCTGGCCGCCTCGCGGCGCATGCGGCTACCGGTGGAGCGCGGCAGCATGCCGTATTCCGCGGTCACCCAGCCCTGACCCTTGCCCTTGAGGAAGCCCGGCACGCTCTCGTCGACGCTGGCGGTGCAGATCACCTTGGTGTCGCCGAACTCGACCAGCACCGAACCTTCGGCGTGCTTGGTATAGCCGCGGGTCAAAGTCACCCGGCGCAGGGCATCGTTGGGGCGGGAAGAAGGTCGCATGGTCACAGTCCGTTGACGTCAAAACGGGGATTATACCCCGCTCCCCCTCAGAACCTGTTCACGATCTGTCGCGAGCAGCCCTCAGCAGGGTGAAGAGCAGCACAGAAACCGGAATGGGCTGGAGTCCATGAGGATTTCCGATCGCTGAGCGAATCCCTGCGTGCAAATCTCTCGCTGAGCCAATCGAAGATTGGCTCAGCGAGAGATTTGCTCAGTGAAAGATTCGCACGCAGCGCACATGAGCCCCGGTCAGGGATGCGCAGCAAGATCGTTAACAGGTTCTCACGCGGGCTTGTCCGGCCGGCTCGCCAGGATTTCGCGATGCATCTCCTCTTCCTGCACCCGCGCCTGCGTCGACGAGCGGCGCCGACTCAGCGCCATGTGGGTATCCAGCACATCGCTGCGCTGGCTGACGTCGAGCGCCTCGTCCAGCAACGTCACCGCCACCGCCGACAGATTGTCGCCGTGCCGGCCACCGCGCCGCTCCGCCACGTTCATCAACGCCGGCAGCACCTGGCTGACGGCGCGGCCGACAAACACCTTGGTCAGCTCGGCATCCTGTATCTGCGACCACAGGCCGTCGGAACAGAGCAGCACCGAGGCGCCCGGGAACAGCAGCTGGCGTTCGCCGATGTCGATGTCCGGGTCAGACGAGGCCCCCAGACAGTTGTAGATCTTGTTGCGGTCGGGGTGGGTGCGCGCGCCCTCCTCGGTCAACAGCCCCTGGTCGATCAGCCGCTGCACCTGCGAATGATCGCGCGAGCGCAACCGCAGGCCGCTGTTGTCCAGCAGGTACAGCCGGGAATCGCCGACATGGCACCAATACAGCATGTCCTGCTGAATCACCGCCGCCACCACCGTGGTACTGGGCACCTCGGGCAGATGGTGCTCGGTGGCGTAATCGAGAATCGCCTGATGGGCCGAACTGATGGCGTTGACCAGAAAGCGGTTGGGATGGCTCAGCGACGGCGTGGCCTGCTGGTAGAACAACTCGCTCATCAGATCGATGGTGATCTGCGCCGCCACCTCGCCCTGCAAGTGGCCGCCCATGCCGTCGGCCACCACCAGCAGCACCGACTCCAGCGAGTGGGCGATCACCACACGGTCTTGATTGTAGGAACGGCCGCCGACGCGGCTGTCCTGGAAGATCGACAATTTCATGCACACACTTTCAGGAAGAACGACTGCCCGTCAGGCTGCGAAGCCAGCCGGCCAGCTTGTGCGTCACCGCCTGCGGCTCGGAAAGGACGACAGGCTCACTGTAATCGGGGTCCATCAGCCGCTTTTGCACCTCCATCAGGGTCGCCGGCCGCCGCTCGGGCTCCATGTCCAGGCAGCGATCGACCAGCTCGCACAACTCGCGCGAATAATGGCGCACAAAGCGCCGGGAGGCCGGTTCCAGCAAGTCCTTCACCGCACGCTCCTTCGCCCCTTGCGGCGTGCCGCCCCCCATGCAGGTGTAGAGACAGGCGCCCAAGGCGTAGACATCGGTCCATGGCCCCTGCGCCATATCGCTCTTGTACTGTTCCGGCGCCGCGTAGCCCGGCGTGTACATCGAGGCGAACTCCCTGCTGCGCTGGTTCAGCGTCTGGCGCGCGGCGCCGAAGTCCAGCAATAGCGGACCGCCGCCGCGCCGCAGGTAGATGTTGGCCGGCTTGATGTCCAGATGCAGCAGGCGGTGCAGATGGACCTCGCGCAGGCCGGACAAGAGCGCGGCGAACCAGCGCCGGATGCGACGCTCGTCGAGCCGCCCGCCGGCAATCTCCAGCTCGCGGGTCAATGGACGGCCATCGGCGTACTCCATCACCAGGTAGACCGTCTGGTTGGCGCGGAAGAAATTGGCCACCCGCACCACGTTCGGGTGGTTGATCCCGGCCAGGATGCGCCCTTCCTCGAAAAAGCACTTCAACCCTAGGTTGAACGCCTCCTGGTCAAGCTCGTGCTGCACCGTCACCTGGCCATTGTCGCCGCGGCACGCCAGGTGGCCGGGCAGGTATTCCTTGATGGCGAATTTCTGGTCGTCGTCATCCAGAGCCAGATAGACCACGCTGAACCCGCCCACGGAAAGCAGGCGGACGATGGTGTAATCGGCCAGACGATAGCCAGCCGGCAATGCGGTTTCTTGCCTGGATTGAGTCATAGGATGGCTGTTGCTATAGTGTCCGGGGCCATGGATTGAGCTTAGCAAAGCAATTCGGGCCCGGTTTTGATATTTGTCCAGTTTAACCGGGAGTTCAGCATGATTTTAAGTATGACAGGCTTCGCCGCCATTAGCAGGGAATTTCCCGGTGGCATGCTCAATCTGGAACTGCGCGCCGTCAACCACCGCTACCTGGACGTCCAGATGCGCCTGCCGGAAGAGCTGCGCGTCATCGAAGCCCCCCTGCGCGAAATGATCGGCGCCAAGGTCACGCGCGGCAAACTCGAATGCCGCGTCGGCTTCAACCAGCTGGAAAACGCCACCCCCACGCTGGAAGTCAACCACGAGCTGCTGCAGCAGTTGCTGGCTGTCTCCCGTGCCATCAAGCAAAGCGCGCCGGAAGCCGACACCCTGTCGCTGGGCGAACTGATGCGCTGGCCCGGCGTGATGAAATCGAACGAACTCAAGCCCGAAGTGCTGCAACAGCTGTGCCTGGAAAGCCTGACCAAGGCGCTGGCCGACTTCAACGCCTCGCGCGAACGCGAGGGCGAAAAGCTCAAGGCGGTGCTGCTGGAGCGGGTCGCCTCGATCGAAACCATCGTTGCCGGCCTCAAGCCCAAGCTGCCGCAAATCCTGGCCGCCTACATGGAGAAGCTGTCCAACCGCCTGCGCGACGCGCTGGAGAGCGTCGACGAAGACCGCCTCAAGCAGGAATTCGCCCTGTTCGCCCAGAAGATCGATGTCGACGAGGAACTGTCGCGCCTGAGCACCCACCTGAGCGAAGTCCGCCGCATTCTCAAGGCGGGGGGCCAGGCCGGCAAGCGCCTCGACTTCCTGATGCAGGAACTCAACCGCGAAGCCAACACCCTCGGCTCCAAATCGGTATCGACCGAAACCACCCAGGCCTCGGTGGAACTCAAGGTGCTGATCGAGCAGATGCGCGAGCAGATTCAGAACATCGAGTAATACCTCACAGCATCTCACCTCATCTCGCCGAGAGCACAGAAGCCCCGTAAATCGGGGCTTTGTCGTTTCATGATGTATCAATTCATTTCAACAAAGCGCATAATTGCCGCGTACCCAAGCGTGTACCCATAGCATTTTTCGCAACGCCGATTGGGTACACCCTTCCGTTCAATGTTTAGATTTTTGGTGCCCTAGCAGCAGCGCGGGGCATGCGGACCAACTCAGTATTCGAGGTACAAACCATGGGCAAGCTGACCGACATGCAAATCAAAGCGTGGATCAAGGCAGGAGAGCGCTTCGAGGGTCGTGGCGACGGTGACGGCCTATGGCTCCGTTACCGTGAGAACGACAAGACGCCGGTCTGGCGCTATCGCTACAAGTTCGCAGGCAAGCCGCGCACGATGCAGATTGGCACTTACGCCGAGTTGTCCCTTGCCAAGGCCCGCGAGGCCGTCAAAACCCTTGCTGCCCGTGTAGCCCTTGGCCATGACGTGGCCGGCGAGAAGCAAGAGAGCAAGGCAGCCGCCCTAGCCAAGATCGAGGACGAGAAAAACGCCATCACCATGCTGGCGCTGGCGAACGAGTATTACGAGCGGATGATTCTCAGCCGTTGGAAACACCCGGACATCGTGCGCCGCCGGATCGACAAAGACATTGGTCCGCACCTGGGCAAGATGAAGGTGGAGGATGTAAAGCCACGCCATGTGGATGACATGCTACAGGCCATCGTCAAGCGCGGGGCACCGAGCATCGCCAACGATACCTTGCGCTGGACGCGCCGTATGTTCGATTACGCGATCAAGCGCCACATGATCGAGCACAACCCTGCCTCTGCCTTCGATGTGAACGACGCGGGTGGCAAAGAGGAGGCACGCGACCGCTGGCTAACCCGTGATGAGCTGGCTAAGCTGCTCGCAGCAATGAAGGAAGCCAAAGGCTTCAGCCGGGAGAATGACCTTTCCATCCGCCTACTGCTCCTGTTGTGCGTACGCAAGATGGAACTGTGCGCCGCACGCTGGGAGGAGTTCGACTTCGATGATGCCGTGTGGCGCCTGCCGGGCGAGCGTACCAAGACCGGAGCACCGATCGACATCCCGCTGCCAATACTGGCTATTGAATGGCTTCAAGAGCTGCGCCAGCTATCCGAGCCGAGCTCCTGGGTATTACCCGCCCGCAAGATGCAGCACCGCATGCTGCCGCACATCCACGAAGGCACCATCGGCACTGCGCTGGGCAAGCTCAAGCCACACATGCCTGGCGTGCCTGCCTTCACCGTACACGACCTGCGCCGCACCGCACGCACCCACTTAGCCGACCTGGGCATTGACCCCGTGGTAGCCGAGCGCTGCCTGAACCACAAAATCAAGGGCGTAGAGGGCATCTATAACCGGCACGACTATTTCAACGAACGGTGCGATGCACTGAACAAGTGGGCTGCGATGCTAGGTGCGCTCGACAAGGGCGAGGCGTACAACGTGACGCCGATTACCAAGGCCAAGAAGAAACGAGCCTGACACCAACTTTGCCGCTCCTAGATCGGCCAATCGAAAAGCGGGACCCCTGCCCGCCTGGCGCCGCAGGAAACCCGTACTTTTCCACCGTCTTCGCAATTCTGCGCTTCTTGCCGGCTTTCAGTGTCTTACTGCGCGCGAACAAGCATGCAAATAACGCTACAAGTACAATGTCACGACAATTTGGAATAGGAGCTGCATCATGAAAAGAGACGATGAATTCGAACATGCTGATATGCCTGAAAACATCCGTCTCATATACTCAAGGGATGCAGTGAGTTCGTCCGACCTTGACATCTTGGTCCGCTACTGGACTCGAAAGGATGGCAAGTTTGCAGAGGCCGTTCAACAAATCAGCGCAGCTCTCGGCCCTTCCTCCGGAAAGGTCTCTCAGTACCTCACAACCCTCCCTGCCACTGCCATATTGACGCAAGCAGACCTCACCTGCGTTCATTGCGGAACTGGGCCAATACTGACTTCACGCTCCGACTATCAGCGTTTCCAGAAGCGCTCTCGCCACGTGGACACGGACGGCTTCTGCCAGACCTGTGCTTATTGGCATAAACCCATGAAGCCCAACAGCCAGTGGGTATTGGGACACCTGACTCGTACTACTGTAAGAGAATTGCTAAAGCGCTACTACTCTCAGGAGGACTGTTCGGCACTCGTAAAAGAGTATGCGATCAATGTTGACCCCGTTGAATTCGCGGCAAAACTCAACGGGGAAATAACGCGGGGGCGATGCCGACATTGTGACCATGGCTACAACTTCGACGCTATGAGCCAAGTGGAATATTTTGAGGGCTACGCTGAGCGTCTGATGAGCTGTAGCAATTGCGGCCACGATGCTTTAGTTCAAATCGTACGAAACGGTACATGGGAAGAGGAGGACTTCGGGCTCACCTACTCGATCTCCGAATTTTCTGACATAGAAGGTATGTCGCCGTGTACCTGCAAACAATGCGAGCGCGAGCGTAACAGTGACCCTGCTCGTAAGCGCCAGAGAATCCTTCGAGCGTATAGCTCTCCAAAGCAGCTAGCCGATATCAACAATCTCTCCCTGCAGCAGATTGTCTGCTTACTCGGAATGCTGTGGAGCCGAACTTCGGAAGATCGTCCCCATATAGTACTGGCACCGAATGTTGAACGCATGCACCTCACTCCTCAGGACAGGCATAAGTGGGACTGGATGCGAACACTGACGAAATCCTCGGTCATTTATGTTGATGCAGAGAAATCGCAGCTTAATGCTTTCGAGGATGACGATATCAATACCTATTTCATGGGCAAAGTGACTTATCTCACCAATGTCACCTTGGATGGGGAAAGCCGAGCGGAGCCGTCAAAATTACTATCGGCTATCATCGCGAAATTCCGAAACGGCTATTGGCAGGAAAGATGGACGGAGGAACTGTTACCACTGTGGAAGGACATCGCCACAGCGGAGTGTATGGCCTATACCGAGGAGCGCGCAGGATTCTACAATCTTGGCTTACCGAACGAAGAGAAGCTGCGAGCAATTTTCCAAAAATTGCTCGATGGGTTCAGCACATCTGAAATCTGGTACATGATCTCATCAGCTTATATGAATGCTGCTGCTTTTCTCCAGAGCGACAGGTGCAAGTCTCACGCTCATGCCACTAACACCGTGCCATCCAAGATCGTATCCCTGTCGGGGCAACCTCGAAGTCAGACCAAGAAATGGTCACGCATCAAAGACATTCCTCGCTGTGCTGTGACAGAAGTGCTATTCGACATCATGCTTGATGCGGAAGAAGATGCGGGGTTTAACCTAAGCCCTGGCAACACATGGCACCGATTGCTCGACCGCCATCTTTCCCGCAACCCGAGCAATGCGGGACAGAATTCCCAAAGCAGACACCTCTTGGCATCAGACGAAGCCCTACGTGAGCTGGCGGAGGAGTACGGCGACCCACGGATCGAAGCGCTGGTTGCATATGCTATTGCGGCACGGGAGTTCTTCAGCGGCAGCAACCATGGTCCCCATCCAGTCGAGCATTCGCTCAATATCGGAGATATACCCAAATAGTCTGACAATATCGCTACAGCGGGGGACATGCGCCCCCGAATATGGATTTCGGAAGGTGCATCTGAATAGCCTGTGCTACCGGCATCGTTCGTATGCAGACCGGCATCTGGACCATATCCGACGGACGGCCGAAGGCAGGTAAAGAGCATCGGGTCCCGCTGCCCGAAGCGGCTCTCCGCATACTACTGTCCAGAAAAGCCGAACAAGAGCCGGCAACAGATACGCTGGCGCTTCCTGGCAGGAAGGATGGCAAGCTACTATCCGACATGTCCCTGACCGCCGTTTTGAAGTGTATAAAGCGCGCAGACCAGACCGCCCATGGCTTCCGTTCTTCATTCCACGACTGGGGGGCATAGGCCACCAATTACCCTCACGACATGGCCGAAATGGCACTAACGCATACCGAGGGCGATAAGGTCGAAGCGGTCTATCGACACGGTGACATATTCAGAAAGCGGCGTCGCATGATGGCCGACTGGTCCACGCATTGCGACACCATCCGTAAGGAAGGCAAAGTGATTCATTTGTATGAAGCACGCTCCTTGGGAGCGGCATGATGGATTCTCTCTCCCAGATCGTACAACGCGCAGAAGAGCAGGCGCGCATTGCGGCAGAGCAAGCGGCACAGCTACGAAAGGCTGTGGCACAGATACGGTCACGGCAAGATGCAGAATTATGCATCGCATCGGTGAACGCCATTGTTGAGCTAGGCATCGAGCCATTTCCTGCTCTTCAAAATATCTTGCGACACGGGCCGGACCACGCGCTTCAAGCGGTACGGAATAAGGTAAGCACCGAGATTAACCTTGAGCTCTCATACGAACTCCAATTGCTACTCGACCATTTTGAGCAGAATCACTATGCGCCGGACAACCGTTCTTCGGAGCTACGCAGCAAGACCCGGGTAGCAGCCGAGCATTTCCTAACTCTCTTGGCCAATGGCAACCGCAACGAGGAAACGCTGATCTATGCGCAATCCCTCGCAGGCGCCATCCGTGCAGCAGGACTCACCCCGGGACGACAAGAAGCGAGCAAAGAGAATCGTGAGCGACAGAAAAAACGTCCGCAAGCAGTTCTGCGAGCAACAGGGCTAGGGGGGCATGCTGCTCCAAAGCACCGCGACCTTGTTGAGTCTGTGATGACTGCAGAAGGCTTCGAGGTTAATCATGCCCAAGCCATCCGCGAAGCACTTACGGCAGGGCTGACTGACCTGGTTCCGAAAGAAGCTGCGAAAGAAATCCGACGCATGAGCCGTCAATGATATCAAGGGGAAAGTGTCCGGACAGTTGCCCTCCCTCTTACCCGGCGCAATCCCCCATGATGCACCCAACACGCCGCATATTGCGGCGTCTTGTCTGGGAGTGTATCAACATGAATTCTTCAAACGCTTTAGAGCACACAGCGCCGCTGTTTCACCGCATCAACCCAACCGTTAAGCGCCTTGGGGTCTCCCGCGCTACGCTCTACCGCCTGGTAGGAGCTGGAGAGCTCGAATTGGTAAAGGTCGGACCCAAGGCTTCTGGCATCACACACCAATCGCTAGTGAAATTCTGTGCCGCGCGTGGGATTGCGCTGTAACCGGAGGCGAAATGAGCAAGTTTCACAAGCGAGAGCGCCGTTACGCAGCAAGAGCACTGGAGATCAAGCAACACATTCATGGCCAACTCATAGGATGGGAACTCACCGAACGCTTGGCTGAATTTCTGCCAATGAGTAACCAGCATCGTTTTCAATTACACCACGAGATGTGCCGCTTGATCGACAACCCGGATGCATTTATCCCTGTCATGCCATGCATTTCCATCATTGCTATCCCGTTTTTTGAAATCGATCTGGCAAAAATAATCATCTGGGAGAGCGCACGGTATCAGCTTATCGACGGCCCCGTGCTTTACACCCAGCCGGCATGGCGACGTATTAAGAAGGGGCGGAAGACATGATACCCGAGCGTATCCAAGGCAATGAACAACAGCCGGATGGAGAAAGCCGTCACGCTGTATCAGTCCAGGTGCCAACGGTTACCACCCCTGTGACCTACCTGCATGAAACCCCTCTGGCTAAAGCGCTGAGGTACGCCTCGCTTGGATGGCACGTGCTACCAATCAAACCTGGAGCGAAGGTGCCGCTAATCGGAGAATGGCAAAACAAAGCATCCTGCGACCCGCAGATGGTTCGACAATGGTGGCAGCAGTTTCCGAAAGCCGGTATTGGCGTACATTGCGGCCTATCTGGCGTTACGGTGATCGATGTTGACCCTCGCAATGGCGGCCATGATGCACTCGCCGAGCAAGAAAATGAGCGGGGATGGTTGCCAGACTATGGTTGTGCCATTGCCCGGACCGGGGGAGATGGCTGGCACTATGTTTTCCGCGCTCACGATGGGCAACGTTTGCCGGGCAAGTTGGGACTAGGCATCGACTTGTTACATGGTGATCGCTTCTTCATCGTGGAGCCGAGTACACACCCCAGCGGCAAACAGTATCGATGGGAACGTGGATTTAGCCCATTGGATATACCAGAGCTGCCACCTCTGCCAGATGAATGGGCAGCGCAGGCAACTCCGGTATATCCAATCTCCCATTCGAGGGATTTGGAAGACGCTCTTTCTCTCCTTGATCCGCGTGAGCCTGAGACGCCTGAGAAAGTCGAAATCGTGCGTTCGGCTCTTGAGGCAATAAGCCCGGATTGTGGCCGCGATACTTACCTGCGCGTTCTGATGGCTTTGCAATCTACCGGCTGGGATGACTGGAAGCAGATGGCCGAAGAGTGGGCCGATGGGAGCATGTGTGGACAGCCCTGTAGCCTGTTTAACGAGCAGGATTTCACGCGAGACTGCGAAGGGCTGAAAGTTGATGGCGGGGTATCGCTAGGCACTCTATTCCAGTATGCCAAGCAAGCCGGCTGGAAAGACCCTCGCAGCGATGTCTCTCTGCATGACTTTCACGGGGACGCAGACAACGGACACCGATTCGCCGAAAAGCATCGCGGGCAATTTTTGTTCATTCATTCGGACAAGGTTTGGCTTCAATGGGATGGGATGCGCTGGGCAAAGTGCGAACAGGGAGAGGAGCGTGCCGCAGCGAGGCAGGTCGCCCTGGAAGGGCTGGACGATGCTCAAGCAGCGATGAAGGCCAACCCGACCGACCGAACACGAGACGATTGGCGCCAAGCAACCAGCGTTTTTCGCAATGAGAAACGTCACGAGGCGTTGTTGCGCGTTGCATCAACCGAGCCCGGTATGAGCATTAGCAACCCTGGCCAGTTAGACGCAAATCCTTTGCTTCTCGGTGTGCGTAACGGCGTTGTCGACCTGAGAACCGGCACCCTACTGCGGGCCAGCCCGGAAATGCGCATCTCCCGCCAAGCCGGCGCGGCTTTCAACCAAGGAGCACAGTGCCCTCGATGGCTGAACTTCTTACATGACGTGTTCGAGGGGGACGAGGCGGTGCTTGGATTTGTCCAACGTGCTGTCGGCTACACCCTTACTGGTCTGGTTGACGAGGAAAAAATGTTTTTCCTTTTCGGTCAAGGAGCAAACGGCAAAAGTGTTTTTGCGAATGTCCTGCATGCTGTATTCGGCGAATACGCAGTGAATGTCCGGTCATCGTTGCTGACACGCGATCTTCGCGGACAAAACAGCGAAGGCGAGCGAGAAAAAATCCGGCTGCCCGGCTCTCGATTGGCGCTCATCAATGAGGTAGGGAGCCATGATGTGTTCGACGATGCACGCCTAAAAGAACTGGTTGCACGAGACCCCATCGGCGCGCGGGCTCTGTATGGCGAAAGCTATCAATTCATGCCAACGCACAAGATTTTTCTCCGAGGCAATCATCAACCAGGCGCCATGGATTCTGGCGATGGCTTCTGGCGGCGAATGGTGCTAATCCCATTCAAGCGACAGTTCGCCGAGCATGAGCGCATTCCCGACCTTGAGCGGCGAATTCTCGAAGCGGAACGAGATGGCATCCTTGGGTGGATGGTGAACGGCTGCATTGCCTGGCGGCGCGACGGATTAGGCATCCCTGACTCCATCCGTACGGCCTCAGATGAATATCGCCGCGATACCGATTTGATGGGGGAGTGGCTAGAGAGCTGCTGCAAGGTTCGCCCACGCGAGGAAACGCCGGTTGGAGTGCTGCACGAGAGCTATTGTCGATTCTTGCGTGAGGCCGGCGTAAACATCCCTAGCCGAAGCGTGTTCGGGCGGCAGCTTGCTAATCGCGGCTACCAAACACGCCGAAGCAACAGCAATCGGTTTGTGATGGGGCTGTCCTTTGACGAGTGGAGGGACGACGAGTTGTAACAGTGCGGCAAGTGCGGCAAATGGCCCGGTTTACCAAAACTTCCTTATATGAGCGATATAGGAAAGTTTATGTAAATCACGCGATTTGCCGCACTTGCCGCACTGCGACAATTCACCCCTCGGCCGACATGTACCCACTATCGAAATTAGCATTTGGGCGGAAACGGTCAAGACCCTTGGCTACCAGCTACTTGCGGGCACCTATACGCCCTACCCACCGCAGTCGTGTTTGTCGTTCCAAGCGAACCCCAGGCGTTTGTGTTCTTCATATCCTGGATGTAGACCACGTTCCCGCCCAGCTCATATGCCTGGTTTCTCATGTCATTCCTAGCCCCGATTAGCAAGTTCTTGTTCGACGTGTAGTCGCCAGTGAACCAGTTGCCCTGGCTCCCAACGACCTCACCGAGGAATTTGCAGGAGGCTTTCGGCGGTGGCTCGTTGACGATTTCTACAAAAGCAGCCTCAGGACGCACAGGGATGGCCGAACAGCCAGCCAAAACGAGAGCACAAGCAGCACCCAGTATCGCCTTGTTCATATTCACTCCATTTTCTGATGCGGAAAGCATACTGGAGGATGCCGGCTGGTGCCAAGGCGAGCCCGAAAAATTCATGAAGAACGGGGCTCAGCGCCCCCCCGACACCCCGTCACCCCCAGGAGGGACCCGCTCACCCTCCTTTCGACTTTTTCCCTTTTCCCGCCGCGAAGCCGGGCCAGGGCAAGGCATGCACGCATTAACATAATAAAACACACGCACTAGGGCAGGCCCATATGCACGCCACCAGGTACACACGCATCCAGACAAGGCCACCAGGCAACACTCTGCCTGGAGGGAGCCCCTTACACCGGCCCCCAGGACAGGCGACCAGGACGCAAAAAGGGCGAGCCACAAAGCCCGCCCCACAGGGTAACAAAAAGGCCGGCCACCAGGGCCAGCCGTCTAGCTTACTCGCTGGGCTTCTGCTCTATTGTCTCGCGCCAGTGTTTCAACGTGGCTGTGGCCCGGCGCAGTTGGTCCGACGTGGGCGACAAGAAACAGAACAGCGCAAAGCCGAGGACTGCGAAAAATATTGCCTGACCAAGGTTACCTAATACCAGACATACCAGAGCAGCCACCAAGGCCGCCAGGATAGACCCCACGGCCAGCAGGGCAGACAAAAGAACAGGAATCACAGATTACTCCCGCGCCTGAAGATGGCCGATTGTAGCGTGCGTCTTTCGATACAGCCACCAAACGCGCGCGGCCACATGGCCAAGAAAGCACGTATATAGGTAGTCACTCACGCACACAGGCACTCATTCAGATAGAAATAGCGAACTGAATAGCGGCGATGCACTTCACGTGGCAAAAGCAAAGGATGGATCGAAAGACCTCTAAGCAGGCTGACCTGATGAAATCAAGAACAGGCCGCTTGGCCCTCTAGCCTCCAATGTTTACATGACAAAACCAAAAAACCAGCCTTGCGCTGGTTTTTTCATGTAGGGCTGCGAGTAACCCAATGGCAAGCATGGCCTTAGCAGTCCACGTTAGTCAGGTGATGGTCAAGGGATCAGGCCAAGCAGAAGATAGGAGGAGGAGAATGAGCCAAGGGGGAGGCCTTCCATATTTGACTGTGGGCAATCTAGCCCAAAGTAGGCCTATATGTGATCTTCCTTTTCTTTCGGCTGGTCATCATCCTCGGCACGATGAGTATCGGCGTACCAAGTGACGGCACCAGCAAAGACCAGGATCGCTAGCATCATCCACATCCCCTGGTTCATTAGTTAGCTTCCTTGTCGTGGCTTCGACGCAACCGCATGGACATTGCAATCAAAGCGATGCCAGAGACAACAAAGTAAACCGCCCCCGCGGTGCTGAAATTATCCAAATACAGTCTGCCGGCAATACCGCCTAGTATTGCGACCGTCCCTACATTACCGAAAATATTTGCGATGCCTTCACGTTGTGCTTTGTTAAACTTCATCTGAGCAGACCTCTTTCATTGCTGCAATGCGGCCTTCCTAAATTACTTACCAGCCTTCGAGTCCCTTAAGGGCAAAAGCGAGCAAGGTATACAGCGACCACGCTGTGATCTTCCTCCAGCCAATCTACCAGATGTGCATGTACTGGAGCATATTGACCGTTATGCCGGTTCAAGCATGACCAGCATGCTGGTGACCGCTGACAACCAGAGAACGGACATCGCAGTGGGCATAAGGCAGTGACTCAGTTCGACCTTTTGCGGTCTTTCGAGCCTTCACGCCGAGCGGCCGATCAGTGGTGGGGCTACCCTTTACTTGGCAAGGTTCATGAGCAGAGTGCAGATGCCCCCGCCGTAGGCACCCGCCGCGTCTAGGAGGTATTCTTTGCCATCGCCAAGCCTCCCAGAGAGCCGAAACGGCGGTGGAACGCTACGGGTTCAGTAAAAGTAGTACTGGCGAGCAGCGCTCCTTTGGCTTCCCCGCCGCAATACCAAAGTTTACGCGCTGACCAATCTTGGGCTTGACTCCTGCACTGAAGAATTCGCTGAGATGAAAGAAAACAGAGCCCCCACCATCTACTGATATGTAACCGGCCGTAGCTGTTCCGCCGTTTGCGTACTTGTGGGGATAGGTCGCTATCACCCCAGTCTTTCTCGGTGCAGCCGAGTAGCAGAGAGCTTCGCATCTTTGTACGACTTCATCCGCCTTAAGCCGAAGCTCAGGGTCAATCTGCAGGCAACTATGTACGAGAGACCATAGTTCCTGCTCTAGTAGGGCCGTTTCCTGATGCGTCCCAAACCATTCGGGAGACTTCAATTCGATTTTCCCGGTCAGTTGCGCTTGTGCCATTTTCATGATGGCTCCTTTGCCCCCGCCGAAAGGTGGCTTTCCTAGTAGCAAGTGGCAGGCGATTGCACCTAGTGCCCAGATGTCAGCTGGCTGGCCAGCGCTTGACCAATCATTCCAGCATTCCGGGGCCAAATACGGAACCGCCCCGAGAAGCGTACTCGATGAAGTCAGAGTGTTTTCATCTTGCTCGAATTTCTCAATCTCGGCTTCCAGTTCCTTCTCGGCAAGCTTAGCGATGCCAAAGTCGGTCAACTTGATGATGTCCATGTGACCATCGGCGGACGTCATGATGTTGCTGGGTTTGAGATCGCGGTGGCAGATGCCCACCTTGTGCGCAGCCTGAATTCCCTTAGCGATGTTATGTACCACCCAAGCTGCGAGCGACGGGTCGAGAAAGGCAAAGTCGCTGGCGAGACGCCTGCCAAGATCCTTTCCTTCAATGAACTCCTCCACCAAGCATCGGTTGGGGCCTTCCTCGACATAGTCAAGAGTTGCTGCCACATTTGGGTGTACAACGCGGGCTCCCATCTGCGCGCCCCTACTAAAGCGCTTGTCCACGATTCCCTCGCGCGGCGTCTTCAGTGCAACGACTCGTTCCAGCGCAAGGTCGAAGCAACGATAGACCTCCTGCATACCACCTTCAAGGTGGAAAGCCTCAACCCTGTACCGCCCCGCGATGACCATGCCGGCCTTGAACTTCATATAACAACCTCCGGGTGCGACGAGAAGAATGTGACCCACTGCCTGGACGAACCCAAGCTAGTATCACCAAATCCAAGGACACACGCTTCGTGCAGCACGTTGCCAGGTTCAGCCGGTACGTTGTTGATGCTGACCGAACCGTCAACCTCAGCGATCGAGAATCGAAGACCGTCATAGGTGACTTTTAATTGGCCCAACGTACCAATCTTCAACGTGACCGATGGCTGTTTCGCGGACAGCTCAAACACTTTATGCATACCTTGCACAAAGAGGCCACGATGCTTGTTCCGACTGAGGTGTCTAGCCAATACCGAACTGATCTGATCTGCTGAGGGCCGGTTCTTTGGCTGCGGATCAAGACACGCATAGAGAATGTCGATCACTTCTTTGTGAAGACCATCAGCTTGCTTGTCAGCGGTTGGCATCACGGTGCTAATGGATGAGGCACGCCCGGAGGTCTGCGGTGGCATCTCCAACAACTGCGTAGGGAACTTGGGATGGGCAAGCGCCCATGCACATACGCCTAGAGCATAGATATCCATCTCGGGCGTAATCGTCGCGCCCGGAACATACAGCTCTGGCGCTGCATAAATCAGCGTGCCCTTGTTTTGCTTAGTCTGATACCCGCCGTCTGATGACGATATTCCGAAGTCAAATAGCTTGACGACGCCAGCAGCCGACTCTTTGAAGTTGTCGAGTTTCAGGTCGCGGTGAACGATGCCAACTGCGTGCAAGTCGCGAAGAGCGCATGCAAGCTGATATAGGATTTTGATGTAGAGTTGTGGATTGCTCTCCGCCTCCTTATGAAATGCGGAGAAGTCGCGGCCACGGAGACGCTCTATGACGACGCCCGTGATTTCACCATTATCATTCAAAATGACATCGTACACTTCGACAACATGACGAGACCGGGCCTTGCAAAGGCCTTTGAGTTCGTTCTGAAGTTGAGCGTTGTTTGCTGTGTCCTGCATCACCTTCAACAGGACGACTCTTCGGAGGAAGGTGTCCTCAAGTGGGATAACTGTTCCGAATCCCCCTGCCAGTACGCTCTTCGTCAGAGTTTTGTATCGCTGCGGCAGTTTCACCCCTCACTCCCTTTCATCTTCTTCTTAGCTTACTCGTCCTGCTTGGGTTCTTCGTTAATCATCACTTCAATCTTCGGCCTCGCCTCGTTGGATTCGGCCGTATCAAGTTTTAGCTGCAACTCGTCTACGGTATCTCGGGGTTCCTTCTTTTTTGCTCTACGCTTCACCTTTTCTGACTTGCCGCGCGCTTGCGCGGACTTGCCTTCGCCTATCAAGTCATTCGTAAAAATCTTGATCTTAGCGGACGGCAGCCACAAAGTGATTTCCATTTGCCGTCGACCATCTGAGGCCTGTACCTCTCGACCACCACACAGCCGTTCCAAATCACCAACGACAATCAACGAAGCGTTGTCCACGCCACCTACCCAATTTGCAAGGGCGATGGACCTTCGAACGGCGTCAATTGGCGTGCTTGCGTTTGCAACGGCGGTCTCGAAGTCCCTTGCCGCGCGCCACAATCCGTCTGAACCCAGCACAGCGCCGAGACGAAAGTGCTCTTTTGTGTATGTCTGGATACGCAATTCGTCTGCTGTTCTCCCGCTTTCCCCAATTGCCTGGGAGAGCCGACCTTGAAGTCCGCGTGCCTTGATTAGAGCGGCGGGGTTACCCGGTAGATTCTTCAGCTCGTTCTCAATCGTGTCGTCAATAGTGACCTGATTCAACTTGCTCGAACTTGGATCCCAACTGTACGCGCGGCTATCACCAACGTTAGCGCAGACAAGATGCCCGCTCGCGGTGGTTAAGAGCATCACTAGAGTCGTCGCACCACGCCCTTGAAGCTCCTTTCGGACGAGGTCGTCGGCCCGCCTAACAAGAGCAACGGCTAGTTCCTTCAAAGAAGGGTGTACCTGCTGCTGAGCGAGGTCGACAATGATGCTAGTAATCGCAATAGCTGCTGCCTGGTCACCCGACTCTGATCCACCGACACCATCACAGACGAGTGCGACCGTGTACGTTTCTGTATTGGGTGCCTCGATGCGCACAACCGCGATGCGATCTTCGTTCCGGTCTCGCTTGAAACCAGGATGCGTGGCCATGGCGAGCCCAAGCTCGTCTATGACCATTTGCGAGGCTTGCGATCCGACGATCTCGTCCAGGATCGTGGCTTGGAGCAAAGGAGCTCCCGGGGGAGGGTTGTACGAGTTTTGGATCATCATGCCTGTATGTTACCTTGAACAGCTGGCTCGGAGGCACAGCCTTCAGTCGGCCAACGCGACTGTTGCTGACCAGTCGCCGCAAAAGGTGTCACTCTAGACGCAAGTCTGTAGGAAGAAACTAACCTGCAGCGGTCTTCCGGGCAATCGGGCAATGGAGATCAAAGTCCGCTGCTGGCCGAACTCCGCCACCTGCAGCCCCGTGTCGTGGAGACGGCACAGCCGGCCATTTCTGTCACAACCAGCAAAGAGTGCCGTTGGTGGTCAGCGTGGACCGGCACCAGTGGTCAGATACGCCGGAATACGCCGGATGTAGGCAACCCCACTCAGCCAAGGTTTGCGGATTCTCCCTCGGTACTGTTGTTAGCTCCCGCCAAGGCTGACTACCGCGAGTGACATGCAAACGGACTCATAATAAACCAGCGCAGCAACACGAGTGCAAGAGGAGCACAACAAGCTTGAACGGTTGAGCTACCAACCACCCGAATGGTTGGTGCAGAGAGGTGGTCACCACAGGGGGACTCTAAAGAAGACCGGTTACGACCTCGCAGAAACGCCAATAAACAGAGCATTCTTCATAAACGTGTACCCAAGGGTGTACCCAAATGAAAAACTCGAATAAACAAACCAAGCAACAGAATGGCTTTGAGCCACCTACTCAGCAAACAAATTCAATATCGAATAAGCCGTCGCGCCGCTTCGGCCAACGTCTCGGAAAGCCCCGCCTGTCGGGGCTTTTTTCATGCCATCGTGGCCACGCGCCGCTATTACGGGCAACTATTGATCCAAATCAAGGGCGCCCGGCCCGATTGAGCGGAACATCTCGCCTGCGAACGGCTCTGAAGACGACAGAGCCCGCCTCCTCTCCCGCCCATCTGCACTGGACCGCAGCTATTGCGACGGCGAGTCATTTCCAGGGCCTCTCCCTGTCTAGGCCTCTCTGCGATTATTTCAGCAGAATTTTGTAACGGTTTGTAACAAGGCCATAGCCTCGTTTCCGATACATGCGAAATTCATAGAACCCTAATATATCAGGCGCTAGCGGCAACACATCAAAGCAGCGCACCTGCGGCCATCGCCCGAACCAGGCCAATCCGGCCTCCAGCGCCACGGCAGCGGTATTGAACAAGCATCAAAAATGGCTTTCAATACAGCCCGTCCAGTTCAGATCCTAAGGATGGAATGACCACCCCATTCCATTCGCTTTTCCTTATCTAAAGCGAAGTAATCGACAAGCATTGCCGTGTCGTCAACGGCTCGCCAGGTAACGCGGCTACCCGCCTCGCAAGAGGTCTTTCCGTCCGCTCCCAGGCTCGAGCCCGTGCAAGTCGAGCAGTGAATTTCTACTGTCACGCCATCTATCTGAACGATCGCCAAATCGTTCTTATCAAGTGATCACCGGGGCCATCGCGAGGTTGAAATAGCCGTAGCCGGCTACGTCGCGGCGTGCCGATTTGACCGGGACTGCGGCGTTTGGCCTTGTTATTCCGCCTTTAGGCGAAATACGCGTTTGCTTCCCCCAAGCCTGATCGAGGTGACGGTCGACCCCTGCCACGTTCGTCTTGCTTGGGCATGACAAAAAGCTACTTTCACTTCAACTAAGGTCGTAGGATGATAAACAGTAAACACCCACGCATTTTACGAGGGCTTGCACTGGGCGCCGCCGCCCTGCTCTCCGGCTGCCAGGGCGGTATTCTTGACCCCAAAGGTCAGGTCGCGGCAGACGAAAAATCCCTGATCATCACAGCCACCGTGCTGATGCTGCTGGTGGTCGTTCCGGTCATTCTGATGACCTTGGGATTCGCCTGGAAATACCGCGCCAGCAACAAGAGCGCCACCTACGACCCGAAATGGTCGCACTCCGGCAAGATCGAAGCCGTAGTCTGGATCATCCCGATCATCATCGTCTCCTTCCTCGCCGTCATCACCTGGAACAGCACCCACAAGCTCGACCCCTACCGCCCACTCGATTCGGCCGTGAAGCCGATCAACGTGCAGGTCGTGTCGCTGGACTGGAAATGGCTGTTCATCTACCCGGACCTGAACATCGCCAGCGTCAACCAGCTGGTCTTCCCGGCCAACACCCCGGTGAACTTCAAGATCACCTCCGATGCCGCGATGAACTCCTTCTTCATCCCGCAGCTGGGCGGCCAGATCTACTCGATGGCCGGCATGCAGACCAAGCTGCACCTGATCGCCAACGAGCCCGGCAGCTATGACGGCATGTCGGCCAACTACAGCGGCGCCGGCTTCTCCGGCATGAAGTTCAAGGCCACCGCCACCGCCACTCCGGCCGAGTTCGACGCCTGGGTGAAACAGGTACGCAGCGGCAAGCCGCTGGACGCCACCAGCTACGCACAACTGCTGAACCAGAGTGAAAACAACCCGGTACAGCACTTCTCGTCCGTCACCCCGGGCCTGTTCTACGGCGTACTGAACAAGTACATGGCCGGCCACCAGACCTCCATGGAATCCGGACTCAGCCCCATTCAGCTTGCCGCGCTCTCCAAGAGCCTGTGCAAGACGCCGGTCGTTAAAGAGTAAGGAAAGACAATGTTATTAGGCAAACTGACTCTGGACGCCATACCGTTCCATGAGCCAATCATCATGGGGGCGCTCTCCGGCGCCGGCCTGTTTGGTCTCGCGATCATTGCCGCCATCACCAAGTTCGGCAAGTGGGGCTACCTGTGGAAAGAGTGGTTGACCTCGGTCGACCACAAGAAGATCGGCGTGATGTACATCATCGTGGCGCTGGTCATGCTGCTGCGCGGCTTCGCCGATGCGCTGATGATGCGTACCCAGCTGGCCATGGCCACCGGCGGCGCTCACGGCATTTTCCCGCCCGAACACTACGACCAGATCTTCACCGCCCACGGTGTGATCATGATCATCTTCATGGCCATGCCGTTCATGACCGGCCTGATGAACATCGTGGTGCCGCTGCAGATCGGCGCCCGTGACGTGGCCTTCCCGTTCCTGAACTCGCTGAGCTTCTGGCTGCTGGTCGCCGCCGCGGCGCTGGTGAACATCTCGCTCGGCGTGGGTGAGTTCGCCAAGACCGGCTGGGTGGCCTATCCGCCGCTGTCCGAACTGGCCTACAGTCCTGGCGTGGGGGTGGATTACTACATCTGGGCCCTGCAGATATCCGGCATAGGGACGACATTAACGGCGCTCAACTTCCTGGTGACCATCCTCAAGATGCGCGCACCGGGCATGAAACTGATGCAAATGCCGATCTTCACCTGGACCTGCACCTGGGCCAACGTGCTGATCGTAAGCTCGTTCCCGATCCTGACCGGCGCGCTCGCCATGCTGACGCTGGACCGCTACCTGGACTTCCACTTCTTCACCAGTGAAGCCGGCGGCAACCCGATGATGTACCTCAACCTGTTCTGGGCCTGGGGTCATCCGGAAGTGTACATCCTGGTCCTGCCGGCCTTCGGCATCTTCTCGGAAGTGATCTCCACCTTCTCCGGCAAGCGCCTGTTCGGCCATACCTCGATGATCATCGCCAGCGGCGTGATCACGGTACTGGGCTTCATGGTGTGGCTGCACCACTTCTTCACCATGGGTTCCGGCGCCAGCGTGAACGCTTTCTTCGGCATCGCCACCATGGTGATCTCGGTGCCCACCGGTGTGAAGCTGTTCAACTGGCTGTTCACCATCTACCGCGGCCGCCTGCGCTTCACCGCGCCGGTACTGTGGACCCTTGGCTTCATGGTCACCTTCTCGATCGGCGGCATGACCGGCGTGCTGATGGCCGTGCCGGGTGCCGACTTCATGCTGCACAACAGCCTGTTCCTGATCGCCCACTTCCATAACACCATCATCGGCGGTGCCGTATTCGGCTATCTCGCCGGCTTCGTGTTCTGGTTCCCGAAAGCCTTCGGCTTCAAGCTGGACGAGCGCCTGGGCAAGGCCGCGTTCTGGTTCTGGCAGACCGGCTTCTACTTCGCCTTCGTGCCGCTCTACATCCTGGGCTTCATGGGCATGACCCGTCGCCTGAACCACACCGACAACCCGCTGTGGACCCCGTGGCTGTACGCCGCCTGCATCGGCGCGGTGCTGATCGCCATCGGCATCGGCTGCCAGCTGCTGCAGATCTACGTGAGCGTGCGCAACCGCAAGCAGCTTGCCGACGTGACCGGCGACCCGTGGAATGGCCACACCCTGGAGTGGTCAACCTCCTCGCCGCCGCCGTTCTACAACTTCGCCAAGGTCCCGCACGTGCATGACATCGACGCCTTCACCGACATGAAGGAAAAAGGCGTGGCCTATGAGATTCCGCAGCAGTACGCGCCGATTCACATGCCGCAGAACACCGCGGCCGGCGTCTACATCGGCGGCTTCACCCTGGTATGCGGCTTCGCCCTGATCTGGCACATCTGGTGGCTCGCCATCGTCGGCCTGCTGGGCATCATCGCCAGCATGCTGGGCCGTGCCTACGACAGCAATCTCGACTACTACGTTCAGCCGGACGAAGTGGAATCCATCGAGCGCGAGCGCTTCGAAAAGATGGGCATCGACTTCGACCGCTACGACGAGCGCGAAACCGCCCGTCCGCGTCCGACCAAAACTCTGGAGCAGGTGTAATCAGCCATGACTTCGCACGTAACTGCACTGCACGACACGCACGCTCATGACGACCATGAGCACCACGACAGCGGCGCCAGCGTCGAGCTGGGCTTCTGGCTCTACCTGATGACCGACTGCATCCTGTTCGCCAGCGCCTTTGCCTCCTACGCGGTGCTGGTGGGCAACGTGAACGGCGGCGTTGGCGGCCACGACATCTTCGAACTCAAGTTCGTGCTGATTGAAACCTTCGCGCTGCTGTTCTCCAGCATCACCTACGGTTTCGCCATGATCAGCGGCCACAAGGGCAATAAGGCCGGCCTCCTGGGCTGGCTGGCCGTGACCTTCCTGTTCGGCGCCACCTTCATCGGCATGGAACTGCACGAGTTCGGCGCGCTGATTGCCGAGGGCCACGGCCCGGACAAGAGCGCCTTCCTGTCCGGCTTCTTCGCCCTGGTGGGCATGCACGGTCTGCACGTGACCGCCGGCCTGATCTGGATGGCGGTAATGATGCTGGAAGTGATCAAGACCGGCCTGACCGGCCGCGCCATGACCCGCCTGAACTGCCTGAGCATGTTCTGGCACTTCCTCGACATCGTCTGGATCTGCGTCTTTACCGTCGTCTATCTGAAAGGGGCCATCTGATGAGCCATGGTCATGAGCACGCCGCCAGCCACGGCAGCGTCAAATCCTATCTCACCGGCTTCGTGCTGTCGGTCATCCTGACCGTCATCCCGTTCTGGATGGTGATGAACGGTGGCCTGAACCCTCACGACACCCTGCTCACCATCGCCGGCTTCGCCGTAGTACAGATTCTGGTGCACCTGAAGTACTTCCTGCACCTGAACTTCAGCAGCGAAGGCCGCGTCAACAGCCTGGCCTTCCTGTTCACCGCGTTGGTGATCGTGCTGCTGGTGGTACTGTCGGTATGGATCATCTTCAGCGCCGACGCGCTGATGATGCCCTGAGAGCGCCTGACGTGAAACTCAAACGCTACCTGCAGGTCACCAAGCCGGGGATCATCTTCGGCAACCTGATCTCGACGGCGGGCGGTTTCCTGCTCGCCGCGCGGGGCCATGTCGACCTCGGGCTGCTCCTGGCGACGATCATCGGGCTGTCGCTGGTGGTCGCCTCCGGTTGTTCGCTGAACAACTGCATCGACCGCGACATCGACAGCAAGATGGCGCGCACCAAGAACCGCGTGCTGGTCACTGGCGCCATGTCGTTCAAGGCCGCCTTCTGGCACGGTATCGTGCTGGGCATCGCGGGCTTCGGGACGCTCTGGCTCTGGACCAACCCGCTGGCCTTCGCCTGCGCACTGTTCGGCTTCGTGATCTACGTCGGCGTCTATAGCCTGTACATGAAGCGCAAGTCGGTCTACGGCACCCTGGTGGGCAGCCTGTCCGGCGCGGTGCCGCCGGTGGCGGGCTACTGTGCGGTCAGCGGCCAGTTCGACATGGGGGCGGCCATTCTGCTCTTGATGTTCTGCCTGTGGCAGATGCCGCACTCGTACGCCATCGCGATCTTCCGCTTCAAGGACTACGAGGCCGCCAACATCCCGGTGCTGCCGGTGGTGAAGGGAATCTCAGCCGCCAAGCAGCAGATCGTGCTCTACATCCTGGCCTTCGCCGTGGCGACGGCGATGCTGGCCTTCGGCGGCTACGCCGGCTACGGCTACCTCGCCGTGGCCTGTGCCACCAGCCTGTGGTGGCTCAAGATGGCGCTGTCGGGCTACAAGAGCAGTACCGACGACCGGGTGTGGGCGCGTCAGGTGTTCTTCTTCTCCATCATCACCATTACCGCACTCTCGGTGATGATGGCGGTGGATTTCCAGATTCCCGAGCTGTGCTGCACCCCTGCCCCCGGCAGCGGGGTGCTGGCAGCCCTAGGCAAGTTGGTCGCCTAAGAACCTGTTCACGACCTGTCGCGAGCAGCCCTCAGCGGGGTGAAGCGCAGCGCAGAAACCGGAATGTACACACAGTACATGAGGATTTCGAGCAGCACATGAGCCCCGATCAGGGATGCGCAGCAAGATCGTGAACAGGTTCTGAGCCTCCCCGAAACAAACAGGGCTCCGCTTGGAGCCCTGTTCATTTGTACCGAGCGCGTCGTCCCGCTCAGTTCTTGTCCCAGATGAGCCGGGCGATGGCGGACGAATCCAGCTCGCCCTCCCCCTTCTCAACCAATTCGCCGATCAGGCCGGCCACCCGCTCCGCTTCCGGCAGCTTGATGCCCAGCTCATGCGCGGTATCGAGCACGATACCCATGTCCTTGAGGTGCAGCTTGGCCTTGAAGCCCGGCGCATAGTTGTCGTCGATCATGCGCTGGCCGTGAACATCCAGCACCCGGCTCTGGGCGAAACCGCCGAGCAGCGCCTCGCGCACCGGCGCCGGGTCCACCCCGCAGGCCTTGGCCAGCTTCATCACCTCGGCCACTGCCGCCACACCGACGCCGACGGCGATCTGGTTGCACGCCTTGGCCACCTGCCCTGCCCCGGATTCACCGATATGGGTGATGGTCTTGCCCATCGCCTGCAGCGCCGGGCGCGCCTTCTCCAGCGCCTCGGCCTTGCCGCCGACCATGATGGTCAACGTGCCATTGATGGCGCCGACCTCACCACCCGATACCGGGCAATCGAGGAAATCGATGCCCTTTTCGGCCAGGCTGGCCGCGATCTTGCGCGCACCGATCGGCGAAATGGTACTCATGTCGACGCACACCAGCCCCGGTTTGGCCCCCTGCGCGATGCCATTGTCGCCGAGCAGAACCGCTTCGACATCGGCCGTGTCGGACACATTGGTCACCACCAGCTCGACCTCGGCGGCCAGTTCGACCGGGGAGTCGCACCAGTGGGCGCCGGCCGCGAGCAAGGCCTCGGCAGATTCACGCCGACGCGCCCATACGCTGACCTGATGCCCTGCCTTGAGCAGATTGAGCACGCAAGGGCGGCCCATGATGCCCAGCCCGATATAACCTACTTTCATTCCATTCCTCGTCAACGTTATGGCATTCAGGGGAAAAGCATACGGAAAGCCGACAGCTCAGCCAAGTAGGGCGGAAGCCCAAAGGGCGTTCCGCCGTATTACATGATGACATGGCGAGGCGCGGCGGATCGCCCCGGTGAGGCAGGCGCATCCGCCCTACGGGTCGACGACGGGGATCAGGGAGCAGGCCGCTGCGACAGCCACGCGTCAAACTCGAAATCACGGCCCGCCGCCTGGTGCTCCAGAAAATAGACAAAGGCCAGCACCTCGGCCACCGCGCGGTACAGATCCGGCGGAATCTGCTGGTCGAGATCGACCTGCATCAGCAGCGAAACCAGCGCCGGCGAGTCATGCACGAAGACGCCGGCCTCCTGGGCACGCTCGATGATGCGTTCGGCCAGCTCGCCATAGCCCTTGGCCACCACCTTCGGCGCACGCGCGCCGTCCTGGTAGCTCAGGGCGATGGCTGAGCGGCGCGCCGGATCAGCTGGGGGCTTCGTCATGGCTCACCGACAGCGTTGCGAGATTCAGTCCGGCGGTCCCCAGCCCCGACTCGAGCCGGCCAGCGTGGTCGCGGATCAACTGTTCGGTCGCTGCCTCTTCGGTGGCGAAGGAGACCTGCACTGCCCCGCCGACAATACGGATGCGGGCCGACAGCCCACCGAGCATCGGCAGATCCAGGGCCAGGCGGGTGCTCCAGACCGGCCCCTCTTCCGCACCCGAGGCCTGACGCTCCGCGGTTTTTTCCTGCTCCACCATCAGCTGTATGGGCTGACCGGGCCAGGCCCAGCCCTCCAGCTGCAGCTGGCGGTTCTCCAGCGTATCCAGTTGCCGCTGCACCAGATTGCCAAGCTCGGCCTGGGCTGCCTTGCCATGGGCGGTGGAGGACGGGCCCTGTATGGTCTCGAGGCTTTGTCCGAGCCGGGCTTGCGGTTCGTCCTTGAGGCTCTCCAACGGCAACCGGCCGTCGACCCAGGCCTTGACGTGCGACTCGTAGAACAGGCCGCTCTTGTCCGCCCCCTTCTTCAGGGCTTCGGCCAGTACGGCCGTATCCTGGTTCGATGCATCCAGCCGCAGACCGGGCTGTGCCGGAACACTCTTGCCGCTGTGCAGCAAGTCGGTCAGATAGCGCGAGGCGGGGCTCAAGGAGACATCGACCGAACCATCCTGCACCTCGGCATCGGCGGTTTGGTCGACCAGGGCAAAGGTCAGCTGGGGCGCCAGGCTGGTCACGCGCAGAGTGAGCGTGTCGCCGGCGAGCTGCATGCCCTTGGGCAGATTCAGGGTAAATAGGCCATTCTTGATCAGTGCGGCGAACTGGCCGTTGTCGAGCCTTTCCGCCACCCGGGCCGAGACCTGCTCGCCAAGAATCAACGGCGGCACCTTGGCCGGCAGGACGGCGGCTTCCAGCAGCAGCCGCCCGCCCTCGCCCAGCAGACGGACGCCGGAAACCGACGTGGTTGCTAGGGCCTTGCCGGACAGGGGTGAAATCATGAAGTGGAATTATTGCGATACAAGGAAACGATCAACTCGGCCTCGCTGCGGGAAATGCCGCAGCGCTCGGCCACTTCTGCCGCGGACAAGCCATGTTTGACAAGCTCGATAGCTTGATTGTAAGGCGTAGAGGTCAAGTCCTCCCCCTTGCTCTGCGGCCTGGGCAGGGATTTGCTCTTGGCCAGATGCTCCATATCTCGCTGCAGCATGCTGAGTTGCTGTTGCAGGTGATCGAGGTGAAGAGCAGTCAGCCTTGCGCTGCTCTCCCCATCGCGTTTTGCGCGCCACCACAGGTACGCCAGCGCAACTAGGGTACCCACAGACACCGCCAAGGATACTATCGTCCAAATAGACACGTCAGGCCTCTACTCATAACATCTTGCTACTCTTAAGAGTACAGCAGGGTGCCCTGTGGCCCAAGCCCAACTTGCCGAGCCCTAACGATAAATTTTCAGGAGCTTCTGTTGCCGGTTGGTCAATGACGGAGAGGATTCCAGCTTGGTACAGCGCTCAACCGTATCCAGCCCGCGTGAAGACATTTGCATTATTCGCCATAGGCGCAGCGGAGACGCTCTTCATTGCGGGTTTGTTGGACAAACACAGACTAGGCTCAGAGGAGAAAGTATTGGGCACGGCAGTGAATCTTCCCCGTGACCAAGCCAAACAACGCCAGCTAGCGTCTACACTGCCCCTAACAGAACCATACCCTTCATCGCCCCCTATCCCACAGGCAGCAATTCCAAGCGACCATGGCAACCACCTGTACGACAGCGGTTTCTGTGTAAACAATGATTTACAGGAGTGACAGGACTAGCGGTAGGTGGAATCCAGACGATTAAGATTGAGATTAAGTTGTTTAAGCTGGCGGCGTTCCTGCTCGATCTCATCCAAACCTTGCAGCAACTCAGCACGCTGCCGCTCAAGCAAGGCCATTGCCTGCTGCAACTGGCTGACACACTCCAGCAACTGCGAGCGCTCCTGTGGGGAAAGCGCCTGTCTGGCCACTTCGGCCAACCATTGTTCCTCGACTGCATTGCGCTCGGCCAACAAGGGCTCCAGCACGGTCCAATCCGGAGTCTGGCAACACTCAAGCAGCTCGCTGGTCAGCGTTGCATAACGCTCGATCAGCGCATTGCGGTCAGGCATGAGGTATCCCCTGCCCACGTCGCGCAGACTCATCACGGGCAAGCTGCTGCCAACCCGACAGCAATTCGCGCAGCAGATCGATCACCTGCTGCAGTACCGAGGCATCGTTAGTGATATGCCCCAAGGAAATTTGCTGATTGGCAAACACATACAGCTCGTTCAGCCGAGGAGAAAGATCGCCGCCCCTCTCGAAGTCAAGCGCGGCACGCAACCCTTCTATAATGTCGGAAGCCTTATTGACCATCTTACCCTTGAGAGGAATGTTGCCATCCCCAATGGCTTTCTGTGCTTGCTCCAGCGCCTCGATCGCCCCTTCATACAGCAAAACGATCAGCTCGACTGGACTCGCACCCAATACTTTGGTCTGGAGCACATCGTCCTGATAGGCGCGTTGAAACTGCTGCAATTGTCGATTGATACCCATAAACACCTAAATTACATGCCGAGGGACGAAGCGACCCGATTCAGCGAAGCCTGCATGCTTGCAAGGCTAGCATCCAGTTTTGAATATTGGGTCTTCAACGCTATTGCTCGCTTGTCTAATGCTTCCTGCAAGCTATCTTGACGATTGCTCTGTTGCCGACGGTTGGTCTGCAGATTTTCATCACGAGTGCCAATCAGGCCTTTGGAATCCAATAAGTCAGTAATTCCATTAACCAACTTTGTCCCAGGGCCATCCTTTAGCATCTTAGCAACCGCATCGGGGTCACTCTGCAAAGCTTTAGAAAACGTACTGCCATCAAGCTTCAGTTTGCCGCCACTATCAAGTGTAATGCCGATTTTTACCAAGGGAGCGGAGTCCATTTGGGTTGCACTACCCAAGGCATTGTATGGTGCATTAATTTGTTCATACAGTTGACGCTGCACCGACAGTAACATACTGTCACCCTTGAACGAACCGTCTTTGCCTCTTAGCGAGGTAGTGAGATCAACCACCTTGTTGTAGGCATCAACAAAGTCCTGCGCTTTCTTTTGAATTGCATCAATGTCACGTTCGACCGAGACACCACTACTGCCTAATTTGTTAAAGCTAAGGGTCAAACCTGGTACAACGTCACTAATGGTATTGCTCTGGCTCGTTAACGAAACACCATTCAGTGTGTACTGAGTGCTTTGTGCCGCCGAACCTCCAATTGCAGCCGGCGTATTACCGGTGCCGGCCAACAGCCCTGCCAATGGATCACCAAGTGGTGGATTCTGGCCATCAGTGGTGATCTTGCCATCCACCTCACCGGTCTTCTGCCCCATCAACACTACTTTGTAACTGCCGCCCCCCTGACTTGCCAACGAGGCCGTCACCCCGACACCGGCACCATTCACCTTCGATACGAAGTCGGTCAACGACAAATCCGACGTGCCCAGATCGACCGACTGGCCGTTGATCGTCACTGTTCCCTGCAGGCCGGACACGGCAGTTTTCGGGTCCATCACACCGCTTAGCTGATAGGTCACCGTCTGTGGAGTCGCCAACTGAGTAACGTTCAGCTGAAAGAAACCATTAGGTGTTGTACCGTCCGATTTTACCGAGACTGTGGCCGGGTCACTCGACGTTACCTTGTTGGTGTTCAAGAAGTCCGATGCAGTCATCTTGCTCATCGCAGTCTTCAGGTCGGACAACGCCGACTTGAGCCTGCCAAGGTCAGACACCTGGGTGTCGATCGTCTTGATCGTGCTCTTGACCTTGTTGATTGGCCCTTGCTCAGTCGACATCAGTTGGCTGACCAACTGGTTGATGTCCATCCCCAGGCCAGTAGGCATGCTATAAGCCATCGTTATTCTCCTTGAACGCGGCGTTACAGTATAACGGCTATGCCTTATCGCGGATCAATAACCCTTGCAGGTCCTCAAGCGCTTGGGCTAATTTGACCGCTTCTTTGGATGGAATCTGCCGAATTACATCCTTGGTTACGCGATCGACCACACGAACAACAGGCGTATTGGTATCTTTATCGGTGGTGAATTCCAAATCGCTGTTGAATAACGACACATGATTGTTGAGCTTTTCCAGGCTCTCGTTCAGTGTTTTCTCGTCGGGCTGATGCTGCTGACTAGCCAGTCCACTGTCGCGCGCATTGACCACCGACACTGCATTACCCGTATCCGGTGCGGCTGCGGACGACTGTTTGCTGGAAAATTGTGGCAGTTGCTCAGGTGCACGCCCTGCCACCGTTTGTACAGCGGCACTCACCAACGGTAAGACATTCGTTCCCATGCGACGCATCCCCAAGTTAAGGGAAAAAGCTCCAGTACAGACTGGAGCCCCGATTTACGCTTGCGAGGCAAAGCCTCGACGGCTTACTTCAGCAGGCTCAGCGCCGCTTGCGGCATCTGGTTGGCCTGCGAGAGCATCGCGGTGCCGGCTTGCTGGATGATCTGGTTACGGGTCAGCGTAGCCGATTCGGCGGCGAAGTCGGTGTCCATGATACGCGACATCGACGCCGATTGGTTTTCCGAGAAAGTCTGCAGGTTTGCAACGACAGCTGAGAAACGGTTTTGCAATGCACCCATCGTTGCGCGGGCGGTAGCAATAGTCTTCAGATCAGCATCCATATCGCCTATCAGAGTCTGAGCGTCGCCTTGAGAGGCCAAGGTGATGGATGCAGCCGACTTAAGGCTAGTCGTATCAATACCAGTGACTTTAACATTTACCTTATCGTTGGTCGTGTTGCCCGCACCGATCTGGAAATCAGAGCCAGTATCGAGCAACTTACCTGTATCGAATAGCTGCTGACCGTTGAACGTCGTGCCACCGATCAGACGGGTATTTTCTTTTTGCAACTCATCGACTTCGCTCTTGATCTGGGCAATATTGTCGGTCGACGAGGTACCGTTGGCGGCCTGGACGGCCAACTCGCGGATACGCTGCACGTTGGCTTCGATCTGGCCGACAGTGCCTTCAGCGGTCTGCAACAGCGAGATGCCGTCGTTGGCATTGCGTACAGCCTGGTTGGAACCTTTAATCTGGGCGTTCATTCCCGAGGCAATCGCCAGCCCGGCGGCATCATCCTTGGCACTGTTAACGCGCAAACCGGAGGACAGGCGTTGCAGCGAGGTAGCCAGGGCATTTCCCGAGCTGTTCAGATTGCGCTGGGCGTTGAGCGAGGCAACGTTGGTATTAACGAACAATGACATGGCGGAGGCTCCTTACACGATAACAGAGGACGCTTGTTACTTCGCGGCAGAACATCCACCGCACATCCTAGTTATCGGCAGTGCTTTTTAATACTTTAGCATCCTGCCCAAAAAAATTTGTTGACCATTGCCATGGTGTTGCCAAAACAGTCCGTCCGGGCGAAAAAGCATATAATTCAACACATTAAAGAAAAATAGATCAAAGCTCTTGACAATAGTCACCAAACCATCAGCAGCGTTACCACGCGGCATTTATCACCCAGCGCAGAAAGTTTGTTGCAACTCGAGCCCCCTTTCAACTCTTCGAGGCCACTCGACCGCGGTACAAGCACCGCATCTATCCAAACATTGTGTGGCAATCAGATACGCATGCAGGGATGCTTCCCAAGGACAGGGGCGCAATATCTAAAATCCGTCATGCTTATTTGAGTAAGGCGTAAAGCTTGTCAAGCGTATTCCACTCACTTCGAGACAGAATGTGCTGTACATTGGCCATAAACGTTGCATTGTGCTGATAGGCGCGGCAGAACACCTGCACCACCCGAACTACCTCGTCTGGCGCCAAGGCCCGGTCATGCGCGGCGGCATAGGCGGCCAGCATCAGCCGCACAATGCCAAAGTGCACCACAAGCTGCACGTAGTGCCGATAGGGCGAGGTGGATGACCACGGAAACAACTCTCGTGCTGCCTCGTTAAGCAGATAGCGCTCCAATTTGTCTTCCAAGCCTTCCACCGTGTTGAGCAAGGCCCGGCCACTCTGGTATTGAGCAATCAGTGTTTCCTGAGCGGCCTGACCGTTTGCGTCGGAGCCAAGGCCGCGTACTATCGTTTCGAAGACCTCCTGCTGCCATGGCGAATACCGCTCTGACCGCACCCCAGCAAAAAACAAAACAAAAATCTGTGCCTGTAAGGCTTCGTTGCGCGGTAAGGCACCCACGCCTTCGAGTACCGCTCCACTTTCGACCATCTGGATGAAGCTGACGATCTGTGCCGGCAGTTCGGCATGGCGCCGCTCGCGAATCAGCATGTCAAGCTGTTCGCAAAACAGACCAATCACGGCGAGCCTCTCCGCAACGCTGATGCCCTCAGTACGCAGTAACTGCATCATCAACACTCGCACCTCGTCCATCGTCACAGCATCGAAACCGTACTTCGCCCCGACAATGACAAGCGTGTCCTTACGAGTTTCGAAATCGGCGGCGACAAAGTCGAACGCGTCTGGCGACAGCAGTGCCAGACGTGCCGCTGCCGGACACGACAGGGTCAATGCCTGCTCGTACTGTCCGGCAAATTGCCGCACATGGCGCGGGTAGATATAGCAAGTATTGGACAATGCGGCCTCACCAAGGCGGGCATGCACCTGGCACAGCCCCCCGTCGGTCAACAATCCACAACGCTGCTGCTCACCTTCCAGAAGAATCTGTCCATACATGGCGGGAGAGGTTTCTTGGCGATTCCGCTTCAGATATTGATCGAACAGTGGCTTGAGCACCGGATCGGGACTGTTCTTGTAGCGTAGAAACGTTTCCTTATCGAAAGTAATCCGCCAACCAGCACAACAACTATCAGGACATGCCGGGCCCGCACATTGAAACTGCGTCACATAGTGAGGGACAACCATGGTTTTGTTCAGAACCGCCTTCATCTCGCCTCCTTAGTTTGGGCTAACCATTTATTGTTGATCTCAGAGAACCAGGCTGGATGGGTAAAACCTTCAACGTTAGAGCAGAGATTGGACGTACTTCGACCCCGCCCCACACACCCGCATTTGCTTATGCACTAGCCGAGATGCCCAGCAGCGTCTCCAGCAATACGTCGACGCGGCTCTTGCATTGCTGCAGTACGCCGGGATCGAACACGATCTCATCGGCGCCTGGCTGGAGCCCAGCCGCCTTGTTGACCACCATGCACACATGGGCGTAGGGAATGCCCATTTCCTTGGCCAGTGCCGCCTCCGGCATGCCGGTCATGCCGACCATGGTGGCGCCGTCGCGCTCGAGGCGGCGAATCTCGGCCGGCGACTCCAGACGGGGGCCCTGGGCGACGGCGTAGACGCCACCGTCCACGATCGGCACCCCTGCGCTCTGAGCCGCTGCCAGCAGGCGGGCGCGCAAATGGGGGCAGTAGGGCTGGGTGAAATCGACGTGCACCACCGGCTTGTCCGGCCCTTCGAAGAAGGTGTGCTTGCGTCCCCAGGTGTAATCGATGATGTCGTCCGGCACCACCAGCATGCCGGTTTCCAGGTTGACGGCGATGCTGCCTACCGAACCGATCGAGACAATGCCGCGGACCCCCTGGTTGTGCAGGGCCCAGATATTGGCACGGGAATTGATTTCGTGGGGAGCGATGGAATGGCCAAAACCGTGGCGCGCCAGAAAGACGACGTTTTCCTGTCCGATGCGGCCAAAGGTGAGTGCGCAAGAGGGGTCGCCAAAGGGTGTGCGCACCACTTGGCGATGGGTGATTTCAAGAATGGGCAGCGTGGCAAGCCCGCTGCCGCCGATGATGGCTAGCATGGCGGTTCCCCTTGGCAAGAGCGTGGCAGCGAAGGCCGGCCACGCAAGGCTTATTGTGCCGCCATTATGGCTTAATAATGACGGCGGGGAAAATGCGCCAAGGCTTACAGCTTGCTTATTTCAGCGCATGGATGGCCGGCAGGTTGCGCCAGATGCCGCGCACGTCCATGCCGTAGCCGAACACGTAGCGGTCCGGCACGTCGATGCCGACGAAATCGGCCGCGATCGGCTTTTCCTTGCTGATCAATTTGTTGGCGAACACCGCACTGTAGAAGCTCTTTGCCCCCATTTCCATCACCTTGTCGCGGATCGCGGCCATGGTCTGGCCTTCGTCGAGGATGTCGTCGAGCACCAGCACCACGCGGTCGCGTACATCCTCCTTCGGTGCCTGGCGCCATACCAGTTCGCCGCCCTGGGTCTTGTCGCCGTAACGGGAGACGTGCACGTAGTCGAAATCGAGCGGGAAGATCAGGCGCGGCAGCAACTGGCCGGTGAACACGACGGCCCCACCCATCACGGAGAGGATGAGCGGATAGCTGTCGCCCAGTTTGGCGGTGATGTCGAGCGCCATGCGATCGACGGCGGCGTCGACCTCCTCGGCGGTAAACAGGATGTCCGAGCTGTTCAGGATGCCACGGGCTTCGGCGACGTTGGGCATGGTTGTCTCCATTCAAAAGAAGAAGCCCCCGAACGGGGGCTGCGCTGGTTCCGTCGGGCGGACCGCTCAGCGCGCGTTGAAGGTGGCGAGATAGTCCGCGAATTCACGGCCGACCTCGTGGTGTTTCAGACCGTAGTTGATGGTGGCCTTGAGGTAACCCAGCTTGGAGCCGCAATCGTAGCGCACGCCGTTGAACGGTAGCGCCAGCACGGTTTCGTCCTTGAGCAGCTCGGCGATACCGTCGGTGAGCTGGATTTCCCCGCCGGCACCGGCCTGGGTCTTGGCCAGCTTGTCGAAGATGCGCGGGGTCAGGATGTAGCGCCCCACCACGGCGAGGTTGGACGGCGCCACGTCCGGGTGCGGCTTCTCGACGATGCTGCTGATGCGCTGCCGGCCAGTGGCATCGCTCTGCACTTCGACGATGCCGTAGGAACCGGTTTCTTCCGGCGCCACGGTTTCTACCCCCAGCACCGAGCACTGCTGCTCGTTGAAAGTATCGACCATCTGCGCCATGGCGCCGGGCTCGCCGTCGATCAGGTCGTCGGCCAGGATCACGGCGAACGGCTCGTCGCCGACCACGGGCTTGGCACACAGCACCGCGTGGCCGAGGCCGAGCGCCTCGGTCTGACGGATATAGATGCAGGTGACCGACGGCGGCAGGATGCCCTGTACCAGGTCCAGCAGCTTCTGCTTGTTCTTGTACTCGAGCTCGGTTTCGAGCTCGTAGGCCTTGTCAAAGTGGTCTTCGATGGAGCGCTTGTTACGCCCGGTGATGAAAATCAGCTCGGTGATGCCGGCGGCGATGGCTTCCTCGACCGCGTACTGGATCAGCGGCTTGTCGACCACCGGCAGCATTTCCTTGGGGCTCGCCTTGGTGGCGGGCAGGAAGCGGGTGCCCATGCCGGCGACCGGGAACACGGCTTTGGTAATTTTCTTCATCTTTACTGCTCTCTGATGGAATCGGGGAGATTTTACTGCGCCGAAAGGTCTTTTGCCGAGTGTGGCGTCGTGGCGCGTTGCGCGGCGCGTCGAACGCGCCCTAGGTCTGGACCGCCGCCTGTGAGTTTTAACCCCCCAGCAGCGCTCGCAGGCCGGCCTCGTCGAGCACCGGGACGCCGAGCTCCCCGGCCTTGGCGAGCTTGCTGCCCGCCGCCTCGCCGGCCACCACGTAGTGGGTTTTCTTCGACACGCTGCCGGCCACCTTGCCGCCGGCCGCCTCGATCAGCTCCTTGGCCTGGTCGCGCGACAGCGTGGGCAGCGTGCCGGTCAGCACCAGGGTCTTGCCCTCCAGCACCAGGTTGGCCGAAGGCTGCTGCGTGGGCAGATCGGCCAGGATAGTGTCCGCCAGCGTGGCGAGTTGCTTCAGTTCGGCACGCCGGCCCGGCTCGTCGAGCCAATCGGCCAGGGCGTTGAAGACGTCGGCCGGCAGATCGAGCTGCATCAACTCGCGCCGCTCGCCTTCGGCCAACGTAGCGAGGCCGGCGATCTGGCCGGCCAGCTGCTGGCTGCGCAGCTCGGTGAGGCGCGGGATGCCGAGCCGTGCCAGCAATGCCGCCGGCTGCAGCCGTTCGGCCAGCTTGGGCGACGGCGCGTGCTCGTCGCCAGGTTCGACATGGCGCAGCAGGGCGTCGAGTACGGCTTCGTTGTTGTCCTCGGCGAAGAAGTCGGCGATGGCCTCGGCCACCACGCCACCGATGTCGGGCAACGCGGCCAACAGCGGTGCCGGGGCGCGGCGAATCAGTGCGAGACGCCCGAGCCAGTCGGCCAGGGTCTTGGCGGTGGATTCGCCAACGTGGCGGATGCCGAGCGCGAACAGCAGCCGCGCCAGCGTCGGACGGCGGCTGGCGGCGATGGCAGCGAGCAGGTTCTCGGCCCACTTGGTGGCGATCTGGCCCTTCTGCACCGTTTCCGGCACCACGCCGTCGCGCTCGTCGGCGCGGCGCTTCATCTCCAGCAGGTCGTCCAGGGTCAGAGTGTAGAGATCGGCCACGCTGTGCACGTAGCCGAACTCGACCAGGTTGTCGATGTAGCGCTCGCCCAGGCCATCGATGTCCATCATGCGCCGCCCGGCGAAATGCTGGATCGCCTGGCTGCGCTGGGCACGGCAGATCAGACCGCCGGAGCAGCGCGCGATCGCCTCGCCCTCCTCGCGCACCACGTGGCTGCCGCAGACGGGGCAGCTGGTCGGCAGACGGTAGGCCGGGTACTGCGGCTCGTCGCCGCTGCTGAACAGGTCGCCGCCGGCAACCGGACGCATCGGCCGGCGCTCCAGCACCACCGAGACCACCTCGGGGATAACGTCGCCGGCGCGGCGCACGATCACCATGTCGCCGACGCGCACGTCCTTGCGCCGCACCTCGTCCTCGTTGTGCAGCGTGGCGTTGGTGACGGTGACGCCACCGACGAAGACGGGCTTGAGGCGCGCCACCGGGGTGATGGCGCCGGTGCGGCCGACCTGCTCCTCGATCGCTTCGACCAGAGTCAGCGCCTCCTCGGCGGGAAACTTGTGGGCGATGGCCCAGCGCGGCGCGCGCGAGACGAAGCCGAGCGCGTCTTGCTGGGCACGGTCGTTGACCTTGTACACCACGCCGTCGATGTCATACGGCAAGCCGGAACGCTGACGCAGGATGGCCTCATAGTAGTCGGCGAGCCCTGCGACACCACGCACCACCGGGCGCAGTTCGGCCGGCACCAGCGGGATGCCGAGCCGGTGCAGCCAGTCGAGCTCGGCCTGGTGCGAGGTCGGCCAGTCGGCGCCCTCGACCTGGGCGATGGCGTAGGCGAAGAACGACAGCCGGCGCCGCGCGGTGATGCGCGAATCGAGCTGGCGCAGGCTACCGGCGGCGGCGTTGCGCGGGTTGGCGAAGGTCTTGTCGCCGCGCGCGGCCTGCTCGGCGTTGAGCTGCTCGAAGTCGCGCTTGAGCATCAGCACCTCGCCACGGACCTCCAGCAGCGCCGGTGGGTGTTCGATGGCCAGACGCAGCGGGATAGCGCGCACAGTGCGCAGGTTCTCTGTGACGTTCTCGCCGGAAAAGCCGTCGCCGCGCGTGGCGCCCTGCACCAGCACGCCGTCGCGGTAGAGCAGGCTGACCGCCAGGCCGTCGAACTTGGGCTGCACCGCGTACTCGATCTCCGCCGCCCCGAGTGCCTTGCGCACGCGTTCGTCGAACTGGATCAGCTCGGCGTGGCGCTGCTCGAAGTCGGCGGCGTCGAGGTCGGAAAAGGCGTTGTTCAGCGACAGCATCGGTACAACATGGGTCACGCTGGAAAACTCGGCCAGCGGTGCGCCGCCGACGCGCAGGGTCGGGGAGTCGGCGCGGTGCAGCTCGGGATGAGCCGACTCCAGCGCCTCGAGTTCGCGGTACAGGCGGTCGTACTCGGCGTCCGGCACCGTCGGCGCATCCAGTTCGTAGTATTCGCGGCTGTAGCGGTTCAGCAGCGGCACCAGTTCGGCGATGCGCTGCAGCGCCTGTTCGCGCTCGTTCGATTGCGACATTGTCAAACCCATAGCAAAAAAGCCGGCATCAGAGCCGGCCGGTGAATCTTGATAATCCTGGTTCAAGCAAACAGGCGAAGTGCAGCCACGCTGCCCGGCGCGATGCCACGATCGTCCATGCTGCCGTAGATATGCTGCAGCTGGTCGCGGATGCGGGTCAGCCCGACGTCGGATAGCACGCGATGGTTGTCGTCCACCAGCTGCGCGTCAAACTCGTGCGCCAGCTGCTGGGCAAACTCCAGCGCGCGGTCGAACACCTCGACGCCCCCGGCCACGCGCGGCACGTCGAACAGCAAGGTCAGCGCGGCGAAGGAGTGGTCGAGCAGGTTGTGGTAGCTGAACGGCGTCTGGTCGGCGGCGGCCAGCGAGTAGAGCGAGTTGCCGGAATCGGCCAGGTAGTGGAACGCGCCGTCCGGCTCCAGCTGCAGTCCGCCGGCTTCGCTGAAGCTGCGCAGGCGTGCGCCGTCGATCGGCTGGCGCGGCACGATGTTGATGCCAATCAGCATGTCGACCTCGGAACAGAAACGGTCCAGTTCGCGCGCCGCCACCAGTTTCTGCTGGCGCTGCGGGAAGCTCACCGCGGCGTTATGCTCGTCGGCGAAACGCGACACCTGCTGGCAGAAGCTCGCCAGCTCCTGTTCGGTCACGGCGCCGCCGCGATCGACCAGTTGCAGGCCGATGTTGAGTTGCTTGTAACGGGTGCCGGGCAGAATCTCGGCCGGCTTCCACAGCCCTTTCTCGGTGCGGCCGATGATCTGCACGCGCTTGGCGACGTTGAAGCGCGGCATCGCCGCCAGTTCATGCGACTGGTGGAACACCACTTCGGCGATGAAGTCGAGCGAGGGGTCGAGCATCGCCACCACCAGGGCCTGGTGGTCGGCCGAGTCGAAGGCGAAATCGGTCTCCTCTTCCAGGTCGATATCGTCGTCCAGCCGTGGCAGTTCGGGGAGGTCGTGGGGGTCGAGCGGCGGCAGTTCCGGTTCGAAATCCGGCGCTTCCGGCGCGTTGTCGGTGCCGGCCGCATCGACCAGTACCGGCTCCAGCCGGGTCGCCTTGACGCCGTCGCGCACGTTGTTCTTGGGGACGTTCAGCAGCACGTCGTCATGATGACGCGCGAAGGCCTGGCGCGTTTTCTTGCGAAAGCGCCACTCCTGCAACACGTTGAATCCGTAGACGAGGCCGACCACGGCCGCGCCCAACGCCAGTAAACCTATCTGCAATTCGCTCATTAGCCCGTCCGCGTTAAGGCGAATAATCCCGAAGCATTATATCGGAAGGGGGTGCTTGACACAGCTATCACGTTGTCAATCGTTTCACCCGAACCTTACCACTTCACGCCTCGTCCCTTCTATAGCAAAACCGCTAAATCGATAGCGGTTTGTCATCCGCCCCGGCCTTTTTCGGCTCTGGCGTCGTGTATTTGTCATGTCCATGGCGAACCATTCACGCCATCGTCGTGTCCCAGCAGCCTGCTGGAACCGGGAAAATCTGGGCGCTTGCCATTTAGTACTAGTTAGAACTAAACTAATACGAACCAAAACAGGGCTGCCCGTGGATACCGTTTACAAGACCGACGTCCTCCCCGTCATCAGGGAGCTGGTGCGCGCTTTCCAGGCGTTCGAGCAGTACTCGGCACGTCACGTGCGCGAACTCGGCCTGACCCCGCCGCAGTTCGACGTGATCGCCACGCTCGGCAACACGCCGGGCATGAGCTGCAAGGAGCTCTCGGAAAAAACCCTGATCACCAAGGGTACCCTGACCGGCGTGATCGACCGGCTCGCCGAAAAGGGGGTGGTGACGCGCCAGGAGCGTCCCGAGGATCGCCGCAGCGTGTTCCTATCCCTGACCAGTGCCGGTGAGGAATTGTTCCGCCAGGTCTTTCCGGCACACTGCGACTACATGCACCAGGCCTTCAGCCATTGCAGCCGCGACCAGCTCCAGCTCTGGTCGAACCAGCTGGCGGGGTTGAAGGCGGTGCTCAACCAGGCTTTGGAGAAACAAGAAAATGAATCGACCTGAACGTTACGCCACCCCGTCCATCCTGCTGCACTGGCTGGTGGCGCTGCTGATCGTGGTGGGGTTCGGCCTGGGCCTGACCCTGTCCGGCATGCCGCTGTCGCCGACCAAGTTCAAGCTGATCGGCTGGCACAAATGGCTGGGCATCAGCGTGCTGGCACTGCTGGCACTGCGCCTCGTGGGGCGGCTGCTGTGGCCGGCACCGGCACTGCCCGGGACGATGTCGCCGCTGGCGCAATTGGCTGCCAAGGGCGGGCATCTGGCGCTGTACGCGCTGATGCTGGCAGTACCACTGACCGGCTGGTTGATGAGCTCGGCCTACGGCATCCCGGTGGTCTATCTCGGCCTGATCCCGCTGCCCGACCTGATCGCAGCCAACGAGCCCCTCGCCCATCAGCTCAAGGACGTGCATGAACTACTTAACTGGACGCTGGCGCTGGCCGTGGCCGGCCACGCGCTGGTGGCGTTCAAACACCATTTCATCGACCGCGACGGCCTGTTGTTCCGCATGAGCCTGAAACAGCCGCGCACCTGACCTCCACAACTTTGCTACCGAGACCCGACATGAGAGTGCTGATTCCCACCGCCCTGCTGCTGGCGACCCCGCTGGCCTTCGCCGCACCGGCCGACCTGGCCCAAAGCCGCATCGGCTTCGCCATGAAACAGCTGGGGACGCCGGTCGACGGCGGCTTCAAGAGCTTTTCGGCCAACGTCGAGCTGAACCCGGCCAAGCCGGAGGTCGGCAAGGCGGACATCACCATCCAGACCGGCAGTATCAGCCTGCCGACGCGCGACGCGGAAGCCGAAGCCAAGAAGAAGGAATGGTTCAACGCCGGCCAGTTCCCGACTGCGCGCTTCGTGTCGAGCAGCATCAAGAGCGCCGGCCCCAACCGCTACCAGGTAACCGGCAAACTGACGCTCAAGGGCATCACCCGCGACGTCAGCGCGCCGTTCACGCTGAAACAGCAGGGCGCCCTGAACGTGGTGGAAGGGGTGATGCCGGTTTCCCGTCTGGCCTTCAAGATCGGAGAAGGCGACTGGACCGATACCGGCACCGTCGCCGACGAAGTACAGATCAAGTTCCACGTGGCTTTCCCGGCCACAACCAAGTAGGACCTATCCACGATCCGTCGCGAGCGGCCCTCAGCGGAGTGAAGAAGCGCAGAAGCCGGAATGGACATGTCGTCCATGAGGATGTTCGATCGCTTTCGCACCCAGTGCACATGAGCCCCGCCGGGGAGCGCGCGGCAAGATCGTGAACCGATTCCAAGCAACCCGCAGGAGAGAGTAAACATGATGAAGCAGACCCTGATCGCCGCCGCCCTGGCCGGCCTGAGCACCGCCGCCCTCGCCGCCCCGGTGACCTACAACGTCGACCCGACCCATACCTTCGCCCAGTACGAAGTGAACCACCTGGGCTTCTCGGTCCAGTCCGGCACCTTCACCAAGACCAGCGGCAAGGTCGAGCTCGACAGCGCCGCCAAGAAGGGCGCGGTCGACATCACCATCGACGCCGACTCGCTGCAGACCTTCCTGCCGGACCGCGACAAGCACCTGAAGAGCAAGGACTTCTTCAACGTGACGCAGTACCCGACCATCACCTTCAAGTCCAAGAACCTGGAATTCGCCGGCGACAAGCTGACCGCGCTGAAGGGCGACCTGACCATCCTCGGCGTGACCAAGCCGGTCACGCTGAAAGTCACCCAGTTCGGCGGCAAGCCGAACCCGATGACCGGCAAGCAGACCTACGGCGCCAACGCCGAAACCGTCATCAAGCGTAGCGATTTCGGCATGAAGACCTTCCTGCCGGCCATCGCCGACGACGTGGTGCTGAAAGTGGCGATCGAAGCCGTCAAGGCCGAGTAAGTCCGCGGCGTTGCCGCAACGACAACAGCCCGCCATACCTGGCGGGCTGTTTGTTTTGGGGCCGGGTATCCGACGGCCGGTCGCCTATCGCATAGCAGGCAGTGGAGCCTGTTTCAGCAGGCCGGCGCCCCCACGCAGGCGGAATGACGCCGGAGCGCAGGAGCCCTCATGTATACGAAGTACATGAGGGCTCTGGATCACTGAGCGCATCTTTAACGTGCCAATCTCCGGTTGGCTCAGCGCTGGAGGCACACGCAGCCCGCCAACGCTCAGGATAGGCAGACGCAGCCGCCGGCTCTCAGGCGGTCTCGCGCATCTGCAAAGCCTCGACGATGTCCACCGCGACGATGCGGCTGACACCCTGCTCCTGCATGGTGACGCCGACCAGTTGCTCGGCCATCTCCATGGTCAGGCGGTTATGCGAGATGTAGAGGAACTGGGTGCGCTCCGCCATGCGCTTGACCAGGTCGCAGAAGCGGCTGGTATTGGCGTCGTCGAGCGGGGCGTCGACCTCGTCCAGCAGACAGAACGGCGCCGGGTTGAGGCTAAACAGCGAGAACACCAGGCTCATCGCGGTGAGCGCCTTCTCGCCGCCGGAGAGCAGGTGGATGGTGCTGTTCTTCTTGCCCGGCGGCTGGGCGATGATCTGCACCCCGGCGTCCAGCAGGTCGTCGCCGGTCAGCATCAGTTCGGCGCGGCCGCCGCCGAACAGCGTCGGGAAAAACTCGCTCATCTTGGCGTTGACCGCGTCGTAGGTGGACTGCAACATGTCGCGCGTCTCGCCGTCGATCTTGGCGATGGCCTCCTCCAGCGTGGCCATCGCCTGCATCAGGTCGTCGGACTGGCTGGCCAGGTAGTCGCCGCGCTCGCGCGCCTGCTGCAACTCGTCGAGCGCGGCGAGGTTGACCGCGCCGAGGTTTTCCAGCGCGCGCGCCAGGCGCGCGATCTCGGCCGCCAGCGTGTTGGGCTTGACGGCGTCGGTCAGGTCGGCCAGCAGCGCCGCCTCGTCGGCCCCGGCTTCCTTCAGCTCCTCGCTGAAGCGCTCCACGCCGAGCCGCGCCTCCTGGTGCTTCAGCAGCCAGTCGGCCCGCGCGTTGCGCAGCGCCGGCAGCGCGGCGCTGACGTCATGCTGGCGCTGGCCGAGCTGGCGCAACTGCTCGGTCAGGCCGTTGAGCCGGTCGCGCACCGCGGCCAATTGCGTGTCGCGCTCATCGCGCTGTTCCAGCGCCAGTTGCAGCGCCTCCTCCGGCACCGCCTCGTCCACCGTCAAGGCTTCTTCGGCCAACGTTTCGAGCCGTTCCGCCAGTTGGTCGTCGCGTTCTTCCAGTTCCTTGGCGCGGCGAGCCAGTTCGGCCACCTTCTGCTCGGCGGTGGTCAGTTCCAGGCGCGCCTCGTGCACCAGGCGCTCGGCGTCGCGTGTCTTGTTGCGCGCCAGCTGCAGCCCGGTCTCGCTGTTGAGCCGCGCCAGCCGCGCGTCTTCCAGCGCCACCACCAGCTCTTCCAACACCAGTGCCGCTTCTTCGCTGCCGATGCCGGCCTCGTCGATCTCCTCCGCGGCATGGGCCCGCTCGTCGGCGATGCGCTGGCGCTCGGCCTCGATCGCGGCAAGCCGCGCCGCCCCCTGGCGCGCCGCCTGGTCGAGCTTGACCTGCTCCAGCGTCACGGCGTTGAGCTCGGCTTCGAGACGGGTCAGCGCCCCCTTCTGCGCCCGTACCGCTTCGGCCAACATGGCGCTCTGGCTCTGCAATGTTTCGCGCCGGCGCTGGCCGGCATCGAGCGCCGGTTGCAGCTCGGCGGCACGTTGCAGCGCGGCGTCGAGCGCGCCCTTGCGCGCCATCACGCCGTCGTCGCTGGCCGCGGCGTGAAAACTGACGCTGGCGGCGGCAACACGATGCCCTTGCGGCGTCACCCAGCATTCGCCGGCGGCCAGCTCGGCGCGCCGCGCCAGCGCCAGCTCCAGGGTCTCGGCGCAGTACACGCCGGAGAGCCAGTCGGCCAGCACGGCGGCGAACGCCGGGGCGGCGGCAACGCGCTCGAGCAAGGCCGGCCAGGATTTGGCCGGACGCCCCGCCGCCCCCGGGACGTTGTTATCCACCAGGCACAGCGGCGCCGGCGGCAGCCCGTCCGGCAACGAGCCGGCACGGGCGGTGAGACGTTCCGCCAGCACCGCCTCCAGCGCCACGCGCCAGGCGGGATCGACCTCGAGCGACTGCCACAGCGCTGGCGCCTCGGCCAGGCCCTGCTGCTCCAGCCAGCCGGCCAGCTGCTCGCCGGCCGCCTCGCGCGCCAGCACCGCCTGCAGTGCCGCCGCCTCGGCCTCGGCCCGTGCCAGCTGGGCACGCTGCTCGGCCAGGGTCTCGTCGAGCTTCTCGCGCTCGGCGGCAAGGTCGGCCAGCTTCGCTTCGTCCGCCACCACGCGGGCGCGCACCGCGTCGAGCGCGGCACGGGCGCGCGCCACCTCGGCCTCGGCCGCCGTCAGCGCCTCCTGTTCCGGCAGGTTGAGGTCAGCCAGCTCGCGCGCGAGCGCCGCCTCGCGCGTCGCCAGCTGCTGCAGCGCCTGGTTCAGATGCTCGACGCGCTGACGCCCGAGATCGCGCTCGCGCGTCAGGTTGGCCTGCTGGCTGGTGAGCTGGGTCAGCGTCTGGTCGGCCTGGCGGAACGCCCCCTCGGCGCGCGGCAGCGCGTCGGCGCCATCCTCCAGCGCCAGCTGCGCCTCCTCCAGCTTGAGCTGTGCCTCTTCGTGGCGCGGCAGCCAGTCGTCGAGCTCGGCCGCCACCAGGGTGCGGCTTTCGGCCAACGTTTGCCGCTCGCTGCTGGCGCTGGCCAGTTCGCGCGTGAGGCGGGCGCGACTTTGTTCGCGGTGGCGCTGCGCCTCCTCCAGCCGCGCCAGCTGGGCGTTGGCCTCGAACAGCGCCTGCTGCGCCTCGTGCACCGCATCGCTGCCGGCGAAGTGCTGCTCGCGCACCAGCTCCAGCTCGGTGTCCAGATGGGTCAGCGCCGCCTCCTGCGCCGCTTCCTCGGTTTCGATGCGCGCCAGCTCGGCGCGCGCGGCGGCCTCGGTGCGGGCGGCTTCTTCACGGCGCGCCAGCGCCAGCAGGTTCTGCTTGTGGGTGAGCGCCCCCTTCAGATCGTGGAACTGCGCCGCCACCTCGGCCTGCTCGGTCAGTTTCTCGACCTGGCGCTCCAGCTCCTGGCGCAAGTCGCCGATACGATCCAGGTTGTCGCGGGTGTCGGCCAGGCGGTTCTCGGTCTCGCGCCGCCGATCCTTGTACTTGGACACCCCGGCCGCTTCTTCCAGGTAGGCGCGCAGCTCCTCCGGGCGCGCCTCGATGATGCGCGAGATCATGCCCTGCTCGATCACCGCGTAGCCGCGCGCGCCGACGCCGGTGCCGAGGAACAGGTCGGTGATGTCGCGGCGGCGCACCTGCTGGTTGTTGATGTAGTAGCTCGACTCGCCCTGGCGCGTCAGCACGCGCTTGATCGCCACCTCGGCGTACTGCCCCCACGGCCCGGTGAGCTGGCCGTCGCCGTTGTCGAACACCAGCTCCACCGAGGCGCGGCTCACCGGCTTGCGCGTGCTGGAGCCGTTGAAAATCACGTCCTGCATCGATTCGCCGCGCAGCTGCTTGGCCGACGACTCCCCCAGCACCCAGCGTACCGCGTCGATCACGTTGGACTTGCCGCAACCGTTCGGGCCGATCACCGCCACCAGCTGGCCCGGCACCGGGATCGCGGTGGGATCGACAAAGGACTTGAAGCCCGACAGTTTGATATGGGTGAGACGCAAGACGTCCTCGCAGCAAAGGGAGCGGAAGCGCGCATTTTACGACAGGCGGGCGGCGGCGTCGCCCGCTGGTGCCCGTCACGAGTTGTGCCATAATGGCTTCATGGAAGCCCTCTCCCTGTCCAATCAGTTCCTGATCGCCATGCCCGGCATGACCGACCCGCTGTTCGCGCGCTCGCTGGTCTACCTATGCGAGCATGGCGAACACGGCGCCATGGGCATCATCATCAACAAGCCCTCCGGCATCGCCATGGCGCAGCTGTTCGACCAGATCGACCTGCCGCTGACGGAAGAAGCGCTGCAGGGCGAGCCGGTCTACTTCGGCGGACCGGTGCAGCCGGAGCGCGGCTTCGTGCTGCACACGCCGGTCGGCAACTGGCAAACCAGCCTCCTGGTCACCGACGAGCTGGCGCTCACCACGTCCAAGGACGTGCTGGTGGCGGTGTCCGAGAACAAGGGCCCGGACACCATGATGGTGAGCCTGGGCTACGCCGGCTGGTCGAGCGGCCAGCTGGAAGAGGAAATCCGCAATAACGGCTGGCTGACGGTCAACGCCGATCCCCACATCATCTTTGCGCTGCCCGCAGAAGAACGCTACGACGCCGCCATGGCCCTGCTGGGATTCGATCCTACCCTGCTCTCCACCGATTGCGGCCATGCCTGACGGAACCACGCTGGCTTTCGATTTCGGCGAACGCCGCATCGGCGTCGCCATGGGGGAGACGCTGCTCGGCATCGCCCATCCACTCATCACCATCGACACCGAAATCACCGATCAGCGCTTCGCCGCCATCGGCAAGCTGATCGACGAATGGCGGCCGGCGCAGCTGGTGGTCGGTCTGCCGGTGCACGCCGACGGCACAGAACACGATCTGACCCGACTGGCGCGACGCTTCGCCAACCGCCTCAAGGGCCGCTTCGGGCTGCCGGTGTGGCTGGTCGACGAGCGCCACACCTCGCTGATCGCCGAAAGCCTGCTCAACGAAGCCGGCGTGCGTGGCCGCAAGCAGAAACCGGCGCTCGACCAGGTCGCGGCGCAGGCCATCCTGCAAACCTGGTTCGAACAACCCGGCGAAGCAGTGTGATGCGCCTGATCGCGCTCGTCCTGCTGCTGATCGGCGGCACTGCCTTCGTCTACCTGTGGAAACTGGGCGAAAAGGGGCAGAGCGCCACACATTGGCCATCGGCCAGCGGCACCATCGTGGAAAGCCGTCTGGACACCCGCCTCCATACCGGCGGCGACGGCAATCGCGACGACTATCTGCCGCAACTGCGCTATCGCTACAGCGTCGGCGGCGTCGCCCTCGAATCCACCATCCGCCGCTACCCCAACCCCGGCGCGATGCAAAGCCAGGAGCAGGCCCAAGCCGTGCTGGCACGCTATCCGCACGGCGCGGTGGTACGTGTGTACTACAATCCGGAACGGCCGCAGGAAGCCTGCCTGGAGCCAGGGGAGCACTGGACCGCCTGGGCCGGCAAGGCGCTGACACTGATCGTCGCGGCGGCAGGCCTAGTACTGCTGCTGAAGGGCAACGATTAAGAGCCACTAGCAAAATCCTCTTGGCGTTGTTGCGCTCGCGTGCGAATCTCTCGCAGAGATTCGCTCAGCAAGCACTTGCCGTACTACTTGCATGTAGCTTCGCTGAAACTTCGGCTACGCTTCGTTTTCTGCGGCCGCGCGCCTAGCCAAGAACGTTGCACCGGGTTTTGTTAGCGGCTCCAAACCCTCGCCCTTGCTAACAAAACGAAAACGGGTGCCCGCAAGCACCCGTTGTTCGTTGAGACAAAAAATTCTCGCCATGGCGAGCTTATTCCAGCAGGCGAGCGAGCCAAAGCAGATTGAGTGCCGCCAGCGTACAGGAACCGGAATGGTCACGGAGTACATGAGGATTCCTGATCGCTGAGCGAATCTCTGCGTGCAAATCTTCAGATTTGCCCAGCGAAAGATTCGCACGCTCAGAGCACTACCGGCGCTCAAGATGCAAAAGCACAGCCGCCTGAGGGGACAAGCTCAGCGCGAGCCCTTGGCGCGCTGCTCCCGCTCCAGCCGCTGTGCTTCGCGCAAAGCCTGGCGCTGGGCCTCGCGCTCGCGCGCCGCCTTTTCCCAGGCCTTCCATTCGTCCGGCCGCTCCAGCGTGATCGGGCCGATGCTGCCGGCGCGGAAGTCGGTCAGCACGATCTCGGCCGCCTTCTGGATGTTGACTCGCCCGCCGCCCAGCATCGCACCACGGCGCCGGCCAATCTGCTCCAGCACCTCGAAATCCTGCCAACCCTCGATATCGCCGACGTTATAGCGCTCCTGCAGCAGCGAGGTGTAGTGCTTCATCAGGTAGCGCAGCAGTTCCAGCACCACCTCTTCCTCGTCCAGCGCGTTGCGCCCGACCGCACCGCTGGCGGCCAGGTTGTAGCCGCCCTCTTCCACTTCGATCTTGGGCCACAGCATGCCCGGGGTGTCGACCAGCTCGAAATCGTCGGCCAGCAGGATGCGCTGCTGGCCCTTGGTGATGCCCGGCTCGTTGCCGGTCTTGGCGATACGCCGTCCGGTCAGGCTGTTGATCAGCGTCGACTTGCCGACGTTGGGGATACCGCAGATCAGCACGCGCAGCGGCTTTTCCAGACCTCCGCGGTTGGGCGCCAGCGCACGGCAGGCCGACACCAGCTTGGTGACCGGCGCACGCTCGCCGGCATCCAGCGCAATGGCGCGGGTGCCCGGCTTGGCGCAGTAGTAATCGAGCCAGACCTGGGTGATGGCCGGGTCGGCCAGATCCTGCTTGTTGAGAATCTTCAACGCCGGCTTGCCGCGCGTCATGCGCGCGATCATCGGGTTGGCACTGGACGCCGGCAGACGGGCATCCAGCATTTCGATGACCACATCGATATCCTTGACGCGCTCGGCCAGATCCTTGCGCGCCTTGTTCATGTGGCCGGGAAACCATTGAATCGCCATGCTGTTACCGTTTCCGTAAGGGGTCCAAAAGGGACGACAGTCCGTTGTGATCGAGTTCGAAGGCCAGTTGCAGCAAGCGGCCGATTTCCCCCTTGGGGAAGCCCTCACGGGCGAACCAGGCCAGGTAGTGCCCGGGCAGGTCGGCAATCAGCCGGCCCTGGTACTTGCCGAACGGCATCTGGCGCGTCACCAGCAGGAGAAGGTCGTCGGCATTCATGGCGGGCACTCGAACTCGGGGAAGCGCATTGTGCCAAAGACCGCAGGCACTGACCATGCGCAACATTGAAAACCTGTTCTCAGGGCTTATTCCAGTCGGCAAATGAGCCAAAGCAGGTTGAGTGCCGCCAGCGCACAGGAACCGCAATGTACACGGAGTACAGGAGTATTCCTGATCGCTGAGCGAATCTCTGCGTGCCAATCTTCGATTGGCTCAGCGATGGATTCGCACGCAGTACTGCCGGCGCTCAAGACGCGAAGGCGCAACTGCCTAATGGGATAGGCTCTTACAACGGCATCGGCTTGCCGTCGTTGAGATTGAGAAAGCCCTTCACCACACGATAGATCAGCCAGACGTAGACCGCGAACAGGATCACGAAGCCGACCAGCAGAAACACCGTCAGGTAGCCCAGCGCCAGCCCCAGCAATCCCCACCAGAAGGTGCGCATCTGCCACAGGAAATGGCTCTCGTACAGCGTGCCGCGGGTGTCGTCACGCTTGAGGTAGTTGATGACGATGCCGACGATCGCGGTCACACCGACGAACAAGCTCGCCGCCTGCAGGATGTAGACGGCCAGCGTCAGGTTGTTGAGCTTGCGTTCAAATTCGTGGTCGATCAGTTCCATGCGCTTTCCTTATTTTATCGGGTAGCCGCCGGCACACCGGCAAAGCCGTCCCGTCCTGGCCCACGGCCACAGACAGTAACGCAAGGTAACGCAGCGACGCCAGCCGGAGCGGTTCGGGGCTAGACGCCGACCGCGCTCCAGCGTGCCAGTACCTTGGCCGTCTCGTCGCGGCAGAAACGGATAACCTCCTCGACCGGACAGCGCTCCAGCCACAGCGGCAGGCTCGGCCCGGCCATCTCGGTCTGCGCCGCTCCCGTCATCAGCACCGGCACCGCCGTACGCGACGGCCACCCCAGCCGTTGCGCCAGCACCGCAAGGCGGCGGTTGGCTTCGTCCAGTTGCGGCAGCGTATCGGGGCTCACCGCGACATGGCTCAAGCCCAGGAGCAGGATGCGCGCCGCCAGCCAGTCGGCCGCATCGCTGAAACGCGCCGGGGCATGGCGGCCGTCGTGCCGGCGCCGGGAGGCCGCCAGCAGCATGGCAACGGTGCGGATGCCGGGCAGGCGCGATTCCGCCAGCAGCAAGGTGCCAGGCATGGGCTGGGTGGCACGCAGCTCGGCCACGCCGTTGGCGCCCTCTGACAGCAATTCCACATCCCTTAACAGGGTGATAGCACAGCCCGGCAGGCTCGGCAGGGCCGCGTCGGCGCTGAGCAAGGCATCGTGGCGGGGGTTCATGATCTCGTTCTCCAGTGAAGTCGGGTGACTGCGGTTCGGGAGATCATTTGCCGGGAGCTGGAAAGACAAATGCCGCCTGAACCGCGGCGGCATTTGTCGGGAATCTGGTGTGTTGGTTTGCTTTGTCAGAGCACACACGCCCCTTGGCGCCGCCATGAGCTGCGGTACCAATAAAAATAGACGTAGGAGGTGACAAAGGATTTAAGCATGGCCCCATCATGCCGACAGCCGCCCCACCCTGTCAAGGCGCAGGGACAGAAAAGCCCGACTGGATGCAGGGCCAGATGGTTGGTACGCTCCCACGAGCGTAGCGAGGCTCCCTTGCAGGGCCAGGGCGGACTGCGTGCGCCGCTACCGCTGGGCCAATCTCTGCATGCAAATCTTTAGATTTGCGCAACGCAGGATTGGGAATAGATGGGGAATCAAATGCCGAGATGACGAGACCCGGCTTTGCCGGGTCCTGTAAAGGCGTACCAAAGCACCTTGTCAGCCACCTGGCCCGGCATGAGGCCGGGCTGGCTGGATCACATGTTCGGGTAGTTGGGCCCGCCGCCGCCTTCCGGCGTCACCCAGTTGATGTTCTGGGTCGGGTCCTTGATGTCACAGGTCTTGCAGTGCACGCAGTTCTGCGCGTTGATCTGCAGGCGCGGTTCGCCCTCCTCGCGGCCGACGATCTCGTACACCCCGGCCGGGCAGTAGCGCTGCTCCGGCGCGTCGTACTTTTCCAGGTTGATGCGGATCGGTACCGTCGGGTCCTTCAGCTTCAGGTGTGGCGGCTGGTCTTCGCTGTGGTTGGTGTTGGAGATGAACACCGACGACAGGCGGTCGAAGGTCAGCACACCATCCGGCTTCGGATAGGCGATCGGCGTGCACTCGTCCTTGGGCTTGAGGCACTCGTGGTCGGCATGCTGATGGTGCAGCGTCCACGGCGCGCGGCCTCTGAACAGGTAGGTGTCGAGCGCCGAGTAGAGCATCGCCGGCCACAGCCCCCAGCGGAACGACGGGCGGATGTTGCGCACGCGGTAGAGTTCGTCGTAGAGCCAGCTCTGCTTGAACTTGTCGGTGTAGGCGACGGCCTCGACCGCCTGGCCGTCCTGTGCCGTGGCCAGCGCCTCAAAAATAGCTTCGGCCGCCAGCATGGCGGACTTCATCGCGGTGTGGGTGCCCTTGATCTTGGGCACGTTGAGGAAGCCGGCGGTGTCGCCGATCAACACCCCGCCCGGGAAGGTGAGCCGGGGGAGGCTCTGCAGCCCGCCTTCGGAGATGGCGCGCGCGCCGTAGGACAGGCGCCGGCCGCCTTCGAACACGCCCTTGATGGCCGGGTGGGTCTTGAAGCGCTGGAATTCCTCGTACGGCGACAGGTAGGGGTTCTGGTAGTCCAGCCCCACCACGAAGCCGACCACCACCTGGTTGTTCTCCAGGTGGTAGAGGAAGGAGCCGCCGTAGGTGGCGGTGTCCATCGGCCAGCCGGCGGTGTGGGTGATCTTGCCCGGCTGATGCAGCTCGGGCTTCACCTCCCACAGTTCCTTGATGCCGATGCCGTAGGTTTGCGGGTCGGCGCCGTTGCGCAGCTTGAAGCGTTCGAACAGCGTCTTGGTCAGCGAGCCGCGACAGCCCTCGGCGAACACGGTCTGCTTGGCCCACAGCTCGAGGCCGGGCTCGCCTTCCTGGTCGCCGTTCTTGCCGGTGCCGACGTTACCGGTGGCCACGCCCTTGACCGAGCCGTCCGGGTGGTAGAGCACTTCGGCGGCGGCGAAGCCGGGGTAGATCTCCACGCCCAGCTCTTCGGCCTGCTGGCCGAGCCAGCGGCAGAAGTTGCCCAGGCTGATGATGTAGTTGCCCTCATTGTGCATCTGCGGCGGGGTAGGCAGCTGGATCGACTCGGTTTCGGTCAGCAGCAGGAACTGGTCCTTCTGGGCCGGGGTGTTGAGCGGCGCGCCCTTGTCTTTCCAGTCCGGGATCAGTTCGTTCAGCGTGCGCGGTTCAAGCACCGCGCCGGACAGGATGTGGGCACCGATCTCGGAGCCCTTCTCCAGCAGACAGACGCTGATGTCCTGGCCCTTGTCGGCCGCCAGCTGCTTGAGGCGAATCGCCGCGCTCAGGCCGGAAGGGCCGCCGCCGACGATCACCACGTCGTATTCCATGTATTCGCGTTCCACCGCTACTCCTCGCTCATCCGCATGACGTTATTCCAACTCGCCTTAGAAGCGATAGCTTTGTCGGCTACGCTCACTTGCCTTCGCCTTAGCTTCGCAGAAACTCGCCCTGACGGGCTTCGTTCTCTCGCTCCTAATGCTGTTTGGAATTCAATGGCGATCATGATGCAATGAATCCAGCCATCCGTCAAAAATCAAACAAGCGTTTAAATTATTCCTGATTGGTGCAGTTGCACAATTGCCTCACCATCATACCCCAGCGCGCCCAGTATCTCGTCGGTGTCGGCACCGAGCTTGGGGGGGGCCCGATGATACTCCACCGGCGTGCCGGACAACTTGATCGGGCAGCCCACCAGCGGTACATCCTGCCCTACGGCATCCTCCAGATGGATTTCCATGCCGCGATGGCGGATCTGCGGGTCGGCGAAGGCTTCGGCCACGTTATTGATCGGCCCGCACGGCACGCCGGCTTCGTCGAGCGCCTTGAGCCACTCGTCGCGGCCGCGGGCACGGAAGGCTTCGGCCAGCATCGGCACCAGCTGCTCGCGGTATTGTACCCGTGCCGGGTTGCTTGCGAAGCGTTTGTCATCGGCCAGTTGCGGCTGACCGATCAGCTGGCACACTGCACGGAACTGCTTGTCGTTGCCGCAGGCGAGGATGAAGTGGCTGTCGCCGGCGGTCTTGAACACCTGGTAGGGCACGATGTTGGGGTGGGCGTTGCCCAGGCGCGGCGGTACGGTGCGGCCGACCAGCCAGTTCATGTTGACGTTGGCCAGCATGGCGAGCGAGCAGTCGAACAGCGCCATGTCGATGTACTGACCCTCTCCGGTGCGGCTGCGCGCCAGCAATGCCGCCTGCACCGCGTTGGCGGCGTAGAGGCCGGTGAAGAGATCGGTCACCGCGACACCGACCTTGTGTGGTTCGCCGTCGGCCGGGCCGGTGATGCTCATCAGCCCGCTCATGCCCTGCACGATGTAGTCGTAGCCGGGCAGTTCGGCGTAGGGACCGTCCTGACCGAAGCCGGTGATCGAGCAGTACACTAGGCGCGGGTTGAGGCTCTTGAGGCTGTCGTAGTCGAGCCCGTATTTCTTCAGCCCGCCGACCTTGTAGTTCTCCAGCAGCACGTCAGCTTCTTCGGCCAACCTGCGCACGATGGCCTGACCCTCGGGACGGGTAATGTCGACGGTGACCGAGCGCTTGCCGCGGTTGGCGCACAGGAAATAGGCGGCGGTGCCGTCCGGCAGGCTGGGTGGCGCCCACTGCCGGGTGTCGTCGCCCTGGCCGGGACGTTCCACCTTGATCACCTCGGCGCCGAGGTCGGCCAGCAACTGGCCGGTCCACGGCCCTGCCAATACGCGCGTCAGATCGAGAACCTTGAAACCGGAAAGGGCGCCAGACATTGTCATCTCCTCAGTAAAACATGCAGCAGGCTTGGCCGAAACAGGCCGCAACGGACGGTCAGCCATCCGCTGAGGGCTGTCACGGCAGAAAAAAGGGCCCGGACAAGCCGGGCCTCAAGAACAGACAGGAACGACCATGGCCGCCGGGTGGAGCCTCGGCGGCCGCTCCCTATCAGGCAAACGCCTGAATCCCGGTCTGGGCCCGGCCCAGAATCAGGGCGTGCACATCGTGCGTGCCCTCGTAAGTGTTGACCGCTTCCAGGTTCATCACGTGGCGGATGACGTGGAATTCGTCGGCGATGCCGTTGCCGCCGTGCATGTCGCGCGCCACGCGGGCGATGTCGAGCGCCTTGCCGCAGTTGTTGCGCTTGATCAGCGAGATCATTTCCGGGGCGGCCTGGCCGGCGTCCATCAGGCGGCCGACTTGCAACGCCGCGGCGAGGCCCAGCGCGATCTCGGTCTGCATGTTGGCGAGCTTGAGCTGAATCAGCTGGTTGGCAGCGAGCGGGCGACCGAACTGTTTGCGGTCCAGCGTGTACTGACGCGCCGCGTGCCAGCAGAACTCGGCGGCGCCCATCGCGCCCCAGGCGATGCCGAAACGCGCCTTGTTGAGGCAGCCGAACGGCCCCTTCAGGCCCTTCACGCCTGGCAGCAGGTTCTCTTCCGGCACCAACACGTCGTCCATCACGATCTCGCCGGTGATCGAGGCGCGCAGCGAGAACTTGCCGTGGATCTTCGGCGCCGACAGACCCTTCATGCCCTTTTCCAGCACGAAGCCGCGGATTTCGCCGTCGTCGTCCTTGGCCCACACCACGAACACGTCGGCGATCGGGCTGTTGGTGATCCACATCTTGCTGCCCTTGAGCAGATAGCCGCCGTCGACCTTGCGGGCGCGGGTCTTCATGCTGCCCGGATCGGAGCCGGCATCCGGTTCGGTCAGGCCGAAACAGCCGACCCATTCGCCGCTGGCCAGCTTGGGCAGGTACTTGTCCTTTTGCGCTTCAGTGCCGTAGGCCCAGATCGGGTGCATCACCAGCGATGACTGCACGCTCATCGCCGAGCGGTAGCCGGAATCGACGCGCTCCACTTCGCGCGCTACCAGGCCGTAGGCGACGTGGCTCAGGCCGGCGCAGCCGTGGGTGTCGATGGTGCAGCCCAACAGGCCCAGCTCGCCCATCTCGCTCATGATCTCGCGGTCGAAGCGCTCCTCGCGGTTGGCGGTCAGGATGCGCGGCATCAGGCGTTCCTGGCAGTAGGCGTGAGCAGTATCGCGCACCATGCGCTCTTCTTCGGTCAGCAGGGTTTCCAGTAGAAGCGGATCTTCCCAGGAAAATGGGGCACGGCTGGTCGGGGCGGCCATTGGCGACTCTCCTTTGCGGTTTTGTTGTTCCGCTATGCGGAATTTGGTTTTACCATGTGAAATAGACTAGCAAGTGCCGCACCGGCTTGTAAAGCGTTTTCTTGGCCGCAACGAGTAGGCAGGCTATGCTTGCCGCGCCGAAACCAACGAGAAGAAGAACACCATGACGGAAGAGCACGACGATAAGGACAGGCTGTTCGTCACCGCGCTGGCACGCGGCCTGACGGTGCTGTCCGCCTTCCGCTCCGGCGAGAGCGGACTGTCCAATCAGGAACTGGCACGCCGCACCGGCCTGCCCAAATCCACGGTGTCGCGACTGACCCACACCCTGACCCAGCTGGGCTATCTGAGCCACGAGGCGGACAGTGGCTTCTACCGCCTCGGCCTGGCCGTGCTGGAGCTGGGCTCGGTGGTGCTGGCAAGCTACGACGTGCGCCGTGCCGCCGCGCCGCTGATGCGCGAGTTCGCGCTGGCGCACAACGTCTCGGTCAGCCTGGCGATGCGCGACGGCAGCGACATGGTGTACCTGGAGACCTGCCGCAGCGCGGCGCGGGTGTCGGTGCAGTTGACGGTCGGCTCGCGCGTGCCGGTCGCCACAACCGCCATCGGCCGCGCCTGCTATGCCGGGCTTGGCGCCAGCGAGCGGGCACGGCTGGACGAAGAACTGGCCAGCCGCTACGGCGGCAACTGGCCGCCGATCAAGAGCCGCCTCGACGCCGCGCTGCAACAATGCCGCGAGCTGGGCTACACCAGCTCGTTCGGGGAGTTCGTGCCGGAGGTGATGGCGGTCGGCGTGCCGCTGCCGTCGCCGATTCCGGGCCAACCGCCGATGAGCCTGAACGCCAGCGGCCCGGCGGCGCTGTTCACCGCGGAGCGCTTCGAGCGCGACATCGCGCCGGCACTGCAGCAGATGGCGCGGCGCATCGCGCCGGGTGCCGCCTGACATCCGCCAACCACGACACGGGGAAAAAGAAAAACGGGCGAACGCCATGCGTTCGCCCGTTTCGTTTGTGGCAGCCGCGATCAGGCCGACTTGAGCGTGCCGTGCGGGTCGATGACGAATTTACGCGGCGCGCCGCCGTCGAACTGGTGATAGCCGTTCGGCGCCTCGTCCAGCGAGATCACGCTGACGTTGACGATCTGGGCGATCGGCAGACGGTCCCACAGGATGGCCTGCATCAGGTTGCGGTTGTACTTCATCACCGGGGTCTGGCCGGTGTGGAAGGAGTGCGACTTGGCCCAGCCGAGACCGAAGCGGATCGACAGGCTGCCACGCTTGGCGGCGGGGTCGACTGCACCCGGATCGTCGGTCACGTACAGACCCGGAATGCCGATGGCGCCGGCCACCCGGGTGACTTCCATCAGCGAGTTCAGCACCGTGGCCGGGGCCTCCTCATGCGAGTGCGAGCCGTGGCCGCGCGCCTCGAAGCCGACGCAGTCCACCGCGCAATCCACCTCGGGGGTGCCGAGAATGGCCGCGATCTGCTCGCCCAGCGAGGCATCGAGCGACAGGTCCACCGTCTCGAAGCCCACCGCCCGCGCGTGCGCCAGGCGTTCGGGGTTCATGTCGCCGACGATGGTCACCGCCGCACCCAGCAGGCGCGCCGAGGCGGCGGCGGCCATGCCGACCGGGCCGGCGCCGGCGATGTAGACGGTCGAGCCCGGTTTCACCCCGGCCGTCACCGCGCCGTGATAGCCGGTGGGCAGGATGTCGGACAGGCAGGTCAGGTCGCGGATTTTCTCCATCGCCTTGTCCTTGTCCGGGAATTTGAGCAGGTTGAAGTCGGCGTACGGCACCATGACGTACTCGGACTGCCCGCCGATCCAGCCGCCCATGTCGACGTAGCCGTAGGCCCCGCCGGCGCGCGACGGGTTGACGTTCAGGCACACCCCGGTGTGCTGCTCCTTACATGTGGTGCAGCGGCCGCAGGCCACGTTGAACGGCACCGACACCAAGTCGCCGATCTTCAACGTCTCGACGTCACGGCCGATCTCGATCACTTCGCCGGTGATCTCGTGGCCCAGCACCAGCCCGACCTCGGCCGTGGTGCGGCCGCGCACCATGTGCTGGTCCGAGCCGCAGATATTGGTCGTCACCACCTTGAGAATGACGCCGTGGCCGATCGGCCGGCCGCTCGGATCGACCATTTTCGGGTAGCCGATGGGCCGTACCTCGACATGCCCTTGTCCCAGATATACCACACCGCGATTGTCGCTCATTGTCTGCCTCCGAATTATTCGATGGGTTACGTGCGCAGCGACGGCAAAGCGTCGGCTGGCCCGCTTCGCGACGATAGGCGCTATCACCCCACGACAACGAGGCAGAAAACGCCATAGAGTGGCCAAATACCGACATCACCTCGCGGCGGTCGAGACAGTGGGGCACACGTTCACGGCGTCAACTCACGAGTCAGCGCGGGCATCCATGCGAGGTTGAGAGAAGATCGGGCGACACGACGACGGGCAGCCTCTCCACGCCACGGCAGCATGGCGGCAACGCGAAACCGTTGGGGGGATACAACAGGAAAGGGAGTCAGGCCGGCAGCAGGACGACCGGCACGGGGCCGGGCGTCCTGATTGCCGTGCGCTTACCTCTGGGGAGGAGTGGCCGGTTGCCCCTGAATGTAGTGCACCAGCTGGTCGATGGTGAGTTGCTGCTCTTCGAGGGTGGCGCGCACCACGTCGCCGATCGAGACCACGCCCAACACTTCGCAGCCTTCCATCACCGGGAGGTGGCGGATGCGCTTCTCGGTCATCAGCGCCATGCATTCGTCCACGGTCTGCTCGGGGGTCACGTACACCACGCGGCTGGTCATGATCTCGCGCACGTGAGTGCCGGCCGAGGTCCGCCCCTGCAACACCACGCGGCGTGCGTAATCGCGCTCGGAAAAGATGCCGTGCACGTCGCAGGCGTGCATCACTAGTACCGCCCCGACGTTCTGTTCGGCCATGACCTGCAGGGCCTGGAACACCGTGGCGTCGGGACTGACGAAGATCAGTTGCCGGTTGGGTTTGCTGTCGAGCAATTGTCGTACGGTTTGCATGCGATCCCCCTTTGCAGACGTTTGGACCTGTTCTTCCAATTCGCCTTAAACACGATAACGTTGTCGGCGGCGCTACGCGGACTGCGTGCGAATCGATCGCTGGACAAATCCCTGCGTGCCAATCTTCGATTGGCTCAGCGATGGATTTGCACGCAGAGATTCGCTCAGCGAGCGTTTGCCGTACTCGCTGCACTGTCTGCGGCCCCGCTCACTTACCTTCACGTTCTCGTGTCTAATGCTTTTGGAACTATGCCTCCACTATAGATGATCTGGAACGAATATCTCGCCAGCCCGAATCACTTGGCCCGGATCATGGTGCCGACGCCGGCGTCGGTGAGGATTTCCAGCAGCAGCGCGTGCGAGACGCGGCCGTCGATGATGTGCACCGAGTTGACACCGTTCTTGGCGGCGTCGAGCGCGGAGCTGATCTTGGGCAGCATGCCGCCGTGGATGGTGCCGTCGGCGAACAGCGCCTCGACGCTCTCGGCGGTGAGGCCGGTGAGCAGTTTGCCGTTCTTGTCCAGCACGCCCGGGGTGTTGGTCATCAGCACCAGCTTCTCGGCGCTGAGGGTTTCGGCCAACTTGCCGGCCACCAGGTCGGCATTGATGTTGTAGGCCTCGCCGTCGCTGCCGACACCGATCGGTGCGATCACCGGGATGAAGTCCTGCGAGTCGAGCAGCGACACCAGCGCCGGATCGATCACGTCGATTTCGCCGACGCGGCCGATGTCGATCTGCTCGCCCTCGCCTTCGCCCTTGAGGAACAGCTTGTGGGCGCGGATGAAGTGGCCGTCCTTGCCGGTCAGACCCACGGCCTTGCCGCCGTGCTGGTTGATCAGCGAGACGATTTCCTTGTTGACCTGGCCGCCCAGCACCATTTCCACCACGTCCATGGTTTCCTGGTCGGTGACGCGCATGCCCTGGATGAACTCGCCGTGCTTGCCGACGCGTTCCAGCATGTCGTTGATCTGCGGGCCGCCGCCATGCACTACCACCGGGTTCAGGCCAACCAGCTTCAGCAGCACCACGTCCTTGGCGAAGTCCTCCTTCAGCTTGTCGTCGGTCATCGCGTTGCCGCCGTACTTGATCACGATGGTCTTGTCGTTGAAGCGGCGGATGTAGGGCAGCGCCTCGGCGAGGATGAGCGCCTTCTCGGTGGCGGATACGGTCACGTGCGGTCTCCTGGGTAAGGGGATACGGGAAGTGTTGCATTGTAATCAATCACGTTGCTGAACTGTTATTTATTAATTGCCAGCCGCGCCCGCGCTTAGTACATTTGCATCCCGCTACTGAACAACCATTCAGCAATCACCATGACCGAAGCCACCCTGCCGCGCTGGCAGCGCAAGAAAGACGCCCGACCGTCGGAAATTCTCGACGCCGCCCTGAGCCTGTTCGTCGAGAAGGGTTTTCGCGCCACCAAGATGGAAGACATCGCGCGCGCCGCCAACGTCACCAAGGGCACGCCCTACCTCTATTTCCAGAACAAGGAGGAAATCTTCAAGGCGGTGATCCAGGTCAACCTGTCGTCGCGCTTCGCCGAACTCGCCGAGATTGAACGGCAGCACAGCGGCAGCGCCGCCGAGCTGTTGCAGCAGCTGATGTTCAAGTGGTGGGACGAGGTGGGCTGCACCGAGCTGGCGGGCATCTGCAAGCTGGTGATCGCCGAGGCCACCAACTTCCCCGAACTCACGCAGTTCTACGCCGCCGAGGTGATCCAGCCCAGCCTCACCATGGTCGGCCGCATCCTGCAGCGCGGCATCGCCAACGGGGAATTCCGTGCGGTGCCGATCGAGAGCGCCACCGACGCCCTGCTGGCGCCGCTGGTGCTGGCGATGACCTGGGCGCACTCGTTCGGCAAGGTGGTCCCGGAGGGGGCCGGTTATTCCTACAAGAATTCGCGCCATCACCTGGCCGAGGCCCTCGACCTGGTCCTCAACGGCCTGTGCGTCCCCGGCAAGAACAACAACTAAGCAAGGTCCAACACGATGAAGACACCTCACTCACGCTGGCTCCTCACCGCCCTGGCGGTGCTCGGGCTCGCCGCCTGCAGCAAGGACGCGGCGGTACAGGAAGATATCCGCCCGGTGCGTTACGTCACCGCCAGCGACAACGCTTCCCTGCCTGGCGCCAGCTTTGCCGGCGACATCCGTGCCCGACAGGAAACGCCGCTGGCCTTCCGCGTCGGCGGCAAGATCGCGCAACGCCTGGTGAACACCGGCGAGCGGGTGAAGAAGGGACAGATTCTGGCCCGGCTCGACGCCAACGACTACCAACTCGATCTCACGGCCAAACAGGCCCAGCTCGCCGCCGCCCGCTCCGATCTGGAGCAGCAGCAAACCGACCTCAAGCGCTCGCAGGAACTGCTGGGCAAGCAGTTCATCAGCCAGGCCCAGGTCGATCGCCAGCAGAACGCCGTCAACGCCGCGCGCGCCAGACTGCAGCAGGCCCAGGCCCAACTGGCCGGCAGCCGCAACCAGAACAGCTACGCCACGCTCGTCGCCGACGCCGACGGCGTGATCGGCAGCGTCAGCGCCGAGGCCGGCCAGGTGGTCTCCGCCGGCCAGCCGGTGCTGAGGCTGGCCATGGACGGTCCGCGCGAAGTCGCCATCCAGGTGCCGGAAAACGCCCTGGCGGCGCTGCGGGCGGCCAAGGCGCTTCAGGTGAAGCTGTGGGCCGACGGCCAGACCTTCAACGGCACCCTGCGCGAGCTGGCGGCCGACGCCGACCCCGCCACTCGCACCTACGCCGCCCGCATCAGCCTCGACGGCGCCAACGCCGGGCTGGCGCTGGGCATGAGTGCCAGCGTGACGCTGCCGGCACCGTCGCAAGAGCACAAGCTGCAGCTGCCGCTCTCCGCCCTGCTCGACCAGGATGGCCGGCACTACGTCTGGGTGATCGACCCCAAGAGCCACAAGGTTGGCCGAAGAGAGGTCAGCGTGCAGGGCATCGACGCCAGCGTTGCCCGCGTCAGTGGCGCGCTGCGCGCGGGAGAACAGGTGGTGAGCGCCGGCGTGCACTTGCTGCGCGACGGTCAGCAGGTCCGCCTGCTCCAGCCTTGAGGTGCCCGGCATGAAACAACGACTCAACCTGTCCGAGTGGGCGCTCAAGCACCAGGCGCTGGTGCTGTATTTGATGATCACCCTGATGCTGGCCGGCGCCTGGGCCTATACCCAGCTGGGGCAGAAGGAAGACCCGTCGTTCACCTTCAAGGCGATGATGGTCAAGGTGGTGTGGCCCGGCGCCAGCGCCAGCGGGATGGAACAGCAGGTCACCGACAAGCTGGAGCAGAAGCTGCAGGAGCTGGGCGATCTGGAATACGTCAAGAGCTTCACCAAACCCGGCGAAGCGCAGCTGCTGCTCAACCTGCGCGAAGGCATCGCACCGGAGAAGGTGCCGGAACAGTGGTACCAGGTGCGCAAGAAGCTCGGCGACATCCGCCAGAACCTGCCTGCCGACCTGAAAGGCCCGTTCTTCAACGACGAATTCGGCGACACCTTCGGCAACATCCTCGCCTTCAGCGGCGACGGCTTCAGCCCCGAGGAGCTGCGCCGCTACGCCGACCGCACCCGCCAGGAAGTACTGCGCCTGGCCGACGTCGGCAAGGTCGACATCGTCGGCGAGCAGCCGGAGCGCATCTACGTCGACCTCTCCACCAGCCGGCTCGCCACGCTGGGGCTCGACACCCGCACCGTCTGGAACGCGCTGGCCGAACAGAACGCGGTCACCCCGGCCGGGGTGTTCGAGACCGCCGGCGAGCGTATCTGGGTGCGCCCGAGCGGCGCCTACGACACGCTGGAGGCAGTGCGCAGCACTCCGCTCACGGTCAACGGCCAGAGCTTCCGCCTCGCCGACATCGCCACCGTGCACCGTGCCTTCGTGACGCCGCCCAGCTTCAGCATGCGCTTCAACGGCAAACCGGCGCTGGGACTCGCCATCAGCATGAAGGACGGTGGCGACGTGCTGCGCCTGGGCCGCGACCTCGACCAGCTGATGGTACGGGTCAAGGCGGCGCTGCCGCTCGGCGTGGAGATCGCGCCGGTGTCGGACCAGCCCAAGGTGGTGGAGCACTCGATCAGCGAGTTCATGCATTCGTTGATCGAGGCGGTGGTCATCGTGCTGGCAGTCAGCTTCTTCAGCCTGGGCTGGCGCTCGGGCGTGGTGGTGGCGCTGTCGATTCCGCTGGTGCTGGCGATGACCTTCCTCTCCATGTACTTCTTCAACATCGACCTGCAGCGTATCTCGCTGGGCTCGCTGATCATCGCGCTCGGCCTGCTGGTGGACGACGCCATCATCGCGGTGGAGATGATGGCGCTGAAGCTGGAACAGGGCTGGAACCGCTACCAGGCGGCCACCTTCGCCTACACCAGCACCGCCTTCCCGATGCTCACCGGCACGCTGATCACCGCCGCCACCTTCCTGCCGGTGGGGCTCGCCAAGTCCAACGCCGGCGAATACGTGTTCAGCCTGTTCGCCGTGGTCGGGCTGGCGCTGCTGCTGTCGTGGGTGGTGGCGGTGATCTTCACCCCCTACCTCGGCTTCAAGCTGTTGCCGACGTTCAAGGCCGAGGGCGAGCACGCCGACGTCTACCACAAGCCGTTCTACCGGCGCTTCCGCAGCGTGCTGGAATGGTGTCTGGACCATCGCAAGACGGTGATCGCCGGTACGCTGGCGCTGTTCCTGCTCTCGCTGGGCGCGTTCAAGCTGTTCGTGCAGCAACAGTTCTTCCCCTCCTCCAACCGGGTGGAACTGCTGGTCGACCTGTGGCTGCCGCAGGGCGCCAGCTACCAGGCCACCGAGCACGAGACGAAGAAGCTGGAGGCGATGTTCGCCCGCCACGCTGGCGTCAGCAGCATCACCAGCTACGTCGGCGGCGGCTCGCCGCGCTTCTACCTGCCGCTCGACCAGCAGATGCCGCACCTCAACTACGCCCAGCTGATGATCATGACCAAGGACGAGAAGGTGCGCGAAACGGTCAGGCGCGACCTGGAGCACGCCTTCGACACCGACTTCCCCACGCTGCGCGGACGCGTGATCCGGCTGGAAAACGGGCCGCCGGTAGGCTATCCGGTACAGTATCGGGTGATGGGCGAGCGCCATGAGGAAGTCAAACGCATCGCCGCTCGCCTGGAGGCCCTGCTGCGCAGCCAGCCCGGCACGCGCCAGGTCAACAACGACTGGGGCGAGCAGATCAAGTCGCTGCGCCTGGTGATCGACCAGGACCGCGCCCGCGCTTTGGGCGTGTCGACCCAGAGCCTGGGCCGGCAACTGCAGCTCTTGATCTCCGGCGCCGCCGTGACCGAGTTGCGCGAGGGCGACCGCACCATCGCCGTCGAAGCGCGCCTCAACCCGGCCGAAAAGACCGACGTCGCCGGCCTGGGTAACCTGATGGTGCAGGCCGCGAACGGGCGCTTCGTCCCGGTGTCGCAGCTCGCGCGTATCGAGTATCAGCCGGAGGAGAGCATCATCTGGCGCCGCAACCACCTGCCGACGGTGACGGTACGCGCCGACACCGCCGACGGCGTGCAGGCAGCGGACGTGGTGCAGGCGCTGGCCCCCCGTCTCAAGCAACTGGAAGCCACGCTGCCGCTGGGCTATCACATCGAGATGGGGGGCTCGGTCGAATCCAGCGTGAAATCGCAGCAGGCCATCGCCAAGGTGGCGCCGCTGATGATCGTGGTGGTGCTGACCCTGTTGATGTTGCAGCTGCAGAGTTTCCAGCGCACGCTGATGGTGGTGCTCACCGCGCCGCTCGGCATGATCGGCGTGACGCTGACGCTGATTGCCTTCCGGGCTCCGTTCGGCTTCGTGGCGATGCTGGGGGTGATCGCGCTGTCGGGCATGATCATGCGCAACTCGGTTATTCTGGTGGACCAGATCGAGCATGACATCGGCGAGGGCATCGAGCGCTGGGAGGCCGTGGTCGGTTCCACCCTGCGCCGCTTCCGCCCCATCATGCTGACCGCGCTGGCGGCGATCCTGGCGATGATTCCGCTGACGCGCAGCACCTTCTGGGGGCCGATGGCGGTGGCCATCATGGGCGGGCTGCTGGTGGCGACGGTGCTGACCCTGCTGTTCCTGCCCGCGCTGTACGCGCAGTGGTTCAAGGTGCGGCGCCCCGTGCCGCGAGCCCAGGACAGCGGCGCGCGCGACACGCTAGAGACGCCCGGCACGGCGCCGCAGCCGGCAGGTGCCGAGGCATGACGATCATGACATTCCTCGGCCCGGGAGGAGCCCGCCGCACCGTTGCCGGCGCGGCGGCCCCGAACCAGAACGACATCATCCGGAACAGGCTCCGGCAACAGCCTTTGACGAGAAGAGCAATGACATCACGCATCCGTACCCTGACCGCTGTGCTGATCGCCGCCGCGGCGCTGCCGGCCCAGGCCTTCGACCTGATGGAGGCCTGGCAGCAGGCCCGCGGCTACGACGCGTCCTTCGCCGCGGCCGGCTACGACCGCGACGCCGGCCACGAAAAAGCGCCGCAGGGCCGGGCCGGGCTGCTGCCGCAGGTGGCGCTGAGCGCCGACTACAGCCGCACCAACCTGATCCAGCCCTCTGTCGCGGGCGGCAGTTTTTCCACGCACGGCGTCGGCGTGCAGCTGACGCAGCCCGTGTTCGACGTCAGCAAGTACACCGGCTACCAGAAGGGCAAGACCAGCAGCGCCCTGGCCGACACCCGCTTCGCCGCGAGCGAGCAGCAGCTGATCGTCGACGTAGCGCAAGCCTACTTCAACCTGTTGCTGGCGCAGGACACGCTAGCCTCCACCCAGGCCACCAAGAAGGCCTTCGCCAGCCAGCTGGAACAGGCCAAGACCGCGTTCGAGGTCGGCACCGCCACCATCACCGACACCCACGAGGCACAGGCCGGCTACGACGGCGCGGTGGCGCAGGAAATCCTGGCCGAGAGCGATCTCGAGATCAAGCGCAACGCCCTGCGCCGCCTCACCGGGCTCGATCCGCTCGCGGTGCAGGCCGTCACGCCGATACTGCCGCTGGATCAGCCCACCAACGTCGGCCTCGACGGCTGGATCGCCCAAGCGCTGGCCAATAACCTCGACATCAAGGCGCAGGAGCAGAACCTGGCGCTGGCCAGCCAGGACCTGACCGAGAAACGCGGGCAGCACCTGCCGGTGGTGTCGCTCACCGCCGGCTACAAGGACAGCACCGACAACAGCACCCTCCCCGCACACACCCGGGCGTCCTCGGTCGGGCTGCAGCTGACGCTGCCGCTGTACGCCGGCGGCGGCATCAACTCGCGCGTACGCGAAGCGGCCGCCAACGAGAACAGCGCCAGGGACAAGCTGGAAGCGACGCGCCGCCAGGTGCGCGAGCAGGTGCGCCAGGCCTATCTGGGCGTCACCAGCGGGGCGGCCCTGGTCAAGGCGCAGCAACAGTTGCTGGTCTCGGCCAAGAGCAAGCTCGACTCCACCCGGCTTGGCAAGGAGGTCGGCGTGCGCACCAACCTCGACCTGCTGCAGGCCGAGCAGGAGTACTACAACGACCAGACCCAGCTCGCCAAGGCACGCTACAACTATCTGCTCGCCAAGCTGCAGCTGGCGCAGGCCGCCGGCCAGCTGGGACCGCAGCAACTGGCCGAGGTCAACGCCTACATCGTGCGCTGAGCCTCACGGTCCATGGGCGGGCCCGGCGTGCCGGCGTGATGAACAGGCCGGCGGTGCGGTGGCCCCAGCCCTGGCACAGCGCGATGCCCCGATTTGTTTAGCGCCGCCAGGCACGGCGGCCGGTCCTGCCCAGCACCACCGCCGGCGTGCCTGCGCCGTGGCACGATTCGAGCACAGCCCGACCGGCTTGGCTCAGGCCCGGCCTTGGCCCTATCGAAACAAACACTTACCCTCCCCCACTCGCCCTCCGGCCGGCTCCCCCCGGCCGATTTTCGTTGGCGGCAGCGCAACACTCGCGCTGCCCTGCCGTTTAATTTATTAAGTACAACGTAGCTTTTTAATAAACACCCGTCTAGAATTTGCTCAACCCGTGCTGCTCGCCGGGCCCAGACCGATTCAGCAGAGCGGCCCACGACGACGGCGCACGCCGCTGTCGCCGCAGGGCCCCCGGCATGGACCCGTAGAGACCACCCCACACAGCCCGACACTCAGGCACAGAACACAGGAGAGACCTCATGAGCAACCAACAACTGCAGCAACGCAAAGCCGCCGCCACTCCGCGCGGTGTCGGCGTGATGTGCGGCTTCTACGCCGAACGCGCCAAGAACGCCGAGCTGTGGGACGTGGAAGGCAACCGCTACATCGATTTCGCCGGCGGCATCGGCGTACTGAATACCGGTCACCTTCACGACAAGGTGCAGGCTGCCGTGGCCGAGCAGTTGAACAAGTTCAGCCACACCTGCTACCAGGTTGTCCCCTACGAGCTCTACGTCGAGGTGGCCGAGCAGCTCAACGCCCTGACCCCGGGCAACTATGCCAAGAAGACCGCGTTCTTCTCCACCGGCGCCGAAGCCGTGGAAAACGCCATCAAGGTGGCACGCGCCGCCACCGGGCGCTCCGGCGTGATCGCCTTCGGCGGCGGCTTCCACGGCCGCACCATGATGGGCATGGCGCTGACCGGCAAGGTCGCGCCGTACAAGATCGGCTTCGGTCCGTTCCCGGCCGACATCTACCACGGCCTCTACCCGAATGCGCTGCACGGCGTGTCGATCGCCGACTCGCTGACCAGCCTCGAGCGCCTGTTCAAGTACGACATCGAGCCGTCGCGCGTCGCCGCCATCATCTTCGAACCGGTTCAGGGCGAAGGCGGCTTCGTGCCGGCCCCGGCCGAGTGGGTGAAAGCCCTGCGCGCGCTGTGCGACCAGCACGGCATCCTGCTGATCGCCGACGAGGTGCAGGCCGGCTTCGCCCGTACCGGCAAGCTGTTCGCGATGGAACACTTCGGCGTGGCGCCCGACCTGATGACGCTGGCCAAGTCGCTGGCCGGCGGCTTCCCGCTGGCCGCGCTGGTGGGCAAGGCCGAACTGATGGATGCCCCGGCCCCGGGCGGCCTGGGTGGCACCTACGCCGGCAGCCCGCTGGCGCTGGCGGCGGCCAAGGCCGTAATCGGCGTGATCCAGGAAGAAAAGCTGCTGGAGCGTGCCAACCGTCTGGGCGAGGAACTGAAGGAAAAACTGCACGGTCTGAAGCAGGCCGTACCGCAGATCGCCGAAGTGCGTGGTCTGGGTGCGATGATCGCTGTCGAATTCAACAAGCCGGGCAGCCACGAGCCGGATGCCGAGTTCACCAAGAAGGTGCAGCAGAAGGCGCTGGAATCGGGCCTGATCCTGCTGACCTGCGGCACCTACGCCAACGTGGTGCGTTTCCTGTTCCCGCTGACCATCGAGGACAGCGTGTTCCAGGAAGCGCTGGCCAAGCTCGACGCCGCCCTGCGCGCCTGAGCCGTCCCGCCCTTCGGCCAACCCGTTGAGGTTGGCCGAAGCGTCCCGCACACGGAGAACATGATGCTGAACCTGAAAGACCCGTCGCTGCTCAAGCAGCAGTGCTACATCAACGGTGAGTGGCTGGACGCCGACAACGGCGAAACCATCCCGGTGACCAACCCCGCCACCGGCGAGACCATCGCCCACGTGCCGAAAATGGGCCGTGCCGAGGCCGAGCGCGCCGTCGCCGCAGCCGCCGAAGCGTTCAAGAGCTGGAAGAAAAAGTCCGCCAAGGAACGCGCCAACCTGCTGCGCAAATGGTTCGACCTGATGATGGCCAACCAGGAAGACCTCGGCGTGATCCTGACCGCAGAGCAGGGCAAGCCGCTTGCCGAAGCCAAGGGCGAAGTCGCCTACGGCGCCAGCTACATCGAGTGGTACGCCGAGGAAGCCAAGCGCATTTACGGCGACACCATTCCGTCCACCGGCGCCGACAAGCGCGTCCTGGTGACCAAGGAGCCGATCGGCGTCACCGCCGCGATCACGCCGTGGAACTTCCCCAACGCCATGATCACGCGCAAAGCCGCTCCGGCCATGGCCGCCGGCTGCCCGATGGTGGTACGCCCGGCCAGCCAGACACCGCTGTCGGCACTGGCCATCGCCGAGCTAGCACACCGCGCTGGCATCCCGGCAGGCGTGTTCTCGGTCATTACCGGCGGCTCCAGCGAGATCGGCGCCGTCCTGACCGGCTCCGACACGGTGAAGAAATTCTCCTTCACCGGCTCCACCGAAGTGGGCCGTAAGCTGATCGCGCAGTGTGCCGATACGGTGAAGAAAGTGTCGATGGAACTGGGCGGCAACGCGCCGTTCATCGTGTTCGACGACGCCGACCTCGACGCCGCGGTCGAAGGCGCGATGATTTCCAAGTACCGCAACGCCGGCCAGACCTGCGTGTGCGCCAACCGCATCCTGGTGCAGGACGGCGTGTACGACGCCTTCGCCGAGAAATTCGCCGCCGCCGTCGCCAAGCTGCAGGTCGGTAACGGCCTCGAAGCCGGCGTGACGCAAGGCCCGATGATCGATATGAACGCGGTGGCCAAGGTGGAAGAGCACATTGCCGACGCACTGGCCAAGGGCGGCAAGCTGGTCGCCGGCGGCAAGCGCCACGCCCTGGGCCACAGCTTCTTCGAGCCGACCGTGATCACCGGCGTGACGCCGCAGATGAAGGTCGCCAAGGAAGAGACCTTCGGCCCGCTGGCCCCGCTGTTCCGCTTCAAGACCGAAGAAGAAGCGATCCAGATGGCCAACGATACCGAGTTCGGCCTGGCGTCGTACTTCTACGCGCGCGACATCGGCCGCATCTTCCGCGTCTCCGAAGGCCTGGAATACGGCATGGTGGCCGTCAACAGCGGCATCCTCTCCAACGAAGCCGCGCCGTTCGGCGGCGTGAAGCAGTCCGGCCTGGGCCGCGAAGGCTCCAAGTACGGCATCGAAGACTATCTGGAAATCAAGTATGTGCTGCTGGGCGGCATCGACCGCTGATTGAAATGTAAGACCCTGTCAGGTGTGAAGCGAATTAGGGCCGGCTGAGACCGGCCCCTTTTTTTGCCGGTTGGCCGAACGACAGGCTTCGGCCAACCTTGGTGCCACCGCCCGGCCTCAGTGCAGCCGCGCCACCCGCTCCGACAGCGGAATCCCCGCCTCCTTGAGGCAGGAAGCGAGGTCGTGGAACGACAACTCGCGATCGGGCGCCACGTCCGGCACCAGCATCCACGGCGTGTGGGCCAGGACCTCCTCGCTGCCCTTCAGCTTGAGGCCGACGTCGTAGCCCTGCAGCTCGGGCTGATATTCCGCCACGGCTTCCAGCTCCTGCAGGCCGCCCTGGCCAGCCGCCACCAGCGCCACCGTCATGCCCAGGCGCTTGCGGTTCCAGGCCTGCACCCCGGCGGACAACGCCTCCCACCAAGGCAGCGGCGTGAACAGTTCGGCCTCGCCGTACTCCATCTCGCTGGCGATGGCCTGCTGTACCACCGGCATGGTCAGCTCCAGCGCCTTGCGCCCGAGCTGACGCACGCGCTCCACGGTCAGCACGCCGCGTTCGACGATGAACGGAATCCACGCCAGCACCAGCTGCGGCTGCTGGGTCTTGCGCGCCGCCTCGAAGGTGGCGCGCGCCGGCTCCGGCTCGACCGGGGCGAAATCGCAGCCGCTGTCCATCACCGGCGCCAGGTGCACCAGGTTCTGGCAGGAGCGCTCGTTGAGCATGTCGAGCGTGAAGATGGTCGGCGACACCCACAGAATGGCCTGCGACGGCACGTCCAGCGCATCCGCCAACACCCCCTCGATGCGCTCCAGCAACGGGAAGTGCCACCACACCCCGCCCTGCGCACGCGAAAACGCCAGCGGCAGCGCCCACAGCTCGAACGACACGCTGCTGCCGTCCTGGCGCACCACCTCCGGGAAGGCGATGCAGTCGCGCGCGGTATCGACCAGCAGCTGGCGCGCCGGTACCTCGCCCTGCAACGCCAGCTGGGCCTCGGTGAACACCGCCTGGTCGCCACCCGCCAACGCCATCTGCACGTCGGCGGAGAGCTGCACCCGGCGCACCGGGTCGGCCACCGCGGCCAGGGCGGTTTCGGCCAGGGCACGGATCGCGCGCGCGCGCTCGGCCGGCGGCAGCGGCTCACTCGGCCCAACCCGAATCTCGCGCGCCTTCGGCCCCATGTCGCGCTCGTTGTAGACCTGCTGCAGGCGCTGATAGACCGTCATCGCCTCGTCGCAGATGGACTGCAGGCGCGCGGCGCTGGGCACCTCGTCGCGGAAGGAAAAATCGAACAGCCTAAAACCGCTGTTGCAGACGTAATGAGTCAGCTGCTCCTCGTCGTCGAACAGCACGGCGCTGGCAAACTCGGTGCTATTGCGGCCGGCGAACGGCGTCATGTCGTTGCCGACCAGGCGGCAGACGAAGGCGGGCGATCCGGTGTGGACCACGTACTCCCACGGCTCCAGTCCGGCCTCGTCCACGGCGTCGCCGAAAATGAAGCGGCTGGGCGGCTGCGGCTCGCCCTTGATGCGGGCATTGCGGGGATGGGGTTTCATCGGTCTCTACATCGATCTGCGGAATAAACAGTACATTTTACCCCGAGCCGAGCCCCCGGTGAAACCTATCGACCCCGCCAGCCCGCTCGCTCAGCGTGCCGTTCCCGCCACCACCAGCGCCGCCATCCGTGCCGCGCCGGCGTCGCCGCTCGCCGACAGCCCGGCGGCCACGCCAGCCCGGTTGGCCTCAGCCTGGTTTTGGCTTGCCTTCCATTTGCCTTCGAGCCGGCTGATCACGATCTCGATGCCGACCACCGCCGCCAGCAGCTTGTCGATGTAGTCGTCCGGGGCATCGCTCAACTGCCAGGGCGACGCCATGCCGGCCTCGTGCTCGGCCGTCAGCAGCGTCAGTTGCTCGCGCAGCCAGTCTCGGTCGTCGATCACGCGCAGCCGGCCATAGGCGTGCACCGCCACGTAGTTCCAGGTCGGCACCGCCTTGCCGTCCGTGCGCTTGCTCGGATACCAGCCCGGCGACACATAGGCGTCGGGTCCGTGGAATACCGCCAGTACCTCGCACTCCCCCGTGACGTTGCGCCACAAGGGGTTGGCACGCGCGACATGGCCGCGCAGGCAGCCCGACGGGGCCGGCTCGGGCGACCACCGCAGCGGGATGTGGTTGGCCTCGAGCCCCGCCGCCGTCGACGCGACCAGCGTGGCCAACGGCGCCAAGCGCATCAGCTCGTGCATGGCCTCCGAGCTCGGGGCCTCGAAATGTTTGGGCAGGTACATCTCACGCCTCCCGGCTATCCAGCTTGAAGCGCAGGTGCTGCCGCACCGCCGGCCACTCCTGGTCGATGATCGAGAACACCACGGTGTCGCGGTAAACGCCGTCGCCCAGCAGTTGGTGATTGCGCAGAATGCCGTCCTGCTTGGCCCCGAGCCGGGCGATCGCCGCACGCGACGCCTGGTTCATCCAGCTGGTGCGAAACTCCACCGCAATGCAGCCCAGCGTATCAAAGGCATGCGCGAGCAACATCGACTTGCACTCGGTATTGATCGCGGTGCGCTGCGCGCTCTGCGCGTACCAGGTCGAACCGATCTCGACGCGCCGTCGTTCCTGTTCGACATTCATGAAGGTGGTCATGCCGCACAACTCACCGCTGTCGAGGCGGCGCACCGCGAACGGCAGCATGCTCCCCTGCTCCCACAGCGTCAGACGGCGCTCGATCTCGGTGCGCATGCCGTCCGGGGTTGGAATCGCGGTATACCACAAACGCCACAACTCGCCGTCGCGGACCGCTGCCACCAGACCGTCGTGGTGCTCCAACGTCAACGGCTCCAGCCGGGCGTACCGTCCGTTCAAGGTGATCGGCTCACAGAACCTCATCGCGTACTCCCTTCAACCACGTATCAAAGCGCTTCACGATCCCTCCCTCAGCATGAGCAGGCTACAGGGCCACTCGGCACAGCATGCCGGGCCAACTCGCCGGCCACGGTCGCATAGCCATCGCGCTTCCACCAATCGATACCGCCGATCAGCTCGCGCACCTGAAAGCCCAGCTCGGCCAGCTTCAGCGCCCCCTTGGTCGAGGCGTTGCAGCCGATCCCGTCGCAGAATGCCACCAGCAACCGGTCACGTGGCAGGTCGGCGGAACTCTCCGCCGTCATCAAGCGGTGCGGCCGGCTGAGCGCACCGGGCAGGGTCTCGCGGGCATAGGCATCGGCCGAACGGGCGTCGATCAGCAACAGCGGTTCGCCGCGCTCAAGCATGGCGTAGACGTCGGCCGAATCGATCTCGTAAGCCAGCTTGGCCTCATAGAACGCGCATTGATCCATCAGCATCTCGGGCTCCTCATCTCAGGGTGGACATGACGTCAGGCTACAGGCAAAGTCATCCCATAAAAAGAACCACTTTTCCATTAATGAAGGAACCACCTTGAGCAGCGATTGGATCGTTGACGCCCTGCAGCAAGTCCTCCAACGCGAAGGCAGCGAAGCGCTGCACCGCCAGCTCTATCATCAGCTGCGCGACTGGATCCGCCAGGGACGCCTATCGGGCGGCAGCACCCTGCCCGCCTCGCGCCAGCTGGCGCGCAAGCTGCGACTGGGGCGCAACACCGTGCTCGCGGCCTACGACCAGCTGCAGGCCGAAGGCTACCTGGAGAGCCGGCACGGCTCGGGCACCTACGTCTCGGATGTCTTCACCGGGCGCGATGCACCGTCACCCGCGCCAGGAGCCCGCTTGCCCGGCCTCAGCCAGCGCGGCCAGCAATTGAGTCACCACAGCAATCTGCCGCAAGGCGTGCTCGGAGCCTTCGCACCGGGCATCCCGGCACTGGATGCCTTCCCGCAGCAGCAATGGCAACGTCTGCTGTCGCGCCACAACAAGCAGCCCTGCCTCGACTGGCTCGGCTACTGCCACGACGGCGGACTGCCGGCGCTGCGCGAGGTGTTGTGCGATTACCTGCGCCAGTCACGCTCGGTACTGTGCCGTCCGGAACAGATCGTGATCACTCAGGGCGCCCAGCAGGCATTGGAACTGTGCGCCCGCCTGCTGGCCGATCCGGGTGATACGGTCTGGCTGGAGGAACCCGGTTACGCCGGGGCGCAGGCGGCGATGACCGCCGCCGGCCTCGACGTCGTGCCGGTTCCGGTCGATGCAGAAGGCTTGAACCCGGCCCTGGCCCCTCCCTCACGCTCTCCCCGCCTGATCTACGTCACCCCGTCGCACCAATACCCCAGTGGCGTGGTAATGACGCTGGGACGGCGCCTGGAGTTGCTGAAGTTGGCCGAAGCCCACCGCAGCTGGATCGTCGAGGACGACTACGACAGCGAATTCCGCTACCACTCGCAGCCGCTCGCCTCGCTGCAGGGGCTGGCCAACGGTGGCGCCGTGATCTACCTCGGCACCTTCAGCAAGGTCATGTATCCCGGCCTGCGCCTGGGGTATCTGGTTCTGCCGGAAGCCCTGATCGATCCGTTCCGCGCCAGCTACGCCCGGTTATACCGCGAAGGGCATTACGCCATACAGGCAGCACTGGCCGACTTCATCGCCGAAGGCCACTTTGCGCGCCACATCCGGCGCATGCGCGAGCTCTACCAGATTCGCCAGACACTGCTGCGCGAAACACTGCACCAGCGCCTGGGTGAACAGCTGCCGCTCTCTCCCGGCGAGGCCGGCATGCACCTGGTCGCCAGCCTTCCGGATACGGTGAACGAGCAGCAATTGAGCACCGTCGCCGCACGCGAAGGGCTATGGCTGCGTCCGCTGGCACGGCATTTCTGGGGACCGGCCACACGACGGGGGCTGGTACTGGGATACGCCGGGGTGCCGGAAGCCGAGTTGTGCCGTGCAGCACGACGGATGGCGGAATTGCTCGAACAGGAAATGCAGCGCCAAGGCCGGTGATCCGGCCTTTTTCTTGCCATCAGCGGCAGGGGGAGTAACGCAGAGCCACCGCCACCCCAAGCGCCAGCGCGTCGGGGACACGGCGGGCGGCACGGGGTTTTGGCCGCGCCAAAGCAAAAAGCCCAGCTCGTAGTGAGCTGGGCTTTCTTGAGGGGAGTCTGGCGGTGTCCTACTTTCACACGGCAATGCCGCACTATCATCGGCGCTAAGGCGTTTCACGGTCCTGTTCGGGATGGGAAGGGGTGGGACCACCTCGCTAAGGCCGCCAGACATAAACTGTCAACAAACTAGAAGAAGCCTGGAAGCCGGTTGGCTTCCATTTCGAATTGGGTAATCGAT
>NZ_FXAG01000014.1 GCF_900177275.1 Pseudogulbenkiania subflava DSM 22618
GGGGTATGACCGGGATGAAGCCGAATTTCCCCCATGCAACATCATAACCAGTTGATATTGTTTGGTTGTTGTCGCCAGATATGACAACGTGGCATTATGCCAATCGTTTGCTGTTAGTCGCGCTGGAGGCTGTATGGCGTCGGTTGAACGTACTGCATACCCCATCTTCTCTCCCTCCTACGGTCCCAAGGAGTTAAAGCAGCACTTTTCTCCTGAGGAATACGAGGTTGAGTGGGTGAAAACCAAAACCCCATCAGCTTCGTTGCGGCTGGGCCTTGCCGTCCTGCTGAAGAGCTTCCAACACTTGCGATACTTCCCTGCGATTGATGAAATCCCTGTGCCTATCATCGATCATATTCGCGATGCCTTCGGTTACAGCAAGCGTGTGCAAGTTGACTACTCGGGGAAGCACACGCTCTACCGTCATATGGCGGCAGTTCGTGATTATCTGCAGGTCTCCCCAGCCTATGGGCACGCGGCAACAGAGGCTGCACAGAAGTGCGCCTACTCTGCTGCAGAGCTCCTGGACCAGCGGGTTGACATCATCAATGCCGTGATCGAAGGCTTGGTAAGCCAACGCTTTGAGCTGCCGGCGTTTCGTACGCTGGATGAGCTCGCCGAACGTGTGCACGCAGAGCTCCAGGGACGAATTTTCAGTACCGTCTTCGGACGGCTCTCCCCCAGCCACATCACGACCCTTACGACGTTGCTTCAGACCGATAGTCTTCAGCGTCGGCAAAGCGAGTACAACGACCTGAAGAAGTCGGCCAAGCGATCGACTCGCAAGCACCTTGAGATGCTGGTCGATCATCTGGACTGGCTCGAGTCGCTCGGCAAAATGGACGGCATATTCGCCGGGGTGCCGGATACAAAGGTCCGCCACTTTGCAAGCCAAGCGCAGGCTTATGATGTTTCCGAACTACGTGAATGTACCGAGCCCAAGCGGTACACCCTCATGCTGGCACTGATTCACCGGATGCAGGTTCGCGCCCGTGATCAGCTCACCGAGATGTTCCTGCGCCGGGTCACCACGATTCACAAGCGGGCAAAGGAAGAGCTGGAGCAGATCCAGACCAAACAGCGTGGCCAGGTTGAGCGCCTGATTGGCACGCTCGATAGCGTAATGGCCATTCTCGAGCAAGAGCCGGACGACACTAAGGCCGGTGGCCAGATTCGGGAATACCTGGTACCGGTGGGTGGCATCAATCAGATTCGCCTGTCTTGCGCTCAGGTGCAGGCCACCAGCGGCAGCAATTACCTACCCTTGGTCTGGAAACACTTCAAGAGCCATCGTTCGATTTTGTTCCGCCTAGTCAGTCTTATTGAGATTCTCCCCACCAGCCAGGATACGGCCTTAGTGGACGCACTGGATGTCATCCAAACCTATCACGACAAGCACCGGATTGAATGGATCGATGAAAACGTTGACCTGTCGTTTGCATCGGACCGTTGGCGCAAGCTGCTACTCCAGTCGCTAGGGCACGGGGTTGGTGTAAATCGGCGCGTCCTGGAGGTCTGTGTTTTCTCCTATCTGGCGGATGAACTGCGCTCTGGAGACCTCAGCGTGACGGGCTCCGAAGAGTTTGCCGATTATCGCGAGCAGCTGCTGCCTTGGGAGGAGTGTGAGGCGTTGCTGCCGGCCTATTGCGAGAAAATTGGACTGCCGGCCAATGCCGAGTCGTTCGTGAGCGGTCTGCGTGAATGGCTGACCGAGACCGCACAGCAACTCGACGACAAATTTCCCACATGCCGTGGTGACGTGGCGCTCGACGCCAACGGTGAGCCGGTTTTGCGGAAAGTCACCGCCCGGGAAATACCGCCTTCCGCGATTTCGCTGCAGAACGCGCTGACCCAGCGTATGCCGGCACGACACATTCTGGATGTGCTGGCCAATATTGAGCACTGGATGGGTTTTACCCGTCACTTCGGACCACTCTCCGGCAACGAGGCCAAATTAAAGCAGCCGGCCGAGCGCTACCTGATGACCATCTTCGCCATGGGCTGCAATCTTGGCCCTACCCAGGCGGCCCGGCACCTGGCCAACAGTAACGTGACCGCCCACATGCTCTCGTTCGTGAACCGTCGCCACCTCTCGCTGGAGAGCCTGGAGGCCGCTCAACGGGAGCTGAACGAGGTCTACCTGCGGCTCGACCTCCCCAAACTCTGGGGCGATGGCAAGACGGTGGCAGCCGACGGTACCCAGTACGACTTCTACGACGAAAACCTGCTGGCCGGCTACCATTTCCGCTACCGCAAGATGGGGGCTGTCGCCTACCGGCATGTGGCCAACAACTACATTGCCGTGTTCCGGCACTTCATCCCGCCCGGCGTGTGGGAGGCCATCTATGTGATCGAGGGCCTGCTGAAGGCAGGACTGAGCGTCGAGGCGGATACGGTGCACGCGGATACGCAAGGCCAGTCTGCCACCGTTTTCGCCTTCACCCACTTGTTGGGCATCAAGCTGATGCCGCGAATTCGCAACTGGAAAAACCTGACCCTGTACCGGCCCGACAAGGCCACCAAATATCAGCATATCAACCGCCTGTTCGACGAGTCGGCGGATTGGGATCTCATTGAGAAGCATTGGCAGGATTTGATGCAGGTGGCGCTCTCGATCCATGCCGGCAAGATTTCCTCGGCCACACTGCTGCGCAAATTGGGCTCCTACAGCCGCAAGAACCGCCTGTATTTCGCTGCCCAGCAACTTGGCAATGTGGTGCGCACGGGCTTTCTGCTGGAATGGGTTGGCAGTCGTGAGCTGCGCCAGGAGGTGACCGCCAACACCAACAAGATCGAGTCGTACAACGGCTTCGCTAAGTGGCTGTCCTTTGGTGGTGATGTCATTGCCGTCAACGAGCCGGACGAACAGCAGAAGCGCCTTCGTTACAACGACCTGATCGCTTCGGCACTCATTCTGCAGAACACGGTGGACATGATGCGCACGCTCAATGTCCTGGAACGGGAGGGCTGGAAAATTTCTGAAGAAGATGTGTCCTTCCTGAGCCCCTACCAGGTCAGCCATGTGAAGCGCTTTGGTGAGTACAACCTGAAGCTCAAACGGCCCCATGAAGCATGGATTCACGATGACACTTTCCAGCAGGCGGTGGCCATCGCTCGGCGTCAGCGCCACACGACGCCAACGTAAGGGAGATGACATGGATCTGCCAGAACCGACCTTTCAGGTGACGCCCTATGGCGACGTCGATGCCAAGCGACTCGAGTCGTTACGTGACAGCTTTGACACGACATCGTTGCTGAAGCTGGTCGACAGGCTGGATGGACTACAAGCCCGGCTAAAACCTATCGGCGGCATCCGGGACGATCTGCTCCGGCTGCATGGCATGGCCCACACGGTACTGAATGGCAACCCGTTGTCTCGGCCATCAGGTGATCTGGATATCTGGGAGGAAGCCGCCGAACTGGCGAACGAGTTCCGTGACCTAGCGAAGGTTTTCCTGCAGGCAGCCGAGCAAGTGGAGCCGTTGGCTGAGTTGAGGCCAGATCAGGGCGATTGAGACGGCAATGACGGCAGGCTGCGCTCTATGCGCTGACGTGCAAAAGGATCGGCGCCATCGATGTAGCGCATCGCCGACTTCACGTCCTTCCAGCCGACGTACTCCATCAGGGTTTTGACATCCCAGCCGTTGGCATTGGCCCAGCCGGCGAAGCCGCGGCGCAGGGAGTGGCTGCTAAAACCTTCCGGAGCGGACAGATCCGCTTGGGCAAACAGGCTGCGCATCAGCTTAATGAGGCTGTTGATGTGCAGCCCCGTTTCGCGTACGTGCCCCCAGCGATCGATGCCACGAAACACCGCCCCGTTGGTTAGCCCCGCCACCGTGATCCAGTCGGTGTAGGCTGTCACCGGACAGAGCAGCGAGAGCGCCGGCACCTTGTAGGTTTTCCCTTGTAGCTGGCGGTCACCCTTGCTCTGCGGGAGGAAGCAGCGCATGCCCTGTTCGGGTTCCAGCTCGACATACTCGACCTGTAGGCGCACCAGTTCATCCCCGCGGAAACCGCGCCAGAAGCCGAGCAACAGTAGGGCTTTGTCTCGTGTGTGGCGCAATTCCATTGCCAGATCTTGTCGGCTCTTTGCCAAGCCGATCGCCTGATCCAGCCAGTCGACGACCTGGGCCAGGTGGTCGATCTGCAGCGGCTTGGCTTGCTGTTCCTGTGTGGGGTGAAGCGTCTGGATGCCCTTGAGGGCTTTACGCACCACCGGCGCTTTAGTCGGGTCGGGAAAGCCTTGCTCGACGTGCCATTGGGCGATGGCGGCCAAACGTTGTCGTAGGGTGTTGATCGCCAGGGATTCGGCGTAGTCGACTAGATAGCGAGCGATGCTATCGGCGGTCGCCGGCAGAAAACCGCCCCATTCGACTTCGAAGTGGCGGATGGCGGACTGATAGCTGCGCCGGGTGTTCTCTCGGGTGGCCGCGGCAAGGTAATCATCTAGTTTAGTCATAAGGGAGCTCACAGAATTCGGAAAAATAGCACGCTGAGTCGAACTCCCCTCGTTCAACCGCCGTGCAACGCATCGATCAGCGGACAGGACACATGACCCTGCTGCGCGCAGCATTCGCTGACCAGTTTTGACAGCACCATCTCCATCCGCGCGAGGTCGGCTAGGCGGGCGCGCACGTCGGCGAGTCGCACGGCGGCCAATTCAGCCGCCTCACTGCAATGAGTGCCGTCCTCCAACTTCAGCAGTTCACCTATCTCATCCAGGCTGAAGCCCAGGCGCTGGGCCGATTTCACGAACTTCACACGTGCCACGTCCACCTCGCCATAGCGGCGGATACTGCCGTAGGGCCGGTCCGGTTCGAGCAGTAAGCCCTTGCGCTGATAGAACCGGATCGTCTCGACATTGACCCCGGCCGCCTTGGCAAAGGCACCGATGGTCAGGTTCTCCAAATCTTCTTTCATGTCGCTTGACTCCGTACCTGACTACGGAACTAACGTTAAACCATCAAGTAAAAACTCGAAAGGATAATTTCATGTCAGAACCGCAAAGCGGGCGTGGCCCCCTTGTCACCGGCGGGCTGGCCGCCATCCTCGCTTCGACCTGCTGCCTGGGGCCGCTGGTTCTGGTCACCTTGGGGTTCAGCGGGGCCTGGATCGGTAACCTGACCGTGTTGGAGCCGTACCGTCCGCTCTTCATCGGCGCGGCGTTGGTTGCGCTGTTCTTTGCCTGGCGGCGTATCTTCCGACCGGTCGCAGCCTGCAAGCCGGGCGAGGTCTGTGCAATTCCACAGGTGCGCACCACCTACAAGCTCATTTTCTGGATCGTGGCCGCGTTGGTCGTGGTCGCGCTCGGGTTCCCCTACGTGTTGCCTTTCTTCTATTGATCAGGAATCCACCATGAAAAAGCTGCTTGCTGCCATCGCATTTGCTGCCGTCGTAACCCCGGTTTTGGCTGCCACGCAAACTGTCACCCTGGCGGTGCCCGGCATGACCTGCTCCGCCTGCCCGATCACGGTTAAGAAAGCGCTCTCCAAGGTCGAAGGCGTGAGCAAGACCGACGTGAGTTTTGAGAGGCGCGAGGCCGTCGTCACCTTCGATGACGCCAAAACCAGCGTGCAGAAGTTGACCAAGGCAACTGCGGACGCGGGCTACCCGTCCAGCGTCAAACGCTGAGTCTGGAGTGATGCCATGAAACCGATTGCGCGTATCACCGACAAGGCCGGGGCACTCGGTGCCGTCCTCTCGGCGATGGGCTGCGCCGTCTGTTTTCCTGCGCTCGCCAGCCTGGGTGCGGCCATCGGCCTGGGCTTCCTGCAGGAATACGAAGGGCTGTTCATCTCCAAGCTGCTGCCGCTGTTCGCCGCCTTGGCCTTGCTGGCGAATGCGCTGGGCTGGCTGCGCCACCGGCAATGGCACCGCAGCCTGCTCGGCATGATCGGACCGGCCATCGTGTTCGCCGGAACGGTCTGGTTGCTCGGTCACTGGTGGACGGCTCGCCTGGTGTACACCGGCCTGGCGTTGATGGTCGGCATCTCGATCTGGGATCTGGTGTCGCCGGCGCATCGCCGTTGTAGCCCGGACGGCTGCGAGTTGCCCGCGAAGCACGGCTGACCGTCTTGGTCACAACAAATTGAGAGGAACAACTATATGACACAGTTGAAGATCACCGGAATGACCTGCGACTCGTGCGCGACCCACGTCAAAGAGGCGCTGGAAAACGTGCCCGGCGTGCAAGCGGCGGAGGTGTCCTACGCCAAGGGCAGCGCCCGGCTCACCATCGAAGCCGGCACGTCCCCTGATGCCCTGATTGCCGCCGTCGCTGGGCTCGGCTATCGCGCAGCGCTGGCCGACGCTCCAGCTGCTCCGGTGCCAGGTGGACTGTTAGACAGGGTAAAGGAATGGGTCGGCGGGGGCGACAACAAGGCCGGCCACATCGGCGATGGGATGCATATCGCCGTCATCGGCAGCGGCGGGGCCGCGATGGCGGCGGCGCTGAAGGCCGTCGAGCAAGGCGCACGGGTCACGCTGATCGAGCGCGGCACCATCGGCGGCACCTGCGTCAACGTCGGCTGCGTACCGTCCAAGATCATGATCCGTGCTGCCCATATCGCCCATCTGCGCCGGGAAAGCCCGTTCGATGGCGGCATGCCACCCACACCGCCGACGATCCAGCGCGAGCGGCTGCTGGCGCAGCAACAGGCGCGAGTGGATGAACTGCGCCATGCCAAGTACGAAGGCATCCTGGAGAGCACCCCGGCCATCACCGTGCTACACGGCGAGGCCCGTTTCCAGGATGGTCGCCACATTACGGTGCGCATGAGCAACGGCGGCGAGCGCGTGGTAGCGTTCGACCGCTGCCTGATCGCCACCGGCGCCAGCCCCGCGATTCCGCCTATTCCTGGTCTGAAGGACGCCCCCTACTGGACCTCCACCGAGGCGCTGGCCAACGACACGCTCCCCGAGCGACTGGCCGTGATCGGGTCGTCGGTCGTTGCCCTGGAGCTGGCACAAGCCTTTGCCCGGCTGGGTAGCCAAGTCACGATCCTGGCGCGCAGCACGCTGTTCTTCCGCGAGGACCCGGCCATCGGCGAGGCCATAACAGCCGCGTTCCGCGCCGAGGGCATCGAGGTATTGGACCATACCCAGGCGAGCCAGGTCGCCTATGCGGACGGGGAATTCGTGCTGACCACCGAACACCGCGAAGTACGCGCCGACCAGCTGCTGGTCGCCACCGGCCGTGCGCCGAATACTCGCTCCCTGAATCTCGAAGTGGCAGGTGTCGAGGTCAACGCCCAGGGGGCCATCGTCATCGACCGCGGCATGCGCACCAGTGCGCCACACATCTACGCCGCCGGCGACTGCACCGACCAACCGCAATTCGTCTATGTCGCGGCAGCAGCCGGCACCCGTGCGGCGATCAACATGACCGGCGGCGACGTGGCGCTGGACCTGACGGCGATGCCGGCAGTCGTGTTCACCGATCCGCAGGTGGCGACGGTGGGCTACAGCGAAGCAGAAGCGCACCACGACGGCATCGAGACCGACAGCCGGTTACTCACGCTGGACAACGTCCCGCGTGCGCTCGCCAACTTCGACACACGCGGCTTCATCAAGCTGGTGGCCGATGCCGGCAGTGGGCGCTTGATCGGCGTGCAGGCGGTGGCCCCGGGGGCGGGCGAGCTGATTCAGACGGCAGCGCTGGCCATTCGCAGCCGCATGACGGTGCAGGAACTGGCCGACCAGTTATTCCCGTATCTCACGATGGTCGAGGGACTGAAACTCGCGGCGCAGACCTTCAACAAGGATGTGAAGCAGCTATCCTGCTGCGCCGGATGAGGGAAAGGAGGTTTCGATGAACGCCTACACGGTGTCGCGTCTGGCCCAGACGAGCAAAACACGCAGCAGTCCCCGGCTTGGGCCGTAGCAGCGTCTTGCCGTTGCTGCACTCGTAGTAGAAGTGACCGGCGTCCGTGGGCATGGTTTCCATGCTTGGCGAAGCCGCAGTGCGGGCAGGTCAAGACGGACTCAAGAATGACGGGGCCCATCGGGGACGACCCATTCTCAGAAGTGGTGGCGCATGCCCAACAACACCGAGGTGTCGTGGCGGTTGTTGAGGTCGTGCACAACCCCACCCTCAATCACCCATGGTCCGTCGATGTGCTGCAACCCGACCGTGAGTTGCTGGGTCATGTTCGATCCTTTGTGCCGGCGCCCGCCGAGTTCCAGCACCGACATCCACCAGGCGCGCTCGCCAGGATTCAGGCGGTATTGCCACGACAGGTCATAGCGGGCGCTGGCTGGATTACCGTTGCCGCGTCCGACTGCCACCAGGTCGGCGTCGATTTCGTGTCGCTCGCGGAACCAGGTGGCGATCGTGCCGAGCTGCGCTCGCGCATGGCCGTCATGATCCAGCACCGCTCCGCCGAGCAAGGACCAGCGCGCGGTGCCGACATTGGTGTCAGCCGACCAGAGCTGGTGGCGATAGAACGCCATCGGATCGCCGGCACGTTGTCCGCTGCCGCCAGCGATGCGGTATGGAAGGGCGAACATGAGGGTCTGGGTAGCGGACAGACCGTAGGCGAACTCCGTGGTGAGCTGGGTCGTATCCGCGTCGCGGTCGTGTTCCAGCAGCGGCCGCACTACACTGCCTCCCTGTTCCAACGGCAGCGCCACGAAGGCGCGCAGCCCCATGGCCGATGCGGGCAGCGCGGCCGTGCCGACGATCAGCAGCAGGGCAATGGGAATGGCCCTCATGGCCGGCCCTCCTCACTGTGCACGCGAGCGGCGCCTGGAGTAAAGCCGGCGTCGCGGATGATCTTCTTGTACTGCTCGATGTCGGGCTGCTGGCCGGGCTTTAGTTCGATGCGGGCGCGGTGCGCATCGAGATCGACCTCCGCCTTGGCGACTCCCGCCGTCTTGCCGAGGTTCTTTGACAAGCCGTAAACACAAAAGGGACACCCATTAGCCGGCCCAAGTCAAGCGAACGCACAAACCCATGGCGGCGCCAGCCGCCTGTTTTCAATCTCTTCATCCACCGCTTGCAGTTGCCGATCACGCCCGTTTCTTCAAATCATGGCTGCGACGAATCGCGCCAGACACCCATCAGGATCAAGCGAGCGGCAATGAAACTGCCTGTCGCCCTGGCGGCTTCGCCGCCCCAGAAGAACGTTGGTGCCGCAGCGTGTCCAATGGGTTCATCACAGACCCGTGGTTGCCGGTTCCCCGGCGCCAATCCTTGGCTGGCTCACGTTGCGGGCGATCCGCTTGTACTGCAAATCGGTGACGGCGGCACGACATCCCATTCAGACCAAATGGCTGTCACTCCAGTCCCCAAATCCGGGCTTGCCGGCCGCCGTCGTTACTCATGCAAAGCAGCGCGTCACGTCAAACGGTTTGCGCTCCTTCAGAATGTGGAAGCAGGCTCGCGCCAGCTTGTGCGCCAGCGCCTTGATCGCCACCACGTTGTTGGTCTTCGCCTTCTTCCGTTCGTAGAAACGCTTCGCTTCGGCGCAGTAGCGCAGCGCAAAGTTGGCCGCCTCGACGAACGCCCAGGCCAGGTACTTGTTGCCGTTCTTGGTGTTCCCCTCTCCTTTTTTCTTGCCGTTGCTGGTGCGCACGCTGTCGACGCAGCGGGCGTAGGAAGCAAAGTTGCCGGCGGCGGCAAAGCGATCAATCGGTCCCGTTTCGAGCAGGATCGTGGTTGCCAGCACCTGGCCGATGCCCGGCACGCTGGTGAGGAGTCCGTACTCCGTTCGCGCCCCCACCTTTTCTTGCAGACGCTTTTCAAGAAGATCGATTTGCGCGGAAAGCGTGGCAATGACCGCCACGTTGGTTTTGACCGCCAGCGCCACATCTTCCGGCCAGGGCATTCGATCGACGGCATCGGCCGTCAATTGCTTCACTTGATTGCTGCTGATACGGGCACTCTGTTGGCGGGCGGTGATGTTCTCGACAGCAAGGATGTGCGTGGTGCGACTGCGCACCAGTTGCATGCGCTTCCTGGCCAGATCACGCACGGCGCGTTGCTCCGGCGCCAGGATCGTTCCCGTCGGCAGAATCCCCAGCCGCAGCAGGTGTGCAAGGTAGCGCGCATCGGTTTCGTCGCCGCTGTGCTTGAGTCCTTCGTATTTCTTGATTGCCGTGGTGTTGGCCAGATGCACTTTGAAGCCCGCCGCTTGCAAACCATCGACCAGCCAGTACCAGTTGAAGGTCGATTCGACCACGACCCCCGCCAACTCCTCGCGCCAGGGCGAGAGCAATGCCAGAATCTTCGCCAAGTCGTTGGGCAACCGTTTCTCCGCCACGACTCGGTCTTCTTCATCCGTCACGGTCACCACACTGTTGTTCGAGTGCAGGTCAATTCCGCTATATTTCATTTCCGGCCTCCGATGGTTATTGCAAGTTCGCAAACTCACTTTAACCCCGCCGCAACTGCGGCGGCGGGAGGCCGGCTAGATGATTTTCAGGTCAGGCCCTGCACGTCGATGTCCACGACCTGTATCGGTGTGCCCCAGGCCAGCAGCGGTAGCCATAGGGCCAGGCCAGCCAATCCCGCTTTCAATGTCAACTTGCGCATGGGAACCTCCATCGCTTTCACCACCAGTGGTTCAGTAGCCCAGCCAGATGCGTATCGGCAAGGCGAGATAGGCCGTGAGGAAGCCGATGCCCCAGATGGCGAGCGACAGCCAGAACAGGCGCACGCTCAGGCGCTGTGCTCGCTGACAGGCCGCGGCCAGGGTTGGATCGGCCGGGCAGGCTCGACCTGTGCGAAAAGTGGCATAGCCGGCCAACGCCAGAAGCATGGCCGAACCGGCGAACAGCCAGGCTTTGTGCGCAGCCAGGGTGACCAACAGGGGGAGCGCACTGGTCATCGTGGCCACGGTCGCGCCGAGGCCGATGGAAACCAGCAGGATCGGCACCGCACAGCAGACCAAGGTGCCCGACGACGACAGCAGCGCAAGCCAGTGTAGCGTCGTGCCCCGCGCAGTGGATTCCGAGGGGGAGCTGGATGGGTGCGCTTGGCCAGATGTCATGATCGCTCCTATCCCGCCAGCGCCGGCACGAAAACAAAGTAGGCGTTGAGCAGGTAGAGGCCGGTGAACATCAGCAGGATGCCCCCTGCCAGCTCGAAAGATCGCCGGAAACGCCCCAGCGGTCTCAGCTGTTCCATCCACCCCACCGCCGAGGCCGCAAGCGCAAGCGGAATGGCGCGCCCCACGGCAAAACTGGCCAGCATTGCCATCCCCAGAACGGGAGAGCCGCCAGCGGCCGAAGCGCCCAGCAGCACGACCAGCGCCGGCGTGCACGCCGGGTAGACTGCAACCGAGAACGGCACACCCAAGGCGAACGCCCCCCACGCCGTTTTGGCGCGCGCGGCTTTGAATCCGAAGGCAGGCAGGGAAAGCTTGAACCATCCGGTCCACAGCAGACCCAGCCCGATCAGCCACGGCCCGAGAACGAGCCCCCAGTAACGGCCCACCAGCGTCTCTACCCACTGACCGCCGAAACCGGCCAGCAGGCCGAGCAGCGCGTGCGCGCCAATCATGCCGGCGAGGAACATCAGGCCGTAGCGGGCGGCGTCCTTCGGTGACCTGGCACGGATCACATAGGCGAGCGGCACCGGAAGCGCCGCGAGCACCAAGGGATTGAGGCTGAAGAACAGGCCCGCCAGCAGGCTGACGCCGCTTGCGCCCAAGGCGCCCTGCGCCACGGCCTGCCGCAGTGCTTCAAGCTCCATGACCCTGCACTCCCCGGCGATGCCGTAATTCGGTTGCGAGCTGTGTGGGTGTGGGCAGCGTGGTGAACACCAGTTGGCCGTCGATGGCGAGCGCCGGCAGCGTCAACACGCCCAGTTCGACCGCGCGGTCGAGCGAGTCGAGCACGTTGATTTCACACCACTCCACGCCTGTCGCGGCCATTTCGGCGGCAGCCTCGAGATCGGCCTTCGTGGCGGTGCACTTGGTGCAACCCGGCGCATAGAACAGTTCGACTTTCACGACGCACGCTCCATGTCGTCATCGACCTGTTCCAAGGCGGCCAGGATCGGGCAGTCATCGACTGACTGCGTGCCGTCGGCACATTCGGCGATCAGCCGGTCGAGCGCGGCGGACATCACCTGCATGGCGCGAATCTTGGTTGCAAGCTGAAGCTTCTTCTCGATGGCGCGCTGCCGCACATCGTTGCAACAGGCTCTGTCGCTCTGGCGTAGATGCAGCAACTCGCGGATTTCCGTCAGCGTGAAGCCGCAGGCCTGGGCGTGCTGAATGAAGCGGACGCGGCGCACCGCATCCTCCTCATACAGTCGGTAGCCGCTGTCGGTCTTGGCTGCGGGGGCGATCAACCCCTCGCGCTCATAGTAGCGCAGCGCGTCCACGCTGATGTCGCCCGCCTGGGCCAGCTTGCCAATGGTCAACATAGCGCAGCGCTCAAGGCTGACCCAGACCGGCAGCGCGCAGACTCGCTTCGTCTATGCCGCGTCCTGCGCAACAGCCGGCCAGTTGACCATTGATCGCCACGGCCGGTACCGAGCGCACGCCGAGCGCCTTGGCCTGCTTTGCCACGGCGACATCGCGCATGTCGAGCACATCGACCTCGCACGACGGGCAGGCCAGCCCTTGCACCAGGGACACGACGTCTGTGAAGGTCGGGCAACCGGCGCTGAACACTTCCACCTTGCGTTTCATTGACATTTCCAGGCTCCTTCAATCATGGGGTAGGATCACGCGGAGATGCCACGTTCCCCACGCTTGAAGGATAAACCTTGGAGTAAGCTCCAGGGTCAAGTGGATTTTTCCTGCGGATTTTCCTTGTCGCCGGTGAGTGGAAAGCGATCATCGTGGCGCAGCCAACGTGGCATAACCCAGCGCTGTAGGGCGGCATCGATCGACAGTTTGCCCGGGCCGTAAACGGTCAGCGCGAGCAGCATCATGCCCCAGATCTTGTGGTCGACGAAGCCGTTGCCCCAGAAATCGGCCCAGATGCCGTTTGGCCACAGTTCCGGGTACGAGATCACGGCGACGATGTTGTAGACGAACAGGAAGGCTGCAGCCGGTCTGCCCAGCAGGCCAAGCCCGAGCAACCATGGGAACACCAGTTCGATAAAGGTGCCGAGTGGCGCTGCAAACTCCGGCGGCAACAGGGGGACGTGGTATTCGTTTTGGAATAGCGCCAGGGTGCTGTCCGGGTCATCCCACTTCACCACGCCGGCGCGCCAGAAGGCGAGCGCCACCCAGAGACGGAATAGCAGCAAACTTAATGGTGCGGCCTGCTCCAGGCAGCCGACCAGGCGCCCATAGCTGTCGGCAACTGACTGAATCCAGTGTTTCATCATGATCTCCCTTGTTCAATATGAGCATCGATCAGCAGACCGTTCTGCAAGAGCAGGTGCAGGTGCGCCGCCAGGTCGAAGGCAGGGTCCTGCGCATGCGCCTTGTCGATTACCATGCCTAGCGGCATTCCCAACAACAGTCCGGCGATGAAGCAACCTCCGCCGGGTAAGATGGTTTGCATCGCAATCTGCGTGTCGCTGCGCCAGAGCAACACTGTTTGGCCATGCCCGCCCAGTTGCAGCCGATCCTGGCTGTCGGCCTCCTGGCAAAAGCGCCAGATGTCGAGGATCGGATAGCGGCTGTCGATCAGATGAACGCTGGGGTGGAGCACGAACACGGTTCTGGCCAACTCGTCTTCCGACCGCTCGGTCAAGCGCCCCGGTGCAAGCGGCGTGGCCTCCGCCGCCAGGTAAGCCAGCTGGCGCGCCCATTCCAAGCGGGCGATGTCGGCTAGGTACGGCAGTTCGGCGGTTTCCGGTATGGCCGCCAGGAAGTCCGGGAACGCCGCGCCGTAGTCTTGCAGATTGCTGCTTTGCGATGGCACGGCCGCGATATAGCGGGCAGCCACACCATCAAAGCAGTCTTCCCCAACCAGGCGCAGTACCGACGGATAGCTGGTCTTCAGCGCACTGCCCAGCGTGTTGAACACCATATTGCGGTAGATCTGCAGGCGCTCATCGGCAGTCAGACCGTGCGGTGCGACCCACGGCGCGATCCCGGCCGGATCGCCGGTGAACACACTACGGCTGAAGGCGCGCTGCAACTCAAGCAAGGACGGGGCGGTAGTCACGGAGGATCTCCTCGGCCAGTCGGGCTTCGTCCTGCAGGACCGCGAACGCCGGCAGATCCTGATCCCACTCGATCAGCGTCGGCTTGGCGCCCAATAGGCGCACCGCCTCGCGGTATAGCGCCCACACCGCCGCGTCGACGCGGCGACTATGGGTATCGATCAGCAAGGGCACCGGCAAACCCTCTTTGCGGCTGAATCCGGCCAAATGCATCTCGCCAACCGCGTGCGCTGGGATGGCATGCAGATATTCCTGCGGGTCAAAGCCATGGTTGACGCTGTTGACGTAGACGTTGTTGACGTCAAACAGCAGGCCACAACCGCTGCGCTCGGCCAGGGCGACCAGAAATTCCCATTCCGGAATGGTCGAGTGCCGATAACTCAGATAACTCGACACGTTCTCGATCAGAATCTGCCGCCCCAGAAACTCCTGAGTCTCCAGGACGCACTCGATCATCAGATCCAGCGCTTCCTCGGTATAGGGAAGGGGAAGCAGTTCGTTCAGGCTGTGCCCGTCGACTGCGCCCCAACACAAATGTTCCGAGACTTGGCCGGGGTCTATGTGATCGACAAGCCGGCCGAGTTTGGCCAGGTGATCGTGCTGGAGCCCGCTGGCCGATCCCAGGTGCAATCCGACGCCGTGCAGGCTGATGGGGTAGTCGCGCCGCACCCCCTCCAGCACGGACAACAGCTCGCCGCCGGCACCGAAGAAGTTCTCGCTATGCACTTCGAACCACGGCACGGACGGCCGCTCGGCCAGCACTTGGGCAAAGTGTATGGGTCGCAGGCCGATACCGGCGTGCGCCGGAATTTCAGTGTTCGGCAACGTGGCGGCGAGCATCGGCGGCCTCCTTACGATTCTTTCGGCTTGGTCGAACCGCCTTCGATCTTGTTGCACAGGCCGGCCGGCATCGCCACGAACGAATTCGGGTCGCGCGCCTTGGTGGCCTGGCCGGCGCAGGAGTGGCCAGGCGCCTTGCAGTCGTTCTTGTAGGCGGCGTTGACGCCGTAACACTGTTCCATTTTCTTCTCGGGCTGTTCCATCTTCTTCTCTGCGGCCTGGCCGCCTGCGGCCAGACCAATCAAACTCAGTGCCAAGGCAGCCTTGATGACATTTTGCGATTGCATGGTGGTCTCCTGTTGGATGTCCGGAATATTCCGGTGCCGACTTAGTCGCGTGGCCTGCAGGATCCATTACACGGATGCGTCGGCACGCAACTTTTACGACGTACCGTTACTCGAATCCGTCGAGCGCCGTGCCCTGGCGCGCAGCCGGATCAATAGCCATCCGGTCATGGCGACAGCAAGGCTCATCAGCAGCCAGCCTGTGAACGGGATGGTCAGAATGCGGTCGCCCAGAACGGCAAGCAGGATCGTCAACGGGAGAATGCCGAGCGCGGTGGTCCACAGAAAGGTCCACCACGAGAGGCCGGCCAAGGCGGCCGCGTAGTTGATCAGGTTGAAGGCAATCGCCGGCATCAAGCGGCAGGCCAACAGCACGGTGGCACCATGCAGCTGCGACCAGCGCGCTAGTTCACGCCGAGAACCCGGCGTCATCCACCGCTCGACGAACGGCCGGCCCAGTCGCCGGGTGAGCCCGAAGGCGGTTGCCGCCCCCAGCATCGCACCACACCAGGTGATAACCGCGCCCCAAAACGGACCATAAACCATGCCGTTGGCCAGCGCGACCATCTCGGCGGGAAACGGCAGAAAAGAATGCGCCACCATCAGCAGGAGCGACCCCACTACGCCCCATGCGCCCAACGAGCGTACCCACCGTACGATTCCTTGTGCTGTGGCAGGAAAGTCGAACGACAAGCGGTGCGGCACCAGCCATAAGACCAAGAAAACACAGCCACCGACCGCCAGCAGCACGGCAACGATTTCCAGCCGCCGCCATGATGACGGGCGGTGGTCTGTTGGCGTGGTGCGGTCGGGTTTCATTGCGATTTCCTGCGCTGTCACACGCGGCGCGTGTTTTGCTCGCGCCCGGCCGGTTTTTTTGGGGGGCGATGCGGTTGCATCAGCGATCGCGTATCGGTCGCTCAGCCAAGCCGTTTGCTTACAAAACTGGAAAAATTCGGCACGCGACTCACAGATAGTCACGAATCAACACCCCCAAGCGCTCTTGGGTTGCTGGTTCCATCGCCGCCGGTCGCGTGACCAGCCCGGCTGCGAGCGCGTCATGCGCAGCCGAGCGAGGCCAGTCGAGTGCCAGCCACCGTACCGCCTGGCTGACCACACGCTGCGCGTTGGCGGCGTTCTGCATCAGGTTGGCGATGGCCAGTTCGGCGGTGACGTGTGCCTCCCTTGGGTGCCAGCAGTCGTAATCGGTGACCAGGGCCAGCGTGGCATAAGCCATCTCCGCCTCGCGCGCGAGTTTGGCCTCCGGCATGTTGGTCATCCCGATCACGCTGCCGCCGATGCTGCGGTACCACTGCGACTCGGCATAGGTCGAGAACGCAGGGCCTTCGATGCAGACATAGGTGCCACCCCGATGGAGCTGAATGTTGTCGAGACCGGTGTCGTGAACCGCCTGCGCGAGCACATCGGCGAGCACGGAACAGACGGGCGCAGCCATCGAAACATGCGCGACGGCGCCATTGCCGAAGAAAGTGCTGTCACGCCGCCGGGTCAGGTCGATGAACTGGTCGGGCAGCACCATATCCAGCGGGCGCAACGGTTCCTGCAGCGAGCCGACCGCAGAAATCGAGATCAGGTAGCGCACGCCGAGCGCTTTCAGTGCGTAGATATTGGCGCGGTATGGAACTTCGCTTGGCAGGTAGCGGTGGTCGCGACCATGCCGCGCCAGAAACGCGACCGGTGCGCCGTGCAAGACACCGGTCACGATCCGGTCGGACGGCGTGCCGTATGGGGTGGTCAGCTCATATCCCCGCGCCTGTTCGATTCCTTCCATTTGATACAACCCACTACCGCCGATGATGCCGATTCTGGCTTGCGACATGTGATCTCCTCCTGTTTGAGCAACCTTCGGACTGTAGTCGCAGGGAAGGAAGCGGATCTTACAACCCATCTGTAAGAAAGCGAGGCCATGGCACGACTACAGACAGTCCAACAATTGAAGAGATGGCGGCTATGAATAAGACCATGATGCGCGCTCGGCATCGTTCCTGCCCGAATCGGGCAGGCAGGCGGCCATGAAGCGCCTGATCCTGGTCGGCGGCGGGCATGCCCATCTCGGCGTACTGCGCGCGCTGGCAATGCGCCGGCTCCGGGCGGCCGAGGTCCTGCTGGTGACACCTGAGCCGCAGCTGATTTATTCAGGCATGGTGCCGGGCTGGATGGCCGGCCACTACCGGCTGGATCAGTGCGGTATCGACCTGCAGCCACTGGCGCGGGCGGCCGGCGCGCGGCTGATTCTGGCGCCGGTGGCCGGGCTGGATGCAGAGCGCCGCTGTATTGTCTTGCCCGATGGCACGTATCTCGAGTACGACCTGCTGTCGCTCGACGTCGGCAGTGAGACAGACGTCTCCTGGCTGCATGCGGCGCAACGGCGGCTGCTGCCGGTGCGCCCGCTTGGCAGCTTTGTTGCCGCCTGGCCGCAAGTACTCGAACAGGCGGTAAGCCGTGCCGGTTTTCGTCTGGCCGTGGTCGGCGGCGGGGCCGCCGGCGTCGAATTGGCGTTTGCCGCGCGCCAGGGGTTCGTGCGGGGCGGTATCGACGCACAAGTCGACCTGGTGGCGTCCGGCCCGGACTTGTTGGCAGGCCATGCGCCGGCGGTCGTCGCGCGGGCGGAGCGCTGGCTGGTCGCTCGTGGCATCGCCGTGCATCGCTCGCGCGCCGCCGGAACGGCCAGCGGACTGCTGCTGGCCAATGGCGAACACTTGGCGGCGGATCGCATCGTCGCCGCCACCGGCGCCAGGGCGCCATGCTGGCTCGCGCTGTCCAAACTGGCGCTCGATCCAGACGGCTATGTCGCAGTGGACGACGCCCACCGTAGCCGTTCACACGCGCACGTGTTCGCCGCCGGCGACGTCTGTGCGCGCGAAGATGCGGCCGTGGCGCGCTCCGGCGTGCATGCGGTGCATGCCGGTCCGGTACTGGCGTACAACCTGCGCGCCGCGCTGGAAGGTGGCGCCATGCGCGCGTATGTCCCGCGCGCCTGCTCACTCTATCTGATCTCGACCGGTCCCAAGCACGCCATCGCTTCTTGGGGAAGCTGGAGCACCGAGGGCGCCTGGGTCTGGCACTGGAAAGACTGGATCGATCGACGTTTCATCCGCCGTCATCGTATGCCACACGATGTGACGGAGCCATACCACCCTTTACAGGAGTCACCATATGAGCATGAATCTCATTGAGCGGGTCGTTCAGCTGCTGCATCGGGCTGATTGCCCGGAACCGGACGGCGAGGCGGCAATCGGTTTCAGCCAGATGCTGGCGAGCCTGATGGTGATGGCGTGGTTTGTCGAGGCGCGCGACCCGTACACCGGCGGGCATTTGTGGCGCGTCTCGCAGTACGCACGCCTGCTTGCCGAGGCCGCCGGGCTGGAACCGACCGAAGTCGCACGCATCAGCTTGGGCGGGTTCCTGCATGATTTGGGCAAGATCGGAGTACCGGATGCCATATTACGCAAGCCGGCTAGCTTGAGCGACGAAGAATACGCCGTAATCAAGACGCACCCGGAAATGGGCATGCACATGCTTGCGGGGCATCCACTAGCCGGCCTGGTCAAGAACGCCGTCTACCTACATCACGAGCGCCCAGACGGCTTGGGCTATCCACGCGGCTTGAAGCCCGAAAGCATTCCGTTGGAAGCCCGGATCGTAGGGATATGCGACGCCTTCGATGCGATGACCAGCCATCGACCTTACCGTGCCGGCATGCCGCAGGAGTGCACACTGGGCATTGTGAGAGATTACTTGGGACACCAGTTCGACCAAGGTTTCGGCCGCTTGCTGATCGAGCTCGGCGAAGCAGGCCAGCTCGATCATATCCGCGGCCATAGTGACGACGGCATTCCATTGCAGTCTTGCCCGATGTGTGGCCCGACACTTACGATCAGGCGGGAGCAATTGCCGGGCGAGCATGTCTACTGCCGCAATTGCGGCGGTGAATTCGTGCTTGTGGACGGCGATCGTGCGCTCTTGGCCGAGCCTACAGGGCGCTGTGGTACCCCAGCCGAGCTGCAAACGGTTGTCGACGAAGCGCTAATCGCGCGTGCGGTGGAGGCTGCGGTGCGCGCGATGCCGGTGCGAGAGCTCATGCAGCAGCATTACTCGACCGCCGGGGCGTGACGATGCCCCCCTGCTCAAGGCTGCGATACGGTCGCGCATCGTCGGCAATGCATTGGATGTGTTTCCACCTATAGTGGGGCCAAGAACGAAATCGAGAAGAGGTCTGTAAATGAGCCATGAAAACGGCCAAGCCGCGTCGCTGGCATGGGATGCCCTGCACGACAGCAACTTTATCGAGGACTTGCGCCGGCAGATGCTCAAGTTCGCCACCTTGCAACTGGGCGATCGCCACGCGGCAGAAGACGCGGTGCAAGAGGCACTGATCGGTGCGCTGAAGAACGCCGGCTCGTTCGGTGGCAGGGCGGCGCTCAAGACCTGGGTACTGGCGATTCTGAAAAACAAGATCGCCGACATCCTGCGGCGCAATCAGCGCCTAGTCGATGCCAGCCGGCTGCTGCGCGAGGAAGAGGAAGGGGAAGATTTCACCTCGTTGTTCGATCGCAAGGGCTTCTGGCAGCCGGATGAGCGCCCGATCCCGTGGAGTGACCCAGTGGCATCGTTTCATCAGAAGCAGTTCTGGCAGATGTTCGAAGCCTGCCTCGAGCGGCTGCCGCCGCAACAGGCTCGGGTGTTCATGATGCGCGAAGTCGTCGAGCTGGAAAAAGAGGAGATCTGCCAAGCCGTTGGCATCACTGTCAGCAATCTGTTCGTGATGCTGCACCGGGCGCGCTTGCGCTTGCGCGAATGCCTGGAAAACAACTGGTTCGCTCAGGGAGTCCAATGATGTTGAACTGCTTCAATGCCACGCGCTTGCTTTCCGAATCGCTGGAACGCCACCTGGTCATCAAGGAACGGATGGCGCTCAACATGCATACGATGATGTGTTCTGGCTGTCGCAACTTCGGTAAGCAGATGCAGATGCTGCGGCTGATCGCTAAAACCTATGCGCACAAGCCGGACGAGGGTGAGTCGGAGCCAAGCGTTCCATCGCAGGATGTGTAGCATTCGCCGCCCCCAGCTTGCATGGCCATGCAAGGTTTTGAGCTGGATCACGGCCTTTCTGTGATGCCGAGCTATGAAGGTATCAGGTGAATGGAGTAGGAATAGGAGGTTGTGATGATGTCCTGGGGTTGTGGCGCAAGTTGGGGAATGGGATTCGGCTGGATCTTCATGATCCTGTTCTGGGGTCTTGCCGTGTTCGGCATCATCGCGCTGATCTGGCTGCTGGCCGGCCGCGGACTTCGACGGGGCTCAGCGCTCGAAATCTTGCAGAAACGCTATGCGCGCGGGGAAATCAATCAGGAAGAATACGAGCAAAAGCGCCGAGAGCTGCAAGAATAACCATCCTGACCGAGGGGCTGGCGTGGCGTGTGGGCCGGCTTATCCGAGACGACTGGCTTAGGCTGGCGGCTGTCGGTTTGCCCACCACCAAGTCGCAATAGGCACGATGACCCACTGCAGCAGCGGTGCCAGCCCCACTTCGATCACGGGCAATACCGGCATCCATGCGGAATACGCCCAACTCCCGCTGGCCAGATTGACTCGCTCGCTCAGCAGCGAATAGGTAACCGCAAGAACAACCGTTATCACATTGAGCTTTGTCCTCGGCCAGTTGACGGGCTCACCGGCGCCGCTCAGGATCATGGCGAGGATCAAGACCGTCGCTCCGATCATGACATCGCCCACGGTGCAATGCGCGACCGCAAAAGCGATCCACCCCACGCGCGGCGCTGCCCACAGTGTGTAAAGCGGCAACTGCACGATCTCCCAAACCAGACTGCAGAGCGCCAGACGCGGGAGATACCTGCGCAGAATAAACGACCAGGATTCGGGGTGCGCGTACCAGTTCATGGCAGTCTCTCCAGCGACTAAACGAAACGGTCAGTAGTCGTGCACCCCAACCCCTTTCTTACACCCGGATTTCCAGAATCGTCCTGCCAGCAAAATCGCCAAAGCTCGTGCGCACTGATGTAAGAACCTAGCCCTCCCGCACGACTACGGCTCATTGCTTGTCGATCAAGAGACAGGTGAATGAATGCTACGAGGGGAAGCCTACGATGCAACCGGTCAGAACCATCATTTTCGCCAAAGCCCCGCGCCCCGGGCTTGCCAAAACCCGCCTGATCCCGGCACTCAATGCGGAGGGAGCCGCCAACTTGGCGCGGCGCATGCTCGATAGCACGGTGGATAGCGCGCTGGCGGCCGAACTAGGGCCGATCGAGCTGCGGGTGACACCTGCTATCGACACCCCGGAGTGGCATGGTGTCACCCTGCCCAGCGCGGTTGCGATAGGGGAGCAAGGAGCCGGGGACCTGGGCGCTCGCCTTGCACGGGCCGCAGAGCAGGCCGTCGCGCGCGGCGAGACAGTGCTGCTGATCGGCACCGATTGCGTGGAAATGAGCGCGGCGTTGCTGCGCGAAGCGGCCGCTGCGCTGCGCCGGCACGATGCGGTGCTGTATCCCACCGTCGACGGCGGCTACGCCTTGCTCGGGCTCAACCGCTATCACCCGCTGCTGTTCTCCGACATTGCCTGGAGTACCGATACCGTCGCGTTCGATACCACTTGCCGCATCGCGAGGCTGGGTTGGTCGCTGCGGCAAGGCTCCATGCTGCACGACGTCGACGAACCGGCGGATCTGCGGCGGCTGCCCGCTGCTTGGGTGTCACCGGGTGGAGTCATCACGACCTCGGTGTAAGCAAACCGCGCCGGGTGGCGACCAAGGTGCATACCCGTCCGATTCCAAGGGAAGTTGAGTCATGCACGATATCGTCAAAGATTACTACGGCCACCAGTTGCAACACTCCGACGACCTGAAAACTTCCGCCTGTTGTGACCCCTCGCTAACGCCCGCATGGCTGAAGCCGCTCCTGGCCAGGGTCCATCCCGAAGTGACCGCCCGCTACTACGGCTGCGGCCTGGTGTGCCCGCCGCTGCTGGAAGGCTGCCGCGTGCTCGACCTGGGCTGTGGCGCCGGGCGCGATGTCTATGTGCTGGCGCAGCTTGTGGGCGAACACGGTCACGTGCTCGGGGTGGACATGACCGAAGAACAGCTCGCCGTCGCCGAACGCCACCATGCCTACCACAGCGAGCTGTTCGGCTTTGACAACGTGTCGTTTGCACAAGGCTACATCGAGAGTCTCGACGAGATCGGTCTTGCGAGCGCCAGCTTCGACGTGATCGTCTCGAACTGCGTGGTCAACCTGTCGCCGGACAAGCAGGCGGTGCTGCGCGAAGTCTATCGGCTGCTGAAACCGGGCGGGGAATTCTATTTCTCCGACGTCTACGCCGACCGGCGTGTGCCCGAGTCGGTGCGCAACGACCCGGTACTGTACGGCGAATGCCTGGGCGGGGCGCTGTACTGGAACGACTTTCTCCGGCTGGCCCAGCGCCACGGCTTTGCCGACCCGCGCCTGGTGACGGACCGCCCGCTGGTGATTGACGATGCGCAACTGGCCGAAAAAGCAGGGAGCATCCGCTTTTATTCGGCCACCTACCGCCTGTTCAAGCTGGACGGACTAGAAAACGCCTGCGAGGACTACGGGCAGGCGGTGATCTATCGCGGCACGGTGCCCCACCACCCGCACCGCTTCATGCTCGACAAGCATCATGACATCGAGGCTGGTCGCGTGTTCCCCGTGTGCGGCAATACTTGGCGCATGCTGCACGACAGCCGCTTCGGCCCGCACTTCGACTTCATCGGCGACTTCACGCAGCACTACGGCCTGTTCGAAGGATGCGGGAGCACTCTGCCATTCAGCCGGGAGTCCGTGCCCGTCAGCAGCGCCTGCTGCTGAACGGGCCACACCTTAGCGGCCAAAGGAAGACGAAATGGAATATCTGTTGATAGGCGCCGCCTTGCTCGTGGCTTTCAGTAACGGCGCCAACGACAACTTCAAGGGATTCGCCACCGTTTGGGGCTCGGATACCTTGAGTTATCGTAGCGCGCTCATTCTCGCTACCGTGGCCACGGTGGCCGGCAGCGCGGTGTCGCTGCTGCTGGCCGACACTCTGGTACAGCAGTTCTCCGGTAAGGGACTGGTGCCCGATGCCGTCGCCAGCGCACCGCTGTTCCTTGCGAGTGTCGGCGCCGGCACGGCATTGACGGTATTCATCGCCACCCGCGCCGGCTTGCCGATTTCCACCACCCATGCGCTGATCGGCGGCTTGATCGGAGCGGCGCTCGGCCAGCACGGCGGCGAGATCCATTACGCCAAACTGGCAGGCAGTTTCTTGTTGCCGCTGGTGACGAGCCCGCTGATCGCCGCCGCGCTCGGCCTGGTGATCTATCCCTTGGCGCGCCGGCGAGCGATGCAGAACCACTGCGCGTGCGTGCTGCCGCCCGTTTCGCTGGCGGAGCCGGCGGAAAACGGCGCCGTGCTGATGCAAGCTGCCGCGCCGGGTCTCATCATCGCGCCGCAAGCGCAGTGCGACACGCTGCCACAGCCGATGGCGCGCTTCTCGCTCGCCCGCCTGGCCGATCAGGTGCACACCCTGTCCGGCGCGCTGATCTGTTTTGCCCGCGGGGTGAACGACACGCCGAAGCTGGCCGCCTTGCTGCTGGCCTCGCATCTGTTCCAGGCGTCGGTCTCGGTGCTGGCGATCGCCGCGATCATGGCGGCCGGTGGGCTGCTCTACGCCCGTCGGGTTGCCGTCACGATGAGCCAGCGTGTGACGCGGATGGATAGCGCGCAGGGTCTGACCGCTAACCTGATCACCGCGGCCTTGGTGCTGCTTGCCAGCAAGCTCGGCCTGCCGGTGTCCACCACCCATGTCGCAGTCGGCGCGATCGCGGGCGTCGGTGCGGGCGCTCGCAGCATCGATTGGTCGACGGTGAACAACATCGTGCTGTCCTGGTTAGCCACCCTGCCGTTGGCCGCCGTGCTCGCTTGGCTGGCAACGCTGGCCGTGCGCACGCTGTAACAAAGAACAAAGAGAGGAGCACACTGAATGCATGCCACGCTGCCACTGCTGCAGAAAACTGACTTTCCCGCCATCCGCCGCACCACGCTAGACACCTTGCAGGTCAACCTGGGCTACAAGTGCAACCAGACTTGCGTGCACTGCCACGTGAACGCCGGCCCGAACCGCACCGAAATGATGAACCGGGACACTGTGGAACTGGTGCTGGCCGTGCTCAAAGCGCGCCGGCTGACCACGCTCGACCTGACCGGCGGCGCACCGGAGCTCAATCCGCATTTCCGTGATTTGGTACGCCACGCGCGCGCGCTCGGGGTCAAGGTGATCGACCGCTGCAACCTGACCATCCTGTTCGAGCCGGGCCAGGAGGATCTGGCCGATTTCCTGGCGCGCGAACAGGTAGAAGTGGTCGCCTCGATGCCGTGTTACGAAAAAGACAACGTCGACCGTCAGCGCGGCAACGGCGTGTTCGACAAGAGCATCGCGGCACTGCAAGAACTCAACGCACGCGGTTACGCCCGGCCCGGCAGCGGGCTTGCGCTCAACCTGGTCTACAACCCGCAAGGCCCGGTGTTGCCGCCGGATCAATCGAAGCTGCAGGCGGCCTATCGGCATGAGCTGTCCGAGCACTTCGGCATCCTGTTCAACCAGCTGTTCGTACTCGCCAACATGCCGATCCAGCGCTTCGGCAGCACGCTGGTTTCCAAGGGGCAGTTTGCCGGTTACATGCAACTGCTGCGCGACCACTATTGCCCGGCCAACCTGGACAATGTGATGTGCCGCCGCCTCATCAGCGTTGATTGGCAAGGGTTCCTGTACGACTGTGACTTCAACCAGATGCTGCACTTGCCGATGAAATGGCATGGCGTCCCCCATCCGCACTTGCTCGACTTGCTGGGGCAGGACCTGGTCGGACAGCCTATCGTGGTGGCCGACCACTGCTACGGCTGCACGGCGGGACAGGGCAGCAGCTGCGGCGGCGCCCTGGAGAATCGGGAGCACGTTGGATGAAGCCGACCAAGCTCGCCTTGTTGATTGTGCTGCTGGCTCTGCTGGCCGCCTTTTGGTGGCTGGATCTCGGCCATTATCTGAGCCTCGATTACCTCAAAGCCAGTCAAGCAACATTCCGGACGTTTTTTGGCCGACATCCATGGCTAACGCCGCTACTGTATGTAGCACTCTATGTGGCAGTCACCGGCCTGTCCCTGCCTGGCGCTGCCGTGCTGACGCTGGCCGGCGGCGCGCTGTTCGGTCTGGTGGAAGGCACGCTGTTGGTGTCTTTCGCCTCCAGCATCGGCGCCTTGTTGGCGTTTTTGCTGGCGCGCTACTTGTTTCGCGACAGCGTGCGGCAACGGTTCGGTACCAAGCTGGCGGTGGTCGAACAGGGCTTTGCGCGCGAAGGGCCGTTCTACCTGTTCGCCTTGCGGCTAGTGCCGCTGTTTCCGTTTTTCCTGGTCAACCTGGTGGCCGGCCTATTGCCGATCCGAGCCTGGACATTCTACTGGGTGAGCCAGATCGGCATGCTGGCGGGAACGCTGGCATACGTGAACGCCGGCACCCAGTTGGCAACGCTCTCCAGCGTGCGCGGGATCCTGTCGCCTGGCGTGCTGCTGTCCTTTGCCGCGCTTGGCATATTGCCGTTACTGGCTCGCAAGACACTATCCTGGTTCCGGCAGCAGCATGTCTATCGCAGATGGAGCAAGCCGCGCCGCTTCGACCGCAATCTGATCGTGATAGGCGGTGGTGCCGCTGGCCTGGTTTCTGCTTATATCGGTGCAGCGACCAAGGCCAAGGTGACATTGATCGAATGTCACAAGATGGGCGGGGACTGTCTGAATTATGGCTGTGTGCCGTCCAAGGCGCTGATCCGCTCCGCCAAGTTCCTGCACCAATGCCGCAATGCCTCAGCGCTAGGCATCCAAGCCGTCGAAACGAAATTCGATTTTGCCGAGGTTATGGGCCGGGTCGCCCGGGTGGTCAAAACCGTGGAGCCGCATGATTCGGTCGAACGTTACCGGCAACTGGGCGTCGAGGTCATCCACGGGCATGCGAACATCACTTCGCCATGGCAGGTCGAGGTCAACGGTCGCACGCTCACGAGCCGCGCGATCGTGCTCGCCACTGGCTCGCGCCCGGTCGTACCCACCATTCCCGGACTGCAGGAAGTGGGTTTTCTCACCTCGGAGACCTTATGGTCGCTGACCGAGCGGCCCGGTCGTCTGGTCGTGCTCGGCGGAGGGCCGATCGGCTGCGAGCTGGCGCAGGCTTTCGCCCGTTTCGGCAGCCAGGTCACCCAGGTCGTAAAGGAGGCGCGCCTGCTGAAGCGCGAGGACGAAGAGGTTTCACAATACGCGCGCGCGGCACTTGAACGCGATGGTGTGTCGGTTCTGACCGACCATCGGACGTTGCGAGTTGAATGCAACGGCAACAGCAAGCGGATGTGGCTGCGGCACGAAAACGAGGACGTCGCGATCGAATTCGACGTCGTTCTGTGTGCAGTTGGCCGGCAAGCGCGAACGGAAGGTTTCGGCCTGGAGGAGTTGGGTATTCCGATGACCGGGCGCAAGACCATCGAAACCGACGCCTATTTACAGACTCTGTATCCCAGTATTTACGCCTGCGGTGACGTAGCCGGGCCTTACCAATTCACCCATACCGCTGCCCATCAAGCCTGGTACGCGAGCATCAATGCCCTGTTCGGACGTTTCAAACGCTTCAAGGTCGATTATTCGGCGATACCTTGGGTCACGTTCACCGACCCGGAGATTGCCAAGGTCGGGTTGTCCGAGCAGGAGGCGTGCGAACAAGGCATCGCTTACGAAGTGACACGCTACAACATCGAAGACTTGGACCGGGCGATTGCGGATGAGGCTGCGGCAGGCTTCATCAAGGTGCTGACGCCGCCCGGCAAGGACCGCATCCTCGGCGTGGTCATCGTCGGCGCTCAGGCCGGCGAACTGCTCGCCGAATTCGTACTGGCGATGCAGCATGGACTCGGGCTAAACAAGATCCTCAGCACGATCCATCCTTATCCGACCTTGGCCGAGGCCAATAAACACGCGGCTGGCGAATGGCGGCGAGCGCACGTCCCGCAGAGACTGCTGGCCTGGGCCGAGCATTACCATGCTTGGCAGAGGTGGGGAGTATGAAACATCTATCAATCATCGTGCCCACCCTGAACGAGGCCGAACGAATTGAACATACGTTGTCGGCGCTGCAGGAATTACGCTTTCACGGTGCGGAGGTGATCGTGGTCGATGGCGGGAGCCGTGACGACACCGTGGCTCTCGCAGTGCCATGGGTGGATCGGCTGCTGCACTCACCCTGCGGCCGGGCGAACCAAATGAATGCTGGCGCCGCCGCGGCCGAAGGTGAAGTGCTCCTGTTTCTGCATGCCGATACGCTTCTGCCCAGTCGGGCAGACCGGCTGATTTTGGCGGCGCTTACCAAGAGCGGCCAGGTCTGGGGGCGCTTTGACGTGCATATTGCAGGCCGGCCAGGCATGCTGAGACTCATCGCCCACATGATGAACTGGCGTTCCCGATTAACGGGTATCGCGACCGGCGATCAGGCAATGTTCGTTCGACGTGATGTATTCGCTGAGATCGGAGGCGTCCCGGAACAGCCGTTGATGGAGGATATCGAACTATCGGTCCTCCTCAAGCGCATATCGCCACCGTTGTGCCTGCGATCGACCGTGGTGACTTCCGGACGGCGTTGGGAAACGCGCGGCATTTGGCGCACCATTTTGCTGATGTGGTTGCTTAGATTAGCCTATTTTCTGGGGGTGCCGCCGGAAGTGCTGGCTCGGTGTTATCGATGAGGAGAGGTTACAACTGTACTGTGAGTCGCCGTGCAACCCAAGGCTATCAAGGCTGATTACCAAGGTGGGGATGTTGAGGCTAGCGCATGAGCATTCTGACCAAGCCAGTTCTACAAATCGGGAAATGTGATCGCACTGGTTTCTCTTTCGATTCGGTCCATGGTTTGCATGAGCTCTCCCAGTAGCCGATGCATATCCCTGAGTTGATGCGATTCTTTTTTGACCTTATGTAGCTTAGCAGTTAGACTCCGTGCTCTTTCGTAAACTATTCAGCCACAGAATCTACAGTCCGATGTAGTTCGCTGCCTTACCCCTCTCTTGATTTCCCTACCGTTCCGGTAGGCGAATTCGCACGTCCGTCCCTTTCGGACACCCCCTTGTTTGTCATTTGTCGTTGCTTCAGACCGCTGAGCGGTCACTGTTGTGCTGCCCAATGTACGGTTCACCGTATCGATGGGGCTATGCTGCACGCCTTTTCGGCATGTCGGTTCAACAGGCAATCCCAACAATCCATGGCCCAGGCCATTCAAATGGAGAAGATATGTCTGTCAGTCACTTACGCCAGGAGTGGTTTTCCAATATTCGCGGCGACGTCTTGGCCGGTCTGGTCGTCGCGCTCGCGCTGATCCCCGAAGCCATTGCGTTCTCGATCATCGCCGGGGTCGATCCCAAGATCGGCCTGTACGCGTCGTTCTGCATCGCCGTGGTTATCGCCTTTGCCGGCGGCCGCCCGGGCATGATTTCGGCAGCCACCGGGGCGATGGCGCTGGTGATGGTGACACTGGTCAAGGACCACGGCCTGCAATACCTGCTGGCGGCCACGCTGCTGACCGGCCTGCTGCAAATCCTCGCCGGGGTGTTAAAGCTTGGTTCCCTGATGCGCTTTGTCTCTCGCTCGGTGGTGACCGGATTCATCAATGCATTGGGGATACTGATCTTCATGGCACAGTTGCCGGAGCTGACTAACGTCCCGTGGGTGGTCTATGCGATGACCGCGGCGGGCTTGGGCATCATCTATCTGTTTCCACTTCTTACGAAAGCCGTTCCCTCGCCGCTGATCTGCATCATTGTGCTGACCGCCGTCTCGATGGCACTGGGCCTCGACATCCGTACGGTAGGTGATATGGGAGCGCTGCCGGATAGTTTGCCGGTGTTGCTGCTGCCCAACGTGCCGCTTAACCTCGAGACACTGGCGATCATTTTCCCGTATTCCGCAACCTTGGCGGTGGTCGGTCTGCTGGAATCGATGATGACGGCCACCATCGTGGACGATTTTACCGACACCCCAAGTGACAAGAACCGCGAGGCGATGGGCCAGGGGATCGCCAACATTGCCTCCGGCATGCTGGGTGGCATGGCCGGTTGCGCCATGATCGGCCAATCGGTGATCAACGTGAAATCAGGTGGCCGCGGTCGTCTGTCGACGTTGGTCGCGGGCGTGGTGCTGTTGATCATGGTGGTATTTCTTGGCCCGTGGGTAAAGCAGATCCCGATGGCGGCGCTGGTGGCCGTGATGATCATGGTGTCGATCGGCACCTTCAGTTGGGAGTCGCTGCGCAACCTGCGTACCCACCCGCTCAGTTCTAGCATTGTGATGGCCGCAACCGTCGTGGTGGTGGTGGCCACGCATGACCTGGCCAAGGGTGTTTTGGTCGGCGTGTTGCTGAGTGGACTGTTCTTCGCCCAGAAGGTTGGCCGGATTCTCCATATCGGCTCGGCACTGGAAGACGAAGGACGGTGCCGACGTTACACCGTGACCGGCCAGGTATTCTTTGCCTCGACTGACCGCTTTTCGGCAGCCTTTGACTTCAAAGAGGCGATCGACAAGGTCATCGTCGATGTCAGCCACGCCCATTTCTGGGACATTTCGGCAATCAGCGCCCTTGACCGCATTGTGCTCAAGTACCGCCGGGAAGGCGCCGAGGTGGTGATTCTAGGCTTGAACGAAGCCAGTGCAACCATGGTGGACAAGTTTGCCGTACACGATAAACCGGATGCCGTTGAACGCCTGATGGGCGGCCACTGAGGAGATAACCATGACGACACGAGTCTTGGCATGCATTGATCATTCCCGCTATCAGTCCAGCGTATGTCAGTACGCCGCCTGGGCGGCCGCTCGCCTGATAGCGCCACTGCATTTGCTGCACGTACTGGATCAGCGCATGGCGGTGAGTGGCACCAAGGACTATTCCGGCAGCATCGGCCTGGGGGCGCAGGATGCGCTCCTTGCGGAACTGGCCAGCCTTGATGAACAGCGGAGCAAGTTGGCCCAGGAGCAGGGTAGACGCTTGCTGGAAGCGGGGAAAATCCAGGTTGCAACTGCCGGTTACATGACATCTGATGCTCGTCAGTGCCATGGGGGATTGCTGGAAACGCTGTCAGAGATGGAACCGAATGTCCGGTTGTTCGTGCTTGGCCGGCGTGGCGAAGCCGCCGAGTTGGCACCGGACCACATCGGCAGCAATCTGGAACGTGCCATCCGCGCGCTGCACCGTCCGATTCTCGTTGCACCTGAAACGTTCAACGCGCCACAGTCGGCGATGATCGCCTTCGACGGCAGCACCTCCACCCGCAAGGGGGTCGAGATGATCGCGGCGAGCCCGCTATTCAAAGGACTGGCATGTCACGTGGTCATGGCTGGGGCTGAAACCCCGGCCAACCAGGAGACGCTGGGCTGGGCTGGCACGATACTGATGCAGGGAGGCGTTAACGTCACCACCGCCCTGATCGCGGGCGAAGCCGAGATGGTACTCAGTACCTATCTGCGTGCGTTCGACTTGGACATGCTGGTGATGGGCGCCTACGGCCATTCCCGTATCCGCCACCTGCTGATCGGCAGCACAACGACCAACATGATCCGCACGGCACCGGTTCCGGTGTTGCTGTTGCGGTAACCATTTCACTCTGGGCCGCGAGGCCAAGGGCAAACAGAGCAGTAGCAACAAGCGACCTTGGGGGGCTTCGGCCCCCGTTTTTTAAAAAAACAGCGCTCTGCCGACTCATGGCAAAGCTGACGTCCAGCTTCGATGAGCAAGCAACTGCTAAAGTCTCGTCATGACCATCTGGTCCTCTGAAACAACAAGCACCAGGCATTGGATTAATGAACTATTTCAATTCGACATCCAAAGGGGGAGTCTGTGACACCTAGCATCATCCAGATCATCGGCGCAATGCTATTCGCCGTTGCCATCCTGCATACGTTCTCGACCAAGTTTTTTGAGCGGCTGGCACATACCCGCCCCACCCACGCCGGGCTGTGGCATCTGCTGGGCGAAGTCGAAGTCGTGTTCGGCTTCTGGGCCATGATCCTGATCTTGTGCATGTTCGCCGTCGAGGGCCGCGCAGCGGCAACCCAGTACCTGGATTCGCGTAACTTTACGGAGCCCATGTTCGTCTTCGCCATCATGGTGATCGCCGGGACCAAGCCTATCTTGCAGTTCGCCAGGTTCTGCGTACGTACAGTCGCCCAGTTCATTCCGTTGCCTAGTTCAATGGCGTTCTATTTCGCGATTCTCGCCCTGGTTCCCTTGCTGGGTTCGTTCATCACCGAGCCCGCGGCCATGACCCTCGCGGCCTTGATCCTGCGCGATAGCTACTTTTCCAAGGGGCTGTCGACCCGGCTCCGCTACACCACGCTGGGGGTCTTGTTTGTCAATATATCCATCGGCGGTACCCTGACGCCCTTCGCGGCGCCACCGGTCCTCATGGTGGCCGGTAAATGGGGGTGGGATATCTGGTTCATGATCACCGCTTTGGGCTGGAAAGCCGCCATCGCCGTCATCGTCAACGCCTTGAGTGCGACGTGGCTGTTCCGGCAGGAGTTGTCGCGGGTTTCATCCGGCCGCGATGCTTCTGAAGACAACAGCGTACCGGCGATCATGGTCGCGTTGCATCTGCTCTTTCTGGTGGGGGTGGTCGCCTTTGCCCACCATCCCGCCGCTTTCCTCGGCCTGTTCCTGTTTTTCCTGGGGGTTGCACATGCCTACCAGGATTACCAGGATCGTTTGATCCTGCGTGAAGGTTTACTGGTCGCCTTCTTTCTGGCGGGGCTGGTGGTGCTGGGCGGGCAGCAGCAGTGGTGGCTGCGGCCGGTATTGTTGGCGATGAGCAGCGATGCCGTATTCTTTGGCGCGACGTTTTTGACGGCGATCACAGATAATGCCGCGCTGACCTATCTTGGCTCACTGGTCGAGGGATTGTCCGACTCGTTCAAGTATGCGCTGGTGACGGGGGCCGTCACGGGGGGAGGGTTGACGATCATCGCCAATGCGCCGAACCCCGCCGGTGTGGCGATCCTGCGTGGCAACTTTGAGGATGAGGCGATTCATCCGATGGGGTTGCTTGTCGCAGCAATCCCACCGACCATCGTTGCCATTCTGGCGTTCCGCTTGCTTTGACAATGCAGAGAGAGGCGCGGCGGAGAATTGTGGCCTCGCTTGGCGTGCAAAAGAATGGGAGGGGGATCCCAATGCCGCGAAATTAAGCGATTCCATTATCGGAACAATTACTTATAGGCCCGGTGTGGGTGAGGTTTCTCTCGATCCGGCTTGCGTAGCGTGCCGCATCGCCCAAGCCGGCGGCGGGTGATCTTCTTGGCGATGAGCACCAGCAGAAGTTGGCATAGCGAGGTGCGCTGTTCCGGACTGGCCAGCAAACGTGGCAAGTGCAGGCGAATCAGGTGGCTGGCGTGCGTCAGGTTGACGCTGAAGGTATGTATTTCCGTCTCTCCCCGTTGCGACAGGGCGTCCATGGCGGCCAGTGTCGCCAGGTTGTGTAGCAGAATGGTAGCGTGGAATTCCTGCCGAATTGCCAGCGGGGTTTCGCCACCAAATTGCTCCAGCTTCAGCCGGGATTTGAGATGGCGGAAGGCTTCCTCGATTCGCCAGCGGCGATGATACAACTCGGCGAAGTCGGCGGCGGGATAGGCCGTGTCGTCCAGCAGATTGGTTGCCAGCACCTCGATCTGCCCACTGGGCAGCAGAACACGAACCAGCCGAAGCGAGAAGGGTTTGATCGGCAAGTCGTGCTGTTTGAAGGTCGGATGTTGCTCCTTGCCGGGATTGATGGCCACGATTGCGGAGACGCGACCGGAGGCGACAAAGCTTTTGACCGCCGTGTTGAATGAGGTGGTGAGCCGCATGCAGAAGGTATGGCCACGTTGGTTGAGCAGGGCAAACAACCAGTAGGCCGGGTAGCCACGATCCAGGACCAGCAGGTCGTCGCATTTCACCTGCTCCAGCTGCTCGACCAGCATGTCGCGCTCGCCTTTTGCGTCCGACGCGATGTCGGCGCGCAGCATCAGGCCGGTGGCGGTATCGCACAAACCCGCGCCGCGTGCCAGGCTGTAAAGCCCGCCCGGATAGTGATAGCAATTGAACCCCTTGTCTTCCGAGCGCGTATCGGGGTGTGTGGCCGGCAGCATCAGGGTGGTGGAATCGGCGGCCAGAACGCGATAGCCGTGCCATCGTGCCGTGGTGGGTGCGTCGGCGACGATGAGCTGGTTGAGCTCGGTAAATGCGGAAGCCTTCAGCTTCTTGCGCGCCATGCGAAACGCGTCGTCTCGAGCGATCCGGCCATCCGGAAGGTCGGTATGGGCGAAGAATTGATCCAGTTCGACCTGGAGTGAGCGCATCAAGGTGGTCAGCAAAACGCCGACGACGCGTTCGAAGGTAAAGAGGCTGCGGCGGGTGAAGTCGACTTCTTTACGGCGATGGCGATGAATAAAATCCTCGGAAGCTATGGTTTGAGTAATTTTATAGATCGATTGGGAATATAGGGGCCGAGGTGTTCATCGCTTTTGGGTATTAAGTCTTTGAATTAATGTTGACATTTTACCGCGAAACCAGCTCGGCTTGGCTTAATTTCGCGGCATTGACCCCCCACCCCCTGAAAAGACGGTAATCCAACAGCCAATCCTACTCCATTCGCTGATTTTACATTTTTGGGGGATGGGCAAAATTAGCCAACTTCGACACACGCGGCTTTATCAAGCTGGTCATCGAGGAAGGAAGCGGACGACTCATCGGCGTACAGGCTGTGGCCCCGGAGGCGGGCGAGCTGATCCAGACGGCGGTGCTCGCCATCCGCAACCGAATGACGGTGCAGGAACTGGCTGACCAGTTGTTTCCCTACCTGACGACGGTCGAAGGTCTGAAGCTCGCGGCGCAAACTTTCAGCAAGGACGTGAAGCAGCTTTCGTGCTGCGCCGGGTAAAGAAAAGGAGGTGTTCGATGAACGCCTACACGGTGTCCCGACTGGCCAACCGGGTAGTAGCAATCCTCAATCCCCTGCTTGGCTTTTTTGGCTAGATCCAGAAGCTCCTGCTTTTCATCAACGGTGGCTTAGAATAAATCCGACACGTGCCGATTGGAAAATGGCCAACAGATGTCATGGAGTTCCGAGCTGGAGGTTAGCCATGCATACGCCAGTCGATTACACAAAATCGAGCTCAATTATTCATCGTCTTGGACATAAAAAGGGCTTCATAGGGGGTGACATTATCCATCTCGTTCGAGTCAGCCATGTAATGGCTCATATTATTGGGAAAAGATACGAAACTAGTAAGCCATCGATTCCCGAGCGGGGAAAATATGAGCACAGGAAACCAATAACTGTGCGCTAGTTGTATCTAGGTGAGAACTGGCCATCCATGAGCCGATTTCTCTTAGATTGATCAGGGGGACGGCGCTGCACTGCGGTTAAAATCCCTCGCAAAATCTCAATCGGTTCAGGTGGGCAACCTGGCACGGCGACATCGACAGGTAAAACATTCGATACGCCTCCGCACGATGCATAGCTCTCTCCGAATATGCCACCGTTGCAACCACAATCACCAATGGCAACCACCAATTTGGGTTCGGGTATCGCCTCGTAGGTTCGGCGTAAAGCTGTCTCCATGTGACGCGAGACCGGACCAGTCACCAACAGCATATCGGCATGTCGTGGACTGGCCACGAACTTGATGCCCAAACCTTCGATGTTGTAGCAGGGGTTGTTAAGTGCTTGAATCTCTAGTTCGCAACCATTGCATGAGCCGGCATCCACTTGGCGGATCATCAGTGCTTGGCCGATGATTTGAAGGATTGCGGACTGAATGTGCTCAGCCTCAACACGGAGGGTATTGTCGACTTCGGGCGGATCCTCGCTACGGATACCAATGCGACCGATTTGTTTGAGAACGTACCACATCAGAGGTCATGTCCCGAGTAACTGAGATTGAACGATTTGTTGATGAGCGGAAAATCAGGCACGATGTTACCGATAATGGCGTGTTCCAGTGCTGGCCAGTTGTGCCAGGACGGATCATGGCAATGACATCTCCGGATTTCCCCATTATAGAGTTCGAGTGCAATCAGAACGTCGCCGCGCCATCCTTCTACCCAGCCTATTCCATAACCATGCAAATGGGCAAACTCATGCTTCGTCTGATGCATGATTTGAGGTAGGTGTTCGCAGATTTTCCGGATCAGCCGTAGAGATTCATAAATTTCTTCAAATCGAGTGATGGCACGTGCGGCGACATCGCCATTGCGGTGGGTGACCATTTGTACATCGAGTTGGTCATATGGCAACCACGGCTGGTCGGCGCGCAAATCATAGGATTGAGCGCTGGCTCTTCCCGCAAGGCCACATACCCCCAGTTCCGCCGCTAACGATGGAGGAACCCGGCCTGCGCCAATGAAGCGATCCTGTAGTCCGCCATGCTCTTCGTAAATAGAATGCAACAAATGCACGTCTCGTTCGACTTCATCACATTGACGTAACAATTCGTCGTGAGAGGCCTTGCTGAATGAGACATCGGCGCCACCTGGTACGATGCAATCCATCATGAACCGATGCCCGAATAGCTTCTTGTTTTGTCGAAGCCACGTCTCTTTCAGCAAGGAGAACTGGGAGAGTCCAAAAGCAAACCCTGCATCGTTACCGAGCGCGCCGAGATCCCCCAAATGATTTGCTATCCGTTCCCGTTCCAGCAGCAACGCGCGAACCCACTGAATTGATTCTGTCGTCTTGACTCCGACAACCGACTCCAGCGCCATGCAGTAGGCCCACGCATAGGCGACGGTGGAATCACCCGAGATGCGCCCGGCAAGACGATGTCCCAGCAAGGGCGGGGTCTGTTCGAACCGTTTCTCCACCCCTTTGTGGGTGTAACCGAGGCGCTCCTCCAAACGTAGAACTTTTTCCCCAACGACGGAGAAGCGGAAATGTCCTGGTTCGATGATGCCTGCATGTACCGGACCTACTGGGATCTCGTGTACGCCATCACCCTCGACCTGCGTGAATGCATATTCTTCGGCGGGATACTCAGGAAAATGTTCATCTCCCGTCGCCCCCTCGTGCAGTGGAAAGTAGTTGGCTGGCCAAGCATTGTGGCGTAACCACGGTCGAGTATCGGACACCCCCGTGGCATGCACCCCGAGCAGATCCGCCATTGCGCGCTGCATACGGGACGCGGCCGGAAATACGGTGGAAAGATCGGGGAAACCCGTTTCACTCTCCCCTAGGGGCAATGCTAGCCAAACCAGGCCTTCCTGAACGGCGTAGGCCGCAGAGATTACGAAGTGTCCGTCCCGTGAGCGTTGGTCAGTTCCCCAGACCGACAGTAACCGCCCCCCTGTTTCCTTCACTGCCATTGCGGCACCAACCCATTGTTTCAAATCGACTGATGCGCGCCACATAGGCAGCGGCGCCGGTAACCGTTCAAACTGCCCTTCGACTCCGCACAGTTTCATCACTTAGCCTCCAATCATGCGTGCGGCTTGTTGATACCACGCAACCAAGTAGGGCGGTATATAAAGGCCGAGCATTAACCCCAGCCCCAGATGCATGAATACGGGGATCAGTGCAGGGGGGTGTTGGAGTGGCTTTGCTGTAGTTTCACCGAATACCATCGGCTGCACCCGTTGGAAAACCGCCGCGAAGGCGACACCGAGGGCGAGTAACAGGAGCGGCGTCGCCCAAGGTAATTCGCGCATGGCGGTGGTCAGGATCAAAAATTCGCTGGCAAACACGCCGAACGGTGGCATGCCAAGAATGGCCAGGGAGCCCAGCATCAAGCCCCAACCGACCGTGGGGCTGATGCTCAGAAGCCCCGTAATCCGGCTCATTGTCTGCGTGCCCGCCTTCTGCACAGCATGGCCAACGGCAAAGAAGATGGCCGACTTGATTAGCGAGTGAACGGTCATGTGCAATAGCCCTGCGAAGTTGGCGATGGGGCCTCCGATTCCAAACGCAAACGTGATGAGGCCCATGTGCTCGATAGACGAATAGGCAAACATACGTTTGACGTCTTTTTGCCGCGAGAGGAAGAATGCCGCAATCAATACCGACAGCAGGCCAAACCCAATCATCATGTTGCCGGCCATGTGGTTTTGAAGGGCGCCATCTACCAGTACCTTGCAGCGCAGAACGGCATAGAGTGCGACGTTCAACAATAGGCCAGACAGTACGGCGGAGATGGGGGTCGGGCCTTCCGCATGGGCGTCGGGCAACCAGTTATGCAGGGGAACCAAGCCAACCTTGGTGCCATAGCCGACCAGCAGGAACACGAAGGCCAAGGACAGGATGGTCGGCTCCATGTGTGTTTTTACTTGTTCCAAGTTGGTCCAGAGCAACGCTCCTGTACCCGCACCAATCACACGGTCGGCCGCCAAGTATAGAAGGATAGTGCCAAACAGTGCTTGGGCGATACCAACACCACACAGGATGAAATACTTCCAGGCCGCTTCCAGGCTCGCGGCGGTACGATATATGCTCACCAATAGCACCGTGGCAAGTGTTGCCCCCTCCATCGCTACCCACAAGAGCCCCATATTATTGGTGGTAAGTGCCAACAGCATGGCGCAGGTAAACAATTGGTACATGCTATGATAGAGCCGCATGCGGCGTGGAGTCATCTTGCCGTGGTCGCTTTCAATGCGCATGTAAGGGCCGGAGAAAAGTGACGTGGTCCATGCAACAAAAGCGGTCAATGTAACCAGGAAAACATTGAGAGGATCGATGAAGAACTGCCGCTCAAGCGCATAAAGGGGACCATCGGCAATGACCTTGGAGGTAAGCATCGCGGCCGCAATAAAGGTTGCAAAGCTGAAAGCTGAATTTACTTCGGGTGCGCGCTCACGTCCGCCATATAGTGCGAGTACGCCTGCACCGGCAAAAGGAATGATAAGCATCAGTAGCAGCCAATTCATCTTAATCTTCCTTCAATTTCTCCAGATGGCTAATGTCCAGGCTGTCGAAGCGCTCACGAATTTGAAACATGAACACACCAAGAATCAGAATACCCATTAGAACATCAAGGGCAATCCCTAGCTCAACGACCATCGGCATGCCATATACGGCGGCTGTGGCCGAGAAGAAAAGGCCATTTTCCATCGACAGGAATCCGATTACTTGAGGAACCGCTTTCGCACGAGTTATCATCATCATGAACGAGAGCAATACACAGGCCAGTGCGATCCCCAGCGTGCTGCGCGCAATGGATGTGGATAAGCTGGATATTGGCGCTGCCAGATTGAAGGAAAAGATCACCAGGATGATGCCGATCATCATAGTGGTCGGAATGTTGATCAAAGTTTCCGTATCCCATCTCACGTTCAGATGATTAATCAGCCGGTGTAGCAAGGTAGGTATTACCATGACCTTCAATACCTGAGTCAGCGCTGCCGAGTAATACAAATGAGGTTGATTTGTCGAATAACCCAGCAATATCGTTGCCGCGACCAGTGTGACGCCCTGAAATGTGAATAGGCGGATGAGCGACAGAATGCGCCGCTGGGACAGCATGGCGAAAGACAGAATCAGCAGGATTGAAGCCAGCAGATTGATCAGTTGACCGACCAAGTTTGGCATGATTACGCCCCTAACAGGAAATGAACCAGCATCCCCATCACGGCAAGCATAAAAGCTGTGGCGAGGAATTCCGGCACGCGAAAGATGCGCATCTTGGCGCTCAGTGTTTCAATCACGGCAACCAGTGCGCCACCAATGGCAAGCTTCACGACCAGCACTGGCAACGCCATCATCAAGGCAAGCGGTGAAGCACTTGTCGACACACCCCATGGAAAGAAGATCGCCAAGCCAATGCAGGAATAAGCAAATAGTTTCAGGCTTGCCGCCCATTCCATTAAGGCAAGATGGCGGCCGGAATATTCAAGTATTAGTGCTTCATGAATCATGGTCAGTTCTAGATGGGTAGCCGGGTTGTCGACCGGGATACGGGCATTTTCTGCCAGTGAAACCATCACAAATGCGATACCAGCAAAAGCAAGACTGGGATAGATGGCAAAACTATTGTGACTCATGCTCGTGACCATACTGGTCAAGGACGTTGAGCGCGTGATCAACGATGAAGTAAATAGGACAGTCAGCAAGGCCGGCTCGGCTAGAAACCCTATCAGCATTTCTCGCCTCGCTCCCAGTGACCCAAACGCCGTACCAATGTCCATTGCCGCGAGAGAGATGAACGTGCGAGCAATAGCGAACAAACCAACCAAGGCAATCGCATCTGCCGCCGGTGCGAGAGGAAGGTCGGTTGACAGCATCGGGATAATGGCGCTGGCCAGCGTCATACAGCCAAATACCAGGTAAGGCACCATACGAAACAACGGTGAAGCATGATCGGCGATCACCGACTCTTTGAAAAAAAGCTTATGCAGCACCTTGTATGGCTGTATCAAGTCCGGAGCGCTACGATTCTGCAGTAATGCGCGCCATTGGTTCAGCCAGCCGGTCAGGAGTGGTGCAAGCAACAAAGCCATAACCACATCGAGCAACTGAGACAGCATTCCATATTGGTTCATTGTTTTGCCATTAGAAGCAGCGCAACCAAAGTGAGGAAGCTGTACAGCAGGTAAACCGCAATCCGGCCCTTCTGAAGCATTCCCACCCACTGTGAAATGCGCTCGACCCAGCGCGCAATCGGAAGATATAACCAGTACCAAAGAGGGTCTTCGACCAAGACCCGGTAACGTGGCTGGGCATCAAATGGTGACGGTAACTCACGCTCCATGCGGAAGAACGGCTCAAATATCTGCCGAATCGGTTGCCCAAAGCCTTCCGCGGTATCTTGCATACGTGCGTTCTGCAAGGGGTAACCACAGTCCCATGGAGCCGATCGACGTAACCGACCATGATAGAACAAGCGGACTAATATGTAGGCGAGCGTGCAGCTCGCAGCCACCCCTAGTAGGAAAATAACCGGTCCATAACTGGCTCGCGCAACGGAAATCGGAGCCAAGAGCCACCATGCGTTAGCCGCAATAGATGGCGAGAGGTCGAATAAGCTGAGTTGTTTTATTACAGGGCTGATTGCCTTTAAGATCTGTGAAGGCATAAGCCCAAGCAATATGGAGATGGCAACAAGCCACAGCATGCCTATTTTCTCCAACGTACCGGCATCATGTGCCTGCGCCAACTTTTCTTCACGTGGCCGCCCCAGGAAGATCACGCCAAAAAACTTGACCATGGTGTATCCGGCCAACGCCGCGATCAGCGCAATGGCAGCGGCAACCACCGGAATCAGCATGTTGAGGAAACTATTTGGAAGCCCGGGGGTGAACAGGAAGCTTTGCAGCAGTAGCCATTCGGAAACAAACCCGCCGAGTGGAGGCAAGCCGGCGCTGGCCAGTGCGCCAATCAACGACAACCATGCTACCCAAGGCGTGTAACGGATCAGCCCTCCGAGTCGCCCGAGGTTACGCTCTCCGGTCGCGTGCAGCACTGAACCCGTACAGACAAACAACAGGCTTTTGAAGGCCGCGTGGCTAGCCACATGATAGAGGGCAGCAGCCAGTGCCAGCGCAGCCAAGGCGGACATGTGATACGCATAGAACAGCAGACTGAGGCCCATGCCGACCATGATCAGGCCGATGTTCTCGATCGACGAGTAGGCCAACAAACGCTTCATATCGACCTGCACCGCACTGAACACCACCCCGAACAGCGCGGTAAGCAGTCCGACACTCAGCAGCAATACCCCCCACCACCACAACTGAACGGACAACAGGTCAAAAGTCACACGCAACAGGCCGTAAACGGCTGTCTTCAACATCACCCCACTCATCAATGCGGAAACCGGGGATGGCGCAGCCGGGTGCGCTTCCGGTAGCCAGACATGCAGTGGCAAGATGCCTGCCTTTGCACCGAAACCGAATAGCGCCAGCAAGAATGCTATGGAGGCCCAAAAAGGCGACAGATGCTGTGCGCGCATGTTGTTGAAGGTGTAGTCACCACTATTGGCCTGTAAGACCCCGAAGCACAGGAGAATCGCGATAGCACCAACGTGTGCCAGTAGTAGATAGAGATAGCCAGCCTGCCGTATTTCGGCGATGCGATGATTGGCGGTGACCAGAAAGAATGACGATAGCGCCATCGTCTCCCACATCACCATGAAGACATAGGCGTCGTCAGCCAAAACCACCAACGCCATACTGGCAAGAAATAGGTGGTACTGAAGACACAGTAGGCCTGGTGGTGTGCCTTCTCCCTTGCGAAAATAACCGGCGGCAAACAGTGAAACACCTGTTGTCACTCCCCCTAACACCATCAGGAACAGCGCTGACAGGCTATCCAACCGAAGATGGAAATTTAGTCCAGGCAAGCCGAACGGTAACTCGGCGACTTCGGCAGCCCCTCCCATTGCGCTGGCCGCCGCCACACAAAGTACCAGCGACGCGGCAGCCCCCATTGGGAAGAACACCTTTGCCACCAGCGCAAATCGATGTAAGGCAAGCACACCGAACGTTCCAATGGCCAACCAAACGGTCAGGACAACCAGCATCCAGTCCAGCGGCAGAAGGCCTGACCACCAATCGACTAATTGCATATCATCTTCTGCTTATCTCCGGTTTTCGCTGTAACCGGGTGGGTTAGGAGTCGGCGTAAGCCGCATGCCGAATCCCGTTGCCATGGGTGTGTGAGCGGTAGATTCTGGATCATGGATCAATCATACGATTGGCCATACATGCAATTTAAATGATAATACAGTTACCATTATTTGCAACCAGTCGCGACGAGACTGACGACTGCAAAAGACCTTCTATTCTTAATATTGAGTACTGCTGCGTACGCACGCATAACCGAACCTGAACTTGGATACACTGGCTGCAAAGGGGGATGGGAAGCCGCCGCAGGAGTGCGTAGCGTACTGCTGCGAAGCAGTCTTGATCAGTCTAGCAACGGTGAATCCTAACCATGGCCGCCTCAGAAGAAGAGCTGCAGGTACAGAAACCATCATCAATTTCCGCAAAACGAGTAGTCTCCGTTACCCTGTTGGTAACGATACCAATCGTTGTCTTTCTGGTGCTCGACGAATTCCACAGTTCGCGGTGGCAGGCGAAATTTCTTACCCGTCTGGGTCAAGAGCTGACCTTTCAAGTCGCCCCCGGGAAGAGCAACTCAATCCGCTACCCTACGAGGGGCGGACCGTATGATCAGCGCCTCGGCTACGCCAACCTGCCGAACTATGTGGAACGGTTGCAGGCGCGGGGCTTTACCGTGGCGGCCCAGGCACAGCAGTCCTCCTGCATGGCGCAACTGTTCGACCAGGGCCTGTTCATGCCCTATCGTGAAAAAGATCAGGCCGGGCTTAAGCTAATCGATAGCCACCATTTGCCTATCTATGCTTCGTACGCTCCGCAGCGTATTTACCCCAACTTCCAGTCCTTGCCGCGCCCGCTGGTCAACGCGCTACTCTACATCGAAAACCACAGCTTGCTCGACGAAGGGGCACCTCAGCGCAATCCGGCAATTGAGTGGTCTCGCTTTGGCCGGGCGTTAAGCGACGAAGCGATACACCTAGTGTATTCAGGCTACCACCCAGCAGGTGGTAGCACGTTGGCTACCCAGATCGAGAAATACCGCCATTCGCCGGATGGTCGTACCAACTCGCCGAGAGAGAAGATGCGTCAGATGGTTTCGGCCTCGGTACGGGCTTACCTGCAAGGAGAAGACACCACCGTCGTGAGGCAGCAGCTAGTGGTCAATTACCTCAATACGGTGCCACTTGCCGCGCGTGCCGGCTTCGGGGAAATCGCCGGGGTCGGCGATGGGCTCTGGGCTTGGTACGGGCGGGATTTCAAACAGGTGAACCGGCTACTCAACGATGACCCTGCAGGTCCGTTGCAAGAGCGTGCTCTGGTGTTCAAGGAGGTGCTCAGCCTGATGATTTCGCAGCGCCGCCCGTCCTACTACCTGAGCGGTGACATGAAGGCGCTCGAGTCCCTGACCAATTCTTACCTGCGCTTGATGGCTAAAGACAATGTAATTACTCCCGCGCTGCGTGACGCTGCACTCAAGCAGTCACTCCGTCAGCAGAAAGAACGCGTGCGATTGCCAACCCAACCTCCGATCGAACGAAAGGGGGTCAACGCCGTACGTATCAAGCTCGCCGCGCTCCTCGGCGTTCCGCAGATGTACGACCTGGATCGTCTGGATCTGACAGTCAATAGTACGCTTGACTCCAGATTGCAGCAGGAGGTGACGGCAGAGCTAATCAAGTTGCGTGACCCGGACTATGCCTATTCCGTCGGCCTTAATGATCAGCACTTGCTCGAACACGGCGACCCGCACGGTGTTACCTACAGCTTTACGTTGATTGAAAGCACGCCGCAAGGTAACAAGGTGCGGGTACAGGCTGACAATTTCGACCAGCCGTTCGATATCAACGATGGCACCAAGCTTGACCTCGGCTCAACTGCCAAGCTGCGCACGCTCCTCAACTATCTGGAAATCATCGCCGACCTGCACAAGCAATACGGCAGCCTTGGCAAGGAGGCACTGACAAAGATCCAGGCAGAACCACATGAGTCAATTATCAGGCGTTGGGTGATCGATTATCTCGCACAGGCTTCCGACCGTAGCCTTACAGCCATGCTGGAAGCTTCGCTGCAGCGTCAATACTCTGCCAACCCGGGAGAAAGCTTCTTTACCGGCGGTGGGTTGCATACGTTCGAGAACTTTGACAAAGCCGACAACTTCCGAACCCTCACCGTGCGTGAAGCCGTGCGTCGCTCGGTAAACCTGGTGTTCATCCGGCTCATGCGTGACGTGGTGCATTACTACATGGAGCCAGCGTCCGGTTCGAGTGAGCAACTGCTGGAAAACGTGGACAACCCGCAGCGTCAAGAGTATTTGCGGCGATTCGCTGACCGTGAAGGTCGCACTTTTCTGTCGGCGTTTTACCACAAATACCAAGGCAAGAGTATCGAGGAGTCAGAAGCCCGCCTGATGGAAGGCATCCATCCGAGCCCGAAGCGGCTCGCGGTAATTTTCCGCAGCATTGCACCGAATGCAAGTCTGGACCAGTTCGTTGTCTTCATGTCGACCTACCTGCCGACGGCCGGCGGTGATCACGAAATGCTCGCCAAATTGTATGATGACTACTCGCCGCAACGTTTCAATCTCCAGGATCGCGGTTACTTGGCCGGGATCCACCCGCTTGAGCTCTGGCTCTTGGCCTATCTACGTGCTCACCCGACCGCGGGCTATTCCGAAATCGTCAGAGCCAGCGTCGAGGAGCGCCAGGAGGTTTACCAGTGGCTGTTCAAAAGCAGGCGAAAGCACGCACAGGACAAACGCATCAAGGAATTATTGGAAGCAGACGGCTTCAAACAGGTACATAAAGCGTGGAAACGGCTAGGCTACCCATTCGATTCACTGGTGCCATCCTATGCAACGGCAATTGGAGCCTCTGCCGACCGCCCGGCAGCCTTGGCCGCATTGATGGGAATTGTCGTCAACGATGGCGTACACTTGCCGATCTCACACATTGACAGCCTGCATTTCGCCGCTAACACGCCCTATGACACCTTGTTGTTCAATGCCCTAAACAAGGGTGAGCGAGTGTTGCCGCCCGAGATTCCACAACTGGTTCGCCAAGTGCTGTCTGAAGTGGTCGACCAAGGGACCGCCCGTCGACTCGCCGGAGCCTTCAATCTGCCGAATGGCGCTCATGTGATGGTCGGCGGCAAGACGGGTACCGGTGACAACCGCTTCAAGACTTTTGCTAAGGGCGGGGGGCTGATATCGGAGCGAGTGGTCAGCCGCTCTGGGGCGTTTGTGTTCTATCTCGGAGACCACTATTTTGGCACGCTGGTTGCCTATGTGGCCGGGCCGCAAGCCGCCGATTACAAGTTCACCAGCGCCTTGCCGGTACAGATCCTGAAAGTGCTCGCTCCAACATTGAAGCAGCGGCTCAACCTTGGAGTGGACTCACAGCTCGCCTTGATGACCCTTAAAAAGCCAATCAGTAACGCTTCCGGTATTGCCATGGTGAAATAAAAGACAGTGCTAGCAAAATACCGGCCTACGAAACATAACGGAAAGATTTTCGGCTTTTTGTGTGCTAATCCTATCGCTGCGTAAAATGTGATAGTTATCAAGGAATTCTCGTGGAAAGCTTATGGGTCAGCTTGGGAAATATCTTTCATTCTGTAAGGACAATATTGCGTGCACTTACGGGGGTTGGCAGAAGCAAAGATCACCGCAAATCGATTGAGGGGCTTAACTTCAAGCACATCTTGATTGCCGGTATAATTGTAGTGGTTTTGCTTGTCTCCGGACTAACGGCCCTTGCCAGATTCATCGCAAGTCTAGGTTAAATCTAGTCTATTTTTTCAAGGGATATCATTTAATGACAATCAATAGTCAAAAAATACGCTTCTTCCGGTCACAGATTCCGTCCTTCGAGTGTGAACCGGGCTGCCATGACTGCTGCGGACCGGTAACGACCTCCACTGACGAGATGGCAAGACTTCCAATTAAGAGCGACCGTGATCATGAGATTGCGCTTGCGAATTTGAGCTGCCCACACCTTGGCAACGGATGCGAAGTGTATGCTGAACGTCCGTTGATTTGCCGCCTATTCGGTACGACACCAAGACTCGTCTGCCCGAAAGGGAATCGTCCAGTGAAGATGATTCACCCACAAATTGAAGAGCGAATTCATCAATTTTTTGTAGAGACACGCCACGTATTGGTTTGATGCCTCATCTTTTCTGAGGGCTTGTCGAAGATACCGCTTCTTGCAGATTTAGCATCGTCTCTCGGGCCGGCTAGAACAACCAATTTCTTGAAATTAAAAAAATGGGAGGCAGAGCCTCCCTAAAAGTCGCATGAATTATCTTTCGCCACCAGTCAAACGCCTGATCGCTACCAGACTTTACTCTTGGCCATCAAATGCATGCCTTTCCGGCAATCACCATTTATTGAACATTCTGTAGCTGGCTTTGTTGGCACAACTGTTGCATCTGCTCCAGATAGAAAAACAGATCTAACCCGATTTTCTTCTGTACTTCCTGAGCTCTTTTTTTCATATCAAGTAGATCGAGCATAGGCATACCTTTTAACGCTAGCGAGATCAAATTTGACCCGCCTTTCGTCAGCATCCGATAGGCCTGGCGTTCAAAAGTATCTCTTAGATATACACGGCAGGCTGCAGTACGTTTCAAGTCTCCGGTAAAGTTGGCGACTACGATGCCTTTTTCGCGCAATGCCAAATGGCAACCGTCATAGAAAAATTGCCGCCTCAAAGGTGCAGACACGGTTTTTTTGCTATAGACGTCCAAAAGGATCGCATCGACAGCATTGCTCTTGTGGCTTAGATAGATGCCTGCATCGGCGTTAATCACGCGGAGATTGTCAAGATTGCTTGACGCAGCTTCTTCATTTCGCATTGCCAAGGTGTTCTTGTCCACTTCCAGCATCGTGACAATGGCATCAGGAAAGCATTGCGTACAAAATATTGGTAAAAAACTATTATTTCCACCGACTATCAAGATATCCTTGGGTTCGGAAATAAATAGTGAGAAGCTCATCATCGCTTCGGCGCAGGCCTGTATTTGAGGATTGATTAGATTCATTGCAATTGAGTACCAAGACCTATTTGAATAATGAAATGAATAATTTCCGACATAAACATACTGCGTTTGGATCTCAACGACGACGATATAACAGACGCCAACGATAACGAAAGTCATCCAGGATAGGTACTGTCGCCAGAACCATCAGCCATACCGACAGCGGAATCGTGGCAATAAATCCTATTCTCTTGAATCCAACCGCCCCAACGATACCTCCGACGCAGAAACTGCTTAGCAGAATAGTATGCAGCTTTAACTTGTCTCGATTAGCCAGTACTGCTGGCTGTGGCGTGGACTTGCGATTAACGTAGAATAGTTTCCCAAGTTCGATTCCGATGTCGGTCGATAGCCCTGTGACATGAGTGGTACGTATAACGGCGCCGGAGATTTTGGTAATGATGGCATTCTGTAAGCCCATGATGTAACAGAGCAGCAGCACTGTCGCTGGCGCTAAGAACTCGCGGACCTCCGCCAAATATGCACCAGCCAGACCGAACAAGAGAAGGAGAGCCGCTTCCAGCAACAAGCTGAGCGCATAGCGGCTTCGTAATGATCGCCGCTTGGCCCAGTTGATCAGGAGCGCTGTAGTGGCCGCCCCTGCCAAGAAGGCCAGAACAGATACGAATCCAGCGAGCACCACCCATGATTCTCCCAGGGCGGTTGCATCCGCCATGCTTGAGACAATCCCCGTCATATGTGATGTGTACTGTCCTATGGCAAGAAAGCCACCTGCATTCATTGCTCCAGCAATAAAAGCCAAGGAGTAGCCTAAATGGCGATCTGCCTGCAGATCTCGCTTATGACCGGTTAGTCTACGAAGATATTTGATAGCCATGGTTTTTCTGCCTAGACAAGAAATAACCGTTGCGAAGACTTGCCGTGAGCATGCGCGCGGTGGTCTGCAAGGAAATCGGGTGATGCTTCTCCAGATATCGTGCCTGCGCTAATAACTGCTTTTCTGAAAAACGTAGGCCATTCCCCTTCATCGCGAAGACGATCTTGTTAGTGCAATCTTCCGATTGAACAACTACGGTATTGTCATTAAAGCTGTGCCGTATGCGGGAGACATAACTCCCAATTTGTCGATCGCCCCCACACATATTTACAACCATGACCCCTTGTGCATCCAAGGCGTCGAAGCAATCGTCATAGAAACGCTGAGTGCACAGTGACTTTGCCTGACCGTCAATATCATAACCATCCACCATCAGGATATCGATCTCTGCTGAGGAGTTAGTGATATGCTCTGCCCCGTCTCCGCAATGGATGTGGAAACGTGCGCTATCGGCAGGTATCGCAAACTCATTCCGAAATCCAATAACTTCTTGACTGATTTCGATAATGGAAATGTCTGCATCCGGCAGGTAACGATGGCAATACTTTGCCAGTGAGCCACCGCCCAGCCCAATCATGGTGATGCGTCTCGGTTTGGGGTTGAATAGCAAGCATCCCATCATCGTGCGGGTATACCCCAGAACCAGACTGTCCGGTTGTGCCGGGTCCATACGACTCTGCACGGTAGAAATATCGAAGGAGAGAGACAGCTTGCCACCCTCTTCATAGAGGAAAGGCTTGCCGGTTAGGCTGCCCGCCAGCAAATCTGCAAATCGGTGAAGAGGTGGAAAGTGACTCATGTAGCATCCGGCTTGCGTCGTAGAAAATACAAGAAAGACTGCTGTTTCTGGAGAGAAACAGACTTCGGCGTGAAACCGAGAGCACCGTCAAGAATTTCCTGCCCAAGCTCTTCGATTTTTGTCAGCGATCCTTGTACCACCAACTCGATCTCTTCGGGACGTTCCCGAACAATCCAGTAAGGCAAATTCATTTGGTGGCAAAGTGCATTGAGACGCACGGTCCAGTGCTCGCCCTGACGGCCGCCAGTGACCCTCAACGATTCGGTCACCTCAATGGGGAGCGACTTCGACGTCATGAGGCCCACCGTTTGACCCGCCGTGGCAGTTCGGTACAGAACACCATGATGTCCTCGCGTTTTTCCCACTGCTGGTCCAGCCAGAACAAGGAGCGCGCGGCATCCTCCTGTTCGATCTGAACATGCATTTTGTGAATATTGAGCGATGCCAGCTGCTCTTTCACTTTCCTCAGTAGCGACGAAGCAACATTCGCACGGAGGCAAGAAGCGGCAATCTCAAGGTGATATAGATAACCACGCCAGCCATCATGGCCACAGAACACGGCGCCAATGACGTGTGCATTTTCTTGGGCGATCCAGCAGAGGGTGGGGTTGCGCGACAGCAATCGCCATAACTCCATGCCTATCCAGTGGCGCAACTCCTCGGTTTTTGGGTTTTGCATCAGAGCAAGACAAGCATCTATGTCACGGATGGTCATGGCGCGCAAAGAAATGTCGGGACTCATCCGTCCACCTTCCCGTCCGCAAAAACCTGGTCCTTCCATGTCTCCCCCAGCCGGCATTCGATGAAATCGCGCATCATCCGGCGGATGACCTGGGAAGGGGTCATGTCTTCTTCCATGCACAGCTGCTCGAAAGCGGCCTTCTTTTTCGGATCGACCAGGACAGACAGCCGAGAGGTTCGATTTTCCATGCAAAGCCTCAAAACAATTAACATCCTATGTTAATCATGTATGTGTTCACAGATCATATCATGTTCATACTATGCAAGTTAATAGCTCTTTCGCAAGGACGGTGAGCACTGCATCGCCGGGGAGGTCGACGCTTCACCCAGCGAGGATGGGCATGGGCAACACCCACATTGGTATTGGAACATGCCGCGCTTGATCTGTGCATCGAACGCGTCCACAATGCTACTTACATTACCATTACATGATAATGTTGTGCATATGCACGGGAGAGGCATGCCATGGTCACTGACACCTAATGACTGGGCAACATCCGTCACAGAGACGGGTTGTCAGCCTTTCTTCGAACAAGATACGAGACCACTGACAGATTGGATGCCAGGGCCTTTTCTCCGGTCGATGTTGAGACGTTGCAGTTGGCAACCAACACGCCGAAATGAGTACGCCGCCTAAGGAGTCGCTGCAAATGGACGAGCAAATACGCCAAAGTGCGCTCGAGTATCATCAATACCCCACCCCAGGCAAAATTCAGGTCGCCCCCACCAAGCCGCTGGCTACTCAGCGCGACCTTGCCTTGGCGTACTCTCCTGGCGTCGCCGCCGCCTGCAATGCTGTTGTGGAGGATCCCCTTAACGTCTACAAGTACACGGCTCGTGGCAATCTGGTTGCCGTCATCTCCAACGGTACCGCCGTTCTTGGCTTGGGCAACATCGGTCCGCTGGCCGGTAAGCCGGTCATGGAGGGCAAGGGCGTTCTGTTCAAGAAGTTCGCTGGCATCGACGTGTTCGACATTGAGTTGAATGAGAATGATCCGGATAAGTTGGTCGACATCATCTGTTCAATGGAACCGACCTTCGGTGGCATCAATCTGGAGGACATCAAGGCGCCGGAGTGCTTTTATATCGAGAGGAAGTGTCGCGAGCGCATGGGCATTCCGGTGTTCCATGACGACCAGCATGGCACCGCCATCATCACTAGCGCCGCTGTTCTTAACGGCCTACGCGTTATCAACAAGAACATTGAGGAAGTGCGCCTGGTGACATCCGGTGCCGGCGCTGCGGCGATTGCTTGCCTGGATCTGCTGGTAGCACTGGGAGTGAAGCGCGAAAACATTACTGTCTGTGATTCGAAGGGGGTGATCTTTGAAAATCGCGACGAAACGATGGATGCGTCCAAGAGGCGTTATGCAATCAAGGACAATGGCCAGCGCAAGTTGGCCGACGCGATAGTCGGTTCTGACATCTTCCTCGGCCTGTCCGGGCCCAAGTTGGTCACCCAAGACATGGTCAAGTCCATGGCCCGTGACCCCCTTATCCTGGCGCTAGCCAACCCAGAACCGGAAATCCTGCCGCCGCTGGCAAAGGCCGCCCGGCCCGATGCCATTACCTGCACTGGCCGCTCGGATTACCCGAACCAGGTGAATAATGTCCTGTGCTTCCCCTTTATTTTCCGGGGAGCATTGGACGTCGGTGCGACCACCATCAACGAGGAAATGAAACTGGCCTGCGTGCGTGCGATCGCCGACCTCGCGATGGCAGAGCAGAACGATGTCGTGGCAACGGCTTACGGTGGCGAACAATTGTCGTTTGGCCCGGAATACCTGATACCTAAACCGTTCGATCCACGGTTGATAGTAAAGATCGCCCCGGCGGTGGCCAAGGCCGCGATGGATTCTGGTGTCGCCTCACGCCCAATCACCGATATGAATGCTTACATCGAGCAGTTGGCCCAGTTTGTCTACAAGACCAATTTGTTCATGAAGCCTGTCTTTACCGCCGCCAAACAAAACATGAAGCGCGTTGTCTTGGCTGAAGGCGAAGATGAACGGGTGTTGCACGCCACGCAGGAGATAGTGTCGCAAGGCCTTGCCCATCCAGTCTTGATTGGTCGTCCGGCCGTGATCGGAAAGCGCATTGCCAAACTGGGATTGAAACTGGAAGTTGGAAAGGGTTTTGAAGTCGTCAATAACGAATCCGATCCACGCTTTGGTGATTACTGGAAGGATTATTATGCGCTGACCAAGCGTAAAGGCGTCAGCCAAGAGCAGGCACGTCGCCGGGTGATTGGTAACAGCACACTAATTGGTGCACTGATGGTTCACCGTGGCGAGGCTGACGCGCTGATTTGTGGCACCTATGGCTCTTATCGCCAGCACTTTGACATCGTGGAGACCGTACTGGGCTACGCCGGCAAGGATAAAGTTGCCGCAGCGATGAATGCACTGATCCTGCCGGCCGGCAACATTTTCATTACGGACACTTATGTCAATGCTGACCCGAACGCAGAACAGTTGGCCACGATTACTGCTCTAGCAGTCGATTCAATGAAGCGGTTTGGTCTTGAACCGAAAGCTGCGTTGCTGTCTAACTCGAGCTTTGGCAGTCTGGGAACTATTTCTGCGTCTAAGATGCGTGAAGCTCTGGCGTTGATCCAAACAGCCCTGCCTGGTTTGGAAGTCGATGGAGAAATGCAGGGAGACGCAGCTCTAGTAGAAACGATTCGTCAGCAGATCATGCCCGAGACGACGCTCAAGGGCTCGTCTAACCTCTTAATCATGCCAAACGTGGAAGCCGCAAATATTAGTTACAACCTGCTGCGGGTCTCGGCGGCCGATGGCGTGACGATCGGCCCGATTCTGATGGGCATGGCGAAGCCAGTTCATATCCTCACGCCCATTTCTTCTGTTCGCCGCATCATCAATATGGTTGCACTGGCCTGTGTTGACGCACAGCTAGTGAAATAACAAGCCCAGAGGAGGAGCATATAATAAAATTCAAATAAAAATTCGCTGCGATAACATTTATTGAAGAATGTTGTCGCAGCATTTTCTCCCAATCAATGGGGACGTATGAGTTTATCGCCGTGCCTTATGGGCTTGCCAAATGATACCCATCTCGCAATCTCATTCTCATAAGTGAATCTAGCCGCCTGTTTGCCGCAGCCTCGTTTTCAGCCCAGTCATAGCATTCCTCCCCGTTCAATGAGTTTTTTACTCCCCACACCCTAAAAACATACCAATCCCCAAAGAGATCCTGCTGGATCCAGGTCATGTAATATTTGGTGCCCTTCTCCCAGCGAGCTATGTTTTTTGACTTAATATACATACAAAATAACGTTGAACTTAAAATTACGCCTCAACGGCAAGGGTTTTGGCTTCATCCTTAGATAGCTTAACCTTGTGAGCATTCGCTATTTTGGTTGCCGGTATTGCCCCATGTATTAGCCAGTCGAGAAGAGCAGCAATATCACCAGAGCATTTCACAACAACCACCGATCTATCTGGTGCATGTTGTGCATCCGCCAAGATGAACCCATCATGAAAGGCTTTCCTGGCAAGAGCGTAGGGAAACCAGCATTTATCTAGCATTCCTGTTATTGTTATCTTGTAAAGCTGGGAATCGGCACTCATACTAATCTGATAACGACCTTAATGGGTTGGACGGTATTGAGCAAAATACTATTACTGCACGACGGAGAGATTGATCGACTTGTTCCGGATTATCTGTTTGGCAATATACAGGAAGCGAAGGTCATGCATCATTTCCAGCTTCTCCGCACGCTCGATCAGGGCTTCTTCATTCAAAAACAACCCACTCCCTTTTCTGGCAAATATAACCCTATTGAAGCAATCCTCCGAAAGAACGATTGTAACAGCCCCTTCGAAAGACTTTCTGATTCGCTCAACATAGGCGCTAAATTTTGCATCCTCCCTGCAAAGATTCGCCACCATAACGCCGCCGTCTTCAAGGCATTCATAGCAGTCGTCGTAGAATGACTGACTGCTAAGCTGAGACGGAACACAACTCCCCTCGAAACCGTCGACAATCAACACATCCAGCGAACCGCTCTGATGGTGTACATAGGCCGCCCCATCCATGCAGAGCACTTCAAAGCGACTATTATTGGGCGGCACCTGAAACTTTTCACGCAACGCAATTACATCAGGATTAATCTCGGCGATCGTGACATGGCAATCGGGAAGGTGCCGGTAACAATACTTAGGCATCGAGCCACCTCCCAGTCCGATCATGCCTATTCGTTTTGGGGAGGCATTGAGCAGCAAAAAGCCCATCATTGTTCTTGTATAACTTAGCACCAATCGGTCTGGTTCTTTAAATGACATCTGACTCTGTATCGCACACAGGTCAAAATGCAAAGACAATGAATCATTGTGTTCAAAAACAAAAGGCGCCCCTGGTGCGCTTTGGTTTTTAATCATTGCACTAATAAAATCTTTCAGCGCGAAGTCTTTCATTTTCCTTAATCTTTCTTGCCTGGCCTACAATATTATTATTGCCAGCTAGCCGGATTGTTCCACCACTTCACACGTGTGCTGATTTCTTGACTATAAATATCAACACTATCACCTTTGTTGAATCCTTGCTGCGCCCAGAACAACTGTCCCGCAATATTATTGGCTGAGACAAAAACCTTGACTCGTGCAACCTTTTGGTTGGCGAGTCGATCAATGGCATGCTTGACAAGTACAGCGCCGACACCCTGTCGTCGGCTCATTGGATCAATGGCCAAGTGATATAGATACCCTGTTAAACCGTCATGGCCACACAGGATGCAGCCAATCAGCCCCCCCTGGCTAACGGCAACCCAGCTCATCCCGTGGTTACGCTTTAAAAAGCGGAGTATTGAGGCAGGGCCTTCCTGCTCCCTCAGCACCAATCCTTCGCACCGGTTCCATAAAGTCAAGCAGGCCGGGTAATCGGCGCCACACATCTCTCGTACAACAACGTCCATTTGTGTCCTCTTCCGCCAACTAGAACGTTCGCCTTCAGAACCAAACGGCCGCAATGTCGGCCGAACAAGCATCTTACCCAGCGAGTCGACTCGGCATGGGGGACATCAGTAGATCCTCCTGTGCCGCAGGAGCGCCTCCGCTTTGGCTCGAAGACGTATCTACATGCTGGCAGTGCATTTTGTTATAATTGTATTATAATACTGTATGTGTTTAAAATACATAGCATGCACATGACTAAGTGTGACAAAACTGTTGCGGGGCAGGATGATTACAATTCTTGAAGCCAAACGGGCGGGGCAATTCGGGCGGGGCAAGTTATTGCCCAACATCATTGCCGGCGTCATCGTCGGCGTGGTGGCGCTCCCGCTCGCAATGGCCTTTGCGATCGCTTCCGGCGCCCGTCCTGAACAGGGGCTCTACACCGCCATCATCGGCGGCTTTATGGTGTCTGCATTAGGGGGCAGCCGGGTTCAAATCGCAGGTCCTACCGGTGCATTTATTGCCATCTTGTCGGGCGTGACGGCAAGGTATGGCATCGATGGACTGCAGATTGCAACGTTGATGGCCGGGCTGATGCTGGTGCTGATGGGGATGGCCAAGCTAGGTGGAGTGATTAAATTCATACCCGCCCCCGTAATCGTCGGGTTTACCACGGGGATCGGAGTCATTATTTGGGTTGGACAGTGGCGTGACTTTTTGGGCCTGCCAAAGATTTCTGGCGACCATTTCCACGAGAAGCTTTGGCAGTTACTACTGGCGCTGCCGCATCTGCATATTGCCACGACTGGGGTAGCCCTTTTCAGCCTGCTGCTGGTGATGTTCTCCTCCCGAATCCGTGGCTTGCAACGTGTTCCCGGGCCGCTGGTGGCCATGGTGGCGGCCACTTTTTTGCAGTCGATCTTTCACTTTAAAGGCGTTGCAACGATTGGAAGCGCCTTTGACGGCATACCACAAGGTTTGCCAAATTTTTCCTTTCCCTCCGTGACACCCGAACGCGTCATTGAGTTGATGGGGCCTGCGTTTACCATTGCCATGCTGGGGGCGATCGAGTCGCTCCTCTCCGCCGTAGTTGCAGATGGGATGACAGGGGTTAGGCACGACTCGAACCAGGAGCTGATTGGCCAAGGACTGGCCAACATCGTAGCCCCCCTGTTTGGCGGTTTTGCGGCAACCGGAGCCATCGCACGGACAGCCACTAACATCCGCAATGGTGGTACGAGCCCCTTGGCGGGCATCACCCACACGCTGACCCTGGCGCTGATTGTCCTGTTCTTTGCACCCATGGCTGCCAACATCCCACTTGCATCTCTTGCTGCCATCCTCTTTGTGGTCGCTTACAACATGAGCGAACTGAAGCACTTCACCCATATCGTTAAGCGTGCCCCTCGGGCGGATGTGGTGATCCTGCTGATTACTTTCCTGCTAACCGTGTTCACGGACCTGGTGGTCGCTGTTAACATCGGCGTAATACTGGCAATCCTGCAGTTCTTGCGTCGAATGGCGGCGGCGGTAGAAGTACAACAGATGGGGGAAGAGAAGCTTAAAAGAGAACTGCTCGATCAAGGATTGACCAACTTACCGGCCGGAGTTTTGGTCTACGAAATTGACGGGCCGTTCTTTTTTGGGGCTGTAGAAAACTTTGAACGAGCCCTACTGCAAACTCACACCGACCCTCGCATCTTGATCTTGCGGCTACGTAGGGTGCCTTTTATGGACATCACGGGCTTGCAAACTCTCGATGAAGTGATTGGCAAGCTGAAGAAGCGGCATGTACGCGTCATGATATGCGAAGCCAACCATAGAGTCAGAGCCAAGCTTTGGAAAGTCGGCATCCTGGAGTTCATCAAACCCGAAGATTATGCCGACGAATTTTCAACATTACTGAAACATGCAAGTACGATAGCCCTGTTCGGGGACTCACTATCCTGTCACGTTCATTTGAGTGAGCATGCAGCAAACGTCCTCAAGGTCAGCAGCAGATACCTCCGTTCTGATCGAGAGTAGCTTGCGTCACTTCGACTCAATCAACTTATTGGCATTGTAACGACTCTTGGTTGCGTATTCGACTTGATGCTGTTCGAGATAGTTACGAATCAGCTGGCGAACAACCTGAGACGGCGTAAGATCTTGTGCTGCACAGAGTTCTTCGAAGGCTTTCTTCTTGACCGGATCAATGAGCACCGTCAGGCGAGCAGTCTTGGTTTCCATGTTGGGATAAGGTTCCTAGTTCGAAATATACACATTATATGTGCATCTAGAACACATTTCAGCTTTGAATTGCAGGGGAAGGTACGCCTTGAAAGCATTGGAAGTTGAAGTTCCCAGGTAGGAATCCTTACAGGAATCCGGGCAGTCCACAGTGCTAACCGGTTGGACGATCACGTCCGCCGAGGCGTGGCCAGAGGCCACAAAGGCACGGACCTGCGGGCTAAACGAGGTGGCGAGCCGCATACAGAAGGCCCGGTCACGCTGGTTGAGCAGGGCAAACAGCCATTAGGCGGGATAGCCACGATCCAGCACTAACAAGTCGTCGCGGTTCATGCTGTCCAATTGTTCGACCAGCATCTCGCGCTACCCTTTGGCGTCGGCGGCGATGTCGGCGCGCCGCATCAGGCCGGTTGCGGTGTCGCATAAACCGGCGCCGCGTGCCAGGCTGTAGACCCCGTTGGGGTGGTGATAGCAGTTGAACCCCTTCTCCTCCGAGCGCGTATCGGGGTGAGTTGCGGGGAGTTTCAGGGTGGTGGAATCGGCCGCCAGGAAGCGGTCGCCGTGCCATCGAGCGTGGGTTGGCACCTCGGCCACGATCTGTTGGTTGAGTTCGGTAAACGCGGAGGCGTTCAGCCACTTGCGTGCCATCCGCCCATCTGGAAGGGAGGCATTGGCGAAGAACTGATCCAGTTCGACCTGGAGGGAGCGCATCAAAGTAGCCAACAGGACGCCGACCACTCGTTCGAAGGTGAAAATGCTGCGCCGGGTGAAATCGACTGCCTTGTGCCGGTGGCGCTGGATGACACTATTTGAAATAACTCCATTACCGATTCCAAGAGGGCGCATTGTTATGTTTGCTTGCATCACCGGGGTAGGTAGTTATCTACCAGGGCAACCCGTAAGTAATTATTCACTTATTCGACGAGGTATCGATACTACTGACGAGTGGATCGTCTCTCGAACGGGTATAAAGTCACGTCACCTAGCAGAGATAGGCTGTACATCTAGTGACCTGGCACTAGAGGCAAGCCATCGAGCGTTGCTCTCGGCAGGAATTCATTCTGGAGAACTTGACCTGATCATTCTTGCGACCTCGACGCCAGATTTTATCTTCCCAAGTACCGCCTGCCTACTACAGGCAAAACTTGGTAATCATGGAGCTATGGCTTTCGATGTTCAGGCTGTATGCAGTGGCTTTGTTTACGCTTTAAGCATCGCGGAAAAATTTATTCGTTCTGGCAGTCATAAAAAAGTTCTAGTGGTAGGTGCCGAAGTATTTTCACGGACTCTAGACTGGGAGGATCGTGCTACATGCGTACTATTTGGTGATGGTGCCGGCGCGGTTGTTCTCGAAGCTTCCGAGAATCCAGGCATTATTGCTACTGCGTCACATGCTGATGGCTCGTATCATAAAATATTATCAGCCCCAGGCAATGTCAGCAATGGAAAAATTATCGGTGATCCATTTTTGCGCATGGATGGGCCAGCTGTATTCAAGTTTGCGGTCAACGCATTAGCCGACGTGGCTATTGAGTGTCTTGAAATGGCAGGACTTTCATCAATTGACGTTGACTGGCTAATTCCTCACCAAGCGAATACCAGAATTATTGAATCGACAGCAAAGAAACTCGGGCTTCCAATGGAGAATGTCATTGTGACAGTTGATCGTCATGGTAATACATCCTCTGCATCCATACCCTTAGCTCTTGATGTAGCGGTTCGTGATGGGCGCATTCAGCGAGGACAGAAAGTCATGTTTGTTGGTGTTGGCGGAGGTTTCACTTGGGGAGCTGTATTGCTTGAGTTTTAATGGTTTATCGATTAGTGAAAGCGTTCAAAATTCCAGAGATTTTGACTGGCAAGATCGTCAATTTTTGCTAAGTCATTGAGAGCCTCATTAATCGCAAGAGAAAATATTTTTCAGAGTTTTCTATGAATATCACTTATCTTACCCTGATTGGAGAATAAATTGGCACGTCGCAGAGTTGTAATAACCGGATTGGGGATTATTTCCCCAGTCGGCAATACTGTCGAACAAGCCTGGCAAAATATACTTGCTGGGCAATCCGGGATTGATCGGATAACACGTTTCGACACTTCCGCTCTTCCGGTGCAGATTGCAGGTGAAGTCAAAGATTTTGATATCACCCAGTACTTATCAACGAAAGATGCCCGCCGCATGGATACTTTTATCCATTACGGTATGGCTGCGGGCATTCAGGCGATCAAAGATGCTGGGATTGAAGCTCAACCATTCAATGCCGAACGTATTGGTGTATCGATTGGTTCCGGTATTGGTGGTTTGCCTATGATTGAAACCACTCGTGATGAATTCGTAGCGGCTGGGGTACGAAAAATCTCTCCATTCTTTGTTCCTGGTTCAATCATAAATATGATATCAGGCAACCTATCGATCATGTATGGATTTAAAGGGCCTAGTATCGCGTTAGTCAGCGCTTGCTCGACAGGCACGCACTGCATTGGTGATGCCGGTCGCTTAATCGAATATGGTGACGTTGACATCATGATAGCTGGCGGGGCTGAATGTACTATTTCCCCGCTGGGAATTGGTGGGTTCAGTGCTGCACGTGCACTCTCTACTCGCAATGATGACCCGAAAACGGCAAGTCGTCCTTGGGATAGGGATCGTGATGGTTTCGTACTAGGAGAGGGAGCTGGGGTCGTGGTACTTGAAGAATACGAGCATGCCAAAGCGCGTGGCGCCAAAATATATGCCGAGTTGGCTGGTTTCGGAATGAGTGCTGACGCAAGCCACATGACGGCTCCTTGCGAAAATGGAGATGGAGCAGCGCGATGTATTAACAACGCATTGCATAATGCTCGACTGAATCCACAGGACGTACAGTATGTCAACGCTCACGGTACTTCAACGCCACTCGGTGACAGGGCGGAAACTATTGCACTCAAACGTGCATTTGATGGCCACGCAAAGAGGTTGGTTATTAATTCGACCAAGTCAATGACAGGGCATTTGTTAGGTGCGGCTGGTGGTATTGAGTCAGTATTTTCAACTCTTGCTGTTTACAATCAGGTTTCACCTCCTACCATCAACATCTTTAATCAGGACAAATTGTGTGATCTTGATTGCTGCGCAAATGAGGCGCGAAAAATGAAAATTGATGTCGCCATTTCCAACTCCTTTGGTTTCGGAGGGACAAATGCAACCATTGCCATCAAGCGAGTTTAGTAGGCTACATAAAATTGCGCCAAAAAACTATGCAATGCAACCCGCGAAGTAAGCGTCTGTGGAGAGAAATTTAGTGGCAGTAGCCATGTTCACCATTGACATAGTTTGGTGAGTAAAATATGGCGAGCTGGACTATTTTGATGCGATAGATGATTTTTATATATCAATTCTTGATGGTCATTCAACTCCGTTAAATACATCTAGATTGGCGTATAATATTACAATAGGTACGCCCATGCAAAATATAATGGAATACAGATAATGGCTAAATCAAAGTCGACTGTTCGAGTAAGTAAAAAAATTCGTAAGATGATAAGCGATGGGGTTGTGCACGTACATGCATCATTCAACAACACGATCATTACGATCACCGATAGACACGGCAATGCACTGTCTTGGGCAACTTCTGGCAGCGTTGGCTTTAAGGGTTCGCGTAAGAGCACGTCCTTTGCTGCGCAAATTGCGGCCGAACATGCCGGTAACGTTGCCAAAGAATATGGTGTGAAAAACCTCGCTGTTCGTATCAGAGGCCCTGGCCCAGGTCGTGAATCTGCTGTCCGTTCGCTTAATAAGCAAGGTTTCAGCATAATCAGTATCTCTGACGTAACGCCGGTGCCACATAACGGTTGTCGCCCGCCCAAAAAACGTCGTATTTAATAGCACTATGCCATATTGAGCTTAGGGTGTTTTTCCCCTCAGTTCCAGAGATTGGTCTTCAGAGCGCTTGTATTCATACTTTCTGAGCGTACCTTGTACTGCTGAATAAGAAGCATCAACTGCGTCTTAGATGAGTAGGCAATAACAAAAAAATGTAGCTCTGTTTGAATAGACTGTTGGGCACCTCGAATTATCCAATTCTTGGCGGAGCGTGACGTACAAACCCGCCACTTGAGGCAAGGCCAATGCGTTTTAGCACCAGTTATTGCTTAATTTTTGCGCCCCGGTGGCCATTTGAGCCACCGCAGGCGCCATTTGGGCGTTAAGGCCGTCACGCCTGCCGTTTTCAGGAAGCACAGCCGGCGCAGGTTGTAGCTGGCCACCTTCCAGTTCAGATGCAAGGTCGCGCTGGCCAGACCAATGCTGCGCAGGACCTTGCCGCCTTGCTGTTCGAGGGCGCCAAAGACATGCTCAATACGGGCGCGGGTCTTGGCGATGCGGCGGTTTCTCCCTTCCCGGCACTCGGACAGCGGGCACTTTTTCTGGGCTTTGCGCTGGATGTGAAGACGCCAGCTCTGGCCGGTCAGGCGGGCTTCACGCTGCTGACCGACGTAGCCTTTGTCGGCCCAGACATCACGGGCCGTATTGCCCGGATCGAGCACCGCCTCGAAGTGTAGGGTGTCGTGCTCGCTGGCAGTGGCAACCACGATGCGCCGGATCAGCTTGTAGCGCTTGTCGGTGCTGGCGGATAGCTTATAGCCGAAGTAGGACTTGCCATGCTTCTTGGTCCATTTGGCGTTGGTGTCTTTCTGCCGACGCTTGGCTGGCGGCCAGTCGGCCGGAGTGGCCTGCTGCTGAACGAGCTCTTTCTCTTCGGCGGTAATCCCCTGGCGCGGCACGGGGACGATGCTGGCATTGATCATCTGGCCACCGCGGGCGATATAGCCATGCTAATTGAGCTGCCGATTAACGGCAGCAAAGATGGTTTCGCTGGCGTTGGCGGCGATCAGGCGTTCCTTGAAGATCCAGATTGTGGTGCGATCCGGGATCTGGCTGCTGTCACGCAAGCCGACGAAACGCTGAAAGCTCAGGCGATCCAGCAGCTGGAATTCCATCTGTTCGTCACTGAGATTGAACAGTTGCTGAATCAGCAGGATCCTCACCATCAGTTCGGTGGGAAACGGCGGGCGTCCACCTCGTTCACGACTGGGGCGAGGTGCGGCACGGTCGATCTCGGCGGCCAAGGCGGCAAAGTCGACATGCTCTTGCAGGGTACGCAGTACATCTCCGAGCCTGTCGAGCTTGGCTTCTCGTTCTTGTCCGGCAAAAAGGCTGTTCTTGATCATGCGAGAACGGTCCGAAGGGGCATGTCTCCATCATGCCATGAACTGGAGTTTTTCGAGGTGCCCTTCAGGGTCTGAGCCTGCGATAACGAGCGACGATATCCTTCCAGCTCAAGGCGTCCAGCCAAGCTGGCTTGGTGGAATCCCGGCAGCAGAGCTGGTTCGTTTATTGCTGGGCCAATTTCCAGACGAATAATGACCTGGTGCGGTTCTTGACGAGAAATGTTGCCGTGGACGTTCCTGCAGCATCCTCGTGCATCCTTCCTCCTGTGATGCCATTCCCGCCGGGGATACCGACTCATAGTTCGGACGCCGCCGGCTGTTTCATCCGCCTTGCCGTTATCAAAGATGGCTCGGGGTGCCGGCGGCGTGGTTTGACAACTACCCACAGCACCCGCGCTGCGCCTGGATCGGCGGACATTTCACCGAGCCGAACGAACAGAACACACAGCAGTCACCCGGATGGGGGCGTAGCAAGGCCTTGCAGCTGCTGCACTCGTAGAAGAACTGGCAGGCCTCCATGGGCATGGTTTCTCGTTTGGCGAAGCCACAGTGGGGGCAGGTCAGCACGGATTCGAGAACGATAGCACTCATCGCAGTCTCACTTCTGCAGGGTGGAGGGATAGCCCGCGTTCGTGGTCGCTCTGGTCAGCACCTCCGGCTGGGTCTTGTCGGGGTCGAAGGTCACGATGGCCGTCTTCTTGTCGCTATCCACTTTGACGTCACTCACCCCGGACACCTTCTCCAGTGACTTTTTGACCGTGATGGGGCAGAGACTGCACGTCATGTTCTTCACCTCGAGCGTGACGGTCTTCGGGGGCGCGGCCAATGCTGCAACGGGAAGGGCAATAAGTGCAGCAGTCAGACGATTGAGCATGGGAAGCTCCTTTCAGTAGAACAGCGGTACCAAGGACGGCACGGCGAGTAGGCCGAGCAGCAACACGGAGATAATCCAGAATGTGAGCCGCTGCCGTCTGATCGTGCGTGGATTAGCGCAAGGCGTCTTCGGGTCGCAGGCCCGCGGCATCTGATAGAGCCTGCGCCAGGCGAGCCCGAGAAACAGCAGCGTCAACCCGATGAAAATGGGCCGGTACGGTTCCATCGCCGTCAGGCTGCCGACCCACGTCCCGCCGATGCCCAGCGCCAGCAGCACGAGCGGCCCGATGCAGCACACCGACCCACCGATAGCGGCCAGTACCCCGGCGATGAGGGGACCTTTCCCATTGCTCGGTGCCATGCCTGTTTCCTTCAAACTCACCTTGATAGTGTTACTATAAATTCCGTACTAAGGTACGGAATCAAGGGGTATTTTGATGGTAGCAGACCTGACGATCGGCAAGTTGGCGGATGCGGCAGGAGTCAATGTCGAGACGATCCGTTATTACCAGCGGCGTGGTCTGCTGGATGAACCTGCCAAGCCGCAGGGAGGTCATCGGCGCTACACGACAGATCAGGTGAAACGGATACGCTTCATCAAGCGGGCACAAGCACTGGGCTTCACGCTGACCGAAGTCAGCGGGCTCCTTCAGTTGAATGGGGGGTGCGCCTGTGCGGAAACGCAGGCACTGGCTCTCCGTAAGCTGGCGCTGATCGAACAGAAGATCGCCGACCTGGCCGCCATGCGGGATGTCTTGGGCGGGCTGGTACAACAGTGCCATGCGGGCGATGGCGAGACCTCATGCCCGATCATCGATGTGCTGGCACGAGAGTGAGTACAGGTAGACGATTTTCAGCTCGCTGTTGACTAACCACATGGACCTCGCCCAATTCGGCATGACTCCGTCCCGAAAACAGAGTGTCAAAACGGCATAGCCGCTTTAACCAATCAAGACGAAAGAACACGTAATGAACGAAACAGCCATCACTACTGTCGTCAACCATAACGAATGCTATGCACTGAAAAATGGGACCTTGGTGGAAATTGCATGCCCCATCGAGATTTACCCAGAACATGCGGATGCACACACCAATATCGTCGCCAATGGCTACGGCCTGGAACTGACGACGGAGCCGGAAACGGGGTGGGCCCAGTCCAGCATTTGCCTGTACCGTGCTTTTGACCGCGCCCTGCAGAAAGGTAAACCGTTATATTACATTGAGATTTTTGGTCAGAGTTCCTTGTTTGCCACACTGGTCGCTAATACCTTCCTTGAGCTACTGGAAGTGCTCCGTGTGGCCCAGCCCTTGACCGATCTCATCGGTAAGGAGCTAACCGCAGGCATTCATGACCTTTCGCAATAAGCAGGAAAAGCGGCATCCATGGGCTATAAATTTGAGCACTCTGACTGGGCAGCGGCTGACGGCTGGATCAAGTCGTCCAAGCGATTGCCCGACATGGGCGAGGAAGTATGGGTAGCCCGCTGGCTAACCGGCATCCACATGAAATACGAGGTGATCAAGGATCAGATGCTTAACCCGAGTATTTTTTTGCAGGATGCGTCGAGCCATGGGCTGACGTTTTACTGGCAGCCGGTAATCGGTGCCTCGGCGCCAGCGAGTCCACCCTTGCCAGACTCGTTGCCCAAGACATGGGCTGAGCAGTATCTGGAGTGGCTGAACTGCGATGAAGCGAGCGCTCTCGCCAATACCATGGAGATAGTGCGGCGCTTGATGGCCCGACTGGAGAAATAGCTATGCATGCCCATTGTCCGCGGAGCTGTTCCGGTGGCGGAGCGAATCGGCAAAGTGCGTTGTCGGTGGGCCAGTTGATGAGGCTCAGCATAGATGCCCAGAAGAGGGTCGAAGAAGCGGCTGGTGCCATGCGGTGCAGCTACTGCGGCTGTGTCCACATCGCCGATGGCGATACCCGTCAGGCTATCGGAACACTGGATGGAGGCGTATCGGGATCGGGCTGGTATTCGACCATGTGACATAGTTACGAACTAGGCAGTACACCGCCATGCGGTGGGGAGCCAGGTAGTTTTTAGGCTAAGGCGTGATAAGTCCTGATTATCACGCCTTATTTTGTGCCAGAATCACCTTGAAATTGCCGGGCTATTGGTATGTATTTACATGGTACGTACCACAGTACGAAATTCGAGTCAGAGGTGGCATCATGGCCAGAGCCGGCATCTACAAGTCCGAAGTCCAAAAAGCGCGTGATGCCTTGCTGGCACAAGGCATCAACCCCTCAATCGACGCGGTGCGCGCCGAGCTAGGCAATACCGGCTCGAAGACCACGATCCACCGCTATCTGAAAGAGCTCGAGGAGGAGGAAGGCGCCGGCTTCGGCCGCGGCGTCGCCGTCAGTGAGGCCATCCAGGACCTGGTCGGGCGGCTCGCCGCACGGCTGCACGAAGAGGCCGAGGCGCGCGTCAGCGAGCTTCAAGCTCGCCATGTCGAGCAGCTCGCGCAGCACGACAAGGCGGTGGCCAAGCTGAAACAGGAAATAGAAGGGCTCAGCAGCCACTTGCAGCGTACCGAAGCCACCCTGCAGACCGAGCAAGCGGCGCACGAGCAAACCCGCCAAGCACAGCAGGCCGCCACACTGTTGAATGCCCAACTCGAACAACAGGTAGCCGACCTCAAGGAGCGACTGGCCGAAAACGCAGCACATCGGCAATCGCTCGAAGACAAGCACCGCCACGCGCGCGAAGCGCTCGAACACTACCGCGAGTCGGTCAAGGAGCAGCGCGAGCAGGAGCAGCGCCGGCACGAACAGCAGGTGCAGCAGCTGCAGGCCGAACTGCGTACGCTGAACCAGACGCTGATCGTGAAGCAGAACGAGCTGACTCACGCCTACCAGGACGCGGCCCGTACCGGTGCCGAGCTGGTGGCCACCCGCAAGGAGCTACGCCGCAGCGAGCAGGCAGCGGAGAACGCTGGCAAGGCACGCGACGTGCTTCAGGGGCACGCCACTCATCTGGAGACGAGTGTTGCTACACTGAACGAACGTCTACAGCAGCTCAGTGCCAGTCGCGACGAGCTGTGGCAACTACTCCAAGGCAAATCTGAATCGGTCATCCCTAACACGCAGGGCAACGAGGGTGAGATCACTATGGATCTGTTTAACGGCGCGGACCGCGCCATCGATCCAAACGGTAAGCCGTAAAAAAAAAAAACGACATGATCGAAGGGAGACGAGAATGCAAGGGACGGTGTGTGAACTGGTGAAGGCGGGGCCCGCGATGCAGGTAGCTGCTATTCGCCAAGGTTTGTCCACGGCGGACTTGGCCGCCGTGCAGGAAGACTTGGGGTTGCCGCTCGAGGAGCTGTGCGTGGTCATTGGCGTGGCGGAGCGAACATTCACACGCCAACTTACCAAAGAAGGACGGCTTGATTCAGCCGCCAGCGAGCGGCTGTTACGCTTGGTGACACTGGTGGGCGAAATGCAAACAGCGCTGGGTAGCAAGGAACGGGCTGTCGAATGGCTGACGTGCCATCACGACGAGCTGGAATGCCGGCCGATCACGCTGGTGGATACGGCGATCGGCACCGCACAAGTGCGGCGGATCATCCGTGCAATAGAACATGGACTGCCGGTGTGATCGGCGGAGCCAAGTCCATGCCCCGGCAGGGGCAAGCTGATGACCCTATCTGGATATGCCGATGCTGATCTTTTTGGACACCGAGTTCACCGACTTCATCGACTGTGAGCTGATCAGCATCGGCATGGTTGGCGAAGACGGCAGGCACGAACTGTACCTGGAAGTGCAGGATTTCGACCGATCGAAGTGCAATGCCTTCGTCCAATCGGCCGTATGGTCGCAGCTCGGCCGCATCGAGGAGGCCATCGTACGCAAGGTGGACGTGCAAGCCCGGTTGCGAGACTGGTTTGCCACGCTGCCGCGCAGCGTGACGATCGCCTGTGACTCTCAGCATGATCGCGACCTGCTGGCCGATGCGTTAGATGGCGAGTGGCCGAACAACCTAGCCGGATGGTTCGACCTGCGGCCCCTGATTGACACCGGGGTCTTCGACCGAGCGGTTGCGAATACCACACGAAGGCACGCCCCTGGCACCATGCTTTGTACGACGCCCAAGCCCATCGGGTAGGCTGGTTGGCCTGGATGGATCAGCGCCGGCGCGATAAATGAAAGCGTGACGGCGGTTCTTCGACTGCTAACCGCATTATTTATTCGCTACAACTGCAAAAAATCTATGGGTTTTGCTGAATATTTAATACGTTCGAACTCAAGTTGCACATCGAAACCCACCCCCACGATAAGCCCTGATCTGCTGTCCTAGCATATTTCATGTAAATCCATATAAATCAATGATTTACTGTGTTTCGTGGGGGAATTTTGGCTTCATCCCGGTGATACCCCGTGTACGGCTTCCAGGGCAAGGTGATGGGGGCACTATGAAAATCAGCAGACAAGCCTACGCCGAGATGTTCGGCCCCACCGTCGGCGACAAGGTGCGTCTCGCCGACACCGAGCTGTGGGCCACGGTGGAGCAGGACTACACCGTCTACGGGGAAGAGGTCAAATTCGGCGGCGGCAAGGTGATCCGCGACGGCATGGGCCAGGGGCAAAGGTTGGCCGAAGACGTGGCCGACACCGTCATCACCAACGCCCTGATCCTCGACCACTGGGGCATCGTCAAGGCCGACCTCGCGTTGAAGAACGGCCGCATCGCCGCCATCGGCAAGGCCGGCAACCCGGACATCCAGCCCGGCGTCGACATCGTCATCGGCGCCGCCACCGAAATCATCGCCGGCGAAGGCATGATCGTCACCGCCGGCGGCATCGACACCCACATCCACTTCATCTGCCCGCAGCAGATTGAAGAAGCGCTGATGTCCGGCGTCACCACCATGATTGGCGGCGGCACCGGCCCGGCCACCGGCACCAATGCCACCACCTGCACGCCGGGGCCGTGGCACATGGCGCAGATGCTCAAGGCCGCCGAAGCCTTCCCGATGAACCTCGGCTTCACCGGCAAGGGCAATGCCAGTCTGCCGGAACCGCTCAGGGAACAGGTGCGTGCCGGGGCCATCGGCCTCAAGCTGCACGAAGACTGGGGAACCACCCCGGCGGCGATCGACAACTGCCTCACCGTGGCCGACGAGATGGACGTGCAGGTGGCCATCCACACCGACACGCTCAATGAATCCGGCTTCGTCGAAGCCACGCTGGCGGCGTTCAAGGGCCGCACCATCCACACCTACCACACCGAGGGCGCCGGTGGCGGCCACGCGCCGGACATCATCAAGGCCTGCGGCGAACTCAACGTGCTGCCGAGCTCTACCAACCCGACGCGGCCGTACACCGTCAACACCATCGACGAACACCTCGACATGCTGATGGTGTGCCACCACCTCGACCCCGCCATCGCCGAGGACGTGGCCTTCGCCGAGAGCCGCATTCGGCGCGAGACCATCGCCGCCGAAGACATCCTGCACGACCTGGGCGCTTTTGCCATGATGTCGTCGGATTCCCAGGCCATGGGCCGCGTCGGCGAAACCATCCTGCGTTGCTGGCAGACCGCCGATAAGATGAAGCGCCAGCGCGGCCCGCTGGACGGCGACGCCTCCGGCAACGACAACGCCCGCATCAAGCGTTACCTCGCCAAATACACCATCAACCCGGCCATCACCCATGGCATTGCGCACGAAGTCGGCAGTATCGAAGTCGGCAAGCTGGCCGACCTGGTGCTGTGGAAACCGATGTTCTTCGGCGTCAAGCCGAGCCTGATCCTCAAGGGCGGCATCATCGCCGCCGCCGCGATGGGCGACGCCAACGCCAGTATCCCGACGCCGCAGCCGGTGCACTCCCGGCCGATGTTCGGCAGCTACGGCGGAGCCATCGCCGCGGGCAGCGTTACCTTCGTCTCGCAGGCGGCGCTTTCGGCCAACGTGGGGGAGACCTTGGGGCTCAAGAAGCGGCTAGTGGCGGTCAAGGGCTGCCGCACCGTCAAGAAGACCGACCTGATCCACAACGACTACCTGCCCAAGATCGAGGTCGACCCGCAGAACTATCAGGTCAAGGCCGACGGCCAACTGCTGTGGTGCGAGCCGGCCGACGTGCTGCCGATGGCGCAGCGCTACTTTCTGTTCTGATGTATCGGGAGCCTCAAAAAACCGTCGTGAGCGGTTCGAGTGCAAGGCACCCGGAGCGCAGCGACTGAGATAGTACAAATGGTACAGCGAGGGAGCCTGTGGCTGGGCGAGTTGCAAGGCAACTCGCCCAGCCAACCGCGCAATACCGCAATCGACCCGCGCAACAGGTTTTTCGAGGTTACCTGAGGAGACGATCATGCTGGTTATCACCCGACGCGCCGACGACCCCAGCCACTGGGACGCCGAACTCGTCATGAGCTTCGAGCTGCGCAGCAAGAGCCGGCTGCGCACCACCGCGAGTAGCGGCGAGGACGTCGGGCTGTTCCTGGAGGCCGGCCAGCCGCTGCGCCACGGCGAAGTGCTGCAGGCCGAGGACGGCCGCCGCGTGCGCATCGTCGCCGCGCCCGAGGCACTGCTGCACGTGACCTGCGCCAACCCGCGCGAGCTGTGCCGCGCCGCCTACCACCTGGGCAACCGCCACGTCCACCTGGAAGTGGGCGAGGGCTGGTTGCGTCTGCTGGACGACGAGGTGCTGGCGCAGATGCTGCTGCAACTCGGTGCCCTGGTCGAACGCCTCTCGGCGCCGTTCAACCCCGAGCACGGTGCCTACGGCGGTGGCCATCATCACTCGCACGGCAAGGAAGCGGCCTTTCAGTACGCACCCAAGCTGCACCAGTACGGGCAGGGCACATGAACGGTGGACTCGTGTTGCTGCAACTGCTGCGCCTGGCCAGCCCCGGGCTGCCGATCGGCGCCTACAGCTACTCGCAGGGTCTGGAAAGTGCGCTCGATCTCGGCTTGGTGACTGATGCCGAGAGCGCTCGCTGCTGGCTTTACGACGTGCTGCACGGGCCGCTCAGCTGCTTCGAGGCCGCGCTGCTGGCGCAAGCCTGCCGTGCGCTGGTCGCCGGCGACGAGGCACGGCTTGTCGCCATCAACCAGCGCCTGCTCGCCAGCCGCGACAGCCGCGAACTGCGGCAGGAAACCGAGCAGATGGGCTACTCGCTGCGCCAGCTGCTCGCCACCCTGCCGGAGAGCCAAAGCCGACCCTGGCCGTCCATCCTGGCCGACGCCCCCGTGGCGGTGCCGGTGGCGTGGGCGGTGGCGGCACGCACGCTGGGGTTGGCCGAAGACCCCGCCGTGTCCGGCTACCTGTGGGGCTGGCTGGAGAACCAGATCATGGTGCTGCTCAAGGCGATGCCGATGGGGCAGACCGCGGGCCAACAACTGCTGTCGGCCCTGCTGCCGGAACTGGCCGTCGCCGTGAAAACGGCATGCGAACTAACCGACGACGAACTGAGCAATTTCGCCCCGGGCCTCGCCTGGGTGGCGATGAAACACGAAACGCAGTACAGCCGGCTGTTCCGCTCGTGATGCGGATTGGGAACGGCCCGGTAAATCTTAAGGATAACATCATGCAAAAAGCCCCGCTGCGCGTCGGGATCGGCGGTCCGGTCGGTTCCGGCAAGACCCATCTCACCTGGGCGCTGTGCAAGGCGCTACGCGATATCTATAATGTCGCCGCCGTTACCAATGACATCTATACCCAGGAAGACGCCCAATTCCTGGTGAAGAATGAAGCGCTGTCGCCCGACCGGATCATCGGCGTGGAAACCGGCGGCTGCCCGCATACGGCGATCCGCGAAGACGCCTCGATCAACCTCGAAGCCGTGGCGCGGCTCAACGCCCGCCACCCCGGTCTCGACGTGATCTTCATCGAGAGCGGCGGCGATAATCTGGCCGCCACCTTCAGCCCGGAACTGTCCGACCTGACGATCTACGTCATCGACGTCTCGGCCGGCGACAAGATTCCGCGCAAGGGCGGGCCGGGCATCTGCAAGTCCGATCTCCTGGTGATCAACAAGATCGATCTCGCGCCGCTGGTCGGTGCCTCGCTCGAGGTGATGGACCGCGACGCCAAAAAGATGCGCGGCGAGCGGCCGTTCGTGTTCTCCAATCTCAAGAGCGGTCAGGGGCTGCAGGACATCATTCGCTTCATCGAAGACAAAGGCATGTTGACACTTAACAAGGAAGGAACCACCCATGCGTAAACACACCCTCATTCCGGCGGCACTGCTGCTGGCCCTGAGCACCGCCGCCCAGGCACACACCGGCCACGGTGCCAGCGGTCTGGAAAGCGGCTTTGTCCACCCGTTCTCGGGCCTGGACCACCTGCTGACGATGCTGGCCGTTGGCCTCTGGTCGTGGCAGATCGGCGGCACCGCGCGCTGGCAAGGCCCGCTGACCTTCATGCTGATGCTGGCCGTGGGCGGCGCGCTGGGCTGGGCCGGCCTTGCCGTGCCGGGGCTGGAAACCGGCATCGCCGCCTCGGTGGTGGCCACCGGCCTGCTGGTCGCCTTCGCCACGCAACCCGGCCGCACCGCCGCACTCGCCGTGATCGGTGTCTTCGCCGTGCTGCACGGCATGGCGCATGGCCTGGAAATGCCGGGCAACGCCTCGGGCCTGGCTTACGCCGCCGGCTTCGTGCTGGCCTCCGGCCTGCTGCACGCCGCCGGTCTGCTCTTGGGCGCCGGCCAGGCGCGCGTACGCGCCAGCCGCCTCTTGGTGCGCGGTGCCGGCGTGGCGATCTCGGCCACCGGCGTGGCTCTCTTGGGTGGCTGGGTCTGAGTCTGAGTCTGGTCAAACCGGAACACAAACGCCCCATGAAAATGGGGCGTTTTGTTTTATAACTGGAAGGGGCGGATTCAACCGGCAGCTGCAATATTTTGGTGAAATCGTTCGGATGGTGTGTCGTAGTTTAGTGTTTTCCTTGGGCGCTCATTCAATTTCCGCATCACTGCATTGAGCTTGGCTTGCGACAGGCCTGACGTCAGGCCGTTAGCCTTTTTAAGGAAAGATCATGGCAATTTTCAGAGTGTTTGCACTTGTCTTCACATTTTTTGTCGCTGCTTCAGTCCAGGCAGAAGATAAAGCAAGCTCGCCTGCCATTATCGACTCCGCACATGTGCTGACGAGTGATCAAGTTTCCGAACTTGACACGCTTATATCTCATCACAACCGGTCAAGCCCCGAATACATTCGCCTGATCGTAGTGCCCCGACTCCCACCGAATACCACCATTGAAGACTACTCAAATTCAATCCTTCAGAACGATCTTTCCACCCCTGGTGCAAGCCCATATCGCGCACTATTCGTTGTGGATATGGATGACAGGAAGTTCATTATTGATACGACGCCCTCCGTCAGGTCGACCCTGCCCGATGAATTTGTTCATGAAATAATCGGAAACGTCATTGAGCCACAATTCCGAGCAGGACAGTTTTTTTCTGGAATTAAAGGTGGCCTAATCGCAATCGCTTCGAAGTTGAATGATGACAGGCGCGTAATGGAAAATTCAGTAGCAAAAATTACCAAATTGTCATGCTCGGGCGGTGGCTGCATGGCCGCCATCGAATCCACTGACAGACGCATAATGTTGATCTGGGGCTCTTTAATAGGTAATTCCGAAGATGGATTCATGGCCGCCTGGATTGATGCGCAGGATGGTGATGCAAAGTATGGACATGAATACAGCCTCATCAGCTCCAACGGTAACACTCTGGAAATTGGTGTTTTGGAGAGCCCAGAGTTTACAAAAAAAGAAAACATCAAAAAAAGCAACGGGCGACGAATTATAACCGCCACCAGAGATGCAAGTGGGGTGTATTCGTTCATCCCCTTGGAGCTAATGGGTATAGGTAAGATTCTAATGAAGAAATCACCGGTAGAGCCCGATAAATTCTTAGTCGGTGGACCCACTCTGAATCCGTAGAGTGAACACAGAACTCAAAGCCGACGTCTTACGAGGGAGCCGACCCGCCCCCCCCTAAACAGCCCTCCCCGAAACTTGGTAAAGCTCGTTTTGCACAGAGTCACGGCGCTCAGAGCCACGCCAGTTTGTAATGGTTTTAGCAGCATGGTGTTCTCGGTGTTTGCCAATCAAGCCATGCCCGGGTGCGGACACCCGGGCATGAGAAGGATCACTAGCGTCAAGTTCAGACGGTCTCAGTGATCTGGGGCTTGAAGGTCGAGCAAGCCTCACCGGCCGGAGATGGCGCTACGGCAGGGTAAGCGGCTTCTCGCATCACGAGGCCAGTGAGCTGGCGGTAGTGGTTTGCACTGCGGCATGCGCCTCGACCCGGCTCTTGACCCGCCCCAGCGAGCCGATCGCCACCGCCGCGATCAGCGCCGGCACCGCCAGCAGGCTCAGGATCACGCCCATGTCGAGCTGCATCGACATCAGCCAGCCGCCGGACAGCGACCCCACCACCGAGCCGCAACGGCCCACGGCGTTGGCGTAGCTCACCCCGGTAGCGCGGTTGCTGGTCGGATAGAACGCCGCGGCCAGGGCGTTGGCCCCCACCTGCGAGCCGCTGACGCAGAAGCCCACACCGAATACCGCCAGGACCAGCAGCCAGAGCTGACCGGCGCTGGCACCGCACAGGGTCACGAAGACGGCGCCGATCACGTAGGTAATCGCCAGGGTACGGCAGGCGCCGAATCGGTCCATCAGGCGCCCCAGCAGAATGGCCCCGAGGGTGCCGCCGATCTGGAAGGTGGCGGTGACCCACGAGGCGCGGCTCAGGCTGGCGCCGGTGTTGTGCAGCAGGGTCGGCAGCCAGCTCGAGATCAGGTAGATGATCAACAGGCTCATGAAGAAGCTCACCCACAGCAGCACGGTGCCGAAGGCGAACGGGGCGCGGAACAGCTCGCGGATGGGCGCCTGGTCGCTGGCTTCATGCGCGGTCAATTCCGGGTGGGACGACTGCCCCAGCGACAGGCGCGCTACCACGGCGTCGATCGTGGCCTGCGGACGGCGCTTCAACACCAGGAATCGCAGTGATTCCGGCAGGCTGCGCAGCAGTAACGGCACCAGCAGCAGGGGCAGTACACCGCCGAGGAACAGCACGCCGCGCCAGCCGAAGCTGGCCAGAATCTGCGCCGAGGCCAGACCGCCCAGTGCCGAACCCACGGTGAAGCCGCAGAACATCAGCGTGACCAGGCTGGAGCGCCGCGTGCCCGGGCAATACTCGGAGGTCAGCGTGATGGCGTTGGGCATGGCGCCGCCCAGGCCCAGGCCGGTGAGAAAGCGCAGCACGATGAGCCAGGTGAGGTCCGGCGCTGCGGTCGAGGCCAGGCTGGCCAGACCGAAGAAGGTCACGGACAGCACCAGGATGGTCTTGCGCCCGACCCGGTCAGCCAGCGGGCCGAACAGCAGGGCGCCGGCCATCAGGCCGAACAGGCCGGCGCCGAACAGCGGAGCGAGCGCCGCCGCCGTCAAATGCCATTCCTCGCGGATGGCGGGGGCGATGAAGCCGATGGCGGCGGTGTCGAAGCCGTCGACCGCCACCACCAGAAAACAGAGCCAGAGAATGCCGCGTTGCAGCCGAGAAAACGGCAGGGCATCGATGAAGTGCTGGACGTCCAGAGAGGCGCGCATGGGTTATCTCCTATGTAGTGTGCTGGGCGGCGTGTCGTGCACGCCGCTTCCGTTTTGTTGTGGTGCGAATGCGGGATGACGGATCAGTCCACCTTGACGGTGATCGGGGCCAGGCCGTCGACGCGGGCCACCATGGTTTGGCCGCGCTCGACCGCGCCGACGCCTTCCGGTGTGCCGGTGAAGATCAGGTCGCCCGGCTGCAGCTCGAACAGGGTGGACAGGTTGGCGATGGTCTCGCTCACTGACCAGATCAGGTGGGTCAGGTCGCTCTTCTGACGGGTTTCGCCGTCGACGGTCAGCACGATCTCGCCGCGGGTGATCTCGCCGACCCGGTCGCGTGCGCTGAGGACGCCGATCGGGGCGGAGTAGTCAAACGCCTTGCCCACTTCCCACGGGCGGCCCATCTCGCGCATCTTCATCTGCAGGTCACGGCGGGTCATGTCGAGGCCGACGGCGTAGCCGAAGATGTGGTTGATCGCATCTTCCACGGCAATGTTCTTGCCGCCCTTGCCGATGGCTACCACCAGCTCGATCTCGTAGTGGTAGTTGCTGGTCTGGGCCGGGTAGGGGATGGTCACGGTTTCACCGGCGGCCACCGGCACGACCGATTCCGGATCGTTCGGCTTGCAGAAGAAGAACGGCGGCTCGCGGTCGGGATCGAAACCCATCTCGCGGGCGTGGGCGGCGTAGTTGCGGCCGACACAGTAGACGCGACGGACCGGGAACTGGTCGGAGGTGCCGGCCACTGGCAGGCTGACGGTGGCAACGGGGGCAAACAGGTAGTTCATGGTGGTCTCTTCCTGATTTCGTGTGGGTGGGGGTAATCGGGTTCAAGCCGTGGCCGGCTGCGGCGCGTCGGGCTGCACCGCCGGGGCGGCGCGGCGGAACGCGTCGAGCTCGGCGCAGGCGCGGTCCACGGCGACGATGTTCGGGTAGGGCGACAGGTCCACGCCGAAGCGGCGTGCGCTCTCGACCTGCGGCACCAAGTACACGTCGGCCAGCGTCGGCGTGTGGCCGAAGCAGAAGTCGCCACGTTTGCCGTCGGCCGCGAGCAGGGCTTCCAGAGCGCCGAAACCGGCCTCGATCCAGGTCGCGCACCAGGCGAGTACTGCGGTTTCGTCGCAACCCAACTGATGGCGCAGGTACTCCAGCACGCGGCGGTTGTTGAGCGGATGGATGTCGCAGCCGACCAGCGCCGCCAAGGCGCGTACGCGGGCGCGGTCGTCGGCATTCACCGGCAACAGTGCCGGAGTCGGGTAGCGCTCTTCCAGCCACTCGATGATGGCGGGCGACTGGATCAGCGTGTGCCCGCCCTCCACCAGCGCCGGCACCAGCCCCTGCGGGTTGAGCGCCTTGAACGCCTCGCCCAGGTGCTGCTCGCTGCGCAGGTCGACCGGCAGATACTCATAGTCGAGACCCTTCAGGTTCAGCGCGATGCGCAGGCGGTATGAAGTGCCGCTGCGGAAGAAGTTGTAGAGCTTCAGCATGTCGTTCCCCCCTCAGCCGTGTGCCAGGCAGTTGTCGGCGTTCCAGCCGTACAGCCATTCCATGGCGTCGTAGAAGCGTTCCGCACTGCGGCCTTTCCACAGCTCGTTGCGCACCAGCCGCTCCACGCCCTTGGCGTGGAAGAGGCGGCCCATTTCGCGGGCGGAGAGCACGATGCGCGCGGTGCGGGCGATGCGGGAGCGCTGGTAGAGCTCGAACGCCTTGATGAAGTCGTTGCCGTTGACGCGCAGCGCTTCGCCCAGCGTCACGGCGTCTTCCAGCGCCATGCAGGCGCCCTGGGCCAGGTATTGCAGCGTCGGGTGAGCGGCATCGCCCAGCAGCGTGACGCGGCCGAAGGACCAGATGTCGATCGGTTCGCGGTCGGCGGTGGCCCAGCGCTTCCAGTTCTTGGGCAGCTCGATCAACTGGCGCGCCTTGGGGCAGATGCCCTGGAAGTAGCTCTGTACCTCTTCCGGGCTGCCTTCGGTGACGCCCCATTCTTCCTTGTCGCGGCTGTGGAAGGTCACCACCACGTTGTACTGCTCGCCGCCGCGCAGCGGGTAGTGCACCAGGTGACAGTTCGGGCCGACCCAGATGCTGGCGGCGTTCCACTGCAGGTTTTCCGGGAAATCCTTCTTGTCGATCACGGCGCGGTACACCACGTGGCCGGAGACGCGCGGGGGATCGTTGACGAACTGCTTGCGCACCACCGACTTGACGCCGTCGGCACCGATCAGGGCGATGCCGCGATAGGCGTTGCCGTGCTGGTCGTAGACGGTGACGCCATCCGCATCCTGTTCCACGCGCTCGACATGCGTCCCGGTCAGAAACTCGACGCGGCCGGTTTCCTGGGCGCCTTCCAGCAGCGACAGATGCACGTCGACGCGGTGGATCACGGCGTAGGGGTTGCCGAAGCGCTGGCGGAACGCCTCGCCGGTGGGGATGCGGCCGACCAGGGTTTCGTCGAGCGCGTCGTGCATCACCATTTCGTCGGTGTAGACGGCGCGGCTGCGTGCCTTGTCGCCGATGCCCAGCGCATCGAAAGCGTGGAACGCGTTGGGGCCGAGCTGGATGCCGGCGCCGATCTCGCCGATCTGCGGCGCCTGCTCCAGCACTTTGACGCTGAAGCCTTGGCGCACCAGGGCCAGGGCGGCGGCCAGGCCGCCGATGCCGCCACCGGCGACGATAACGGGTAGGGTCTGTGTCATGTCTGTCTCCTCAGGGTGTCTGACTCGGCTGAAAGCGTCAGCCACGGTGGCGGACTTCGTAGAGTCCCAGCTTCTTGTGCAGGGGGGCTTCGTCGGCGATGAAGACGAAGGCCGGGGTGTCGGCAGAACCGTTCTGCAGCGTCACCGGGGCGAAACCCGGGGCGCAGCAGGTGTCGGCTTCGGCCAACGTGAAGGTCTTGCCGTCGATCTCGGCCGTGGCGGCGCCTTCGATGAGGTGGAACACCGCGGCGGGCGAACGCGCCGGCAGCGCGAGCGTTTCGCCCGGGCGCAGCATCAGCGCCGAGAAGCCGAGGATGTTCTGGCAATCGCCGCCGGTTTCCGGATTGACGTAGGCCACCTGCACCGCTTCGCCGGCTGGCTGCCGCTCGGCCAGGGCGAGCAGGGCAACGCGCACATCGGCCCAGGGATAGCGCAGCATCGGGTAGCGCGGCGCGTTACGGCTGAAAATCGGGGAGGGCGCCACGCCGCCGCGCAGGTAGGCGCGCTCGCTGCCTTCGCCGCTGATGGTTTGCGGGACGCCTTCCTCGACGTAGGAGGCTTCCATGTAATAGACCAGCGGCAGGTCGAGCACATCGAGCCACACCACCGGGGCATCGCCGTCATGGCCGTGCTCATGCCACAGGCCGGTCGGGGTGAGGATCAGGTCGCCGCGCTGCATCGGGCATTTTTCGCCGTCCACCGTGGTGTAGGCGCCTTCGCCCTCGACGATCATGCGCACCGCGTTCGGGGTGTGGCGGTGCGACGGCGCGATCTCGCCCGGCAGCAGCAACTGCATGCCGAGGTAGATGGCGGAGCTCGCCTGCATCTTCTCCAGGCCGTGGCCGGGGTTGGCCAGCACCAGCACGCGGCGTTCGGCTTTTTCGATTGGGGTGAGTTCGCCGGCCTGCATCAGCAGCGGGCGCAGTGCCTCGTAGTGCCAGCAGGTAGGCTGAGTGCGCGGACGCGGCTGGCCCGGGGGCAGCACGGCGCGCAGGCTGGGCCACAGCGGCACCAGGTTCTGGGCGCCGAGGGCAGCGCGGTAATCGGCGGGCAGATCGTCGAGTCGACCGAGTTCCAACATGAGCTGTCTCCATACGTGTGGGCCTGGCGCCAAGTCGGATTCGAAACTCCTGATCCAACTCAAGGCGTTCAAGGCCTTGTTGTGATGGCTCTCAATGTAGTGAGCGGTCGACATTCGGTCCATGCAATGGTATCAATGGACGTCATTCGAAAAACGAATAGTTCCGGAGGGGAAATGCAGACAGCGGACGTGCGCCTGCTGCAGGTGTTCGACGAGATTTACAAGACGCGCAGCGTCACGCGCGCCGCGGACAATCTGGGTCTGGGACAGCCGGCCGTCAGTATCGCGCTGGCGAAGCTGCGCGAGCATTTCGACGACCCGCTGTTCGTGCGCATCGCCAACGGCATGGAGCCGACACCGATGGCGCGCGAGCTGGAGCGCGCGGTGCGCCAGGCGCTGGATGCGCTGGACCTGGTGTTCGGCCACCGCATCGATTTCGATCCGGCCAGTTCCGAGCGCACCTTCTGTATCAGCATGACTGACATCAGCCAGCTGGTGCTGCTGCCCAAACTGTGGGCGCATCTGCGCAAGACCTCACCCGGCGTGCACATCGACATCGTGCCGCTGTCGGCTGAAACGCCGCGCATGCTGGAAACGGGCGAGGCGGATCTGGCGCTGGGCTTCATGCCGCAGCTGGAAGCCGGCTTCTACCAGCAATCGCTGTTCCGCCAGCGCTACGTGTGCGTGGCCAGCACCGACCACCCGCGCATCCGGGACGAGCTGACCCTGGCGCAGTTCGAAACCGAAGAGCACGCCGTGGTCACCTCCTCAGGCACCGGCCACCTGATCCTGGATCGGGAAATCGCCCGCCAGGGCATCACCCGCCACATCGCGCTGCGCGTGCCGAACTACCTGGGCATCGCCTTCGTCGTCGAGCAGACCGACATGCTGGTGATGATTCCCGAGCGGCTGGCGCAGGTATTGGAAGGGCGTGGCCGTTTCAAGGTGTTCCCGGTGCCGTTCGAGCTGCCTGACTACGCCGTCAAGCAGCACTGGCACGAGCGCTACCATCACGATCCGGGCAACCGCTGGCTCAGGCGGGTGATTTCCGAGCTGTTGTCGGCCGCGACGCCCGCAGCCTGAATCTCAACTTTCCTGCCACATCGCGTCGCCGGCAAACGACTCCGCCAGGAAATCCAGCATGGTGCGCAGTGTCGCCGGCATGTGCCGGCGCGAGGCATAGACCGCGTAGATGCCCATGTCGCGCGGTTGGTAGTCGCCAAGCACGGCCACCAGCTCGCCCGTATCGAGCAAGGGCGCGGCCGCCTGCAGCGGCTGCATGGTGATGCCGACGCCCTGGCGCGCCGCTTCCAGTAGGGCGGCGGTTTCGTTGGCGCTGACGTTGCCGCCCACCGGCACCGAGACCGGCTGCCCGTCGCGGGAAAACGCCCACAGGCTCTTGCCGAAGTAGGAATAGGTCAGGCAGTTGTGCAGCGCCAGCTGCTCGGCGCGCTGCGGCGTGCCGTGCTGTTGCAGATAGCCGGGCGAGGCGCACACCACCGAGCGGCACAGCCCCAGCTTGCGCGCGATCAGGTTGGGATCGAGGTCGTTGGTGATGCGGATGGCCAGATCGATCCCTTCCTCCACCAGGTTCACCGAGCGGTTCAGCAGCTGCATGTCGACCGCAGTGGCGGGATAGCGCTTGACGTAATCCGCCACCGCCCGCGCCAGGTAAGACTGCCCCAGCCACACGCTGCAGGTCAGGCGCAGGATGCCGCGCGGCGCGGCCTCGGGGGCGGTGACGGCGGCCTGTATCTCGTCCTCCAGCGCCAGCATCTGGCGGCAACGCGGCAGCATTTCGCTGCCGGCCGAGGTCAGGCTCAGCTTGCGCGTGGTCCGGTGCAGCAAGCGGGCGCCTGCCCACTCCTCCAGTTCCGCCAGGTAGCGCGACACCATGGCACGCGACATGTCCAGGCTGTCGGCGGCGTGGGACAGGCTGCCGCGTTCCGCCACTTCGACGAATACGCGCATGGCTTTCAATCGATCCATGATTTGCTCGATTCATGCAACAAACTGATCGCCATTATGCGGTTTTTTGTACCGTTCCGAACCATTACCATGCAGCCCATACCGATATTCGCCGCAAGGACATACTCATGAGCACGACCGTACTGCATTACCTCTACGACCCGCTGTGCGGCTGGTGCTACGGCGCCGCGCCGCTGGTCGAAGCCGCCCGCGCCATCCCGGGACTGCGCGTGGAGCTGCACGGTGGCGGCATGATGAGTGGTGCCAACCGCCAGCCGGTGAGCGCGGCGCTGCGCAACTACGTGATGCCGCACGACCACCGCATCGCCGCCCTGACCGGGCAAGCGTTCGGCGAGGCTTACTTCGACGGCCTGTTGCGTGACACGGGTGCGGTATTCGACTCCACGCCGCCGACCACGGCCATTCTCGCCGCCGAAGCGCTCGGCGGCCGCGGCGCCGATTTGCTCAAGCGCATCCAGATCGCCCACTACGTCGAAGGGCGCCGCATTGCCGACACCGACGTGCTGGGCCAGCTGGCGATCGACATCGGCCTCGACCCGGCAGACTTCGCCGCCGAGTTCGCCCGCCAGGAAGGCGCAGCGACCCAGGCCCATATCGCCGCCAGCCGTCACTTGCTGGGTCAGGTCGGCGGGCGGGGCTTCCCGACCTTCGCGTTGCAACAAGGCGATGTGCTGACGCAGCTCGATGCCGGCCGCTTCTTCGGCCAACCTTCCGCCTGGCGGAGCTACCTCGAACGGCAGGGACGGCCAACGTTGGCCGAAGCCCCCGCGGCGGAGGCCCAGCCAGGCTGTGCCAACGGCAGCTGTGCCATTTGAGCGGATTCGAGCTCGCCGCAGGATAGGTGAAGCGCAGCGCAAGCCATCGAGGCTACCAGCGGAACCTTCTCGTTAGTTACCCCCTTTTCGCCGTGTCCGACGTGACACGGCATGACCCCTCAAGGAGAACACCATGAACGTCGTCATCATCGGCATCAGCGGCCGCGTCGGCTCGCGTCTCGCCACCGAACTGCTGCAACGCGGCCACCAGGTCACCGGCATCGCCCGCGATATCGGCAAGGTGGAGCCCCGTGCCGGCGTGACGCTGAAGCAGGCCGACGCTACCGATCCGGCCACCCTGGCTCCGCTCCTGGCCGGCCACGATGCCGTGATCAGCGCCTCGATGTTCCTGTCGAGCAACGCCGCCAGCCTGATTTCGGCGGTCAAGCAAGCCGGCGTGCCGCGCCTCTTGGTGGTCGGCGGCGCCGGCAGCCTGGACGTCGCTCCCGGCGTGCAGTTGATCGACACCCCGGAATTCCCCGCGATCTACAAGGCCGAGGCGAGTGCCGGTCGCGACTTCCTGAATGCCCTGCGCGGCGAATCGGCGCTGGACTGGACTTTCCTGTCCCCGTCCGCGCTGTTCGAACCGGGCGAGCGCACCGGCCAGTTCCGCATCGGTGCCGATGAACTCCTGATCGACGCCCAGGGCAAGAGCTGGATTTCGATGGAAGACTACGCCATCGCGCTGGCCGACGAACTGGAAACGCCGAGTCACTCGCGCCGCCGCTTCACCGTCGGCTACTGATCCGTTGGCCGACCGAGTTCTGGCAGCAAAGAGAAAGCCTTGGATCATGCCCAAGGCTTTTTTGCCGCGGAGGCGTGGGAAGCGGACTTGTGTGGCGAAAGGAGCACCGCGTGGCGGAGCGACGACGAGTCGACGTCATGGTCAGGGTGAAATCCTGGCTGTCTCACTTTGCCGAAAAGCTAGCGCCGCGCCAGGATCTGCAGCCTGCCAAGCACCTGGCGCTTGCTGACCACGCCGAGAAAGCGCCGGGCGTCCAGGTTGTCTACCACCGGTATGCGCTCCAGCGGGCACGTGGCGAACAGGGTCCAGGCATCCTTGAGGCTCGCTTGAGCCGGTAAGAGCTCGAAGGCCGTCTCGATGAGCTCTGCGATCGCGTCGCTCTGCCGTTCGGGATGATCGCACAGCAAGGCGGTCAGGCGGTGGATCGAGACCACGCCGACGAAGCGGCCGGCGCTGTCGATGACGTAGAGGTAACGCGTCCGGGTCTGCTGAAAACACGTGTTGGCCTGGGCGACGGTCGTCGACGGCGCCAGATGGGTGGTCACGGGCTCCAGGAGCGACATCAGCTCGGTATCGTGCAGCTCATCGACCCGCGCCAGGTGCGCATGGCGCCGGTTCAGCACGTCGTAGAGCGAATTCGTCCGGATCTTCCGCGAAACGGCGTACGCCAGGATGCTCCCGGCCATGAGCGGCAACAGCAGGCCCGCGTTCATGGTCATTTCGAACACCATCAGTACCGCCATGAGCGGGGCGTGACTCACCGCCGCCATGAAGGCCCCCATGCCAATCAGAGCGATCAGGGTGCCATCGCCCTGGGGCAGCACCGGGTACATCGCCACGGCACCGGCGACAATCGCCCCCAGCGCCGCCCCGATGAACAGCGACGGGGTGAAGATACCGCCCACCGCGCCGGACCCCACGATCAATGCCGTCGCCGCGATTTTCGCCAGCAGCGCCCACGGCACCGGTTCGGACAGCGGATGCCCCTGCAGAATATCGATGATCGGCGCATAGCCATTGCCGCACACCTCGGGGATGAACACGGCGATGGCCCCCATCAATAGACCGCCCAAGGTCATCTTCCACGGCGTCGCGATGGCCAGCCGCTGGAAAGCCTGCTTGCTGTTGTCGAGCACCAGCAGGAACAGCGGCGCCAACAAGCCGGCCAGCAGGCCGATCGGCAAGATCAGCAAGTAGACGCCCAGGCTCGGCACGGCAACGCCCGAGGCGAGGGCGAACGGCGCGTCGTGATGGCCGAAGGCGAGAATCGTCAGCGAGGCGGTGACCGCCGAGGCGAACAACGGCACCAGCAAATCCACGGTGAGGGCGCCCAACACGATTTCGGCAACGAACATGGCCCCCGCCAGCGGCGTGTGGTAGACGGAGGCCAGGCCCGCCGCCGCGCCGCAGGCGGTCATCAGGCGCAGCTGACGCTCGCTGGCCCAGCGCCGCCCGGTCAGCGACCCCGTCACCGCCGCGAGCTGCACCATGGCCCCTTCGCGGCCGATGGAGCCGGCGGAAACGATGGACGCCAGCGAAGACAGGCTGCGCAGCAGGGAGGGCCACAGCGGAAGACGACCGTTTCCGTCCGATACCGCATCCATGTACTCGCCATGCGACGCGCCATGCTTGCGCTGCGCGTACAGCAGGATCAGGCCGGCCAGCCCCCCGCCAAGGGCCGGAACGAACAAGCGCCAGCGCCAGTCGAGCTGCGCCATGATCACGGTGATATCCTGTGCCGAGCCGAACAGCACGCGATCGCCGACATCGATGGCGTGTCGGAACAGGCTGGTCACGCCGGCGGCGAGCATGCCAATCGGTACCGCCAGCAGCAGATTCACGGCGTTAATGTCGAGCCGTCCAATCGAGCGGGAAATGGGCAACATGTAATATGACCAGGCATCTGAGGAAGTGGTTGAGGTGCTGACAGTGGAGCGACGGGGCTGTCCGTATCAGTGTTTGCGCGAGGCAGGAATCGACTCGTGACCGCAGCGACTGCCCGCAACATGGCTCGGCGCTGCTGCAGGAGCATGCCACTCAGCATCGGCCGGCTGGTCAAGTTCACGCAGGATGCCGCAGTCGCGGGTGGCTTGAGCCGTCTGGCAGTGGCCCCGTAGCTCTGCCAATTGCTCTTCGAGCGCCTTGAGCTCGCTTATGCGCGCCTGCACGTGGTGCAGATGGGCATCGATCAGCTCATTGATCGACTCGCAACTGGCGTCGGGTTCAACACGCGCCTGCAGCAGCACGCGAATCTCCTCATGGGTCATATCCAGGGCTCGGCAGCGCCGAATGAACAGCAGTCGCTCCAGGTGGCTGTGGTCGTAGTGCCGGTAGTTGTTGACGCTGTCGCGTAGCGCGGCCGGGAGGAGTCCTTCGCGCTCGTAATAACGCACCGTCTCGACCGGGCAGCCCACCTGTTTTGCCAATTCACCGATTTTCATCTGTTGCCCTTCGCTGCTTGACCCTGTAGCAACTACAGGGTGTTCAATGTGAAGCATACGATGAAAAACGGAGTTTCACCATGGCCGGCTGCTGCGACCACGACCACGATAAACACCCTGCCCAAGGTGAGGGGCCTACCGTCCTGCCTCGCCGCGATGCAAGCCCGAAATATCGTGTGGTGTCGGTGGCGTCCCATAGCCATGAGCATGGCCATAACCATGCTCATGATCCTCATGATCATGCCGGTGGCCAGTGTTGTGCTCCCGTCCCCATGGCTTTTGGTGCTTTGGCTACGCCTGAGGTCGTTGCGGACGGTATTCGAACCTCCATGCGTATCATGCAGATGGATTGCCCCACCGAAGAGGCACTTATCCGCAAGAGGCTGGGTGGGATGGCGTCGGTCAGGAGCCTGGAGTTCAACCTGATGCAGCGCGTGCTGACGGTGGTACACGCCCCCGATGCACTGGGTCCGATCCTGGACGCGGTGCGCTCGCTCGGCTTCCAGCCGGAGGTGCCGGACGACAGAGGGCGACTCGCCGCCGCAGTCGAACCGAAGAAGCCCTGGTGGCCACTAGCGCTGGCCGGCATTGCCGCGCTCGCCTCGGAAGCGGCGAATTGGAGCGGTGCGCCGGACTGGATGGCCGCCGCCTTGGCGATCATCGCTGTCCTGCCCTGCGGCCTGACCACCTATCGGAAAGGGTGGGTGGCGATTCGTCACCGCAACCTGAACATCAACGCCCTCATGAGCATCGCCGTGACCGGCGCACTGTTGTTGGGGCAGTGGCCCGAGGCGGCCATGGTGATGGTGCTGTTCACGCTCGCCGAGCTGATCGAGGCCAAGTCGCTTGACCGTGCCCGCAACGCAATTGAGGGCTTGCTGACGCTCACTCCAGAGAAAGCTACCGTTCAGCAGGCTGATGGTTCGTGGAGGGAAGTCGACTCCGCGACGGTGACAGTCGGCCGCCTCGTGCGAGTGAAGCCGGGGGAACGCATCGGCCTGGATGGCGAGATCGTCAACGGCCGCTCAACGGTGAACCAGGCGCCGATCACCGGCGAGAGCCTGCCGGTGGACAAGGCCGAGGGTGATGCCGTGTTTGCCGGCACCATCAACCAGTCCGGCTCGTTCGACTACCGGGTGACGGCGACGGCCGGCAACACCACGCTGGCGCGCATCATCCACGCCGTCGAACAAGCACAAGGCTCAAAAGCACCGACACAGCGCTTCGTCGACCAGTTCGCCCGCGTCTATACCCCGACCGTGTTCGCCATTGCCCTGACCGTAGCCATGCTGCCGCCCTGGCTGCTGGGCGGCAGCTGGCACGACTGGATCTACAAGGCACTGGTCTTGCTGGTGATCGCCTGCCCCTGCGCGCTGGTGATTTCCACCCCGGTCACCATCGTCAGCGGCCTGGCCGCCGCCGCCCGTCATGGCATTCTGATCAAGGGTGGCAGCTATCTGGAGCAAGGCCGCCTGCTGAAATGGCTGGCGCTCGACAAGACCGGCACCATTACCCATGGCCAACCGCAACAAACCGACTTCGAGCTGCTTGTTGACGTCACAGCGGAACATTGCCGCCGCCTGGCGGCCAGTCTCGCCGGGCGTTCCGATCACCCCGTATCGCAAGCCATCGCCCGCGCGGTCGATGGCGAGGTGGGCGTGCATGATCCGGTTGAGGCCTTCGAGGCGCTGCCTGGTCGCGGTGTACGCGGGGTCATTGGCGGCAAGACGTATTTGTTGGGCAACCATCGCCTGGTGCATGAGCTCGAGCGCTGCTCCCCGTCGATTGAGGCGCGTCTCGACGAGCTGGAACGCCAGGGCAAAAGCGTCGTCATGCTCATCGACGAACACCGGGTACTGGCTTTGTTCGCTGTGGCCGACACGGTCAAGCATTCCAGTCGCGACGCCATCGCCGAACTGCACGAATTAGGCGTCAAGACGGTCATGCTGACCGGCGACAACCCTCACACAGCAGAAGCGATTGCGAAGACAGTGGGCATCGACCAGGCTCGCGGCAACCAGATGCCCGAAGACAAGCGGAAAGCCGTCGAATCCTTCGAAAAAGAAGGCCCGGTGGGCATGGTGGGCGACGGCATCAACGACGCCCCGGCCCTGGCTCGTGCCCACATTGGCTTTGCCATGGGCGCGATGGGCACCGACACGGCGATCGAAACCGCCGACGTCGCCTTGATGGATGACGACTTGCGCAAAATTCCAACCTTTATCCGCCTGTCGCAAGCCACTCGCGCCGTGCTGCTCCAGAACATCACGCTGGCGCTGGGGATCAAGGGCGTATTCCTGGCGCTGACCTTGGGCGGCCTGGGAACGATGTGGATGGCGGTGTTCGCCGACGTGGGCGCGAGCCTGCTGGTTGTCGGGAATGGCTTGAGGCTGCTGCGAAAGTAGCTTGCCGCCTTCAGGTGAAGGGTAAACAGGATAGAGAGGTTGTCATGAGCATCTGGGACAAAATGTTTGGCGGCCACCATGGCGGTGGCCACCACGGAGGTCGCCATGAAGGGAATCATCACGGCGAACACCACGGCAGTCACCATAGTGGAAACTACGGTAATGGCGCACCACCGGGGACTGGCTATGGCAACGGTTTGCAGCCAAATGGAGGTGGAATTGGCTGCCCAAGTTGCCGCGTCATGAATGCGGTCGGGTCTCGGTTCTGCCAGCAATGCGGCACACCGCTCATTCCAGCCGCTTGCCATCAGTGTGGTACCGCATTGCAAGCGGGAGCGAGGTTTTGCGGGCAATGTGGCAAAGCGGCGGCCTGACTCCGTGGCAACGGCCGTAGCATTGGCTTGTACTGCGAATACGCTCATGCACGGCCTGTCTCTGGTTGAGCTGGCATCCAGGCGACTTGGAGCATGCGCTCGTGTGTCTCATTCCCGGCATTCATGTCGAGCAGTCAATCACCACCGACGAGTCAGACCGGCACCGGCAGGCGGCTGGACGATTTGATTTCCCGCAGCGCGAGGCTCGACTGGATCGAGTGAACACCCGGCATTTTGCGCAGCACGTTCTCGACGAAATCGCTGTAGCCATCCAGGTTCTCCGCCACCACCTGCAGCAAGTAGTCGGCCGCCCCTGTGATCTTGTGGCAGGCCAATACCTCAGGACGATCCCGTATCGCTTCCTCGAAGCGATTGGGCGCCTCGTCGGCATGCACGGCAAAGCTCACACTGACGAAGGCCAGTACGTCGTAGCCCAGTTTGCGGCGATCGAGGTTGGCCTGGTAGTCCTTGATATATCCCTCGTCCTCCAACCGTTTGAGCCGGCGCCAGCACGGTGTCACGCTCAGCGACAGCTGTTCGGCCAACTTCGGGTTGGATAGGGCGCCATCCTGCTGCAGCAGGCGCAAGATGGTCCGATCCGTGCCGTCCAACTCATGCCTTGGTTTGTTTGCACTCATTTTGCCCATCTGGTGAGTCGATCTTTCTCAAATACTAGCCAGTCGAGAGTCGACAAAGCAAAACAAATCCCGCTGGAAGATCACATACTGTTCCCGTCATCTTCTTCACCGGACACCCCACATCATGCTGACCATCTACAGCCCCGCCCACCGGCTGCATCACGCCACCGAACTGAAAGACGGCTTGATCAAGCCGTGCTTCGAGATGCCCAGCCGGGCCGATACCATCCTCGCCCGCGTACAGGCGGTCGGCCTCGGCGAGGTGATCACCCCGCGTGATTACGACACCTCCCGCTACGCTCGCGTCCACAGCGAGCGCTACGTACGCTTCCTCGAAAACGCCTGGGCCGAGTGGAGTGCACTGGGCCGCACCCACGATGCCTTGCCGCTGATCTGGCCGGTACGCGATCTGCGCAGCGACATCGAGCCCGAGCACATTGACGGCAAGCTGGGCCTCTACGCCATGGACGCCGGCGTGGCGATCACCGCCGGCACCTGGGAAGCGGTACGCACCAGCGCCAACCTGGCCCTGACCGGCATGGCCGCGCTGGAAGCGGGCGAAGACAGCGCCTTCGCATTGTGTCGCCCGCCTGGCCACCACGCTGCCGCCGAGTACATGGGCGGCTACTGCTATCTGAACAACGCCGCCATCGCCGCCCAGGCCTGCCTCGACGGCGGCGCCAAACGCGTGGCGGTGCTCGACGTCGATTACCACCACGGCAACGGCACCCAGAGCATCTTCTACCACCGCGCCGACGCGATGTTCGTGTCGCTGCACGGCGACCCGAAACAGTCCTACCCCTATTTCCTGGGTCACAAGGACGAGCAGGGCGCCGGCGCCGGGCTGGGCTTCAACCACAACTACCCGCTGCCGCACGGCACAGCCTGGGACGCTTATGGCGCGGCGCTCGCCCACGCCTGCCGCACCATCGCCGCCTATGCGCCGGATGCTGTCGTGGTGTCGCTGGGGGTGGATACCTTCAAGGATGACCCGATCAGCCACTTCCAGCTCGATAACGAGGACTTCCTGCGTATCGGCGAAACCGTCGCTGGCATCGGCCGGCCGACTCTGTTCGTGATGGAAGGGGGCTATATGGTCGACGACATCGGCATCAATGCGGTGAACGTGCTGCGGGGTTTCGAGGCGGCGCGCTGAGCCTGCCGAGCTGCCAGCGGCCGGAGCGAGGGTGATGCATAAACGTCATCAACTAGTGAAATAAATGCACTTTGCCCATTGTGACAGCGCCAGTAGTATCGTCCATCCAATGACAGACCACGCGGCAACCGCACTCAACCCAGGCCATTAACGAACATGAGAGTCCCCATGAACATCACCATTCGCCCCGCCCATAGAGAAGATGCCGCGCTGATTCTGCGCTTCATCACCGAGCTGGCCATTTACGAGAAAGCGGGTGATCAAGTGGCCGCCACCGTGGCGTCCATCGAAGCCAGCCTGTTCGGCGAAGACTCGCCGGCACGCGCACTGATCTGCGAAGTGAATGGCGAGGCGGCAGGCTATGCCGTCTACTTCTTCAATTACTCCACCTGGCAGGCGAAAAAGGGGTTGTACCTCGAGGATTTGTATATTTCGCCAGCCATGCGCGGTGTCGGTGCCGGCAAGTACATGCTGCAGCATCTGGCGGCTATTGCAGTGGAAAACCGCTGCGGCCGTTTCGAGTGGAGCGTACTGGACTGGAATCAGCCCGCCATCGATTTCTACCTGTCGATCGGCGCCGCGCCGCAAGACGAGTGGGTGCGCTACCGCATGTCGGGCTCCCCGCTGCGCGACTTTGCCGCCAGCACCTGAGATGGTCACAGGCCTACCGGGAATGCCACGTATTAATGGCGTGAACCTGGCTCGCTTATCACGAAGGCAGAGCCTTTGGAGCCGGTGAGGGCGTAGGGATGTCAACCCAAAGCAAAGAGGGTGCCCAAGGCACCCTCTTTGCTTGATTTAGAACGGAGCACGGTCAAGCCGCAAGCCGTTTTTCAGCCTTGCAGCAGCGCCTCGTGCTGCAGTCCGAACATCAGGCCACCCCAGTGCCGGCCCTGGTGGTAGATCGGTACCGAAACCAGCGCGAAGATGTCGCCGACGTCGCGCACGTAGGCCTGGAACAGGAACTCGCTCTTGTCGGTGCTGGTTCGATGCAGCATCGGGTTGCCCTTGTGGAAGCGCTTGTCGCGGCTCACCAGCGTGTTGCGCGCCACGTCGTCGGTCTGCGGCTGGCAGTATTTGCTGACGTGGGTGGGCGGGTAGGCCTCGTCGCCGACGCAGATCACCGCCAGGTCGCAGCCCGGCATGCTGGCGGCCAGCCGGTCGAAGTAGGGGCGGAAGAGCTGCTCGTAGGCCTTGTCGTAACAGGTGTGGTACTGCTGCGGGCTGGTGCCGGGAATCGGCTTGAAGGCCTTGTCGAACAGATCGAGCCCCTGGGCGGCGAGCTGGTCGAGCATCGCTTCGCACTCCACTTTGCTCTGGCGTAGCAGGGCGGTGATGCGGTCGAACGCGGCGTCGGCCACCTGGAACAGGCCGAGCTTGGCCATGACCTGTTCGGCCGAGCCGATCAGCTCCCGAGAGGGGCCGATGCTGCCCTCCATCAACGCGGACATCTGTTCCGACAGCTGATGCATGCGCCCGACGTTACCATGGATGTCGCGGTTGTTCTCGCTCAGCGTGCTCATGGCGCCCTGGATGGCACCGATCTCGCGGTTGACCTGCTGGCTGCCCTGGACGAACTGGTTGAGCTGGCTCGTAGCGTCATCCAGCACATCGCTGGCCTTGAGGATGCTCTCGGCGATCGACTGTGCCGCCCCTGCCGTCTGCCGCGATTGCTCGTGGATTTCCTGCACCTTGCCGCTGACGCTGGAAGCGAGGTTATTGGTGCGTTCGGCGAGCTGGCGCACTTCGTCCGCCACCACCGCAAAACCGCGCCCAGCCTCGCCGGCGCGCGCCGCTTCGATGGCGGCGTTGAGCGCCAGCAGGTTAGTTTGGTCGGAAATGCCGCGAATCTGGGCCACGCTAGAGATGATCGCCTCGGTGTCTTCCAGCAGTTTGTCGATGCTCCGGGTGAAGCCGGTCATGATCTGGGCGGCTTCACGTGCATTCTGGTTGGCCACCGCCATTTCCTGGCTGGTGATTTCGGCCCCCTGAGTCAGTTCGCTGGCTACCCCGGAGATGACGCTGACGCTGGCACTGACGTTTTCCATTTCGGCGCTGCTGCGCTCGGTTCTGGCGAAGATGCCTTCAGCCAAGGTTTCCTGCTCGCGTGCCTTGTTGTCGGCATCCTTGATCTGCTTGCCGATCTGTGCCGCCTTGATCGACAGCACGATGTTGTTGTGGCGTACACCCACCATGGTCTCGCACACCGTGCCCCGGTACTTGTTGGCCGATTCCACCGAGGTGCGTAGCGCACCACCCACCGCAGGGTACTGGTAGGTCAGGTTGCGGGCATGCTTTTGCTGCACATGGTGGATCGCCCCTTCGAAACGGCTGAGCGGCCTGAACACCTGGCTCACCAACCAGGTGGTGCTGGCCGCCAGCAGCACGATGGCCGTGCTGGTAAACTCTGCGGCTGCCATGCCCGCACCCTGGTCGAGCAGCAGCAGGCTCCCCAGCACCGTCACGGCGAGTTGGCTCAGTACTACCCCAATGAAAATACGTTTCATGCATTTCCCTTTTTTGTCGTTCTTTTTTCAGCAACGCCAGCAGAGCCTCGCTGCCATGCCTTAGCTCCCGCCAGTAGCGTGGAATTGGGGGTGCCGCCTATCGGCAGGGCTTTCTTGTGCTTCTTTGTCTCTGCCTTTTCTGTCACGGCCACTCTTCAGGCTGGCATCGCTATATCATAATGAAAACTAAATGTAATTGCCGATCGAATTATTGCCGGTTGTCGGGTTGCAAATGCAAGGCAATATTTCGCGGAGTCTGCACGATCATTATGAAAATTGATTGATCTCGATACGTGCCGAAAATCTCCCGATGACGACACCTGATGGGCTGGCACAACACCTTGCGATGCACCATCTCCCGCAGAGCCTTCCTCGGTCGACGCAGTGGTACACAGGCGCGTCGCGATTGGGTATGCTGTTACCGTTCGGTGACAAAATTGCCGGGCAGGCGGGCCGCACCCACCGCAACACAACAAGGGTGCCCGATAACCACACGTTATGGAGCAGATACCGTGAGCATTTTTGAATTGCCCGATTTCGACGGGCATGAGCAGGTCGTTTTCGCCTCCGATTCCCAATCCGGTCTCAAAGCCATCATCGCCATCCACAACACGCACCGCGGCCCGGCCATGGGCGGCTGTCGCATGTGGGCTTACCCCGATAGCACCGTCGCGGCGACCGATGCACTGCGCCTGGCGCGTGGCATGACCTACAAGAACGCCATGGCTGGCCTGCCCATCGGCGGCGGCAAAGCGGTAATCATCGGCGACGCCCGCACCAGCAAGTCGCCCGAACTGTTCCGTGCCCTGGGCCGCGCCATCGACCAGTTGGGTGGCCGCTACATCACGGCAGAGGACGTGGGCACCAGCCCGGCCGACATGACCTTCGTGCGTGAGCAGACCCGCTATGTGGCCGGCCTGTCGGGCGATCTGGGCGGTACTGGCGATCCGTCGCCGGCAACGGCGCTGGGCGTGTTCGTGGGTATCGAAGCGGCAGTGCGTCATCGCCTCGGCGTCGATTCGGTCAATGGCCTGACGGTGGCCGTGCAAGGGCTTGGGCATGTCGGGTATGATCTCGCCCGTCGCCTGCACGAGGCGGGAGCCCGGCTGATCGTGGCCGATATCGACCGTGCCAACGGCGAGCGTGCTGCGGCAGAATTCGGCGCCAGCGTCGTATCTCCCGACGAGATTGTCGACGCCCAGGCTGATGTGTTCGCCCCCTGCGCCCTGGGCGCGGTGTTGAACCGGCAGACCCTGCCACGGCTCAAATGCTCCGTCGTCGCAGGCGCGGCCAACAATCAGCTCGCCACCGATGACATCGGCGAAATGCTGCGCGATGCCGGCGTGTTGTACGCTCCGGATTACGTCATCAACGCCGGCGGCATCATCAAGGTCTGCGCCGAGTACCTGCAAGAACCGGTGGACAGCGTGGAAGATCGTGTGCGCGCCATCTCCGGGACGCTGGACGAAGTGTTCCAGATGGCCGAGCGTGACGGTATCGCCACCAGCCGCGCAGCGGACACGCTGGCGCGCACGCGATTCGCCTGAAGGCAAGGCGCCTTGCGCCGGGGTGGCGACACCACCCCGTGCCGGTCAACACGCCGCTTTCCCCCAGGGGAGGCGGCGTTTTCGATCGCTCCGGCGACAACCAACCACAACGAAATGATACCCGTCGGGCGACGACGGCCATGATGACGCAACAAAGGGTAGGGCAACGATGATAGGCATGTTCGATTCCGGTCTGGGCGGACTCTCGGTGTGGCGCGAGCTGACCCGGCTGCTGCCGCAGGAGCCGGTGATCTATCTCGCCGACCGCGCCTACTGCCCTTATGGCGGCCGCAGCCACGAGGATATTCTGGCCCGGTCGGAAAAAATCACCCGCTACCTGGTCGACCAGGGGGCAAGGCTGATCGTCATTGCCTGCAACACGGCCACCAGCGCCGCCGCGCGTGAATTGCGCCGGCGCCACCCCGAGTTGCCCATCGTCGGCATGGAGCCGGCGGTCAAGCCTGCGGCCCTGCACTCGCGCAGCGGGCAGATCGCCGTGCTGGCGACCCGCGCCACCTTGAAGGGTGACAAGTTCCTGGAGCTGAAGGCGCAATACGATGACAGTGTCGACATATTGCCGCTACCGGGCGATGGCTTCGTCGAACTGGTGGAGAGTGGCGACCTCGCCAGCGAACAGGCGCAGCGTGTGGTGGAGCGTCAGTTGCACCCCCTGCGGGCGCACACCGTCGACCAGGTGGTGCTGGGCTGCACTCATTACCCGTTTCTCTCCCCTCTGATCGAGCGGGCGCTGCCCGCCGGCGTCAAGCTGATCGATCCGGCACGGGCGGTAAGCCTGCAGGCCGAACGCCTTTTGCAGCGGCACGGCCTCTCCAGCCCCCCGGGCACCGTGCCGGACTATCGTTTCGTCACTACCGGTGAAGCGCCCGGCATGCACCATTTTCTGCGTCAGGTCCTGGGGCATCACGCCGAGGTGGATACGGTGGATCTCGATCGCCTCACCGCCCGTTGAGGCGGTTTGAGCCGCCACTATAAAAACGGCCAGAAGGTCCACCGCAGTTTCAGCTGGTCATTTTTTCTCAGGTGCCCCAGCAGCTCGCCCTGAGCTCCGACCACCGGCAGCCGCTCGCCGTGGTGGGCAGTCATCAATTCCAGGCTTTCAACAATTATCCCTTGGTGCTTCAGGCCGCCATGAGCGGACAGGGCGTGGCCTTGGGCTGGCTGCCACTGGTGCAGGATCTGCTGGCAGGCGGACAACTGGTCAGCCTGGCCGATGCGCCGGTCACGACGCCGCGCGGCTATTTTCTGGTGCTGCGGGAGTCGACCCGATTGACCGGCGTGATCGGGCGTTTCCGACGCTGGGCGCGTGAGGTGTGTGCGAATGCGCCCCAAGAGCAGGGTGGAGCGGGAGGCACATCCGCCATAGGGTGATGACAAGGGGGCAGGCGGGGAGCGGGTTCGCGAAATCGGGCGGTGCCGTTGGCGTGGTCGACACGCCGCATCAAAACGGCCCGGCAACCGTCTTCGGGTACCGGGCGTTGGTGCTACCCGCGCAGGCGATCAGACCTTCCAGTCGTCATCGGCCTGCAGCGCTTCGAGCACGATCCCGCTCAACTCGGCACCGTCGCCATGCTGCAGGTACTGCTGCAGTTCGCGGCGCATGCGCGGTTCCCAGAAGCGTTTGATGTGCTGCGAAATACCCGCGAGGGCTTCCTGGCGATCCGGCATGGCCTCGAAGAAGCTGCCGATCTGGTTGGCCATGCGGGTCAGGTGATGTGTATCCATGGTGCGTTCTCGGTTTCAATCGGAGGAGCGTGGGAGCGGGGCGGCGATACGGTCGGCATGGCTGTAGGCGACCCAGCGCTCGGGGCGGGCAAAGCCGATCAGGCACAGGCCGGCCTGTTGGGCGAGATCCATCGCGAGCCGGGTCGGGGCCGAAATCGCCACCAGGGTGGCGAAGCCGGCGGTCACGGTTTTCTGCACCATTTCCATGCTGGCGCGGCTGGTGACCACCACGAAGCCATCGCGCTCGGCGGGGCGCGAGGCCAGTGCCGCACCGATCAGTTTGTCGAGGGCGTTGTGGCGGCCGACGTCTTCGCGCAGCAAACGCAGCTCGCCGCGGTCGTCGCACCAGGCGGCGGCGTGCGTCGCCCCGGTGACTTGCTGCAGCGCCTGATGCCGGCGCAACCCGGCCAGGGCACGCCGCACCGCCTCGGCATCCAGCGTTCGCGGCTGCGACAGGGGGCGCAACGGACGAATGGCGTGCGCCAGGCTTTCGGTGCCGCATAGCCCGCAGCCGGTGCGGCCGGTGAGGTTGCGGCGCATTTCCTTGAGCCGGGCAAAGCAGCCGGCGGCAATCTCGAGCTTGACCGTGATGCCGTCGCAGCCCGTCTCCACCAGGATGTCGAACACTTCTTTCGGCGAGTCGACGATGCCCTCGCTGATGGCAAAACCCAGCGCGAAGTCTTCCAGGTCGAGCGGAGTCGCCAGCATCACCGCGTGCGAGATGCCGTTGAACTCCAGCGCCACCGGCACTTCTTCGGCCAAGGTGTCGAGGCTGTCGGCCACCACCCCGTTTTGCCAGGTTTGCACCTGGCGGGTGGTGGCGCCACCCGGGCTGGGAGAGGACTCGGGCGCTCCCATCATGCCTTGCCTTCTCCGGCCTGCTCGAGCAGTTCGAGCTGGGTCTGGTTGAAGCGCTGGTAGCTTTGCTGCCACTCGGAAGGCTGCGTCACCGGCAGCACCTGCACTGCAGTGACCTTGTATTCCGGACAGTTGGTGGCCCAGTCCGAATTGTCGGTGGTAATCACGTTGGCACCGGATTCCGGGAAGTGGAAGGTGGTGTACACCACGCCCGGCTGCATGCGCTCGCTGACCTTGGCGTGCAGCACCGTTTCGCCGGCACGGCTGGTCACCGCCACGCTGTCGCCATCCTTGATGCCGCGCTCCTCGGCGTCGTGCGGATGAATCTCCAGCACGTCTTCCGGATGCCACATGCTGTTGGCAGTGCGGCGCGTCTGCGCGCCCACGTTGTACTGCGACAGGATGCGGCCGGTGGTGAGGATCAGCGGGAAGCGCCGGTTCACCTTTTCATCGCTGGCGATGTACTGGGTGACGAAGAACTTGCCCTTGCCGCGCACGAAACCGTCGATGTGCATGGTCTGGGTGCCATCCGGTGCGTCGTCGTTGCACGGCCACTGCACGCTGCCGTGCTTGTCGATCTTCTCGTAGCTGACACCGGCAAAGCTCGGTGTCAGGCGGGCGATTTCGTCCATGATCTGCGACGGATGGGTGTAGTCCATCTTCAGGCCCAGGGCGTTGGCCAAGAGTTGGGTGACTTCCCAGTCGGCGTACTTGGCCAAGGGCTTCATCACCTGGCGTACGCGCGAGATGCGGCGCTCGGCGTTGGTGAAGGTGCCGTCTTTTTCCAGGAACGAGGAGCCGGGCAGGAACACGTGGGCGTACTTGGCGGTTTCGTTGAGGAAGATGTCCTGCACCACGATGCATTCCATCGCCGACAGCGCGGCGGTGACGTGCTGGGTGTTGGGGTCGGACTGCACGATGTCCTCGCCTTCGCAGTACAGGCCCATGAAGCTGCCGGCCAGCGCGGCGTCGAACATGTTCGGGATGCGCAGCCCCGGTTCCGGGTCCAGCTCCACGCCCCACGCCTGCTCGAACAGCTGGCGGGTGGTGGTGTCGGAAATGTGGCGGTAGCCCGGCAGTTCGTGCGGGAAGGAACCCATGTCGCACGAGCCCTGCACGTTGTTCTGGCCGCGCAGCGGGTTGACGCCGACGCCTTCGCGGCCGATGTTGCCGGTGGCCATCGCCAGGTTGGCGATGCCGATCACCATGGTGGAACCCTGGCTGTGCTCGGTGACGCCGAGGCCGTAGTAGATCGCCGCGTTGCCGCCGGTGGCGTAGAGGCGGGCAGCGCCGCGCACCTGCTCGGCCGGCACGCCGGTGATCTCGGCGGTGGCTTCCGGCGAGTTTTCCGGCTTGGCGACGAAGTCTTTCCAGTCGTGGAAGGATTTTTCTTCGCAGCGCTCGGCGATGAAGTCGTCGGCCAGCAGCCCTTCGGTGACGATAACGTGCGCCAGCGCGGTGATCATCGCCACGTTGGTGCCGGGTTTCAGCGGCAGGTGGTAGTCGGCCTTGATGTGCGGGCTGTTGATCAGATCGATCTTGCGCGGGTCGATCACGATCAATTTGGCGCCCTCGCGCAGCCGTTTTTTCATGCGCGAGCCGAACACCGGGTGGGCATCGGTGGGGTTGGCGCCGATCACCAGGATCACGTCGGAGTGCTCGATCGACTTGAAGGTCTGGGTGCCGGCCGAGGTGCCGTAGGTCTGGCCCAGGCCGTAGCCGGTGGGCGAATGGCAGACACGGGCGCAGGTGTCGACGTTGTTGTTACCGAAGCCGGCGCGGATCAGCTTCTGCACCAGATAGGTTTCTTCGTTGGTGCAGCGGCTGGAGGTGATGCCGCCGATCGAATCCTTGCCGTACTTGGCCTGCAGGCGCTTGAACTCGCTGGCGGCGTAGGCAATGGCCTCTTCCCAGCTGACTTCGCGCCACGGATCGGTGATCTTGCTGCGGATCATCGGCTTGGTGATGCGGTCCGGGTGGGTGGCGTAGCCCCAGGCGAAGCGGCCCTTGACGCAGGCGTGGCCTTCGTTGGCCTTGCCGTCTTTCCACGGCGTCATGCGTACCACCTGGTTGCCCTTCATCTCGGCCTTGAAGCCGCAGCCGACGCCGCAGTAGGCACAGGTGGTGATCTTGCTGTGCTCGGGCTGGCCGAACTGGATCACCGATTTTTCCTGCAGCGTGGCGGTGGGGCAGGCGTCGACGCAGGCGCCGCAGGAGACGCATTCGGACTCCATGAAGGCCTCGCTCTGTCCCGGCGAGACGCGGGAATCGAAACCGCGGCCGGAGATGGTCAGCGCGAAGGTGCCCTGGGTTTCCTCGCAAGCGCGCACGCAGCGGTTGCAGACGATGCACTTGGACGGGTCGTAGCTGAAGTAGGGGTTGGACTCGTCCTTCGGGCTGTCCAGGTGGTTTTCACCGGCCAGGCCGTAGCGCACTTCGCGCAGGCCGGTGACGCCGGCCATGTCCTGCAGCTCGCAGTCGCCGTTGGCCGAACAGGTCAGGCAGTCGAGCGGATGGTCCGAAATGTACAGCTCCATCACCCCCTTGCGCAGGCTCTGCAGCTTGTCGCTCTGGGTGCGCACCACCATGCCGGCCTCGGCCGGGGTGGTACAGGAGGCGGGAAAGCCGCGCCGACCTTCGATCTCGACCAGGCACAAGCGGCAGGAGCCGAACGGCTCCAGGCTGTCGGTGGCGCACAGCTTGGGCACCATGGTGCCGGCTTCGGCGGCGGCGCGCATCAGCGAGGTGCCTTCCGGCACGGTGACTTGCTGGCCGTCGATTTCCAGGGTGACCATGCGCTCGGAGACGCGGGCCGGGGTGCCGAAGTCGGTGTCGTGAATCGTGTTCAAATCCATATCATTTTCTCCCTGGTGCGGGTGAAGAAATCGTCGCGAGCGTCGCAAGGCGGGTCGGAGAAGCGCGGCCGTACACGTGGTACGCCGAGCCTCGCCGGGCCGGTATTGCGCTGTGCAGCAGATTTATTCGCCTGCACCTCCGAAGTCTTCCGGGAAATGGTTGAGTGCCGACAGCACCGGGTAGGGTGTCATGCCGCCCATCGCGCACAGCGAGCCGTGCAGCATGGTGTCGCACAGGTCGCGCAGCAGGCCGATCTGCTGCGGACGTTTTTCATCTTTCTGGATGCGCTGGATTACCTCGACGCCGCGCGTCGAGCCGATGCGGCAGGGGGTGCACTTGCCGCAGGATTCGATGGCGCAGAACTCCATCGCGTAGCGCGCCTGCTCGGCCATGTCGACGGTGTCGTCGAAGGCCACGATGCCACCGTGGCCGACCACGGCGCCGAGCGCGGCGAAGGCTTCGTAATCCAGCGGGGTGTCGAACTGCGACTCCGGCAGGTAGGCGCCGAGCGGACCGCCCACCTGCACCGCGCGGATCGGCCGGCCGGAGGCACTGCCGCCGCCAAAATTCTGCAGTAATTCACGCAAGGTCAGGCCGAAGGCTTTTTCCACCAGCCCGCCGTATTTCAGGTTGCCGGCGAGCTGGAACGGCAGCGTGCCCTTGGAGCGGCCCATGCCGTAGTTGGCGTAGAACGCTGCACCCCGCGCCAGGATCACCGGCACGCTGGCCAGCGAGATGACGTTGTTGATCACGGTAGGTTGGCCGAACAAGCCCGAGAGCGCCGGCAGCGGCGGCTTGGCGCGCACCACACCGCGCTTGCCCTCGATGCTCTCCAGCATCGCGGTTTCTTCGCCGCAGACGTAGGCACCGGCGGCCTTGCGCACTTCGAGCTGGAAGCGCTTGCCGGAAGCGAGGATGTTCTCACCGAGGAAGCCGGCGTCTTCGGCCAACCTGATCGCCTGGTTCAGCACGTCGAACGAATGCGGGTACTCGGAGCGCACGTAGATGTAGCCCTGGGTCGCGCCCACGGCGATACCGGCGATGGTCATGCCCTCGATCAGCATGAACGGGTCGTCTTCCATCACCATCCGGTCCGAATAGGTCCCGGAGTCGCCCTCGTCGGCATTGCACACCACGTACTTCTGGGCGGCTTCGGCCTGCGCTACGGTGCGCCACTTGATGCCGGTCGGGAACGCCGCGCCGCCACGGCCGCGCAGGCCGGAGTCGAGCACTTCCTGCACGATCGCCGCGCTGTCCATGCTCAGCGCGCGCTTGAGGCCGGCAAAGCCTTCATGCGCCTGATAATCGGCCAGCGACAGCGGGTCGGTGATGCCGACGCGGGCGAAGGTCAGGCGTTCCTGGTTCTTGAGATAGGGGATTTCCTCGGTCAGGCCGTGGCCGAGCGGGTGCTCCGCGCCCTGAATCAGCGCGTCGAACAGCTCTGCCACGTCGTCGGCCTCGACCGGGCCGTAGGCCACGCGGCCGCGTGCGGTCTGCACCTCGGCCAGCGGTTCGAGCCAGAACAAGCCGCGCGAGCCATTGCGCACCAGTTCGATGTCGACGCCACGGCGCTGGGCTTCGGCGGCGAGGGCGGCGGCAGTGTCGTCCGCGCCCAGGGCGAGGGCGGCGGAATCTCTCGGGACAAACAGGCGGATGCTCATTGGGCCTCCTTCACGCTGGCCAGGAGGCGGTCGAGCTTGGCGGCGTCGACGCGCGAGACCATCTTGTCGTTCAGCTGGATGTTCGGACCGGTGGAGCACAGGCCCAGGCAGTACACCGGCTCGAGCCCGATGCGTTGATCGGCGCTCTGGCCGTGCAGGCTACAGCCCAGCACCTGTTCGGCGTGCGCGGTCAGCTCGCGGCTGCCGCGCGCCTGACAGGCCTCGGCCTGACAGATCTGCAGCGTGTGCTGCGCCGGCGGCGTGGTGCGGAAATGGTGGTAGAACGTGATGACACCGTGCACTTCGGCGCGCGACTGGTTGAGTGCCTTGGCGATGTCGGCCACCGCCCAGTCAGGGATGAAGCCCAGCGCATCCTGCACGTCGTGCAGAATCGGCAGCAAGGCGCCGGGCTGGTTCTGGTGCGTCTGGAGGATGGCCTGGAGCGACGCCTGCGCCAGGTCTTGTTCGGTCGTCATTGGATATCCCCTGTTGAAAACCTGTTCCCGATCTTGCTGCGCGCCCCTGATCGGGGCTCATGTGCTGCTCTTCACCCCGCCGAGGGGGGGCTTGCGACAGATCGTGAGCCGGTTTTGAGAGCCTGCCCTCAATCATTCTCGGACATCTTTGATTGTCACGCCGAAAAGCGCGGACGATCTGTCCCAATCCGACCATAAATGACTGAGAACACGCCATTCCATATGCTTCCAAAAACATAATGAAAGCCGTAATGAGCCGCAGTGTGCTAGGTTATGGGGTGCTTTTCAATATGAACCGGATTGCCGGATGATTATGCAATCAAAACATAATGTGACACAGCGCCTGCGGGTGCGAAGCCAGTTGGTATGGGAACTCGCCGCCGACAGCGGCGACGCGATTCCATTCCGGTTGATCGAGTTGCTGACCGCGGTGCAGACGCACGGCAGCCTGCTGACCGCCGCCAAGTCCTGCGACACCTCGTACCGCCATGCCTGGGGCTTGGTGCAGCAGGCGCAGGACGCCCTCGGGGTGCCACTGCTGGAAATGGCGCGCGGCAAGGGGGCGCGGCTGACGCCGCTGGGGGAGAAACTGGTGTGGGCCAACCGCCGCATCAAGGCGCGCATCGGGCCCTTGCTGGAAACGCTGGCCTCGGAAATCGAGACCGAGCTGCGTCACGCACTGCAGGCGGTTGGCGCACCGCTGCGGCTGCACGCCAGCCATGGTTTTGCCGTGGAAATGCTGGTGCGGACCCTGAGCGCCGCCGGCATGGCCATCGACCTCAAGTACCGCAGCAGCCAGGACGCCGTGGCGGCGCTGCATGCGGGGGAGTGCGACCTGGCCGGTTTTCACGTGCCGCTGGGCGAATTCCAGAGCACGATCGCCGCCAGCTACGCCGAGCATTTCGACCGCCACGAGCAGCGCGTCATCCATATCGTGACACGGCGCCAGGGGTTGATGGTGGTACGCGGCAACCCGCGCAAGATCTACGAAATCGCCGACCTGGGGCGGCCGGAGGTGCGCTTCGTCAACCGCCAGCCGGGTTCGGGCACGCGGCTGCTGCTCGACAAGCTGCTGCAGAAAGCCGGCGTGTCGCCGCTCCAGGTGCACGGCTATGAGCAGGCGGAACTGACCCATGCGGCGGTGGCAGCGTTCATCGCCAGCGGCATGGCCGACGTCGGGCTCGGCATCGAGACGGCCGCACGGCGTTTCGACCTGGACTTCCTGCCGCTACAGACCGAGCGCTATTTCTTCCTGGTGCGGCGCGCCACGCTGGACCATCCCGCGCTACAGAGCATGATCGCCGCCTTGCAAAGTGCCGAATTCCGCCACGACATCGGTCAACTGCCGGGCTACGATGGCGCCCAGTCCGGCGCCATCCTCAGCGTGGACGAGGCGTTCCCGGAACTGGCGGCGCCGCACTGAGACCGAGGACGTGCCCGCCGGGCTCGGGGCGCTACGACAACCCTCGTCCGTCGCCAGCCGAAGGGATCAGTCGTGCAGTGGCCTGGCCGCGCGGTCCTCGGCGGCGTTGGCCATCAGGTCCAGCGCCAGCGGCGACTTGTCGCGCAGCAGCCAGCCGAAGAACACGGTGGCGGCCAGCGCGCCGGCCAGTTGCGCCACGATGAAGCCCGGTGTGTCGATCGGGCGGATGCCGGAAAACGTACCGGTGGCGGCGCGCGCCAGCGTCACCGCCGGGTTGGCGAACGAGGTGGACGCGGTAAACCAGTAGGCGCCGACGATGTACGACGCCACGGCGTAGGGCACCGCATCCGGCCGACTGCGCGAACAGCCGAAGATCACCGCCAGCAGGCCGAAGGTGGCGACGAACTCGCTCCACCATTGCGACGGCCCAGTGCGGATGTGCTGCGAGGCGAAGAACAATGGCTCGCCGAACATGCCGTGCGCCGCAGCCACGCCGCAAAACGCGCCGATCAGCTGCACCAGCGCGTAGAGCAGGGCCTCGCGACCGGACAGTTCGCAGCGCAGCGCCGCCGCCAGCGATACCACGGGGTTGAAGTGGGCGCCCGAGACGCCGCCGAAGGTCAGAATCAGCGCGACCAAACCGCCGCCGGTGGCAATCGCGTTGGCCAGCAGCGCCACACCAAGATTCCCGCCGGACAGGCGCTCGGCCATGATGCCGGAGCCGACGACCGTGGCCAGCAGCAAGGCCGTCCCCAGCCACTCGGCCACTAAACGACGCGGTAAATCCATTGCTTACTTCTCCTCCTGCTTGCGGGGCACGCGCGGTTCGGCGTTGTAGGTTTCATCGTTCATGGTGATGTTCTCTCCCGATGCCGTTCCGTGACGGGTCAGCCGTTGCAGCCGTTCGACGCCGACCGGCTCGTCAGGCTGCAGCGGCACGACCGCCCAGCGCTGGGCGTGGCGGGAGGCGACGGCATCGATCTGCGCCAGTTCAGTGGCAGCCCGGCGCCGCAGCAAGGGCGACCCCGGCTTGGCCATGGCCAGACTGTTGTTGACGACCCAGGCCCACGGCTCGATGCCGGCTCGGCGCAGGTCGGCCTGCAGGTTGGCGGCCTCGAGCACGGGCGTGGTTTCGGCCAGGGTCACGATCAGCACCTTGGTCTGGGCCGGGTCCTGCAGCTGCATCATCGGCGTGGTGAAATGCATGCCGCTGGCCCCCATCTGGCGGGCCACTTCGCGGTGGTAAGCCCCGGTGGCGTCAAGCAGCAGCAGGGTATGACCAGTGGGGGCGGTATCCATCACCACGAACTTCCGCCCGGCCTCGCGGATCACGCGCGAGAACGCCTGAAACACGGCAACCTCTTCAGTGCACGGCGAGCGCAGGTCTTCTTCCAGCATGGCGCGCCCCTGCTCATCCAGGTTCTTGCCCTTGGTGGCCAGCACCTGCTGACGATAGCGCTCGGTTTCCGTGCGCGGATCGATGCGGCTGACGCTCAGGTTGGCGAGCGAGCCCTCCAGCGTTTCCGCGAGATGGGCGGCCGGGTCGGAGGTGGTCAGGTGCACCGGATGGCCACGACTGGCCAGCTCGACCGCCACCGCGGCCGCCAGCGTGGTTTTGCCGACGCCGCCCTTGCCCATCAGCATGATCAGGCCGTGCCCGTCACCGATCAGGCCATCGACCAGCGTGGCCAGATCGGGCGCATCGGATAGGGCCACGGCGTCGACGCTGTCGCCAGCGGAAACTTCCGGGGTCGACAGCATCTGGCGAAGCGCCGACAGCCCGACCAGGTTGAACGGCATCAGGGGGACGTGGTCCGTGGGGAGGTCGCGCAGCACCAGTGGCAGTTCCGCCAGGGCCGCTTGTTCGCGCCGCCAGACGGCGACCGCCAGCGCGTCGCCCGACGTTTCCGATTGCGGCAGGATGCCGTTGATCACCAGGTATTGCTGGGTCAGCCCGATCGCTGCCAGCTCCTCGTGAGTGCGTTCCACCTCGCGCAAGGTCGCGCGCTGCGCGCGGGCGACCAGGATCAGGCGGGTACGGCGGGCGTCCGACAAGGCCGCCACGGCCCCCTGGTACTGGCTGCGCTGCTTTTCCAGTCCGGCCAGCGGGCCGAGGCAGGATGCATCGCCTTTGCCTTGCTCCAGAAAGCCGCTCCAGGCGCCCGGCAGTTGCAGCAGGCGGATGGTGTGCCCGGTCGGCGCGGTGTCGAACACGATGTGGTCGTAGTCGGCCTGCAGCGCCGCATCGGTCAGCAGGGCGGTGAATTCGTCGAAAGCGGCAATTTCGGTGGTGCAGGCGCCGGACAGCTGCTCCTCGATGCCCTTGACCACCGTCTCCGGCAAAACGCCGCGCACCGGGCCGACGATGCGGTCGCGGTAGGCCTGGGCGGCGGCCTGCGGATCGATTTCCAGCGCACGCAATCCCGGCACCGCGTCGATTGGCGTTACCGTGTTGCCGATGGTGACGCCAAACACCTGGCCGACGTTGGACGCCGGGTCGGTGCTGACCAGTAGCACCCGCTTGCCTTGGTCGGCCAGCCGGATCGCGGTGGCGCACGCCAGCGAGGTCTTGCCGACGCCGCCTTTGCCGGTGAAGAACAAAAACGGAGGGAGATGATCGAGGAACAGCATGAGTGTCCTTTCTCGCGGGTTCAGCAGCAGCCGCTGCCGGAGCAGCAGCCCGATGCCGGTTTCGCTTCCACCGCGAGCTGGCTGATGCCGGCCCAGCGCGCCAGTTCGGCGCGGCGCGGATAACGGCCGGCCAGCGCCAGTTCGCCATCCACCAGGATCAGCGGCAGTCCCTCCTGGCCCGAGCGCTCCAGGAACGCTTTGGCGGCGGCGTTCTCGGCGAAGACGAGCGGTTGCTGCGCCAGGTTGAAACGGTCGATCTGGCCGCCGTTCTGCTTCAGCCAGTCCACGTCGGCGGCAAAGGCCACCAGCGCCTGGTCGACGTCCACGCCGCAGACGCCCGAACTGCAGCACAGCGCGGGGTCGAATACCTGAATCGTTGCCATGGGTGAATCTCCTTTACGCGGTAAGGGTGGCGATCTTGTCCATCTCGGCCTTCAGCGCCGCCTTGTCCTGCTGCAGCTCCGCCAGCGGCAGTGCCAGGAGGGCCTCGATGCGGGCGCGCAGGATGCGGTAGGCGGTCATGAAGGCGGCGTCGATCTCTTCATCGGTGCCGGTGGCGTGGGCCGGGTCTTCCACGCCCCAGTGGGTGCGCAGTACCGGGCCGAGGTAGGCCGGGCAGGTTTCGCCGGCGGCGCTGGCGCAGACCGTGATCACGATGTCCGGGGTGGCCGGCAGCGCGTCCCAGGACTTGCTGCAATAGCCTTCGGTCGAGATGCCCTCGCGCGCCAGCAGGGCGAGCGAGCGGGGGTGGACCTGGCCGGTCGGCCGGCTGCCGGCGCTCATCGCATGCCAGCCTTCCGGCGCCAGGTGATTGAAGGTGGCTTCGCCCAGAATGGAGCGGCAGGAGTTGCCGGTACACAGGAACAGGACATTCATCGGTTCAGCTTTCGGACGGCGTGGTGGAAATCGGCGGAAGCGCCGCCTCCGGGCAGCATGCTCCCGGCGTTTGGTCGAAGCATTGCTCCGGGTGGCCGGCGCAGCATTCTTCTGTCAGGTAGGCGATCAATTCGAGCATCTGGGGCAGGTTGGCCCGGTAGCGCTGGAAGCGGCCTTCCTGCTCCACCGTGACCAGTCCGGCATGGTTCATGCCCTTCAAGTGAAAAGACACGTTATTGGGCGGCAGGTCGAGCGTGGCGGCGATCTGCCCGGCGACCATGCCGTCCTGGCCGCACTTGACCAGCAGGCGGTAGATGTCGAGACGGACCCCGGAAGACAGGGATTCGAAGAGCTTGGTGGCGGTGTGCTTTTCCATAAATCAATACTACAAGAATTATTGAAATATAGTCCAGCTCAATGCCCCATGCCCATCCCCGGGCAAGCCCGCAGGGGGAGGGCGGCGCAGAAGCCGGATTGGCCGCGCCGTCGAGGGGATCTAAGGCTGAGCGCTGCTTTGCGGCCTCGCTAGTGCCAAATCGGTCAAAGCGGCTTTTGCCGCGACGGGGCCGTCAATCGGGTGGGGAAACCTGTCCTGCTCAGGAACGCCCGCCGCCGGCGCCGGTCGCGAGATGTCGCTCAGGCAAAGCGCCGTGCCGCGTCCAACGCCAATCCGCAGCCGATGCTGCCGTACAGGTCGCCTTCCACCGCCCGTGCCGTCGGCAGGACGGCGGCGATGCGTTGGCGCAGCAGCGGCACGCCGCTGGCGCCACCGGTAAAGAACACGGTATCGACGTCATCGGCCTTGACGTTGGCGTCCACCAACAGGCGGCGCACGGTGTTCTCGATGGTGTCGATCTGTTGGGCGATGGACTGGTCGAACTGGGCCCGGGTGATGTCGTGCCGCAGGCCGGCTTCGATCTCGTCGAGCGGCAGGGTGACCAGCTCGCTCGACGACAGCCCGATCTTGGCCGCTTCCACCTGGATCGCCAGCCAGTGGCCGGCGCGCTTGTTGACCAGCGAAAACAGCCGGTCGAGCTTGTCGCTTTCCAGTGCCTCGTTGTACACGTCCTTCAGGCTCGCCAGGGCCTGACGGGTGTAGGCGAAGTTGATGGTGTGCCAGGTGGCGAGATTGAAGTAGTAGCTGGACGGCATCTCGGCACCGCTTTTCAGGCGGCTCTTGAGCCCGAGGAGCGGCATCACCGCATACAGGCTGAGCTGCTTGTCGAAATCGGTACCGCCGATGTGCACGCCGCAGTTGGCCAGGATGTCGTCGCGCCGGTCCAGCTTGCCGGCGCGCTCCGGCGAGACGCGGATCAGCGTGAAGTCCGAGGTGCCGCCGCCGATGTCCACCACCAGCACCAGTTCCTCGCGTTCGACGCGGCTCTCGTAGTCGAAGGCGGCCGCAATCGGTTCGAACTGGAATTCGATGTCGCTGAAACCGGCGCGGCGCGCGATCTCGCCCAGCGTGTCTTCGGCCAACCTGTCGGCCTTGGGATCGTCGTCGACGAAAAACACCGGGCGGCCGAACACCGCCTGGCGGAAGTGGCGCGCGGCCTGGCGCTCGGCGCGGGTCTTGAGGCCGTCGATGAACATCGCCAGCAAATCGAGGAAGCGCAGCACGCGCCCTTGCACCTCGGTCTGGCCGTTCATCAGGCTGGTACCGAGGATGCTCTTGAGCGAGCGCATCAGCCGGCCTTCATAGCCTTCGAGGTACTCGCCGAGTGCGGCGCGGCCCACGGCCACCGTGTCTTCGTCGGCGTTGAAGAACACCACCGACGGCAGGGTCGCCTTGCCGTCTTCCAGCGCCAGTAGGCTGGGTTGGCCGGGGCGGTGCCACCCGACGGTCGAATTGGACGTGCCAAAATCCACGCCGCAGGCGTTGGTCGTCATACTGCTCTTACTCCGCTTTGCTTCTGGAAGGCGCGCGAGTATAGCGGAAAGTGGGCCATCCCGCTTGTCCGCATTCTGTTGTCAGGCTGATTTCGTAATCGCGACAGTCACGTACAGATGCGGGAAGTGGCGTGTCGGTCTTCATCTCCGGCCGTTGTCATATAAAAACGGATCATGTATTTGTTTTTAAACGATATATTGGCAATTTGTTCTGGTTTTGTGCGGCGCAGCGGCGAGGGCCATGGTGCAGGGAGGGCGATTGCTGGCGCGCCGATTTACTGAAATGATCGTCGCGCGGTCGAGGTTCGGGACCGGCGAGAGGCGATGCCGCCCCGCGCCCTCGACCGCGAAACCCACCTTCACCCCACATGCTTGCGGCGTGCCCGCCACCACGGTTGCCGCGAAATAAGAGCCAAGATTGGCCGAGGAGAAATCATGAAGAAACTGGCTGTATGCTTGATGCTGTCGCTGGCGTCCGTCGGCGCTTCTGCAAAAGACTGGAAAGTCATCCGCTTCGGCGTTGATGCCAGCTATGCTCCGTTCGAATCGAAAGCCGCCGACGGCAAGCTGGTCGGCTTCGACGTTGATCTGGGCAACGCCATCTGCGAGAAACTGAAAGCCAAATGCGTGTGGGTCGAGAACGACTTCGACGGCATGATCCCGGCGCTCAAGGCCAAGAAGTTCGACGGCATCCTGTCGTCTCTCTCGGTCACCGAGAAGCGTGCCGAACAGATCGCCTTCTCCGACAAGATGTTCAACGCCCCGGTGCGCATGGTCGCCAAGAAGGGCAGCAACCTGCAGCCCACTGCCGAATCGTTGAAGAGCAAGCGTATCGGCGTCGAGCAGGGCACCACCCAGGAAACCTACGCCAAAGCCTACTGGGAGCCCAAGGGCGTGAACGTGGTGCCGTATCAGAACCAGAGCCTGGTGCTGGCCGACCTCAGTTCGGGCCGCCTGGATGCCGCCCTCCAGGATGCAGTGCAGGCGGACATCGGCTTCCTGAAGACCCCGCAGGGCCGTGATTTCGCCTTTGCCGGCCCCGAGCTGAAAGATCCGAAAACGCTGGGCACCGGTACCGCGATCGGCCTGCGCAAGGAAGACAGCGATCTGCGCCAGCAGGTCAACAAGGCACTCGCCGAGATTCACAAGGACGGCACCTTCGACCGCCTTGCCAAGAAGTACTTCTCCTTCGACATCTACAACTGATCGGTACTGATTCGGTCCTGCCCCCAACGGGCAGGACTGGGACGTGCATGCTCCGGAGACAGCCGTGGTTACGGTGTCTCCGGCGTGCGTCTTTGTGATTGTGAAGCCGAGGCGGGGCACACCCACTTGCCGATACACCGCCGGGGCTTCTGAAGGAGAATGCCATGTTTCTGGAAGGCTTTGGCCCACTGATTCTTGAGGGAACGCTCCAGACCATCAAGCTGGCACTGGTGTCGATGCTGTTGTCCGTCCTGATCGGACTGGCCGGCGCGTCGGCCAAACTGTCCAGCCATCGACTGCTGCGACACGTCGCCACCGCCTACACCACGCTGATCCGCAGCGTGCCCGACCTGGTCATCATGCTGCTGCTGTTCTACAGCCTGCAGATGCTGCTCAACCAGGCCACCGAGTGGGTTGGCATCGAGCAGATCGACATCGATCCCTTCCTCGCCGGGGTGGTGACGCTGGGCTTCATCTACGGCGCCTATTTCACCGAGACCTTCCGCGGCGCCTTCCAGGCCGTGCCGCGCGGCCAGCTCGAGGCCGCCACCGCCTACGGCATGAAGCCGTGGCTGGTATTCCGCCGCGTGCTGTTCCCGCAGATGATGCGCTTCGCGCTGCCGGGCATCGGCAACAACTGGCAGGTGATGATCAAGGCCACCGCCCTGGTGTCCATCATCGGACTGGCCGACATCGTCAAGGCGACCCAGGACGCCGGCAAGAGCTCGATGAAACTGTTCTACTTCAGCATCGTAGGCGGGCTGATCTACCTCGCCATCACCACGGTATCGAACGGCGCCCTGCTCTGGCTGGAGCGCCGCTACTCGGTCGGCGTCAGAAAGGCTGAGCTATGAACGAGATCCTGCAGCAATACTGGCAAGCCTATCTGTGGAGCGACGGCTATCACATCACCGGCGTCGCCATGACCCTGTGGCTGCTGGTGGCCTCGATCGGCATCGGCTTCGTGCTGGCGGTGCCGCTGGCGGTGGCGCGCGTGTCGCCCAACCCGCTGATCCGCGGCCCGGTGTGGTTCTACACCTACGTGTTCCGCGGCACGCCGCTCTACATCCAGCTCCTGGTGTTCTACACCGGCATCTACAGCATCGAGTCGGTGCGCGCCCAGCCGCTGCTGGACGCCTTCTTCCGCGAAGGCATCAACTGCACGCTGCTGGCGTTCGCGCTCAACACCTGCGCCTACACCGTGGAAATCTTCGCCGGCGCGATCCGCGCCACGCCGTACGGCGAGAT
>NZ_FXAG01000017.1 GCF_900177275.1 Pseudogulbenkiania subflava DSM 22618
GTGCGACGTACGATCGATTACCCAATTCGAAATGGAAGCCAACCGGCTTCCAGGCTTCTTCTAGTTTGTTGACAGTTTATGTCTGGCGGCCTTAGCGAGGTGGTCCCACCCCTTCCCATCCCGAACAGGACCGTGAAACGCCTTAGCGCCGATGATAGTGCGGCCTTGCCGTGTGAAAGTAGGACACCGCCAGACTCCCCCATCGCTGAGCGAATCAAAGATTCGCACGCAGTAAAAGCCCAGCTCACTACGAGCTGGGCTTTTTGCTTTGCGTGGGCGATATCCCGAGCCGGCTCGCCGTGTCCCCGACGCGCTGGCGCTTGGGGGCGGCGGTGGCTCCGCGTTCTCTCACCCGCTGATGGGTTGGTCGAAGAGCCGGCCGTGACGTCCCGTCAGCACTGCACGCCGATAAAACCCTGACTGATCGGAAGTAAAGAGAAGTCCGCCACAGGAGGAGAGTGACGGACATGAAGAAGAGCGGATGATCGGCTTTCTGAAGCAAGCCGATCGGGGCATGTCAGTGCAACTTGACTTGGGGTTCGGCGCGCTTGGAAAGCAGCCGGCCTATCGTCGCCAGGCATGTTCTTCCCAGCCCATACAGGGCCATCTTGTGCTTGCTGTAGAGCGACAGGTACATCAGGCGCGCGAACTGTCCCTGGATGAACAAACTCTTGCGTGACAGGGAGCTCATCAGGCTGCCCACCGTGCTGTATTTGCCCAGCGAGATCAGCGAACCCAGGTCGCGGTAGGCAAATGTCCGCAGCGGTTTGCCCTGCAGTTGCCGTTGCAGGTTCGCTAGCAACAGGGTGGCTTGCTGGTGGGCCGCCTGGGCGCGAGGTGGCACCCAGCCTTGCTTCTCTTCCCACGGGCAGGCAGCACAATCCCCAAGGGCAAAAATGGCCGGATCCAAGGTGGTCTGCAGGGTGGGGCTGACCAGCAGTTGATTGAGCCGATTGGTTTCCAGACCGTCCAGCTGGGAGAGGAAGTCGGGTGCCTTGACCCCCGCAGCCCAGACCACCAGCTCTGACGGGATGAGCTTGCCACTCGCGGTCAGCACGGACGTCTCAGTCACCTCGGTGACCTTTTCTCCTGTCAAAACCGAAATATTGAGCTTTTGCAGCAGACGCCGTGCGTTGTGCGACAGCTCGGGGGGCAGGGCCGGAAGGATACGGTCTCCGGCCTCGATCAGGGTCAGCCGGATGTCCCGGTCGGGATCGATGCTTTCTCGCCCATACGCCACCAGTTCACGCGTCGTGTTGCGCAGCTCCGCTGCCAACTCGACGCCGGTGGCCCCGGCGCCAATGATGGTGATCTGCAGTTGCTCGGGGCGCAGAGGCTCGTCTTGCAGGCTGGCGCGAACGCAGGCGTTGACCATGCGCTGATGGAAGTGCGCAGCCTGTTCCGGGGTATTCAGGCTGATTGCATGGTGTGCAACGCCCCGGGTGCCAAAATCGTTGGTGCCGCTGCCGACGGCCAGCACCAGGGTGTCGTAGGAAATCTGGCGGCGCGGGATTAGCTCGTGCCCGTCGGCATCCAGGGTGGGGGCGACATGGATGACCTTCTCGCTACGGTCCAGTCCATCCATGCGGCCCAGACAGAAACGGAAACCGTGCCACCGGGCTTGGGCCAGGTAGTCGAGCTCCTCCTTGGCCGGCGTCATGCTCCCGGCGGCAATTTCGTGCAGCAGGGGTTTCCAGATATGGGTGCGGGAGCAGTCGACCAAGGTGATCTCGGCCTGTTGCCGGCGTCCCAGGGTGTCACCCAGCCGCGTTGCCAGAGCCAGCCCGCCAGCGCCTCCTCCCACAATGACGATTTTTTGCATGTTGGACGTGGGCATCGGTGTCTCCTGAGGTGCGTTTGCCTGGTTGTGCTTCCTCGCATGCACAATTTGCCTTGTTGGCGGCGATGCGAAAGGGCCGTTAGAATGGCCTGAAATGAGGCCGTTAGCGGCTAATTTGCCCGGTACGAGCTACCTTCGGCAAACGATATAAATTCAGCACATTGTGAGTGATTGGAATAATAGGTGAGGCGAAAGATACCGAGCATCGAAGCGCTGCAGGCGTTTGAAGCGGCTGCACGGCACCAGAGCTTTACTCGTGCCGCGGAAGAATTGGCTTTGACGCAAAGCGCCGTCTGCAAGCAGATCGCGACGCTGGAGGAAATGCTGGGGATCGCCCTGTTCAATCGTATCAAGCGGCGCGTCAGCCTGAGCGAGGCGGGCCAGGTCTATGCCAGGGAGGTGCGAGAGCATCTCGACCGGTTGGAGCGCAGCACCTTGTCCATCATGGCGCATCAAGGTTCGGGCGGTGTCATCGAACTGGCGGCGATCCCCACCTTCGCCACGCGCTGGCTGATCCCGCGCCTGCCCGGGTTTTACGCCGAGCACCCCAACATCACAATCAATATCACCACCCGTTCCGATACCTTCATTTTTGCCGACACCGTTTTCGATGCCTCCATTCATTTCGGGACGGGGGTCTGGCCCGGCGCCCACGCCGATCATCTGTTTGGCGAGGAAATGATCCCGGTTTGCAGCCCGCAGCTGCTGGCGCGGCATCCCTGTTCGCAGCCGCCGGACCTGGTCAAGCTGAAGCTCCTGCACCTGTCGGCACGGCACGATGCCTGGCATAAATGGTTTGCCGCGGCCGGGGCCAGTGACCTGAATGCCATGGTCGGCCCGCGCTACGAACTGTTTTCGATGCTGGTGGAGGCGGCACGGGCGCAAATGGGGGTCGCCTTGGTGCCGCGCTTCCTGGTGCAGGAAGAGATCCGCTCGGGTTCGCTGGTGACACCCTTCGATATCCCGATGCAGAGCGAGATGGGTTATTTCCTGGTCTACCCGGAAAGCAAACGCGAGGCCAAAGTCCTTCAGGCCTTTGTCGGCTGGCTGCTCGAGCAAGCCGAGCAGTATCGTTTGCAGCTTCAGCCGTAGCGCCGGCCTTCGTCCAGGGTGAGCCCGCCAGGTGCCGACCGACACGCCCACTGCGCCGGCTCGCTTCGGGTCGGGGACGTGCGATGCCGGTGAGTTGGCGCCCCGGGTCTTGGCGGCGCCTTGCCAGGAGGCCGAGTCAGATCGATACGAAGGGCTGGTCTTTGAGCGAGGCTTTGAACCCCTCGACGACCTCGTGCACCTTGCCCCAGCTCGGTAGGGCTTTCATCCGGCCTAGCCAGCGTCGCACATTGGGATAGTTCAGATATTCGCAGCGTACCAGTTCCCCCACCGCCACCATCTCGGCGCCGACGTAGTCGGCGAGGGTAATCGTGTCTCCGCAGAGAAACGGGCGATCGGGGCCGATCAGGTTCTTGTCGAGGATGCCGAGCCAGTGCTGGGCTCTTTGCTTGCCCCAAGCGATGGTTCCGGCATGGGCCTCCTCGGTAGGCCGCTTGTGGTGAGGGAACAGTTGTGGGTAGACCAGGCCGTAGCCGTGGTCCTTGTAATAGTTGCTGTAGAACCACTCCATGGCCTCGTCGACGCGTGCCCGTTTTTTCAGGTCGGAGGGGTAGGCCATCGACTGGACCATGCCGGCAAGATAGCGAATGATGGCGCCGCTTTCTGCCAGCACAAAGCCATCATCATCCAGTACCGGGACCAGGCAGCTGGGGTTGATGGCCTGGAACTCTGGCTTGAGGTGTTCGCCGGTCATGAGGTCGACCAGCTGATAATCCAGCGGGATCGCCTCTTCGGCTGCGAACATCATGATGATGCGGCTCGTGGTCGAGGCGGGGTGGTAATAGAGTTTCATGGTGAACTCTCCAAAAGCGGACGTGGGCGTCTTGGGCCTGGCTCTAGGCGCATTTGACGCGGGGTCTGCCGATTGCTGCTGGATGATGACGCCAAGGAGGCGACCAACCCCCAGCAAATGCGCGGGTGATCGACCGTGCCCGATGTGCGGTGAGGTGTGGCCGTACACTCTGTTCGAGCCGCCACTGCGCCGGTATGTGGACAAGTCAGCAGGGGGCGATCTCGTGCGTCGATCTATCCTGTCGGAGCGTTGTGGCGCACTTCTTCGGTGCGGTCGCCATGGTCGGCATGCCCTGGAAAATGACATGGCCGAGGGTGCCGTTTCATCCTGATTGGACGCTAGTTGCTGGTGAGGTGGATTTCAAGAAAACGGTCTTCGTCTTTCTCCCTCCGCCCTTGTGTTTTGGAGGGAGGTTAGGGGCACTGCGGGCAACACCTGGATGCTGCATTGTTTACCTATAGTAAACAAATTCTTTCTCATAGCATGGTTTTTCGAAACTCTCCGAAGCGATAAATTTTGCATATGAAATTTGCAAAGGGGGGGATGTCCCTCCTGGCGTATTAACACATCGGAGTTCATATGAAGAAAGTTGCATTCGTTGTTGCCGGGCTGCTGGTGGCCGGCTCGGTTTTCGCCAAGGATAGCTACGTTGCGCCCACGGATGCCCAGGTTCAGGCTTGGCAGGCAGAACAGGGTAAAATCAAGGCCAGCTACGCTCAGCTGCCGTCGGCCGAGCAAGCCCGCCTCAGCCAGCAGAATGCCTACTGGGCCGCTCGGTGGTCCAAAGAGAACCAGTCCAGTCGTTAAGGCTTCCTTGGGGCGTCAGCTCTTGGCGCCTGTTTCAGGCTCGATGCTTGAGCCGCGCGTTGTCAAAAGGCTGAGTCACCCGGCTCGGCCTTTTTCTATGCAAGGCGAGGAAGATTCAAGCCCTCGGGCAAGCCCGGTGAGCCGGGTCACGGCACGGTCTCCGGTTGCTTGGGCTTCATCTCCTTCATCAAGGACAACGCCTCGTCCTGGCCGACGATCTTGATCGTCATCGGGTCTCCCGCGAAAGGGAATGCCCAGGAGCGGCCAGGGCTGTAACCCACCACCAGGTAGTAGGTTTTGCCCGATTCGGCTTCCAGCATGGCTAACCGTTTCCCTTGAGGGAAGGCCTTGAATCGGAATTCGTGATGGCCGGGTCCGATCGGCAGGGTTTTGTAGGTGCGGCGTGGCAGACTGGCGATTTCAGATCCGTTGTCGGTAATCTCCTGATTGCTGGACACCAGGGTCGGGCCGCTGATGTTCATGACCACCAGCGTGGCCGATTCGACGACCTCCTCCGAGGCAGGCGGTATCTCTGCCGACGTGTCAGTCTGCGCCCACAGTGTCGTGCTCAGGCCCAGCCCGCAGGCGGCAACAAGCCAACGGCAGTTCCTTCTCCAGTTGTTCATTCCTCCTCCTCGTCAAATCGCTTACCCCTTAAAACCTTTATTTACTGCTGCCGTCCTTGTCAACCTCGGCAAATCAACACGGCAGGGGCCAGGCCGTGCCCGGCCATGCCTCATCCACGGCATGCCGGGTGTGTGCGAGGTGGCCGCTCTTGCGTCAGGATCAGGCAAAAAAGCGGATCGAATCGGTTTGTGCGTGGTGAGTGCGGGGATTACGTGGTGAAGGCCAAGGCTGTTAAGCTCGCTCTGAAGTACGAGCAGGATTCGAGGCTATGCCGGACTGACCACCATTCATTGGGTCTGGGCATGCCTTTCCGCCAGCCGATTCAGCGGCGACTAGTGGCCACCAAGAAAACATAAGGAGAAATCGGATGAAGCGTCGCTTTGCCACCCTGATGGCAGCCTGTGCTGTCAGCATGGCCGCCCCCATGGCCATGGCAGCCAAACCGCTGGTGTTCTGTGCCGAAGCGGCACCCGAGGGTTTCGATCCGGCGTTGTGGGACAGCGCCCTGACCTATAACGTCACGCGGCAGATCTTCCAGGGCCTGGTGCGATTCAAGCACGGCGGCACGGCGCTGCAGCCGGCCCTGGCAACCGGGTGGGAGGTGTCGGACGATGGCCTGGAGTACACCTTCCACCTGCGCCGCGGTGTCAAGTTCCACCGCACCGACTACTTCCAGCCCAGCCGTGACTTCAATGCTGACGACGTGGTGTTCACCATCACCCGCTGGATCAATCCGGAGGCGCCGTTCAACAAGGCGTTCCGGACCCAGCTGCTGGGCCCCAACGCCAACGGTATCGCGCAGAGCGTGGCGGCGGTGAAGAAGATCGATCCTTATACCGTCACGCTGCGGCTGAAGGAGCGCAACTCGACCTTTGTCAACTTCCTGGCGATGGGGTTTGCCGGCATGCAGTCTGCCGAGTATGGCGACAAGCTGTTGGCCGAAGGGCGGGCTGCCGACATCAACCTGAAGCCGATCGGCACCGGCCCCTTCCTGTTCAAGGGTTATGCCAAGGACGCGGCGGTACGCTATGCGGCCAACCCCGGCTACTGGGGCAAGAAACAGAAAACCCAGAGCCTGGTGTTTGCCATCGTCACCGACCCCCAGGTGCGGCTGCAGAAGCTGAAGAGCAATGAATGTCAGGTGGCGGCGGCGGTGCGCGAGGCCGACCTGGACGGCCTCAACGGCGCGCCGGGGGTGAGGGTCACCTCCACCGGGGCGATGAACATCTCCTACCTAGCCTACAACCTCCAGCGGCCGCAACTGGCCAATCGCGATGTGCGTGTGGCGCTCGACATCGCCATCGACCGCGATGCGCTATTCCGCGTGATGTTCCCCAAGGGCGGGGCCATTCAGGCGATCAACCCGTTCCCGCCGTCGGTGTGGAGCTGGAACGGCAAGAACCGGAACGAGTACAACCCGGCGAAAGCCCGGCAATTGCTGGCCAAGGCTGGCTACCCGGACGGCTTCGCCATCACGCTGTGGGCGCTGCCGGTACAGCGGCCGACCAATCCCAACGGCAAGCTGATGGCGCAGATGATCCAGCAGGATTGGGCCAAGATCGGCGTGAAGACGACCATCCAGAGCTTCGAGTGGGGCGAGTACCTGAAGCGTGCCGCGCAAGGCGAGCACGATGTCTACATGAGCGGATGGACCAGCGACGCCGGCGACCCGGATGACTTTTTGTGGGGCACGCTGTCGTGCAGCGTCAGCAAGAATGGCCAGCGCTTCTGCAACAAGGAGTTCGACGAACTGCTGTTGAAAGCACGCCAGACCAGCGACAAGCGCCAGCGCAGCGCCTACTACCTCAAGGCGCAGGAAATCTTCAAGCGCGAACGGCCGTGGATCACCGTCGCTCATTCCAAGATCTACATTCCGCTGCGCAACGACGTGGAGGGCTTCGTGATGAACCCCAACGGCTCGTTCGACTTCGAGGACGTCTACCTCAAGTAACTCCTTCCCCGACGCGCGGCGCCCGGTCCAGGAAGGGAGCGTCGTGCGCTGCGCCCCCTCCGTTCGAACAGGTGGTCCGCGCTACGTGGCCGGCTTGACCTACATCGACTAATGCCTCGAACGGCACCATGCCTCGACCTGGCGGTCACGGAAGAGGGCGTTCTCCTGCGCCTTCTGGTCGTGGCCACGGACGCCGCCAGCGCTGGGGTGAGCGCCCTGATCCTGAGGGCGGCAACAGGACCTCGACACCCCCGCCGGCGCGCAACGCCGGCCGCTGATCCCGCCCCCAGACAGACCTTTTCCTCCCAATGCCCAGGTCCAAGCCGGTGGCAATCGCCCGGCTGACCGCCGCCGCGGCTACCGCCATCCGTCTTCATCATCTCGTTGTCGGACACTCCTGCTCGTAAGCCGTCGCTCGCCGCCCGTTGCGCGCCGTGCATGGCGATGTGTCCCGTGCGGAAGCGCTGATGAATTATGAAATCAAGCGCGGATCGAAGCGTTCCCATGCCGCCTTGGATGCACTCGATCGTCTCATCCGGGATCGTGGCTATTGAGGGCACCCGTTGCGCCGCTCCAAGAGGGGAGGGCTTCGCCCATGGCGATGGCTGTCGCCCGAGAGCGGAAAGCGCATGGCGAGTGGGGCCGCAAACCTTTGTTCGGCCAACGTTGCGGGGTGGCTGCCCCAACGTTTCTACACTTTATGGGTTCGCGAAGGTGGAGCCGGGAAATTTTGACCCCCCCATTCTGCCGCACCGGCACGAGTCGGCCTGCCTTGATGTGCGGCTGTATCCGGTCGAACGGCGCATAGGCCCGCTCCATGCCATCCAGTGCGGCCTGCCGCATCAGGAAGGTCGTGTCGAAAACGGTCTGTCCGTGTCGGTGCACATTGACCTGCTACAGGTATTCCAGCGACACGGCCTGCCCCGTCGGCGCCTTCTGGCCACGCGACGCGAATGCCCCCCATTACGCCGTGAATTCTCGCAACGCCGTCAGCGGCACATGCAGGGCTTCGTCGCGGGCAAACGCCTCGAGCAGGTAGTCGACGGTGGCGCGCACCCGCGGGGCCAGCAAGGCGCGGTGCGGGTATTGCAGCGCCATCTCGTAGGTGCCGGGGTGGTGGCAGTCGGCCAAGACCACCTTCAGCGAGCCGGCACGCAGGTGAGGCCATGCGTGATGGATGCCCACCTGGGCGATGCCGAGGCCAGCCAGCGCCGCCTGCGCCAGGGCCTCGGGTGCCGACACGGTGATGACGGCGGGGGCAGGCTCCCGTTCGTCCAGGCTGCCGTCCGCCAGCCGGAAGCGCCACGGCGAGAGCCGGCCGCCAAGAAAGCGCCGGGCGATCAGGCGATGTTGCGGCAGGTCCTGCGGCGTGCGTGGAACCCCGTACCGGGCCAGGTAGGCGGGAGAGGCGATCAGCACCATGTTCAGGCGGCAAATCAGGCGCGACACCAGGGCGGAGTCGACGAGCTGCCCGCCCCGGACCGCCAGATCGTAGCCCTCCTGCACCAGGTCGACCCGGCGGTCGTCGAAGTCCACTTCGACGCTCAACGCGGGATGGCGCTCCAGCAAGCCGGGCAGGGCGGGCATCACCTGGTCGCGCCCGAAGGCGGCGCTGGTCGAAATGCGCACGCGCCCGGCCGGCACCACGCGCTGCGCGGCCACGGTATCCACCGCGGCATCCAGCGCATCCAGCGCGATGCGCGCTTGTTCCAGGAAGGCGAGGCCCTCTGCCGTGAGCTTGAGCGAGCGGGTGGTGCGGTTCATCAGGCGCACACCCAGTGCACGCTCCAGGCCTGCCACATTCTTGCTCACCGCCGCCGAGGAAATGCCCAGGCTACGTGCCGCGGCGGCAAAACTGCCGCTCTGGGCGGCCTGCACGAAGGAAAGGATGGCGCGTACGCGCTGCGATGAATCCATGGTGCTGCAACCGCTGTTGAATGCTTCATTATCAACTTGAAGTTATGGAATCATCAACCAGGTCACGCGTTCAGATCGCGAATCGACTTGTCCATAATCGGCGACATCCATCACCCGATCCGACAAGGAGCATGCAATGCTGATTTCGATCATTTACGACAGTGTCCACGGCCACACCGCCAAACAAGCCCAGGCCGTGGCCGAAGGCGTAGGACGCGTACCCGGTGCAGAAGCGCAACTGATTGCCGTGGCCGACGGCCCGATCCCGTGGGAAACACTGGCCGCCAGCGACGCTATCATCTTCGGTTCGCCCACCTATAACGGCACGGTCAGCGCCCGCCTCAAGCAAGTCATGGAGGACTCCACCCGCCCGGCGTGGGTGCCGCAGACCTGGCGCAACAAGATCGCGGCCGGCTTCACCAACTCCGGCGCCCTGCACGGCGACAAGCTTAACACCTTGATCACCATGGCGTTGTTCGCGGCCCAGCACGGCATGATCTGGGTCGGGCTCGACCTGTTCCCCGGCCGCTCGGCGGACGAACGCAACCGCATCGGCGGCTGGCTGGGCGCGATGGCGCAGTCCGACGATGTGTCGCCCGAACTGTCGCCAAGCCCTAGCGACCTGCAGACTGCCGCCTACCTCGGCCAGCGTGTCGCCGAGATCGTGCGGCAATTCAAATAAGGATTTCGTCATGCCCACCCCGAATCCGCCCCGCGCCACCATCACCATGGACGATGTGCGCGCAGTGTCGCCGGCGCTGGCCCAGTTCACTCAGGACGTGATTGTCGGCCAGCTTTGGCAGCGGGCCACTCTGTCTGCGCGTGAGCGCAGCATGGTGACACTGGCCGCGCTGATCGCGTGCAACCAGCCTCTGGGCTTGCCACACTATGTCAATCTGGCGCTCGAGCATGGCGTTGCTCCCGGCGAGATTTCCGAGATCGTCACGCACCTGGCGTTCTATGCAGGTTGGCCGAACGCCTTTTCCGCGGTGATGGCGCTCAAGGACATCTTTGCCCAGCGGGGCATCGTCTTCGACCCGTTGCCCCCGGCTGCGTTTGCACTCGCCGCGGGCACGGTTGCCGGCTTTGGCGAGTGAAAGTCCAGAGTTTTAGGCAAGCAATCCGCCGGATCCGGCTATGGGGGAACACGCGGTACTCGGGACAATAGCGGGTATCGCAACCTCAGCCACTCAACGGAGACATCGCCATGAGCAGAGCCAAAGCCTATGCCGCATTGAACGCGCACAGCGAACTCGTTCCTTATGAAATCGAGCGCCGCACCCCGGGTCCGGACGATGTGCAGATCCAGATCCTGTATTGCGGCGTGTGCCATTCCGACCTGCATACCGCGCGCAACGAATGGCGCAACACCCTGTACCCGTCCGTGCCGGGCCACGAGATCGTCGGCCGCGTCGTCGCGGTGGGCGAGCAGGTGCGCAACTTCAAGGTCGGGGATCTGGCTGGTGTCGGCTGCATGGTCGACAGCTGCGGCCATTGCCCGTCCTGTCACGACGGCGAGGAGCAGTTCTGCGACCACGGTTTCACCGGCACCTACAACGGTCCGCTGCACGGCGGGGAAAACACCTACGGCGGCTACGCGCAGAGCATCGTCGTCAAGGAGTCCTTCGTCCTGCACATCCGTCATCATGAGAAGGACCTTGCCGGTGTCGCGCCCTTGTTGTGCGCCGGCATCACCACCTATTCGCCGCTGAGTCGCTGGGGTGCGGGCCCGGGCAAGAAGGTCGGCATCGTCGGTCTGGGCGGGCTCGGCCACATGGCGGTCAAGATCGCCCATGCCATGGGTGCGCACGTGGTGCTGTTCACCACCTCGGCCGGCAAGATCGACGACGGCAAGTGCCTGGGCGCGGATGAAGTGTGCGTCTCCACCGATCCCGAGCAGATGGCGCGCCATGCCGGCCAGCTCGACTTCATCCTCAATACCGTCGCCGCGCCGCACGCGCTGGATCCTTATGTGGAATTGCTCAAGCGCGATGGCACGATGACCCTGGTGGGGGCTCCGGCCGAGTCGCACCCGGCGCCCAACGTGTTCGGGCTGATTTTGAAGCGGCGCCGCATCGCCGGTTCGCTGATCGGCGGCATCCGCGAGACGCAGGAGATGCTGGATTTCTGCGCCGAGCACGGCATCACTTCGGACATCGAGCAGATTCCGATGGCCTACATCAACACCGCCTACGAGCGGATGCTGAAGAGCGATGTGCGCTACCGCTTCGTGATCGACATGGCGAGCCTGGCATGACGGTGCTGGCGATACAGCCTGCTGTCTCGCGGCGGCAGGTGTGGAGCGCCGTCGGCTCGATGGCGCTGTGCGTGGCGATGCTGATCGCCGCGGAGTTCATGCCGGTCAGCCTGCTGACCCCGATCGCGGCCGATCTGCACGCGACCCAGGGCATGGCGGGGCAGGCGATCTCGATCTCCGGCCTGTTTGCCGTCGTCACCAGTCTGTTGATCGCCAGCATCGCCGGGCGCTTCAACCGCCGTCATGTGCTGATGACGCTGACTGCGATGATGCTGGCATCCCTGCTGCTGATCGCCGAGGCGACGAGCTTCACCGTGCTGATGGTGGCGCGGGCGCTGCTCGGCTGCGTGATCGGCGGCTTCTGGTCATTGGCGACGGCGACCATCATGCGCCTGGTTCCCGAGGGTGACGTCCCGAAAGCGTTGGGCCTCATGTTCATGGGCAACGCGATGGCCACCGCCTTTGCCGCGCCCATCGGCAGCTATCTGGGTGGCATCATCGGCTGGCGCGGGGTGTTCTGGGGGCTGGCGCCCATCGTGGTCGTCAACCTGCTCTGGCAATGGGCCAGCCTGCCGTCCATGCCGCCGCGGGCGGCCAATCCGGTCGGCAAGCTGTTTGGCCTGTTGAAGCGGCGCAATGTGGCGTTTGCCATGGTTGGCGTGATGCTGACCTTCGCCGGCGCCTTTGCCACGTTCACCTATCTGCGCCCCTTCCTGGAAGGCTACACGCGGGTGAACGTTGCCCAGCTGTCCCTGCTGCTGCTGGCCCTTGGGCTGGCCGGCTTCGTCGGCACGCATGGGGCCACGGCGCTGATCAAACGCTATCTGTATGGTTTGCTGTGGAGCTTGCCGCTGGCGCTGGCGGTCGTGACGCTGGCACTGGTCGCGCTTGGGCATTGGCTGTGGGGTGCCGCCGCCGTGCTGCTGGCCTGGGGGACGATCAATTCCGCCATCCCGGTGGCCTGGTCTACCTGGCTGTCGCAAGGCATTCGCGACGAGCCGGAGAGCGGCGGCGGGTTGATGGTGGCGGCGATTCAGCTCTCCATCATGCTGGGGGCGGAGTTCGGCGGCGTCTTGCTGGACCATCTCTCGATCACGGCACCGCTATTCGGCGGCACGGCCTTACTGGCGCTGGCCGTGCTGGTCATCGGTAAGGGCCGCCGCCTCGAGCCCCAGACCTAAGCATCGCCGCGAAGCAGGCGGCAAGGCCGCCTGTCCGCCGTGGCTTCATGCTGAAAGCGTATCGATCCGTTGCGCGTTTTCGTCGGCAGCGGCATCCACCCCCATGGCCTGGAGTAAGCCCATGATGTCGCGAGCCGGCGGCGCACCGAACATCCGGTGATATTCGCGCCCGAACTGGGATGCGCTTTCGTAGCCGACGCGGAAGGCGGTGGTCGCCGCATCCAGGCGGTCGTTGAGCATCAGCCGGCGCGCTTCGTGCAGGCGCAGTTTCTTCTGGTATTGCAGCGGGCTCATCGCCGTCAGCGCCTTGAAGTGGTGATGGAAGGTCGAGGCGCTCATTTGCACCGAGGCGGCGAGTTCTTCGACGCGCAAGGCCTGGGTGAAATTGGCCTGCAGCCAGTCGATCGCGCGCGCGATGCGGTGGCTCTGGCTGCCGGCCGTGGAGACTTGCCACAGATGCGCGCCGAAATCGCTCATCAGCAGACGGTACAGGATCTCCCGCAAAATCAGCGGGGAGAGTACAGGGATGGTTTCCGGCTCATCGAGCAACTCGATCAGACGCAGAAACGATTTGAGAATCGCCGCGTTAGCCTGGCCGACCGCGATGCCGCGCGAGGTCGGCTGTGGGCGCGGGGGAGACAGATTGCCCTCCACCATCAGCTCGGCCATCGCCTGCAGGTCGATGGGCATCCACAGCGCCAGATAGGGCTGCTCCGGGCTCGCTGTCGTGATGTTTGCAATGGTCGGTACATTCACGGCGGTGACCAGAAGCTGGCCGGCGTGATACGAGATCGTCTCCTCCCCGAGCAATACCCGCTTGCTGCCCTGGACGATCAGCGCAATGCCGGGTTCGAAGATGCAGCGGATCGGTTCGGACGGCATTTGCAGCCGGTATAGCGTCAGCCTCTGGATGGGCGTGACGTAGGGGGCAGCATCGCTGTTCACCCAATTGGCGATGGCGGCGGCCAGTTCCTGGCGTACGGCTTCGAGCTGTTCCTGTTCGCGGGCCTGCTGTTTCACTACCACTCCTTTTCTTCTACTGCTTTGGGCTGCTTGCGGCCATGCTACATCAGTCGTTCCGTACTATCTTTCATTCTGCATGGAGGGCGGAGGATTAGGCTAGAAAGTCACAGAATCCGACTATCTCCCGTCCGCGGACAGTCAGGACAATACCTTGAATCCATTGCATTCACTCGGAGCCCCGTCATGATCACTCTCAACATAAACGGCCAGGCGATGCGTGTCGACGCCGCACCGGACACCCCACTGCTCTGGGTGCTGCGCGACACGCTGCAGATGACCGGCACCAAGTTCGGCTGTGGCATGGCGCTGTGCGGCGCCTGTACCGTACACCTCGACGGCCAGCCGATCCGCTCCTGCAGCACGCCGGTTTCCGCCGCCAAAGGCAAGAAGATCACCACCATCGAAGGAGTGGGCCACGACCGGATCGGCCAGGCGGTGCAGCAGGCCTGGCAGCAGCTCGACGTGGTCCAGTGCGGCTATTGCCAGTCGGGCCAGATCATGAGCGCGGTGGCGCTGTTGCACAGCAACCGCAACCCGAGCGACGCCGATATCGACAATGCGATGGGCGGCAATGTGTGCCGCTGCGCCACCTACGTGCGCATCCGCGCCGCCATCCACGAAGCAGCCAAGCTGCTGGCCTGACCGGGAGAACGCCATGACGAGCAGCCGCATTGAAAACGAAAGCCGCCGCCGCTTCCTGCAAGGCGCAGCCGGTCTGACGCTGGCGATCTATCTGCCGGCCGCCAAGGCCGCCAGCACTGCCGCCAAGGTCGGCGCGGGCGCCCATACGGCGCCCTCCGCCTTCGAACCGAACGCCTTCCTGCGCATCGGCGAGGACAGTAGCGTCACCGTCATCTCCAAGCATCTCGAAATGGGGCAGGGCACCTACACCGGGCTCGCCACCATCGTGGCCGAGGAGCTGGACGCCGACTGGGCCCAGGTGTGGGTGGAAAGCGCACCGGCCGACGCGAAGCGCTACAACAACCTGGCCTTCGGCCCGGTGCAGGGCACCGGCGGCAGTACCGCCATCGCCAACTCGTGGGAGCAACTGCGCAAGGCCGGCGCCACAGCCCGCGCCATGCTGGTGGCGGCTGCGGCCAAGCAGTGGAACGTGCCGGCCAGCGAGATTGTCGTCGCCAACGGCGAAGTACGGCATGCCGCATCGGGCCGCAAGGCGAGCTTCGGCCAACTTGCGCGTGCCGCCGCCGAGCTGACGCCACCGGCAGAGGTGAAACTCAAGGACCCGAAGGATTTCAAGCTGATCGGACAGCGCATCCCGCGCAAGGACAACACCGACAAAACCACCGGCAAGGCAGTGTATACCCAGGACATCCACCTACCGGGCATGCTCACCGCCGTGGTGGCCCATTCGCCGCGCTTCGGTGCCAAACTGAAGTCGTTCAACGCCGCCAAGGCCAAGGCCGTCAAGGGCGTGGTGGCCGTGCTGGCCATTCCTACCGGGGTGGCGGTGCTCGCCAAGGATACCTGGAGCGCCAAGAAGGGGCGCGACGCGCTGGTGGTCGAGTGGGATGAGGGCCAGGCCTTCAAGCTCGGCTCGGAGCAGATTCTCGCCCGCTACCGGGCGCTGGCCGGCCAGCCCGGTGCCGTCGCCCGCAAGAGCGGCGATGCGGACAAGGTCATCTCGACGGCCGCGCGCACCCTGGAAGCATCCTACGATTTTCCCTACCTCGCCCATGCGGCGATGGAGCCGATGAACTGCGTGGTGCACTGGCGCAAGACGAGTTGCGAGGTCTGGAACGGTGACCAGATGCAGAGCGTCGACCAGGCGGCGCTGGCCAAGCTGTTCGGCCTGGCGCCGGAGCAAGTGCGCATCCATACCCTGTACGCCGGCGGCAGCTTCGGCCGGCGCGCCAGCAAAAACTCGGACTACATCCTGGAGGCGGCCCACATCGCCAAGGCGTACAACGGCCGCGCGCCGGTCAAGCTGGTTTGGCTGCGCGAGGACGACATGCGCGCCGGCTATTACCGCCCGATGTTCCACCACCGGCTGCGTGCCGGGCTGGACACGCAGGGCCGGCTAGTCGGCTGGCAGCACCGTCTGGTGGGGCAGTCCATCCTGGCCGGCTCGCCGTTCGCCGTCATGATCAAGGACGGCATCGACCCGGTCTCGGTGGAAGGCGCGGCCAACCTGCCGTATGCCGTCCCCAACATCCTGGTGGACCTGCACTCCCCGACCGACATCGGCGTGCCGGTGCACTGGTGGCGCTCGGTCGGCTCCACCCACACCGCCTTCTCGACCGAGACCTTCCTCGACGAGCTGGCCCAGGCGGCCGGGCAGGACCCGGTGGCCTGGCGCCTGTCCATGCTGGCCGAGCACCCGCGCCATGCCGCGGTGCTCAAGCTGGTGGCGGACAAGGCCGGTTGGGGCACGCCGCTGGCCGCCGGGAAGCCGGGCGAACGGCGCGGGCGCGGTGTGGCCCTGCATGAGTCCTTCGGCACCGTGGTGGCCGAGGTGGCCGACGTCACGGTACAGCAGGACGGCAGTTTCCACGTGGACCGCGTGGTGTGCGCGGTGGACTGCGGCATCGCCATCAATCCCGATGTGGTCCGGGCGCAGGTGGAGGGCGGGGTCGGCTTCGCCCTGGCCCCGGTGCTGTACGGCGCCATCACGCTGAGCGATGGCAAGGTGGACCAGTCCAACTTCCACGACTACCCGCCGATCCGCATGGCGGACATGCCGCGCGTCGAGGTGCATATCGTGCCCTCCGGCGCCAAACCCTCCGGCATCGGCGAACCGGGCGTGCCGCCGCTGGCGCCGGCCGTCGCCAACGCACTGGCGGCAGCGACCGGCAAGCGCGTGCGCAAGCTGCCGATCAGCGCCGAACTGCTGAAGGCTTAGCCATGAACAGTACCGACCGGCAAGTATTGGACGCGGCCTTGCGGTGGGCGGCGAACGGGTACCGCTTCGCCCTGGTGACCGTGGCCCGTACCTGGGGTTCGGCACCGCGCCCCCCGGGCTCCTGGATGGCGCTGCGTGACGACGGGCAGGTGCAGGGCTCGGTGTCCGGCGGCTGCATCGAAGCGGACCTGATCGAACGCCTGCTGCGGGAAGGCTTCGCTTCGAGCGAGCCCTATGCGGTGAAATATGGCGTCACGCAGGACGAGGCGCGCCGCTTCGGCCTGCCCTGCGGCGGAACCATGGAACTGGTGATCGAGCCTTGGCCCGATCTTGCCGCGCTTGAAACCTTGAGTGCGGTGGTCGAGCGTGGAGAGTTGGCCCGACGCAGCGTCGTCATGGGCCAGGAGGGAAGTGCGATCACGTCAGCTTCGGCAGCGGACTCGCTGAGCTGGGATGGTCGCACGCTGAGCACCTTGCATGGCCCGGCCTGGCGCCTGCTGATCATCGGTGCCGGGCAGATTTCCAGTTACCTCGCGCAGATGGCGCAGGCGCTGGATTACCAGGTGTTCATCTGCGACCCGCGCAGCGAGTACGCGGCGGAATGGCAGGTGCCGGGCACGACGCTGCTGCCCGGCATGCCGGACGACGTGGTGCTGGAACTGAAGCCCGATCCGCACACCGCCGTGGTGGCGCTGACGCACGACCCCAAGCTGGACGACATGGCCTTGCTGGAGGCGCTCAAGGCGCCTGCCTTTTACGTCGGCGCACTGGGCTCCACCCTCAACAACCGGCGACGACGCGAACGGCTGCTTGAGCATTTCGACCTGACGGCGGACGAGGTCGCCCGCCTGCACGGCCCGGTCGGTCTGCCGATCGGCAGCCGCACGCCGCCCGAGATCGCCCTGGCCGTGTTGGCCGAAATGACCGCGGTGCGCAATGGCGTGTGGTCGCCGGACGGCTTGCGCCCGAAACGCACCGCCGCCGAAGCCGGCTGCCGCGCCGCATGAGCGCTGCGTCCATGTCTCACCCGATCGTCGGCATCCTGCTGGCGGCCGGGAGCGGCCGCCGCTTCGGCAGCGACAAGCTCTCGCACCGGCTGCTGGATGGAACGCCGATGGCGGTCGCTGCCGCCGTCCGTCTGCTGCCGGTGTGCGAACGTGTCGTGGCCGTACTGCGGCCCGGCCGGGACCAACTGGCCGCCGCGCTGAAGGCGGTAGGGTGTGACATCGTGTTTTGCCCGGAGGCCGAGGGTGGCATGGGGCACAGCCTGGCCGCTGGCGTGAGCGCCTCGGCCGAGGCGGCCGGCTGGATCGTCGCGCTGGCTGACATGCCATTCATCGCCAGCAGCAGCCATGCCGCCGTCGCCGCCGCCCTGCAGGCCGGCGCCAGCCTGGCCGCCACGCAATACCAGGGGCGGCGCGGCCACCCGGTGGGCTTTGCCCGTGCCTGGCAGAACCAATTGACTGGACTGACCGGTGACCAAGGGGGCAAAACCCTGCTGGAACAGCACCGACAGCGGCTAACCCTGTGCCCTGTCGATGATCCTGGCGTGGTCCGGGATATCGATTATCCGCGCGACCTGATCGATGTCGCTTCGGGAACAAGCCCTCGTGAATGACTGGATCATGCCAGGCACGTCACCGCTTTCAGGAAGGCATTTCGGCATGACGTCATTATCGCTGAAAGCGGATAACAAACAGCCAGGCCCTCTGCTCTTGGGTGGCTCCCTCTCCGTCAGCCGTTTCCTGATACCCCCCCCCCCCGTGAGTGCACACCTTGAAGCAGATACCAGAAACTGGCGGCAGCAAAGCCGGCACCTCGCACCGGACATACTGAAGAACGGAACGCCGTTACGCACCCACGGCCCGCCTCATTGCGAGGTCAAAACTTGCAAGCCCTCTTGCCGGGTAAAATGAGAAATCACATAATGACGAGACACCTTGATGTCGTGACCTTTCGCCTTCTACAAGCGAAGTCACCCCGGTTCATGACAATCCAAAGGGCCGATAGCTCAGCTGGGAGAGCGCTGCGTTCGCAATGCAGAGGTCGGGAGTTCGATCCTCCTTCGGTCCACCATTTACTATCTTGCCCCTCCTGCTATGTGACCGGAAGCATAAAGTGGCCAAACGGCCAGCTTATGCTTCCGATGAGCCTTAAAGTCCATCGATTTTTCTGAGTGACCCCGGCCGGCAGAGTTTGTTCCATCACTTGAAACCCTTGCTAGACAATGGTTTCAGCCCTCCATTCGTTTGAACCCTCCACCCCATATCGCGGCCAGCTTATGGTTCCGAATCATAGTTCGTGGCCAGCTTATGCTTCCTGCCTTGTTTTGCTTGTATTGGCGAGCCTTGACCCAGCATGACCCCCTTCTCGGAGGCTAGCCGAGATTCCCCTTTCCAGTGCAAATTGGTTGGCCGGTTTTCCGTTTCTCCGCTCACTCCTCGACCAGTTCCAGCCCCAGTTCGGTCAGCACCTCCCTCGCCGCACGTACCGCCTCCTGCATGGCCGGGGCGCCGGCGTAGACCGCGGAGTGCAGCAGCACCTCACGCAATTCCACCAGGCTGGCGCCGTTGTTGAGGGCGCCGCGCACGTGGCCTTTCAACTCGTGGCTGCGGCCCAGCGCCGCCAGCATGGCGCAGGTGACCAAGCTACGCGTCTTCAGGTCGATGCCGCCGCGCTGCCAGGTGCTGCCCCAGCCGTGCTCGTTGATCCAGTCCTGCACCGGGCGCGAAAAGCCGTCGAGATTAGCCATTGCCCGCTCGACGAAGGCCTCACCCATCACCTGGGTGCGCATGGCCCGGCCGTTGTTCTTGTCCTGTTCGCCCATCGTGTAGTTCCTATGTGTGTGGGTGAAATTAGTGTTGGGCGGCGGAGGGCGATAGCACGTCGTCGCCGCCTGCCACCGCCACCAGACGGCCGCCATCACAGCAATGGTATGGGGCAGTCCCTGCGTGTCCACGCCGATGTGTCGTTTGATGCCTGAAGCCTTCTTGCCGGCGCCATAACCCTTGCTACCGGCCGTATCCGTGTTCTTCACACTCTACGTGTCCATGATCAAAAGCGTCGGAGTGGCGCTGCGTCCCAGTCTCTCGCGGACCGCGCCAACCTGATTTTTTAGTGCTCGCTCCAGTACGCGGATGCCATCCTGGTCGAGCTCGCTCCACTTTGCAAAGTATGAGTACACCGTGCCCCATTTGGAAAAATTCCTCGGTAGCATTCACCACTGGCAACTGCTGCGCAGCAGGGGCAGCACGGCGCAAAACACTACATACAAATCTACCGGGTCGGCTTCGTGCGCTTCCTCACGCTTTGCAGCAGCAGGGTTTCTTCAAACGTCTCTCGACTGATGTCGCTGGCGTAGAGCTTTCTCATCCCGCCATTATCCAATTACGTGACGAGATCGTGAGCATGCTTTCAGAAAATCCGGGGCAATAACTCAGCGTAAAAAAATGGCCCAAACGGATGCCGTGAGGGCCCAAAAAGTCGTGCTACAGAAGCGCACACGACAGGAGGTCAGTTGATTATTTACAAGGCCACCTCCAACTGAGCGCCGGTGGCTGCAGAGATCTGAGCAACAGTGACTCCGGGCGCAAGTTCGATGAGTTGCAGCCCGGACGCAGTCACATCAATTACCCCTAAGTCGGTGATGATGCGGTTGACACAGCCCACGCCGGTCAGCGGTAAGCTACATTGGTCGACAATTTTGTGTGCGTCGCCCTTTGCCACGTGCTCCATCAGCACCACCACGCGGCGAGCGCCGGCCACCAAGTCCATCGCGCCGCCCATACCCTTGATCATCTTGCCCGGGATCATCCAGTTGGCCAGATCCCCCCGCGCGCTCACCTGCATCGCGCCAAGGATGGCGAGGTCGATATGACCGCCGCGAATCATTGCGAACGAGTCGGCGCTGGAGAAGAATGAGGCACCTGGCAGCGCCGTTACTGTCTGCTTGCCGGCGTTGATCAGGTCTGGATCGACCGCATCCTCCGGTGGAAAAGGGCCGATGCCGAGCAGGCCGTTTTCGGATTGCAACCACACGTCCATCCCCTCCGGGATGTGGTTGGCCACCAGGGTAGGCAGGCCGATGCCGAGGTTCACGTAGTAGCCATCGTGCAGCTCTTGTGCTGCACGATGGGCCATTTCATCGCGGGTCCATGCCATTGTCGGGTCTCCTTTCAGTTCCGCACGGTACGTTGTTCGATGCGCTTCTCGGGTGTCGCGTTGACCACGATGCGGTCGACGTAGATGCCCGGCAAATGGATTTCATCCGGATCGAGCGACCCGGTTTCCACCAGTGTCTCTACCTCGACCACGGTGACGCGGCCGGCCATCGCACAGAGCGGGTTGAAATTGCGCGCGGTCATGTTGAATACCAGGTTGCCGGCTTCATCGGCCTTCCATGCCTTGATTAGCGCGAGGTCCGCAGTGAGTGAGGGTTCGAGGATGTGTGGCACACCGTTGAACTCGCGCACCTCCTTGCCTTCGGCCACCACCGTGCCGACGCCGGTGCGGGTGAAGAAGGCCGGGATGCCGGCGCCCCCAGCGCGCAGTTTCTCTGCCAGGGTGCCCTGGGGGGTAAACTCCAACTCCAACTCACCAGTCAGGTACTGGCGTTCGAATTCCTTGTTCTCGCCCACGTATGACGAAATCATTTTCTTGATCTGTCGGGTAACCAAAAGCTGGCCGAGCCCGAAGTCATCGACGCCTGCATTGTTGCTTATACAGGTGAGTTGCTTAGCACCGCTGTCGCGCAGGGCGCCGATCAGCGCCTCGGGAATACCGCACAGGCCGAAACCGCCGACGGCGAGCGTCTGGCCGTCGCGTACGATGTCGGCCAGCGCAGCGTGGGCATCGGGATAAAGTTTGTTCATGACTTCACTCCAATCGTGGATTGTCTCTGCTAATGGGGTAATCGCCCTTTCCGTGCATAATCTGATGGTCTCGTTTTGTTTTCCCCTTCAGATCAATTGCTTGGAAAGGGCTTTTGTCATGGCCGTCCAGTTTCCGCCGCAGTGATCGCCGAGCGCCGCCCGTCGAGCTCCGGGATGTCGAGGGCGAGGAGCGCCGAGCTCAGGCACTTGCCATGGGCGTCGAGGGCCAGGGATCGGGTAACTCCGCCCCCCAGCGCCCGCTCCATGACGAAGTTCAGCGCTCCCAGTGCGGGCAATGCGTAGCGCACGACTTTCCCATGGACGATGCCGGCGAAGTGTTCCTTGACGCGCTCAGGGGTGACGTACTGTTCGAGGAGTGGGTAGTCCGCGGGGTCGTAGGCGATAACCGAAATATTGGAGATGTCGCCCTTGTCACCCGTGCGGGAATGGGCAAGCTCACGAAGTTTCATGTCAGGCTCCCAAGTAGTGGATTTGCGGAGATGCGGCGCTGCGAGGGAGCAGTACCGACGCCACCGCCACAATTTCACGGACGGATTTGGTAGCACCGCCACCACCGGCTGGGCCATTGGTGTAGAGCGTCTCCACCTCGTTGCCGATGCGCGTCGCTTCCTTGATGGAGTCCGTTCGTCCGGCGACTCGTACTCGCACTTCATATGGTTCGCCGTTGCTGGCTGACAGCGCCGATCCATGGATGGCATCCACTCCGATCAGGTCGAAGCGAAGCTCGCTGGTGCGGACGCCCGTCAGCTTCAGGCGCTCACGCACGATCTCGAGGGCCAGGCGGCCACGCGCCGCAGCCCCCGGCCCCGCGTAGGAGATCTGTCCTTCCCCCGTGTAGCCCTCGACGTAACCGACGGAAACCTTCAGCGTGTCGGTCCTGGGGCGGCCGCCCCCGCCCTCGATCAGGACCCGGTCAGGTCCAATCTCGGAAATGCTGACGGAAGAGAAATCGGCCACGACGTCCGGCGTCAGATAACGGCCAGGGTCGTGGATTTCATACAGGAGTTGCTCCTTGCAGGTCTGGGCCGTGACCTTGCCGCCCGAGCCTTCCACTTTGGTGATGACTGCGCTGCCGTCTGCGCGGACTTCAGCGATGGGGAAGCCCAAGCGGGCGAGGTTGGAGACGTCTTTGATTCCTGGATCGGCGAAATAGCCGCCAGTAATTTGGCCCGCACATTCCAGCAAATGCCCGACTACCGTGCCCTTGCCGAGGCGCTCCCAATCGTCCATGGACCAGTCGAACTCGTAAATCAGGGGGGCCAGAAACAGAGCGGGATCGGCAGCGCGGCCGGTGATGACCACATCGGCCCCATTCTTCAGGGCGTCGACGATGGGGGCGGCCCCGAGGTAGGCATTGGCCGACACGACCCCAACGAGGGCTGACACTGGGCCGCCGGTTTCAATGATCGGGAGGTCCGCCCCTCTTAGCGATTCCAGCACATCATCGCCGGTGACAGCAGCAATCTTCAGGCCATCGATTCCCAGTGATTGGGCTATTTCCGCAATCTTGGCCGCGCCCGACATGGGGTTGGCTGCCCCCATATTGGTGATGATCTTGATGCCTTTGTCACGACATGTCCGCAGCACCGCCTCCATCCGATCACCGAGCAACGGGTCGTAACCCTTGGTGGGGTCCTTGAGTTTTGCCTGCTGGGCGAGGGCGATGGTCCGTTCTGCCAGGCATTCGAATACCAGGTACTGGATTTCGCCTTTCTCGGCCAATTCCAGAGCCGGCTCGATGCGGTCGCCGGAGTAGCCGGCGCCCGATCCGATTCTTAAGGTTTGCATGATGTGTTCCTTACAGACTGATATCCATCAAAGCGGGAAGACGCCCAGGGCAACCGCTGAGATAGTCATGATTAGGGAGGCTGCGAAAAGGAAGGGAATGGTGAACTTCTGGTGCTCGCCGAGCCCGATGCCGGTCAGGCCGACAATGAGGAAGGTGGCGGGGGTCAGCGGGCTCACCGGGAAGCCAGTGGTCATCTGACCGAGTACTGCGGCTTGGGCGATCTGGATAGGGTTCCCGCCGAAGTTCTTGTACACCTCTGCGACTACTGGCATGACGCCGAAATAGAAGGAGTCCGGATCGAACAGCATGGAAAGCGGCATCGAGATGGTGGCCAACACAACGGGGATGTGCTGGGCCATGGCCGGTGGGACGAGGGCGACGGCGGACTGGGCCATCGCCGCCAGCATTTTGGTGCCGGTCATGATCCCGGTGAAGGCGCCGGCGGCCAGCAGGATACCCGCCATCATCAGCGCCGCCTTGGCATGGGCGTCTACGCGGGCCTTCTGCATCTTGACGTCAGGGTAGTTGATCATCAGGGCTAGCACGGTGCCAATCATGAACATGACAACCGGATCGACGATGCCGAAGATCATCACCCCCATTACAATCAAGGTGAGGCCGAGGTTGACCCAGAACAGCTGTGGGCGACGCATTCCACGCTCGTCATCTGTCTGCGTGCGAGGGGACACGCCGTCGGCTGGATTCGTCGTGACCACCTTTGCCCCCACCGAGCGTAATCCGTGCAGGTTGAGGCGACGTTCCTCGCGTTTGCCCAGCAGATAAGCGGTGGTGAAGACGAAGACCAGTCCGATGGCCTGCACAATGATCAATGGATTGAAAATTTCGGTGGCCGGTACCTTGAGGGCAGCCGCAGAGCGAATCATCGGCCCGGTCCAAGGCAGGAAATTGACACCGGCGGCCATGGAGACGACGCAGGCCAGGATCCGTTTGTCCAAGCCGAGGCGTTCGTAGAGCGGCAGCATCGCCGGGATGGTGATGAGGAAACACACCGCACCAGAACCGTCGAGATGGATCAGCAAGGCCAGCAGCGCCGATCCAACAACGATCCGTGGCGGGTGGGTCCCAACCACACGCAGGATGCGGTCGATGATGGGATCCATCAATCCCGCATCGGTGACGATGCCAAAGAAGAGTATGGCGAAGACGAACATGCTGGCGACCGGCGCGATCGACTTGATGCCGTCGACGATGAATTTACTTGTGCCCAATCCGAAACCGCCGATAAGGGCGGCGATGATAGGGACTGCAATGAGCGCCACCAACGGTGACATCTTGTTAGACATGATGGCCATTAGCAGCACGACAATGGTGGCCAAGCCAAGTAGGGCAAGCATAGTTTCTCCTCCAGCGGTTTGCGACGGCTGTCGCGATTCGATGCGGGTCGGTGCCAAAAGCGAAACGCTCCTACGTGTTCTGCTCTGACCCTTACCTCTGTGTGATTCTCATTGTAAAAAACCTTAATTATTAGTAAATTGAATTTATCGGATCACAGTAATTTGTATTTGTTATGCTTCAGGGAATCAGACATATTCGGGCATTTCTCGCCGTCGCTCGCCTCGGCAGTTTTACGCGGGCGGCATCTGAATTGCACGTTTCCCAGCCCGCTCTCACGGTGCAGATTCGCCAACTGGAGGAGTCGCTGAGGGTCCGCCTGTTCGATCGCAATAAGCGGCAGGTGGTACTCACCCAGGTCGGGCGAGATCTGCTTCCATCCCTTGCCCAGGTGCTCACCGATCTGGAATCGGTGATGAGCGCCAGTCAGGATTTGGCCAATCTGAGGCGCGGCTCCGTCTCCGTCGCCACCTTGCCCTCAGTGGCGGCGGGGCTGTTGCCAATGGCGATTCGCCGCTTTGCGGCGGACTATCCGGATATAGCGGTGCATGTCAGCGATGTGGTTGCCGAGCGGACCCTTCAACTCGTCAAGGCCGAAGAAGTGGATTTCGGTATCGGTAGCCGGCTGGTGCCCGACCGGGACATCGAGGTGGTCGATTTTCTCTCCGACCAGCTCTGCGTGTTCTTTCCGGAAGACCATCCGCTTGCCAAGCGTCCGCTGCCGGTGCTGCGCGACGTGATTGCCTATCCCCTGATCCTGACGGCCAGGGGGACCAGCGTCCGCACTCTCGTCGACCGTGCTCTCGAAAAAGAGGATCTGGAGATCACCCTGGCCTGCGAAGCAAACTACATGTCGACGGCAGTAAGCCTGGTGCGTGCGGGGCTGGGCGTCTCCATCCTTCCGGAATCCGCTGTGCATGCCGCCGCCTGCGAGGGCATAGGCATGGCGGCCATCCAGACGGCCGGGCTCACACGCAAGATCGGCATCATCCGCAAGCGAGATCGGTCACTGTCACCGGCGGCCGAACGCTTCATCGAGGTCTTGAAGGAAGCGGCTAAGGTGCCGGTGGCGCACTTCACTACTGCCGCCGGGGAGGAAGTGTCTCCTCGCCCCGGCAGAGTGCCAAAGCCTACGTAGGGCAATCCGCGACTCTGCTCAGGACATGTAGCTAAGTGCCGTAGCGCTCTGCGTCGGCCGTCGCTGGCTGGTACTGCTTCTGCCGGGCGGCCGCCTTCGGGCGCGACAGCAGGTCGAAGCCCAGGATGGGGCTGAAGGCGAACGCCACTTCGCTCTGGCCATGGCAGTCCCTGTACTGGCGCTCGATCCCCATGTCGGCGTAGTGACGCAGCACGCCTTCCATCATCGCCGCCGCCATCGGTTTCCTGTGGCGGTCGACCGTTCCCCATCTTGGCTTCCAAAGGCTGGAAAATCGCACAGCATTTTGCACTGATACGAGGCCTCTCATTTCACAAGTTGGATTTGCCCCTGTATCTCAGGACACCAAACCACCCTTAGCTTGATGTTGCCGCCAGCCGCCTGAACTCCCGTGGGGAACGGTATTTCAGCGCACTGTGCGGGTGATGCTCGTTGTAGTGCTCGAAGGCGATGCCCAGGTTTTGCAAGGCGGTTGCGGCATCCGGTTTCGGCATGTGCGCCACGTAATCCCGCTTTATGGAAGGCTGCCATCGATGTGGTTGGTTCGGGCAACGCCTTCCGACCCATCGTTGACGAAGCTTGGCACTCACATAGCAGCCCTCGGGCGGCGACCAAGCCCAACGCAAACTTCACGACGTAGTTGCACTCCCATGCGATTCACTGCTCGACCTGACCAGTGTCTTGCGGAACTCTTCGACCAAGGGCCTCAGATTGATTTTGTGCCAGGCTGCCCATAGCGGTGTGCGATAGGTCAGCCAGGACAGTTCCCGGAGCATGACGCCCTCGGGCGTCTGGTGGCGAAGGCTCTGCTGGACCGTCGTCACGCCAAGCCCTGCGGCGACAAGACCGAGGGCCGCGAGCGGCTCTGTCGCCTCCATCGAGATCGTTGGGATGAAGCCTGCTTTCGCACAGGCAGCGATCAGCGTGTCGTGCCGCAGAGCACTTTCCTTGTGCTTCACACCAATCCACCTTTGCTCCGCAAGATCGGCCGGCTCGATGACTTGTTTTTCTGCGAGCGGGTGTCCTTTGGGCACGGCCAGAAGCATCGGATCGTTGAGGACCTGCGCAGCCTCAAGATCGGGGTCATCCGGCTGGGGCGGCTCGCAGACCAGAGCGATGTCCAGGCTGCGCTGGCGCAATCCTTCCAACTGGACATCCGACTGCTGGTTGTACAGCGCGATATGCACGGCTGGGCGGCCTTCCCTGAGCTCGCGCAACGCATTGGGCAGCACACCGGAGTGCATGGCGTACTCCAGGTAGCCAATACAGAGCCCGCCTTCGTCGCCTCGGCCAAGCCTTCGCCCCAGCGACTCGAGTCGGTTGGCGTGCGTGAGCAACGCGCGCGTCTCGGCCAGGAAGGTGCGGCCGTCACGCGTCAACCGGATCCGTTGCTGTGATCGCTCGAAAAGCACCAGCCCCAACTTTTCTTCGAGCTGTGCAATCTGTCGGCTCAGTGGCGACTGTGAGATATGGAGGCGCTCAGCAGCGCGCCCGACGTGCTCTTCCTCGGCAACGGCGACGAAGTATTGGAGTTGGCGAATATCTAGCAATTAAGACCTCATGAGACTTAAGTTTGGCAAATTATGTCTTAGACAGACTTAACTGGCAATTCTAAACTGCCTTCACTTTCAACACTTTTGATACATGGAGTGACTATGAGTCTCAAAGACAAACTGGCAGGCAGCGTTCTCGGTTTCGGTACAGCCCCCCTGGGCAACATGTTCCGCAACATCCCTGAAGCTGAGGCCCAGGCCACTGTGGACGCCGCCTGGGATCACGGCGTGCGCTACTTCGACTCCGCGCCTTTCTATGGCGCCGGCCTGTCTGAAATCCGCCTCGGCGACGCCCTGTCACGCCATAAGCGCGACGAGTACGTGCTCAGCACCAAGGTGGGTCGCCTGATCCTGGATGAGCTGGAAGACGCCAGCGCCCGCGACCTGGGTGAGAAAGGCGGCCTGTTCGAGCACGGGCGGGCCAACAAGATGGTCAATGACTACTCGGCCGACGCCACGCTGCGCTCGATCGAAGACAGCCTCAAGCGCCTGAAGACCGATCGTCTCGACATCGTGTGGGTGCATGACATTGCACAGGATTTCTATGGCGACGAATGGCTGTCCTACTTCGAAACTGCTCGCAAGGGTGCGTTCCGAGTGCTGACCCGCCTGCGTGAAGAAGGGGTCATCAAGGCCTGGGGCCTGGGCGTCAACAAGGTCGAGCCCATCGAGCTGACGCTGGATCTGGCCGAAGCCCAGGCCGACGGCTTTCTGCTGGCGGGCCGCTACTCGCTGCTCGACCATGAGCGCGCTCTACAGCGCCTGATGCCGAAGGCGATCGAGCGAAACGCCGAGATCGTGGTTGGCGGTCCGTACAGCTCGGGCATCCTGGCCGGTGGTGCTCACTTTGAATACCAGAAAGCCCCGCCCGAAATCATCGCCAAGGTCGAGCAGATGAAGAGCACTGCACAACGCCATGGCGTAAGCATCAAGGCTGCGGCTCTGCAATTCGTACTGGCCAATCCTGCCGTCGCCGCCGTGATCCCGGGCGCAAGCCGACCGGAGCGGATTGCAGAAGACGCCGCGGCGCGCAAGGAAGTCATCCCGGCTGACTTCTGGCGTGACCTGCGAGAGCAGCACTTAGTGGCCGCGAATGCGCCGCTGCCTGTCGACAACGTTTGATATCGAATTAAGAGGAATCCATCATGGCACAAGCATCTGCAACGATTACCTTGGCAGCGACGCCTGACCGAGTCTGGCAACTGATTGGCGGCTTCGATTCGCTGCCCGACTGGCTGCCGTATATCCCCAAGAGTGTTCTGAGCGAAGGCGGCCGCGTGCGCAGCCTCCTCAATCCCGACGGCGATGCCATCGTTGAGCGCCTCGAGGCCTTCGACAACACCGCGCGCAGCTATACGTACTCGATCCTCCAGGCTCCGTTCCCGGTCACCGGCTACCGCTCCACATTGCGCGTGGTTGGCGTCGACGGAGACCAGTCTGCCCGGGTCGAGTGGTCCGGTGAATTCACGCCCAACGGCGTCAGCAACGAAGAGGCCTCCAACCTGTTCGAAGGCATCTACCGCGACGGCCTGAGCGCACTGGCCGCAACAATGAAAAACAGTGTCTAACTGCCCACCGGCCTGAGCTCGCGTTGGCTAGGGCCAACGCAACTTGCCTGTAGCCCGTGCCCTTTGGTCGACGGGCTTTTGTTTATGCTGGCCAAGCCATGGAGGCATCTGGTCAACCTCCTTGCCTTCATAGGTTGAAAGGGCGGCGAGCGCGAAGGCAAGGTCGTGTTCGTTCCCATCGGCAATGAGCTGGGCCAGCCGCTCGCTGAGGCCATTGGCTAGGTCCGGAAACACAGATGCCAGCCGCCTTCCGCCATCAAAGGGGAAGTGCCGCGGACCCGCGTCGAACCACCGCTGCGCACCCTCAAGCATGAGGTCAGGTGCAGCAGCAAGCGTGGTTCGAAGCCAGTGAACACTGAAGGGGACTGCGTCGTAGTCCGCTGGTGCCTGACCCGTCAACTTGAAGGCTTGCCGGCGCAAAAATCGATAACCCGCCCTGGCCACCGCTTGGCGATGAACGCCGCGATGTCTTCGGAGGCGTATTCGAGGTCCGGATATGGGAGTAGCGCCTCAAGCACAACTTCAGCTTGTTGTTCGTCAAGCGCTTCTATGATGGACCTGTTCATCTACGTCACCGAGGGCATGCGAAGCCAACTGAAGTCCTGTGCTGCAGATAGATAGCGGAGTGCGGGGAGAAACACCTGTTCGATGAGCATGCCCGAATGCTTGTCGTACTGGTCCGCACAGGCGAGCAACGCGTTGCGCACGGCTCGAGCGTTTCCATTGTGGCTCAATTTGCTTAAAATTTCAGCAAATTGATGCGGTTTTGTTCATTTAATAGTCAGATTTACCAGGATTTCGCGTGGCTTGTGGTGTCCGGCAGCAGTTGACCGAGTTTTTCAACAGAATCGGGCAGAAGCGGTCATCGGTAGTGATATTGCAGTGTCTTTTCCTGCCGATTTGAAGGCTTGGCGATATCCATATTCTTAAGCCAAACCACGCATTCCACCAAGTTCAAACTTTCTGGAATGCGGGCTGAGCTCTTCTTGATGCATTTTGCCTTACGCTGATAGCGGCTCACGCCGCCAAGCGAGTTCGGTCCATCCTTGGCGTTGGGCTTCCGCCTGTAGGGTAGCATCCGGGTTCACCGCGTGCGGGTACTGTACGGCCTCCAGCAGTGGAATGTCGTTGAGCGAGTCGCTGTAGCCATGGCTGCCAGCCAACGTTTCCCCTTGCTGCTCCAACCATGCACGCAATCTGGTGATCTTGCCTTCCCGATAACTCAGTACGCCATGGGTTTTACCGGTGTAGGCACCTTCTTTCATTTCCAGCAGAATTCCGATAGCGTCGCTCACCCCCAGGCGCTCGGCGATAGGGCTGACCAAGTGCTCGCCGGTTGCCGAGATGACCAGCAGGCGGTCGCCACGCCGGCGATGCAGCTCGATCTGATGCAGTGCCTGCGGAAAGATGCGCGGCATGATCACTTCCTCGATGAACCGATCGACCCACTTTTTCACCTCGCCATGGGCTAGGCCGCGCAAGGGCATGAGTGTGTAGTCCATGTATTCCTCCATGGCCAGCTGGCCGGCATAGTAGGCGCGCAACAATTCGGTCTCATGCGGCAGCATGTCGGCCGGGGCCAGCCCATGGGCAACCTGGTAGTTCAGCCACAGGCTGGAGCTGTCACCATCAACCAGCGTGTCGTCCAGGTCAAAAATAGCCAGCGCCATTAGTGCACCTCGCGCATTTGTTGACGGTCGATCAAGAGCGCTATTTGGGCGCCCGAAGGCAGCAGGTCATCGGCGCTGCGATTAAGGTGGTCGATCAACAAGGTCGTTCCTTGAGCTTCTACGTGATATCGAATGATGTTGCCGAGCAATTGGTGCTGACGGATGGTCGCAGTCAATGGCACACCCAAATGGGCCGGGTAGCTATGCCCAGGTTCGCTCAGGTGAATGGATTCCGGGCGAATCGCCAAGTGTCCCTTCAACTCAAGGCCCAGCAACCGCTTGGCCTCGGCCGGGGCCAGCAGGTTGTAGCTGCCCATGAAGCGCGCCACAAATTCTGTGGCTGGCTGGGTATACACGGTCTCGGCGGAGCCCTCTTGCACGATACGGCCCTGGTTCATCACGAAAATCCGGTCTGACAGCGTGAGCGCTTCTTCCTGATCATGCGTGACAAACACCGTGGTCAGGCCCAGCCGGCTCTGGATATCACGGATTTCCTCGCGCAGGCTACGGCGAATACGGGCGTCGAGCGCCGACAGTGGCTCATCCAGTAGCAGAATGCGTGGCTCCACCACCAAAGCCCGCGCAAGTGCCACACGCTGGCGCTGGCCGCCCGACAACTCGTGTGGATAGTGGTGCTCCTTGTTGGATAGTTCGACCAAGCGGATCGCCTCGGTCACACGGCGGACCATTTCCTCGGGCTGGCGCCGCTGCATCTTCAGGCCGAAGGCAATGTTCTCGGCCACCGTCATGTTAGGGAACAGCGCATAGCTCTGGAACACCATGCCGATGCCGCGTTTTTGCGGGGCGAGGTGGGTAATGTCTTGCCCTTCGACCCGAATCTGGCCGTGGTCCGCCGCAGTCAACCCCGCCAGGCAGCGCAGCAGGGTGGATTTGCCGCAGCCACTCGGGCCGAGCAGGGTCGCGAACTCGCCCTTTTTGAGGCCAAGCTGAATGTCTTCGAATACAGTGGTGGCGTCGTAACGTTTGGTAAGACCTGAAACTTCAACGTAAAACATAAGGCATCCTATTTAGTCCTGCCGGCCAAACCGGGTGGCAAACCAGGTCAGAACCAGGGTGAACAGGAAATAACTCGTCACCACGGCACTGGTGAAATGGCCGCTGGTGGCACGCATGCTGTAGAGGTAAACCTGCAGGGTTTCATAGCGCGAACCCACCAGGATATTGGCGAACACGAACTCGCCCAGCAGGAAGGAAAACGACAGAAACAGCGACGCCATCAACCCCTTACGCAGATTCGGCAGAATCACATTCAGAAAGGCGCGCGGCGTACTGGCACCCAACAAATAGGCGGCATCCATTAGATCGCGCACATTGAGCGCCTGCAGGCTGTTGGCGAGCGAGCGGTACATAAAGGGCAGGGCAATGGTGAAGTAGCACCCCACCAGAATCCATGGCGTGCCCACCAACGGCAGCGGCCCGCCAGCGAACAACTGCAGCAGCCCCACCGACGCCACCACCGGCGGCATTGCAAACGGCAGCAGGATGAGAATGTTCATCCACCGATCCAGCGACGGGAACCGATAGAACACCACGAACACCGCTGGAACGATGATGATGGTGCTTAGCAGCAGCGTTCCTACACACACCAGCAAGGAATGGCCAAATGCGGTGAGGAATCGCGAGTCTTGCCACAGCTGCCAGTACCACGACAGCGTGATGCCTTCGGGCAGGATGGTGGCTTCCCAGCGCTGGGCGAGTGAATAGAGCAGCGTGGCTACGATCGGGACGGCCAGCAGCAGGATCAACAGGGTCACCACCAAATGATGATAGCGATCAGCGCGCATGGTAGCTCCTCTTGAGTAGCCACTGATTCATCGCCGTGACCAGGGCAAGCAGCGCCACCAGCAATACCGATAGCGCCGCAGCCATATTCGGCTCCAGGTAGACGTTGCCGGAAACCAGACTGGCAATGCGCACCGTGACGAGGTTGAAATTGCCTGCCGTCAGGGCAAAGGCCGTGGCATAGGCGCCCATCGCATTGGCAAACAGCAGGATGAAAGTGCCCAGCAGCGCCGGGGCCAGCACCGGCAGGCCCACGTGCCGCCAGTAAGCCCAGTGGTTCGCTCCCAGTAGCGATGCGGCTTCCTGCCAGTGGTCATCCAACGCATCAAGCGCCGGATAGAGCAGCAACAGCCCGAGTGGCAGCTGAAAGTAGGTGTAAAGCAGAATCAGCCCACTACGTGAATAGAGATGGAAGTCGTCCAGCCAGCCCCACTGCCGGAACAGCAGGGTGAGCGCGCCGTTGGTGCCGACGATGATGATGAAGGCGAACGCCAGCGGCACCCCGGACAGATTGCTGGTCATGTTGATGAAGGCGACCACCGCGTTTTTTAAGCGGCTTTCCACCCGGCGCAACGAGGCCGCGCCGGCCAGGGTAACCAACAACCCAATCACACTGGAGTAGAGCGAGATTCGCAGGCTGTTGTCGAAGGCCTGCAGATAAAACGGCGAGCCCAGGATTTCCTTGAAGTGCCCCAGGGTGAGGCCGTCATCCGACTGGAGGCTGTGGATGACAACCCAGCCCATCGGAGCCAGGCAAAACAGTAGCAGCATCGCAAACATGGGCGTCAGTAACAGCGCTGCCCGCCAATAACGCAGGCGCGGCGCTCTGGCCGTCGTTACGCCGACGGGTACTGAGAGCGGAGAAGAGAGGGTGGTTTTCATGAAGCAAACAACTCCGGATTGCGCGGCTTGTGGTGGGTCAGCCCCAGCAAGTCGGCCACGATGCCGCATAGCTCGGTTTGCCGCACCGGTATCTCGGGACAGTGGCGGAAGCGGTTGCCCAGCAGAAACAGAGGTACCTGGCGCTCATCGGGCAGCAGCCCACCGTGGGTGCGGTCATTGTTCATGCCGTGATCGCTGGTTACCATCACCTGGTAGCCTTCGGCCAGCCAATGTGGCAGATAGCTGGACAACGCGCTGTCGAAGCGGCGCCCGGCATTGCGGTATTGCGGGCTATCCAGGCCGTAGCGGTGACCGGCGTCATCCACGTTCATCGGGTGGATCAACAGAAAGTCCGGGTCATACCGGCGCCGCAGCGACTCGGCATCCAGCAGCAGGTGATCGTCCGGGTAATCGTCGCAGTGGTAGAAGATGCCGTGCTGGATCGGCAACGCGTCATCGTCGGTAAAGCGGTCGCGCACCGCATCATACGGCGCGCGGTTGTAAAGCTCGCTGATCCAGTGATATGCCGCGGCGGCAGTCTTGCGGCCGGTCTGGCGCGCCAGGCTGAAAATGCTGTCCTGGTTGGAGAGGCGTACCACACCGTTGTGTACGATGCCGCTCTCCACCGGCACAACGCCGGTCAGGATACATTCATACAGCGGGCGCGACAGCGAAGGCAAGGCGCACTCCAGGCGGTAGAGGCTGGCTCGGCCAGCCTCACGCAACCCTTGCAGGTAGCCCATGCCATCATGGGCTACCTGCCACGCCAGGCCATCGATCACTATCAGAATGACCTTGCTATGCATCACGGCCTCACTGAACGTTGACCATGACTTGCTCTTGCCACTGACGCGGCAATTGCTTGGTGGACACTTCCCACGCGGCAAAGTCACGGATCGGCTTGGCGGCACGGTACTGCGATGCCGGCAGCAGCTTGGCCTGCACGTCCGCCGGGATCTTCACCGACGCGCGAATCGGGCGGGCATAACCACGTGCCAGGTTGATCTGGCCTTCGTCACTGAAAATGTACTCACGCGCCAGCTTGGCGGCGTTCGGGTGCTTGGCGTATTTGTTGATGATGGTGGTGTAACCGGAGACCACCGACCCATCCTGCGGAATCACAACGCTGAAGCGGGTGCGGTCGATGTGATCACGGTAGCTGAGCGCGTTGAAGTCCCACAGTACGCCCACTTCAATTTCGCCTTTTTCCAGGTTGGCGATGCTCACATCGTTTAGCGACAGACGGCCTTGCTTGGCGAGCTTGCCGAAGAAATCCAGCGCTGGTTTGAGGTTCTTTTCATCCCCGCCCATGGCAAAGGCAGCAGACAGTACGCCGCTGTTGGATTGGGATGCGGTGCCCACGTCGCCTAGCGTGATCTTGTACTTGCCCTTGAGCAGATCGGCCCAGGATTTAGGCTGATCCTTCACCAGCTTGTTGTTGATGATAAAGGCGATGGTGCCGGTATAGGCCAGAGCCCAATTGCCGTCTTTGTCCTTGGCCCAGGCCGGAATCTGGTCCCAGGTAGAAGGCTTGTACGGCTGCGTAACCCCTTTTTGCACTGCGATCGGGCCAAATGCGTGGCCTACGTCACCGATGTCCGCCGTCGCGTCAGCCTTTTCCGCATCGAACTTGGCAATCTCCGGGGCCGAGCTCATATCGGTGTCCTGATGCTGCAAGCCATACTTCTGCGACAGTTGGCTCCAGGTACCTTTCCAGTTGGCCCAGTTGTCTGGCATGCCCAGACTATTAATAGCGCCTTCTTTCTTGGCTGCGCTGATCAAGTTGTTCAAGTCTTGGGCAAAGACCTGCGTCATGGAAAAACTCAGGGCTCCAGCAATGATGCCCGCCATCAGTTTGTTCATGCTTCTCTCCATCTGGACTAGTCAAAAAACAGAGCCGATAGTAGGGAGGCAATATGGCAATCTCATGGTCGAAATGTTGCAGTGCCGTGTATTTTTGATTGCTTTGCAGAATTGAGTGCGCGAAAACGGCGTGGAATTCCGATTTTATGAGGTTCATCTCACTGTAACGAGGGACTGCTAAAAAGAGGGTCACGAAAAATAAATCTGGACTAGTCCTGAGGCAATGATCGATCGCTCCCCCACCCAAATCACTCATATTCGCCAATCGCTTGAGACCCAAATAGAAAGCGGCCTGCTCACCCCGGGGATGAAACTACCGTCCGAGCGAGAACTGAGTGAGCTGTTCTCCACTACCCGCATCACGCTCAAGGATGCGCTGTTGGCGCTGGAAGCCGAGGGGCGCATTTACCGCGAAGAGCGTAGAGGCTGGTTTGTGGCCTATCCAAGGCTTGTCTACAACCCTCTCTATAAGACGTATTTTCAAAAAATGGTGACGCTGCAAAAACGCCAAGTGGAAACCAAGGTGATCGCAGCTAGCCAAATCATGGCAAGCCCTGTGCTGTGCAAGGAGATGGAGCTATCTGCCTTGAGCCGGCTCTATCAGATCAGCCGGCTGCGCTATCTGGATGGTCGTGCGGTTTCATATGTCGAGCATTTTCTCAAGCCAGAGCGTTTCCCCCACATCCTGGAACGAGACCTGTCTCAGTCGCTCACCCTGATGTACGAGCAGCACTACGGCATCCACTTTTCTCGCTCGCGTTTCGATATTTCCCCTTCGGCGGCACGCGGGGAGGTAGCCCATCGCTTGAATCTGGCTGCTGGCAGCCCAATCCTGGCGATCACCCGGGTGAATTATGACCAGCATGGCGCACTGATCGACTGCGATCACGAGTACTGGCGTCACGATGCAGTGCGCATTTCGGTGGATAGCCAGGAGGCGCAGCCTTGGGGAGGTGGAGACCATGCATGAATATCCAATTGAATCATCGCTTGAAAGTATGTCGTTCATGCAATGCATCCAAAATCGATTCAGCGCCCTATTGAGTCACAACGCAGGCGCCCCGGAACAATGGCCTGTTCCCGAGCTCACTCCGGCAATCGCCGCAAAACTACTGGAACGGCTCGACAGCCTACGCCTGTTCGGCCACGCCTATCCCTTTCTGACCAGTCTGACCTCCGGGCAGCACCGACTGATCGATCTGCTCGATTTCGCTTGGCGTCATGAACTGGACGGCGTCTGCATTCATTTGCTGGATGGGGAGGAACGGAGCCTCAGCCGAATGAGCGACGATGAACTGCGCACCGTTGCCGACCGGGCAAGGATGCTGGGGTTGACGATCCATCTGGAGATCAGCAGCACCCAAAAGGCGGACGTGGATCATGTAGTGGAGATCGCGCACGTCATGGGGGTACAGAACGTCCGCGTCTACTCGCGCTATGAGGGGCGGCTGTCCCAGGTCATGGACAGTATCGAAACAGATCTGCGCTACCTGGCGCAACTGGCAGAGCGCTATGACCTCTATTTCGATTTCGAGCAGCATGAGGAGCTCAAGAGCGGGGAAATCGCCACGCTGCTCCGGCGCATAAGCCACCCGCGCCTGAATGCGCTATTCGACTTCGGCAACATGATCAACGCCGGTGAACAGCCATTGCAGGCACTGCACATTTTGGCCCCGCATATCCGGCAGGTGCACATGAAGGGTGTACGCATAGTGCCCGAGGAGCAAGGCTTCGGCCATTACGGCGTGCTGCAGGGTAGCGATGAGGACAACTTGCCGAGCGCACGCATGCTGTTCGAGCTGCTAATGTTGGGCAAGCAGGCGCCACAAGTGATTGCTTTTATCCTGGAACAGGAAAACCACTACATCGCCCCCGCCTTTCGAATGGTCAATGAGGAAAGCGACCCGTATATTCCCTATCGGGAGATGAGCGAAACCCCGTTGCCTCCTGGCTATGCCGTTGAGCAGATGATGGCTAATGAAGAGCGCTGGGCGATCAACCAGATCACTTATGTGCGTGGGGTACTGCAGGAGCTTAGGATTTTGGCGGAGTGCATACTGAAAACGTCCGCTGGCCTAGCTTGTCATTCATGCTGAGGAACTAAGTTCCTCATGCGCTCTTGGTCGATGCTTGCTGTCTGCGAAATGGCTGCCTAGAACGTGTCGTCACAAACAGACGCTCAAGCCATATTCCATGCCAATGTCGGCAACTTGCGTAACACCGGCCATTCGATTGGTTCACTACCGACGGCGGCTTTGGCCGAACTGCTGTCCTTAGGTAACCGTGCCAGGTGTCTGTTCCACTTGGATATAAGCCGCTTCATCGACCACGATAAAACGCGTGCCACGATTCCGGAGCGATCGTTCCACGGAGGTACGCAGGCCCGACAGGCGATTGGCTTGCGCCCCAGCGGGACGGACCACCCGACCGGTCACCGGGTCGACGCCATAGGCCGTCTGCGGCGCGTCGAGTTCGCCTTCCAAGGCATTCGGGATGCGTTGGTAGAACAACCGCCAGGAGAATTCACGCTCGCCAGGCCGGTGCCTCAATGCGGATGGCCGGTATATAGCCTGGATTAGCCGACATAGCTTCCGCCTGGCGTTTCAGTTCGGCCTCGACAAGGAAGTCGCCCAAGGTGGTCTTGTCGACCCCGGTCGGGCCGCAGAGCAGGATGAAGTTGCTCAATGCCTGTGCCTGAGAAGACCTGACTCCGCACATCGCTGAGTCGCTACCGTACCAGACCAGACACTATGCCCCGTACCGCTCGAAGACTTAAGCTGCAGGTGGTGTTGAGCGAATTCATACTGCATAATCCGTCCTTGGCTTGCCTTCTGAAGTCCTTCCATGCTCGACGACATCTCCCCGGCCCCCCTGGGCCTCCACCGATAAGCTGCGCGCCAACATGGAAGTTGCCAAATTCAAGCACCTTGTCCTCGGATTCATCTTCCTGAGGTACATTTCACGAATTTGAAAGGAAATAGCCATCCATGTTTGACATACTCAACCTCCTGTACCTGGGTGCCACGATGCTCGCCAGCATCGTTCTGTATTCGGATGCGGACTATCCTACTCACACCACTATGGCCGAAATCAACTCGGTCACCGAGGTCAGCATGCACAGGGAATGGTGGCGTGAAGATGGTAACGGCAAGTGCCGTTACACCGGTCTGATGGTGCCCTACGTGCGCGACTGGGACGAAGTGGTCAAGACTCGCAACACTGAGACCGTCATTCCGGCAGAACCGGATAAAGTCGCCGGCCAAGCCTTTATCTTCAACAAGAAGGTCTGCAACGGTAAACCGGATGAAGCTATCCTGCGAGTGAATGCGGATGTTCGGACGCGGCCGGTTGTTTTCGAAAAATCGCAGATGTACGCTCAGGATGTGACCGAGCTGAAGGCGGAAGACCGCCCGAAGTGGCTCAAGCAGGTCCTGCAGCGCATCCAGATTGTCGCTGTGCAAGACGAAAAGGCCAAAGCATTTGTTGAGTCCACCGCGCCGACGTTGGCCGCGATGGCAGAAAAAGACGCGCAAAGGAAAGCGGCCCCCGCTACAGTTAGCGAACCGGCTCACTCGGCCGCGGCCAGCTAAGGTTGTTGCTCTACCGCCCAAGCCCCCTTTGGATGGACCCGCTCATCTAGGATTCTGCCCAATTTTGGATGCGCCATAACCCGAGCGCCCCGATTGCTGGTAGCTTGAGTCGCTTGGCTCAAAACACTGCCGGTATTTGCCGGCAAATTTTTTGGCCACGAATGGCTTTATTTGGTATCGATTGGCCAGGATATGGTTATCGGCCGTCGGGCCAAGGGGCCGGCCTCGATAGAATTACCCGTATCCAGGCTACCCTTAGTGTTGGCGCGAGCACCCATCGGTCAGTAAATGCTTTATTTCTGGCCACTTTATGCTTCCGGTCTCAGGCCGCAGAGTGCGATGTTCCGTATCGTGGATAAAAGCGCATGCCAATACCCGCTGCTGCCATAAGGGCTTCCACTCATAGCTTGTAGCCAATTTGCCGCAGAAAATTCTTTCGCCACTGAATGTCGTCGTCGCCTTCGATGCCAGTGGCGCAGAAGCCATCCACTACGCCGAGCACGCTTCGGCCCTGTTCCGTTTCGGCAAGGATGACTTCCGTTGGATTGGCTGTGGCGCAGAAAATGCGACAGACCTCGGGCACCATTTTCACTGCGTTCAGCACGTTCAACGGAAAGTAGCCGTCCCCCAGGAAAATAATGAAACTATGGCCGGCACCGATGGCTTGGGCATTCTTTTGGGCCAGTTCGATCATGGCGGGGTCGGTGCCGGACCATCGCACCAGACATTTGCCGGAGGCTTCGCAGAAGGCGATGCCAAACTGGATGCCGGGGACGGTTGCGACCAGGGTTTCGTGGATGTCCTCGACGGATTTGATGAAGTGTGTTTGACCCAGAATGAAGTTGACCGCTTCCGGCTTGTCGATTTTCTGCACGATGAGCTGCATCTTGAATGTCTCCTTTCCCGCCGTGCCCGATGGGGGGAAATCCAGTGCGGACGGGGGCTTGCGGTCGCGGCTCTGGCCAAAGTGGGTGGGGCCGGGGTATTTCCATCGATTTCTTGGCCGGTCACTTTTTATTCTATGCAGCGCATCGCCAAAGTGAATGGCCGGTTTGGTCGGTTTCGTTCGGGTCTGGATAATGGCCAGGCCCACTTGGTGGTTTTCCCTGGACCGGTATGAAGCGCGTCGACGCGTGCCGGCGGCAGGCTGTAGTACACTCCGCAGGCCGAGGGCATGCCAATGAGGTGTCGCAGGTCATGGGCCGAGGTGCAGTCGACGCCATGCGGCGGCGGTGTCGACGGGGATGCGGCCTGATCGGGCTTGCTGTCCGGCAAAGGCATGGTGCCGTTCTCGCTATCAACAACAATCTGCTGCCCATTTGATGTTTGCAGCATGGCCGTTCTGGCCTGTTTCACAGGATTTCGCTTGCATGGCTCTCCCTAGTATTCTGATCACCGGCTGCTCCAGCGGCATTGGCTATACCGTGGCAAAGGGGCTCAAGGCGCGTGGCTGGCGCGTGTTTGCCAGTTGTCGCCAAGAACAGGACGTGCAGAGGTTGGCCGAAGAGGGGCTGGAGTGTCTGTTGCTGGACGTGGCGGATTCGGCCTCGATCCGCGCCGCGGTCGATGAGGTGTTGGCTCGCACGGGCGGTACGCTCGATGCGCTGTTCAACAACGCGGGTTTCGGCCAACCCGGAGCGGCAGAGGACATCACGCGTGCCGCGCTGCGCGAGCAGTTCGAGACCAACCTGTTCGGTGCCTGGGAGCTGACCAACGCCGTGCTGCCAGCGATGCGCCGCCAGGGGCACGGCCGCATCCTGTTCAACAGCTCGGTGCTCGGCTTCGCCGCGATGAAGTACCGCGGCGCCTACAACGCCAGCAAGTACGCGATGGAAGGGCTGTGCGACACGCTGCGGCTGGAGCTGGAGGGCAGCGGCATCTTCGTTTCACTGGTCGAGCCGGGGCCGATCGAGAGCCGCTTCCGCCCCAACGCGCTGACGCACTTCCTGAAGAACGTCGACATCGAACACAGCGCGCACCGCGCCTCGTACGAGAAGCAACTGGTGCGATTGCGGAAGGAGGGACACGCCGCGCCGTTCACGCTGCCGCCCGAGGCGGTGCTGGATGCGGTGTTGAAGTCCTTGCAGAGCAAGCGCCCGGCGGCGCGCTACCGGGTGACGTTTCCGACAAAATTGTTCTGGTATCTGAAGCGGGTGCTGCCGACGCGTGCGCTGGACTGGGTGCTGCAGCGCGCCGCCTGAGACCGATCTCGCCGCGGGCTCCTGGTGCTAGGCTCATGCGGAGCTTGGGGACTCGTGGTGCGGGTGGCACCCATCGATGATGGGTTGACTCCACCCATCCTACGAGCTTGATGGCCGGCGATGCGCTGCGCGTGCGAATCTCTTGCGGAGATTTGCTCAGCCATGATTCTCATGCCCTACCTGCACATTCCGGTTCCCGCGCTGCGGCGGCATTCAGGCTGCTTTGGCTCGCGCGCCGACGGGAGCAAGTTTGTTCCGAGGGCGATTCAGCTCGCGCAGACGCGGTTACGGCCGTTTTGCTTGGCCTTGTAGAGACGCTCGTCGGCCAGGCGCAGCAGCTCGCGGATATCCGGTGCGGTGGCCGCGGCCATGCCGATGCTGATGGTGTAGCGCACCGTGCCCTTGTGGCTGTCCACTTCTTCCCTTTCCACTTCTTGTCGCAGTTCTTCCAGCCGTTGCGCCAGCGGGTGGGCGGCGTCACGTTTCATCAACACCACGAACTCCTCCCCGCCGAAGCGGGCCACGATGGCGCGCGGGAAGTGCTCGCGCAGCCGGTCGGCCAGGTGCTGGATGACGACGTCGCCGACGTCGTGGCCGAAGCCGTCGTTGATCTGCTTGAAATGGTCGATGTCGATGATGGCGATGCCGTAGGCGCCGCGGATCTTCTGCACTTGTTCGAACAGATGGCGGCGGTTGGACAGCCCGGTGAGCGGGTCGGCATGCGCCAGATGCTCCAGCGTCATCAGGTTTTCGACGAATTCGATGTTGCGCGTGATGCGGCAGGTGAACTCTTCGAAGGTGAAGGGTTTCTGCAGATAATCGTCGGCGCCGGCCTTGAGAAAGCGCGGCGTCATGGTTTTGTCCTGCTGCACCGAGATACCGACGATGGCGAGCCGGGTGTGCGTGTAGAGCCGGCGGATGGCGCTGGTCATCTGCGCGCCGTCCATGCCCGGCATGCCGTAATCGGCCAGCACCAGGCTGACGTCGCTGTGCTCGCGCAGAATCTGCAGCGCCTCTTCGGCATCGACCGCCTCCAGCACCTGGTACAGGTGCCGCCGCAGGTAGTCGCGCAACAGCGAGCGGGTGGTGTGCGAGTCATCCACCACCAGCACCTTGATCTGGGGGTTGCGGTCGATGCGCTTGAGCATGCGCATCAGGTAGTCGAGCGCCGATGGGCTGTCCTTGGGGATGTAGTCCACCACCGGCATGCTCAGGATGTCGTCACGCGTCTGCTGGTCGTTGTGGGCGGTCAGGACGATGGTGGGGATGCCGGCCCGGAACAGCGGCGGCAGCGCTTCGCCGCTGGGGGCGTCCGGCAGGCAGTAGTCCGCCACGGCGGCGCTGAAGCGTGCCTCGCTGGCCAGCTGTTGCTCGAGCTCGGCCAGGCTCATCACCGGCACCGCCTCGAATCCCACTTCTTCGACCATGCGGCAGACCGGGCGGATCAGCATGGTGCTGTCCTCGATGACCAGCACGCGTTTTGGGATTTTCATAAGCAAATCAGGTGGTAATTGCCTTTTTTGATAAGCAATTTATTTAATATCTTGTTGTTTTGACTTTTAGATAGGATAGGCTACGCCTTTTGCCTCATGCTGTCCAAATAACACGGCGGACTCGGAAGGTTGGACCGATTCGGTTTATAATCGATCCCATTTTTCTGCTTTCCTCACGGACACGAATTCAGACCATGGAACTCGCCAAGAGCTTTGAACCGGGCGACATCGAACGCCGCTGGTACACCATCTGGGAAAACGCCGGCTATTTTCAGCCGCACATGGATTCCGACAAGCCGTCGTTCTGCATCCAGCTGCCGCCGCCCAACGTCACCGGCACCCTGCATATGGGCCACGCCTTCAACCAGACCATCATGGACGGTCTGACCCGCTACTACCGCATGAAGGGCGACAACACCGCCTGGATTCCGGGCACCGACCATGCCGGTATCGCCACGCAGATCGTGGTGGAGCGCCAACTGGCCGAGCAGGGCGTGAGCCGCCACGATCTGGGGCGCGAAGCGTTCATCGACAAGGTGTGGGAGTGGAAGAACGTTTCCGGCGGCACCATTACCCAGCAGATGCGCCGTGTCGGCTGCTCGGTGGACTGGAGCCGCGAATACTTCACCATGGACGACACCCGCGCCGGCATCGTCACCGAGGTGTTCGTGCGCCTCTACGAACAGGGACTGATCTACCGCGGCAAGCGCCTGGTGAACTGGGACCCGAAGCTCGGCACCGCCGTATCCGACCTCGAAGTGCTGTCGGAAGAAGAAGACGGTTCGATGTGGCACATCCGCTACCCGGTGGTGGGCAGCGATGAAACCGTGGTGGTCGCCACCACCCGTCCGGAAACGCTGCTGGGCGACGTGGCCGTAGCCATCAACCCGACCGACGAGCGCTACCAGCACCTCCTGGGCAAGATGCTCGAGCTGCCGCTGACCGGCCGCCAGATTCCGGTGATCGCCGACGACTACGTCGACGCCGCCTTCGGTACCGGCTTCGTCAAGATCACCCCGGCGCACGACTTCAACGACTACCAGGTCGGCAAGCGTCACAACACCTCGCTGATCAACGTGATGAGCCTGCAGGCCACCATCCTCGACAAGGCCCAGGTATTCGGCTTCGATGGTTCGGCCTTGGGCACCATCGAGCTGCCGGCCGCCTACGCCGGTCTGCATACCTCCGACGCGCGCAAGAAGATGGTCGCCGACCTCGAGGCGCAGGGCCTCTTGGTGGAAGTGAAGCCGCACAAGCTGATGGTGCCGCGCGGCGACCGCACCGGCTCGGTGATCGAGCCGATGCTGACCGATCAGTGGTTCGTCGCCATGACCAAGGTGGGCGAGGGCGATGCCTCCGGCAAGAGCATTACCGAGAAGGCCATCGATGCCGTCGAATCCGGCCAGGTGCGCTTCATACCGGAAAACTGGGTCAACACCTACAACCAGTGGATGAACAACATCCAGGACTGGTGTATCAGCCGCCAGCTGTGGTGGGGCCATCAGATTCCGGCCTGGTATGACGAAGACGGCAAGGTCTACGTCGGCCGCAGCCTGGAAGAAGCCCAGGCCAAGGCGCCGGGCAAGACGCTGCGCCGCGACGACGACGTGCTCGACACCTGGTTCTCATCCGCGCTGGTGCCGTTCTCCACGCTGGGCTGGCCGGAAGATACGCCGGAACTGCGTGCCTTCGTGCCGTCGCAAGTGCTGGTGACCGGCTACGAGATCATCTTCTTCTGGGTCGCCCGGATGATCATGATGACCACGCACTTCACCGGCAAGGTGCCGTTCAAGGACGTGTACATCCACGGCATGGTACGCGACCACGAAGGCAAGAAGATGTCCAAGTCCGAGGGCAACGTGATCGACCCGGTGGACCTGATCGACGGCATCGCGCTGCAGCCCTTGGTCGAGAAGCGCACCACCGGTCTGCGCCGCCCGGAAAAGGCCCCGCAGATCGCCAAGGCCACCGAGAAGCTGTTCCCGGAAGGCATCCCGCCCTTTGGTAGCGACGCACTGCGCTTCACCATGGCGAGCTACGCCACGCTCGGCCGCTCGGTCAACTTCGACTTCAAGCGCGCCGAAGGCTATCGCAACTTCTGCAACAAGCTGTGGAACGCCACCCGTTTCGTGATGATGAACGTCGAGGGTAAAGACTGCGGCCAGGATGAAAGCCTGCCGCTGGAGTACAGCTTCGTCGATCAGTGGATCATCGGCCGCCTGCAACAGGCCGAAGCCGACGTCACCAACGCGCTGGAAACCTACCGCTTCGACCTCGCCGCGCAGACCATCTACGAGTTCATCTGGAACGAGTACTGCGACTGGTACGTCGAGCTGGCCAAGGTACAGTTGCAGAATGGTAACGAAGCGCAGCAACGCGCCACCCGCCGTACCATCGTGCGTGTGCTGGAAGTGGCGCTGCGCCTGACCCACCCAATCATGCCGTTCATCACCGAAGAGCTGTGGCAGACCGTGGCTCCGCTCGCCAACGCCAACAAGACCGACTCGATCATGATGGCCGCCTGGCCGGTGGCGGTGCCGGAGAAGATCAACGCCGAAGCCAACGCTCGCATGGAAGCGTTCAAGGACATGGTCAACGCGGTGCGCAACCTGCGCGGCGAAATGGGCATCGGCCCGGCCGTGAAGGCCCCGCTGTTCATCGAAACCGCCGACCAGACCCTGGCCGACTACGTGCCCTACCTTAAGCTCTTGTGCCGCCTCACCGATGGTACGCTGCTGGCCAAGCTGCCGGAAGACGATTCCCCGGTGGCAATCAGCGGCGACGCCCGCCTGATGCTGAAGGTAGAAGTGGACAAAGCCGCCGAAACCGCGCGCTTGACCAAGGAAATCGGCAAGGCGGAGGCCGAACTCGCCAAGCTGACAGCCAAGCTGGAAAAACCGGGCTACGTCGACAAGGCGCCGGCGCATCTGGTGGAGCGCGACAAGGCGCAACTGGCCGAGTTCAGCGACAAGCTGGAGAAGCTGAAGGGGCAGATTGAGAAGCTGAAGTAATTGGTATATTGAACGGGTCGCTTTTGCGACCCGTTTTTCTGTGTGTTGTGCAGAGGTGTTTTGGGGGAGGTTATGAAAAATCTTTATTTTGTTGATTATGAAAATTTACCGAGCCTGAGTTTTGAAAAGGTTGATGTCTCTGCCGATCAAGTCGTTATTTTTGTTGGGAAAAATCAGAGCAAAATCAATGTTGATACTGTGATTCAAACGCAGAAGCTTGGCGCAGCCATTGAGTGGATGAAGATGGATGGGTCTGGTCGGAATGCTCTTGATTTTCATATTGCATATTATTTGGGCCATTTTGCAGCCTCTCTTGAGGCTGCAAGGGTGCAATGTAATATATATGTTGTATCCAAGGACGGTGATTACGATATTCTGATAAAGCATGTTCAATCACTTGGGCATCAATGTCACAGATTAACAGCCATTGATCCTGAGGCTATAGTGGTGCCTAAGCCTATAATCAATACGAATCCTGCCCCTTTTGTGCAAATTGTGTCTTCAGAGGGAGCAGGCAATCAAGAAAATAAATTAAATCAGCTTAATTCGGCTCAACAAGTTTATGAGCATCTTGTAGGGCAACTGAAAAAAGTGGATAAATTAAAGCGTCCCCGTACTCGTGCGACGCTGCTCAATCATGTTACGGCGCAATATCAGAAAAAAACTGTGGGGATCGAGATGGAGAAAATTTTGAATCTTTTGATTGCAAACAATAATATCACTGTAAACAATCAAAGGATATCTTACCATTTCTGATTTTGTGTAATCAGGTTGGCTAGACTGAATGAAACTAAGCTCAACGCCTATCGCGAAATGGGTTGCTAAAGGTTGGCCGCAAGCCGTAATGGGTTTGCGGCCAACGTGTTTTGGTAGCACGCAGGATGGGTGAAGGCGCTGGCGCCGTAACCCGTCAATAAACGTTGCTCTTGTCGTGATGGATTGCGCTTCGCTTCACCCATCCTACCAAATGGTGCAATAGCCGGTCGTGTTTTACCCTCCCAGTTCATCAACCAACTCATCCCATCCCGCCTCATTTCAATATCCGCCTGATATAGCTATCCATGATCGCCTGATAGCTCCCATCCTGCTTCATTTCCCATAGTGCTTTATCGAACACATCGCATGTCGAGTTTTTGTGGCGTGCTTTCGAGAATGCGAGGTAGCTCGGCACGGTGTCGATAACCTGCGGCAACTGCCTGACCTGCCCAGCAGCGCGTAGGGCGGATACCCTGTAAGGGTGATCCGCCATTTTCTTGCCCACGTATTTCGGCACTGGCGCTGCTGGCGGAACGCCCGCTGTGCGGGCTTCCGCCCTACGGGGGGCGCCTCGGGCGGGGCGGTGGCGTAATATGCGTTTGTAATGTTGTGCTGGAGCGAGGGGATGGCGAATTATCGGCGTTGGCGGGTGCCGGGCGGGACGTACTTCTTCACGGTGACCTTGCTGGAGCGGGGTTCCGGGTTGCTGGTCGAGCAGATCGAGGCGTTGCGGGAGGCGGTGCGGCGCACCCGCGCCGAGCGGCCGTTCCACATCGACGGTTGGGTGGTGTTGCCCGACCACTTGCATTGCATGATCACCTTGCCGCCGGGCGATGACGATTTTGCCAACCGTATCAAGGCGATCAAGATCCGCTTTGTGCGGGCATTGCCGGCGACGGAGCGGCGCAACACGGCGCGCGTGCGAAAAGGCGAGCGAGGTGTGTGGCAACGGCGGTTTTGGGAGCATGTGATCCGTTCCGAAGCCGATTATGCGGCGCATCTGGATTACATCCACATCAACCCGTTCAAGCACGGCTTGGTGATGCGGGTAGCCGATTGGCCGTTCTCGACCTTTCACCGTGCGGTGGCGGAGGGTCTGTACCCGGAGGATTGGGCCGGTGGCACCTTGCCGTTGCCGGAGGTCCCCGAGTAGGGCGGATACCCTGTAAGGGTGATCCGCCATTTTTCTGTCCACGTATTTCGGCGTTGGCGCGGCTGGCGGAACGCCCTTTGGGCTTCCGCCCTACGGTGACGATCTGCCGTGACTTCTCCGCATTGAGGTCGCCTCCGCCCCGGAGGCGGGAGTAGCGCGTAGTAGTCGCAGGGCTTGGCCGCCATGGGCTCAGGGCGATTTGGCCAGGCTCAGCGCGTATTTGCGGCAGTGTTCGAGGTAGCCCTGTTCGTGGCTCGCCACCAGCTGCACCACGCTTTGCCACAGCCATGATGGGGCGTCGAGGGTCTTGCTGCGCTGTTGTTTCAGCTCGGACAGCCAGGCCTTGCAGGTGGCCTCGTCCATCTGCCGGGCGTGGGCGGTGCCGACGACCCAGGCCAGGTAGTGCGCCACCTGCATCGCCTGCTTGGGATCGAGCTGCTCGATCTGCAGCGCCAGGTCCTGCGGTAGCAACTCGCGGATGAACACGCCGCGGTCGAGGAAGCGCGCGGCCAGCATCCGCTCGCCGAGCGCGGGCGACAGGTTCCGGGTGCCGGTGAGCACGCGCTGGGCGTTGTCGCGCGGCATCTTGCTGCGGTTGAGGCGCGGGGCCGCGGCGTGCACAGCCTCCTTGATGTCGATCAGGCAGTACTCGCGCTCCTCGCCGTTGTCGATGCCCAGCAGCACCGCGTAGCGCAGCAGGCCGAGCGAGCTGCAGCCCTTCACCCAGTAGGCGGCGTCGAGCAGTTCCACCCTGGCGTCGTCGTCGCGCGACTTCAGCCGGGTGGCAAGTTTCCGCAGGCCGCCTGTCCGGAATAGTTCCTGCATTGCCTGCCGCTCCTCGTCGTCGAGCGGCCAGAAACGCCGGCCCAGCGGGATGGTGGGCTTGGGGTTGTCGATGTGTTCGCGCGCCAGCTGCTCCCAGCGCCGCGACTTGGAGGTGCGCAGCAGGCTGTCGATTAGTTCGGGGCGCGGTTGCTGCTGCGGGGGGCTGAGGAAGGCGTTTTCGTAGCCTTGCACCATCTGTTCCAGCATCTGCGCGGTGATCACGCCGGGTAGCCGGCTGCCGCGCGCGGCGGTGGCCAGCGACAGCGCTAGGCGCACCAAGTCGTGGGCGGGATTGCCGATCACGGTCTGGTCGAGGTCGCGAATCTGCACCACAACCTTGCCGTCGATCCGGCCCAGCGGTCCCAGGTTGCTCAGGTGGCAGTCGCCGCAAATCCAGACGGCCGGCCCGTGCGGTAGCGCGTGGCCGCGCTGGCTGTGAAGCCAGTCGTAGTACTGCACGGTGTTGCCGCGCACATAGGCGTGCGGCGAGCGGGCCATCTTCAGGTTGCGGAGCGCCAGCAGCAGGGGGCGGCGTTCATCGGGGGGCGGCAGGGGCATCGCGGCTCCTGAGCGTTCGACGTGATACGGTCATGGTAGCCTGCCGGCGGAGGCATCGCTGGGAGCGGGGAGCGGGGGAGGGGCGAAACCATGAAAAAACCGGGCATGTCGCCCGGTTTCTTGTTTCGGCCTGTCGGTCGGTATTACTGCTGCGCCGACATCGAGTAGCCTTCGATCTTGGCTTCTTCCACCAGCTTGCTCAGGTATTCGTGCATCGCTTGGCGGCCGGCCATTTCGTTCAGATACTGGCCCAGGCGCTCCTTGATGTCTTCGAAGCTGATCTGGCCGCCGGTTTGGAGGGCGTTGACCTGGATGATGTGGTAGCCGAACTGGGTTTGTACCAGGTTCGGGGTAATCTGGCCGGCTTCGGTGCTGAACACGGCTTGTTCGAATTCCGGCACCATCTGGCCGCGGCCGAATTGGCCCAGGTCGCCACCCTGTTTGCCGGACGGGCAGGTGGAGTGTTCGCGGGCGAGGTCGGCGAAGCGCGACGGGTTGGCCTGCACTTCGGCCAGCACGCCTTCGGCCTTGGCCTTGGCGAGCATGTTGGCGAGTTCGTCGCCCTGGCCCAGCGGGAACAGGATGTGGCTGGCCGTGGCGCTTTCGCCTTGGCGGAACTGTTCCGGGTGTTCGTTGTAGAACGCCAGGCAGGTCGCTTCGTCGACCGGGCTGAACGCCAGTTCCTTGTCGAGCAGGGCGCCGATGGCCTGGCCTTCATTGCTGGTGTCGAGGCCGCTGGCCTTGGCTTTTTGCAGCAGCAGTTCGTGCAGGATCAGCTGTTGAATGGCAGCGTCGCGCGGGCTGGGGGCGTCTGCTTGGTTTGCCAGCTCGGCTTGCACCATTGCTTCGGTAATTTCAACGCCGTTTACGGTAATGGCCATGAGGAGATCCTGATCGTGTCGGTAGATGCACCGCGCGATGCGATGCGTTTGATAATCCCGTTGTTAATGGGGGCATTGCCGGTGGGTTTCAAGTGCCGGGCACGGCGCTGGATTCTTCTCGCAAACAGCAAAGGTTGGCCGAAGCGCCGCATCTGCGGTGTTCGGCCAACCTTGTGGCGGGTTGAGGCTCGTCAAATGATGCCCTTCTGCTGGGCAATGCAGGGTGTTTGATGGTATAGGGTCTGTATCGCCGTCCCCTCACGTTGCCCTGTGAGTGGACGGCTCGGCATTTTTCCGCCTTGGCGACGAACAAGAGAAGAGTTGGCACGATGAACACCGAGCAGGAAAGCGCTGACCACAGCGAAAAAGCAGCGAATGAACAATGGCGGCAGGCGAAGGCGATCCAGCATGCCCTGAACCGCCTGATCGCCGAGGCGTTACCGGCCAGCGGTCTGTGCCAGGAGGTGGGGCCGGTGATCAATGCCGTGCAGCAGCGGGACGGGGAGGGGCGCAGCGCCTTGGCCGGGAGTTTTCCGCTGATCAAGCGCAAGAAGCGCAAGGACGTGATCGTGGCCTGGCTCAATTACCAGATCAGCCTGTTTGGCAACGGCGTGCCGCCTTGCGTGGTCGATGGCGTCGAGCAGCCGTATGAGCCGGTGCTGCACGTGGCGCATTGGACCTGCGAATTCAGCTTTGAATACGATGCCTATATCGGCTTTCCGGCGCAGGGCTGGCAGCCGTGGCGGAACGAGGCGCAGCGCCTGTTGTGCTGGGGAGATTCCGACTCGCCGTACGGCGACGAGTGGACCTATTCCCTGCGTCTGGCGCAGATGGAGGGCGACGAGGCCCTGCAGCGTTGCGTAATTGCGCCGGCGCTGGCCTTGCTGGAGGGGGCGCCGGCGGCCGAGGCGCTGCCGGATGACCTACCTGGCCTGGTGTTTTACCAGGACAAGGAGCTGGGCGACGGCGAGCGTGATCTGCTGGCGGTGGACGCGCCGTCCACTCCGGCCTGATGTCGGCGCGCCGGGCCAGACGCCTCGCTTGGCTGCTTTTGCGGCAGTAACGCTAAGGGGAAACCATCGATGGCACGCCCTAAAGCCAGCCCACGCGTTTGAAACGCCACCACAGCAACAGGTCGAGCACCAGCATCGCCAGTAGTGCCAGCGGGTAGCCGACGCTGGTTTTCAACTCGGGCATGTTCTGGAAGTTCATACCGTAGATGCCGGCGATGGTGGTCGGTACCGCGAACAGGGCGGCGTAGCTCGCCAGCTTCTTGCTGACGGCCGATTCGTCGAGCGAGATCATCGCCAGGTTGACCTGGATCGCGGTGGCCAGCATGTCGCGCAGCGAGTCGAGGGTGCGTGTGATGCGGGCCAGGTGGTCGTCGACGTCGCGGTAGTAGTCCTGCACCGGGCGGCATACTTCCGGCACGCGCCCGCCGTGCAGCCGCGCCACGGCCTCGTTCAGCGGCACCACGGCGTGGCTGACGGTGACCAGCTTGCGCTTGAGCAGGTACAGGTCGTGGATGGTGCGCTGGCCGGCGTCGCCGCGTGCAAACAGTCTTTCCTCTATTTCTTCCAGCTCGTCTTCCAAGCGGTGCACCACGCTGAAGTAGCGGTCGACCACGGAGTCGACCAGGGCGTAGAACACGAAGCCGGCACCGAAGCGCAACAGCTGCGGCTCGTGTTCGCAGCGTGCGCGCACGTTCTGGAAGCCCTGTTGCGAACGGTTGCGCAACGACAGCACGTAGTTGTGGCCGACGAACAGGTCCATCTCGCCGACCAGGAGGTCGCCGCCGCCGTCGCAGTCCAGCAGCTGCAGCGCGCAGAACAGCATGCCGTCGTATTCCTCCAGCTTGGGGCGCTGGTGGCCATGGCGAGCGTCTTCCACCGCCAGTTCGTGCAGCCGGAACTGCTCGGTCATGTGCTGCAGCTCGTCGTCGTCGGGGTCGCGTATCGCTACCCAGACGAAGCAGTTGGGCCGGGCGAGGTAATCATGGATCTGCTCGATGGGCAGGTCGGCCAGTTTCTTGCCGTTCTGGTAGGCGACGCAGTTGATGAGCATGAACTCTCCCGGGTGTGGTGCCTGTCTCTCTTCATCCAAGCCGGTAAATGGCCGCGCCGCAAGGTGCGGCAGGGCGGGGCGGGGTGGATGACGCGCGGTGGCGTCCGGGGGCGCTCAGGGCGGGAGGGGGCCACCGCGGCGTGGCTTCCGGCAACGGCGTGGGCGTGTTGTTCGGGGGCTGGAGTAAAGGGTATTGCCTTTCTTTTCAAGCATTAATAGAATACCGTCCAGACGGATAAATTAAGGGGCGCAGCATGGGACGGACCTCCACCATCGAGCCGGATCGCATCCTCGACGCCACCGAGCGCGTCATCATGCGCGACAGCGTGGTCAAGCTGACCATCGACGCCGTGGCGGCGGAGGCGGGCATCAGCAAGGGCGGGGTGCTCTACACCTACCGCACCAAGGAAGCGCTGATCCAGGCGCTGATGGAGCGCATGGTGCGGCGCTACGACGAGGAGATCGAGCGCTGTTGGCCGGCCGATGCCGAGCCCGGCATCGCCCATCTCAAGGCGTATATCGACGCCGTGCTGGGGCTGACCGGGCAGGACCACCGCACCGCCGCGGCGATGCTGGCGGCCGCCATGAACAACCCGACCCTGCTGGCGCCGATGCAGGATTTCTACGCTCGCCATCTGCCGCGCATTCGTGCCGCGCTGCCCGACGACCGGGCGCTGACGGCCTTCCTGGCGATCGAGGGCATGGTGTTTCTGGAGCTGTTCGGGCTGGTCGGCTTCAGCCAGGCCGAACGCGAGCACGTGGTGCAGAGCCTGCACGCCTTGATTGACGGCGCCGCAGCCGGCTGACGGGCGGCGGCGATCATCAACACGTTTTTTTGAGGAGAAGGATATGCCCTGGCTCTTTCTGACGATGGCAGGTTTGTTCGAGGTGGGCTGGCCGCTGGGCATGAAGATGGCGCAAGGCGGCGGCAACACGGTCAAGGGCATCGCCTTTGCCGTGACCTGCATGGCACTCAGCGGCTACCTGCTTTATCAGGCGCAGCGCACGATCCCCATGGGTACGGCCTACGCGGTGTGGACCGGCATCGGCGCGGCCGGCACCTTCCTGGTCGGGGTGGTGTTTTTCGGCGATGCCTCGTCGCTGTTGCGCTACATGGGGGTGATGCTGATCATGTCCGGCGTGGTGCTGCTGAAGTTCGGCGGCTGAGCGGCGCGCAGCAGCGCTCCCAGTCGGGATCACAAGGTTGGCCGAAGACCGTCAGCGTGCGGTCTTCGGCCAACCTTTTTGCTGTGTTGCTGTCGTTCGGTTGTGGAACCCGCTGCGCCGCTCGTGTGCCGGGCCGGAGCCAGCACGGCAAGCGGCGGCGGCTCTGTGGTAGATTTCGCTCATTGTGCGACAGGGTCATCAACAGGGGGACAACATGGAAGTGGAAATCAGTGTCGAGGCCAAGAAAAAGCGGCTGAATAATGCCGTCGCGATGACGGTGGTGCTGCTGTCGGTGTTCATGGGGGTGTCGAAGATCAAGGACGACAATATCGTCCAGGCCATGCAGCTGGCCAAGGCCGACGCCGTGGATTTCTGGGCCGAGTACCAGTCCAACAAGGTCAAGCTGCACCTGGCGGAAAGCAATCTGAACCAGACCCGGCTGCTGGCGCAGAGTCTGCCGGGCAACGCCAAGGTCATGGCCGCCGAAGAGGCGCGCCTGGCGCGGGATGTCGAGAAGTACACCGCACGGTCGGTCGCCATCCAGAAGCAGGCCAAGGCCAGCGAAGCAGAGTATGACCGGCTGAACTTCCACGACGACCAGTTCGACATGAGCGATGCCGCCTTGTCGATCGCGCTGGCCATGGCCGCGGTGGCGGCCTTGGTGGAAAACTGGCTGCTGTTGCTGGCGTCCTGGGGGTTCGGCGCGTTTGGCGTGCTGTTCGGGTTGGCCGGTTTTGCCGGCTGGGCGATCCACCCCGGCTGGTTGGTGGCCTTGCTGTCCTAGTCGGACGATGGGGTGGGGAGGCGTACGCTGGCGCCATTCGCAGGTACAATCGGGTCTTCGTCCTCCCGCCAGCATCACGCCATGTCCCGCCCCGTTTTTTCAGTCCGAGAGGAAGAGGTCGACTTCTCCGCCATCCGCGCGCAGGGCGCGGGCGGGCAAAACGTCAACAAGGTGTCGTCGGCCATCCATCTGCGCTTCGACGTCACCGCCTCGTCGCTGCCGGCCTTCATCAAGGAGCGCTTGCTGCAACTGGGCGACCAGCGCGTCAGCAAGGAGGGCGTGGTGGTGATCAAGGCCCAGCAATACCGCACCCAGGAGCAGAACCGGGCCGACGCCCTGCTGCGCCTGCAGGCGCTGGTCGACAGCGTCAGCCACACCCCCAAGGCGCGTCGCGCCACCAAGCCGACCTTCGGCTCCAAGCAGCGCCGCCTGGAGGGCAAGGCCCGGCGCGGCGGCATCAAGTCGCTGCGCGGCAAGGTCGATCTCTGAGAACCTGTTGACGATCTGCTGCGCGTCGGCGATGCGGCGTTAAAAACGTCTTCGGAATGCTCATTTACCACGTGTAAACTCCGCTTCCTCAGCCGTTTTTGCCTTGTCTCGCTCTAGCTCGCGAGATCGTAAACAGGCTCTAAGGCGGCCGTCCACCTGCCGTATTCTTCCCGGCTCTCTCTCCCCGCGCCGCCCGTTAAACGTCAGGGCGGTGGCGCATCGTCACGATACAGCGCCAGCTCGCGCCGGCCCGTGCCATCGATCATCGCCCGGTACATGCCGGCGCTGTTGAACGGCATCGCCACGCGGCCGTCGGCGTCGACGGCGATCACGCCGCCGCTGCCGCCCAGTGCCGGCAAGGTGCCGTGGACCACGCTGTCGGCGGCCTCGGCCAGCGTCTGTCCGGCGTAGGCGAGGCGGGCGGCGATGTCGTGCGCGACGGCGGCGCGGATGAAGTATTCGCCGTGCCCGGTGGCGGATACCGCACAGCGCTCATCGGCCCAGGTGCCGGCGCCGATCAGCGGGCTGTCGCCGATGCGCCCCGGCCACTTGCCGGCGCGTCCGCCCGTGGAGGTGGCGGCGGCGAGCCTTCCCTGCACGTCGAGTGCGACCGCGCCGACGGTGCCATGGCCCGCGCCCGCCGGCCCATCGGCCAGACGGGCCTTCTCGCGCTGCAGCGCCTGCCAGCGGGCCTCGGTGAAAAAATATTGCGGGGGCTCGCATTCCAGGCCCTCGGTGCGGGCGAAGGCATCGGCGGCGGCAAAGCCCAGCATGACGCAGGGCGTCGCCTCCATCACGCGACGGGCGAGCCGGACCGGATTGCGGGCGATGCTGACGCCGGTGACCGCGCCGGCGGCCCGGCTGTGGCCATCCATGACGGCCGCCTCCAGCTCCACCCGGCCGTCCAGGGTAAAGTCGGCACCGCGCCCGGCGTTGAACAGTGGGTCGTCCTCGAGCAGCGCGACGGCCGTGGTCACGGCATCGAGCGCGCTGCCGCCCTCGTGCAGTATGCGGTAACCGGCGTCGAGCGCCGCCGCCAGCCCGGCGCGCAGCGCCGTGTCCCGTTCCGGATCGCGCTCGGCGTTCTGGACCGGCCCCGCGCCACCGTGCACGGCAAAAGCGATTGTCATCGTGATGGCTCCCCTGGATTTGACCGCAAGCCGGATGCGGCTTGGCTATGCTTTATATAGCGTAGCCCGCAATGGTGATTGCGATTGCGATGGCGGGCCTTCAACGCCGAGGGGCGTGTCATGCAGAACGAAAAAACAAGGCAAGTATTCGAGTGGTTGCTGTTGTCGCTGGGCTGGTTCGCACTCGGCCTGCAGCTCTATCTCGGCATCATGGCCGAACTCGAACGGGGCGTGGCGTGGCAGTGGACGGTGTTCAACTATTTCAGCTACTTCACCATCCTCACCAACCTGTTCCTCGCCGCCGGGCTGACCGTCCCGAGGCTGCGACCGCACTCCCGCTTCGGGCATTTCCTGCGGCGCCCGACGGTGCGCTCGGCCTCGCTGGTGTACATCACCATCGTCGGCCTGGTGTACGCCATCCTGCTGCGGCATCTGTGGAACCCCACCGGTTGGCGTTGGCTGGGCGACGTGCTGCTGCACGACGTCATCCCGATCGGCTACTTCGTCCACTGGGTGCTGTTCGTACCGCCGGCCCGGCTGCGCTGGCGCGACGCGCTGTTATGGCTGGCCTATCCCGGCGGTTATCTCGCCTACACCTTGCTGCGCGGCGTGTTCGTCGGGCTGTATCCCTATCCCTTCCTCAACGTGCTGCGCCTTGGCTACCAGGGGGTGCTGGTCAACTCGGCCTTCCTGGCGCTCGCCTTCGTGGCGATGGGCTGGCTGGTGGTGGTGCTGGACCGTCACGTCAAGGGCCTGCTGGCGGTGCGGGTGAACACCCGGCGCTAGGGGGGTATCGATGGTTTCCTCCCCACGCCGGCACCCGTGCCGACACACCCCAGGCCCGCTTCCGCCCCACCGAGCGGCCATCCTTCACTGAAGATTTTTTCATGTTCCGACGCGTCGGCGGCATGCCGCAGGCTCTTCGGCCAACCTTGATGCCCTCCGAGCGCATTTGCCCCGAGCCCGGCGGCAATGCTACAACGTCGGGTTCTGGCGGCCGCGGCCGTCGTGCCCTGGAGAGGTCATGCCACATTCCCAGCCCATTTCCGGCAAGGGGGCCATGCTGTCGCTGTTGGCATCGGTGCTGTTCGCCCTGCTGTCAGGCTACACCACGCTGCTGAAGCCGCTGGACGGCCTCGCCATCTACGCCTGGCGCGTGCTGTGGACGCTGCCCGGCGTGCTGTTGCTGCTGGCGGTGCGCGGCCAGTGGTCGTCGCTACGGGGGCAACTGCTGCGGCTGCGCCGCGAACCCTTGCTGTGGCTGCTGCTCCCGGCGATGGCGGCATTGCTGGCCACCCAGCTATGGCTGTTCATGTGGGCGCCGCTGCATGGGGAGGCGATGGCGGTGTCGATGGGCTACTTCCTGCTGCCATTGACCATGGTGCTGACCGGTTGCGTGCTGTACGGCGAGCGGCTGTATCGCCTGCAATGGCTGGCGGTAGGCTGCGCCATGGTGGGGGTGGCGCACGAACTGTGGCTGACGCGCGCCTTCGCCTGGCCGACGCTGCTGGTGGCGATAGGCTACCCGCCGTATTTCGTCCTGCGGCGCAGGTCCAGACTCGAACCGATCAGCGGCTTCGCCCTGGAGTTGGCGCTGATGAGCCCGGTGGCGCTGCTGCTGTTGTGGCACTTGGGGGAGGCCGGCTGGGGCGTGCTGGGCGAGCCGAAATTCTGGCTGCTGCTGCCCGGGCTGGGCCTGATCAGCACCGTGGCACTGGCCAGCTACATGGTCGCCAGCCGCCACCTGCCGCTGGGGCTCCTGGGTATTCTCGGCTACGTCGAGCCGGTGCTGCTGTTCGTGCTGGCGGTGACGCTGCTGGGCGAACCGCTGTCGCTGGACAGCCTGCTGACCTATGCGCCGATCTGGCTCGCGGTGCTGCTCACCGGCATCCATACCGCGCTGCACCGGCGCCGATCGCTGCGTGCCGCTTAGCCAATAGCAGGAGCCTCCTGTGTCGGGGGCTCGATACCGGCCTCGGGGCGACGTCGCGTCATGGCCCCCAGCCCGCATGTCGGCCGGGGCCGGCTGGCGCGCCCCTGCGTTGCCTCGCTTACCTCACCGATCCCCCTTCACGACCGCCTCTTTAGAAGGCGCCGATCCAGCCCGCCGCCTCATCTCCTCGCGTAGCTTCAAGCCAAGAATAATCGACGACAGCAGCAGTGTCATGGCATTGGAAGCAATCAACGGCCCGGCCCCGAGCAGGATGCCGTACGCCAGCCACAACGCCACGCCGCTGACGAACATCAGGTACATCGACAGCGAGATGCTGCTCAGGTCGCGCGTGCGCAGGGCGTGCAGAACCTGGGGCAGAAAGCTCGATGTGGTGAGAAAGGCGGCCAAGTAGCCGTAATATTCGAGTTTCATGATGGATGGCGCGTGGAGGTGGGAACGATCCGTCAGCGTAACAGAGAGCTCGCCACCGTCAATGCACCTCGCTGAGAACCAGTTCCCGATCTTGCTGCGCATCCCTGATCGGGGCTCATGTGCTGCTCTGCGCGTGCGAATCTCTTGCGGAGACTCGCTCAGCCATGATCCTCATGTACTTTAGTGCATTCCGGTTCCTGCGCTGCTCTTCACCCCGCTGAGGGCTGCTCGCGACAGATCGTGAACAGGTTCTGAGCAGTTGCAGGCGTTGTGGATCGCGTGCTGAGTCTGCCATACCTTGAGTACCCAGAGGCTATCTAGGGTGGGCCGGGCTGTGCTACGTTCCAGTCATTCGGCATGGTATTCGGAGGTTGCGATACCGAGTATGCCGTTGGCCCTGTCGATGATGCCCCCTATGGAGCGTGCGATGCCAGAAGCCCATTCCCCCACCGAAAAACGGGTACGCCATTTCCGCCAGATTCTGGTGTGGCCGCTGCAACTGATGCCGATCCACGCCGGCAGCCAGATCCAGAAGCACTGGGAGCTGTTGCAGCAAAGCGGCGCCGACAACCCCTGGCACGAGATCGACGACGTTTTCCCCGACGATCCGGCCCGGTTTCATGCCCAGCAGTACCATGAGTTCATTACTTTCCTACCGCATGTCCAGCGCTTTCTGTACGGCGAGAGCCGCACCGCGCGTCAGGGGCGCGTCGCTGGTGCCTCGCCGATGCGGGTGTTCCGCCGCCGTGACATCGCCGCGGTGCGGCTTGTCCCGGAGCCGGGCGGCGCGCCGTTGACGTTGCAGGTGGCGCGGGTCGACCTGCATTTCTTCTTCGACATTGATGTGGTGCAACTGGTGGTCGAGGTGGCCGGTGACGACCTGACGCTGTTCCAGGCGCAGGACACGCTGTACCGGTTCGGCCGGGCTTATCCGGCCGGCTGGGACGAAACGGGGCAGGGCATGCACTGTCTGCCCCGGGTGGAGTGGCTGGGGGCGGACGGCGCCACGCTGGCGGCGTCCGACTTCGAGAAGCGCGACAAGTACCTGTCCTTCGTCGGCCGCCATCGAGCGCCGTGCATCGCGGCGCATTGGGATTTCCTGCTCCGGCCGTTGGTGCTTGACCATGCCGACGAGCCCGGCCTGATCCGTTACCGCCAGCTCGAGTACTACCGCATGCCGGTGATCGCCTACCTGGCGCTGGACGATCCGCGCGCCTTGTCGCGCAGCGACTTCATCCGCCTGGGGTTGCTCACTGCGGCCAGTGAGCAGTCGGGCTTGCCGTACGCCGACCGGCACGTTGCCGACTTCGAGCAGCGCTATTGCTACGACCGTTATTGGGGGGACCGGGTGGATGGCCCACCGACGCGTTTTTTGTGCTGTGGCCATGCCCTGGTGATGGTCGGCGATGCGGCCTCGCCGGTGTTTACCGGCGCGGAGACCGGGCTGTTGGCACAGTTCCGGCACCAGTATTTCCTGCTGTTTCTGATCGCGCATTTTCAGAAGGCAAGCTTGCTGATGTTTTCGGACCGGCTGGTCGAGGCACTCAACCGGCTCGACATCCACCACGCGGAATCGGTCAAGGAATTCAAGCGTGTTATCCGCCAGCTGTTCGAGATCTTCTTGCGCTTCACCCACCGCTACTGGTTCCACGAGCTGTCGGACTTGGCGCAGTCGCGCGCCCTGTTTCGCATGTGCACCGACCACCTCGGCTCCGCGGCCTTGTTCGACGAGGTGCGCGACGAAATCCGTGAGATGAGCGAGTACCTCGACAGCGACAGTCTGCGCCGCCAGGCCAACACCGTGGTGCGGCTGACCATCGTTACCACCTTCGGCCTGATCGGTTCGATTACTACCGGGTTTCTCGGCATGAACCTGCTGGCCGCCGCGGACAGTCCGTTCCCGCTCAAGGTGTGGTATTTCCTGCTGACGCTGATTCCGACCACCTGGCTGACACTCTATACCGTGGTGAAGTCGAAACGCCTGTCGGACTTCCTCGAGGCGCTGTCGGACGAGCGCCTGCCGCGCCGGGCGAAGCTGGGGGCGCTGATCGCGGTCTGGCGCCACAAAAAGGCGGCAGGATGAGCCGTGAGTGCGGTGAGCCTGGCGCCGTGCCCTTGCCAGGAGCCCTTTTCTGACGTTTGCCGTCGCGATTTGCCTGCCCGGCGGCGTTCTATCGCGGCGGCAGCGTGGTAAACTCTGTGGGATTTCGTTTTTATCCCCCGCAGCGTCGACCGGCCTCCTGCACAAATCCGGCGATGCTGCCGCAATCGGCAATACTCATGGAGCTCCTGATGACCACTTCGATCTTCGCCGCCGTGGAAATGGCGCCGCGCGACCCCATTCTCGGCCTGAACGAAGCCTTCAACGCTGACACCCGTGCCACCAAGGTGAACCTGGGCGTGGGCGTGTACTACGACGACAACGGCAAGATTCCGCTTCTGGCCGCCGTCAAGGCCGCCGAGAAGGCCCGCCTGGAAGCCATGCCGCCGCGCGGCTACCAGCCGATCGAAGGTCCGGCCATCTACGGCCAAGCCGTGCAGAACCTGCTGTTCGGCGCCGGCAGCGAACTGACCGAGTCCGGTCGCGTGGTCACCGCCCAGGCCTTGGGCGGCACCGGTGCGCTGCGCATCGGCGCTGATTTCCTGCATCGCATGAACCCGAACGCCACCGTCTACATCAGCGACCCGAGCTGGGAAAACCACCGCGCGCTGTTCGAAGCTGCCGGCTTCAAGGTAGAGAACTACCCGTACTACGACCCGACCACCCGTGGCGTCAACTTCGCCGCGATGAAGGCCTTCCTGCTGGGCCTGGAAGCCGGTTCGATCATCGTGCTGCACGCCTGCTGCCACAACCCGACCGGCGCTGATCTGTCCGACGCCCAGTGGGGCGAAGTGGTCGAAGCCTGCCGTGAGCGCGGCCTGGTGCCGTTCCTCGACATGGCCTACCAGGGCTTTGCCGAAGGCATCGATCAGGATGCCGTGGCGGTGAATCTGTTCTCGGCTTCCGGCCTGCAGTTCTTCGTGTCGAGCTCGTTCTCCAAGAGCTTCTCGCTGTACGGCGAGCGCGTCGGCGCGTTGTCCATCGTGACCGCCTCCAAGGAAGAAGCCGGCCGCGTGATGTCGCAGCTCAAGCGCGTGATCCGCACCAATTACTCCAACCCGCAGATTCATGGTGGCGCCATCGTGGCCGCCGTGCTGTCCAGCCCGGAACTGCGTCAGCAGTGGGAAGACGAACTGGCCGGCATGCGTGACCGCATCCGCGCCATGCGCTCCGGTCTGGTCGAGCAGCTCAAGGCCAAGGGCGTGGAGCAGGACTTCTCCTTCGTGATCAAGCAGCGCGGCATGTTCTCCTACACCGGCCTCTCCGCCGCCCAGGTAGAACAGCTGAAGAACGATTTCGGCATCTACGCCGTGTCGACCGGCCGCATCTGCCTGGCCGCTCTCAACAGCAAGAACATCGGCTACGTGGCCGAGGCCATCGCTGCGGTGGTCAAGGGCTGATTTCGTCCGTCGCCGTTTCAGAGAAACCCGGCCGGAGCGATTCGGCCGGGTTTTTGTTTGCCTGTCATGTGTGCGGGTTCAAAGATTGGCCGCAGATAACCGCGCACGTCGCCGCCAAAAGCGCGATAATCGCGCTCCTGTCGAATCACCCCCGAGTCTCCGCCATGACCGATACCATCCGCCTGTCCAAACGCATGACTGAACTGGGCCTGTGCTCGCGCCGCGAGGCCGACGAATTCATCGAGATGGGGCTGGTCAAGGTCGACGGCGTGGTGGTGAACGTATTGGGCAGCCGGGTGCGCCCGGAGCAGACCATCGAACTGACGCGCCAGGCGATGGCGCTGCAGGCCGAGCGCGTCACCTTCCTGCTCAACAAGCCGGTGGGCTACGGCTCCGGCCCGTCGGAGGCCGGCGAGCGTCCGGCCTGGCAGCTGATCAAGCCGGAGACCCGTTCGCCCAGGGACCGTTCCGGCTACACCTTCCTGAAGAAACATCTCAATTACCTGGCGCCGGCGGGCAAGCTGGACGTCGATTCGTCCGGCCTCTTGGTGCTGACCCAGGATGGCCGCATTGCGCGAGCGCTGATGGCCAAGGCGGCCGACTTCGAACAGGAGTTCCTGGTGTGGGTCGAGGGTGAGGTCAGCGAGGCCATGCTCGAGCAGCTGCGGCACGGCCTGAGCCTCGACGGCGAAGCGCTGAAGCCGGTCAAGGTCAGCCGCCAGAGTGATAGCCAGCTACGCTTCGTGTTGCGCGACCCGGTGCGTCGCCAGATCCGCCGCATGGCCGAGCTGGTCGGCCTGCGCGTGACGGCGGTGAAGCGCATCCGCATCGGCCGCATCGCGCTGGGCGATCTGGAGCAGGGGCAGTGGCGCTACCTGGCCGAGCACGAACGGTTCTGACCCGATCGGCAGGGCGACGTGCTGTAGAGCCGGTACGGTGCTTTGCCGTTCCACCTGCCGAGCGTAGGCAAGGCTAACCCATGGTGCTTGGCGTCCTTCGTGCGCGCCGCTCGCTGACCCAGGAGGTCTTGAAGCGTTCGCGCCGCTGCCGGGTGAAGTCCTCGTTGTAGAGCTCCACCGCCAGCCGCTTCATCGCCGTGCGGACTTGCTCGCCGGTCATGCCCCGTGGCCGGAAATTGACGTCGAACAGCGTGCAGCGCTCGTAGCCGTGAGGGTCGATCAGCCTGCCCTCGTCCAGTAGTTGCTGGTAGAAAGGTGTGCCGGGAAACGGCGTTGGCACCGTCACCTGAACATCGAAGGGCTGCGTATCGTGCACGAATTCGAGCAGCGACTCGACGATGTCCGGGGTATGGCCGTCGAGGCCGATCACGAAGCAGGCGTTCACCCGGATGCCGTGGCGCTGGATGGTGCGGATCGCGGTGCGGTATTCCTCGGCGTGTTTCCACTTGAAGTTGCTCTTGAGCTCGACCCCGTCGAGTCCGTCGCGTACCGGGCTTTCGAAGCCGATCAGCACCTCGGCGCAGCCGGCGGCACGCATCAGGTCCAGCAGCTCCTCGTCCTGATAGACCGACAGGTCGGTCTCGGTGAACCACTTGATGTGGCGCTTGGCCAGTTCCGGCAGCAGCTCGCGCCAATAGCGCCGGTGCACGAAGGAGTTGTCGTCGGCGAACTCGATAAAGGCGCGCGGCCAGAGTCGGAGAATGGCGTCGACCTCGGCCAGTACCTTGGCGATCGGCTTCTGCTTGTATTTGCGCGTCAGCAGGATCGAACTCGCACAGAAATTGCAGCGCCAAGGGCAGCCACGGCTGGTCTGTACCGTGAAGCGGTTGTAGTGGGAAATATCCAGCAGTTCGAACGCTGGCAGCGGTGCTTCAGCCAGGTCGAATTCCCGGCTGCGTGCGTCGTAGAGCGGTTTCAGGCTGCCCAGTTCGGCATCCTCGAGCACCTCCAGCCAGACCGCTTCGCCTTCTCCCGCCACAGCGCTGGCACCATGCTGACCAGGCTCGTAGGGCAGGGCCGTGACATGCAATCCGCCCATGACGACCGGCACGTCGAGTCGGGCGTAGCGTTCCGCTAGGCAGTAGGCCTCCTTCACCTGCGCTGTCAGGCTAGAGATCGCGACCAGGTCGAAGTCGGTGGGCAAGGACTCCGCCCGGGCCAGTTCGGCGACTTCAAAATAGCGTAGCGAGTGGCGGCGTGGCGTCATGCCGGCCAGGGTCAAGAGCCCCAGGCTGGGCAGCGAGGCGATGGCCTTGCTGCGTTCGACGAAGCCGGGAAGGGTGAGGCCGAGTGCCAGCAGCTCCTGGTCGCAGGCGCGAATGCCGCTCATCGCGATCAAACCGATTTTCATGATGCGAATCCTCCTCCGATAACGGCCGCGGCCGCGCCGAGCAGGGCGAACACCGGGATGAAGAACAAGTGGCGTAGCGGCTTTTTCCACGCCGCGAGGGCGCAGACCAGCGGCATGGTCAGCGCACCGATGACGAGTAGCCAGGAAGCGAGCTGCCCGTGGGGCAGTTCGCCGGTCAGGCGTACCGTCGCCGCGAAGGCCAGATTGAGAAATGCCACGCCGAAGCAGCTGATGTGGCCGAGCCGCAGCAGCCGGCGTGGCCAGGAGGCGTAGCCGCCGAGCCAAGTATCGCGATGGAAGAAGAGCCCGAGTGTGACACCGCTGAGCAGGCCGGCGGCGATACCGAGCCACGCTGCCCATAGATTCAGCGTGATCATCGCCATCCTTCTGCTGCCGAGCGCTTGAATTCGCGCGTTTGCAGCATCCGCAACAATCGATACGCCGCGCCCGCCGCCAGCAGGTGCTTGAGGCTGTGCCCTGACAGGACGCCGCCCAGCGCGAACAACCCGGCGTCCAGATATTCGGCGACTTTGGCAGCGAAATACAGCGCGGCCACCCAGTAGATGTCGTCTGCCCGGGTGTAGGGCGAGGGGAACAGCGCCGCAATCAGCAACACCAGAACGGACGTGCCGAACTGCACGGCGAGATAAGGCAGCAGGTTCTCGCTGCCGGCCTGTGCACTCCAATGCCAGTAGCCGACGCTAGCCAGGCCCAGCGCCGTCAGCGGTAGCAGCAGGCGCAGGCCTGCACCCAGATCGATACGCTCGGCGATCAGCGCCGCCAGCAGTGCCATGAAGCCCGCGCTCATCGGTAGCCGGTCCCAGACCAGGCGGGGGTTGTCCGGCGCCAGGTGGTAGTAGATCGAGCCGGCACTGGTCAACGCGACCGCCAGGAAGAACAGCGCGTAGGGCCATTTCTCGACGGGCCTGGCAAAGGCGGTGGCCGCCTTCGGTCCGGACAGGAAGGCGAGTCCGGCCAAGCCGACGGCCAGGAACGGTAGATTGGTCGCTACGTCGAGGGCGTGCGGCAGGCCGAGCAGCGGGCGCTGGTCGGCGAAGTGATGGTAGGCGAGCGGCTGGGCGACGGGCGGCAGCAGCAAGGAAGCCAGCGCGAAGACGGTACCGACGGCGACCAGGATGCCGAGGCGGGCGCGGCGCGAGAGAAGGGGCATGGCGGTTTTCCTGATTGGGAGTGCATGCTGCTGTCTAGGCATTTCCCGTGCCAATGCGGTAAATTTTGCAACTAATTGATTTTACGCTATAAATTCTGTTTTCCAGGCATGGTTGCGAATCATTGTGTACATTAAATGATCATGCGATGTACATCAGGTGTCGCCATGCCGCAGTCTTGCCTACTGACGGCGCCGGAGCGGGAGTTCTTCCGCCGCTTGGCGCGCTTCGTGTTCAGCAACCCGTTCAGCCGGGAGCGCGAGCAGCTCTTGCTGGAACTGGTGCCAGGCATGACGCTGCCGGCGCTGCAGGGGGACCAGCTGGCGCTCTACCGGGTGGCCGCTCAGAAGCTGCAGCGTTTCGATGTCGGGGGGGCGGCGCGTCTTGATGACTTTACCGCTGAGGACCGGCCGCTGTTGGAGGCGGCGTACCTCTACCTGACCTATATCCGCTATCTGGAAAAACTGGACAGGCTGATCGAGTGCCAACTGCTGGAAGAGACGCCGCTGGAGGTGTGGTTTGCCGAGGAACTGTACACCGACATGGGGCGGCGCGGTTTCGGCGACGAGGCCATCGGCCGCTATTTCGCTTTCTTCTACCAGCTGCGCCGCGCCTTCTACTTCATCCAGCGCTCGCTGCCGGGCGAGAGTCCGTCGATGCGCGGCCTGCGCCTGGCGCTCTGGAACAATACCTTCACCTACGACATGCACAACTTCAACCTGCGGCTGTGGAACCGCATGGAGGATTTCTCCACGCTGTTGCTGGGCGAGACCGGTACCGGCAAGGGCAGCGCGGCATCCGCGATCGGCCGCTCGTCGTTCATCCCGTACGCGCCGGCGCGGCGCCGCTTCGTGGAGAACTTCGCCCATACCTTCATCGCGCTCAACCTCTCACAATTTCCCGAGACCTTGATCGAGTCGGAGCTGTTCGGCCACCAGAAGGGGGCCTTCACCGGTGCCATCAACAATCATGAGGGGGTGTTCGAGCGCTGCAGCGCGCATGGGGCCCTGTTTCTCGACGAGATCGGCGAGGTCAGCGCGCCGGTGCAGATCAAGCTGTTGCAGGTACTGCAGGAGCGGACTTTCGTCTCCCTGGGCAGTCATGCGCCGAAGCGTTTCAAGGGAAGGGTGATTGGGGCGACCAACCGTCCATTGTCCGAACTGCGCGGGCAGAACGGTCTGCGCGACGATCTGTTCTATCGGCTCTGTTCCGACGTCATCGTGGTGCCGCCGCTGCGGGTGCGCCTCGGCGAGGCGCCCGGCGAACTCGAGCAACTGGTCGCCATCCTCATCGGGCGCATGACGGGAGAGGCGAGCCCGCCGCTGATCGATCACGTCCTGACGGCCTTGCGGCGCGATCTGTCGGCGGATTATGGCTGGCCGGGCAACGTGCGCGAACTGGAGCAGGCGGTGCGGCGCATCCTGTTGACCGGGGCCTACGGAGGGGATAGGGGCGAGCCGGCAGCGGCCACCGAGGAGGAGGCGTTCCTGGCCGCTGTCCGCGCAGGCAGCCTCAGTGCCGAGCAGCTTCTCGCCGGCTATTGCGCCTTGCTCTACCGGCGCCATCCGGTCTACGTCGAGGTGGCGCAGCGCACCGGGCTCGATCGCCGGACTGTTCGCAAATACCTGGATGAGGCTGAACGGCAGCTCAACGGCTTGCCGCCGGGCTGACCCGCACCAGTTTGCCGTCGTCCTCGTCGGTAAGCAGGTAGACCAAGCCGTCCGGGCCGACGCGCACGTCGCGGATGCGCCCCAGCACGCCCTTCAGCATGCGTTCTTCCGCTACCACCTTGTCGCCGTCCAGTTTCAGCCGCACCAGCATCTGGTCCTTCAGGGCGCCGATCAGCAGGTCGCCTTGCCAGCGCGCAAACGGTTTTCCTTGGTAGAACGCCATGCCGGAAGGGGCGATCGACGGCACCCACACCTTCAGCGGCTGTTCCATGCCGGCCTTGTGTGTCCCTTCGCCGATCGGCAGGCCGAGGCCGTAGGTCTTGCCGTAGGTGATCACCGGCCAGCCGTAGTTGGCACCGGCTCGGATCACGTTGACCTCGTCGCCGCCCTGCGGGCCGTGCTCGTGGGTCCAGACGGCACCTGTGCGCGGGTTGAGCGCCATGCCTTGCTGATTGCGGTGGCCGAGGGTGAATTTCTCCGGCTTCCAGCCGGGATGACCGACCCAGGGATTGTCGGGCGGCACGCTGCCGTCGTCATTGAGGCGGATAACCGAGCCGGCGTGATCGTTGTGGCGTTGCGCGCGGGCGTCCTCGCCGCGGTCGCCCAGTGACAGGTAGAGCTTGCCGGCGCGATCAAACAGCAGCCGGCCGCCGTAATGGTGGTCGGAATCGGAACGCGGCAGTTGGCGGAAGATCACCGTCAGTTCGCGCAGCGCGTGGCCGTCGAGCCGGGCGCGGGCGATCTCGGTGCTGCTGGATTCGGGCGTGCCGCCGGCGTAGCTGAGGTAGATCAGGTGGTTGTCCGCGAAACGCGGGTGCGGCAGCACGTCGAACAGCCCGCCCTGGCCTACGGCGACTACCGCTGGTACGCCGCTCACCGGTTGCGGGTCGAGCCGGCCCTGGGCATCGAGCAGGCGCAGGCGACCGGCACGCTCGGTGAGCAGCATCCGCCTGTCCGGCAGGAAGGCCAGCGACCAGGGGTGGTTCAGCCCGCGGGCCAGTGTGGTCAGCTGCAAGGAATAGAGTTGGCTGGGGTAGGGATTGGCCGAAGCGAGGCCGACGAGGCCCAGCAGCAGTGCGGCGAGGATGGCGCGCAGAGGCATGGCGGATTCTCCTGACGAGGGCGGGCCGAACGGGCGGGCACGGCTTCTTGTCATCGATTATGATGGAGAAAGACCGCCTTGCCAGGTGTCGCTTCGGCCAACGTTGGAAACCCAGACCATGCATCCGTCCCGCTGTGTGCCACCGCACCAGGTGCGGCAACTCACCGAGCTGCCCAACGTTGGCCCGGCGCTGGCGGGCTACCTGCGACATATCGGCATCGTCGATCCGCAGGATCTGAAGGGCGCGGACCCCTACGCGCTGTACCACGAGCTGTGCATACTCGACGCCACCCGCTACGACCCCTGCCTGCTGGATACCTTCATCTCCATCGTCCGCTTTATGGACGGCCACGGTGCCCGGCCGTGGTGGGCCTACACCATGGAGCGCAAGGCGCGTCTTGCCTGCGGCTCTTCCTGAATCCGGGACGAGACGGCGCATTTCCTTTCAATCGCAAGGCCCTGGCCGGGTCGCCGGGGCAGGAGAAAAAACATGAAGATGCTGATGATGGCGCATATCCCCCACGAGCCGTTCAACCAGTTGGTACGGGAAGGGAGGGCCGCCGAAGTTATGGCGCAGATTGTGGACGAGATCAAGCCCGAGGCGATCTACTTCACCGAGCAGAACGGTTTGCGGACCGTGGTGGCGGTCATCAACGTCAACGAGGCGAGCGAGATTCCGCGCTACGCCGAGCCGTTCTTTCTGCAGTTCGAGGCCGATTGCGAATTCCGTATCGCGATGACCCCGGCCGACCTGAATCGTGCCGGTCTGGAGCTGTTGGGCAAGCGCTGGGGCTGACCGAGCGGTGCCAAGCAGCGAAAAGGCGGAGCCCGAGGGCTCCGCCTTTTCGCTGCGCAGAGGTTGCCCTTGCGATCAGTCATCTTCCCAGTCGCGGCGCTCCCAGCCGCGATGCTTCCAGCCGTGATGCCGCCATCCCGGGCGGCCTGCCCAGTACGGGCCCGGGCCGTAATCCACGTAGCGCTCGCGCTCGATGATGACCGGGCGCGGGCGGACGTAGACCGGTTCCTCGACCACCACCCGACGGGGCGGGGCATAGACCACGGGTGCCGGCTCGTAGTAGTAGGGGCGCTGGCTGATGGCGACCCCGGTCGCGGCACCCAGGGCGCCGCCGACGATGGCTCCGTCACGCCCGCCGATGGACGAGCCGATGACGGCGCCGGCTGCACCACCGAGCGCACCACCCAAGACGGCGTCGGAATGTGCCTGGGCGGCGGTGGCCGCGAGCCCCAGCGACAGTACGGCAATCCATTTCTTCAGCAGCATGATCGTTCTCCCGTGTGTTGATGAGCCTAGTGTAGGCACTCCCCGGAGGCCGTGGGGCGGCAAACTGTTAGCAAATGTTTAGCGCCGGAGGATGGTGACTCAGGAGGGGCGAGGGGCTGGCTCCGGGGTCGTGCCGCTCATGGCGTCGGGATATGGCAAGTCCTTGTCTGGAAAGGGTTCTGCCGTATCGTGGCGAGGGGGAAGGGTGCTGTCGGACGGGTGCGAAGAGGGGGCAAAGTGTTAACGGCGCTTCATAAAATATCCGGTGGCCATTGTGTCGGCGAGGCTACATTTCCGTGGCTGACGCGAGCGGTGGTGTGCTCGCCTCTGGCGATGCGGATCGGCGGGCGTCCCCGTCTGCGTTGCGGCACCTGTTGCGCCGCCTTCCGCGTCTCGTTCTACTGGGCCGAAGCCGAAGCCGAAGCCGAAGCCGAAGCCGAAGCCGATGACGGCGGCGGTCCGGTCCCGCTGCATCTCACCGATAAAATCAACGATTTTCGCCGCCGCATGCGCGGCACCTGGTCCGACACGCCGCGCTGTGTGGCCTTGCAGGGCGAGGTCGGCCGGGAGGTCGGCTGTGCTATCTACCCGCAGCGCTCGTCGACCTGTCGAGAGTTCGAGGCGTACACCGAGGCGTGCAACAGGGCGCGGGCCAAGTGAGGGCTGGCCGAGCTGCCGGTGCTCGTCGCGGCTGCCTGAGCTCGCGACGCAGGGCACAAAAAAACGCTGGCCCCGCACAAGCGGGACCAGCGTCGTAGCGTGTCGGTGCCGGGCTTAGTGGCCGGAGCAACCGCAGCCACCACCGCCGCCGCCGCAACCGCCGCCTTGGGCCGGCGCTTCGCTCGCGGCTTGCTGCTGGCCGTCAGCGGCCTGCTCGCCCAACTGCACCTTGAAGTCGATAACGATGTTTCCCGGCTCGCGGGCGACGTAGCTGAAGGTCAGCTGGTGGCCGTAGCGCTGGCGCAATTGGTCCAGCAACGGCAGCGGGTCGTGATCGTTGATGAAGCGCATGGTGTCGCCGTCGTACAGCGATTCGATGGCACCGAAAATGGCGGCATGACGGAAACGCTTGGCTACGCCGCGCGCGTCGAAGGGGAAGACGTTGTTGTCGAGTACCGGCAATTCGCTCATGGTAGGGGTCCTGTCGTGTGGGTGAACAGTCGGCAGGATGCCCGTAGCGAGGCGACGCATCCTTGAGCGAAGATAAGAAAATTGCGAGCAGGAACGACAGGCAAGAAAAATGGCGACCGAGGTCGCCATTTTTCATTGCTGCCGCTTAGTCGGCGGCGCGAGTGCGGTTGCCGTAGCCGCCGCTGCCGCCCTGGCGCGGACCACGGTTACCGTAGCCACCGTTGCCGCCCGGCTTGCGGTTGTTGCCGCCGTAGCCGCCGCGACGCTCGCCCGGCTTGCCGCCGGCACGACGCGGGCCACCCTTCGGCGGGCGACGGGTCGGTTCCATGCCTTCGATCACGCCTTCGGTGATCTGGCGCTTCAGGTACTGCTCGATGCGGCGCACCTTGTGGAATTCCTTGGACTCGGCCAGGGTGATCGCCACGCCGTCACGACCGGCACGACCAGTACGGCCGATGCGGTGCACGTAGTCTTCGGCCTGCTTCGGCAGGTCGTAGTTGACCACGTGGGTGATGGTCGGCACGTCGATGCCGCGCGCTGCGACATCGGTGGCCACCAGGATGCGCACGCGGCCGCGGCGCAGGTCGTTCAGGGTGCGGTTGCGCCAGTTCTGCGGCATGTCACCGTGCAGGCAGGCGGCAGCGTAACCCTGGTCCGACAGCTTGTCGGCCAGCTCTTCGGAACCGATCTTGGTGGCAGTGAAGATCACGGCCTGGTCGAAGCCGGCTTCCTTCAGGATGTGGTCGAGCAGACGTTCCTTGTGACGGTTGTCGTCGGCGTACAGCAGGTGTTCTTCGATGTTGCCGCCGGTTTCTTCACGGGCGATTTCGATGCGCTGCGGGTCGCGGGTCAGCTTCTGCGCCAGCTTGCCGACGGTGCCGTCCAGCGTGGCCGAGAACAGCACGGTCTGGCGGCTTTCCGGGGTGGCCTTGACGATGGTTTCGATGTCTTCGATGAAGCCCATGTCGAGCATGCGGTCGGCTTCGTCGAGGATCAGCATTTCCAGGCGCGAGAAATCGATACGGCCGGAACGCATGTGGTCCATCAGGCGGCCCGGGGTGGCGACCATCAGGTCGACCGGACGGCTCATGGCACGGATCTGGTAGCCGAAGGAAGCGCCGCCGACCAGGCACACGGTACGCAGCCAGCGCAGTTGGCTGCCGTATTCGGTGGCGTTCTTTTCAACCTGCTGGGCCAGTTCGCGGGTCGGGGTCAATACCAGGATGCGCGGGCCCTGGCCCGAGCCGGTGGAGCGCTCGGTCAGCTTCTGCAGCGAGGGCAGCAGGAAAGCGGCGGTTTTGCCGCTACCGGTCTGCGCCGAAACCAGCAGATCGTGGCCAGCCAGCGCGGCCGGAATCGAGGCAGCCTGAACCGGAGTCGGGGTGGTGTAGCCGGCAGCGTCGAGAGCGGAGGTAATAGCGGGGGCGAGGCCCAGATCAGCAAAATGCATGATGTCCTTTCAGTGCCGGCATGTCCGGCGTCACTTGGCCTGGTATAGGCGGGATGCGGTGACCATCTTCAGAATCGGGTCACCCGACTCATCGGCACTAACCAAGCAAGCGGCGAACAGCGGTCCGGAAAAGGAGCATTCCGTGGTCGAAGCCTAAAATAGCGGTCAGGGACGATGAAACTCTGTTTGAGCGGGGCAAAGGCGTGAACTGCTAACTGCAGGGGGAGAACAACGAAGAAGCCCGGCTGAAACTTCAAGAGGCCGGATAGTACGGGAAAAAAAGCCGTCTGGCAAGTTATTTCGCCAAACAGCCTTTCTAAGTAATTGATTTGCGTGTGTCTTGTCGCGGGCGTCCGGAAAATTTCACTCCGCCGCCCACGTGGCAGGCAGCCACGGTGCCGTATCAGGGTTCCCGGTACAGTTGCACCACGGTGCTCAGGTCGGCCTGAGCGTGACCCTGTCCGGCGTGCAGGCGCATCAACTGGTCGGCCAGCGCCGCCAGGGGCGAGCTCGCGCCGGCCTCGCGAGCCAGCTTGACCGCGTTGTCGAGGTCCTTGAGCAGCGTCGCCACCTTCCATTGCACCGGCTCGAAGTTCTGGCTGGCCATGCGCGGTGCGAGGATCTGCAGCGGCAGCGAATCGGCAAAGCCACCCGCCAGCGCCGGCGCCAGGAGGGTGGCATCGACGCCGGATTTTTCTGCCAGCGAGACCGCCTCGGCGATCAGCAGCGCGTTGGCGGCGACGATCAGCTGGTTGCATACCTTGGTGACTTGGCCGGCGCCGACCTGGCCCATGTGGGTCAGGCGCTGGCACAGCGCCGTCGCCAGCGGGCGCAGGCGGGCGATGTCGTCTTCCTGCCCGCCCGCCATGACCACCAGTTGGCCGTTTTCCGCCCCGCGCACCCCGCCCGATACCGGTGCATCGACCCAGTGCATGCCGCACCTCTGCTGCAGCCGCTCCGACATGTCGCGCGTGGCGGCCGGTTCGATGCTGGAAAAGTCGACCAGCAGCTGATCCGGGCGGCCGTGCGCGGCGAGGCCGTCCGCGCCGAACACCACTGCTTCGACGGCCTGCGTATCCGACACGCAGCTCATCAGCAGGGTGCAGCCGCGAGCCAGTTCGGCCAGGCTGGTTGCGATGTGGGCGCCGTGTTCCGCCATTGCCTGGCTTTTCTCCGGGCTGCGGTTCCAGACGGTGACGTGATGCCCGGCGGCCAGCAGCCGCCTGACCATGGGCTGACCCATCAGGCCCAGGCCGATAAATCCGATCCGTTCCATGCGCTATTCCTGTTGCTGGGGGAGTTCATGGTAGCGGGGCCGGGTGCCGGCTGTCATCGGGAGCATGCCGTGGCCGGCGGAACAACTGGGCGGAACGAATAAAACCAGCTTGAGCTTTATCTGCGATGAATGAAACATTATCCTGAGAGCTCGCCATCCACAGCGGGGTGGCGGTAGCGCACACGACGCTGGGCGAGCAGGATGAATCAGTCACGGGGCGAGAGGCGGAATGCGCAAGTTGAAAATGGTGTGGGGCCGGGCCCTGTTGGGGGCCCCCGCGTGGGCCGTCTATGTCTCGGCCATGGTGCTGTGCGTCCTCGTCGGCTTGCTGCTGGTGACGCTGGAGTCGCGGCTGACGCTGGCCATGGGCGGGTTGCTGGCGCCGCTGCTGATGGCGCTGCTGGCGGGGGCTGCCCTGGGTTGGGCCATCAACAGCACCAAGGACAGCCGCAATTCCAATAACTGGGAGATCGCCCAGGGTCTACGCAAGCGCGAGTTTTTCGTCCACTACCAGCCCATCGTCACGGCCCAGTCCGGTCATTGCATCGGCGTCGAGGTGCTGGCGCGCTGGCGCCATCCGGTGCAGGGCTTCATCCCCTCGCAGCTGTTCATTCCGGCGGCGGAGGAGGCCGGACTGATCGTGGCGCTGACCCGCTACCTGCTGCGCTGCGTCGGTTACGAGCTGGGGCAGATGATGCTGCCGGCAGGGTTCGTGGTCGGCGTCAATATATCCGCCAGCCACCTGACCACGCGCGACATCATCGAGGACTGCCGGTTGTTGCTGTCGGTGCTGAAGGACAAGCACATCCAGCTGGTGCTGGAAGTGTCCGAGCGGGTTGCGCTGGAAGAGCACGAAGAGAGCCTCAAGGTGGTGCGCGAGCTCAAGGCCATGGGGGTCCAGCTGGCGCTCGACGACTTCGGCGCCGGCCATGCCGACCGCCACTACCTGCAAACCTGGGGTTTCGACTACCTCAAGGTGGAAAAGGGCTACGTCTCGGCCATCGGCAAGGAGGGTTTCCGCGGCAACATCCTCGACGACATCCTGGTCAACGCGACCCAGCTCGGCCTCAAGGTGATGATCAAGGGGGTGGAAACCCAGGGGCAGCAGAGCTACCTCAACGCCAAGGGCTTCCAGTTCCTGCAGGGCTTCTTCTTCGGGCGGCCGATGACGTTGAATCATTTCCGCCGCTGGCTCTACGCCGAAGTGGCGTCCGAGTCCGAGTCGCCGCGTCCGGCGGCGCCGCGAGCGGAGGGCACCTGAACACGCCTCAGGCGCAGGCTTTGAACGGCAAAACCAAGGTCGGCTACAATCCGGCCTTTTTTCTTGGCGGACATCCCGATGAGTATGCAATACGGTGTGCAGCGCTACGCCCTGACCCGGCCTTGGGCCAAGCGCGTGGGGCAGCTCTTTTCCCAACCCGGCAGCGTCACGTTGGCCGAAGACGGTGTCGGCGAACTGGTCGGGCGTGAGCTGGCGCGGGTTGCCCAGGTCTACGGCGAGGCGGACGGCGTGCCCGAGGCCGAGCTCGTGCTGGCCCTGGCGTACGGCTACCACGTCCGGCACGGCCGTCTGATCGCCGAGTTTGACGCCGGACTGGCGCGGGCGTTGGCGCACACGCGACTGCCGTCCCATCTGCCGGATACGCTGATCCTGCCGGCGGAAGCCTTCTTTCTGCAGGTGAGCGGCGAGGCCAGCGGCGGGGCCTTCATCCGCCATCGGCCTGCTGACCGGCAGCTCGACCTGGTGCTGGTCGAGGCGGCGTTCTCCGGGCAGGGGACGAACTGGTGGCAGGTTCCCGAGCCGCTGTGGACGCTGACGGTCAACTACCCCGGCGAGCTGGCGCCGCAACTCGACGGCGTGCCGGCGCCGTGGCGTCCGCTGCTGGAGTCGGTGTTGAACGGTTTTGCCATGATGACCCAGCCGAAGGTGACGCTGGAGGCGGTGTGGGAAGAAGGCTCCACGGCGGAGTGGGTGGTGGCGGCCACGCACCCGACCTGTCCCAAGACGCGTCAGAAAGGGCGTGGTGCGCTGCTCAAGGCGGGATTCATCGAGGTGACGCGCTGCCAGGTGCCGGAGCTGCCGGGGCTGGACGGCGTGGTGAACAGTGCCGGCTACTGGCGCCGCCAGGCGCTGGGCGACGACAAGAGCCGCAGCCGGCTGGTCTGGGTGGCGCCGCGCTGACGGGGCGCGCCGCCACGGAGGTCGGCCTGACTAGGCGCGCTCGGCGACGAACTGCCTGACCAGCTGGCGGATCACCGCGGTGTCGAACGGCTTGTCGCACACCGCCGACACGCCGGCGTCCTGCACCGCCGCCAGGCGGCGCTGGTCGGTTTCGCTCGAGACCATCAGGATCGGCACGGTGAACTGCATGCTCTGGGTGCGGATGTATTCCACCAGTTGCTTGCCGTCCATGTGCGGCATGTTGTAGTCGGTCACCACCAGGTCGAAGTGGGTGGCGTTGATCAGCGGCACCGCCTCGCTGCCGTCTTCGGCTTCGGCGATCTGCTCGAAGCCGATTTTTTCCAGAACGGTGCGGATCAGGCGGCGCGAAGTGGCACTGTCGTCGACGATCAGCACCTTCAGCATGCTGAAATCCTCGTCGCACTCGTTCAGCATCGGGTCGCTATTGAGGTACTCCAGCACGTTGCCGAGCGCCTTGTCGAGCTGGGCGGTGGTGAACGGCTTGGGCAAGATCGCCAGCGCGCCGGCCTGGCGTACCGGGTTGAGGTAGTGCGGCTTGGTCTCGCTGGAGATCAGGATGAACGGCCGGTCCAGGTGGGCGGGCTGTGCCCGCAGCGCATAGACCAGTTCGGTGCCGGTCATGTCGGGCAGGTAGAGCGCGCTGATCACCACGTCCGGGGTGTGCTGCTGCAGGTGCTGCAGCAAGGCTTGCCCGCTGTGGAACACGTCCACGTTGCGGATGCCCAGTTCGTTCAGGGCATGGCGGATGATCTGGGCCTGCAGCGGCGAGGGCTCGGCCAGGGCGATGGTCAGGAGCTGGGGAAGCGGCACGTCGGCGTCCTCGTTGGCTTGGCGGGATGGGGTGTTACGGTCCGGTCGGGCGGTTGGCCGAAAAAAAGCCCGTGCGGCGCACGGGCTGGTTCTGGGGCTTACTCCGCGTGGTAGCGGGTGACGAGTTCCACTTCTTCCTTGGAACCCAGGAACACCGCCACGCGCTCGTGCAGCTTGGAAGGCTGGATGTCGAGGATGCGCTGATGGCCGTTGGTGGCGACGCCGCCGGCCTGCTCGATGATGAAGGCCATCGGGTTGCCTTCGTACATCAGGCGCAGCTTGCCCGCCTTGGACGGGTCGCGCGCGTCCTTCGGGTACATGAATACACCGCCGCGGATGATGATGCGGTGCACTTCCGCCACCATCGATGCCACCCAGCGCATGTTGTAGTCCTTGCCGCGCGGCCCGGTGGTGCCGGCCAGCAGCTCGTCCACGTAGCGTTTCACCGGGGCCTCCCAGTGGCGCATGTTGGACATGTTGATGGCGAATTCCTTGGTGGTTTCCGGGATGTGCATGTCCGGGTGGGTCAGCACGAAGCTGCCGTTCTCGCGGTCCAGCGTGAAGCCGTGCACGCCGTTGCCGAAGGTCAGCACCAGCATGGTCTGCGGGCCGTACACGGTGTAGCCGGCGGCGACTTGGCGCGTACCCGGCTGCAGGAAGTCGACCTCGGTCGGCTGTGTCACGCCCTCGGGACAGCGCAGCACCGAAAAGATGGTGCCGACCGAGATGTTGACGTCGATGTTGGACGAGCCGTCGAGCGGATCGAACAGCAGCAGGTACTCGCCCTTGGGGTATTCGCCCGGGATGGCGTGCGGCAGTTCCATTTCTTCCGACGCCATCGCTGCCAGGCTGCCGCCCCATTCGTTGGCTTCCAGCAGCACGTCGTTGGCGATCACGTCCAGCTTCTTCTGCGCCTCGCCCTGTACGTTGCCGGTGCCGGCTTCGCCCAGCACGCCCGACAGCGCGCCTTTGTGCACGGAATGGCTGATGGCCTTGCAGGTGCGGGCGATGGTTTCGATCAGGAAACGCAGTTCCGGCGGAATGCTGCCTTGCTTGCGCTGCTGCTCGATCAGGAAGCGGCTGAGGGTGGTGTGACTCATGGATATCCTCTGTATCGGGGTGGGCTGCCGCCGGGGCGTATCGGTCGGCGGAAAGAACAGGCGGCATTATAACGCCTCGGCAGGGCTTGCTGTTAGCGTGTCAGCCCGCCTTGTTGCGGCTCAGGGTGACGCGCAGCGCGTCGGGGACAGTGCGGATGTCGGCAATGGCGATGCGCTCGGCCAGGGGTTGGCCGAACACCGGCTGCTCCAGCCAGCCCGCCACGCGCGGCAGGCGGTCGAGGTGCAGCGTGAGCCGTTGCGACCCGCTCGACAGCCACGCCAGCGGCTCCGTCAGCTTGCGGATGAGCCGTTCCCCCCAGCCGGCCTCCAGCGTGGCCAGCACCAGCCCGGTCAGGGCGCGCCGCGCCAGCGAGGACGAGCGGGCCTCGCCCTTCAGGGTGTAGGCCAGCACCAGCTCGCGCCGCGGCCAGTCCACCGGCAAAAAGTGGAAGCGGATGGCGAGCCGTGCCGGCGCCGGGCGCAGCACCTCGAGCGTCAGGAGGCCGGCGTCGTCCGCGAGCTCGAGGTCGAGCACGGTGAAGTCGTCGCCGTCCAGGTGCTTGCGCAGCTGCGCCAGCAGCAACTCGCGCGGCAGCGAGAAGCCATCGCGGTGCAGCCGCGGCAGTCGGGCCGAGGTCTTCTGCCAGGCTTCGGCCAACCTTGCGCCCCAGTCACGCATCAGTCGAACAGCGTGCGCGCGCCTTCGAAGCGCGCGGCGAAGTAGCGGTTGTCGAGGCGCTCGACGCGGATGGTGCTGTTGCTGCGCGGCGCGTGCACGAACTTGCCGTCGCCGATGTAGATGCCCATGTGCGAGAACGGCCGGTTCAGCGTGTTGAAGAACACCAGGTCGCCGACCTGCATCCGGCTGGCCTCGATCGGCCGTGCCACGCCGGCGATCTGCGCCGCGTTGTGCGGCAGCTTCACGCCGACGGCGTTCTGATAGATGTAACTGACCATGCCGCTGCAATCGAGCCCGGCCTCGGGATTGCTGCCGCCGAAGCGGTAGTCGAGGTCCAGCAGGCCCAGGGTGTACATCAGGATCTCGCGCCCGGCGCCGTCCGCCGTGAGCCCCGACAGCGTCGTACTGGCCGGCGGACGCGGTCGGCTGCCGGCCGTCTTGCGGGGCGGGGCACTGCTGCAGGCGGCCAGCGCGGCGACCACGACGGCGATAATGACGGCGGAGCACCGGCGAGAGGTCATCCCTGTTTGCTTTCCAGTTCTTCCCAGCGCGCCAGTTTCTCCAGCAGCAGCTCGTCGATCTGTTCGATGCGTTGCTGCCAGGCGATAGCCTCGCGCGGGGTGTCGCGGTAACAGTTGGGGTCGAGCAGTTTCTGGTTCAGCTCGGCCTGTTCGGCTTCCAGTGTGGCGATCAGCTCGGGCAGGCCGGCCAGCTCGCGCGTTTCATTGTAGGACAGCTTGGTGCGGCCGCTTTTGGGCTTGTCTTGGCGCGATGCCTGTGCCGCTGTGGGTGCCTTGGACGCGGACTCGGCCGGCTTCAGCGCCGCCATGCGCGCCTTGGTGTCGATCCAGTCCTGGTAGCCGCCGGGGTATTCTTCCAGTCTGCCGTCACCCTCGAAGGCGATCACCTGCGTCACCACATTGTCGAGGAAGGCGCGGTCGTGGCTCACCAGGAACACCGTGCCGCTGTACTTGTCGATGACGTCCTCCAGCAACTCCAGCGTGTCGATGTCGAGGTCGTTGGTCGGTTCGTCCAGCACCAGCACGTTGGCCGGGCGGGTGAACAGGCGCGCCAGTAATAAACGATTCCGCTCGCCGCCCGAGAGCGAGCGCACCGGGCTGCGGGCGCGCTGCGGCGAGAACAGAAAGTCTTCCAGGTAGCTCATCACGTGCTTTTTCTGGCCGGCGATCTCGACGAAGTCGTTGCCCTGGCTGATCACGTCCGCCACGCTCATGTCCTCGTCCAGTTGCTCGCGGAACTGGTCGAAGTAGGCGATTTCGAGCTTGCTGCCTTGCTTGACGGTGCCGCTGTCCGGTGCCAGCTCGCCGAGGATCATCTTCAGCAGCGTGGTCTTGCCGACGCCGTTGGGGCCGATCAGGCCGATCTTGTCGCCGCGCAGGATGCGCGTGGTGAAATCGCGCACGATGAGCTTGTCGCCGAAGGCCTTGCCGACGTGTTCCAGCTCGGCCACCAGTTTGCCCGAGCGCTCGCCGGCGTCGAGCTGGAAGTTGACCTGGCCGACGCGCTCGCGCCGCACCGCGCGTTCGCGGCGGATCTGCTCCAGCCGGCGCACGCGGCCCTCGTTGCGGGTGCGGCGCGCCTCGATGCCCTTGCGGATCCACACCTCTTCCTGGGCGTGGAACTTGTCGAACAAGCGGTTCTGCTCTTCCTCCACCGCCATCTCCTCGGCCTTCTTCGCCTGGTAGGCGGAAAAACTGCCGGGGTAGCTGCGCAGGATGCCGCGGTCCAGCTCGACGATGCGCGTGGCGACGTTGTCGAGGAAGCGCCGGTCGTGGGTGATCAACAGCACGCTGCCGGCGAAATTCTTGATCAGGCCCTCCAGCCATTCGATGGCGGAAACGTCGAGATGGTTGGTCGGTTCGTCCAGCAGCAGCACGTCCGGCTTGGCGGCCAGCGCCCGCGCCAGCGCCACGCGTTTTTTCCAGCCACCCGACAGTTCGCTGATACGGGTGTCGGCGTTGAGGCCCAGGTAGGAGAGGGTGGTGGCGATCAGAGCGTCGAACTGCCAGCCGTTGCGCGCTTCCAGCTCGTGCTGGATGCGCTCCATCTCGGCCAGCAGGGTTTCATGGTCGGCCGACGAGTCGGTCAGCGCCTGGGTCGCCTTGTGATAGCCGGTCAGCAGCGCCTTGAGATCGCCCAGGCCTTCGGCTACGGCCTCGAACACCGTGTGCTCGGGGTTGAACTCGGGCTCTTGCGGTACATAGGCTACGCGCACGTCGCCCTTCATGTTGATGCGGCCGTCGTCCAGTGCCACCGTGCCGGCGATGCTCTTGAGCAGCGACGACTTGCCGGCGCCGTTGCGGCCGATCAGTCCGACCACCTCGCCGGGTTCCAGCACGAAATCCACCTTGTCCAGCAGCGCGTTGTGCCCGAAAGCCAGGCAGGCCTTGTCGACCGTGATGAGAGCCATGAGTCTGCAATGATCCAGAGATACCGTAATGCGCCGAATTGTAGCACGGGCGCGAAGTCCGCTTCGCGCCCGGCCGGCCGGGCTGTTACAATGCGCGCCATTACCGCCGGCCCCACCCGCGGCCGCTTTAGCGAAAGGAATTTCATGTACTTCGTCGATCGATCCGTCGCCGTCATCAAGCCGAAAGAGCCGTTTCTGAACTGGCTGAACAACGTGCCGGGCAACGACACCGATCTCACCCTCGACAGCCTGCGCGCCGACTGCACGGTGATCCTGCTGCCCGAATTCACCGACCCGGAAGAAGGCGTGTCGCGTATCGACGACATGGCCGACCAGCTGTTCAAGATCGAATTGGCTTCCTGGTACGAAGACGAAGCGTTGTGGCCAACCGATCGTTCGCTGAAAACCTTCTGGGAGTGGTTCGACGTCGAAATCCACTCCACCGTGCTCGACAGCGTCGACGAAGACATTCACAACTACCCTGCCGCCGAGCTCTGAGCCCGCCATGACCGCGCGCCAGCGTGCCGTGCCGCCGTTTGCCGTCGAGCTCGGTCCTTCGCGGATCTGGCTCGCGCTGCTGATCGGCAGTGCGCTGGCATTGGCGGCGGCCAGCCTGTACTACCTGCCGCTGGCCATGGCGGCCTGGCTGCTGCTGCCCCTGCCCGCCGTGTTGTGGCACGGGCTGCGCCATGATGGCTGGTGGCCGTCGCGGCAACGCATCGGCCGCCTCGAGGTCTCGCCGCAGGGGCAACTGGTGGCCTGGTTCGGCCCTTTCGCCGTGCCGGCCGATATCGAGCGCGACACGGTGATCACGCCCTGGCTGGTGGTCGTGAATCTGAGGCTGGAAGGGCATCGCCGCTCGCTGGTGTTGTGGCCGGATTCCGCCGCTCGGGAATCCTTGCGCGCCTTGCGGGTCTATTTGCGCTGGTTCCACGCACCGGAGCCCGACTCCGCACCGAATCTGAATACATAACCATGACAAACACGACACCGACTACGTTGCCAGAGTGGCTGTCACACCTGGAAAGCCTGCACCCCGTCACCATCGAGATGGGGCTTGAGCGCGTCCGCCGCGTGCGCGACGCCATGGGGCTGGCGCCCCGTTGCCCGATCGTGCTGGTGGCAGGGACCAACGGCAAGGGCTCGGTCTGCGCCATGCTGTCCACCATGCTCAACCGGGCCGGTTTCAAGGTCGGCACCTATACCTCGCCGCACTTGCTGCGCTACAACGAGCGCGTCGCCATCGACATGCAGCCGGTCGACGACGATCTGATCGTGCAGGGCTTCGCCGCCGTCGAGGCGGCACGCGGCGAGACCTCGCTGACCTATTTCGAATTTGGCACCCTGGGCGCCGTCAAGACCTTCGTCGATCAAGACGTCGACGTGATGGTGCTGGAAGTGGGCCTGGGCGGCCGCCTGGATGCGGTCAACGTGTTCGAGCCGGACGTCTCGGTGGTGGTCAGCGTCGATCTCGACCACCAAGCCATCCTCGGCGACAACCGTGAGGACATCGGTTTCGAGAAGGCTGGCGTGTTCCGTGCCGGCAAGCCGGCGATCTGCGCCGATGCCAACCCGCCGCAACGCCTGCTCGACCATGCCGCCGCGCTCGGCGCCGACCTCAAGCTATACGGCCGCGACTTCGGCTTCAACAAGCTGGAAAACCAATGGTCGTTCCGCGTGGGCGAGGTGTTTCGCCATGCCTTGCCGTTCCCGGCGCTGCGCGGTAGCTACCAGCTGGTCAATGCCTCCACCGCGCTGGCGGTGCTGGAGTGTTTGAAGGAAAAACTGCCTGTCGGCATCGGTGCGGTCAAACGCGGCCTGCTCGAAGTCGATTGGCCCGGGCGCTTCCAGGTGCTGCCAGGCCGCCCGCTGGCGATCCTGGACGTCGGCCACAACCCGCACGCCGTCAAGGCCATGGTGGCCAACCTGAAGAAGCTCGCCTTCGCCGAAAACCGCTATGCCGTGTTCTCGATGCTGGCCGACAAGGATCTTGATGCCGTCGTGGCGCTGGCCAAGGACGAGTTCGACGGCTGGTTCGTCGGCGGCCTCGACTTGCCGCGCGGGCAGAGCGGGGCGCAGCTGGCGGAACGCCTGGCTGATCTTGGCGTGCGTAACGTGAATGTGTACGACACAGTCGCCGAGGCGTGGACCGCTGCCTTATCGGCAGCCGGGGAAAATGATAGAATCGTCGCATTCGGCTCGTTCCACACCGTTGCCGCGGTGCTCGAGGCGCGACATCACACATCCTGAGGAAGGCATGCCCGGACTGTCCACCCATGAGGAACTGATTCTGCTGCGCAAGCGCGCGCGCCGCCGCCTGGTCGGCGCCATCGTGCTGGTGCTGGTGTCGACCGTCGTCTTGTGGAAGGTGGTTGGCAGCGTGCCGGAGCAGCAGATGAAGCCGGAGTCGGTCGAGATCGTCGGCCAGAAAGCGCCCGAGGCGCCGTCGACCGCTGCCTCGCCGAATCCCGAAGCAGCGGTTGCTGCCGGTGCGGATGGCGCCCCGCTGGAGGACGCCGCCGACTCGGCCGCGGCGATGACGCAGTTGCCGGCCAAGCTCAATGACGCTGCACCGGCGCCGGTTGCCCCATCCGCGCCGCGACCGCCTGCCGTCGTGCCAGAGACCAAGTCCGAAGCGAAGGCGCCCGTCAAGGAAGAGCCCAAGCCGCATCCCAAGGCCGAAGCCAGGCTTGAGTCCAAGCCGGAACCCCGTCCGGAGCCCAAGAAAACCGAAGCGCCGGCACCTAAGAAATCCGATCCCGCGGCCATTCTGGAAGGGCGCGCCGAGGCCGAGCCGGCCAAGTCGGCGCCCAAGGCGGACAGCCAGCCCTCCGCGGGCAACGGCAATGTGGTGATCCAGTTGGCCGCGCTGTCCGACCCGGCCAAGGCCGAAGCCTTGAAGTCGCGGTTGTCGGCGCTGGGTGTGACGGCGCATTTCAGCAAGGTCGAAACCAGCAAGGGCAATGTTACCCGCGTCCGGGTTGGCCCCTTCGGTTCCCGTGCCGAGGCTGAAAGCGTCCTGAAAAAACTGTCCAGTGCCGGTGTGACGGGCATTATCGTGAGCCGATAAGACGCAATGACCGTTTTCGACTATATCGTCATTGCCATCTTGGCGGGTTCGGTCATCATCGCGCTGATGCGTGGTCTGGTGGCCGAGGTGCTGTCGCTGGGGTCGTGGATCGCGGCGCTGTGGTGCGCCAAGGAGTTCGCGCCGACGCTGGCCGGCTTCCTGCCGGCGGAACTGCCGAGTGAAGGATTGCGTCTGGCCGCCTCCTTCATTGCCCTGTTTTTCCTGGTCTGGCTGGTCACGGCGCTGCTGCGCGTGGTGCTGACCGGCCTGATCGATTCGATCGGCCTGGGCGCCGTCAACCGCCTGCTGGGCGCCGTATTCGGCCTCGCGCGCGGTGGCGTCCTGGTGACGGTCATGGTTTTGCTGGGCGGTCTGACCGATATGCCCAAGCAGCCGATGTGGCGCAACGCCCTGTTCGCCGCGCCATTCGAGGCCGCCGCGTTGTCCTTGCGGCCTTGGCTTCCGCCCAAGATGTCGGAGCATCTGAACTTCTCGGGGCGGCGAAGCGAAACGTTGCGGCATGGTCCGGCGCAGGAGTCGCCGGATCGTGCTTTATATTCTTAAGTTCTGTTGGTAGTTGGGAAAACTTGAAATGTGTGGAATTCTAGGCGTGGTCGGGCAGACTCCCGTCAATCAGTTGTTGTACGACGGCCTGCAACTGCTGCAACACCGGGGTCAGGATGCTGCCGGCATCGTGACGGCCAACGGGAAGTCTTTTCACATGCACAAAGGCAGTGGCATGGTGAGAGACGTGTTCCGTACCCGCAACATGCGCTCGCTGCTGGGTAACGCCGGTATCGGCCACGTACGCTACCCGACTGCCGGTTCGGCGTCGAACCTGGCCGAAGCGCAGCCTTTCTACGTCAATTCGCCGTTCGGCGTGGTGCTCGCGCACAACGGCAACCTGACCAATACCGACGAGCTCAAGGCGGACATGTACCGCTATGACTTGCGTCATATCAACACCAACTCCGATTCCGAAGTGCTGCTCAACGTGTTTGCCCACGAGCTGGCGCAGCGCGTCGAGGGTTACGAGCTGTCGACCAACGCGGTGTTCGAGGCCGTCGAGGCAGTCCACCGCCGCGTGCGTGGCGCCTACGCCGTGGTCGCGATGATCGCCGGCTACGGGCTGGTGGCGTTCCGCGATCCCAACGGCATCCGCCCGCTGGTGATCGGCACCAACGACAGCAACGGCAAGACCGAGTACATGTTCGCTTCGGAGTCGGTGGCGCTGGATTGCTCCGGCTTCAAGGTGTTGCGTGACGTCGAGCCGGGCGAGTGCGTGTTCGTCAGTTTCGATGGCGACTTCCACGCCCAGCCGAGCAAGGGGCCGACCCGTCATGCGCCATGCCTGTTCGAATTCGTCTACTTCGCCCGCCCCGACTCGGTGATCGATGGCGCCTCGGTGTACCAGGCGCGTACCGTGATGGGGGAAACGTTGGCCGAAAAGATTCGCCGCGTGCTGCCGCAGCTGGATATCGACGTGGTGATGCCGATTCCCGATACCAGCCGTCCCAGCGCCCTGCAGCTAGCCAACCACCTGGGCCTGCCGTACCGCGAAGGCTTCATCAAGAACCGTTACATCGGCCGCACCTTCATCATGCCGGGCCAGGCGGTGCGCAAGAAGTCGGTGCGCCAGAAGCTCAACCCCGTGGCGTGCGAGTTCAAGGACCGCAACGTGCTCTTGGTGGACGACTCGATCGTGCGCGGTACCACTTCCAAGGAAATCGTGCAGATGGCGCGCGACGCCGGCGCCAAGAAAGTCTATTTCGCCTCGGCCGCTCCAGCAGTGCGTTTCCCCAACGTCTACGGCATCGACATGCCGACCCGTGCCGAACTCCTGGCAACTGGCCGGACCGAAGAAGAGATCGCCGCCGAGATCGGTGCCGATGCGGTGATCTATCAGGATCTGGATGCCCTGAAGGACGCCGTGCACAGTGTCAACCGCGAACTGCGCGACTTCGAGACCTCGTGCTTCAACGGTGAGTACATCACCGGCGACATCACCGAGGCCTATCTCGACGCCATCGAGAGCGCGCGGCGTGACGGCAAGGGTCAGAAGGAAGAGGTCGAAGGCGCGCAGCCGGTCGATCTGAACCTGAACGTCGCCGAGCAGAACTTGATTTGACCGTATCTGACCATGCGCCCCCGCGGGGGCGCATTTTTCTTCCCGCATCCGGAGCCTGTCGCGCCTCTGCCGGGTCGCTGCCGCGGCCTCGTCAGGGGCGTGCCGGGCTCCGGGTGCATTAACCAGCGGTGGAACGTTATGACTGAAAAGAACAACCTCCTTTCGCTGCATCCGGAGACCCTGGCCATCCGGGCCGGACTGGAAGCCAGCCAATTCCATGAACACAGTCAGGGGCTCTACCTGACCTCCAGCTTTACCTTCGACACCGCCGAAGAAGGCGCGGCGATGTTCATCGGGCAAAAGCCCGGCTACACCTACTCCCGCTTCACCAACCCGACCGTGAATGCATTTCAGGAGCGCCTGGCGGCACTGGAAGGCGCCGAGCGGGCCATCGCTACCGCGAGCGGCATGGCAGCGATCCAGGCGTGCATGATGTCCCTGCTGAAGGCGGGCGACCACATCGTGGCCTCGCAGAGCCTGTTCGGCTCCACGATCAACCTGTTCTCCGGCACCCTGTCCAAGTTCGGCATCGAAACCACCTTTGTCGATGCCGGCGATCAGCAGGCCTGGCGTGCTGCGGTCAAGCCGACTACCCGGCTGTTCTTCCTGGAAACGCCGTCCAACCCGCTCACCGAAGTAGCCGACATTGCCGCCATCGCCGACATTGCCCATGAAGCCGATGCCCTGCTGGTGGTCGATAACTGCTTCTGTTCGCCCGCCCTGCAGCAGCCGCTGAAATTGGGTGCCGACCTGGTGGTGCATTCGGCCACCAAGTACCTCGACGGTCATGGCCGGGTGCTGGGCGGGGCCGTGGTGGGGTCGAGCGCCCTGATCGAGCCGATCTACCTGCACGTGCGCACCGCCGGGCCTTCGCTGGCCCCATTCAATGCCTGGGTGCTGCTGTCCGGCATGGAGACGCTGTTCATCCGCATGGAAAAACAATGTGCCTCCGCGCTCGAACTGGCACGCTGGCTGGAGGCGCATCCGGCCATCGAACGGGTGTTCTATCCGGGGCTCGCCAGCCATCCCCAGCACGCGCTGGCGATGCGTCAGCAGAAACTGGGCGGTGCGGTCGTCTCCTTCGTGGTGAAGGGCGGGCGCGAGGCCGCGTGGCAGCTGGTGGACGGCGTCGAGGTCATTTCCCGCACTGCCAACTTGGGCGACGTGAAGAGCACCATCACCCATCCGGCCTCCACGACGCATGCCCGCATCACCCAGGAAGCCCGGGAAAAAGCCGGCATCGTCGAAGGTCTGCTGCGTGTGGCCGTGGGCCTCGAACATGTCGACGACCTGAAAAACGACATCGCACGCGGTCTCTGTTAGTATTTATATGTTTGTTTGAAACGGCAGGCTACTATCAAGGTAGCCTGCCATTTTTTTGTGCGGGAGGTGGCAGGAATTTGATCGGGCGATGATTTTCTTGACACTAATCGATTTGAAACTTAAGTTTGAAACGCTTGTTCGAGAGCTATTATGGGCAATGCAAGTCAATCCGTAAAAACAAAGAAAGCACCAGAGATCATGGAAGCGAGCAAACCCGATACCGCAACGCGCATTCAGGATGTCGCCGAGCGTCTGTTCGTCGAGCACGGTTTCGAGGCCACCTCGCTTCGCATGATCACGCAGCAGGCCGAAGTCAATCTGGCTGCGGTGAACTACCATTTCGGTTCCAAGGATGCCCTGTTCGAATCCGTGTTCATGCGCCGGCTTGCCCCGCTGATTTCGGGTTGCCTGGCTGAACTGGACGAACTGGAGCAGCAGGGCGGGAAGCTGGAAGTCGAAGAACTGGTCAAGACGTTCATTCGCCCCTGTCTTGCCTTGTCCAAGGACCCGTCCCGCGGCGGGGCGCTGTTTGTCCGCCTGCTGTCGCGCACCCTGGTGGAAAACCACCGTCAGCTGCGTGAAGTCATCTCCCAGCAATACAGCGTGTTTGTCCAGCGTTACTCGGTGGCTTTCCATAAGGCGCTGCCGGAGCTGGGGGCGGAGGAACTGGCCTGGAGGATGCACTTTGCCTTCAGCGTCATGTTCAATGCCTTTGCCGGTAACGATGTGCTGAAGATTTTCGTGCGCAGCCAGGTCGTTTCTGCCCGGGACCCGGACATGATCGTCAAGCATCTGGTCCCCTTTGTCGTTGCCGGGTTGACTTCGCCTGCCTGAGGGGCGATCCAGTTCCGTTGTTAGCCGCCGGGGTGACGGTAAACCGCATCAAGGCAGGCTGTGAGGGGTTTGGGCGCGGGGCTGGGTCGGGATGGGTCAACACGAGGTAACACCATAATGATATCTGCCGTCCTTGTTGTCGTGATGGTCGGAGGGCTGGCGTATTTTCGTGCTACGGTTCTGGCCTGGAGCATCGGTCTGGCCGGCTGGCTGCTGGTCTCGCAGTTCTCTCTAAATGTCCAGGTCCCCGCCGCGCTCTGGATCGTGTTTGCCCTCCTGGCGCTGGTGCTCAATGGCGTGCCGTTGCGCCGGGCGGTGTTCACCGGGCCGCTATTCCGGCTTTTCAAGAAGATTACCCCGGCGATGTCACCGACCGAGCAGGAGGCCATCAACGCCGGCACGGTGTGGTGGGATCGCGACCTGTTCTCCGGCAAGCCGGACTGGCAACGGCTGCTGTCTTATCCGGAGCCCCGGCTGACGCCCGAGGAGCAGGCCTTCCTCGACGGGCCGACCGAAGAGTTGTGCCGCATGGTCGACGACTGGCAGGTCACCCACGAGCTCAAGGATCTGCCCCCGGCTGTGTGGCAGTTCATCAAGAGCAACGGCTTCCTGGGCATGATCATCAAGAAGCAGTATGGCGGGCTTGAATTCTCCAATTACGCCCACGCCAAGGTGGTGACCAAGATTGCCACCCGCGGCGGTACGGCGGCGGTCACGGTGATGGTGCCCAACTCGCTGGGGCCAGGGGAGTTGCTGCAGCATTACGGCACCACGGAGCAAAAGGACTACTTCCTGCCGCGCCTGGCCAAGGGGCTGGAGATTCCGTGCTTTGCCCTGACCAGCCCGCATGCCGGCTCCGACGCCGGCAGTATTCCGGACTACGGCGTGGTGTGCCGAGGTTCTTATACCGACCCGCGTAGCGGCGAGCGTCACGACAACGTGCTGGGCATCCGTGTGAGCTGGGAGAAGCGTTGGATCACGCTGGCGCCGGTGGCGACCATCCTCGGCCTGGCCTTCAAACTGTACGATCCGGACCGGTTGCTGGGCGACAAGGTGGAGATCGGCATCACCTGCGCCCTGGTGCCGACGGCGCACCAAGGGGTGATGATCGGACGCCGCCACTGGCCGGGCGGCACCGCCTTCATGAACGGGCCGACCTGGGGCAAGGACGTGTTCATTCCGCTGGAATGGATCATCGGCGGCCGGGAATACGCGGGCCAAGGCTGGCGCATGCTGGTGGAGTGCCTGTCGGTGGGACGTTGCATCTCTCTGCCGGCCATGTCGGTTGCCTCGGGCAAGCTTGCCACCTACGTCACCGGTGCCTACGCCCGTATTCGTGACCAGTTTGGCCTGCCGATCGGCAAGTTCGAAGGGGTGGACGAGGCGATGGCGCGCATCGCGGGCTACACCTACCAGATGGAAGCGTCGCAGGATCTGGCGCTGACCGGCCTGGATATGGGCGAGAGGCCCTCGGTGCTGTCGGCGGTGCTGAAGTACCACAATACCGAGCGCATGCGCAAAACCCTGAACGACGCGATGGACGTGCATGGCGGCAAGGCCGTGGTGCTGGGGCCACGTAATTATCTGGCGCGAGCCTACCAGTCGATCCCGATCGCCATCACGGTGGAAGGGGCCAATATCCTGACCCGCTCGATGATCATCTATGGCCAGGGCGCCATCCGCTGTCACCCGTTCGTCTTGCGCGAGATGCGGGCTGCCATGGCGGAGGATGGGAAGGAGTTCGATCTGGCCATTACCGGGCATGTCAATTTCATCATTAGCAACGTGGTGCGTTCCTTCTGGCTGGGCTTGACCGGCAGTCGCCTGACGATGTCGCCCAAAGCGGGGGCTACGGCACGCTATTATCGGCAACTGACTCGTTTCTCCACGGCCTTCGCTCTGTTGTCGGACATGGCTATGCTCAGCCTTGGCGGTTCGCTCAAATTCCGTGAGAAACTATCGGCTCGGCTCGGCGACATGCTGTCGAATCTGTATATCGCCTCGGCCTGCCTGAAGCGCTTCGAGCGCGACGGGGCACCGCAGGAGGATTTGCCGGTGTTGCAGTGGGCGGTGGAAAACGCGATCTACGAGTTGCAGCAGGCGATGGACGGTTTCCTGGCCAACCTGCCGAATCGGATATTGTCGTTCGTGTTGCGCCGGGTGATTTTTCCGTGGGGGCTGACGCACAAGCCGGCCGGCGACAAGATGGGTACCCTTGTCGTGCGTGCCATGATGGAGGAGGGCGGAACCCGCGCCCGACTGACTCATGGCATGTACGTGCCGCAGGACGAGCGCGATGCGGTCGGGGTGCTCGCCCCGGCGCTGCGGGCTATCGTCGAGACCGAGCCTATCGAGCACCGGCTGCGGAAGTGGGCCCGCGAGGGCCGGTTTGTCACGATCACGGCACGCGACAGGTTGGCCGAAGCCCTGCATGCCGGCCTGCTGACTCAGGCCGAGTTCGACGCGGTCACGCGCGCACGCAAGCTCAAGCGGGACGTCATCATGGTCGATGATTTCGACAGCTCGCTGACCCAGCATGACGAAGCCTTGCTCGAGCGCCTGATTTTCTGATCATCCAGGACCGGTTCTGCTAATGGACCGGTTCGTCCGGGAAACGGTTTTCTTCCCAAGAGTCATTTCCCGGAGCGACCCTGTGTTGGAGTACAACCCTATGAATACATCGCAAGCCCGCATCCCGACCCTGCGAGTCAGGGCCCTGCCATCCAGTACCAACGCCTATGGCCAGGTTCAGGCCGGGTGGTTGATGGGGCAGATCGACATGGCGGGCAGCATGGTTGCCGAGCGCTTGTCGAAAGGGCCGGTGACCACGGTTGCGGTCAATGCCTTCCAGTTTGCCGCCCCGATCCAGGTGGGGGATACCGTCAGCCTGTATGTGGACACATTGCGTGTCGGGCAGAAATCGCTGACGTTCAAGATTTGCGTGCTGGCCGAGCGCTTGCAGGGAGAAGAGGTGCTGGTAACGGAAGTTATCGTCACGTTTGTTGCCATTGATAGCAACGGCAAGTCGCGCCTGCTGTCCAAAGCTGACTGATTTTTAGCGTATCCATTAGGGGTAAGGCCTACTGTTGTCATTATGTTGAATCAAACGTTCGTTTCGAACAAACGATCGTAAATTTCTGGACAAGCGAAGAGGCTCTCAATAGTATCGACGAGGCGTAGGCACCATATGAGTGCATCTCGCCACGAGGCATCTAGCCAAATAAAAGATACAAGGAGAGGGATAACATGAAACTCAAGAGTCTCAGCTTTTCCGTGATGGTGGGACTGGCGTTCGGCCTGCCGGTTCCTGCTGCCATGGCTTCGGGCTATCACTTTGGCTCGCAAAGCGTCTCGGGCCAGGGGGCATCACACGCCAACAGCGCCGAAGCCGGGGATGCCTCGGTCCTGTTCTACAACCCGGCGGGCATGTCCTTGCTCGACGGAACGCAGTTTTCCGGCGGCCTGACCTTTGTCATCCCGGATTCGTCCTATACCGATCACGGTTCCACCAACTACCTTGGCCAGTCGACCGGTAGTGGCAATGGTGGCACCTATGCGCCGGATTTTGTCGTGGCGCCATCGTTTTATCTGACCCACCAGCTCAACGATCGGGTGCACATCGGTCTGGGCATGTTCGTGCCGTATGGCGCCAAGCTGGATTACGGCGGCAATTGGGCCGGCCGCTACAGCCTGGAAAAGCTTGATATGAAAACGATCAATATCAATCCGTCCATTTCCTTCAAGCTGGACGATCGTCAATCCCTTGGTTTCGGCGTGTCGGCGCAGTACATGGATGCCGAGCTGGTGCAGGGGGCGGACGCCAAGACGGGCGTCGCCTTGTTGGCAGCCAAGCGTCTGGGCCTGTCGCCGACGAGTCCGCTTGTTCAGGGCGCCTTGGCCAGCTACGGCATAAGCGGCGACGGCACCGGCACGGTCGACGGTGACGATTGGGGTTTCGGCTGGAACGTCGGTTATATGTTCAAGCTGGATGACCGTACCCGCTTCGGTCTGGCCTACCGTTCCAAGGTGAACCACACCCTCAAGGGGACATGGGACTGGGACTTCTCCAATGTAACGGGGGCGGTTCCCAATGCCATACTCACCGGTTTGCCCATCCTTGGCTCCACGTCTGTTTCAACGTTGGCCGGCATGGAACACCCCGACTCCAACGCCACCGTCAAAGTGGTGACTCCCGAGTCCGCTTCGGCCAACTTCTTTCACGAACTGAACGACAAGATCGACGTGATGGGCGACCTCACTTGGACCCGTCACTCGCGCCTGAACGAGATTCGAATCCAGCAGAGCACCGTCAATGGCGTGTCGCAGGGCGACTTGGTGATCAACCAGCAATGGAAGAACACCTACAAGCTGTCTCTGGGGATGAACTATCACTACAGTGACAACTTGCTGCTGCGTACCGGCGTCGCCTACGACCAGTCTCCGGTGAAGAACGATAACCTGCGTCATCCCGCGCTGCCGGACAGCGACCGCTACTGGTTCTCGGTAGGTGCCAACTACAAACTCAACAAGCAGTCTTCGGTGGACCTGGCGTACAGCTACGTCTACTTCAAGGATGGCAACATGAACTATACCGACAGCTGCAATCCGGCTGGCGGTGCATCCTGCACCGGCAACGGCGAAACCACCAAGGGCGAATACAAGACCAACCTGCAGATCGTTGGCATGCAGTACAACTACCACTTCTAAACGCACCACGCGTAGAAGGGTGAAAGAAAGTGCCGGGCCTTGCCCCGGCTGCATCAAGGCAAGGCAGGTATGAGGGGCCTGCCTCACGACCGTGTTCAACCAACGAGGAAACCCATGTCTCACACCAAATTCATTGTGCGCAAGGTGGCCGTGCTCGGCGCCGGCGTCATGGGCGCGCAGATTGCCGCCCACCTGGTCAATGCCAAGGTGCCGACGCTCCTGTTCGATCTGCCGGCCAAGGAGGGGGACAAAAATGCCATCGCCCTCAAGGCCATTGACGGGTTGAAGAAGCTCAAGCCGTCGCCGCTGGCCGCGGCGGATCTGGCACAGTATATCCAGCCGGCCAACTACGACGATGACCTGTCCTTGTTGAAAGACTGCGATCTGGTGATCGAAGCCATCGCCGAACGCATGGACTGGAAGGGGGATCTGTACCGCAAGGTGGCTCCGCACCTAGGGGCGCATACCATCTTTGCCACCAATACCTCCGGCTTGTCGATCAATGCCCTGGCGGCAAGTTGCCCGGAAGACGTGCGCGCGCGCTTCTGCGGCGTGCACTTCTTCAACCCGCCGCGCTACATGCACCTGGTCGAGATCATCCCGTGCCTGGGCTCGGATGCGACCATGCTCGACAATCTCGAGCGTTTTCTCGTCACCACGCTGGGCAAGGGCGTGGTGCGGGCCAAGGATACGCCGAACTTCGTCGCCAACCGCATCGGTGTGTTCTCGATGCTGGCTACCATCGCCAATGCCGAGAAATTCGGCATCCGCTTCGACGTGGTCGACGACCTGACCGGGCCGCGCCTGGGACGGCCGAAATCGGCCACGTTCCGCACTGCCGACGTGGTCGGTCTGGATACTTTTGCCCACGTGGTGAAGACCATGCAGGACACCCTGCCCAACGACCCGTGGCACGCTTTGTTCAAATCGCCGGAGTGGCTGCAGAAGTTGATCGCCGCGGGTGCGCTGGGTGCCAAGACCAAGCTCGGCATCTACAAGAAAGACGGCAAGAAGATGTTCGTGCTCGATCCGCTCAAGGGCGAGTACGTGGGCGCGGGCGAGAAGGGGGATGATGCCGTCAAGGACATCCTGAAGATTGCCGATCCGGCGGAGAAATTCCGCAAGCTGCGCGCCAGCAGTCATCCGCAGGCGCAGTTCCTGTGGGCTTGCTTCCGCGATGTATTCCATTACATCGGCTTCCACTTGGGCGATATCGCCCATTGCGCACGCGATGTGGACTTTGCCATTCGCTGGGGTTTCGGCTGGAGCGTCGGCCCGTTCGAGACTTGGCAGGCGGCCGGCTGGCAGCAGGTGGCGCAGTGGATCGACGAGGAGGTCAAAGCCGGCAAGGCGCTGGCTTCGGCCAACCTTCCGGCCTGGGTGCTGGAGTCCGATCGAGCCGGCGTGCACTTTGCCCAGGGTTCGTACGATGCCGCCGGGGCGCGCCTGCTTGGCCGCTCTACGCTGGACGTCTACCAACGCCAGCTGGCGCCTGCCAAGCTGCTTGGCGAGGCAACGGCGCCGTTGGGCGAGACGGTGTTCGAGAACGACGGCGTGCGTGCCTTCACCACCGGCGACGACATCCTGGTGGTGTCGTTCAAGACCAAGGCCCACACCATCGGTCCGGACGTGCTGGAAGGGCTCAATCAGGCGATCAATATCGCCGAGGCCCGTTTCAAGGGCCTGGTGCTCTGGCAGACCGAAGAGCCGTTCTCGGCCGGAGCCGATCTGCAGTCGATGCTACCGGCGTTCATGATGGGCGATTGGGACAGCATCGACGGCATCGTCAACCGCTTCCAGGCCACGTCCATGCGCCTGCGCTACAGCCAGATTCCGACCGTTGCAGCAACCCAGGGCTACGCGTTCGGCGGCGGCTGCGAGTTCGTCATGCACTGCGACCGCGTGGTGGCCGCGCTGGAGTCGTATATCGGTCTGGTCGAGGTGGGTGTCGGCCTGCTGCCGGGCGGTGGCGGCTGCAAGGAATTTGCCCTGCGGGCGTCCCAGGAGGCCAGGGGTGATGTGCTGGCGGCGCTGAAGGATTACTTTATGGCGATTGCCACCGCCAAAGTCGCCACCAGCGCGCTCGAGGCGCAAGAGATCGGCTTCCTGCGCAAGAGCGACTGCGTGGTGTTCAACGCCTACGAGCTGCTCTACGTGGCCAAGCAGCAGGCGCTGACCTTGGCCGAAGCGGGCTACCGTCCGCCGCTCAAGATCAAGTGTTTCGCGGTAGCCGGCCGGAGCGGTGCGGCATCGATCAAGGGGCAGTTGGTCAATATGCTGGAGGGGCACTTCATCAGCGAGCACGACTTTACCATCGCTTCGCTGATTGCCGACGTGATGACCGGGGGCGATCTCGAGGCCGGTACCGAAGTCGACGAACAATGGATTCTCGACCTGGAGCGCAAGGCCTTCATGCAGCTCTTGAAGAATTCCAAGACCCAGGATCGTATCGCCAATATGCTCACGACCGGCAAACCGCTGCGCAACTGATCGCTTGGGAATAATCCTGCTGCGCGTGCCGATCTCCAAGTTGCGGTACTCGCTGTACCACTTGTACAGCTGCGTTCCTCGCTTGGACCTCGGCCCGCTCGCAACGGATTCTTCCGCAAGCGCTGACCGCAGCCAGAACACCGGCAGACTGGCGAGGAGCTTGTCCAGTCTGCTCTCAGGAGAATTGCAAACATGGTTAAACAAGTACAGGAAGCTTACATCGTCGCGGTAACGCGCACCCCGGTCGGCAAGGCGCCGCGCGGCATGATGCGCCACGTCCGCCCGGACGATATGCTGGCTCACGTCATCACCGGCGCACTGGCTCAGGTGCCGACGCTGGACCCGAGCCGGATTTCCGACTGCGTGGTGGGCTGCGCCTTCCCGGAGGCCGAGCAGGGGCTGAATATGGCACGCATCGGCGTGCTGCTGGCCGGCCTGCCGGACACCGTGGGCGGCATCACCGTCAACCGTTACTGCTCGTCCGGCATCAACGCGGTGCAGATCGCAGCCGACCGCATCCGCATGGGTGAGGCCGACGTGGTCATTGCCGCCGGTGCCGAGTCGATGTCGATGGTGCCGATGATGGGCAACAAGGTGTCGCTGAACCCGGCCATTTTTGCCAAGGATGAAAATTATGCCATCGCCTACGGCATGGGGCTGACCGCCGAGAAAGTGGCGCAGCAGTGGAATGTGTCACGCGAGGACCAGGATGCGTTTGCGGTGGAGTCTCACCGCCGCGCCGTCGCAGCGATAGACGGCGGCAAGTTCAAGAACGAAATTACGCCGCTGGACGTGACCTACCGTACGCCGAACCTGGACACCGGCGAAGTGATCAGCAAGACCCGCGTACTGGACACCGACGAAGGCCCGCGACGCGATACCTCGCCGGAAGGTCTGGCCAAGCTGAAAACGGTGTTCGACGCCAAGGGCTCGGTGACGGCGGGCAACAGCTCGCAGATGTCCGACGGTGCTGGCGCAGTGATCCTGGTATCGGAAAAGGTACTGAAGGAATTCAACCTCACTCCGCTCGGCCGCTATGTGACGTTTGCGGTCAAGGGCGTGCCGCCGGCCATCATGGGGATCGGCCCGAAAGAAGCCATTCCGGCGGCTTGCCGCCAGGCTGGCATCGGGCAGGAGGAGCTCAAGTGGATCGAGTTGAACGAGGCGTTCGCCGCCCAGGCGCTGGCGGTCATCCGCGATCTTGAGCTGGATACGGCGCGGGTCAACCCGCACGGCGGTGCCATCGCGCTCGGCCACCCGCTGGGGGCGACTGGCGCCATCCGCACGGCGACGCTGGTTCATGGCATGCGTGATCAGGGGCTGAAAGGCTACGGCATGGTGACAATGTGCATCGGCACCGGCATGGGCGCGGCGGGTATTCTGGAAGTGTTCTGAGCGGCATGCCCGCAAAGAAAAACGCCAGCACACTGTGCTGGCGTTTTTTTATTGAAGACGATGGCTATTCGAGTTTGGCCAGCGTGTCGAAGTCGATGTGGGCACACTCCTGTAACTCCTGGCTGGGGGACTTGAGTCGTATCTTGTAGGTCTTGCCCTGTGCGACCAGATGCAGTTCCCGTCCCGGTTCGGCGAGTGCCTTGGGAATCAGGAACCAGCGCTGGCTCTTGGTAGAGTTCAACTGGGTGATATAGAGAGCGCTGGCCGGGGTGCTGTCCGGGCTGTCGGGCTCGATCAGGGTGATGCCGGCGGGCTGGGTGCCGAGGATTTCCACGCCGACCAGAGTACCGTTCTTGTGGCGGGACAGGCGGCGAATGATGCCCAGGGCGTCCGAATGCGACAGCGAGCTGACCCGGATCAGCCGGCCCAGTGCCAACTCTTCGACACTCTTGCCAAGATAGGTCAGGCCCAACCCGGTGGCGCTGTAATCGGTAATACGCCAATCGTCATTCTCAGGTGGGGCTGCGCGGTCATCGTCCTGCACCTTGGTCAGGTAGGCGATGCGTTCGAAGCCGATGTCGACCGTGGCCGATTCGAGTTTGGGCGAGCGCTCGGCCTTGCGGTGGGATTTCCCGCCATCGTCGGACCAGCGCACCGCCAGTTTTTCGCAGATGGTAGACCAGTCCTTCTGGGTGAGCCCCAGACCGAAATTGGCCAGCGCGGAGGGGAGGCGCTGGTCCAGATCGAACATCAGGTCGGCCAGCTTTTGGGTCACCTGTTCGGTATTCCAGTAGCGGCAGTCCTTGCCGGCCATGCCGCGCAGCATGCGGCGCGGGGGCTCCGGCAAGGCCAGGTTGACGAGGAACACGGTGCGCTTCGGCTGCGGCTGAAAATCGAGCTTCAAGGGCTGACACAGGATATTCAGCAGCCGGTCGGTCGCGAGGATCTCCGTCTGCTGCATATTGTCGGTCTGCGCCAGGTGCATCATGCAGGCGTGTATCAATACGGTTTCGCAGCTGACTTCCCAGGGGTGGTCCTCGAACAGCCGCATCGGCGTGCGGGAAAAGTCATGCGCTTCCGCGTACTGGTAGAACCGGTAGGCCTGCTGCCACACCGTCGCTTCCGGCTTCAGGTAGCGCATGGCGCTCCAGGTGACGAGTTGCTTCTGGTAATTCAAACCACGCAGCGTTACCAGGGCCAGCTCGTCGCCGAGCGAGGAACCGTTGGATTTTTCGGCCAGGCGCACACAGATGTGATAGGCATTGGCCAGTTCGTGCCAGTAGGCGAGGATGGTGGGGAGGTAGTTCTTGCTGCCGGGCTTCTGGTCGAGGTAGTCGTTGCGCAGGCGGCGCTGGATGCTGTGAGCCTTTTCATCGATGTACAGCAGCGTGCGAACCCGCTCCTTCAGGGACATCTTGACGTCGGCGCTGATCTTGGCGACCGCCTTGATGATTTCGACGGTCGCAGTGAAGTATTCGGTTTGCGGCAGATCTCTGACAAGGACTGTAGCGGAAGGCAGGATGTCGCTTTCCGGTGAGTCTTTGCTCAGCAGGGAGCTGACTAGAGATTTGAAATCGAACATGAGGGTGACGCTTTATGAAATTTGAATGCCACTGCGTGGCAAGTTTACGCTAGTTTGCATTTGTCGTGAAAGCTGTTCCAAGCAATGGTAGCGGTAAAACTACCGTTGTGGACAGGGGAGCGTGGCGGTGGAGGGCCGGTGCTGATGAGGGCGGCGGGGTCAGGGCGTCTTGCATCGCAGCGGGTGCCGGCCAACTGGCTCCACAAGGTAGCACGTTGGCCGAACGTGGTCAGGCGCCTCAACGGCGGAACAGCTGCTCCAGCGCGAGGCCAGGATCCGGCTCACGCATGAAAGCCTCGCCGACCAGGAAGCTATGCACGCCGTGGTCGCGCATCAGTCGCACGTCCTCCGCGCTACGGATGCCGCTCTCGGTCACCGCGATACGGTCTTCGCCGATACGCGGCAGCAGCTTCAGGGTGTTGTCGAGGCTGACCTCGAAGGTCCGCAGGTTGCGGTTGTTGACGCCGATCAGCGGGGTGGTCAGTTGCAACGCCAGTTCCAGCTCGGCCTCGTCGTGCACTTCGACCAGTACCGCCATGCCCAGTTCCAGCGCCAGCGCTTCAAAGGCGCGCATCTCGGACAGCGACAGCGCCGCGGCGATCAGCAGGATGCAGTCGGCGCCCATCGCGCGTGCTTCGTAGATCTGGTACTCGTCGACCATGAAGTCCTTGCGCAGCACCGGCAGCGCGCAGGCGGCACGGGCAGCCTGCAGATACTCGGCGCTGCCCTGGAAGTATTGACGGTCGGTCAGTACCGACAGGCAGGCCGCGCCGTGATCGGCGTAGCTTCTGGCAATGGCGGCGGGGTCGAAGTCGGCACGGATCACGCCCTTGCTCGGGCTGGCCTTTTTGGCTTCAGCGATGACGGCAGCCTGTCCTGCCGCATGCTTGGTGCGCATCGCGGCCACAAAGTCGCGGCGATCATTGCGGCGTGCTTCAGCGTCGGCGCGGATGTCCGCAAGGGAACGGGTTTTCAGGCAGTCGGCCACTTCGATGTGCTTGGTGGCTATGATGGTCTTCAGGATGTCGGACATCGTGATGGCAATCTCTCAGTTAGGGCGTCGGACCGGCGGCGAGCTGTTGGTCGAAGTAGGCCAGCAGGCGCTTGGGCAGCCAGTCGAGCTGGCCGGGGAACCGCCCGGTGGGAAAGCCGACGTGTCCCCCTTCTTCCGGCTGTTCCAGCGTCACCCAGCGGCTGGTGTCCTGCGGCAGGGGCAGGGCGCTGGGAGGAAGGAAGGGGTCGTTCTTGGCGTTCAGCACCAGGGTCGGGGTTTCGATCCGGCTCAGGAAGGGCTTGCTGCTGGCGCGGTCCCAGTAATCAAAGGCATCACGGTACCCATGTATTGGTGCCGTGACAAGGTTGTCGAATTCGCGGAAGGTCTTGGCGCGGTCCAGCTTGTAGGCGTCGAACAGGCCGGGGTGGAGGGCAAGCTGCTCGCGCGCCTTGGGCTTGAGGGTGGCCATGAACATGCGGGTGTAGATCACCTTGCCAAGGCCGTGGTCGAGCTGTGCGCTGGCGGCGGCGAGGTCCACCGGAACCGAGATGGCGGCGGCGGCGAGCGGCAGGGCGCGGCGGCCGTGCTCGCCCAGATACTTCAGCAACATGTTGCCGCCGATCGAGACGCCGGCGGTGAGCACCACGGCGTGGCTTTCGGCCAACCTTTGCAGAATCCAGCCGATTTCGGCCGAGTCGCCGGCGTGGTAGGCGCGGCGCAGAGTGTTGCTGATACCACCGCAGCCACGAAAGTGTGGCACGACGCCGTGCCAACCACGTGCCTGGACCTCCAGCATCAGCGCCTTCGCGTAATGGCTGTCGCTGTCCCCCTCCAATCCATGGAACAGCACCACCAGAGGGGCGCCGCCATCGCCATCGATGCAGTCGACGGCGATCTCGCCCCCATCCGGCGTGCTCCATACTTCGCGCCGGTACGGCGGGCGCGGCAGATGGATGAACAGGGCCGGCCACACCGTCTGGGCGTGGCCACCCTTGAGCCAGAGGGGGGCCTCGTAGTGCATTACGGCACCGGTTTCTGCGCGGATTTCGGTCGGAAAGCCTTGACCACTGCCTCCTGCGTCTCGACGTAGGGGCCGCCGATCAGGTCGAGGCAGTAGGGTACGGCCGCGAAAATGCCCGGGACGACGACACTGCCTTCGCTGTCCCGCAGGCCTTCGAGGGTTTCCTTGATGGCCTTGGGCTGGCCCGGCAGGTTGAGGATCAGCGATTGTTTGCGGATCACCCCCACCTGGCGCGACAGGATGGCGGTCGGCACGAACTTCAGGCTGATCTGGCGCATTTGTTCGCCAAAGCCGGGCATCACGCGGTCAGCCACCGCCAGGGTCGCTTCGGGAGTGACGTCGCGCAGCGCGGGGCCGGTGCCGCCGGTGGTCAGCACCAGCTGGCAGCCTTCGTCGTCGACCAGTGCGCGCAACGTGGCTTCGATCACCGGCTGCTCATCCGGAATCAGCCGGGTCAGCGTGGTGAACGGGCTGCTCAGGGCGCCGGCGAACCACTCCTGCAACGCCGGAATCCCCTTGTCCTCGTACACGCCCTGGCTGGCGCGGTCGGAAATGGAAACCAGGCCGATTTTCAGTGTCATTCTTCGTGTTCCTCGGTTTGCTGCCCGGTCGGCTTGCCCGGTTCCGGGATGATTTCCTTGAGCGCCTGGAACAGCAGTCGGAAGGATTTCGGCGGCTTGTTGTCCTGTTGTTCCTTGCGCGCGTTGCGGATCAGCGTGCGCAAGTACTGGGCGTCACTTTCAGGATAGTCCGCAATAAAGCTGGCAAGCATCTTGTCATCGCTCATCAGACGTTCGCGCCAGCGCTCCAGGAGGTGAAGCCAGCCGGTATGCTCGGCCGATTCGCCGCGGATCACCGCCAGTTGCTGGCGGATCGGCTCGGGATCGATATCGCGCATCAGCTTGCCGATGTATTGCTCTTGCCGGTTGCGTGCGCCATGGGAGGAGATGCGCTTGTACTCGCGAATGGCTTCCACGAGGTTTTCCGGCAGGGTCATCTGCTTGAGACGGTCGTTGGAGAGTTGCAGCAATTCCTCGCCCAACTCCTGCAGGGCGATCATTTCTTTCTTGCGGCGGGTTTTGCTGAATTCCTGATCCGCACTATCGTTCAAGTAATCGGTCATCGTTGTCGAGCTCTTCATATTTCAAGGCTGGTATGATACCGGAAAAGCCTAGACCGGCGGTTCTTGATCCGGCCGTCCGATAACAGTGAAAGAGTCTATGTCTGATACCACTTTCAGCTATACCCGCAGTCACCTCGAAAGCCTCGCCGCGCAGGTGCTGGAACTGGCGCGCCAGCAGGGCGCAACCGCCTGCGAGGTGGACATTTCCGAAGGCACGGGGCAATCGGTGAGCGTTCGCCTCGGCGAGGTGGAAACCATCGAATACAACCAGGACAAGGGTGTCGATGTCACGGTGTATTTCGGTCAGAAGAAGGGCCACGCCAGCACCTCCGATTTCACCGCAACGGCCTTGGCCGATACGGTCGGCGCTGCCGTCAACATCGCCCGTTTCACCGCCGCGGACGATTGCGCCGGCCTGGCCGAGTCGTCCTTGCTCGCCACCGATTTCCCCGATCTGGCGCTGTACCATCCGTGGGCCTTGCCGGTGGCCGAGGCGATCGAACTTGCGCGCGAGTGCGAGCAGGCGGCACGGGCGGTAGATAGCCGCATCAGCAATTCGGAAGGCGCCACGGTCTCCACCCAGCAAAGTCAGTTCATCTATGCCAACAGCCATGGCTTTGTCGGTGGCTTCCCCTCGTCGCGCCACAGCCTGTCAGCGGCGGTGGTCGCGAGCGAAGGCGAGTCGATGCAGCGCGACTATTGGTACAGTGCCGCTCGCCACCGCGAGGATCTGGAGAGCGCGATGCAGGTCGGCGCCCGCGCCGGCGAACGCACGGTACGTCGCCTCAATGCCCGCCGTATCACGACGGGCCAGTATCCGGTGCTGTTCGAGGCGCCGGTGGCGGCGTCGCTGATCGGCCATCTGGTGTCCGCCATCAGCGGCGGCGCGCTCTACCGCAAATCGAGCTTCCTGCTCGACAGCCTCGGCAAACCGGTGTGCTCGCCTTGCGTCGTGATCGATGAGGACCCCTTCCTGCTGCGTGGCTTCGGCAGCAGCCCCTTCGACAGCGAGGGGGTGGAAACCTGCGCCCGCCGGCTGGTGGACAAAGGCGTACTGAAGGGCTACATGCTCAGTAGCTATTCGGCGCGCAAGCTCGGCATGGAAACCACCGGCAATGCCGGCGGGCCGCACAATCTCATTGTGCATTCCACCGGCGACAGTTTCGACGATTTGCTGAGCAAGATGGGAACCGGGCTGCTGGTCACCGAATTGCTCGGCCACGGCGTGAATACGCTGACCGGCGATTACTCGCGCGGCGCCGCGGGTTTTTGGGTGGAGAACGGCGTCATTGCCCATGCGGTGGAGGAGATCACCATCGCCGGCAATCTGCGCGACATGCTCCGGCAGGTGGTGGGCATCGGTGACGACGTGCTGGTGCGCGGGGCCAAACATGTGGGCTCCATCCTGATCGAGTCGATGATGGTGGCAGGCCAGGGGGCATGACGCCGACCGAGTGGCAGGCTGCTTGTGAAGGGTTGGCCGAAGCCGATCCGGTCATGGCCGGGCTGATCGCACGCTTTCCCGGCTCCCGGCTGGTGACGCGCGGACAACCCTTCGAAACCCTGCTGCGAGCCATTGTCGGCCAGCAGATTTCGCTGAAGGCGGCCGACGCCATCTGGGGTCGGTTGTCGGCAGTGGTCCGCTGCGACAGCCCGGACAGCATCCTGGCTGCGCCGGTCGATGCCCTGCGACAGGTCGGGCTGTCGGCGCGCAAGGCCGACTACGTGCAGGATCTGGCTGGGCATTTTGCCGATGGCCGTATCGATCCGCAGTCGTTCCCGGTGCTTGACGACGAGGACATCATCCGGGAACTGGTTGCCGTACGCGGTATCGGCCGCTGGACGGCGGAAATGTTCCTGATTTTCCATCTGGCGCGACCCGATGTCTGGGCCGTCGACGACATCGGCCTGCAGCGTGCGGTGTCCGGGTTATACCTGGACGGGCTTCGGCCAACCCCGGCCGCCCTGCGCGAGCTGGGCGAACGCTGGCGGCCATGGCGCAGCGTGGCCAGCTGGTACTTGTGGCGTCACGTCGAGCCGCAGGAAGTGGTGTATTGACGACTTCGGGATGGATGGTGAAGGCGAGACTGCTTATTTGAAGCATCCTGAAGAGGTGCCGCCATGTCGGGCAAACCCACTGTTGCGCTGATCCTGTCGGGAGGCGGGGCGCGTGCTGCCTATCAGGCCGGAGCGATGCTGGCCCTGTCCAAGCTGCTGCCGGATCCTTCCCGCAATCCTTTTCCGATTATTTCCGGCACGTCTGCCGGCGCTGTGAACGCGGTGGCCATGGCCGCCGGCGCTACCGATTTCCGCCGTGCCGCAGGTTACCTGGCGCAGGTCTGGAAGCAGGTGCACATCGAGTACATCTACGACCCGAGTCTGGCCTACTTCCTCAAGACCTTCCTGCATTTTGGTGTCTCGGTATTGAGCGGTGGACGGGTCTGGACCAATCCGCGCAGTTTTCTCGACAATTCGGCCCTGCGCGAACTGCTCTCCAGCGTCATGCAATTCGAAGGGATCGAGCAATCCATTCGTGCCGGCGCACTGCGCGCAGTGGCGCTGACCGCTTCCTGCTACAGCTCCGGCATGTCGGAGACCTTTTTCCAGGGGGACGACAGCATTCAGCCCTGGTCGCGCTACCGTCGCGTCGGCGTGCGTGAGACGCTCGGTGTCGATCACCTGATGGCCACCTCGGCTATTCCCTTGATCTTTCCTTCGGCCCAGGTCGGCAACCGTTACTACTGCGATGGCGCCGTCAGGCAGATGGCGCCATTGTCACCTGCCTTGCACATGGGGGCCGAGAAGCTGTTCATCGTCGGGGTTGGGGGACGGGACGTCGCTCACGCCGAACGCCGGCAGGGTGGGGGAGGAATCGCTCCGTCGCCGGCGCAGATTTTTGGCCATCTGCTGGATAGCGTGTTTCTCGATAGCCTGTCATCCGACATGGAGCGTCTGCTGCGCATCAACCATACCGTCTCCCTGCTGCAGGCCTACCCCGAACTGGCCGATCAGACCCCGCTGCGCCGGGTCGAGGCGTTTGTGCTGAACCCCAGTCGTTCCCTGGAGGAAATTGCCTATCGTCATAGCGGGCGATTCCCCCGGGTGATGCGTTTCGTCATGCAGGGGGCTGGGGCCACGCGCAAGCGCGGTAGCGTGTTGGCCAGCTATTTGTTGTTCGAACCCGAGTACTGCCGTGAACTGATCGCCTTGGGCTACAAGGACGTGCTCAATCAAAAGCAGGCGATCGGCGAGTTTCTGGAACTTTGACCAGGTCGACAGTTCCGATAGCGTTTGTGTTTCTTTTTATGTAAAGGGTATGGAATGGGACTGAATAGTCGCCGAAGCATTTTTCTTCTGATCGCGCTGGCGTGCGCCGCGGCCATCGGTTTTGCCTTGTACGCTCAGCACGTCTGGGGCCTGGAACCTTGTCCGCTCTGCATCTTCCAGCGTATCGGCGTGATGTCGGTGGGGGGCATCGCCCTGCTGGCGGCAATCCATAACCCTGGCCAGACCGGTGGGCGGCTATGGGCTGGCCTCACGGCCATCGCCGCGCTGGCGGGAGGAGCCGTATCGGTGCGCCATGTCTGGCTGCAACACCTGCCGGCCGACCAGGTCCCGTCCTGCGGTCCCGGTCTGGATTACATGCTGGAAACCATGCCGATGAGCAATGTGTTGTCCAAGGTGCTCAAGGGCAGCGGCGAGTGCGCCAAGATTGACTGGACATTCCTCGGCATGTCGATGCCGTTCTGGACCGGGGTGTTCTTTGCGCTGGTTCTGGTATTGTTGGCGAAGGCTTTCTTTACCAAGAAGTAAGCCTCGGAGGGGCAGGGCGATCGGTTTGGTCGCCCTGCCCGAGGTTTGAAGTGCCTGGAAAACAAAAAAGCAGCCCGAAGGCTGCTTTTCTATTGTTGGCGGAGTGGACGGGACTCGAACCCGCGACCCCCGGCGTGACAGGCCGGTATTCTAACCAACTGAACTACCACTCCA
>NZ_FXAG01000024.1 GCF_900177275.1 Pseudogulbenkiania subflava DSM 22618
GGGGTATGACCGGGATGAAGCCGAATTTCCCCCATGCAACATCATAACCAGTTGATATTGTTTGGTTGTTGTCGCCAGATATGACAACGTGGCATTATGCCAATCGTTTGCTGTTAGTCGCGCTGGAGGCTGTATGGCGTCGGTTGAACGTACTGCATACCCCATCTTCTCTCCCTCCTACGGTCCCAAGGAGTTAAAGCAGCACTTTTCTCCTGAGGAATACGAGGTTGAGTGGGTGAAAACCAAAACCCCATCAGCTTCGTTGCGGCTGGGCCTTGCCGTCCTGCTGAAGAGCTTCCAACACTTGCGATACTTCCCTGCGATTGATGAAATCCCTGTGCCTATCATCGATCATATTCGCGATGCCTTCGGTTACAGCAAGCGTGTGCAAGTTGACTACTCGGGGAAGCACACGCTCTACCGTCATATGGCGGCAGTTCGTGATTATCTGCAGGTCTCCCCAGCCTATGGGCACGCGGCAACAGAGGCTGCACAGAAGTGCGCCTACTCTGCTGCAGAGCTCCTGGACCAGCGGGTTGACATCATCAATGCCGTGATCGAAGGCTTGGTAAGCCAACGCTTTGAGCTGCCGGCGTTTCGTACGCTGGATGAGCTCGCCGAACGTGTGCACGCAGAGCTCCAGGGACGAATTTTCAGTACCGTCTTCGGACGGCTCTCCCCCAGCCACATCACGACCCTTACGACGTTGCTTCAGACCGATAGTCTTCAGCGTCGGCAAAGCGAGTACAACGACCTGAAGAAGTCGGCCAAGCGATCGACTCGCAAGCACCTTGAGATGCTGGTCGATCATCTGGACTGGCTCGAGTCGCTCGGCAAAATGGACGGCATATTCGCCGGGGTGCCGGATACAAAGGTCCGCCACTTTGCAAGCCAAGCGCAGGCTTATGATGTTTCCGAACTACGTGAATGTACCGAGCCCAAGCGGTACACCCTCATGCTGGCACTGATTCACCGGATGCAGGTTCGCGCCCGTGATCAGCTCACCGAGATGTTCCTGCGCCGGGTCACCACGATTCACAAGCGGGCAAAGGAAGAGCTGGAGCAGATCCAGACCAAACAGCGTGGCCAGGTTGAGCGCCTGATTGGCACGCTCGATAGCGTAATGGCCATTCTCGAGCAAGAGCCGGACGACACTAAGGCCGGTGGCCAGATTCGGGAATACCTGGTACCGGTGGGTGGCATCAATCAGATTCGCCTGTCTTGCGCTCAGGTGCAGGCCACCAGCGGCAGCAATTACCTACCCTTGGTCTGGAAACACTTCAAGAGCCATCGTTCGATTTTGTTCCGCCTAGTCAGTCTTATTGAGATTCTCCCCACCAGCCAGGATACGGCCTTAGTGGACGCACTGGATGTCATCCAAACCTATCACGACAAGCACCGGATTGAATGGATCGATGAAAACGTTGACCTGTCGTTTGCATCGGACCGTTGGCGCAAGCTGCTACTCCAGTCGCTAGGGCACGGGGTTGGTGTAAATCGGCGCGTCCTGGAGGTCTGTGTTTTCTCCTATCTGGCGGATGAACTGCGCTCTGGAGACCTCAGCGTGACGGGCTCCGAAGAGTTTGCCGATTATCGCGAGCAGCTGCTGCCTTGGGAGGAGTGTGAGGCGTTGCTGCCGGCCTATTGCGAGAAAATTGGACTGCCGGCCAATGCCGAGTCGTTCGTGAGCGGTCTGCGTGAATGGCTGACCGAGACCGCACAGCAACTCGACGACAAATTTCCCACATGCCGTGGTGACGTGGCGCTCGACGCCAACGGTGAGCCGGTTTTGCGGAAAGTCACCGCCCGGGAAATACCGCCTTCCGCGATTTCGCTGCAGAACGCGCTGACCCAGCGTATGCCGGCACGACACATTCTGGATGTGCTGGCCAATATTGAGCACTGGATGGGTTTTACCCGTCACTTCGGACCACTCTCCGGCAACGAGGCCAAATTAAAGCAGCCGGCCGAGCGCTACCTGATGACCATCTTCGCCATGGGCTGCAATCTTGGCCCTACCCAGGCGGCCCGGCACCTGGCCAACAGTAACGTGACCGCCCACATGCTCTCGTTCGTGAACCGTCGCCACCTCTCGCTGGAGAGCCTGGAGGCCGCTCAACGGGAGCTGAACGAGGTCTACCTGCGGCTCGACCTCCCCAAACTCTGGGGCGATGGCAAGACGGTGGCAGCCGACGGTACCCAGTACGACTTCTACGACGAAAACCTGCTGGCCGGCTACCATTTCCGCTACCGCAAGATGGGGGCTGTCGCCTACCGGCATGTGGCCAACAACTACATTGCCGTGTTCCGGCACTTCATCCCGCCCGGCGTGTGGGAGGCCATCTATGTGATCGAGGGCCTGCTGAAGGCAGGACTGAGCGTCGAGGCGGATACGGTGCACGCGGATACGCAAGGCCAGTCTGCCACCGTTTTCGCCTTCACCCACTTGTTGGGCATCAAGCTGATGCCGCGAATTCGCAACTGGAAAAACCTGACCCTGTACCGGCCCGACAAGGCCACCAAATATCAGCATATCAACCGCCTGTTCGACGAGTCGGCGGATTGGGATCTCATTGAGAAGCATTGGCAGGATTTGATGCAGGTGGCGCTCTCGATCCATGCCGGCAAGATTTCCTCGGCCACACTGCTGCGCAAATTGGGCTCCTACAGCCGCAAGAACCGCCTGTATTTCGCTGCCCAGCAACTTGGCAATGTGGTGCGCACGGGCTTTCTGCTGGAATGGGTTGGCAGTCGTGAGCTGCGCCAGGAGGTGACCGCCAACACCAACAAGATCGAGTCGTACAACGGCTTCGCTAAGTGGCTGTCCTTTGGTGGTGATGTCATTGCCGTCAACGAGCCGGACGAACAGCAGAAGCGCCTTCGTTACAACGACCTGATCGCTTCGGCACTCATTCTGCAGAACACGGTGGACATGATGCGCACGCTCAATGTCCTGGAACGGGAGGGCTGGAAAATTTCTGAAGAAGATGTGTCCTTCCTGAGCCCCTACCAGGTCAGCCATGTGAAGCGCTTTGGTGAGTACAACCTGAAGCTCAAACGGCCCCATGAAGCATGGATTCACGATGACACTTTCCAGCAGGCGGTGGCCATCGCTCGGCGTCAGCGCCACACGACGCCAACGTAAGGGAGATGACATGGATCTGCCAGAACCGACCTTTCAGGTGACGCCCTATGGCGACGTCGATGCCAAGCGACTCGAGTCGTTACGTGACAGCTTTGACACGACATCGTTGCTGAAGCTGGTCGACAGGCTGGATGGACTACAAGCCCGGCTAAAACCTATCGGCGGCATCCGGGACGATCTGCTCCGGCTGCATGGCATGGCCCACACGGTACTGAATGGCAACCCGTTGTCTCGGCCATCAGGTGATCTGGATATCTGGGAGGAAGCCGCCGAACTGGCGAACGAGTTCCGTGACCTAGCGAAGGTTTTCCTGCAGGCAGCCGAGCAAGTGGAGCCGTTGGCTGAGTTGAGGCCAGATCAGGGCGATTGAGACGGCAATGACGGCAGGCTGCGCTCTATGCGCTGACGTGCAAAAGGATCGGCGCCATCGATGTAGCGCATCGCCGACTTCACGTCCTTCCAGCCGACGTACTCCATCAGGGTTTTGACATCCCAGCCGTTGGCATTGGCCCAGCCGGCGAAGCCGCGGCGCAGGGAGTGGCTGCTAAAACCTTCCGGAGCGGACAGATCCGCTTGGGCAAACAGGCTGCGCATCAGCTTAATGAGGCTGTTGATGTGCAGCCCCGTTTCGCGTACGTGCCCCCAGCGATCGATGCCACGAAACACCGCCCCGTTGGTTAGCCCCGCCACCGTGATCCAGTCGGTGTAGGCTGTCACCGGACAGAGCAGCGAGAGCGCCGGCACCTTGTAGGTTTTCCCTTGTAGCTGGCGGTCACCCTTGCTCTGCGGGAGGAAGCAGCGCATGCCCTGTTCGGGTTCCAGCTCGACATACTCGACCTGTAGGCGCACCAGTTCATCCCCGCGGAAACCGCGCCAGAAGCCGAGCAACAGTAGGGCTTTGTCTCGTGTGTGGCGCAATTCCATTGCCAGATCTTGTCGGCTCTTTGCCAAGCCGATCGCCTGATCCAGCCAGTCGACGACCTGGGCCAGGTGGTCGATCTGCAGCGGCTTGGCTTGCTGTTCCTGTGTGGGGTGAAGCGTCTGGATGCCCTTGAGGGCTTTACGCACCACCGGCGCTTTAGTCGGGTCGGGAAAGCCTTGCTCGACGTGCCATTGGGCGATGGCGGCCAAACGTTGTCGTAGGGTGTTGATCGCCAGGGATTCGGCGTAGTCGACTAGATAGCGAGCGATGCTATCGGCGGTCGCCGGCAGAAAACCGCCCCATTCGACTTCGAAGTGGCGGATGGCGGACTGATAGCTGCGCCGGGTGTTCTCTCGGGTGGCCGCGGCAAGGTAATCATCTAGTTTAGTCATAAGGGAGCTCACAGAATTCGGAAAAATAGCACGCTGAGTCGAACTCCCCTCGTTCAACCGCCGTGCAACGCATCGATCAGCGGACAGGACACATGACCCTGCTGCGCGCAGCATTCGCTGACCAGTTTTGACAGCACCATCTCCATCCGCGCGAGGTCGGCTAGGCGGGCGCGCACGTCGGCGAGTCGCACGGCGGCCAATTCAGCCGCCTCACTGCAATGAGTGCCGTCCTCCAACTTCAGCAGTTCACCTATCTCATCCAGGCTGAAGCCCAGGCGCTGGGCCGATTTCACGAACTTCACACGTGCCACGTCCACCTCGCCATAGCGGCGGATACTGCCGTAGGGCCGGTCCGGTTCGAGCAGTAAGCCCTTGCGCTGATAGAACCGGATCGTCTCGACATTGACCCCGGCCGCCTTGGCAAAGGCACCGATGGTCAGGTTCTCCAAATCTTCTTTCATGTCGCTTGACTCCGTACCTGACTACGGAACTAACGTTAAACCATCAAGTAAAAACTCGAAAGGATAATTTCATGTCAGAACCGCAAAGCGGGCGTGGCCCCCTTGTCACCGGCGGGCTGGCCGCCATCCTCGCTTCGACCTGCTGCCTGGGGCCGCTGGTTCTGGTCACCTTGGGGTTCAGCGGGGCCTGGATCGGTAACCTGACCGTGTTGGAGCCGTACCGTCCGCTCTTCATCGGCGCGGCGTTGGTTGCGCTGTTCTTTGCCTGGCGGCGTATCTTCCGACCGGTCGCAGCCTGCAAGCCGGGCGAGGTCTGTGCAATTCCACAGGTGCGCACCACCTACAAGCTCATTTTCTGGATCGTGGCCGCGTTGGTCGTGGTCGCGCTCGGGTTCCCCTACGTGTTGCCTTTCTTCTATTGATCAGGAATCCACCATGAAAAAGCTGCTTGCTGCCATCGCATTTGCTGCCGTCGTAACCCCGGTTTTGGCTGCCACGCAAACTGTCACCCTGGCGGTGCCCGGCATGACCTGCTCCGCCTGCCCGATCACGGTTAAGAAAGCGCTCTCCAAGGTCGAAGGCGTGAGCAAGACCGACGTGAGTTTTGAGAGGCGCGAGGCCGTCGTCACCTTCGATGACGCCAAAACCAGCGTGCAGAAGTTGACCAAGGCAACTGCGGACGCGGGCTACCCGTCCAGCGTCAAACGCTGAGTCTGGAGTGATGCCATGAAACCGATTGCGCGTATCACCGACAAGGCCGGGGCACTCGGTGCCGTCCTCTCGGCGATGGGCTGCGCCGTCTGTTTTCCTGCGCTCGCCAGCCTGGGTGCGGCCATCGGCCTGGGCTTCCTGCAGGAATACGAAGGGCTGTTCATCTCCAAGCTGCTGCCGCTGTTCGCCGCCTTGGCCTTGCTGGCGAATGCGCTGGGCTGGCTGCGCCACCGGCAATGGCACCGCAGCCTGCTCGGCATGATCGGACCGGCCATCGTGTTCGCCGGAACGGTCTGGTTGCTCGGTCACTGGTGGACGGCTCGCCTGGTGTACACCGGCCTGGCGTTGATGGTCGGCATCTCGATCTGGGATCTGGTGTCGCCGGCGCATCGCCGTTGTAGCCCGGACGGCTGCGAGTTGCCCGCGAAGCACGGCTGACCGTCTTGGTCACAACAAATTGAGAGGAACAACTATATGACACAGTTGAAGATCACCGGAATGACCTGCGACTCGTGCGCGACCCACGTCAAAGAGGCGCTGGAAAACGTGCCCGGCGTGCAAGCGGCGGAGGTGTCCTACGCCAAGGGCAGCGCCCGGCTCACCATCGAAGCCGGCACGTCCCCTGATGCCCTGATTGCCGCCGTCGCTGGGCTCGGCTATCGCGCAGCGCTGGCCGACGCTCCAGCTGCTCCGGTGCCAGGTGGACTGTTAGACAGGGTAAAGGAATGGGTCGGCGGGGGCGACAACAAGGCCGGCCACATCGGCGATGGGATGCATATCGCCGTCATCGGCAGCGGCGGGGCCGCGATGGCGGCGGCGCTGAAGGCCGTCGAGCAAGGCGCACGGGTCACGCTGATCGAGCGCGGCACCATCGGCGGCACCTGCGTCAACGTCGGCTGCGTACCGTCCAAGATCATGATCCGTGCTGCCCATATCGCCCATCTGCGCCGGGAAAGCCCGTTCGATGGCGGCATGCCACCCACACCGCCGACGATCCAGCGCGAGCGGCTGCTGGCGCAGCAACAGGCGCGAGTGGATGAACTGCGCCATGCCAAGTACGAAGGCATCCTGGAGAGCACCCCGGCCATCACCGTGCTACACGGCGAGGCCCGTTTCCAGGATGGTCGCCACATTACGGTGCGCATGAGCAACGGCGGCGAGCGCGTGGTAGCGTTCGACCGCTGCCTGATCGCCACCGGCGCCAGCCCCGCGATTCCGCCTATTCCTGGTCTGAAGGACGCCCCCTACTGGACCTCCACCGAGGCGCTGGCCAACGACACGCTCCCCGAGCGACTGGCCGTGATCGGGTCGTCGGTCGTTGCCCTGGAGCTGGCACAAGCCTTTGCCCGGCTGGGTAGCCAAGTCACGATCCTGGCGCGCAGCACGCTGTTCTTCCGCGAGGACCCGGCCATCGGCGAGGCCATAACAGCCGCGTTCCGCGCCGAGGGCATCGAGGTATTGGACCATACCCAGGCGAGCCAGGTCGCCTATGCGGACGGGGAATTCGTGCTGACCACCGAACACCGCGAAGTACGCGCCGACCAGCTGCTGGTCGCCACCGGCCGTGCGCCGAATACTCGCTCCCTGAATCTCGAAGTGGCAGGTGTCGAGGTCAACGCCCAGGGGGCCATCGTCATCGACCGCGGCATGCGCACCAGTGCGCCACACATCTACGCCGCCGGCGACTGCACCGACCAACCGCAATTCGTCTATGTCGCGGCAGCAGCCGGCACCCGTGCGGCGATCAACATGACCGGCGGCGACGTGGCGCTGGACCTGACGGCGATGCCGGCAGTCGTGTTCACCGATCCGCAGGTGGCGACGGTGGGCTACAGCGAAGCAGAAGCGCACCACGACGGCATCGAGACCGACAGCCGGTTACTCACGCTGGACAACGTCCCGCGTGCGCTCGCCAACTTCGACACACGCGGCTTCATCAAGCTGGTGGCCGATGCCGGCAGTGGGCGCTTGATCGGCGTGCAGGCGGTGGCCCCGGGGGCGGGCGAGCTGATTCAGACGGCAGCGCTGGCCATTCGCAGCCGCATGACGGTGCAGGAACTGGCCGACCAGTTATTCCCGTATCTCACGATGGTCGAGGGACTGAAACTCGCGGCGCAGACCTTCAACAAGGATGTGAAGCAGCTATCCTGCTGCGCCGGATGAGGGAAAGGAGGTTTCGATGAACGCCTACACGGTGTCGCGTCTGGCCCAGACGAGCAAAACACGCAGCAGTCCCCGGCTTGGGCCGTAGCAGCGTCTTGCCGTTGCTGCACTCGTAGTAGAAGTGACCGGCGTCCGTGGGCATGGTTTCCATGCTTGGCGAAGCCGCAGTGCGGGCAGGTCAAGACGGACTCAAGAATGACGGGGCCCATCGGGGACGACCCATTCTCAGAAGTGGTGGCGCATGCCCAACAACACCGAGGTGTCGTGGCGGTTGTTGAGGTCGTGCACAACCCCACCCTCAATCACCCATGGTCCGTCGATGTGCTGCAACCCGACCGTGAGTTGCTGGGTCATGTTCGATCCTTTGTGCCGGCGCCCGCCGAGTTCCAGCACCGACATCCACCAGGCGCGCTCGCCAGGATTCAGGCGGTATTGCCACGACAGGTCATAGCGGGCGCTGGCTGGATTACCGTTGCCGCGTCCGACTGCCACCAGGTCGGCGTCGATTTCGTGTCGCTCGCGGAACCAGGTGGCGATCGTGCCGAGCTGCGCTCGCGCATGGCCGTCATGATCCAGCACCGCTCCGCCGAGCAAGGACCAGCGCGCGGTGCCGACATTGGTGTCAGCCGACCAGAGCTGGTGGCGATAGAACGCCATCGGATCGCCGGCACGTTGTCCGCTGCCGCCAGCGATGCGGTATGGAAGGGCGAACATGAGGGTCTGGGTAGCGGACAGACCGTAGGCGAACTCCGTGGTGAGCTGGGTCGTATCCGCGTCGCGGTCGTGTTCCAGCAGCGGCCGCACTACACTGCCTCCCTGTTCCAACGGCAGCGCCACGAAGGCGCGCAGCCCCATGGCCGATGCGGGCAGCGCGGCCGTGCCGACGATCAGCAGCAGGGCAATGGGAATGGCCCTCATGGCCGGCCCTCCTCACTGTGCACGCGAGCGGCGCCTGGAGTAAAGCCGGCGTCGCGGATGATCTTCTTGTACTGCTCGATGTCGGGCTGCTGGCCGGGCTTTAGTTCGATGCGGGCGCGGTGCGCATCGAGATCGACCTCCGCCTTGGCGACTCCCGCCGTCTTGCCGAGGTTCTTTGACAAGCCGTAAACACAAAAGGGACACCCATTAGCCGGCCCAAGTCAAGCGAACGCACAAACCCATGGCGGCGCCAGCCGCCTGTTTTCAATCTCTTCATCCACCGCTTGCAGTTGCCGATCACGCCCGTTTCTTCAAATCATGGCTGCGACGAATCGCGCCAGACACCCATCAGGATCAAGCGAGCGGCAATGAAACTGCCTGTCGCCCTGGCGGCTTCGCCGCCCCAGAAGAACGTTGGTGCCGCAGCGTGTCCAATGGGTTCATCACAGACCCGTGGTTGCCGGTTCCCCGGCGCCAATCCTTGGCTGGCTCACGTTGCGGGCGATCCGCTTGTACTGCAAATCGGTGACGGCGGCACGACATCCCATTCAGACCAAATGGCTGTCACTCCAGTCCCCAAATCCGGGCTTGCCGGCCGCCGTCGTTACTCATGCAAAGCAGCGCGTCACGTCAAACGGTTTGCGCTCCTTCAGAATGTGGAAGCAGGCTCGCGCCAGCTTGTGCGCCAGCGCCTTGATCGCCACCACGTTGTTGGTCTTCGCCTTCTTCCGTTCGTAGAAACGCTTCGCTTCGGCGCAGTAGCGCAGCGCAAAGTTGGCCGCCTCGACGAACGCCCAGGCCAGGTACTTGTTGCCGTTCTTGGTGTTCCCCTCTCCTTTTTTCTTGCCGTTGCTGGTGCGCACGCTGTCGACGCAGCGGGCGTAGGAAGCAAAGTTGCCGGCGGCGGCAAAGCGATCAATCGGTCCCGTTTCGAGCAGGATCGTGGTTGCCAGCACCTGGCCGATGCCCGGCACGCTGGTGAGGAGTCCGTACTCCGTTCGCGCCCCCACCTTTTCTTGCAGACGCTTTTCAAGAAGATCGATTTGCGCGGAAAGCGTGGCAATGACCGCCACGTTGGTTTTGACCGCCAGCGCCACATCTTCCGGCCAGGGCATTCGATCGACGGCATCGGCCGTCAATTGCTTCACTTGATTGCTGCTGATACGGGCACTCTGTTGGCGGGCGGTGATGTTCTCGACAGCAAGGATGTGCGTGGTGCGACTGCGCACCAGTTGCATGCGCTTCCTGGCCAGATCACGCACGGCGCGTTGCTCCGGCGCCAGGATCGTTCCCGTCGGCAGAATCCCCAGCCGCAGCAGGTGTGCAAGGTAGCGCGCATCGGTTTCGTCGCCGCTGTGCTTGAGTCCTTCGTATTTCTTGATTGCCGTGGTGTTGGCCAGATGCACTTTGAAGCCCGCCGCTTGCAAACCATCGACCAGCCAGTACCAGTTGAAGGTCGATTCGACCACGACCCCCGCCAACTCCTCGCGCCAGGGCGAGAGCAATGCCAGAATCTTCGCCAAGTCGTTGGGCAACCGTTTCTCCGCCACGACTCGGTCTTCTTCATCCGTCACGGTCACCACACTGTTGTTCGAGTGCAGGTCAATTCCGCTATATTTCATTTCCGGCCTCCGATGGTTATTGCAAGTTCGCAAACTCACTTTAACCCCGCCGCAACTGCGGCGGCGGGAGGCCGGCTAGATGATTTTCAGGTCAGGCCCTGCACGTCGATGTCCACGACCTGTATCGGTGTGCCCCAGGCCAGCAGCGGTAGCCATAGGGCCAGGCCAGCCAATCCCGCTTTCAATGTCAACTTGCGCATGGGAACCTCCATCGCTTTCACCACCAGTGGTTCAGTAGCCCAGCCAGATGCGTATCGGCAAGGCGAGATAGGCCGTGAGGAAGCCGATGCCCCAGATGGCGAGCGACAGCCAGAACAGGCGCACGCTCAGGCGCTGTGCTCGCTGACAGGCCGCGGCCAGGGTTGGATCGGCCGGGCAGGCTCGACCTGTGCGAAAAGTGGCATAGCCGGCCAACGCCAGAAGCATGGCCGAACCGGCGAACAGCCAGGCTTTGTGCGCAGCCAGGGTGACCAACAGGGGGAGCGCACTGGTCATCGTGGCCACGGTCGCGCCGAGGCCGATGGAAACCAGCAGGATCGGCACCGCACAGCAGACCAAGGTGCCCGACGACGACAGCAGCGCAAGCCAGTGTAGCGTCGTGCCCCGCGCAGTGGATTCCGAGGGGGAGCTGGATGGGTGCGCTTGGCCAGATGTCATGATCGCTCCTATCCCGCCAGCGCCGGCACGAAAACAAAGTAGGCGTTGAGCAGGTAGAGGCCGGTGAACATCAGCAGGATGCCCCCTGCCAGCTCGAAAGATCGCCGGAAACGCCCCAGCGGTCTCAGCTGTTCCATCCACCCCACCGCCGAGGCCGCAAGCGCAAGCGGAATGGCGCGCCCCACGGCAAAACTGGCCAGCATTGCCATCCCCAGAACGGGAGAGCCGCCAGCGGCCGAAGCGCCCAGCAGCACGACCAGCGCCGGCGTGCACGCCGGGTAGACTGCAACCGAGAACGGCACACCCAAGGCGAACGCCCCCCACGCCGTTTTGGCGCGCGCGGCTTTGAATCCGAAGGCAGGCAGGGAAAGCTTGAACCATCCGGTCCACAGCAGACCCAGCCCGATCAGCCACGGCCCGAGAACGAGCCCCCAGTAACGGCCCACCAGCGTCTCTACCCACTGACCGCCGAAACCGGCCAGCAGGCCGAGCAGCGCGTGCGCGCCAATCATGCCGGCGAGGAACATCAGGCCGTAGCGGGCGGCGTCCTTCGGTGACCTGGCACGGATCACATAGGCGAGCGGCACCGGAAGCGCCGCGAGCACCAAGGGATTGAGGCTGAAGAACAGGCCCGCCAGCAGGCTGACGCCGCTTGCGCCCAAGGCGCCCTGCGCCACGGCCTGCCGCAGTGCTTCAAGCTCCATGACCCTGCACTCCCCGGCGATGCCGTAATTCGGTTGCGAGCTGTGTGGGTGTGGGCAGCGTGGTGAACACCAGTTGGCCGTCGATGGCGAGCGCCGGCAGCGTCAACACGCCCAGTTCGACCGCGCGGTCGAGCGAGTCGAGCACGTTGATTTCACACCACTCCACGCCTGTCGCGGCCATTTCGGCGGCAGCCTCGAGATCGGCCTTCGTGGCGGTGCACTTGGTGCAACCCGGCGCATAGAACAGTTCGACTTTCACGACGCACGCTCCATGTCGTCATCGACCTGTTCCAAGGCGGCCAGGATCGGGCAGTCATCGACTGACTGCGTGCCGTCGGCACATTCGGCGATCAGCCGGTCGAGCGCGGCGGACATCACCTGCATGGCGCGAATCTTGGTTGCAAGCTGAAGCTTCTTCTCGATGGCGCGCTGCCGCACATCGTTGCAACAGGCTCTGTCGCTCTGGCGTAGATGCAGCAACTCGCGGATTTCCGTCAGCGTGAAGCCGCAGGCCTGGGCGTGCTGAATGAAGCGGACGCGGCGCACCGCATCCTCCTCATACAGTCGGTAGCCGCTGTCGGTCTTGGCTGCGGGGGCGATCAACCCCTCGCGCTCATAGTAGCGCAGCGCGTCCACGCTGATGTCGCCCGCCTGGGCCAGCTTGCCAATGGTCAACATAGCGCAGCGCTCAAGGCTGACCCAGACCGGCAGCGCGCAGACTCGCTTCGTCTATGCCGCGTCCTGCGCAACAGCCGGCCAGTTGACCATTGATCGCCACGGCCGGTACCGAGCGCACGCCGAGCGCCTTGGCCTGCTTTGCCACGGCGACATCGCGCATGTCGAGCACATCGACCTCGCACGACGGGCAGGCCAGCCCTTGCACCAGGGACACGACGTCTGTGAAGGTCGGGCAACCGGCGCTGAACACTTCCACCTTGCGTTTCATTGACATTTCCAGGCTCCTTCAATCATGGGGTAGGATCACGCGGAGATGCCACGTTCCCCACGCTTGAAGGATAAACCTTGGAGTAAGCTCCAGGGTCAAGTGGATTTTTCCTGCGGATTTTCCTTGTCGCCGGTGAGTGGAAAGCGATCATCGTGGCGCAGCCAACGTGGCATAACCCAGCGCTGTAGGGCGGCATCGATCGACAGTTTGCCCGGGCCGTAAACGGTCAGCGCGAGCAGCATCATGCCCCAGATCTTGTGGTCGACGAAGCCGTTGCCCCAGAAATCGGCCCAGATGCCGTTTGGCCACAGTTCCGGGTACGAGATCACGGCGACGATGTTGTAGACGAACAGGAAGGCTGCAGCCGGTCTGCCCAGCAGGCCAAGCCCGAGCAACCATGGGAACACCAGTTCGATAAAGGTGCCGAGTGGCGCTGCAAACTCCGGCGGCAACAGGGGGACGTGGTATTCGTTTTGGAATAGCGCCAGGGTGCTGTCCGGGTCATCCCACTTCACCACGCCGGCGCGCCAGAAGGCGAGCGCCACCCAGAGACGGAATAGCAGCAAACTTAATGGTGCGGCCTGCTCCAGGCAGCCGACCAGGCGCCCATAGCTGTCGGCAACTGACTGAATCCAGTGTTTCATCATGATCTCCCTTGTTCAATATGAGCATCGATCAGCAGACCGTTCTGCAAGAGCAGGTGCAGGTGCGCCGCCAGGTCGAAGGCAGGGTCCTGCGCATGCGCCTTGTCGATTACCATGCCTAGCGGCATTCCCAACAACAGTCCGGCGATGAAGCAACCTCCGCCGGGTAAGATGGTTTGCATCGCAATCTGCGTGTCGCTGCGCCAGAGCAACACTGTTTGGCCATGCCCGCCCAGTTGCAGCCGATCCTGGCTGTCGGCCTCCTGGCAAAAGCGCCAGATGTCGAGGATCGGATAGCGGCTGTCGATCAGATGAACGCTGGGGTGGAGCACGAACACGGTTCTGGCCAACTCGTCTTCCGACCGCTCGGTCAAGCGCCCCGGTGCAAGCGGCGTGGCCTCCGCCGCCAGGTAAGCCAGCTGGCGCGCCCATTCCAAGCGGGCGATGTCGGCTAGGTACGGCAGTTCGGCGGTTTCCGGTATGGCCGCCAGGAAGTCCGGGAACGCCGCGCCGTAGTCTTGCAGATTGCTGCTTTGCGATGGCACGGCCGCGATATAGCGGGCAGCCACACCATCAAAGCAGTCTTCCCCAACCAGGCGCAGTACCGACGGATAGCTGGTCTTCAGCGCACTGCCCAGCGTGTTGAACACCATATTGCGGTAGATCTGCAGGCGCTCATCGGCAGTCAGACCGTGCGGTGCGACCCACGGCGCGATCCCGGCCGGATCGCCGGTGAACACACTACGGCTGAAGGCGCGCTGCAACTCAAGCAAGGACGGGGCGGTAGTCACGGAGGATCTCCTCGGCCAGTCGGGCTTCGTCCTGCAGGACCGCGAACGCCGGCAGATCCTGATCCCACTCGATCAGCGTCGGCTTGGCGCCCAATAGGCGCACCGCCTCGCGGTATAGCGCCCACACCGCCGCGTCGACGCGGCGACTATGGGTATCGATCAGCAAGGGCACCGGCAAACCCTCTTTGCGGCTGAATCCGGCCAAATGCATCTCGCCAACCGCGTGCGCTGGGATGGCATGCAGATATTCCTGCGGGTCAAAGCCATGGTTGACGCTGTTGACGTAGACGTTGTTGACGTCAAACAGCAGGCCACAACCGCTGCGCTCGGCCAGGGCGACCAGAAATTCCCATTCCGGAATGGTCGAGTGCCGATAACTCAGATAACTCGACACGTTCTCGATCAGAATCTGCCGCCCCAGAAACTCCTGAGTCTCCAGGACGCACTCGATCATCAGATCCAGCGCTTCCTCGGTATAGGGAAGGGGAAGCAGTTCGTTCAGGCTGTGCCCGTCGACTGCGCCCCAACACAAATGTTCCGAGACTTGGCCGGGGTCTATGTGATCGACAAGCCGGCCGAGTTTGGCCAGGTGATCGTGCTGGAGCCCGCTGGCCGATCCCAGGTGCAATCCGACGCCGTGCAGGCTGATGGGGTAGTCGCGCCGCACCCCCTCCAGCACGGACAACAGCTCGCCGCCGGCACCGAAGAAGTTCTCGCTATGCACTTCGAACCACGGCACGGACGGCCGCTCGGCCAGCACTTGGGCAAAGTGTATGGGTCGCAGGCCGATACCGGCGTGCGCCGGAATTTCAGTGTTCGGCAACGTGGCGGCGAGCATCGGCGGCCTCCTTACGATTCTTTCGGCTTGGTCGAACCGCCTTCGATCTTGTTGCACAGGCCGGCCGGCATCGCCACGAACGAATTCGGGTCGCGCGCCTTGGTGGCCTGGCCGGCGCAGGAGTGGCCAGGCGCCTTGCAGTCGTTCTTGTAGGCGGCGTTGACGCCGTAACACTGTTCCATTTTCTTCTCGGGCTGTTCCATCTTCTTCTCTGCGGCCTGGCCGCCTGCGGCCAGACCAATCAAACTCAGTGCCAAGGCAGCCTTGATGACATTTTGCGATTGCATGGTGGTCTCCTGTTGGATGTCCGGAATATTCCGGTGCCGACTTAGTCGCGTGGCCTGCAGGATCCATTACACGGATGCGTCGGCACGCAACTTTTACGACGTACCGTTACTCGAATCCGTCGAGCGCCGTGCCCTGGCGCGCAGCCGGATCAATAGCCATCCGGTCATGGCGACAGCAAGGCTCATCAGCAGCCAGCCTGTGAACGGGATGGTCAGAATGCGGTCGCCCAGAACGGCAAGCAGGATCGTCAACGGGAGAATGCCGAGCGCGGTGGTCCACAGAAAGGTCCACCACGAGAGGCCGGCCAAGGCGGCCGCGTAGTTGATCAGGTTGAAGGCAATCGCCGGCATCAAGCGGCAGGCCAACAGCACGGTGGCACCATGCAGCTGCGACCAGCGCGCTAGTTCACGCCGAGAACCCGGCGTCATCCACCGCTCGACGAACGGCCGGCCCAGTCGCCGGGTGAGCCCGAAGGCGGTTGCCGCCCCCAGCATCGCACCACACCAGGTGATAACCGCGCCCCAAAACGGACCATAAACCATGCCGTTGGCCAGCGCGACCATCTCGGCGGGAAACGGCAGAAAAGAATGCGCCACCATCAGCAGGAGCGACCCCACTACGCCCCATGCGCCCAACGAGCGTACCCACCGTACGATTCCTTGTGCTGTGGCAGGAAAGTCGAACGACAAGCGGTGCGGCACCAGCCATAAGACCAAGAAAACACAGCCACCGACCGCCAGCAGCACGGCAACGATTTCCAGCCGCCGCCATGATGACGGGCGGTGGTCTGTTGGCGTGGTGCGGTCGGGTTTCATTGCGATTTCCTGCGCTGTCACACGCGGCGCGTGTTTTGCTCGCGCCCGGCCGGTTTTTTTGGGGGGCGATGCGGTTGCATCAGCGATCGCGTATCGGTCGCTCAGCCAAGCCGTTTGCTTACAAAACTGGAAAAATTCGGCACGCGACTCACAGATAGTCACGAATCAACACCCCCAAGCGCTCTTGGGTTGCTGGTTCCATCGCCGCCGGTCGCGTGACCAGCCCGGCTGCGAGCGCGTCATGCGCAGCCGAGCGAGGCCAGTCGAGTGCCAGCCACCGTACCGCCTGGCTGACCACACGCTGCGCGTTGGCGGCGTTCTGCATCAGGTTGGCGATGGCCAGTTCGGCGGTGACGTGTGCCTCCCTTGGGTGCCAGCAGTCGTAATCGGTGACCAGGGCCAGCGTGGCATAAGCCATCTCCGCCTCGCGCGCGAGTTTGGCCTCCGGCATGTTGGTCATCCCGATCACGCTGCCGCCGATGCTGCGGTACCACTGCGACTCGGCATAGGTCGAGAACGCAGGGCCTTCGATGCAGACATAGGTGCCACCCCGATGGAGCTGAATGTTGTCGAGACCGGTGTCGTGAACCGCCTGCGCGAGCACATCGGCGAGCACGGAACAGACGGGCGCAGCCATCGAAACATGCGCGACGGCGCCATTGCCGAAGAAAGTGCTGTCACGCCGCCGGGTCAGGTCGATGAACTGGTCGGGCAGCACCATATCCAGCGGGCGCAACGGTTCCTGCAGCGAGCCGACCGCAGAAATCGAGATCAGGTAGCGCACGCCGAGCGCTTTCAGTGCGTAGATATTGGCGCGGTATGGAACTTCGCTTGGCAGGTAGCGGTGGTCGCGACCATGCCGCGCCAGAAACGCGACCGGTGCGCCGTGCAAGACACCGGTCACGATCCGGTCGGACGGCGTGCCGTATGGGGTGGTCAGCTCATATCCCCGCGCCTGTTCGATTCCTTCCATTTGATACAACCCACTACCGCCGATGATGCCGATTCTGGCTTGCGACATGTGATCTCCTCCTGTTTGAGCAACCTTCGGACTGTAGTCGCAGGGAAGGAAGCGGATCTTACAACCCATCTGTAAGAAAGCGAGGCCATGGCACGACTACAGACAGTCCAACAATTGAAGAGATGGCGGCTATGAATAAGACCATGATGCGCGCTCGGCATCGTTCCTGCCCGAATCGGGCAGGCAGGCGGCCATGAAGCGCCTGATCCTGGTCGGCGGCGGGCATGCCCATCTCGGCGTACTGCGCGCGCTGGCAATGCGCCGGCTCCGGGCGGCCGAGGTCCTGCTGGTGACACCTGAGCCGCAGCTGATTTATTCAGGCATGGTGCCGGGCTGGATGGCCGGCCACTACCGGCTGGATCAGTGCGGTATCGACCTGCAGCCACTGGCGCGGGCGGCCGGCGCGCGGCTGATTCTGGCGCCGGTGGCCGGGCTGGATGCAGAGCGCCGCTGTATTGTCTTGCCCGATGGCACGTATCTCGAGTACGACCTGCTGTCGCTCGACGTCGGCAGTGAGACAGACGTCTCCTGGCTGCATGCGGCGCAACGGCGGCTGCTGCCGGTGCGCCCGCTTGGCAGCTTTGTTGCCGCCTGGCCGCAAGTACTCGAACAGGCGGTAAGCCGTGCCGGTTTTCGTCTGGCCGTGGTCGGCGGCGGGGCCGCCGGCGTCGAATTGGCGTTTGCCGCGCGCCAGGGGTTCGTGCGGGGCGGTATCGACGCACAAGTCGACCTGGTGGCGTCCGGCCCGGACTTGTTGGCAGGCCATGCGCCGGCGGTCGTCGCGCGGGCGGAGCGCTGGCTGGTCGCTCGTGGCATCGCCGTGCATCGCTCGCGCGCCGCCGGAACGGCCAGCGGACTGCTGCTGGCCAATGGCGAACACTTGGCGGCGGATCGCATCGTCGCCGCCACCGGCGCCAGGGCGCCATGCTGGCTCGCGCTGTCCAAACTGGCGCTCGATCCAGACGGCTATGTCGCAGTGGACGACGCCCACCGTAGCCGTTCACACGCGCACGTGTTCGCCGCCGGCGACGTCTGTGCGCGCGAAGATGCGGCCGTGGCGCGCTCCGGCGTGCATGCGGTGCATGCCGGTCCGGTACTGGCGTACAACCTGCGCGCCGCGCTGGAAGGTGGCGCCATGCGCGCGTATGTCCCGCGCGCCTGCTCACTCTATCTGATCTCGACCGGTCCCAAGCACGCCATCGCTTCTTGGGGAAGCTGGAGCACCGAGGGCGCCTGGGTCTGGCACTGGAAAGACTGGATCGATCGACGTTTCATCCGCCGTCATCGTATGCCACACGATGTGACGGAGCCATACCACCCTTTACAGGAGTCACCATATGAGCATGAATCTCATTGAGCGGGTCGTTCAGCTGCTGCATCGGGCTGATTGCCCGGAACCGGACGGCGAGGCGGCAATCGGTTTCAGCCAGATGCTGGCGAGCCTGATGGTGATGGCGTGGTTTGTCGAGGCGCGCGACCCGTACACCGGCGGGCATTTGTGGCGCGTCTCGCAGTACGCACGCCTGCTTGCCGAGGCCGCCGGGCTGGAACCGACCGAAGTCGCACGCATCAGCTTGGGCGGGTTCCTGCATGATTTGGGCAAGATCGGAGTACCGGATGCCATATTACGCAAGCCGGCTAGCTTGAGCGACGAAGAATACGCCGTAATCAAGACGCACCCGGAAATGGGCATGCACATGCTTGCGGGGCATCCACTAGCCGGCCTGGTCAAGAACGCCGTCTACCTACATCACGAGCGCCCAGACGGCTTGGGCTATCCACGCGGCTTGAAGCCCGAAAGCATTCCGTTGGAAGCCCGGATCGTAGGGATATGCGACGCCTTCGATGCGATGACCAGCCATCGACCTTACCGTGCCGGCATGCCGCAGGAGTGCACACTGGGCATTGTGAGAGATTACTTGGGACACCAGTTCGACCAAGGTTTCGGCCGCTTGCTGATCGAGCTCGGCGAAGCAGGCCAGCTCGATCATATCCGCGGCCATAGTGACGACGGCATTCCATTGCAGTCTTGCCCGATGTGTGGCCCGACACTTACGATCAGGCGGGAGCAATTGCCGGGCGAGCATGTCTACTGCCGCAATTGCGGCGGTGAATTCGTGCTTGTGGACGGCGATCGTGCGCTCTTGGCCGAGCCTACAGGGCGCTGTGGTACCCCAGCCGAGCTGCAAACGGTTGTCGACGAAGCGCTAATCGCGCGTGCGGTGGAGGCTGCGGTGCGCGCGATGCCGGTGCGAGAGCTCATGCAGCAGCATTACTCGACCGCCGGGGCGTGACGATGCCCCCCTGCTCAAGGCTGCGATACGGTCGCGCATCGTCGGCAATGCATTGGATGTGTTTCCACCTATAGTGGGGCCAAGAACGAAATCGAGAAGAGGTCTGTAAATGAGCCATGAAAACGGCCAAGCCGCGTCGCTGGCATGGGATGCCCTGCACGACAGCAACTTTATCGAGGACTTGCGCCGGCAGATGCTCAAGTTCGCCACCTTGCAACTGGGCGATCGCCACGCGGCAGAAGACGCGGTGCAAGAGGCACTGATCGGTGCGCTGAAGAACGCCGGCTCGTTCGGTGGCAGGGCGGCGCTCAAGACCTGGGTACTGGCGATTCTGAAAAACAAGATCGCCGACATCCTGCGGCGCAATCAGCGCCTAGTCGATGCCAGCCGGCTGCTGCGCGAGGAAGAGGAAGGGGAAGATTTCACCTCGTTGTTCGATCGCAAGGGCTTCTGGCAGCCGGATGAGCGCCCGATCCCGTGGAGTGACCCAGTGGCATCGTTTCATCAGAAGCAGTTCTGGCAGATGTTCGAAGCCTGCCTCGAGCGGCTGCCGCCGCAACAGGCTCGGGTGTTCATGATGCGCGAAGTCGTCGAGCTGGAAAAAGAGGAGATCTGCCAAGCCGTTGGCATCACTGTCAGCAATCTGTTCGTGATGCTGCACCGGGCGCGCTTGCGCTTGCGCGAATGCCTGGAAAACAACTGGTTCGCTCAGGGAGTCCAATGATGTTGAACTGCTTCAATGCCACGCGCTTGCTTTCCGAATCGCTGGAACGCCACCTGGTCATCAAGGAACGGATGGCGCTCAACATGCATACGATGATGTGTTCTGGCTGTCGCAACTTCGGTAAGCAGATGCAGATGCTGCGGCTGATCGCTAAAACCTATGCGCACAAGCCGGACGAGGGTGAGTCGGAGCCAAGCGTTCCATCGCAGGATGTGTAGCATTCGCCGCCCCCAGCTTGCATGGCCATGCAAGGTTTTGAGCTGGATCACGGCCTTTCTGTGATGCCGAGCTATGAAGGTATCAGGTGAATGGAGTAGGAATAGGAGGTTGTGATGATGTCCTGGGGTTGTGGCGCAAGTTGGGGAATGGGATTCGGCTGGATCTTCATGATCCTGTTCTGGGGTCTTGCCGTGTTCGGCATCATCGCGCTGATCTGGCTGCTGGCCGGCCGCGGACTTCGACGGGGCTCAGCGCTCGAAATCTTGCAGAAACGCTATGCGCGCGGGGAAATCAATCAGGAAGAATACGAGCAAAAGCGCCGAGAGCTGCAAGAATAACCATCCTGACCGAGGGGCTGGCGTGGCGTGTGGGCCGGCTTATCCGAGACGACTGGCTTAGGCTGGCGGCTGTCGGTTTGCCCACCACCAAGTCGCAATAGGCACGATGACCCACTGCAGCAGCGGTGCCAGCCCCACTTCGATCACGGGCAATACCGGCATCCATGCGGAATACGCCCAACTCCCGCTGGCCAGATTGACTCGCTCGCTCAGCAGCGAATAGGTAACCGCAAGAACAACCGTTATCACATTGAGCTTTGTCCTCGGCCAGTTGACGGGCTCACCGGCGCCGCTCAGGATCATGGCGAGGATCAAGACCGTCGCTCCGATCATGACATCGCCCACGGTGCAATGCGCGACCGCAAAAGCGATCCACCCCACGCGCGGCGCTGCCCACAGTGTGTAAAGCGGCAACTGCACGATCTCCCAAACCAGACTGCAGAGCGCCAGACGCGGGAGATACCTGCGCAGAATAAACGACCAGGATTCGGGGTGCGCGTACCAGTTCATGGCAGTCTCTCCAGCGACTAAACGAAACGGTCAGTAGTCGTGCACCCCAACCCCTTTCTTACACCCGGATTTCCAGAATCGTCCTGCCAGCAAAATCGCCAAAGCTCGTGCGCACTGATGTAAGAACCTAGCCCTCCCGCACGACTACGGCTCATTGCTTGTCGATCAAGAGACAGGTGAATGAATGCTACGAGGGGAAGCCTACGATGCAACCGGTCAGAACCATCATTTTCGCCAAAGCCCCGCGCCCCGGGCTTGCCAAAACCCGCCTGATCCCGGCACTCAATGCGGAGGGAGCCGCCAACTTGGCGCGGCGCATGCTCGATAGCACGGTGGATAGCGCGCTGGCGGCCGAACTAGGGCCGATCGAGCTGCGGGTGACACCTGCTATCGACACCCCGGAGTGGCATGGTGTCACCCTGCCCAGCGCGGTTGCGATAGGGGAGCAAGGAGCCGGGGACCTGGGCGCTCGCCTTGCACGGGCCGCAGAGCAGGCCGTCGCGCGCGGCGAGACAGTGCTGCTGATCGGCACCGATTGCGTGGAAATGAGCGCGGCGTTGCTGCGCGAAGCGGCCGCTGCGCTGCGCCGGCACGATGCGGTGCTGTATCCCACCGTCGACGGCGGCTACGCCTTGCTCGGGCTCAACCGCTATCACCCGCTGCTGTTCTCCGACATTGCCTGGAGTACCGATACCGTCGCGTTCGATACCACTTGCCGCATCGCGAGGCTGGGTTGGTCGCTGCGGCAAGGCTCCATGCTGCACGACGTCGACGAACCGGCGGATCTGCGGCGGCTGCCCGCTGCTTGGGTGTCACCGGGTGGAGTCATCACGACCTCGGTGTAAGCAAACCGCGCCGGGTGGCGACCAAGGTGCATACCCGTCCGATTCCAAGGGAAGTTGAGTCATGCACGATATCGTCAAAGATTACTACGGCCACCAGTTGCAACACTCCGACGACCTGAAAACTTCCGCCTGTTGTGACCCCTCGCTAACGCCCGCATGGCTGAAGCCGCTCCTGGCCAGGGTCCATCCCGAAGTGACCGCCCGCTACTACGGCTGCGGCCTGGTGTGCCCGCCGCTGCTGGAAGGCTGCCGCGTGCTCGACCTGGGCTGTGGCGCCGGGCGCGATGTCTATGTGCTGGCGCAGCTTGTGGGCGAACACGGTCACGTGCTCGGGGTGGACATGACCGAAGAACAGCTCGCCGTCGCCGAACGCCACCATGCCTACCACAGCGAGCTGTTCGGCTTTGACAACGTGTCGTTTGCACAAGGCTACATCGAGAGTCTCGACGAGATCGGTCTTGCGAGCGCCAGCTTCGACGTGATCGTCTCGAACTGCGTGGTCAACCTGTCGCCGGACAAGCAGGCGGTGCTGCGCGAAGTCTATCGGCTGCTGAAACCGGGCGGGGAATTCTATTTCTCCGACGTCTACGCCGACCGGCGTGTGCCCGAGTCGGTGCGCAACGACCCGGTACTGTACGGCGAATGCCTGGGCGGGGCGCTGTACTGGAACGACTTTCTCCGGCTGGCCCAGCGCCACGGCTTTGCCGACCCGCGCCTGGTGACGGACCGCCCGCTGGTGATTGACGATGCGCAACTGGCCGAAAAAGCAGGGAGCATCCGCTTTTATTCGGCCACCTACCGCCTGTTCAAGCTGGACGGACTAGAAAACGCCTGCGAGGACTACGGGCAGGCGGTGATCTATCGCGGCACGGTGCCCCACCACCCGCACCGCTTCATGCTCGACAAGCATCATGACATCGAGGCTGGTCGCGTGTTCCCCGTGTGCGGCAATACTTGGCGCATGCTGCACGACAGCCGCTTCGGCCCGCACTTCGACTTCATCGGCGACTTCACGCAGCACTACGGCCTGTTCGAAGGATGCGGGAGCACTCTGCCATTCAGCCGGGAGTCCGTGCCCGTCAGCAGCGCCTGCTGCTGAACGGGCCACACCTTAGCGGCCAAAGGAAGACGAAATGGAATATCTGTTGATAGGCGCCGCCTTGCTCGTGGCTTTCAGTAACGGCGCCAACGACAACTTCAAGGGATTCGCCACCGTTTGGGGCTCGGATACCTTGAGTTATCGTAGCGCGCTCATTCTCGCTACCGTGGCCACGGTGGCCGGCAGCGCGGTGTCGCTGCTGCTGGCCGACACTCTGGTACAGCAGTTCTCCGGTAAGGGACTGGTGCCCGATGCCGTCGCCAGCGCACCGCTGTTCCTTGCGAGTGTCGGCGCCGGCACGGCATTGACGGTATTCATCGCCACCCGCGCCGGCTTGCCGATTTCCACCACCCATGCGCTGATCGGCGGCTTGATCGGAGCGGCGCTCGGCCAGCACGGCGGCGAGATCCATTACGCCAAACTGGCAGGCAGTTTCTTGTTGCCGCTGGTGACGAGCCCGCTGATCGCCGCCGCGCTCGGCCTGGTGATCTATCCCTTGGCGCGCCGGCGAGCGATGCAGAACCACTGCGCGTGCGTGCTGCCGCCCGTTTCGCTGGCGGAGCCGGCGGAAAACGGCGCCGTGCTGATGCAAGCTGCCGCGCCGGGTCTCATCATCGCGCCGCAAGCGCAGTGCGACACGCTGCCACAGCCGATGGCGCGCTTCTCGCTCGCCCGCCTGGCCGATCAGGTGCACACCCTGTCCGGCGCGCTGATCTGTTTTGCCCGCGGGGTGAACGACACGCCGAAGCTGGCCGCCTTGCTGCTGGCCTCGCATCTGTTCCAGGCGTCGGTCTCGGTGCTGGCGATCGCCGCGATCATGGCGGCCGGTGGGCTGCTCTACGCCCGTCGGGTTGCCGTCACGATGAGCCAGCGTGTGACGCGGATGGATAGCGCGCAGGGTCTGACCGCTAACCTGATCACCGCGGCCTTGGTGCTGCTTGCCAGCAAGCTCGGCCTGCCGGTGTCCACCACCCATGTCGCAGTCGGCGCGATCGCGGGCGTCGGTGCGGGCGCTCGCAGCATCGATTGGTCGACGGTGAACAACATCGTGCTGTCCTGGTTAGCCACCCTGCCGTTGGCCGCCGTGCTCGCTTGGCTGGCAACGCTGGCCGTGCGCACGCTGTAACAAAGAACAAAGAGAGGAGCACACTGAATGCATGCCACGCTGCCACTGCTGCAGAAAACTGACTTTCCCGCCATCCGCCGCACCACGCTAGACACCTTGCAGGTCAACCTGGGCTACAAGTGCAACCAGACTTGCGTGCACTGCCACGTGAACGCCGGCCCGAACCGCACCGAAATGATGAACCGGGACACTGTGGAACTGGTGCTGGCCGTGCTCAAAGCGCGCCGGCTGACCACGCTCGACCTGACCGGCGGCGCACCGGAGCTCAATCCGCATTTCCGTGATTTGGTACGCCACGCGCGCGCGCTCGGGGTCAAGGTGATCGACCGCTGCAACCTGACCATCCTGTTCGAGCCGGGCCAGGAGGATCTGGCCGATTTCCTGGCGCGCGAACAGGTAGAAGTGGTCGCCTCGATGCCGTGTTACGAAAAAGACAACGTCGACCGTCAGCGCGGCAACGGCGTGTTCGACAAGAGCATCGCGGCACTGCAAGAACTCAACGCACGCGGTTACGCCCGGCCCGGCAGCGGGCTTGCGCTCAACCTGGTCTACAACCCGCAAGGCCCGGTGTTGCCGCCGGATCAATCGAAGCTGCAGGCGGCCTATCGGCATGAGCTGTCCGAGCACTTCGGCATCCTGTTCAACCAGCTGTTCGTACTCGCCAACATGCCGATCCAGCGCTTCGGCAGCACGCTGGTTTCCAAGGGGCAGTTTGCCGGTTACATGCAACTGCTGCGCGACCACTATTGCCCGGCCAACCTGGACAATGTGATGTGCCGCCGCCTCATCAGCGTTGATTGGCAAGGGTTCCTGTACGACTGTGACTTCAACCAGATGCTGCACTTGCCGATGAAATGGCATGGCGTCCCCCATCCGCACTTGCTCGACTTGCTGGGGCAGGACCTGGTCGGACAGCCTATCGTGGTGGCCGACCACTGCTACGGCTGCACGGCGGGACAGGGCAGCAGCTGCGGCGGCGCCCTGGAGAATCGGGAGCACGTTGGATGAAGCCGACCAAGCTCGCCTTGTTGATTGTGCTGCTGGCTCTGCTGGCCGCCTTTTGGTGGCTGGATCTCGGCCATTATCTGAGCCTCGATTACCTCAAAGCCAGTCAAGCAACATTCCGGACGTTTTTTGGCCGACATCCATGGCTAACGCCGCTACTGTATGTAGCACTCTATGTGGCAGTCACCGGCCTGTCCCTGCCTGGCGCTGCCGTGCTGACGCTGGCCGGCGGCGCGCTGTTCGGTCTGGTGGAAGGCACGCTGTTGGTGTCTTTCGCCTCCAGCATCGGCGCCTTGTTGGCGTTTTTGCTGGCGCGCTACTTGTTTCGCGACAGCGTGCGGCAACGGTTCGGTACCAAGCTGGCGGTGGTCGAACAGGGCTTTGCGCGCGAAGGGCCGTTCTACCTGTTCGCCTTGCGGCTAGTGCCGCTGTTTCCGTTTTTCCTGGTCAACCTGGTGGCCGGCCTATTGCCGATCCGAGCCTGGACATTCTACTGGGTGAGCCAGATCGGCATGCTGGCGGGAACGCTGGCATACGTGAACGCCGGCACCCAGTTGGCAACGCTCTCCAGCGTGCGCGGGATCCTGTCGCCTGGCGTGCTGCTGTCCTTTGCCGCGCTTGGCATATTGCCGTTACTGGCTCGCAAGACACTATCCTGGTTCCGGCAGCAGCATGTCTATCGCAGATGGAGCAAGCCGCGCCGCTTCGACCGCAATCTGATCGTGATAGGCGGTGGTGCCGCTGGCCTGGTTTCTGCTTATATCGGTGCAGCGACCAAGGCCAAGGTGACATTGATCGAATGTCACAAGATGGGCGGGGACTGTCTGAATTATGGCTGTGTGCCGTCCAAGGCGCTGATCCGCTCCGCCAAGTTCCTGCACCAATGCCGCAATGCCTCAGCGCTAGGCATCCAAGCCGTCGAAACGAAATTCGATTTTGCCGAGGTTATGGGCCGGGTCGCCCGGGTGGTCAAAACCGTGGAGCCGCATGATTCGGTCGAACGTTACCGGCAACTGGGCGTCGAGGTCATCCACGGGCATGCGAACATCACTTCGCCATGGCAGGTCGAGGTCAACGGTCGCACGCTCACGAGCCGCGCGATCGTGCTCGCCACTGGCTCGCGCCCGGTCGTACCCACCATTCCCGGACTGCAGGAAGTGGGTTTTCTCACCTCGGAGACCTTATGGTCGCTGACCGAGCGGCCCGGTCGTCTGGTCGTGCTCGGCGGAGGGCCGATCGGCTGCGAGCTGGCGCAGGCTTTCGCCCGTTTCGGCAGCCAGGTCACCCAGGTCGTAAAGGAGGCGCGCCTGCTGAAGCGCGAGGACGAAGAGGTTTCACAATACGCGCGCGCGGCACTTGAACGCGATGGTGTGTCGGTTCTGACCGACCATCGGACGTTGCGAGTTGAATGCAACGGCAACAGCAAGCGGATGTGGCTGCGGCACGAAAACGAGGACGTCGCGATCGAATTCGACGTCGTTCTGTGTGCAGTTGGCCGGCAAGCGCGAACGGAAGGTTTCGGCCTGGAGGAGTTGGGTATTCCGATGACCGGGCGCAAGACCATCGAAACCGACGCCTATTTACAGACTCTGTATCCCAGTATTTACGCCTGCGGTGACGTAGCCGGGCCTTACCAATTCACCCATACCGCTGCCCATCAAGCCTGGTACGCGAGCATCAATGCCCTGTTCGGACGTTTCAAACGCTTCAAGGTCGATTATTCGGCGATACCTTGGGTCACGTTCACCGACCCGGAGATTGCCAAGGTCGGGTTGTCCGAGCAGGAGGCGTGCGAACAAGGCATCGCTTACGAAGTGACACGCTACAACATCGAAGACTTGGACCGGGCGATTGCGGATGAGGCTGCGGCAGGCTTCATCAAGGTGCTGACGCCGCCCGGCAAGGACCGCATCCTCGGCGTGGTCATCGTCGGCGCTCAGGCCGGCGAACTGCTCGCCGAATTCGTACTGGCGATGCAGCATGGACTCGGGCTAAACAAGATCCTCAGCACGATCCATCCTTATCCGACCTTGGCCGAGGCCAATAAACACGCGGCTGGCGAATGGCGGCGAGCGCACGTCCCGCAGAGACTGCTGGCCTGGGCCGAGCATTACCATGCTTGGCAGAGGTGGGGAGTATGAAACATCTATCAATCATCGTGCCCACCCTGAACGAGGCCGAACGAATTGAACATACGTTGTCGGCGCTGCAGGAATTACGCTTTCACGGTGCGGAGGTGATCGTGGTCGATGGCGGGAGCCGTGACGACACCGTGGCTCTCGCAGTGCCATGGGTGGATCGGCTGCTGCACTCACCCTGCGGCCGGGCGAACCAAATGAATGCTGGCGCCGCCGCGGCCGAAGGTGAAGTGCTCCTGTTTCTGCATGCCGATACGCTTCTGCCCAGTCGGGCAGACCGGCTGATTTTGGCGGCGCTTACCAAGAGCGGCCAGGTCTGGGGGCGCTTTGACGTGCATATTGCAGGCCGGCCAGGCATGCTGAGACTCATCGCCCACATGATGAACTGGCGTTCCCGATTAACGGGTATCGCGACCGGCGATCAGGCAATGTTCGTTCGACGTGATGTATTCGCTGAGATCGGAGGCGTCCCGGAACAGCCGTTGATGGAGGATATCGAACTATCGGTCCTCCTCAAGCGCATATCGCCACCGTTGTGCCTGCGATCGACCGTGGTGACTTCCGGACGGCGTTGGGAAACGCGCGGCATTTGGCGCACCATTTTGCTGATGTGGTTGCTTAGATTAGCCTATTTTCTGGGGGTGCCGCCGGAAGTGCTGGCTCGGTGTTATCGATGAGGAGAGGTTACAACTGTACTGTGAGTCGCCGTGCAACCCAAGGCTATCAAGGCTGATTACCAAGGTGGGGATGTTGAGGCTAGCGCATGAGCATTCTGACCAAGCCAGTTCTACAAATCGGGAAATGTGATCGCACTGGTTTCTCTTTCGATTCGGTCCATGGTTTGCATGAGCTCTCCCAGTAGCCGATGCATATCCCTGAGTTGATGCGATTCTTTTTTGACCTTATGTAGCTTAGCAGTTAGACTCCGTGCTCTTTCGTAAACTATTCAGCCACAGAATCTACAGTCCGATGTAGTTCGCTGCCTTACCCCTCTCTTGATTTCCCTACCGTTCCGGTAGGCGAATTCGCACGTCCGTCCCTTTCGGACACCCCCTTGTTTGTCATTTGTCGTTGCTTCAGACCGCTGAGCGGTCACTGTTGTGCTGCCCAATGTACGGTTCACCGTATCGATGGGGCTATGCTGCACGCCTTTTCGGCATGTCGGTTCAACAGGCAATCCCAACAATCCATGGCCCAGGCCATTCAAATGGAGAAGATATGTCTGTCAGTCACTTACGCCAGGAGTGGTTTTCCAATATTCGCGGCGACGTCTTGGCCGGTCTGGTCGTCGCGCTCGCGCTGATCCCCGAAGCCATTGCGTTCTCGATCATCGCCGGGGTCGATCCCAAGATCGGCCTGTACGCGTCGTTCTGCATCGCCGTGGTTATCGCCTTTGCCGGCGGCCGCCCGGGCATGATTTCGGCAGCCACCGGGGCGATGGCGCTGGTGATGGTGACACTGGTCAAGGACCACGGCCTGCAATACCTGCTGGCGGCCACGCTGCTGACCGGCCTGCTGCAAATCCTCGCCGGGGTGTTAAAGCTTGGTTCCCTGATGCGCTTTGTCTCTCGCTCGGTGGTGACCGGATTCATCAATGCATTGGGGATACTGATCTTCATGGCACAGTTGCCGGAGCTGACTAACGTCCCGTGGGTGGTCTATGCGATGACCGCGGCGGGCTTGGGCATCATCTATCTGTTTCCACTTCTTACGAAAGCCGTTCCCTCGCCGCTGATCTGCATCATTGTGCTGACCGCCGTCTCGATGGCACTGGGCCTCGACATCCGTACGGTAGGTGATATGGGAGCGCTGCCGGATAGTTTGCCGGTGTTGCTGCTGCCCAACGTGCCGCTTAACCTCGAGACACTGGCGATCATTTTCCCGTATTCCGCAACCTTGGCGGTGGTCGGTCTGCTGGAATCGATGATGACGGCCACCATCGTGGACGATTTTACCGACACCCCAAGTGACAAGAACCGCGAGGCGATGGGCCAGGGGATCGCCAACATTGCCTCCGGCATGCTGGGTGGCATGGCCGGTTGCGCCATGATCGGCCAATCGGTGATCAACGTGAAATCAGGTGGCCGCGGTCGTCTGTCGACGTTGGTCGCGGGCGTGGTGCTGTTGATCATGGTGGTATTTCTTGGCCCGTGGGTAAAGCAGATCCCGATGGCGGCGCTGGTGGCCGTGATGATCATGGTGTCGATCGGCACCTTCAGTTGGGAGTCGCTGCGCAACCTGCGTACCCACCCGCTCAGTTCTAGCATTGTGATGGCCGCAACCGTCGTGGTGGTGGTGGCCACGCATGACCTGGCCAAGGGTGTTTTGGTCGGCGTGTTGCTGAGTGGACTGTTCTTCGCCCAGAAGGTTGGCCGGATTCTCCATATCGGCTCGGCACTGGAAGACGAAGGACGGTGCCGACGTTACACCGTGACCGGCCAGGTATTCTTTGCCTCGACTGACCGCTTTTCGGCAGCCTTTGACTTCAAAGAGGCGATCGACAAGGTCATCGTCGATGTCAGCCACGCCCATTTCTGGGACATTTCGGCAATCAGCGCCCTTGACCGCATTGTGCTCAAGTACCGCCGGGAAGGCGCCGAGGTGGTGATTCTAGGCTTGAACGAAGCCAGTGCAACCATGGTGGACAAGTTTGCCGTACACGATAAACCGGATGCCGTTGAACGCCTGATGGGCGGCCACTGAGGAGATAACCATGACGACACGAGTCTTGGCATGCATTGATCATTCCCGCTATCAGTCCAGCGTATGTCAGTACGCCGCCTGGGCGGCCGCTCGCCTGATAGCGCCACTGCATTTGCTGCACGTACTGGATCAGCGCATGGCGGTGAGTGGCACCAAGGACTATTCCGGCAGCATCGGCCTGGGGGCGCAGGATGCGCTCCTTGCGGAACTGGCCAGCCTTGATGAACAGCGGAGCAAGTTGGCCCAGGAGCAGGGTAGACGCTTGCTGGAAGCGGGGAAAATCCAGGTTGCAACTGCCGGTTACATGACATCTGATGCTCGTCAGTGCCATGGGGGATTGCTGGAAACGCTGTCAGAGATGGAACCGAATGTCCGGTTGTTCGTGCTTGGCCGGCGTGGCGAAGCCGCCGAGTTGGCACCGGACCACATCGGCAGCAATCTGGAACGTGCCATCCGCGCGCTGCACCGTCCGATTCTCGTTGCACCTGAAACGTTCAACGCGCCACAGTCGGCGATGATCGCCTTCGACGGCAGCACCTCCACCCGCAAGGGGGTCGAGATGATCGCGGCGAGCCCGCTATTCAAAGGACTGGCATGTCACGTGGTCATGGCTGGGGCTGAAACCCCGGCCAACCAGGAGACGCTGGGCTGGGCTGGCACGATACTGATGCAGGGAGGCGTTAACGTCACCACCGCCCTGATCGCGGGCGAAGCCGAGATGGTACTCAGTACCTATCTGCGTGCGTTCGACTTGGACATGCTGGTGATGGGCGCCTACGGCCATTCCCGTATCCGCCACCTGCTGATCGGCAGCACAACGACCAACATGATCCGCACGGCACCGGTTCCGGTGTTGCTGTTGCGGTAACCATTTCACTCTGGGCCGCGAGGCCAAGGGCAAACAGAGCAGTAGCAACAAGCGACCTTGGGGGGCTTCGGCCCCCGTTTTTTAAAAAAACAGCGCTCTGCCGACTCATGGCAAAGCTGACGTCCAGCTTCGATGAGCAAGCAACTGCTAAAGTCTCGTCATGACCATCTGGTCCTCTGAAACAACAAGCACCAGGCATTGGATTAATGAACTATTTCAATTCGACATCCAAAGGGGGAGTCTGTGACACCTAGCATCATCCAGATCATCGGCGCAATGCTATTCGCCGTTGCCATCCTGCATACGTTCTCGACCAAGTTTTTTGAGCGGCTGGCACATACCCGCCCCACCCACGCCGGGCTGTGGCATCTGCTGGGCGAAGTCGAAGTCGTGTTCGGCTTCTGGGCCATGATCCTGATCTTGTGCATGTTCGCCGTCGAGGGCCGCGCAGCGGCAACCCAGTACCTGGATTCGCGTAACTTTACGGAGCCCATGTTCGTCTTCGCCATCATGGTGATCGCCGGGACCAAGCCTATCTTGCAGTTCGCCAGGTTCTGCGTACGTACAGTCGCCCAGTTCATTCCGTTGCCTAGTTCAATGGCGTTCTATTTCGCGATTCTCGCCCTGGTTCCCTTGCTGGGTTCGTTCATCACCGAGCCCGCGGCCATGACCCTCGCGGCCTTGATCCTGCGCGATAGCTACTTTTCCAAGGGGCTGTCGACCCGGCTCCGCTACACCACGCTGGGGGTCTTGTTTGTCAATATATCCATCGGCGGTACCCTGACGCCCTTCGCGGCGCCACCGGTCCTCATGGTGGCCGGTAAATGGGGGTGGGATATCTGGTTCATGATCACCGCTTTGGGCTGGAAAGCCGCCATCGCCGTCATCGTCAACGCCTTGAGTGCGACGTGGCTGTTCCGGCAGGAGTTGTCGCGGGTTTCATCCGGCCGCGATGCTTCTGAAGACAACAGCGTACCGGCGATCATGGTCGCGTTGCATCTGCTCTTTCTGGTGGGGGTGGTCGCCTTTGCCCACCATCCCGCCGCTTTCCTCGGCCTGTTCCTGTTTTTCCTGGGGGTTGCACATGCCTACCAGGATTACCAGGATCGTTTGATCCTGCGTGAAGGTTTACTGGTCGCCTTCTTTCTGGCGGGGCTGGTGGTGCTGGGCGGGCAGCAGCAGTGGTGGCTGCGGCCGGTATTGTTGGCGATGAGCAGCGATGCCGTATTCTTTGGCGCGACGTTTTTGACGGCGATCACAGATAATGCCGCGCTGACCTATCTTGGCTCACTGGTCGAGGGATTGTCCGACTCGTTCAAGTATGCGCTGGTGACGGGGGCCGTCACGGGGGGAGGGTTGACGATCATCGCCAATGCGCCGAACCCCGCCGGTGTGGCGATCCTGCGTGGCAACTTTGAGGATGAGGCGATTCATCCGATGGGGTTGCTTGTCGCAGCAATCCCACCGACCATCGTTGCCATTCTGGCGTTCCGCTTGCTTTGACAATGCAGAGAGAGGCGCGGCGGAGAATTGTGGCCTCGCTTGGCGTGCAAAAGAATGGGAGGGGGATCCCAATGCCGCGAAATTAAGCGATTCCATTATCGGAACAATTACTTATAGGCCCGGTGTGGGTGAGGTTTCTCTCGATCCGGCTTGCGTAGCGTGCCGCATCGCCCAAGCCGGCGGCGGGTGATCTTCTTGGCGATGAGCACCAGCAGAAGTTGGCATAGCGAGGTGCGCTGTTCCGGACTGGCCAGCAAACGTGGCAAGTGCAGGCGAATCAGGTGGCTGGCGTGCGTCAGGTTGACGCTGAAGGTATGTATTTCCGTCTCTCCCCGTTGCGACAGGGCGTCCATGGCGGCCAGTGTCGCCAGGTTGTGTAGCAGAATGGTAGCGTGGAATTCCTGCCGAATTGCCAGCGGGGTTTCGCCACCAAATTGCTCCAGCTTCAGCCGGGATTTGAGATGGCGGAAGGCTTCCTCGATTCGCCAGCGGCGATGATACAACTCGGCGAAGTCGGCGGCGGGATAGGCCGTGTCGTCCAGCAGATTGGTTGCCAGCACCTCGATCTGCCCACTGGGCAGCAGAACACGAACCAGCCGAAGCGAGAAGGGTTTGATCGGCAAGTCGTGCTGTTTGAAGGTCGGATGTTGCTCCTTGCCGGGATTGATGGCCACGATTGCGGAGACGCGACCGGAGGCGACAAAGCTTTTGACCGCCGTGTTGAATGAGGTGGTGAGCCGCATGCAGAAGGTATGGCCACGTTGGTTGAGCAGGGCAAACAACCAGTAGGCCGGGTAGCCACGATCCAGGACCAGCAGGTCGTCGCATTTCACCTGCTCCAGCTGCTCGACCAGCATGTCGCGCTCGCCTTTTGCGTCCGACGCGATGTCGGCGCGCAGCATCAGGCCGGTGGCGGTATCGCACAAACCCGCGCCGCGTGCCAGGCTGTAAAGCCCGCCCGGATAGTGATAGCAATTGAACCCCTTGTCTTCCGAGCGCGTATCGGGGTGTGTGGCCGGCAGCATCAGGGTGGTGGAATCGGCGGCCAGAACGCGATAGCCGTGCCATCGTGCCGTGGTGGGTGCGTCGGCGACGATGAGCTGGTTGAGCTCGGTAAATGCGGAAGCCTTCAGCTTCTTGCGCGCCATGCGAAACGCGTCGTCTCGAGCGATCCGGCCATCCGGAAGGTCGGTATGGGCGAAGAATTGATCCAGTTCGACCTGGAGTGAGCGCATCAAGGTGGTCAGCAAAACGCCGACGACGCGTTCGAAGGTAAAGAGGCTGCGGCGGGTGAAGTCGACTTCTTTACGGCGATGGCGATGAATAAAATCCTCGGAAGCTATGGTTTGAGTAATTTTATAGATCGATTGGGAATATAGGGGCCGAGGTGTTCATCGCTTTTGGGTATTAAGTCTTTGAATTAATGTTGACATTTTACCGCGAAACCAGCTCGGCTTGGCTTAATTTCGCGGCATTGACCCCCCACCCCCTGAAAAGACGGTAATCCAACAGCCAATCCTACTCCATTCGCTGATTTTACATTTTTGGGGGATGGGCAAAATTAGCCAACTTCGACACACGCGGCTTTATCAAGCTGGTCATCGAGGAAGGAAGCGGACGACTCATCGGCGTACAGGCTGTGGCCCCGGAGGCGGGCGAGCTGATCCAGACGGCGGTGCTCGCCATCCGCAACCGAATGACGGTGCAGGAACTGGCTGACCAGTTGTTTCCCTACCTGACGACGGTCGAAGGTCTGAAGCTCGCGGCGCAAACTTTCAGCAAGGACGTGAAGCAGCTTTCGTGCTGCGCCGGGTAAAGAAAAGGAGGTGTTCGATGAACGCCTACACGGTGTCCCGACTGGCCAACCGGGTAGTAGCAATCCTCAATCCCCTGCTTGGCTTTTTTGGCTAGATCCAGAAGCTCCTGCTTTTCATCAACGGTGGCTTAGAATAAATCCGACACGTGCCGATTGGAAAATGGCCAACAGATGTCATGGAGTTCCGAGCTGGAGGTTAGCCATGCATACGCCAGTCGATTACACAAAATCGAGCTCAATTATTCATCGTCTTGGACATAAAAAGGGCTTCATAGGGGGTGACATTATCCATCTCGTTCGAGTCAGCCATGTAATGGCTCATATTATTGGGAAAAGATACGAAACTAGTAAGCCATCGATTCCCGAGCGGGGAAAATATGAGCACAGGAAACCAATAACTGTGCGCTAGTTGTATCTAGGTGAGAACTGGCCATCCATGAGCCGATTTCTCTTAGATTGATCAGGGGGACGGCGCTGCACTGCGGTTAAAATCCCTCGCAAAATCTCAATCGGTTCAGGTGGGCAACCTGGCACGGCGACATCGACAGGTAAAACATTCGATACGCCTCCGCACGATGCATAGCTCTCTCCGAATATGCCACCGTTGCAACCACAATCACCAATGGCAACCACCAATTTGGGTTCGGGTATCGCCTCGTAGGTTCGGCGTAAAGCTGTCTCCATGTGACGCGAGACCGGACCAGTCACCAACAGCATATCGGCATGTCGTGGACTGGCCACGAACTTGATGCCCAAACCTTCGATGTTGTAGCAGGGGTTGTTAAGTGCTTGAATCTCTAGTTCGCAACCATTGCATGAGCCGGCATCCACTTGGCGGATCATCAGTGCTTGGCCGATGATTTGAAGGATTGCGGACTGAATGTGCTCAGCCTCAACACGGAGGGTATTGTCGACTTCGGGCGGATCCTCGCTACGGATACCAATGCGACCGATTTGTTTGAGAACGTACCACATCAGAGGTCATGTCCCGAGTAACTGAGATTGAACGATTTGTTGATGAGCGGAAAATCAGGCACGATGTTACCGATAATGGCGTGTTCCAGTGCTGGCCAGTTGTGCCAGGACGGATCATGGCAATGACATCTCCGGATTTCCCCATTATAGAGTTCGAGTGCAATCAGAACGTCGCCGCGCCATCCTTCTACCCAGCCTATTCCATAACCATGCAAATGGGCAAACTCATGCTTCGTCTGATGCATGATTTGAGGTAGGTGTTCGCAGATTTTCCGGATCAGCCGTAGAGATTCATAAATTTCTTCAAATCGAGTGATGGCACGTGCGGCGACATCGCCATTGCGGTGGGTGACCATTTGTACATCGAGTTGGTCATATGGCAACCACGGCTGGTCGGCGCGCAAATCATAGGATTGAGCGCTGGCTCTTCCCGCAAGGCCACATACCCCCAGTTCCGCCGCTAACGATGGAGGAACCCGGCCTGCGCCAATGAAGCGATCCTGTAGTCCGCCATGCTCTTCGTAAATAGAATGCAACAAATGCACGTCTCGTTCGACTTCATCACATTGACGTAACAATTCGTCGTGAGAGGCCTTGCTGAATGAGACATCGGCGCCACCTGGTACGATGCAATCCATCATGAACCGATGCCCGAATAGCTTCTTGTTTTGTCGAAGCCACGTCTCTTTCAGCAAGGAGAACTGGGAGAGTCCAAAAGCAAACCCTGCATCGTTACCGAGCGCGCCGAGATCCCCCAAATGATTTGCTATCCGTTCCCGTTCCAGCAGCAACGCGCGAACCCACTGAATTGATTCTGTCGTCTTGACTCCGACAACCGACTCCAGCGCCATGCAGTAGGCCCACGCATAGGCGACGGTGGAATCACCCGAGATGCGCCCGGCAAGACGATGTCCCAGCAAGGGCGGGGTCTGTTCGAACCGTTTCTCCACCCCTTTGTGGGTGTAACCGAGGCGCTCCTCCAAACGTAGAACTTTTTCCCCAACGACGGAGAAGCGGAAATGTCCTGGTTCGATGATGCCTGCATGTACCGGACCTACTGGGATCTCGTGTACGCCATCACCCTCGACCTGCGTGAATGCATATTCTTCGGCGGGATACTCAGGAAAATGTTCATCTCCCGTCGCCCCCTCGTGCAGTGGAAAGTAGTTGGCTGGCCAAGCATTGTGGCGTAACCACGGTCGAGTATCGGACACCCCCGTGGCATGCACCCCGAGCAGATCCGCCATTGCGCGCTGCATACGGGACGCGGCCGGAAATACGGTGGAAAGATCGGGGAAACCCGTTTCACTCTCCCCTAGGGGCAATGCTAGCCAAACCAGGCCTTCCTGAACGGCGTAGGCCGCAGAGATTACGAAGTGTCCGTCCCGTGAGCGTTGGTCAGTTCCCCAGACCGACAGTAACCGCCCCCCTGTTTCCTTCACTGCCATTGCGGCACCAACCCATTGTTTCAAATCGACTGATGCGCGCCACATAGGCAGCGGCGCCGGTAACCGTTCAAACTGCCCTTCGACTCCGCACAGTTTCATCACTTAGCCTCCAATCATGCGTGCGGCTTGTTGATACCACGCAACCAAGTAGGGCGGTATATAAAGGCCGAGCATTAACCCCAGCCCCAGATGCATGAATACGGGGATCAGTGCAGGGGGGTGTTGGAGTGGCTTTGCTGTAGTTTCACCGAATACCATCGGCTGCACCCGTTGGAAAACCGCCGCGAAGGCGACACCGAGGGCGAGTAACAGGAGCGGCGTCGCCCAAGGTAATTCGCGCATGGCGGTGGTCAGGATCAAAAATTCGCTGGCAAACACGCCGAACGGTGGCATGCCAAGAATGGCCAGGGAGCCCAGCATCAAGCCCCAACCGACCGTGGGGCTGATGCTCAGAAGCCCCGTAATCCGGCTCATTGTCTGCGTGCCCGCCTTCTGCACAGCATGGCCAACGGCAAAGAAGATGGCCGACTTGATTAGCGAGTGAACGGTCATGTGCAATAGCCCTGCGAAGTTGGCGATGGGGCCTCCGATTCCAAACGCAAACGTGATGAGGCCCATGTGCTCGATAGACGAATAGGCAAACATACGTTTGACGTCTTTTTGCCGCGAGAGGAAGAATGCCGCAATCAATACCGACAGCAGGCCAAACCCAATCATCATGTTGCCGGCCATGTGGTTTTGAAGGGCGCCATCTACCAGTACCTTGCAGCGCAGAACGGCATAGAGTGCGACGTTCAACAATAGGCCAGACAGTACGGCGGAGATGGGGGTCGGGCCTTCCGCATGGGCGTCGGGCAACCAGTTATGCAGGGGAACCAAGCCAACCTTGGTGCCATAGCCGACCAGCAGGAACACGAAGGCCAAGGACAGGATGGTCGGCTCCATGTGTGTTTTTACTTGTTCCAAGTTGGTCCAGAGCAACGCTCCTGTACCCGCACCAATCACACGGTCGGCCGCCAAGTATAGAAGGATAGTGCCAAACAGTGCTTGGGCGATACCAACACCACACAGGATGAAATACTTCCAGGCCGCTTCCAGGCTCGCGGCGGTACGATATATGCTCACCAATAGCACCGTGGCAAGTGTTGCCCCCTCCATCGCTACCCACAAGAGCCCCATATTATTGGTGGTAAGTGCCAACAGCATGGCGCAGGTAAACAATTGGTACATGCTATGATAGAGCCGCATGCGGCGTGGAGTCATCTTGCCGTGGTCGCTTTCAATGCGCATGTAAGGGCCGGAGAAAAGTGACGTGGTCCATGCAACAAAAGCGGTCAATGTAACCAGGAAAACATTGAGAGGATCGATGAAGAACTGCCGCTCAAGCGCATAAAGGGGACCATCGGCAATGACCTTGGAGGTAAGCATCGCGGCCGCAATAAAGGTTGCAAAGCTGAAAGCTGAATTTACTTCGGGTGCGCGCTCACGTCCGCCATATAGTGCGAGTACGCCTGCACCGGCAAAAGGAATGATAAGCATCAGTAGCAGCCAATTCATCTTAATCTTCCTTCAATTTCTCCAGATGGCTAATGTCCAGGCTGTCGAAGCGCTCACGAATTTGAAACATGAACACACCAAGAATCAGAATACCCATTAGAACATCAAGGGCAATCCCTAGCTCAACGACCATCGGCATGCCATATACGGCGGCTGTGGCCGAGAAGAAAAGGCCATTTTCCATCGACAGGAATCCGATTACTTGAGGAACCGCTTTCGCACGAGTTATCATCATCATGAACGAGAGCAATACACAGGCCAGTGCGATCCCCAGCGTGCTGCGCGCAATGGATGTGGATAAGCTGGATATTGGCGCTGCCAGATTGAAGGAAAAGATCACCAGGATGATGCCGATCATCATAGTGGTCGGAATGTTGATCAAAGTTTCCGTATCCCATCTCACGTTCAGATGATTAATCAGCCGGTGTAGCAAGGTAGGTATTACCATGACCTTCAATACCTGAGTCAGCGCTGCCGAGTAATACAAATGAGGTTGATTTGTCGAATAACCCAGCAATATCGTTGCCGCGACCAGTGTGACGCCCTGAAATGTGAATAGGCGGATGAGCGACAGAATGCGCCGCTGGGACAGCATGGCGAAAGACAGAATCAGCAGGATTGAAGCCAGCAGATTGATCAGTTGACCGACCAAGTTTGGCATGATTACGCCCCTAACAGGAAATGAACCAGCATCCCCATCACGGCAAGCATAAAAGCTGTGGCGAGGAATTCCGGCACGCGAAAGATGCGCATCTTGGCGCTCAGTGTTTCAATCACGGCAACCAGTGCGCCACCAATGGCAAGCTTCACGACCAGCACTGGCAACGCCATCATCAAGGCAAGCGGTGAAGCACTTGTCGACACACCCCATGGAAAGAAGATCGCCAAGCCAATGCAGGAATAAGCAAATAGTTTCAGGCTTGCCGCCCATTCCATTAAGGCAAGATGGCGGCCGGAATATTCAAGTATTAGTGCTTCATGAATCATGGTCAGTTCTAGATGGGTAGCCGGGTTGTCGACCGGGATACGGGCATTTTCTGCCAGTGAAACCATCACAAATGCGATACCAGCAAAAGCAAGACTGGGATAGATGGCAAAACTATTGTGACTCATGCTCGTGACCATACTGGTCAAGGACGTTGAGCGCGTGATCAACGATGAAGTAAATAGGACAGTCAGCAAGGCCGGCTCGGCTAGAAACCCTATCAGCATTTCTCGCCTCGCTCCCAGTGACCCAAACGCCGTACCAATGTCCATTGCCGCGAGAGAGATGAACGTGCGAGCAATAGCGAACAAACCAACCAAGGCAATCGCATCTGCCGCCGGTGCGAGAGGAAGGTCGGTTGACAGCATCGGGATAATGGCGCTGGCCAGCGTCATACAGCCAAATACCAGGTAAGGCACCATACGAAACAACGGTGAAGCATGATCGGCGATCACCGACTCTTTGAAAAAAAGCTTATGCAGCACCTTGTATGGCTGTATCAAGTCCGGAGCGCTACGATTCTGCAGTAATGCGCGCCATTGGTTCAGCCAGCCGGTCAGGAGTGGTGCAAGCAACAAAGCCATAACCACATCGAGCAACTGAGACAGCATTCCATATTGGTTCATTGTTTTGCCATTAGAAGCAGCGCAACCAAAGTGAGGAAGCTGTACAGCAGGTAAACCGCAATCCGGCCCTTCTGAAGCATTCCCACCCACTGTGAAATGCGCTCGACCCAGCGCGCAATCGGAAGATATAACCAGTACCAAAGAGGGTCTTCGACCAAGACCCGGTAACGTGGCTGGGCATCAAATGGTGACGGTAACTCACGCTCCATGCGGAAGAACGGCTCAAATATCTGCCGAATCGGTTGCCCAAAGCCTTCCGCGGTATCTTGCATACGTGCGTTCTGCAAGGGGTAACCACAGTCCCATGGAGCCGATCGACGTAACCGACCATGATAGAACAAGCGGACTAATATGTAGGCGAGCGTGCAGCTCGCAGCCACCCCTAGTAGGAAAATAACCGGTCCATAACTGGCTCGCGCAACGGAAATCGGAGCCAAGAGCCACCATGCGTTAGCCGCAATAGATGGCGAGAGGTCGAATAAGCTGAGTTGTTTTATTACAGGGCTGATTGCCTTTAAGATCTGTGAAGGCATAAGCCCAAGCAATATGGAGATGGCAACAAGCCACAGCATGCCTATTTTCTCCAACGTACCGGCATCATGTGCCTGCGCCAACTTTTCTTCACGTGGCCGCCCCAGGAAGATCACGCCAAAAAACTTGACCATGGTGTATCCGGCCAACGCCGCGATCAGCGCAATGGCAGCGGCAACCACCGGAATCAGCATGTTGAGGAAACTATTTGGAAGCCCGGGGGTGAACAGGAAGCTTTGCAGCAGTAGCCATTCGGAAACAAACCCGCCGAGTGGAGGCAAGCCGGCGCTGGCCAGTGCGCCAATCAACGACAACCATGCTACCCAAGGCGTGTAACGGATCAGCCCTCCGAGTCGCCCGAGGTTACGCTCTCCGGTCGCGTGCAGCACTGAACCCGTACAGACAAACAACAGGCTTTTGAAGGCCGCGTGGCTAGCCACATGATAGAGGGCAGCAGCCAGTGCCAGCGCAGCCAAGGCGGACATGTGATACGCATAGAACAGCAGACTGAGGCCCATGCCGACCATGATCAGGCCGATGTTCTCGATCGACGAGTAGGCCAACAAACGCTTCATATCGACCTGCACCGCACTGAACACCACCCCGAACAGCGCGGTAAGCAGTCCGACACTCAGCAGCAATACCCCCCACCACCACAACTGAACGGACAACAGGTCAAAAGTCACACGCAACAGGCCGTAAACGGCTGTCTTCAACATCACCCCACTCATCAATGCGGAAACCGGGGATGGCGCAGCCGGGTGCGCTTCCGGTAGCCAGACATGCAGTGGCAAGATGCCTGCCTTTGCACCGAAACCGAATAGCGCCAGCAAGAATGCTATGGAGGCCCAAAAAGGCGACAGATGCTGTGCGCGCATGTTGTTGAAGGTGTAGTCACCACTATTGGCCTGTAAGACCCCGAAGCACAGGAGAATCGCGATAGCACCAACGTGTGCCAGTAGTAGATAGAGATAGCCAGCCTGCCGTATTTCGGCGATGCGATGATTGGCGGTGACCAGAAAGAATGACGATAGCGCCATCGTCTCCCACATCACCATGAAGACATAGGCGTCGTCAGCCAAAACCACCAACGCCATACTGGCAAGAAATAGGTGGTACTGAAGACACAGTAGGCCTGGTGGTGTGCCTTCTCCCTTGCGAAAATAACCGGCGGCAAACAGTGAAACACCTGTTGTCACTCCCCCTAACACCATCAGGAACAGCGCTGACAGGCTATCCAACCGAAGATGGAAATTTAGTCCAGGCAAGCCGAACGGTAACTCGGCGACTTCGGCAGCCCCTCCCATTGCGCTGGCCGCCGCCACACAAAGTACCAGCGACGCGGCAGCCCCCATTGGGAAGAACACCTTTGCCACCAGCGCAAATCGATGTAAGGCAAGCACACCGAACGTTCCAATGGCCAACCAAACGGTCAGGACAACCAGCATCCAGTCCAGCGGCAGAAGGCCTGACCACCAATCGACTAATTGCATATCATCTTCTGCTTATCTCCGGTTTTCGCTGTAACCGGGTGGGTTAGGAGTCGGCGTAAGCCGCATGCCGAATCCCGTTGCCATGGGTGTGTGAGCGGTAGATTCTGGATCATGGATCAATCATACGATTGGCCATACATGCAATTTAAATGATAATACAGTTACCATTATTTGCAACCAGTCGCGACGAGACTGACGACTGCAAAAGACCTTCTATTCTTAATATTGAGTACTGCTGCGTACGCACGCATAACCGAACCTGAACTTGGATACACTGGCTGCAAAGGGGGATGGGAAGCCGCCGCAGGAGTGCGTAGCGTACTGCTGCGAAGCAGTCTTGATCAGTCTAGCAACGGTGAATCCTAACCATGGCCGCCTCAGAAGAAGAGCTGCAGGTACAGAAACCATCATCAATTTCCGCAAAACGAGTAGTCTCCGTTACCCTGTTGGTAACGATACCAATCGTTGTCTTTCTGGTGCTCGACGAATTCCACAGTTCGCGGTGGCAGGCGAAATTTCTTACCCGTCTGGGTCAAGAGCTGACCTTTCAAGTCGCCCCCGGGAAGAGCAACTCAATCCGCTACCCTACGAGGGGCGGACCGTATGATCAGCGCCTCGGCTACGCCAACCTGCCGAACTATGTGGAACGGTTGCAGGCGCGGGGCTTTACCGTGGCGGCCCAGGCACAGCAGTCCTCCTGCATGGCGCAACTGTTCGACCAGGGCCTGTTCATGCCCTATCGTGAAAAAGATCAGGCCGGGCTTAAGCTAATCGATAGCCACCATTTGCCTATCTATGCTTCGTACGCTCCGCAGCGTATTTACCCCAACTTCCAGTCCTTGCCGCGCCCGCTGGTCAACGCGCTACTCTACATCGAAAACCACAGCTTGCTCGACGAAGGGGCACCTCAGCGCAATCCGGCAATTGAGTGGTCTCGCTTTGGCCGGGCGTTAAGCGACGAAGCGATACACCTAGTGTATTCAGGCTACCACCCAGCAGGTGGTAGCACGTTGGCTACCCAGATCGAGAAATACCGCCATTCGCCGGATGGTCGTACCAACTCGCCGAGAGAGAAGATGCGTCAGATGGTTTCGGCCTCGGTACGGGCTTACCTGCAAGGAGAAGACACCACCGTCGTGAGGCAGCAGCTAGTGGTCAATTACCTCAATACGGTGCCACTTGCCGCGCGTGCCGGCTTCGGGGAAATCGCCGGGGTCGGCGATGGGCTCTGGGCTTGGTACGGGCGGGATTTCAAACAGGTGAACCGGCTACTCAACGATGACCCTGCAGGTCCGTTGCAAGAGCGTGCTCTGGTGTTCAAGGAGGTGCTCAGCCTGATGATTTCGCAGCGCCGCCCGTCCTACTACCTGAGCGGTGACATGAAGGCGCTCGAGTCCCTGACCAATTCTTACCTGCGCTTGATGGCTAAAGACAATGTAATTACTCCCGCGCTGCGTGACGCTGCACTCAAGCAGTCACTCCGTCAGCAGAAAGAACGCGTGCGATTGCCAACCCAACCTCCGATCGAACGAAAGGGGGTCAACGCCGTACGTATCAAGCTCGCCGCGCTCCTCGGCGTTCCGCAGATGTACGACCTGGATCGTCTGGATCTGACAGTCAATAGTACGCTTGACTCCAGATTGCAGCAGGAGGTGACGGCAGAGCTAATCAAGTTGCGTGACCCGGACTATGCCTATTCCGTCGGCCTTAATGATCAGCACTTGCTCGAACACGGCGACCCGCACGGTGTTACCTACAGCTTTACGTTGATTGAAAGCACGCCGCAAGGTAACAAGGTGCGGGTACAGGCTGACAATTTCGACCAGCCGTTCGATATCAACGATGGCACCAAGCTTGACCTCGGCTCAACTGCCAAGCTGCGCACGCTCCTCAACTATCTGGAAATCATCGCCGACCTGCACAAGCAATACGGCAGCCTTGGCAAGGAGGCACTGACAAAGATCCAGGCAGAACCACATGAGTCAATTATCAGGCGTTGGGTGATCGATTATCTCGCACAGGCTTCCGACCGTAGCCTTACAGCCATGCTGGAAGCTTCGCTGCAGCGTCAATACTCTGCCAACCCGGGAGAAAGCTTCTTTACCGGCGGTGGGTTGCATACGTTCGAGAACTTTGACAAAGCCGACAACTTCCGAACCCTCACCGTGCGTGAAGCCGTGCGTCGCTCGGTAAACCTGGTGTTCATCCGGCTCATGCGTGACGTGGTGCATTACTACATGGAGCCAGCGTCCGGTTCGAGTGAGCAACTGCTGGAAAACGTGGACAACCCGCAGCGTCAAGAGTATTTGCGGCGATTCGCTGACCGTGAAGGTCGCACTTTTCTGTCGGCGTTTTACCACAAATACCAAGGCAAGAGTATCGAGGAGTCAGAAGCCCGCCTGATGGAAGGCATCCATCCGAGCCCGAAGCGGCTCGCGGTAATTTTCCGCAGCATTGCACCGAATGCAAGTCTGGACCAGTTCGTTGTCTTCATGTCGACCTACCTGCCGACGGCCGGCGGTGATCACGAAATGCTCGCCAAATTGTATGATGACTACTCGCCGCAACGTTTCAATCTCCAGGATCGCGGTTACTTGGCCGGGATCCACCCGCTTGAGCTCTGGCTCTTGGCCTATCTACGTGCTCACCCGACCGCGGGCTATTCCGAAATCGTCAGAGCCAGCGTCGAGGAGCGCCAGGAGGTTTACCAGTGGCTGTTCAAAAGCAGGCGAAAGCACGCACAGGACAAACGCATCAAGGAATTATTGGAAGCAGACGGCTTCAAACAGGTACATAAAGCGTGGAAACGGCTAGGCTACCCATTCGATTCACTGGTGCCATCCTATGCAACGGCAATTGGAGCCTCTGCCGACCGCCCGGCAGCCTTGGCCGCATTGATGGGAATTGTCGTCAACGATGGCGTACACTTGCCGATCTCACACATTGACAGCCTGCATTTCGCCGCTAACACGCCCTATGACACCTTGTTGTTCAATGCCCTAAACAAGGGTGAGCGAGTGTTGCCGCCCGAGATTCCACAACTGGTTCGCCAAGTGCTGTCTGAAGTGGTCGACCAAGGGACCGCCCGTCGACTCGCCGGAGCCTTCAATCTGCCGAATGGCGCTCATGTGATGGTCGGCGGCAAGACGGGTACCGGTGACAACCGCTTCAAGACTTTTGCTAAGGGCGGGGGGCTGATATCGGAGCGAGTGGTCAGCCGCTCTGGGGCGTTTGTGTTCTATCTCGGAGACCACTATTTTGGCACGCTGGTTGCCTATGTGGCCGGGCCGCAAGCCGCCGATTACAAGTTCACCAGCGCCTTGCCGGTACAGATCCTGAAAGTGCTCGCTCCAACATTGAAGCAGCGGCTCAACCTTGGAGTGGACTCACAGCTCGCCTTGATGACCCTTAAAAAGCCAATCAGTAACGCTTCCGGTATTGCCATGGTGAAATAAAAGACAGTGCTAGCAAAATACCGGCCTACGAAACATAACGGAAAGATTTTCGGCTTTTTGTGTGCTAATCCTATCGCTGCGTAAAATGTGATAGTTATCAAGGAATTCTCGTGGAAAGCTTATGGGTCAGCTTGGGAAATATCTTTCATTCTGTAAGGACAATATTGCGTGCACTTACGGGGGTTGGCAGAAGCAAAGATCACCGCAAATCGATTGAGGGGCTTAACTTCAAGCACATCTTGATTGCCGGTATAATTGTAGTGGTTTTGCTTGTCTCCGGACTAACGGCCCTTGCCAGATTCATCGCAAGTCTAGGTTAAATCTAGTCTATTTTTTCAAGGGATATCATTTAATGACAATCAATAGTCAAAAAATACGCTTCTTCCGGTCACAGATTCCGTCCTTCGAGTGTGAACCGGGCTGCCATGACTGCTGCGGACCGGTAACGACCTCCACTGACGAGATGGCAAGACTTCCAATTAAGAGCGACCGTGATCATGAGATTGCGCTTGCGAATTTGAGCTGCCCACACCTTGGCAACGGATGCGAAGTGTATGCTGAACGTCCGTTGATTTGCCGCCTATTCGGTACGACACCAAGACTCGTCTGCCCGAAAGGGAATCGTCCAGTGAAGATGATTCACCCACAAATTGAAGAGCGAATTCATCAATTTTTTGTAGAGACACGCCACGTATTGGTTTGATGCCTCATCTTTTCTGAGGGCTTGTCGAAGATACCGCTTCTTGCAGATTTAGCATCGTCTCTCGGGCCGGCTAGAACAACCAATTTCTTGAAATTAAAAAAATGGGAGGCAGAGCCTCCCTAAAAGTCGCATGAATTATCTTTCGCCACCAGTCAAACGCCTGATCGCTACCAGACTTTACTCTTGGCCATCAAATGCATGCCTTTCCGGCAATCACCATTTATTGAACATTCTGTAGCTGGCTTTGTTGGCACAACTGTTGCATCTGCTCCAGATAGAAAAACAGATCTAACCCGATTTTCTTCTGTACTTCCTGAGCTCTTTTTTTCATATCAAGTAGATCGAGCATAGGCATACCTTTTAACGCTAGCGAGATCAAATTTGACCCGCCTTTCGTCAGCATCCGATAGGCCTGGCGTTCAAAAGTATCTCTTAGATATACACGGCAGGCTGCAGTACGTTTCAAGTCTCCGGTAAAGTTGGCGACTACGATGCCTTTTTCGCGCAATGCCAAATGGCAACCGTCATAGAAAAATTGCCGCCTCAAAGGTGCAGACACGGTTTTTTTGCTATAGACGTCCAAAAGGATCGCATCGACAGCATTGCTCTTGTGGCTTAGATAGATGCCTGCATCGGCGTTAATCACGCGGAGATTGTCAAGATTGCTTGACGCAGCTTCTTCATTTCGCATTGCCAAGGTGTTCTTGTCCACTTCCAGCATCGTGACAATGGCATCAGGAAAGCATTGCGTACAAAATATTGGTAAAAAACTATTATTTCCACCGACTATCAAGATATCCTTGGGTTCGGAAATAAATAGTGAGAAGCTCATCATCGCTTCGGCGCAGGCCTGTATTTGAGGATTGATTAGATTCATTGCAATTGAGTACCAAGACCTATTTGAATAATGAAATGAATAATTTCCGACATAAACATACTGCGTTTGGATCTCAACGACGACGATATAACAGACGCCAACGATAACGAAAGTCATCCAGGATAGGTACTGTCGCCAGAACCATCAGCCATACCGACAGCGGAATCGTGGCAATAAATCCTATTCTCTTGAATCCAACCGCCCCAACGATACCTCCGACGCAGAAACTGCTTAGCAGAATAGTATGCAGCTTTAACTTGTCTCGATTAGCCAGTACTGCTGGCTGTGGCGTGGACTTGCGATTAACGTAGAATAGTTTCCCAAGTTCGATTCCGATGTCGGTCGATAGCCCTGTGACATGAGTGGTACGTATAACGGCGCCGGAGATTTTGGTAATGATGGCATTCTGTAAGCCCATGATGTAACAGAGCAGCAGCACTGTCGCTGGCGCTAAGAACTCGCGGACCTCCGCCAAATATGCACCAGCCAGACCGAACAAGAGAAGGAGAGCCGCTTCCAGCAACAAGCTGAGCGCATAGCGGCTTCGTAATGATCGCCGCTTGGCCCAGTTGATCAGGAGCGCTGTAGTGGCCGCCCCTGCCAAGAAGGCCAGAACAGATACGAATCCAGCGAGCACCACCCATGATTCTCCCAGGGCGGTTGCATCCGCCATGCTTGAGACAATCCCCGTCATATGTGATGTGTACTGTCCTATGGCAAGAAAGCCACCTGCATTCATTGCTCCAGCAATAAAAGCCAAGGAGTAGCCTAAATGGCGATCTGCCTGCAGATCTCGCTTATGACCGGTTAGTCTACGAAGATATTTGATAGCCATGGTTTTTCTGCCTAGACAAGAAATAACCGTTGCGAAGACTTGCCGTGAGCATGCGCGCGGTGGTCTGCAAGGAAATCGGGTGATGCTTCTCCAGATATCGTGCCTGCGCTAATAACTGCTTTTCTGAAAAACGTAGGCCATTCCCCTTCATCGCGAAGACGATCTTGTTAGTGCAATCTTCCGATTGAACAACTACGGTATTGTCATTAAAGCTGTGCCGTATGCGGGAGACATAACTCCCAATTTGTCGATCGCCCCCACACATATTTACAACCATGACCCCTTGTGCATCCAAGGCGTCGAAGCAATCGTCATAGAAACGCTGAGTGCACAGTGACTTTGCCTGACCGTCAATATCATAACCATCCACCATCAGGATATCGATCTCTGCTGAGGAGTTAGTGATATGCTCTGCCCCGTCTCCGCAATGGATGTGGAAACGTGCGCTATCGGCAGGTATCGCAAACTCATTCCGAAATCCAATAACTTCTTGACTGATTTCGATAATGGAAATGTCTGCATCCGGCAGGTAACGATGGCAATACTTTGCCAGTGAGCCACCGCCCAGCCCAATCATGGTGATGCGTCTCGGTTTGGGGTTGAATAGCAAGCATCCCATCATCGTGCGGGTATACCCCAGAACCAGACTGTCCGGTTGTGCCGGGTCCATACGACTCTGCACGGTAGAAATATCGAAGGAGAGAGACAGCTTGCCACCCTCTTCATAGAGGAAAGGCTTGCCGGTTAGGCTGCCCGCCAGCAAATCTGCAAATCGGTGAAGAGGTGGAAAGTGACTCATGTAGCATCCGGCTTGCGTCGTAGAAAATACAAGAAAGACTGCTGTTTCTGGAGAGAAACAGACTTCGGCGTGAAACCGAGAGCACCGTCAAGAATTTCCTGCCCAAGCTCTTCGATTTTTGTCAGCGATCCTTGTACCACCAACTCGATCTCTTCGGGACGTTCCCGAACAATCCAGTAAGGCAAATTCATTTGGTGGCAAAGTGCATTGAGACGCACGGTCCAGTGCTCGCCCTGACGGCCGCCAGTGACCCTCAACGATTCGGTCACCTCAATGGGGAGCGACTTCGACGTCATGAGGCCCACCGTTTGACCCGCCGTGGCAGTTCGGTACAGAACACCATGATGTCCTCGCGTTTTTCCCACTGCTGGTCCAGCCAGAACAAGGAGCGCGCGGCATCCTCCTGTTCGATCTGAACATGCATTTTGTGAATATTGAGCGATGCCAGCTGCTCTTTCACTTTCCTCAGTAGCGACGAAGCAACATTCGCACGGAGGCAAGAAGCGGCAATCTCAAGGTGATATAGATAACCACGCCAGCCATCATGGCCACAGAACACGGCGCCAATGACGTGTGCATTTTCTTGGGCGATCCAGCAGAGGGTGGGGTTGCGCGACAGCAATCGCCATAACTCCATGCCTATCCAGTGGCGCAACTCCTCGGTTTTTGGGTTTTGCATCAGAGCAAGACAAGCATCTATGTCACGGATGGTCATGGCGCGCAAAGAAATGTCGGGACTCATCCGTCCACCTTCCCGTCCGCAAAAACCTGGTCCTTCCATGTCTCCCCCAGCCGGCATTCGATGAAATCGCGCATCATCCGGCGGATGACCTGGGAAGGGGTCATGTCTTCTTCCATGCACAGCTGCTCGAAAGCGGCCTTCTTTTTCGGATCGACCAGGACAGACAGCCGAGAGGTTCGATTTTCCATGCAAAGCCTCAAAACAATTAACATCCTATGTTAATCATGTATGTGTTCACAGATCATATCATGTTCATACTATGCAAGTTAATAGCTCTTTCGCAAGGACGGTGAGCACTGCATCGCCGGGGAGGTCGACGCTTCACCCAGCGAGGATGGGCATGGGCAACACCCACATTGGTATTGGAACATGCCGCGCTTGATCTGTGCATCGAACGCGTCCACAATGCTACTTACATTACCATTACATGATAATGTTGTGCATATGCACGGGAGAGGCATGCCATGGTCACTGACACCTAATGACTGGGCAACATCCGTCACAGAGACGGGTTGTCAGCCTTTCTTCGAACAAGATACGAGACCACTGACAGATTGGATGCCAGGGCCTTTTCTCCGGTCGATGTTGAGACGTTGCAGTTGGCAACCAACACGCCGAAATGAGTACGCCGCCTAAGGAGTCGCTGCAAATGGACGAGCAAATACGCCAAAGTGCGCTCGAGTATCATCAATACCCCACCCCAGGCAAAATTCAGGTCGCCCCCACCAAGCCGCTGGCTACTCAGCGCGACCTTGCCTTGGCGTACTCTCCTGGCGTCGCCGCCGCCTGCAATGCTGTTGTGGAGGATCCCCTTAACGTCTACAAGTACACGGCTCGTGGCAATCTGGTTGCCGTCATCTCCAACGGTACCGCCGTTCTTGGCTTGGGCAACATCGGTCCGCTGGCCGGTAAGCCGGTCATGGAGGGCAAGGGCGTTCTGTTCAAGAAGTTCGCTGGCATCGACGTGTTCGACATTGAGTTGAATGAGAATGATCCGGATAAGTTGGTCGACATCATCTGTTCAATGGAACCGACCTTCGGTGGCATCAATCTGGAGGACATCAAGGCGCCGGAGTGCTTTTATATCGAGAGGAAGTGTCGCGAGCGCATGGGCATTCCGGTGTTCCATGACGACCAGCATGGCACCGCCATCATCACTAGCGCCGCTGTTCTTAACGGCCTACGCGTTATCAACAAGAACATTGAGGAAGTGCGCCTGGTGACATCCGGTGCCGGCGCTGCGGCGATTGCTTGCCTGGATCTGCTGGTAGCACTGGGAGTGAAGCGCGAAAACATTACTGTCTGTGATTCGAAGGGGGTGATCTTTGAAAATCGCGACGAAACGATGGATGCGTCCAAGAGGCGTTATGCAATCAAGGACAATGGCCAGCGCAAGTTGGCCGACGCGATAGTCGGTTCTGACATCTTCCTCGGCCTGTCCGGGCCCAAGTTGGTCACCCAAGACATGGTCAAGTCCATGGCCCGTGACCCCCTTATCCTGGCGCTAGCCAACCCAGAACCGGAAATCCTGCCGCCGCTGGCAAAGGCCGCCCGGCCCGATGCCATTACCTGCACTGGCCGCTCGGATTACCCGAACCAGGTGAATAATGTCCTGTGCTTCCCCTTTATTTTCCGGGGAGCATTGGACGTCGGTGCGACCACCATCAACGAGGAAATGAAACTGGCCTGCGTGCGTGCGATCGCCGACCTCGCGATGGCAGAGCAGAACGATGTCGTGGCAACGGCTTACGGTGGCGAACAATTGTCGTTTGGCCCGGAATACCTGATACCTAAACCGTTCGATCCACGGTTGATAGTAAAGATCGCCCCGGCGGTGGCCAAGGCCGCGATGGATTCTGGTGTCGCCTCACGCCCAATCACCGATATGAATGCTTACATCGAGCAGTTGGCCCAGTTTGTCTACAAGACCAATTTGTTCATGAAGCCTGTCTTTACCGCCGCCAAACAAAACATGAAGCGCGTTGTCTTGGCTGAAGGCGAAGATGAACGGGTGTTGCACGCCACGCAGGAGATAGTGTCGCAAGGCCTTGCCCATCCAGTCTTGATTGGTCGTCCGGCCGTGATCGGAAAGCGCATTGCCAAACTGGGATTGAAACTGGAAGTTGGAAAGGGTTTTGAAGTCGTCAATAACGAATCCGATCCACGCTTTGGTGATTACTGGAAGGATTATTATGCGCTGACCAAGCGTAAAGGCGTCAGCCAAGAGCAGGCACGTCGCCGGGTGATTGGTAACAGCACACTAATTGGTGCACTGATGGTTCACCGTGGCGAGGCTGACGCGCTGATTTGTGGCACCTATGGCTCTTATCGCCAGCACTTTGACATCGTGGAGACCGTACTGGGCTACGCCGGCAAGGATAAAGTTGCCGCAGCGATGAATGCACTGATCCTGCCGGCCGGCAACATTTTCATTACGGACACTTATGTCAATGCTGACCCGAACGCAGAACAGTTGGCCACGATTACTGCTCTAGCAGTCGATTCAATGAAGCGGTTTGGTCTTGAACCGAAAGCTGCGTTGCTGTCTAACTCGAGCTTTGGCAGTCTGGGAACTATTTCTGCGTCTAAGATGCGTGAAGCTCTGGCGTTGATCCAAACAGCCCTGCCTGGTTTGGAAGTCGATGGAGAAATGCAGGGAGACGCAGCTCTAGTAGAAACGATTCGTCAGCAGATCATGCCCGAGACGACGCTCAAGGGCTCGTCTAACCTCTTAATCATGCCAAACGTGGAAGCCGCAAATATTAGTTACAACCTGCTGCGGGTCTCGGCGGCCGATGGCGTGACGATCGGCCCGATTCTGATGGGCATGGCGAAGCCAGTTCATATCCTCACGCCCATTTCTTCTGTTCGCCGCATCATCAATATGGTTGCACTGGCCTGTGTTGACGCACAGCTAGTGAAATAACAAGCCCAGAGGAGGAGCATATAATAAAATTCAAATAAAAATTCGCTGCGATAACATTTATTGAAGAATGTTGTCGCAGCATTTTCTCCCAATCAATGGGGACGTATGAGTTTATCGCCGTGCCTTATGGGCTTGCCAAATGATACCCATCTCGCAATCTCATTCTCATAAGTGAATCTAGCCGCCTGTTTGCCGCAGCCTCGTTTTCAGCCCAGTCATAGCATTCCTCCCCGTTCAATGAGTTTTTTACTCCCCACACCCTAAAAACATACCAATCCCCAAAGAGATCCTGCTGGATCCAGGTCATGTAATATTTGGTGCCCTTCTCCCAGCGAGCTATGTTTTTTGACTTAATATACATACAAAATAACGTTGAACTTAAAATTACGCCTCAACGGCAAGGGTTTTGGCTTCATCCTTAGATAGCTTAACCTTGTGAGCATTCGCTATTTTGGTTGCCGGTATTGCCCCATGTATTAGCCAGTCGAGAAGAGCAGCAATATCACCAGAGCATTTCACAACAACCACCGATCTATCTGGTGCATGTTGTGCATCCGCCAAGATGAACCCATCATGAAAGGCTTTCCTGGCAAGAGCGTAGGGAAACCAGCATTTATCTAGCATTCCTGTTATTGTTATCTTGTAAAGCTGGGAATCGGCACTCATACTAATCTGATAACGACCTTAATGGGTTGGACGGTATTGAGCAAAATACTATTACTGCACGACGGAGAGATTGATCGACTTGTTCCGGATTATCTGTTTGGCAATATACAGGAAGCGAAGGTCATGCATCATTTCCAGCTTCTCCGCACGCTCGATCAGGGCTTCTTCATTCAAAAACAACCCACTCCCTTTTCTGGCAAATATAACCCTATTGAAGCAATCCTCCGAAAGAACGATTGTAACAGCCCCTTCGAAAGACTTTCTGATTCGCTCAACATAGGCGCTAAATTTTGCATCCTCCCTGCAAAGATTCGCCACCATAACGCCGCCGTCTTCAAGGCATTCATAGCAGTCGTCGTAGAATGACTGACTGCTAAGCTGAGACGGAACACAACTCCCCTCGAAACCGTCGACAATCAACACATCCAGCGAACCGCTCTGATGGTGTACATAGGCCGCCCCATCCATGCAGAGCACTTCAAAGCGACTATTATTGGGCGGCACCTGAAACTTTTCACGCAACGCAATTACATCAGGATTAATCTCGGCGATCGTGACATGGCAATCGGGAAGGTGCCGGTAACAATACTTAGGCATCGAGCCACCTCCCAGTCCGATCATGCCTATTCGTTTTGGGGAGGCATTGAGCAGCAAAAAGCCCATCATTGTTCTTGTATAACTTAGCACCAATCGGTCTGGTTCTTTAAATGACATCTGACTCTGTATCGCACACAGGTCAAAATGCAAAGACAATGAATCATTGTGTTCAAAAACAAAAGGCGCCCCTGGTGCGCTTTGGTTTTTAATCATTGCACTAATAAAATCTTTCAGCGCGAAGTCTTTCATTTTCCTTAATCTTTCTTGCCTGGCCTACAATATTATTATTGCCAGCTAGCCGGATTGTTCCACCACTTCACACGTGTGCTGATTTCTTGACTATAAATATCAACACTATCACCTTTGTTGAATCCTTGCTGCGCCCAGAACAACTGTCCCGCAATATTATTGGCTGAGACAAAAACCTTGACTCGTGCAACCTTTTGGTTGGCGAGTCGATCAATGGCATGCTTGACAAGTACAGCGCCGACACCCTGTCGTCGGCTCATTGGATCAATGGCCAAGTGATATAGATACCCTGTTAAACCGTCATGGCCACACAGGATGCAGCCAATCAGCCCCCCCTGGCTAACGGCAACCCAGCTCATCCCGTGGTTACGCTTTAAAAAGCGGAGTATTGAGGCAGGGCCTTCCTGCTCCCTCAGCACCAATCCTTCGCACCGGTTCCATAAAGTCAAGCAGGCCGGGTAATCGGCGCCACACATCTCTCGTACAACAACGTCCATTTGTGTCCTCTTCCGCCAACTAGAACGTTCGCCTTCAGAACCAAACGGCCGCAATGTCGGCCGAACAAGCATCTTACCCAGCGAGTCGACTCGGCATGGGGGACATCAGTAGATCCTCCTGTGCCGCAGGAGCGCCTCCGCTTTGGCTCGAAGACGTATCTACATGCTGGCAGTGCATTTTGTTATAATTGTATTATAATACTGTATGTGTTTAAAATACATAGCATGCACATGACTAAGTGTGACAAAACTGTTGCGGGGCAGGATGATTACAATTCTTGAAGCCAAACGGGCGGGGCAATTCGGGCGGGGCAAGTTATTGCCCAACATCATTGCCGGCGTCATCGTCGGCGTGGTGGCGCTCCCGCTCGCAATGGCCTTTGCGATCGCTTCCGGCGCCCGTCCTGAACAGGGGCTCTACACCGCCATCATCGGCGGCTTTATGGTGTCTGCATTAGGGGGCAGCCGGGTTCAAATCGCAGGTCCTACCGGTGCATTTATTGCCATCTTGTCGGGCGTGACGGCAAGGTATGGCATCGATGGACTGCAGATTGCAACGTTGATGGCCGGGCTGATGCTGGTGCTGATGGGGATGGCCAAGCTAGGTGGAGTGATTAAATTCATACCCGCCCCCGTAATCGTCGGGTTTACCACGGGGATCGGAGTCATTATTTGGGTTGGACAGTGGCGTGACTTTTTGGGCCTGCCAAAGATTTCTGGCGACCATTTCCACGAGAAGCTTTGGCAGTTACTACTGGCGCTGCCGCATCTGCATATTGCCACGACTGGGGTAGCCCTTTTCAGCCTGCTGCTGGTGATGTTCTCCTCCCGAATCCGTGGCTTGCAACGTGTTCCCGGGCCGCTGGTGGCCATGGTGGCGGCCACTTTTTTGCAGTCGATCTTTCACTTTAAAGGCGTTGCAACGATTGGAAGCGCCTTTGACGGCATACCACAAGGTTTGCCAAATTTTTCCTTTCCCTCCGTGACACCCGAACGCGTCATTGAGTTGATGGGGCCTGCGTTTACCATTGCCATGCTGGGGGCGATCGAGTCGCTCCTCTCCGCCGTAGTTGCAGATGGGATGACAGGGGTTAGGCACGACTCGAACCAGGAGCTGATTGGCCAAGGACTGGCCAACATCGTAGCCCCCCTGTTTGGCGGTTTTGCGGCAACCGGAGCCATCGCACGGACAGCCACTAACATCCGCAATGGTGGTACGAGCCCCTTGGCGGGCATCACCCACACGCTGACCCTGGCGCTGATTGTCCTGTTCTTTGCACCCATGGCTGCCAACATCCCACTTGCATCTCTTGCTGCCATCCTCTTTGTGGTCGCTTACAACATGAGCGAACTGAAGCACTTCACCCATATCGTTAAGCGTGCCCCTCGGGCGGATGTGGTGATCCTGCTGATTACTTTCCTGCTAACCGTGTTCACGGACCTGGTGGTCGCTGTTAACATCGGCGTAATACTGGCAATCCTGCAGTTCTTGCGTCGAATGGCGGCGGCGGTAGAAGTACAACAGATGGGGGAAGAGAAGCTTAAAAGAGAACTGCTCGATCAAGGATTGACCAACTTACCGGCCGGAGTTTTGGTCTACGAAATTGACGGGCCGTTCTTTTTTGGGGCTGTAGAAAACTTTGAACGAGCCCTACTGCAAACTCACACCGACCCTCGCATCTTGATCTTGCGGCTACGTAGGGTGCCTTTTATGGACATCACGGGCTTGCAAACTCTCGATGAAGTGATTGGCAAGCTGAAGAAGCGGCATGTACGCGTCATGATATGCGAAGCCAACCATAGAGTCAGAGCCAAGCTTTGGAAAGTCGGCATCCTGGAGTTCATCAAACCCGAAGATTATGCCGACGAATTTTCAACATTACTGAAACATGCAAGTACGATAGCCCTGTTCGGGGACTCACTATCCTGTCACGTTCATTTGAGTGAGCATGCAGCAAACGTCCTCAAGGTCAGCAGCAGATACCTCCGTTCTGATCGAGAGTAGCTTGCGTCACTTCGACTCAATCAACTTATTGGCATTGTAACGACTCTTGGTTGCGTATTCGACTTGATGCTGTTCGAGATAGTTACGAATCAGCTGGCGAACAACCTGAGACGGCGTAAGATCTTGTGCTGCACAGAGTTCTTCGAAGGCTTTCTTCTTGACCGGATCAATGAGCACCGTCAGGCGAGCAGTCTTGGTTTCCATGTTGGGATAAGGTTCCTAGTTCGAAATATACACATTATATGTGCATCTAGAACACATTTCAGCTTTGAATTGCAGGGGAAGGTACGCCTTGAAAGCATTGGAAGTTGAAGTTCCCAGGTAGGAATCCTTACAGGAATCCGGGCAGTCCACAGTGCTAACCGGTTGGACGATCACGTCCGCCGAGGCGTGGCCAGAGGCCACAAAGGCACGGACCTGCGGGCTAAACGAGGTGGCGAGCCGCATACAGAAGGCCCGGTCACGCTGGTTGAGCAGGGCAAACAGCCATTAGGCGGGATAGCCACGATCCAGCACTAACAAGTCGTCGCGGTTCATGCTGTCCAATTGTTCGACCAGCATCTCGCGCTACCCTTTGGCGTCGGCGGCGATGTCGGCGCGCCGCATCAGGCCGGTTGCGGTGTCGCATAAACCGGCGCCGCGTGCCAGGCTGTAGACCCCGTTGGGGTGGTGATAGCAGTTGAACCCCTTCTCCTCCGAGCGCGTATCGGGGTGAGTTGCGGGGAGTTTCAGGGTGGTGGAATCGGCCGCCAGGAAGCGGTCGCCGTGCCATCGAGCGTGGGTTGGCACCTCGGCCACGATCTGTTGGTTGAGTTCGGTAAACGCGGAGGCGTTCAGCCACTTGCGTGCCATCCGCCCATCTGGAAGGGAGGCATTGGCGAAGAACTGATCCAGTTCGACCTGGAGGGAGCGCATCAAAGTAGCCAACAGGACGCCGACCACTCGTTCGAAGGTGAAAATGCTGCGCCGGGTGAAATCGACTGCCTTGTGCCGGTGGCGCTGGATGACACTATTTGAAATAACTCCATTACCGATTCCAAGAGGGCGCATTGTTATGTTTGCTTGCATCACCGGGGTAGGTAGTTATCTACCAGGGCAACCCGTAAGTAATTATTCACTTATTCGACGAGGTATCGATACTACTGACGAGTGGATCGTCTCTCGAACGGGTATAAAGTCACGTCACCTAGCAGAGATAGGCTGTACATCTAGTGACCTGGCACTAGAGGCAAGCCATCGAGCGTTGCTCTCGGCAGGAATTCATTCTGGAGAACTTGACCTGATCATTCTTGCGACCTCGACGCCAGATTTTATCTTCCCAAGTACCGCCTGCCTACTACAGGCAAAACTTGGTAATCATGGAGCTATGGCTTTCGATGTTCAGGCTGTATGCAGTGGCTTTGTTTACGCTTTAAGCATCGCGGAAAAATTTATTCGTTCTGGCAGTCATAAAAAAGTTCTAGTGGTAGGTGCCGAAGTATTTTCACGGACTCTAGACTGGGAGGATCGTGCTACATGCGTACTATTTGGTGATGGTGCCGGCGCGGTTGTTCTCGAAGCTTCCGAGAATCCAGGCATTATTGCTACTGCGTCACATGCTGATGGCTCGTATCATAAAATATTATCAGCCCCAGGCAATGTCAGCAATGGAAAAATTATCGGTGATCCATTTTTGCGCATGGATGGGCCAGCTGTATTCAAGTTTGCGGTCAACGCATTAGCCGACGTGGCTATTGAGTGTCTTGAAATGGCAGGACTTTCATCAATTGACGTTGACTGGCTAATTCCTCACCAAGCGAATACCAGAATTATTGAATCGACAGCAAAGAAACTCGGGCTTCCAATGGAGAATGTCATTGTGACAGTTGATCGTCATGGTAATACATCCTCTGCATCCATACCCTTAGCTCTTGATGTAGCGGTTCGTGATGGGCGCATTCAGCGAGGACAGAAAGTCATGTTTGTTGGTGTTGGCGGAGGTTTCACTTGGGGAGCTGTATTGCTTGAGTTTTAATGGTTTATCGATTAGTGAAAGCGTTCAAAATTCCAGAGATTTTGACTGGCAAGATCGTCAATTTTTGCTAAGTCATTGAGAGCCTCATTAATCGCAAGAGAAAATATTTTTCAGAGTTTTCTATGAATATCACTTATCTTACCCTGATTGGAGAATAAATTGGCACGTCGCAGAGTTGTAATAACCGGATTGGGGATTATTTCCCCAGTCGGCAATACTGTCGAACAAGCCTGGCAAAATATACTTGCTGGGCAATCCGGGATTGATCGGATAACACGTTTCGACACTTCCGCTCTTCCGGTGCAGATTGCAGGTGAAGTCAAAGATTTTGATATCACCCAGTACTTATCAACGAAAGATGCCCGCCGCATGGATACTTTTATCCATTACGGTATGGCTGCGGGCATTCAGGCGATCAAAGATGCTGGGATTGAAGCTCAACCATTCAATGCCGAACGTATTGGTGTATCGATTGGTTCCGGTATTGGTGGTTTGCCTATGATTGAAACCACTCGTGATGAATTCGTAGCGGCTGGGGTACGAAAAATCTCTCCATTCTTTGTTCCTGGTTCAATCATAAATATGATATCAGGCAACCTATCGATCATGTATGGATTTAAAGGGCCTAGTATCGCGTTAGTCAGCGCTTGCTCGACAGGCACGCACTGCATTGGTGATGCCGGTCGCTTAATCGAATATGGTGACGTTGACATCATGATAGCTGGCGGGGCTGAATGTACTATTTCCCCGCTGGGAATTGGTGGGTTCAGTGCTGCACGTGCACTCTCTACTCGCAATGATGACCCGAAAACGGCAAGTCGTCCTTGGGATAGGGATCGTGATGGTTTCGTACTAGGAGAGGGAGCTGGGGTCGTGGTACTTGAAGAATACGAGCATGCCAAAGCGCGTGGCGCCAAAATATATGCCGAGTTGGCTGGTTTCGGAATGAGTGCTGACGCAAGCCACATGACGGCTCCTTGCGAAAATGGAGATGGAGCAGCGCGATGTATTAACAACGCATTGCATAATGCTCGACTGAATCCACAGGACGTACAGTATGTCAACGCTCACGGTACTTCAACGCCACTCGGTGACAGGGCGGAAACTATTGCACTCAAACGTGCATTTGATGGCCACGCAAAGAGGTTGGTTATTAATTCGACCAAGTCAATGACAGGGCATTTGTTAGGTGCGGCTGGTGGTATTGAGTCAGTATTTTCAACTCTTGCTGTTTACAATCAGGTTTCACCTCCTACCATCAACATCTTTAATCAGGACAAATTGTGTGATCTTGATTGCTGCGCAAATGAGGCGCGAAAAATGAAAATTGATGTCGCCATTTCCAACTCCTTTGGTTTCGGAGGGACAAATGCAACCATTGCCATCAAGCGAGTTTAGTAGGCTACATAAAATTGCGCCAAAAAACTATGCAATGCAACCCGCGAAGTAAGCGTCTGTGGAGAGAAATTTAGTGGCAGTAGCCATGTTCACCATTGACATAGTTTGGTGAGTAAAATATGGCGAGCTGGACTATTTTGATGCGATAGATGATTTTTATATATCAATTCTTGATGGTCATTCAACTCCGTTAAATACATCTAGATTGGCGTATAATATTACAATAGGTACGCCCATGCAAAATATAATGGAATACAGATAATGGCTAAATCAAAGTCGACTGTTCGAGTAAGTAAAAAAATTCGTAAGATGATAAGCGATGGGGTTGTGCACGTACATGCATCATTCAACAACACGATCATTACGATCACCGATAGACACGGCAATGCACTGTCTTGGGCAACTTCTGGCAGCGTTGGCTTTAAGGGTTCGCGTAAGAGCACGTCCTTTGCTGCGCAAATTGCGGCCGAACATGCCGGTAACGTTGCCAAAGAATATGGTGTGAAAAACCTCGCTGTTCGTATCAGAGGCCCTGGCCCAGGTCGTGAATCTGCTGTCCGTTCGCTTAATAAGCAAGGTTTCAGCATAATCAGTATCTCTGACGTAACGCCGGTGCCACATAACGGTTGTCGCCCGCCCAAAAAACGTCGTATTTAATAGCACTATGCCATATTGAGCTTAGGGTGTTTTTCCCCTCAGTTCCAGAGATTGGTCTTCAGAGCGCTTGTATTCATACTTTCTGAGCGTACCTTGTACTGCTGAATAAGAAGCATCAACTGCGTCTTAGATGAGTAGGCAATAACAAAAAAATGTAGCTCTGTTTGAATAGACTGTTGGGCACCTCGAATTATCCAATTCTTGGCGGAGCGTGACGTACAAACCCGCCACTTGAGGCAAGGCCAATGCGTTTTAGCACCAGTTATTGCTTAATTTTTGCGCCCCGGTGGCCATTTGAGCCACCGCAGGCGCCATTTGGGCGTTAAGGCCGTCACGCCTGCCGTTTTCAGGAAGCACAGCCGGCGCAGGTTGTAGCTGGCCACCTTCCAGTTCAGATGCAAGGTCGCGCTGGCCAGACCAATGCTGCGCAGGACCTTGCCGCCTTGCTGTTCGAGGGCGCCAAAGACATGCTCAATACGGGCGCGGGTCTTGGCGATGCGGCGGTTTCTCCCTTCCCGGCACTCGGACAGCGGGCACTTTTTCTGGGCTTTGCGCTGGATGTGAAGACGCCAGCTCTGGCCGGTCAGGCGGGCTTCACGCTGCTGACCGACGTAGCCTTTGTCGGCCCAGACATCACGGGCCGTATTGCCCGGATCGAGCACCGCCTCGAAGTGTAGGGTGTCGTGCTCGCTGGCAGTGGCAACCACGATGCGCCGGATCAGCTTGTAGCGCTTGTCGGTGCTGGCGGATAGCTTATAGCCGAAGTAGGACTTGCCATGCTTCTTGGTCCATTTGGCGTTGGTGTCTTTCTGCCGACGCTTGGCTGGCGGCCAGTCGGCCGGAGTGGCCTGCTGCTGAACGAGCTCTTTCTCTTCGGCGGTAATCCCCTGGCGCGGCACGGGGACGATGCTGGCATTGATCATCTGGCCACCGCGGGCGATATAGCCATGCTAATTGAGCTGCCGATTAACGGCAGCAAAGATGGTTTCGCTGGCGTTGGCGGCGATCAGGCGTTCCTTGAAGATCCAGATTGTGGTGCGATCCGGGATCTGGCTGCTGTCACGCAAGCCGACGAAACGCTGAAAGCTCAGGCGATCCAGCAGCTGGAATTCCATCTGTTCGTCACTGAGATTGAACAGTTGCTGAATCAGCAGGATCCTCACCATCAGTTCGGTGGGAAACGGCGGGCGTCCACCTCGTTCACGACTGGGGCGAGGTGCGGCACGGTCGATCTCGGCGGCCAAGGCGGCAAAGTCGACATGCTCTTGCAGGGTACGCAGTACATCTCCGAGCCTGTCGAGCTTGGCTTCTCGTTCTTGTCCGGCAAAAAGGCTGTTCTTGATCATGCGAGAACGGTCCGAAGGGGCATGTCTCCATCATGCCATGAACTGGAGTTTTTCGAGGTGCCCTTCAGGGTCTGAGCCTGCGATAACGAGCGACGATATCCTTCCAGCTCAAGGCGTCCAGCCAAGCTGGCTTGGTGGAATCCCGGCAGCAGAGCTGGTTCGTTTATTGCTGGGCCAATTTCCAGACGAATAATGACCTGGTGCGGTTCTTGACGAGAAATGTTGCCGTGGACGTTCCTGCAGCATCCTCGTGCATCCTTCCTCCTGTGATGCCATTCCCGCCGGGGATACCGACTCATAGTTCGGACGCCGCCGGCTGTTTCATCCGCCTTGCCGTTATCAAAGATGGCTCGGGGTGCCGGCGGCGTGGTTTGACAACTACCCACAGCACCCGCGCTGCGCCTGGATCGGCGGACATTTCACCGAGCCGAACGAACAGAACACACAGCAGTCACCCGGATGGGGGCGTAGCAAGGCCTTGCAGCTGCTGCACTCGTAGAAGAACTGGCAGGCCTCCATGGGCATGGTTTCTCGTTTGGCGAAGCCACAGTGGGGGCAGGTCAGCACGGATTCGAGAACGATAGCACTCATCGCAGTCTCACTTCTGCAGGGTGGAGGGATAGCCCGCGTTCGTGGTCGCTCTGGTCAGCACCTCCGGCTGGGTCTTGTCGGGGTCGAAGGTCACGATGGCCGTCTTCTTGTCGCTATCCACTTTGACGTCACTCACCCCGGACACCTTCTCCAGTGACTTTTTGACCGTGATGGGGCAGAGACTGCACGTCATGTTCTTCACCTCGAGCGTGACGGTCTTCGGGGGCGCGGCCAATGCTGCAACGGGAAGGGCAATAAGTGCAGCAGTCAGACGATTGAGCATGGGAAGCTCCTTTCAGTAGAACAGCGGTACCAAGGACGGCACGGCGAGTAGGCCGAGCAGCAACACGGAGATAATCCAGAATGTGAGCCGCTGCCGTCTGATCGTGCGTGGATTAGCGCAAGGCGTCTTCGGGTCGCAGGCCCGCGGCATCTGATAGAGCCTGCGCCAGGCGAGCCCGAGAAACAGCAGCGTCAACCCGATGAAAATGGGCCGGTACGGTTCCATCGCCGTCAGGCTGCCGACCCACGTCCCGCCGATGCCCAGCGCCAGCAGCACGAGCGGCCCGATGCAGCACACCGACCCACCGATAGCGGCCAGTACCCCGGCGATGAGGGGACCTTTCCCATTGCTCGGTGCCATGCCTGTTTCCTTCAAACTCACCTTGATAGTGTTACTATAAATTCCGTACTAAGGTACGGAATCAAGGGGTATTTTGATGGTAGCAGACCTGACGATCGGCAAGTTGGCGGATGCGGCAGGAGTCAATGTCGAGACGATCCGTTATTACCAGCGGCGTGGTCTGCTGGATGAACCTGCCAAGCCGCAGGGAGGTCATCGGCGCTACACGACAGATCAGGTGAAACGGATACGCTTCATCAAGCGGGCACAAGCACTGGGCTTCACGCTGACCGAAGTCAGCGGGCTCCTTCAGTTGAATGGGGGGTGCGCCTGTGCGGAAACGCAGGCACTGGCTCTCCGTAAGCTGGCGCTGATCGAACAGAAGATCGCCGACCTGGCCGCCATGCGGGATGTCTTGGGCGGGCTGGTACAACAGTGCCATGCGGGCGATGGCGAGACCTCATGCCCGATCATCGATGTGCTGGCACGAGAGTGAGTACAGGTAGACGATTTTCAGCTCGCTGTTGACTAACCACATGGACCTCGCCCAATTCGGCATGACTCCGTCCCGAAAACAGAGTGTCAAAACGGCATAGCCGCTTTAACCAATCAAGACGAAAGAACACGTAATGAACGAAACAGCCATCACTACTGTCGTCAACCATAACGAATGCTATGCACTGAAAAATGGGACCTTGGTGGAAATTGCATGCCCCATCGAGATTTACCCAGAACATGCGGATGCACACACCAATATCGTCGCCAATGGCTACGGCCTGGAACTGACGACGGAGCCGGAAACGGGGTGGGCCCAGTCCAGCATTTGCCTGTACCGTGCTTTTGACCGCGCCCTGCAGAAAGGTAAACCGTTATATTACATTGAGATTTTTGGTCAGAGTTCCTTGTTTGCCACACTGGTCGCTAATACCTTCCTTGAGCTACTGGAAGTGCTCCGTGTGGCCCAGCCCTTGACCGATCTCATCGGTAAGGAGCTAACCGCAGGCATTCATGACCTTTCGCAATAAGCAGGAAAAGCGGCATCCATGGGCTATAAATTTGAGCACTCTGACTGGGCAGCGGCTGACGGCTGGATCAAGTCGTCCAAGCGATTGCCCGACATGGGCGAGGAAGTATGGGTAGCCCGCTGGCTAACCGGCATCCACATGAAATACGAGGTGATCAAGGATCAGATGCTTAACCCGAGTATTTTTTTGCAGGATGCGTCGAGCCATGGGCTGACGTTTTACTGGCAGCCGGTAATCGGTGCCTCGGCGCCAGCGAGTCCACCCTTGCCAGACTCGTTGCCCAAGACATGGGCTGAGCAGTATCTGGAGTGGCTGAACTGCGATGAAGCGAGCGCTCTCGCCAATACCATGGAGATAGTGCGGCGCTTGATGGCCCGACTGGAGAAATAGCTATGCATGCCCATTGTCCGCGGAGCTGTTCCGGTGGCGGAGCGAATCGGCAAAGTGCGTTGTCGGTGGGCCAGTTGATGAGGCTCAGCATAGATGCCCAGAAGAGGGTCGAAGAAGCGGCTGGTGCCATGCGGTGCAGCTACTGCGGCTGTGTCCACATCGCCGATGGCGATACCCGTCAGGCTATCGGAACACTGGATGGAGGCGTATCGGGATCGGGCTGGTATTCGACCATGTGACATAGTTACGAACTAGGCAGTACACCGCCATGCGGTGGGGAGCCAGGTAGTTTTTAGGCTAAGGCGTGATAAGTCCTGATTATCACGCCTTATTTTGTGCCAGAATCACCTTGAAATTGCCGGGCTATTGGTATGTATTTACATGGTACGTACCACAGTACGAAATTCGAGTCAGAGGTGGCATCATGGCCAGAGCCGGCATCTACAAGTCCGAAGTCCAAAAAGCGCGTGATGCCTTGCTGGCACAAGGCATCAACCCCTCAATCGACGCGGTGCGCGCCGAGCTAGGCAATACCGGCTCGAAGACCACGATCCACCGCTATCTGAAAGAGCTCGAGGAGGAGGAAGGCGCCGGCTTCGGCCGCGGCGTCGCCGTCAGTGAGGCCATCCAGGACCTGGTCGGGCGGCTCGCCGCACGGCTGCACGAAGAGGCCGAGGCGCGCGTCAGCGAGCTTCAAGCTCGCCATGTCGAGCAGCTCGCGCAGCACGACAAGGCGGTGGCCAAGCTGAAACAGGAAATAGAAGGGCTCAGCAGCCACTTGCAGCGTACCGAAGCCACCCTGCAGACCGAGCAAGCGGCGCACGAGCAAACCCGCCAAGCACAGCAGGCCGCCACACTGTTGAATGCCCAACTCGAACAACAGGTAGCCGACCTCAAGGAGCGACTGGCCGAAAACGCAGCACATCGGCAATCGCTCGAAGACAAGCACCGCCACGCGCGCGAAGCGCTCGAACACTACCGCGAGTCGGTCAAGGAGCAGCGCGAGCAGGAGCAGCGCCGGCACGAACAGCAGGTGCAGCAGCTGCAGGCCGAACTGCGTACGCTGAACCAGACGCTGATCGTGAAGCAGAACGAGCTGACTCACGCCTACCAGGACGCGGCCCGTACCGGTGCCGAGCTGGTGGCCACCCGCAAGGAGCTACGCCGCAGCGAGCAGGCAGCGGAGAACGCTGGCAAGGCACGCGACGTGCTTCAGGGGCACGCCACTCATCTGGAGACGAGTGTTGCTACACTGAACGAACGTCTACAGCAGCTCAGTGCCAGTCGCGACGAGCTGTGGCAACTACTCCAAGGCAAATCTGAATCGGTCATCCCTAACACGCAGGGCAACGAGGGTGAGATCACTATGGATCTGTTTAACGGCGCGGACCGCGCCATCGATCCAAACGGTAAGCCGTAAAAAAAAAAAACGACATGATCGAAGGGAGACGAGAATGCAAGGGACGGTGTGTGAACTGGTGAAGGCGGGGCCCGCGATGCAGGTAGCTGCTATTCGCCAAGGTTTGTCCACGGCGGACTTGGCCGCCGTGCAGGAAGACTTGGGGTTGCCGCTCGAGGAGCTGTGCGTGGTCATTGGCGTGGCGGAGCGAACATTCACACGCCAACTTACCAAAGAAGGACGGCTTGATTCAGCCGCCAGCGAGCGGCTGTTACGCTTGGTGACACTGGTGGGCGAAATGCAAACAGCGCTGGGTAGCAAGGAACGGGCTGTCGAATGGCTGACGTGCCATCACGACGAGCTGGAATGCCGGCCGATCACGCTGGTGGATACGGCGATCGGCACCGCACAAGTGCGGCGGATCATCCGTGCAATAGAACATGGACTGCCGGTGTGATCGGCGGAGCCAAGTCCATGCCCCGGCAGGGGCAAGCTGATGACCCTATCTGGATATGCCGATGCTGATCTTTTTGGACACCGAGTTCACCGACTTCATCGACTGTGAGCTGATCAGCATCGGCATGGTTGGCGAAGACGGCAGGCACGAACTGTACCTGGAAGTGCAGGATTTCGACCGATCGAAGTGCAATGCCTTCGTCCAATCGGCCGTATGGTCGCAGCTCGGCCGCATCGAGGAGGCCATCGTACGCAAGGTGGACGTGCAAGCCCGGTTGCGAGACTGGTTTGCCACGCTGCCGCGCAGCGTGACGATCGCCTGTGACTCTCAGCATGATCGCGACCTGCTGGCCGATGCGTTAGATGGCGAGTGGCCGAACAACCTAGCCGGATGGTTCGACCTGCGGCCCCTGATTGACACCGGGGTCTTCGACCGAGCGGTTGCGAATACCACACGAAGGCACGCCCCTGGCACCATGCTTTGTACGACGCCCAAGCCCATCGGGTAGGCTGGTTGGCCTGGATGGATCAGCGCCGGCGCGATAAATGAAAGCGTGACGGCGGTTCTTCGACTGCTAACCGCATTATTTATTCGCTACAACTGCAAAAAATCTATGGGTTTTGCTGAATATTTAATACGTTCGAACTCAAGTTGCACATCGAAACCCACCCCCACGATAAGCCCTGATCTGCTGTCCTAGCATATTTCATGTAAATCCATATAAATCAATGATTTACTGTGTTTCGTGGGGGAATTTTGGCTTCATCCCGGTGATACCCCAAGAGGGCGTTCATCCCCGGTATCGATGGCGCGAACATGACGATTGCGGGCTCTTTGCACCGAGTCCGCTCCGGCTGGGCTGGGGCGACTCAAGGGCTGTTTGCGCTGGTTCGACTTCGCCATGACAAAGAAATATAGTGGTGGCGTGTCAAAACCGGGAGTCTACCCATGAGAATTATTCTGCTCGCTGCTTTGTGCCTGATTGTTGAATCGACGATCGCCACAGAAGTGCCAGGCATCCTGCGCTGTGAGCACGAGAGAACCAGAGCCATCTCTTATACCAGCGGCGCCTGTCCCGTCGGCTCCTCAGCGGTGAAACGTCCGGAGCAGGGCGGATTTGTGGGCAACGGAGGAGGTGACGAGCGTGGCATGATTGCTGTTTGCCGCATGGATTCCCGCTTTGACAGCTTTCGCTATGTTCTGGAAAGCGACTGCCCCTTTGGCTCGAGCGCGGTTGCAACTTTCTCCAATACCACGATCGAGGAAGCGCGGCAGCAGTTTCCCGCGACCTGGCACGCGACCGTTGAAGAACCACGCCGACGAAAATCCGTCATGCCTCCCGTTCGGCGCAAACTGGCTAAGCAAACCATCGTCGACTGTCACACGCTGCGGCAGCAGCGCGACAAGGTGCAGGCGCGGCTGAACAACAACAAAGCCTATCAGGACGATTTGCAGCGGCTGCGGGATGCCCAGGACGCGATCGCAAGAGAGGGATGCCGTGCATTTGGTGACTGAATGCCCGTATCACCACCCGTGCGGGTTTGCATGGAGTCGTTCAGCGGGACAGCACAAATCCTTCGTGCCCCGATGGCCCGGGCTTCGGAAAGCAGGACGAGGAATGCAAGCTCTGGGCTTCTGTCGATCTCATCGGGCACGAAAGGGTGCTGAAATATGGGTCATCCAGGTAAAAATCCATGTCGTATTTGACATAATATAGATTATGCGAACTACAGGATCACCATATTATCTTACGGCAATCGAATTTTTTAACTTAACGGAATTTAACAATTTAACTCGTCTGGCATGTTACCTGCGCTATTCATTCCAGTAGCGCTGCTGGCGTGCCCACGTCGACCCTACGAGCGGCGCTCCTGTGTCCGCCATCTGTCAGCGATCCGAGCTGTTGCGCGTGTCGCTCGCCACCGCCGTCCGATGACGCTGTGGCGACTCTCGCGTGCCCTGGATGGACCTCGAACTGGGCGCGCCGACGATATGAAGCAAGGGAGTTGGAGACTATGGAGCTTTTGACAAAAGTGTTGTGTGGCGCTGTGGGACGGCGAGCGACAACACGGCTGGAGCTTTCACGCTTGTTAAAATTTAACGGAAGGCACGTGAAAATACGTTCTTGCGCTCAAGACCAGAATGCAACGGCACTCCATAAGCGCCAAAAGTGTCAAGTTTGTGACCATCACCGGCGATGAAGAAGGCTTCCCATTCTGGCTCGTTTCGTAGTTTGGGTCGTAGTCCGCCTGCAGTCAAAGCCAGTGCCCTCCTCTTCTTTTTGCTCCTTCTACACCCCATTAGTGTTTTGACGTCCTGCCATTGGCGTTGGCGCAGCCGGCGAAGTTGCGTCGCTATGACTCGGGCATGACCTCCCAAGGCAATGGCCGGGAAAATTGATTGCGCAAGTAGTCAAGCACGGTGCGGACCTTGCGGCTCTGAAATCGGCGGCTGGGGTATAGCGCGTAGACGGTGTCAGGGATGGGGGTGTCGGGTAGGGCCTCGATTAGGCGCCCATCGCGCAGCGCCTCGGCAGCGATGAACCGCGGCAGCAAGCAGATGCCAAGGCCGGCGATGGCGGCATCGCACATCACTTCGCCGTTGTTGAATACCAGCGTTGATTTCACTACTGCCGTTCGTACCCGGTTATTCTGCCCGACCGGCTCGAATTGCCACAGCTGCCCGGAATGGACGTAGGCGTAGCCGATGCAGCGATGGGCTGCCAGTTCGTCGAGTGATT